>NZ_CP115784.1:0-1367500 GCF_027913215.1 Paracoccus aerodenitrificans
GGGAAATCGCGCCCGAGTCGGTCCTGCCGCCGACTTCACGGAAGCGATTTGGAAGACCGTTAATCGGTCAGAGCAAGACAAGGCGGAAGGGGCTGCCACCCCTTCCGCAGGGTTAGTTCGTTTCTGTCTCGGCCAGAGACAGGTGTGTGAGGTTTATTCTCATGCATCATATGTCTTGGCCGGATCCCGACGTGCTGTGAATCGCCCGGTGCCTGACGGTGCCGGGAGTTGGGGACAAGACGAACGAGAAGATAATAATGCAAGAGCTTTGGGACAGGGCCAGTGATACGCTACGTGGGCGGGTCGGCAGCAATAATCATACCGCATGGATTGCGCCTCTGGCTTTGACCGGGGTTGAGGCCGGAGAGGCCCGGATCGCGACACCGACGCGGTTCATTTCCGATTGGGTGCAGAGGCATTACGCCGAAGCCATTCGTGAGGCTCTGCACGATGCCGGTGCGGCGGTCACGCGGATCAGCTTCAACGTCGCGGCAGCGCCAAGACGTGCGCCTGCGCGGCGCAATGCGGCCGAGCCGGTGCGCCCGGCGGAAAACGATATGTCGGCACCGCTCGATGCGCGTTTCACTTTCGACAATTTTGTCGTCGGCAAGCCGAATGAGCTTGCTCATGCCGCTGCCCGCCGTGTCGCCGAAGGCGGGCCGGTGACCTTTAACCCGCTGTTCCTTTATGGCGGGGTCGGACTTGGCAAGACGCATCTGATGCACGCCATCGCCAGTGAGATCAGCACCCGCCGTCCCGAATCGCGTGTTCTCTATCTGTCGGCGGAACAGTTCATGTATCGCTTTGTTCAGGCGCTGCGTGAACGGACAGTGATGGATTTCAAGGAAATGTTCCGCACGGTCGAAGTGCTGATGGTCGATGATGTCCAGTTCATCGCCGGCAAGGAATCGACGCAGGAAGAGTTTTTCCATACATTCAATGCGCTTGTCGATCAGGGCAAGCAGATCGTGATTTCCGCCGACCGTGCGCCGGGGGAGATCAAGGATCTTGAGGACCGCATCAAATCGCGTCTGCAATGCGGTCTGGTCGTGGATCTGCACCCGACGGATTACGAATTGCGCCTTGGCATCCTGCAGTCCAAGACCGATGCGTTCCGCGCCCAATATGCCGGTTTGTGCATCGAACCCGGTGTGCTGGAGTTTCTCGCCCACCGGATCACCTCGAATGTGCGTGTGCTGGAAGGCGCGTTGCAGCGCCTCTTTGCCTTTGCCAGTCTGGTGGGTCGCAAGATCGACATGGAACTGACGCAGGATTGTCTGGCGGATATTCTGCGGGCCTCGGATCGCAAATTGTCGATTGAGGATATCCAGCGGAAAGTGGCCGAACATTATAATATCAAGCTGGCCGATCTGGTCGGGCAGAAACGTGTCCGCACCATTGCCCGCCCGCGTCAGGTTGCCATGTATCTGGCCAAGCAGATGACGACCCGTAGCCTGCCCGAGATCGGACGCCGCTTCGGAGGCCGCGATCACACCACGATCATGCATGGTGTGAGGAAGATAGAAGAGCTCTGCGCCGAGGATCACGGGATGGCCGAAGACGTTCAGCTTCTTCGCCGTTCCCTCGAGGCTTGATTCCGGACGCATTTCCATCGACATTCCTTCAACCGGCCAGATGCCGGTTGAGGCGTACAATCCGGTGCGCGAGACAGAGGACAGATTATGAAATTCTCGATCGAACGGGCCGATCTGGTAAAGGCCGTGGCGCAGGCGCAATCCGTCGTGGAACGCCGCCACACAATTCCGATTCTGGCAAATGTGCAGATCGAGGCGACCCCGGACGGTGTCAGCTTCCGCGCCACGGATCTGGATACCGAAGTTGTCGACCGCACCACGGCTCAGGTCGAACGCCCCGGCGCGACGACGGTTTCGGCGCAGATGCTGAATGAGATCGCACGGAAGCTGCCTGACGGCTCGTTGGTGACGATTGCGGTCGACAGCGCGAATGACCGGCTGACCGTGCAGGCCGGACGGTCGAACTTCGCACTGGCCACGCTGCCGACCGAGGATTTCCCGGTCATGGCCAATTCCGAATATACGGCGAATTTCGCCGCCCCCGCTGCTGTCCTGCGGCGGCTTTTCGACAAATCCAAATTCGCCATCTCGAACGAAGAGACGCGGTATTATCTGAACGGCGTCTATATGCATATCGCCGATGCTGAGGACGGGAAGGTGCTGCGCTGCGTGGCGACCGATGGGCACCGTCTGGCCCGGATCGACGCGGCTCTGCCCGAGGGGGCCGGGGATATGCCCGGTATCATCGTTCCGAAAAAGACCGTGGCTGAGCTTCGCAAGCTGCTGGAGGACGACGAGGCCCAGATTGCCGTTTCGGTCAGCGAAACCAAGGTGCGCTTTGCGACGCCGAATATCACCCTGACCTCGAAGGTGATCGACGGTACGTTCCCGGATTATACCCGCGTCATTCCAGTGGCGAATGCCCGCAAGATGGAAGTCGATGCGAATGATTTCGCCCGCGCCGTGGACCGTGTGGCCACTGTCAGCAGCGAACGCTCTCGGGCGGTCAAGCTTGCGCTCGATATGGACCGGGTGGTGTTGTCCGTAAACGCGCCTGATGCCGGGACCGCCGATGAAGAACTTGCGGTGGCCTATGGCGACGAAGCGCTGGAGATCGGATTCAACGCCAAATATCTGCAGGAAATCGCCGCGCAGATCGACCGCGAGAATGCTGTCTTCATGTTCAACGGCTCGGGCGACGCCGCGTTGATCCGTGAGGGGACGGACCCCTCGGCGGTTTATGTCGTCATGCCGATGCGCGTGTGAGCCTGCACCGCCTGACACTTGCCCAATTCCGTTCCTGGCCGCGCCTCGATCTTGATCTCGATGCGCGGCCAGTAGCGCTTTATGGGGCGAACGGGTCGGGCAAGACCAATGTGCTTGAGGCGGTCTCGATGTTGTCGCCGGGTCGGGGGATGCGCGGCGCCGCGCCACATGATCAGGCGCGGCAGGGCGTCGGGGCGGGCTGGCGTATAAGGGCCGGTATCGGTGATCATCAGGCCGAGACAACCGCCCCGCCCGGTGGCCGACGCGAGGTCATGCTGGACGATAAACAGGTGCCGCAGCTTGTGCTTGGAACGCTGATGCGGGTGATCTGGCTGACACCGGCGATGGACCGGCTTTGGACCGATGCGCCAGAGGGAAGGAGGCGTTTTATCGACCGCATCACGCTCAGCTTTCATCCGGATCACGCCGAGGCGTCGCTGATCTATGAGAAATCCATGCGTGAGCGGAACCGTATGTTACGCGACCAGATCACCGATCCCGGCTGGTATCGCGCGGTTGAAGCGCAGATGGCCGAGGCAGGGGCGCGGATCACGGTGAATCGCCTTGCCGCATTGAAATCCCTGATGGCGGCGCAAGAGGATGAGACCGGCTTCCCCGCCGCAAGGCTGCGTCTTTTGCCGGGAGAGGGCTTTGCCGATGATCCGAATGCCGCGGATATTTTCGGTCGGCTGGAATCGATGCGTGCCCGCGATCTGGCTGCGGGCCGAAGTCTGACCGGACCGCATCGCGCCGATCTCGGGGCAAGCTGGGGCGAGGACGATATGCCTGCGGCGCTGTCCTCGACCGGAGAGCAGAAAGCGCTGCTTTTGTCGCTTATTCTGGCGAATGCGCGTGCGCTGTCGGATCAGCCGGTGATATTGCTTCTGGATGAAGTGGCGGCGCATCTGGATGATGACCGGCGTGCGGCGCTTTATGATCAGGTCTCGGTTCTGCCTGCGCAGACCATCCTGACCGGCACCGGGGCCGAGCTTTTCACGGCCTTCGACGACCGCGCCCGGCGCATCGAGATCAGCAAGACGGCGGGCGTCTCATCTGCTGTCGAGCGATAAGGTTACAATAACCCCTCAATCGGCAGGAGGTTCAGGATATAGACCAGAACCCGGTCGAACAGACCCAGATCCGGTTCGCTGTCGATGATACGCGCCGTGCCATCCGGCTGCGGATCGCGCCACTGCATGTCACCATCGACCAGCATCGGCTGATAGCTTCGATCCGCCAGCCGATCCGTCATCGCGTCAGCACCTGCCCGTGCCATATCGGCGCTTTCGATCAGGAACCCCATCTCGCAATTCAGCAGGGCTGAGCGGGGATCGAAGTTGAAAGAGCCGATGAACAGCCTTGCATCGTCAACCGAGAAGGTCTTTGCATGAAGCGATGCGCCCGAGGACCCGACTGGGCCGAGCTCCTCTTTCCCGGCGGGTGAACCGCTGACATGCTTCAACTCATAAAGCTGAACGCCTGCCTCAAGCAACTCGCGCCGGTATTTGACGTAGCCCGCATGGACCATAGGAACATCGGTCGCCTGCCATGAATTGGTCAGCACCCGGATTCGTGCTCCATCCCGGGCCAGTTCCGCAAACATCCGGCTGCCCTGCCGGCCCGGTACGAAATATGCGGAAATCAGATCGAGGCTGCGATCAACGCCACCCAGAATGTCGCGCAGCCGCGTAATCATCAATTCGCTTCGCGTTGCCTCTCCGACCCCTTTGGCCGGATCATCCGCCACCACCTGAACGGTGGTCCATTCCATCGACGGAGCCTCTCCCTCGGTCATCCGGCTTGCGGCGGTCCGGGCGCTTGCGGTGAAGGCGCGGCCGATTTCGGAGTTCTGCGCCGTCTCGACTGCCCGGTCGAACGCTTGCATATCGCCGCTGCCGCTGATGACCTGTTCAAGTGCCAGAACCGGCTGGCTGTTCCAGTATTCGTCGAAGATCCTTGCCGTGTCGGGAACGACCTGACCGACGCCGAGCACATCCAGATCGAGATATGCAGGCGCATCGCCGACGGCGAAATATTCATTGCCGATATTGCGGCCGCCAACGATGGCCGCAGCACCATCGACGATGAGCGCCTTATTATGCATCCGCCGGTTCATACGCAGCGGATACAGCGCGAAGCCGAGCATTTTCGGCTGGCGGATCACTGAAGGGTTGAACAGCCGGACCGAGAAATCCGGCAAGGTATTCAATGCCGCAAGTATCGGATCAAGTCCTGCGATGCCGTTATCGTCCAGAAGAAGCCGGACACGCACCCCGCGTTCGGCAGCATCGCGCAGCGTATCCATCAGGATCAGCCCGGATTCGTCGTCGTGCCAGATGTAATACATCACATCCAGCGAGCGCTCGGCCCCTTGTATCAGCGCCAGTCGGCTTTGCAGAGCCTGCGTTCCACCGGGCAGCGGCACAACGCCGCTTTGTCCGGGATGCGCGGTCAGTGCCTCTGCCGCTCTTGGTCCGAGCGTGGTGGATTCATCGAACGGGATCGCGCTTTCCGTGTCCCGGCCCTCGGTTGGCGGGACCGGGAAAACCAGCCGACCGGCGACCCAGATCAGTGCGACGCCCAGAATCATCCATAACATGAACCGAACCCACCTCATGTCTTGCCCCCAATATCGGCGATCTTCCAAGTCTGAGGCGATGCAGGGGTTTCGCGCAAGAGTTCGCGTCAACGCGCCGGAAAACCACGAAATACTGTGTCTTTGCCGTGACTTTGCCTGCGCGAGAGACTATATATCAGCAACGTTAACAGGAAAAAATCAGGCATGACAGACACTGCCCAGCAACCCGCCGAATATGGCGCGGATTCCATCAAGGTTCTCAAAGGCTTGGAGGCTGTCCGGAAACGTCCGGGTATGTATATCGGCGACACGGATGACGGCAGCGGCCTGCATCACATGGTTTATGAGGTCGTCGATAACGGAATTGACGAGGCTCTGGCCGGTCATGCCGACTTCGTCAGGGTAAAAATCCACGCGGACAGCTCGGTCTCGGTGCGCGATAACGGGCGCGGGATTCCGGTCGAAATGCACAAGACCGAAGGCGTATCCGCCGCCGAGGTCATCATGACCCAGCTTCATGCGGGCGGGAAATTCGATCAGAACAGCTATAAGGTCTCGGGCGGCCTGCATGGCGTGGGCGTTTCGGTGGTGAATGCCCTTTCCGACTGGCTGGAGCTTCGTATCTGGCGCAACGGCAAGGAACATGTCGCCCGGTTCGAAAAGGGCGAAACGGTCGAGCATCTGAAGGTCGTGGGTGACGCTCCTGGTGAGAAAGGGACCGAAGTCCGCTTTCTGGCCTCATCGAAGATCACCGATGAAAACGGCACGTTCTCGAATCTCGAATACAGCTTCAAGACGCTGGAAAACCGCTTGCGGGAACTGGCCTTCCTGAACTCTGGCGTGCGCATCATTCTGGAAGATGAACGTCCCGCCGAGCCGATGCGGACAGAGCTTTTCTATGATGGCGGTGTGCGCGAGTTCGTCAAATATATCGACCGCTCCAAGACGGCGGTGATGCCCGAACCGATCTTCATCGAGGGTGACCGGAACGGTATCGGCGTCGAGGTCGCGATGTGGTGGAATGACAGCTATCACGAAACGGTGCTGCCCTTCACGAACAATATTCCGCAGCGCGATGGCGGCACCCATCTGGCCGGGTTCCGGGGTGCGCTGACGCGTGTGATCACGAAATACGCGCAGGAAAGCGGGATCGCCAAACGGGAGAAGGTGGAATTCACCGGTGACGATGCCCGTGAGGGTCTGACCTGCGTCCTGTCGGTCAAGGTGCCGGATCCGAAGTTTTCGTCGCAGACCAAGGATAAGCTGGTCTCATCCGAGGTGCGCCCCGCGGTCGAAGGTCTGGTCGGTGAGAAACTGTCCGAATGGTTTGAGGAAAACCCGAACGAGGCAAAGCAGATCGTCGGCAAGATCATTGAGGCCGCTCTGGCCCGCGAAGCTGCGCGAAAGGCCCGCGAACTGACCCGCCGCAAGACCGCGATGGATGTCGCCAGCCTGCCGGGCAAGCTGGCCGATTGTCAGGAAAAGGATCCTGCACTGGCCGAGTTGTTCATCGTCGAGGGTGACTCGGCTGGCGGGTCTGCCAAGCAAGGCCGTTCGCGTCAGAATCAGGCGGTGCTGCCGCTGCGCGGGAAAATCCTGAACGTCGAACGCGCCCGGTTTGACCGCATGCTGTCCTCGGACATGATCGGCACGCTGATTACCGCGCTTGGCACCGGGATCGGGCGGGACGAGTTCAATCTGCAGAAGCTGCGCTACCACAAGATCGTCATCATGACCGATGCCGATGTAGACGGCGCACATATCCGCACGCTGCTGCTGACTTTCTTCTTCCGGCAGATGCCGGAACTGATCGAGGCCGGGCATCTCTATATTGCCGAGCCGCCGCTTTATAAGGTCGGTCGCGGGCGGTCCGAGGTGTATCTGAAGAATGAGGCCGCGCTTGAGGATTATCTGATCCAGCAAGGAGTCGAGGGCGCGACGTTGCGGCTGGCCTCTGGCGAAACGATTTCCAGCAATGACCTTCTGCGGGTGATCGAGGAAGCCCGCACGGCGCGGCGCATTCTGCGTGCCTATCCGACACATTACCCGCCGCATATCACGGAACAGGCGGCGATTGCCGGTGCGTTGGTGCAGGGCCGGGTGGATCAGGATGCGGCTGGGGTTGCCTCGCTTGTGGCGCAGCGTCTGGATATGGTGGCCGAGGAATATGAGCGGGGCTGGACAGGTCGTCCGACGCAGGATGGCGGTCTCCGCCTGACCCGGCTGCTGCGCGGAGTCGAGGAATCCCGTACGCTGGACGGGCCGATGCTGCGCTCCGCCGAATCCCGTCGTCTTGGCGAGATGACCGGACAATTGCAGGAAATCTACGCGGAACCGGCGGTCTTGCTGCGCAAGGATCGTGAATTGCCGATCTGGGGTCCTCTGGGCCTTCTGGCGGCGATTTTCCTTGAGGGTGAGAAGGGGCTGTCGCTTCAACGCTATAAAGGTCTTGGAGAGATGAATCCCGAACAGCTTTGGGAAACGACGCTGGATCCTCAGGCGCGGACCATGCTTCAGGTCAAGGTCGAGGATTTGTCAGATGCAGAAGACATATTCACAAAGCTTATGGGCGATCTGGTAGAGCCGCGGCGCGAATTCATCCAGAAAAATGCGCTGAGTGTGGAAAATCTGGATATCTGAACGGGTAAATCAAAACTTTCTTTTTATTATGAGGATTGTGTTAATTCTGCCGCGTTTTGCGGTGGAATTGGATATAACTTGCCAACCTAACGTTAAGATAGATTGCTGTATTCAGCAGTTCCTCCTATCGTCTGCCTACCTAATTCACCGAGAGTTTTCGCTCTCTGTTCGTGGAGTTCACTATGAAACTTAACCTGATCCCGGTCGCCACCGCAGCTTTGTTTTCCGGTTCGGCTGTTTTTGCGGGCGGTTATGTGGCGCCGATCGTTGCGCCTGCCGTTCTACCGGTCGAAGTCATCGAACCGCTGACATGGCAAGGCGGTTATGCCGGTGTAACACTAGGATATGCGTTTTCCGGCGACGACGAAGTCGGTATCGGCCAAGGCAATGAACGTACCTATACCACACCGAATGAGCTGGAATTGTCTGGCGCAAATTACGGGCTTCGCCTCGGTTACCGCTGGCAGCGTGCGGGCGGGTCGCGGGACTGGGTTTTCGGGGGCGAACTTGGCTATGAAGGCGGCGATATCTCCGACGACTTCACAACCGACGGATATAGCGCAGAAAATGAGGTGAACAGCGTTCTTGCTTTGCGCCTCAAGGCCGGCCCTCTGAACAATGTCAAAAATACCTGGTTTTACGGGATTCTGGGTATTGGTCGGATCGATTACGATTATACGGTTTACGGAACTGAGGGTGTCGCCGGAGCCGTGGATATCAATGAGGGACAAACCAGTACCGGTTATATCGTGGGTCTAGGTGTTGAGCGGAAATTCAACACGAATTGGTCACTGTCCGGTGAGTGGGAATACCATAACTACGGCAAGGATCATCTTGAGGATGTCAACGGCAAGTCGACTGAAGCGACGCCGGACTGGCATACGATCAAAATTGGTCTGAACTATCAGTTCTGATTTCAGACGGGTTGTTTCCGGATCGGGCATGTGAATGTCCGGTCCTTTTTATGCAGTTGTGTGGCTGTAATCGTTAAGTTTCGTCGGCTGAGATGTGGGTTTACCGGCAGGCCTCATGCCCGTCGCGCATCCGGCTGGCATATTCGCGCAGCAAAGCGACGCGGTGCGGGCGGAAGCTGTGGCCGGTCAGCGTGGCTTCTATTATGCGGTTGCAATGGAACAGCCGAAAATCGTTCCGCAGATGGCACCAGCCCAAAAGCAACAATGCGTTTTCGGAATATGACATGCCGATCGGGCGGATCTCGCGCGATGTAAGCTGGTTGCGAAGGTCGCGATAGCTCAGGCGGATTTCTTCTTCATTCCAACAGGCATTGCGGATCATTGTCATATCGACATTTGGCCGGATCCGGTCGGTTACGGTCGTGAAGCTGCGCAAGGCGGAATGGTTGACCTGTAAAGCCTGCCGCTCTGGCAGTGTGGCGACGATGCGCGACAAGGCGCTGCGCGCGGCATCGACAAGTTCATCATCGCCGATCCGGGGCAGAGAATCGACCGCGAGGCGCAGAGCTTCGATTTCAAGACGTGAAAAGCTCTGTGGAGGCAAAGCAGGATCCTCGGTCAGCCGGTATCCCAATCCTGCTTCTCCGTCGATCAGCGCTCCCCCGGCTCGCAAGGTTGCGATGTCCCGATAAAGCTGGCGTGGGCTGACTCCGGTCTCACTGGCCAACCGTGCCGCAGTCACCGGAGCAGGCAAACGGCGGAGCGCGTCCATCAATCTCATCAACCGATCGGTGCGTGCCATGCTGCCGCTTTTTGTCAGGATGTCCTGTCTATGATTGGATCATTAACAACAAGGAGTCCATCATGCTGACGCTTTACCACGCCCCGAAATCCCGCTCGACTGCGGTGGTCCAGTTGCTTCATGAGCTGAACGTTACGGATCAGGTGAGCATCAAGACTGTGACTATTCCAAGACCGGATGGGTCCGGCGTAAGCGATCCGGGGAATCCGCATCCGGAAGGCAAAGTGCCGTACCTGACCGATGGCGAGGATTTCATTCGTGAGCGGGCTGCGATTTTTCTTTATCTGACCGACCGGTTTCCCTCCGCGGGGATGGGTCGGCCGGTTGGCGATCCGATGCGGGGGCGCTATCTGTCATGGCTGGTCTGGTATCAGGGCGTGCTGGAGACGACGGCTATTCTTGCATGGGAAAAGATCGACAGCGCGGCTGTGAAGGACTCGCTGCGGGATTATGACACAGCGCTTCAGCGGCTCGATGAGGTCTTGTCGAAGCAGCCCTATTTGCTGGGGGCTGAATTCAGTGCTGCTGATCTGCTCTGCGCCAGTCCTTTCGCATGGTTTCCCGATACGATGAAGACGCCGCCATCGGTCAGCGAATGGGTCAATCGCTGTCAGGATCGGGATTCGGTCCGGGCTGTAGGCGCAGGCTGAGCGGCAGTATTCGGCAGGCGGGCAAGCTGAACCATCAGAATGCCCGCCGCGACGATGATCGCGCCCACAACGTCTGACAGACCAAACCGCTCGCCCAGAAAAATCGCGGCGATGGTGACGCCGAAAATCGGTGAGAGGAAGTGGAATGTCGCCGCCCGCACCGCTCCGATGCGGTTGACCAGCAGGAACCAGATAAAGGTCGCGGCCAGTCCCGGAGCGGCGACCGTGTAGATGAAGGCGAAGATCAGCGTCCAGCTCCATTCGATGGGTTGGCCCCACTCCATGAGTGCCGCAGGAAGCAGAAGAACGACCGCACCGACGGCCATTTGCAACCCGACGATCATCAGCATGTTCCGGCTTCCGCCTGCACCACGTGCGACAAGCGTTGCGATGGTCAGCGCGACGACGGCGATCAGGCACAGGATCATCCCGAAAAGATCAAGCCCGTGTTGCAGCCTTACGCTCATGATGACGGTCACGCCGATCACGCCGAGGATCAACCCGATAACCGCGACGGGCCGCAATTTCTCACCCAGCCAGACCCATCCCAGAAACGCGACAAGAAGCGGCATCATCGAGGCGATGATCGCGGCGGCAGAGGCCTCGACCGTGCGCATCGCGATCCAGTTGAGGCCGAGATACAGGGCGTTCTGCATGATCCCGAAGATAATCAGGACGCGCCATTCATTTCTGCTGAGACGCCATGTCTGCCCAAGGGCACGAGCCAGCATAATGCCGATCACCGCCGACAGCGCGAAACGGATCACCAGAGCCGTCAGCGGCGGTGCCGCCGTCACGATCACGCGGGTAGAGGTGAAGGCCGATGCCCACATGAACGCAAAGGTCAGCCCCATAAAGATTGACTTGAGATCCATGGCGTCCCCCGGGTTTCGTCGTGCGACCTTAGGCAGAGCTTGCCTGATGTACCAGCCCCGGCAGCGCGGAAATCATTGGCGTGAAGGCCGGTAAAAGAAAAAGGCCGCCCTGAAAGGCGGCCTTTAGTTTGATATCGTAAAACCGATCAGGCGTTGACGCTGTCTTTCAGAGCTTTCGCGACGGTCACCTTCACCTGCTTGTCAGCCGGCTTGGTCATCATCTCCTGGGTCTGCGGGTTGCGGACCTGGCGTTCAGGACGAGCGCGGCAGGCGATTTTGCCGATGCCCGGCAGCGTGACGGCGCCGCCATTGGAAACTTCGCGAGTTACCACTGCGGCGATCGCATCGAGCGCGGCAGAGGCGGATTTCTTGTCGCTGCCCATCTCTTCTGCGAGCGTGGCGACGAATTGCGTCTTGGTCATCGGCTTGACGGCTTGAGCCATTAATTTGTCTCCTCGTTGCCCCAATTCAGGGGAATTCTATCGCCGCTTCTCGCGGCATGAACCTTGCTACACTAGTTTTCGTGGAATAATTCAACCGTTTTTCTCAACTCAGCTTGGTGAAACTGCCTGAAAGGGCAGAATTCGCCGGTTTTTTGCGCATTACGCAACGTAAGCTTTGTTGGGATTCAGAGGAATGCGGTCTCGCTGAATGAGCGCAGCTTGCGCGAGTGGATACGCTCAAGCGGCATATCACGCAGCTTCTCCATCGCGCGGACTCCGATCAGCAGATGGTTGGCAACTTGCGTCCGGTAGAAATCCGTCGCCATTCCGGGCAGTTTCAGCTCACCATGCAGGGGCTTGTCCGAGACGCAAAGCAGCGTGCCATACGGCACCCGGAAGCGGAATCCGTTCGCGGCTATGGTCGCGCTTTCCATATCAAGACCGATGGCCCGCGACAGCGACAGCCTGTGGATCGGGCCGGACTGGTCCCGCAACTCCCAGTTGCGGTTATCGATCGTAGCGACAGTGCCGGTGCGCATGATCCGCTTCAGCTCATACCCGTCCAGTCTTGTGACCTCGGCCACAGCTTCCTGCAAGGCGACCTGAACCTCGGCAAGCGCCGGGATCGGGACCCAGACGGGCAGGTCGTCATCCAGCACGTGATCCTCGCGCAGATAGGCGTGAGCCAGCACGAAATCGCCGAGCGACTGGCTGTTGCGCAGCCCGGCGCAGTGACCGACCATCAGCCATGCATGGGGGCGCAGCACCGCGATATGATCGGTCGCGGTTTTGGCGTTTGACGGACCGACGCCGATATTGACCAGCGTTATTCCCTGATTGCCGTCTCGCTTCAGGTGATAGGCGGGCATTTGCGGCATCTTGGCAAGGGAAACGATCTTGCCATCCGCTGTGTCGATGATCTGGTTTCCAGGGGCGACGAACTCGGTATAGCCCGTGTCGGATTCGCCCAGAACCTTGCGGGCGAAGGCCTCGAATTCATCGACATAGAACTGGTAATTCGTGAACAGCACGAAATTCTGGAAATGCTTCGGGTCCGTGGCCGTATAATGCGCCAGCCTTGCAAGCGAATAATCGACCCGCTGCGCGGTGAAGGGCGCCAGGTCCTGCGCACCATCCGGCTGGGGTTCAGCGGTGCCATTTACGATATCGTCATTGACGGTGTTCAGATCGGGCACATCGAAGACGTCGCGCAAGCTGAAACTCAGTACGCCCTCTTGCGGGACGTTCAGATCGGTGCGGGTCGCAACCGCGAAATGCACCGGCATCGGGGTTTCACTGTAGCCGACAGCGACCGGTGTTCCGTGGTTCCGCGTCAGCAGGCCGATCTGGTCTTCCAGATAATTCGCGAACAGTTCCGGCCTTGTAATCGTCGCGGCATAGCTGCCGGGCGTGGTGACATGACCGAAGGACAGGCGTGAATCGATCTTGCTGTGGCTGGAGGTCGTCAGCCTGACCTCGGGATAGAAGGCGCGATAGCGTGCCTGAGGTTCTTCGCCGCCCAGAAGGGCCACGAAACGTTCGGTCAGAAATCCCGAGGCTTCGTTGTAAAGCTGGGTCAGCCGCGCCACGGCGGCTTTGGGGTCGGTAAAATACTCGCGCTCTGCCGGATCGGGGGTGACCGTAGAGAAAAAATCGTCATTCATCAGATGCCTCGTCTTTCATCCAAGAGTGCCAGCGTGGCGCGACACTGGCAAGACAGGCTCTGAGTGCCTAAATCGCAGAGGGAAGAATTCTGGTCACGAAAGTCGGTATCATGCGTTATTCAATTCTCGACCTTGCCCCGGTGCCAGAGGGGTTTTCGACCGCAGAGGCGATTGCCAACAGCGTTTCTCTGGCGCAGATGGCGGATGGGCTGAATTATCACCGCTATTGGCTGGCCGAGCATCACAATATGATCGGGATCGCCTCTGCGGCGACTTCGGTGCTGATCGGGCATATTGCCGGGCAAACATCCCGCATCCGCGTCGGGGCAGGGGGCATCATGCTGCCCAACCATTCGCCATTGTCCATCGCGGAACAGTTCGGCACGCTTGCCACGATTTATGGCGACCGCATAGATCTCGGGCTTGGTCGCGCTCCGGGCGGAGATGGTGCGGTGTTCCGCGCCCTGCGCAAAACCCCGGATATGGCCGAGAATTTCCCGCAGGACGTGGCAGAGCTTATGTCCTATCTGGATGAGGGCCGTCCCGGAGCGCAGGTGATGGCCCATCCGGGGCAGGGCACGCATGTCCCGATCTGGATGCTGGGATCGTCGCTTTTCGGCGCACAATTGGCGGCGGTGGCGGGGCTGCCCTATGCTTTCGCGTCGCATTTCGCGCCGACGGCCCTGTCCGAGGCACTGCGCGTTTATCGTGAACGCTTCGAGCCCGCCGGTCGTGCCGAGGCTGAAAACGGGCCTCATTTCATGCTTGCCGTCAATGTCATCGCGGCTGAGACCGATGATGAGGCGCATTATCTGCATTCCAGCCAGAAGCTTGCCTTTGCCCGGCTTCGCAGCGGCAAACCGGGCAAGCTTCCCCAGCCTACCCGTGATCTGGCCGAAATCACCCCACCGCTGGAACGCATGGTCGGACAGGCTCTCAGCGTCAGTGCGGTTGGAGGTCCGGCGACGGTGCGGCAGCAGCTTTCCGATCTGATCGCGCAGTACCGCCCGGATGAGTTGATCCTGACCGGGCAGATCCACGATCCCGAGGCGCGGCGGAACTCTTACCGGCTCGCCGCCGAAATTCTGGATGAGATGAGCGCATGAGCACGGCGGCTGCCTGTGCGGCCTGCAACATCAAGGGCCGCAGTGTCGGTCGTTTCGGGGTCTCGTGATGCATATGCTGATCTTCGGTCACGGCTATTCCGCCGCCGCGCTGACGCCGAGGCTGATTCAGGCGGGCTGGACGGTCAGCGGCACGACCCGGAACGATGCGGATCGCGTTGCGGCAAGCGGTGCGCGGCCCCTGATCTGGCGCGGAGATGAAGCCCGGCTGACGGAGGAAATCGGCCATGCGGATGCTATTCTGATCAGCATCGCCCCGGAGGTCATGCGCGGCGATCCTGACCGCAGAAATGGGCCTGATAAAGCCGAAACCGGCATTGATCCCGTGCTTCAGCAGTTTCGCGCAGAGCTTCGCCGCGCAAAGCCGGGATGGGTCGGTTATCTTTCCTCGACCAATATCTATGGCGATCATGGCGGGGACTGGGTGGATGAGGACACGCCGCCACGCCCCGCGACCGCTCGCGGCAAGGCAAGGCTGGATGCAGAGCAGGCGTGGTCTGATCTTGCGCATGAGGCAGGCTGGCCGCTGACCATCTTCAGGCTGGCAGGGATTTATGGCCCGGACCGGGGGCCTCTGGCGAAGCTGCGGAGTGGCACTGCGCGGCGGATCATCAAGCCGGGTCAGGTGTTTTCGCGGATTCATGTCGATGATATCGCGGGTGTGCTGGTGGCCTCTATAGATGGGGCGTTCCCGGCTGAGGCAGCAAATCACCCTCTGCCTGTCCGCGTTTTCAACCTGTGTGACGACGACCCGGCCCCTCCGGATCGAAGCATCGAGATCGCGGCGGAAATGGCTGGCCTGCCGGTCCCGCCCGCCGAAACCATCGATGAGGCAGAGATGACCCCGATGGCCCGCAGTTTCTATGCCGATTCCAAGCGTGTTCGGAACGACCGGATGAAGTCTGTTCTTGGCTATGATCTGCTCTATCCCGATCTTGAGGCGGGTTTGCGGGCGATCCTTGCCTCGGAGAAATCCGGCGATTTGGGCTAAGTATTTTCGCGGCCACGTGACCAGCTTCGCGTATTTGCGATGCGGCCTTGTGAAATGCCTGTCCCGGCTTGAATGGCGGAAGAGGCGGGAGTCGAACCCACCGGAGACGCCGTGCGCCCCCCGCCGGATTTGAAGTCCGGGCACCCCACCGGGGATGTTTCTCTTCCCCTGACCGGATTAGAGTTCCTTGCGCAAACCGTCAACGACATGTGCCTTGGTGAAGGGAGTGGGTGCCGCAGAAGCTGTGGAACCTGAAGAAAAACGGATAAGAAAATCCGTCGTCTGGATCTTAACCCAGGAACAGATTGTCAAAATATGCCTATGAAAGCTTCAGGCTGCCTGCCCCGCCTGAAGGCTTGGCAAAGCCAGTGGCTGGCGGTTTCATGATCGGAAAATCAAAAGAGGAACGATCATGGCCGACCGCAGCTACTATTCACCGAAAGGCGGGCTGCCGCCGCAAACGCAGCTTCTGACCGACAGGGCCATGTTCACCGATGCCTATGCGGTGATCCCTCGCGGTACGTTCAGCGACATTGTGACCTCATTCCTGCCATTCTGGGACAAGGCGCGGTTCTGGGTCATTGCCCGTCCGCTTTCCGGCTTCGCGGAAACATTCTCGCAATATATCGGGGAACTGCTTCCCGGCGGTGGCAGCGACCGGCCAGAGACCAGTCCCGAAGCCGAGGCGGTGATTTTCGTGGTCGAAGGCGGGCTGACGCTGACTCTGGCGGGCAAGCAGCACCTGATGGAGCCGGGCGGCTATGCCTATATTCCGCCGGGCACCGGCTGGTCTCTGCGCAATGAAGGCGACAGCGCCGCGCGGTTTCACTGGATCCGGAAAGCCTATCAGGCGGTTGACGGTCTGGATGCACCAGACGCTTTCGTGACGAATGAGCGCGATATCGCTCCGACGGAAATGCCGGATTGCGGCGGTGTCTGGGCGACGACACGCTTTGTCGATCCCGCCGATCTGCGTCACGATATGCATGTGACCATCGTGACCTTCCAGCCCGGCGGCGTCATTCCCTTCGCGGAAACCCATGTGATGGAGCATGGTCTCTATGTGCTGGAGGGCAAGGCTGTCTACCGGCTCAATCAGGACTGGGTCGAGGTGGAAGCCGGAGATTTCATGTGGTTACGCGCTTTCTGCCCACAGGCCTGCTATGCGGGTGGACCCGGGCCGTTCCGCTATCTTCTGTACAAGGATGTGAATCGGCACATGAACCTGCCGCGCTGAACGATTGATGGAAAAATTGCGTCAATCGCGAAACAGTTTTGCGGCAATCGCGAAAATCATCCGGAGCAGGATTTCAGGTACTGCGCTGATAAAAATAGATTTTTTATCTTGTGACGGCTTGGGAAGCCTGCCCGGAAAAAGATCGGCTGCCACGACAGGCCGGTTAGAATGACAGCCGAGGAGCCAAGAGGGGGAGCAATGAAAAATATTCGCCAGATCAAACCGATGCACCTGTGCAGTGCAGGCGGAGCATTCCTGCAGGTCCGGCCATCGTCCTGATGGCCTTCCTGGCGGCAGGATTTTTCATTTATTCTGCTGGCGACAAAAACACGCACCGGCCGAGATGTTTTTCGGCCTGAGAAGCAACCGAATTTCAGAACAGGGAGCCAAGATATGGCCTCAGATATGACGGCAAATACCGTTGACGAGATACTGCCCCCAGCAAAGTTATTCACGCTGGGTTTGCAACATGTACTGGTGATGTATGCCGGCGCAATCGCCGTGCCGCTTATCGTTGGCCGTGCACTTGGACTTGAACCCGAACAGGTGGCGTTTCTGATTTCCGCCGACCTGTTCGTCTGCGGCGTGATCACGATCGTGCAATCCTATGGGATGACGCCGTTTTTCGGGGTCAAGCTGCCGGTGATGATGGGTGTGACATTCGCCTCGGTCGGGCCGATGGTGTCGATTGCACTGGCCAATCCGGGGACAGAGGGCGCACGGATGCTGTTCGGCTCCATCATGGCCGCCGGGGTGATTTCGATGCTGATCGCGCCCGCCATGTCGCGGCTGATCCGCTTTTTCCCGCCGGTGGTGACCGGCTCGATCATTCTGGTGATCGGGGTCAGCCTGATGCGGATCGGGATCAACTGGATCTTCGGCGTGCCGGTCGGCCCGACCGCGCCCTATCTGGTCAGCCCCGAGGCAGCCAGCTGGGTCGAGGCAGCAAGTGCGCTTCCCGGCGCTCCGGCCCTGCCAGAGGGCTTCGCCGTTGCGCCAAGCGTCGCCAACCCCGCATATGCGCCGTTCCAGAACATGATCATCGCCGCAATCGTGCTGGTCACGATCATTCTGGTGATGAAATATTCCAAGGGCTTCCTGGCGAATATCTCGGTTCTTGTCGGCATCGTTGTCGGCGCTGCCGTCGCTGCCTCGCTTGGTCTGATGCATTTCGACCGCGTCGATACGGCTGGCTGGTTCGCGCTGATCACGCCGCTGCATTTCGGGATGCCGATCTTCGATCCGATCATGATCCTCACGATGACGCTGGTCATGATCGTGGTGATGATCGAATCACTCGGCATGTTCCTTGCGCTCGGAGAGATGTGCGGACGCCGTCCGACGCCGCAGCAAATGGCGGCAGGTCTCAGGACTGACGGGCTGGGGACCTTTGTCGGCGGTCTGTTCAATACCTTCCCCTACACCTCGTTCAGCCAGAATGTGGGCCTTGTCGGCGTGACCGGCGTACGCTCGCGTTTCGTCTGCGTCATGGGTGGGGTCATCATGATCGTGCTGGGTCTGGTGCCGAAAATGGGCGCTCTGGTCGAGGCTTTGCCGACCGTGGTTCTTGGCGGTGCCGGTCTGGTCATGTTCGGGATGGTCGCCTCGACCGGTATCCGCATCCTGACCGCGGTGGATTTCAAGGACAGACGTTCGAATGCGCTGATCGTCGCCATCTCTTTGGGGATGGGAATGATCCCGCTGGTTGCACCTGAATTCAAGATGCACTTCCCTCACGCTATCCACCCGCTGATCGACTCCGGTATTCTGCTGGCGTCGCTGACGGCTCTGGCGCTGAATATCATCTTCAACGGTGCAGAACCTCTTTCGGATGACGAACTGCGTGAGACCGCACTTCAGTCCGATGGCGGTCACTGAGCAAAAATAATGTTGACGCGGCGCGTCTCTGCGCCGCGTCAACGTCAGGCAGGGCTTGCCGATTCCTTCAGTTCCTGCCACTTGATCTGTTGCAAGGCGCGGTTCGCAGAAAATGCGGGCCGCGCCGCAGATCAAGAGCGCGGGTCGTTTGCCCGCAGACGTAAAGTGAGGATAGCCGTTATGGGACATGTGCAGAAATCCGGCCTTCAGGTTGCTGAGAAACTTGCCGAGTTCACCGAGAGCTTACTTTTGCCGGGTACGGGCATTTCAGCAGACGATTACTGGGCCGGACTTGCTGATCTTGTCGCCCGTTTCGGATCGCGCAATGCAGATGCACTGAAAAAACGCGAGGATCTGCAAGAGGCGCTTGATCGCTGGCATATCGCGCATCGCAGTTCCGAACATGATGCGGCTGAGTATCGCGCATTTCTGGATCAGATCGGCTATCTGGTCGCCGAGGGTCCCGATTTCGTGATCGAGACCGCGAATGTAGACCCCGAAATTGCCAGCGTTTCGGGCCCTCAGCTTGTGGTTCCGGTGATGAATGCGAGGTTTGCGCTGAACGCGGCGAATGCGCGTTGGGGCAGCCTGTATGATGCGCTGTATGGATCCGATGCTCTTGGCAGCCTGCCCGAAGGCAAGGGCTATGACCCTGAGCGCGGCGCAAAAGTGATCGCCTGGGGCAAGGATTTTCTGGATCAGGCGGTTCCGCTTGACGGGATCGGCCATGCCGATGCCACGGCCTATGTGATCCGCGATGGCGCTTTGATCGCTGAGGCGGATGGTACGCAGGCCGGTCTGTCCAACCCGAACGCGTTTGCGGGCTATATCGGCGACGCGGCCAATCCGAAGGGGATCGTGCTGGTCCATAACGGCCTGCATATCATCATCAATATCGACCGTGATCACGCGATCGGCAAATCCGACAAGGCCGGCGTGTCCGATCTGCGTTTGGAATCTGCCCTTTCCGCAATCATGGATTGCGAGGATTCCGTCGCGGCGGTCGATGCCAATGACAAGGTTCTGGCCTATGGTAACTGGCTTGGCCTGATGAAGGGCACGCTTGAGGAGAGCTTTGAAAAAGGCGGCAAGCCGATGACCCGCCGTCTGGCCGGGGATATTGCCTATACGACGCCGGACGGTCAGCCTGCCTCGCTGAAAGGCCGGGCGCTGATGTTCGTGCGCAATGTCGGCCATCTGATGACCAACCCGGCCATTCTGACCGAGAACGGCTCGGAAATCCCGGAAGGGATCATGGATGCGCTGTATACCGTCACGGCGGCCCTGCATGATCTGAACGGCAAGCAGATGAACTCTGCGCATTCGGTCTATGTGGTGAAGCCGAAAATGCACGGCCCCGATGAGGTCGCTCTGGCGGATGAAATCTTCGGCGCGGTCGAGGATATTCTCGGCCTGCCGCGCTATACGGTGAAGCTGGGTATCATGGATGAAGAGCGTCGTACCTCGGCCAATCTCAAGGAATGCATCCGTGCCGCGCGGCATCGGGTTGCCTTCGTGAATACCGGCTTCCTCGACCGCACGGGGGACGAAATTCACACCTCGATGGAAGCGGGCGTCATGAAGCGCAAGGCTCAGATGAAGGATGAGCCCTGGCTGTCCGCCTATGAGGACCGCAATGTCGATATCGCGCTCGCCTGCGGTTTTCAGAGCAAAGGCCAGATCGGCAAGGGGATGTGGGCCATGCCCGACCGGATGGAGGCGATGCTGGAAGCCAAGATCGGCCATCCGAAATCCGGCGCGAATTGCGCGTGGGTCCCGTCGCCGACCGCGGCCACGCTGCATGCGACGCATTACCATCAGGTCAATGTTCGTGAACGTCAGGACGAGATCCTGAAACAGATCCCGCGCAGTTCGCTGGATAAGCTGCTGGAAATTCCGCTTGCCCCGTCGAATTTCTATTCCGAGGAAGATATCGACGCTGAGATCCTGAACAATGCGCAGGGTATTCTCGGCTATGTCGTGCGGTGGGTCGATCAGGGTGTCGGCTGCTCGAAAGTGCCGGATATCAACGATGTCGGCCAGATGGAGGACCGCGCGACCTGCCGGATCAGCTCTCAGATGCTGGCGAACTGGCTGCATCATGGCGTGGTGAGCGAAGAACGCGTGATGGAGGCGATGAAGAATGCCGCTGCCATCGTGGACCGCCAGAATCAGGGTGATCCGGATTATCTGCCGATGGGTGACGGTTCGGATTCGCTGGCGTTTCAGGCGGCATGCGATCTTGTTTTCAAGGGGCGAGAGCAGCCCTCGGGCTATACCGAGCCGCTGCTTCACGAATATCGCCTGAAATTCAAGGACAAGCACAACGTCGCCTGAGCGTCGGAACCGCAACAGGAAACGCCGTGCCGCATCTGGCGCGGCGTTTTTCTTTGTGCGAAAAACAACTATCTGTTTCAAAATTTATCGAAGAAACCTATGGCCTATCTCGACAATATCCGCACCTTCGTTCGTGTTTACGATCTTGGCTCCATGTCTGCCGCCGCACGGGATTTGCGGATTTCGGCGGCCGTGGCGTCGTCGCGGATCTCTCAGCTTGAGGAACATCTGGGCGTCAGGCTGTTCCAGCGAACCACGCGCATGCTGAACCCGACCGAGCAGGGGCAGATCTTCTATCCCGGCGCGGTGCGTATCCTTGAGGCGGTGGACGAGGCCGAGGCGGAAATCAGCGATGTGACGGAAAACCCGCGCGGCACATTGTATATCGCGGCACCTCTGGGCGTCGGTCAGCGCCTGATTGCGCCTGCCGTGCCAATGTTCCGCGAGAAATATCCCGAGATCAAGATAAGGCTGCGCCTTTCTGACCGGAAGCTGGATATCACCGCCGAGGGTCTGGACGCGGCGTTCATCATTGGCCAGCCAGAGGATTCCTCGCTGCGCATCCGCAAGATCGCGGATTGCCCGCGCATTCTGTGCGCCTCGCCCGATTATCTGGCCCGTCGCGGGCATCCCAGAACCAGCGCCGAGCTGGTGGGGGACAAGCACGACTGCCTGAATCTCCGTTTCCCCGGTGCCCCAGAGTTTCAATGGCCGCTTCAGAGCGCCGACGGCATCAAGCGCATCCCCGTTGTCGGGCCTCTGGAATGCGATCACGGAGAGGTGCTGACCGGATGGGCTCTGGCAGGGATGGGGATCGCGCTGAAGCCGGTCTTTGAGGTGGTCGATCATCTCAAGGCGCGGCGTCTGGTTAACGTTTTGCCGAAAGAGCCGCCTTTGCCGGTGCAGATGGCATGCCTGTATACGCATCGCAGGCGGCAGGACCCAAAAACGCGGCTGTTTATCGACTTTATCGTCGATCATATCCAGAAAGCCCTGCGCGAATCGGCCTGAGCCGGGCCGGTCAGCTTTTCCAGCTTCGCAATGCGCTGAGCACCGCATCCGACAGATCGCCCATCCGCGCCAGAAGATGTTCTCTTTGCAGGCCGCTGCCGCCTTTTTCGCTTGCAGGGTCGTCCAGCCGGTTGATCAGCCGCATCAGACGGCGGCGATGGATCCCGGTCGCCCATTGGACCGGATCGGCGATCAGCCCCGCGAATGTCGTGATCAATGAGGCGATCAGCGCCAGAACGATGCCGGTCGCGATGACTTCCCAGGGCGAAAGCTCGACCGGGAAGGCCCAGTACCAGGCCCGGCCCATCCGCTCTCCTAGCCAGAAATTATCCACGGCAGAGCCATACGCCCTCATCTCGGCCAGCGGTCCTGTCAGAGAAATCACGCCGGGCGTCGCGCGGCTGAACAGAACCAGTCCGGCGACCAGAACGATCAGGGATGTCGTGATTTCCGCGACGGCGTTGCGCAGTTCAGCATAGGCCGAGATCTCACGCCGGATGGTGTCCTGCGAGGCGGCGGGGCCTAGGCCCTTTTCCTTAAGCTGACGGAAAAACACCAGCAGATCGGCCTCGATACGCTGCGCGACATCGGAGGTCAGGAAGATCTGACGCGCGGCCAGCCATGCTCCGGCACGTTTCGCGCCAAGCAGCGACAGAAGCGAGGCGATCAGCCGGATGATCAGGAAAAGCGGCGACAACGCGACATTCAGCGGCGCCCGCAAGATATCCCAGCCAAGGGCCGCGCGATGCAGCGCAATGGTTTCCCGGATACCGTAACGTGCGCGGACGAAGCGACGGATCTCTGCCTCTCTGGCGCGGATCAGCCCGGTTTCGTCCCGCCCGCTGATGACCGGACGCGAGGGGAGAGCGGCGCTTTGGCTTTTTCCGGCGTCGTTCATGCTGCACTTTGCTGTTCGGGCGGCTTTCCCTTGCAGATAGGGTGATTGCCGGGTCAGACAAGGGCCGCGGAAGGCAGTCTCGGCTTGCGGGTGCCGTCTGTGGTTTTTATATAGCTTCCAAGATGTTCAGAACGGGCCGGATCATACGAATTATCCGCCCGGTGGCGTAGGGGTTCCGCGCCGCCGGGATTTTGTGTGCCTGTTCTAAACCCGAAGGATTCCCGCCGATGAGCGATACCCCCGACTACCGCGACACCGTTTTCCTGCCTCAGACCGATTTCCCGATGCGTGCCGGCCTGCCGCAACGCGAACCCGAATGGCTGGAGCGTTGGGCGCGGCTGAATATCTATGACACGCTGCGGGGCCGGAGTGAGGGGCGCAAGCCCTTCATCCTGCATGACGGCCCTCCTTACGCGAACGGAAATCTGCATATCGGCCACGCGCTGAACAAGGTGCTGAAGGATTTCATCACCCGCTCGCAGCAGATGATGGGTCGTGATGCGCGTTACGTGCCGGGTTGGGATTGCCACGGCCTGCCGATCGAATGGAAGATCGAGGAACAGTATCGCCAGAAGGGCATGGACAAGGACGCCGTGGACACGGTCGAGTTCCGGCAGGAATGCCGCAATTTCGCCGATCACTGGATCGATGTGCAGCGTGAAGAGTTCAAGCGGCTCGGTGTGACCGGGAAATGGGACGATCCTTATCTGACGATGAATTACCACGCCGAGGCGGTGATCGCGGCGGAGTTCATGAAGCTGCTGATGAATGGCTCGCTTTATCAGGGGTCGAAGCCGGTGATGTGGTCTCCGGTGGAAAAGACCGCTCTGGCCGAGGCGGAGGTCGAGTATCACGACCATACCAGCCATACGATCTGGGTGCGGTTCCCGGTGCTGACGTCGCAGGGTATTTTCGTGAAAGAGAAAGACGCCAGCGTCGTGATCTGGACCACGACGCCCTGGACGATCCCGCAGAACCGCGCCGTCGCGTTCAACCCCGAGATCGGCTATGGGCTTTATCGCGTGGGCGAGGTGGCGGAGAATGCGACCGCGCAGCCCGGTGAGTTGCTGGTGCTGGCCGATGCTCTGGCCGAAAGCGTGCTGCAGGCGGCGAAGGTGGAAAGCCATGAGCGGGTCGGTGATGTGACGAGCGGGGATCTGGAAGGGCTGATGCTTGCCCATCCGCTCCGGGGCGTTGAGAATGCGCAGGGTGAATGGGATTACGATGTCCCGATGCTGCCCGGTGATCATGTGACCGACGAGGCCGGGACGGGTTTCGTCCATACTGCGCCAAGCCACGGTGACGATGACTATCAGCTTGGTCTGAAATTCGGCCTTCCGATGACCTATAACGTCGAGCCGGATGGCAGCTATCGCGCCGATCTCCCGATCTTCGGGGGTGAAGCGATCATACAGCCCGATGGCAAGGACGGTCCGGCCAATGTCAGCGTGATCAAGAATCTCGCATGGGCGGGAAAGCTGCTGGCCAAGGGGAAGATCAAGCACAGCTATCCGCATAGCTGGCGGTCGAAAGCGCCTCTGATCTATCGCAATACCGCGCAGTGGTTTGCGGCCATCGACAAGCCCCTGGATGACGGCATGGGCGAATATGGCGACACGATCCGCCAGCGCGCGCTGACCAGCATCGACGATCTGGTCAAATGGACGCCGCGGACGGGGCGGAACCGGATTCATTCGATGGTCGAGAACCGGCCCGACTGGGTGCTGTCGCGGCAGCGGGCTTGGGGTGTGCCGCTGACCTGTTTCGTGCGCAAGGGCGTGAAGCCTGACGCGGAGGGTTTCCTGCTGCGCGATGAGCGCGTGAATACCCGTATCGCCGAGGCGTTTGAGAAGGACGGCGCGGATGCGTGGTATCAGCCGGGCTTCAAGGAACAGGTGCTGGACGGTATCGTAAACCCCGACGAATACGATCAGGTCATGGATGTGCTGGATGTCTGGTTCGATTCAGGCTCGACCCATGCTTTCGTGATCCGCGACCGAGAGGATGGCGCGGCGGACGGGATTGCCGATCTTTATCTGGAAGGCACCGATCAGCATCGCGGCTGGTTCCAGTCCTCGTTGTTACAGGCGAGCGCCACCAGGGGACGTGCGCCTTATCGTGGCGTGCTGACGCATGGATTCACGCTGGATGAGAAGGGCATGAAAATGTCCAAATCTCTGGGCAACACCATCGTGCCGGCCGAGGTCATCAAGCAATATGGCGCGGATATCCTGCGGCTCTGGGTGGCTCAGGTGGATTACACCGCCGACAGCCGCATCGGGCCGGAGATCCTGAAAGGCACCGCCGACAGCTATCGCCGCCTGCGCAATACGCTGCGCTTTATGCTGGGAAATCTCGCTGGATTCAGCGATGCCGAACGCGTCGATCCCGGCCAGATGCCGGAACTGGAGCAATGGGTGCTGCACCGGCTTGCGCAACTGGATCATAGGGTCCGGCAGGGTTACGATGCCTATGATTTCCAGGGCGTATTCCAGGCGCTGTTCCAGTTTGCGACGGTGGATCTGTCGTCCTTCTATTTCGACATCAGGAAGGATGCGCTGTACTGCGATGCGCCGGACAGTTTGCGTCGGCGCTCGGCGCGGACGGTGCTGGACCTGCTGTTCCACCGGCTTGTGACCTGGCTGGCCCCGATCCTGCCCTTCACGATGGAGGATGTCTGGCTGTCCCGTTTCCCGTCAGAGGATGACAGCGTGCATTTGCATGACTTCCCCCAGACGCCTGCCGATTGGCTGAATGAGCCTCTGGCCGTGAAATGGGATGGCATGCGCCGCGCCCGCCGCGTGGTCACGGCGGCGCTTGAGCTGAAGCGGACCGACAAGACCATCGGCGCCAGCCTTGAGGCCGCGCCTGTCGTCCATGTGCGCGACGATGAGATTCTGGCAGCGCTGAAATCGGTCAGTTTCGAGGATATCTGCATCACCTCGGATCTTTATCTCACCGCAGATCCGGTTCCGGACGAAGCGTTCCGCATGCCGGATATTCCGGGTATCGGCGTGGTCTTCGAACGCGCCGAGGGCGAAAAATGCCAGCGTTGCTGGAAGATCCTGCCCGATGTCGGCAGCCATGATCATCCGGGCGTCTGCGCCAGATGTGATGCGGCGCTTGCCGGTGCAGGTGTGGAAATCCCCGCATGAATATCAAAGGACGCCGCGCGAAATGCGGCGTCCTGTAAGCTTGGAGCGGGATTGGTAGGGTAGGCGGCAGCCTCAGGACCGCCACCATCCCGCGCGTTTGATCTTCTGCCGAAGGATCTGTTCCTTTTTGGGAAGATGCGCCCGGTCGAAAAGAGGTCTCAGATCATTTCGACCGTGACGCTCAAAGATAAGCTGCCGTGCGGGTGACCAGTTCTGCAGCAGCTTCGCGACATCCGGGGCCTCTGCCGCCCGTTCAAGCGCATCGACACATTCGTCGCTTTCCCGTGCATATAGCAGCGGCAGCTTCCTCCAGTGGCACGCCACCTCACCATCAAGTGCGGCTGCCTCTGGCCCGGGCCGTCCGCCGCCAAGGCTGTGGATCACCAGCGGCAGGGTGATCTGATCCAGCCAGGGATCGAGAACCTGCGCGGCAAGAGCCTCACCGGGATCGTCACAGATCGCCCGTGCCCATTTCAGAAAGCGTTTCCCGAATTCTGCCGGGTCGGAACCATAGAACCAGCCGGCGTTGAAATAGAGATAACGCTCCCAATGCTCGTCAGGCTGGGACAGTTCCAGAGAACTGTCGAACTCCAGCCCGAACCGCTCGTAAAGCGAGCGCCAGATCTCGGTGAAGCCGGGTCCGTAAAGCGGTGGCTTCGGCCATGTCCCCTCGCGCCGCATCGAGGCAGAGGGGCGGCTGAAATCCAGTGCAATCTGATCCAGCGGGCCGGTGATCAGCGTGTCGGTATCGAAGAAGATGAAGTTCTCATTCTCGGGCATGACCGCCAGAGCTTCGATCTTGTTGCCATAGGGATAGGCTGCGCCGAAATGCCTGGCGGTGAATGGGGTGATTTCGGCACCACGCGCCAGCAGGACTTCGCGTGCGGCATCAGACAGACCCGTATTCTGCTTAGCCCAGGCTTCTTCCGGGCGCGGTTCCGCAACGATCAGGCGACCGTGCCATCCCGGCGCATTCGCCCGCAGCGATTCGGTAAATAGCGCGGCCTCATATTCCAGACGGCCCGCCTGCGCGACGATCAGGATGTTGAAAGGCGATAACTCAGTGGCAGGGGCGGGGTCCGATGCATCGGGCATGGCTGTGCCTGCGCGAGATTCGATGGGAAGGGGGAAGACACACGGCGGCTGGGTCCGCTGTTTGACGGGTACGGGTTTTTCCGGTTTGGCTGTTGTCTTCGACTTCTGCTTTTGACGGGCTGCCTCTTTCTCGGCCCGCGCTGCGGCATTTGCCTCTCTCCTGGCGCGATTGGCGGCGTTTTTTGCCCGGCGAGCGACTTTTTCCGATTCGGAAAGATCCGGCTTTTTTTTCGGATTTTCGGTCATATTGCCCAACCGAGGAAGATCATGTCGATCATAAATATCATTAATTAACTAATATACCGCATGCAGGGTTAGTTGCAATTTCAGCCTTCTTTTAATCTTCGATTGATTTAATCGAACTGTCGGGTTGGCCTGCGATCCAGTAGCCTGCGGCTTTCATCCATGCCTTGTCGTGGCCCTTTTCAAGAAACCATTGACGGATGGTCTTTGCGACCCTTGCTTCTGTGGCGATCCAGATGAAACACTGATCCGGAATCGTCAGATCCTTCAGCGCCTCAATGAAAGGCGCTTCATCGGCGGCCTGCGAATCCGGGCGGTGAAGCCAGTGTGAATCGACCTGTGTCGCGCCGGTGAATTGCTGTTCGTCTTCGGCTCCGGGGACGGCGACGACTGTTGTGATCCGGGTTGAGGCCGGTGTCTCTTCGACCTTGCGGGCAATGGCGGGCAGGGCGGTTTCGTCGCCGATCAGCAACCAATGGGCGATCGGGCCTTCAATGACCGCCGAGCCGCGTGGTCCTCCGATCTGAAGGATATCCCCCGGCTTCGCGCTGCGTGCCCAATCCGCCGCCGGTCCGCCGGGATGATCGAAGAAGTCGAGAACCAGCCGGTTATTCGCGGCGTCGAAACTGCGCGGCGTATATTCGCGGCGCTGCGGGTCATCCTCATTGCCGGGCAGGGTGATCTTGACGTGATCGTCGAAACCATCGCTGACGAAACCGCTCAGCTCTTCTCCGGTCAGGGTAATGCGGATCATGCGCGGTGTCAGTTTCTCGGCTGATGCGACGGTCAGTTCCCTGCGCACAAGCTCATGCCGGATGCGATTTACGGTTGGTCGTTCTGTCATTGTCATTCCTTTCACCGCGCCGGGCCTGCTGCCAGCGATGTCACCCGCGCTGAGAGACTAGGGCTTACGAGGCAGAGCTGCAATGAACCCTCACTGAAACCCGGGAAATCGCCCGAAAGGATCGCAGGAATGAGAAGGGACGGGACCATATATGGCCCCGTCCCGGTTTTGCGTTAATGCCACGCTTATTCAGCGGAGATGGCTTTGTTCATGACGTGGAAGATCACGTTCTGCTCGATCACGCCGCGGAACAGATGTGCCCAGGGGCCGGTAGCCATCACGGCGACATCCTCGCCGGAATGGGTCTCATCGGTTCCCGGAATCAGCGCCTGCTGAAGGTAATCGACATTGGTCGCTTCTTCCTCGGTCAGGTCGGGACGCGAGCCGGTATAATCGTTCTCACCCTCTTCCTGATGCAGGACCGAGCCGGGGCCGTTCAGATAGCCGGCGACGGTGTAAGGCTTTCCGTCGAGACCCATATTCGGCTCTTCAGTGTGCTCGTTGCCGTTATCGTCGATCTGGTAGCAAAGGCCGGTGACCGGCGAGCCGATACCGCAATAGCCGTTGAAAGCGATGGAATGTTCGTGATCAGCGGTGACGACGATCAGCGTTTCTTCCGGGTTCACCATCTCGACAGCCTTCTGGATGGCCTCGGCGAAGGCGGCACCGTCCTGCACGGCACGCGACAGGTTGCCGGCATGGTTGCCGTGATCGACGCGGCCTGCCTCGACCTGAAGATAGAAGCCGTCTTCGTTATTCGACAGGTTGTTGATGGCCATCTCGGTCATCTCGGCCAGCGAGGGCTCGTCGGTGCGGTCGGCCTCATATTCCATGTGGCTGGCTTCGAAGAGACCCAGTACCGGCTGCGCAGGATCGGCAGCAGCAGCGGTCTCGGCGTTCCAGACATATTGCCAGCCTTTGCCCTCGACCTCTTCGATCAGGTTGCGGTCGTCGGTGCGACGGCCTTCATCGCCTTCATCATCGGTGATGCCGTTCGGCAGGAAGTGGCGGCGGCCACCGCCCATTGCGAAATCGACGGTTCCCGCGTCAATGGCATCGACCAGCTGAGCGGCGATGTCCTTTTGGGCGCAGTTCTCGGGAAGCAGCGTATTGTCTTCCCAGTCGCGATTGGCGGTCTTTGCATAGACAGCGGCCGGAGTGGCGTGGGTGATGCGGGCGGTCGAGACGATACCGACGGACTTGCCCATATCCGAGACGATCTCGGAGAAGGTGGTCAGCCCGGCGCTCGCAGCCGAATCGCAGCTATTATATTCACCGGCATCCGAGATATTGATGATGCCGTTACGCGACTTGATGCCGGTATTCATGGCACTGGCGGTCGGAGCCGAGTCAGGCGTCTGCCCGTTGGTCGTATAGGTTTTCACCAGAGCCAGGTTCGGGAATGTTTCCTGCGGAAGGACGTGATCCTCGCCGTTGCCGCCAGCCTGCTGGCCGACCCAGAGGCGGGTTGCATAGTTGGTGCCGATGCCATTGCCATCGGCAATGAACAGGATGACGTTCTTGGCGCGGTTGGTATTGGGCTGAACAGCGGCCAGTTCCTCAAGACGCGCCTGCGCGTCCGTGAACCACTGGTCGTCCTGTTGAGCGATTTCGACCTGAGCAAGCGCACTTGTAGCAAGGAAGGCGCCGACAGAGGTCGCGGCAGCGATGCGAAGTAACATGATAATCTCCGGTTGGTCCCCACCGCGTCATGTCATCGCAAAGTAAAGGTTAATTGATGGTTTTATGCCAATATTGTGACACCGCCGTCAGCCCTATCACGACAGCAAATCAGCCCCGCCATTTGTGCTTTGCCGATGGGTAACGTGATAAGCAGTGCATTCCGGCGGTAAATTGGCGCATTATCATTTTTTGCTGGCGGTGGCATTATTGCCCCCTCCCGCGAAGGGAGGGGACCGTTTGTCGCAGTCGGATCAGTTGGGCGCTTGCGGCGCGTACCAGCTTTCAAGCCCCTGCTGAAGCTTTGCGGTGATCTCTTCCGGCGTTGCGGTGCCCTTGATGGCAGAGACCGCACCGCCCCAGGCTTCGTTTTCCAGATTCGGCGTGCCGCGTGACAGGATCTGGAAGAAGGAACGGATGGTTGATTCGCAGTCCTGACGCCATGACAGGAACTCTGCCGCCAGCGGGTCCTGTACTTCCAGCGGGTGTTTCGACAGCGAATAGAAGCCCGGCAGCGCGTTGGAATAGAGATTTGCGAATTCCTCGGTCCCCAGCCATTCAAGGAAGATGCGGGCTTCTTCCGGGTGCTGCGCCGCGGCGTTCATGCCCATGCCGATATCGGTGTGATCCGAGATATAGCAGGTATCGCCCTCATTCTCGACAGGGGGGCGGAAGGCACCAAGTTCGAAATCCGCCTGCTGGTTAAAGCCCGAGATTTCCCAGCTTCCGGCGGGGAAAATCGCAGCGCGGCCCAATGTGAACAGGTTCTGGCTGTCCGGGTAGGTCTGCGATTCATAGCCGTCCCCCAGATAATCGCCCCAACGCGACAACGCCCGGAACGCCTTGACCCAGCCTTCATCGGTCAGCTTCCCCTCACCGCTGATCAGAGCCTGACGACCCTCTTCGCCCTTCCAGTAGGTCGGACCGATATTCTGTAGCCCCATTGTCGAGCTTTCCCACTGATCCGCCGTTCCAAGCGCCAGAGGGATATAGTTGCCGTCTTCCTTGATGGTTTCCAGCAGGGCGAAAAACTCTTCCTCTGTTTCGGGTTCTTCCAGCCCGAGCTCGTCGAAGATATCCTTATTGTAGATAAAGCCATGAATCGCCGCGGCCATCGGAACGCAGAATGTCTTTGAGCCGTCATCGGTGGACCATGCCGCAAGCGCACGGTCAGGGAAATCGGACAGCGCCTCCATCCCGGTCAGATCGGCAAGCTTGCCCTTCTCGAACAGCGACAGGGAAGCGTCGAACGGACGGCACGCGATCAGATCCCCTGCCGTGCCGCCATCCAGTTTGGAATTCAGCGCGGCATTGTATTTTGTCGGTGCGGTCGGGTCGAATTTGACCTTGATCCCGGGATGTGCGGCCTCGAAGGCCGGGATGATCTGCTGCTGCCAGATCACCATATCGTCGTTGCGCCAGCTTTCGATGGTCAGTGTGACATCATCAGCCAGAACCGGGCCTGCCAGCAGGGACGAGGTCAGCAGGATGGCGGTAATATTTCGGGGCATGTTCGTCTTTCCTCCGTAAGATCCTTGTGGTCCGGGTCTCTGCCGCCCTTGGCCGGTCAGGCAGGCATGTACACTGCTGACGGGAGGGTGAGGCGGAGAATCCAGTCGCAGGAATGAAAATAATTTTTGTATTGATAAACATCAAGTGAAAATATATTTACAAACATGAAGATGATGAACTGCCCATCACGGCAATGCAGGGGGTTACGGCAGTGCTGTTCCGCTTGCGCTGCATGACAGGCGCTGATGTGGTCGAACGGGAATCCGCGCCCGCATTGGCGCGGATAAACGTGGAGGCAAGGCAAGATGACGGATGATCTCTCGAAAACTGCCGGCACCAGCCTGACGATGCGGCTGGACGCCTGCATGACATCATTATCCAGATCCGAGCAGGCGATCGGTCGCATCATTCTGGACGCGCCTTTACGGGTCGCGAATATGACCATCTCGGAACTGGCGCGATCCGCCGGCACCTCCGAAGCGACCGTGACTCGGTTCTGCCGCCGCCTCGGTCTGCCCGGGTATGCACAGCTTCGCCTGCAACTTGCCGCGCAGGCGGATCACAGCCGCAGCGATTTTCGTCCGGGGCTGTCCCTGACCGACGATATCGGCGCCGAGGATACGCTTGCCGATATCGTCCAGAAAACCGCCTTCTCTGATATCCGCGCCGCGGAAGAAACCGTCGCACAGCTTGACCTGTCGCAGCTTGAACAGTTGGTAGACGCGATCCGCGCGGCCAAACGCGTGGTGGTTTTCGGCGTCGGAGCGCTTGGCCCGGTCGTGCAGGACATTACCCAGAAACTGTTCCGCATCGATGTGCATGTTTCCGGCTGGAACGATATCCACAACGCCCTCTCGGCGGTATCGATGTTGGAAAAGGGGGATGTGGTTCTGGTCCTGACCCATTCCGGGCGCACCGTCGAAGGTATCGAACTTCTGTCCAAAGCAGGCGAGCGCAAAGCCCATCGTGCTGTGGTGACCAGCAATCCGCTGTCCGATTCCGCCCTTCTGGCGGACACCGTCCTGATCTCGGCTGCACGCGAGACCTTGTTCCGCAATGGCGGCATGGCCTCGCGCATGGCGCAGCAGATCATTCTCGATTGTCTTTTCGTCGCTCTGGCACATCGCCAGTTCGACCGCGTCAGCGAACTGTTTGCTGAAGCGCATGATGCCGTACGTCAACACCGCAAGGAAAACTGATATGAAGACCACTGACAATTCCGTCCTGAGCGATAACGGGACCGAAGGCCGGAACCCCCGCAGCTTCGAGATCGACCGGATGTCGCCTCTGGGCGTGCTGGAACTGATCAATGATGAAGATGCCGGCGTCGCGGCAGTTGTCAGAACGGCTCTCCCGGTCCTTTCCGAGGCCGTTGATGAGGCCGAAAAGCGCTTCCGCCGGGGCGGCAATGTGCATTATTTCGGGGCAGGGACTTCCGGTCGCTTCGGCGTGCTGGATTCAGCCGAAATCCCGCCGACTTTCGGTATTCCGGGACACCGCTTCACAGCCCATCTGGCGGGTGGCGAGGATGCCATGATCCATGCGGTCGAAGCCGCCGAGGATGACGAACAGGAAGGACAGGCCGCCGCAGCCGCTCTGGGACCCGACGATATCGCAATCGGCATCACTGCCAGCGGATCGACGCCTTATGTGGGAGCTGCGCTGCGCACGGCCAGATCCTCGGGGGCGATGACGCTGTTGCTGTCCTCGAATGAGGATACGTCGTTCCGTGCTTTCTCGGATTTTGTCGCGGTGCTGGATACCGGGAATGAGGTGCTCAGCGGTTCGACCCGCATGAAGGCGGCGACGGCACAGAAAATGGCGCTGACTGCTTTCTCGACCACGCTGATGGTCAGGCTGGGGCGGACCTATTCGAATCTGATGGTAGATGTGGTGCCGTTCAATGCCAAGCTGCGGCGCCGGTCCCTGGCCATCCTGCGCCATGCCGCGGATCTGGATGAGAGCACAGCGGCGGAAATCATGAAAAAGGCCGACGGAGAGCTGAAACTTGCGATCGTCATGGGGATCGCCAAGACAGATGCGCCGACAGCGCGCACGGCGCTTCAGCAGGCTGGCGGCGTTGCGTACCGTGCTATCGGGTCGCTGCTGACGGAAAAATCTGCGTGATTGCCTTGAGGGAGGGCAGGCATTGGCGGTGCCTGCTTTCCTTTGCCCAGGACGCCCCTCAAAGCGAATGCCAGTGGTCGGGCAGTTGCCCTGACATGACGTTCAGTTTTGGAGAAAATGGTGGGCGACCCTGGAATCGAACCAGGCATGGGTCTCCCCGGCGGAGTTACAGTCCGCTGCCGCACCTTGCAGCACGTCGCCCGCCGAGCCTTCGGCGTGGGGGGTGGAATAAGCGTGGTGGCGCGGGGCGTCAAGCAGGAATTACTGTCTGTTTGCATGATGCTTGCCAGCAGGGGGCGGGATGGCGCAGAAGGGCGGGAAAAGGGGAACCGCATGGCAGAACGGAAAAACCGCAAACCTGACTGGGTGATTGCGAAGGAACGCGCGAAGAAGGCCTCGGCTGCGGAAACGATCTGGTTATTCGGGCTTCACGCCGTCCGTGATGCGCTTGCCAATCCCGCACGAGAGAAGCTGCGTCTGGTGGTGACGCAAAACGCGCTCGACCGGCTTGGCGATGTCTTCGGGATGGAGCCTGAGATCACCGATGCCCGCGTTTTCGACCGTGTGGTCGGACTGCCCCCGGACAGCGTGCATCAGGGCTGTGCGCTTGAGGTCAGGCCGCTGTCATGGGGCAGCCTTGACGAGATCGCCGTGACGGGCGCGGGGCGGCCCATCATCGTTGCGCTCGACCGGGTGACGGACCCGCATAATGTGGGCGCGATCCTGCGCTCGGCCGAGGTGTTCGGTGCCCGCGCTGTCATCGCTCCTGCTCGCCACACCGCGCCCGAGACAGGGGCGCTTGCCAAAACCGCCTCTGGTGCGCTTGAGCGGCAGCCCTATCTGCGGATCGGCAATCTTGCCGACGCGCTGATTCAGCTCAAGGATGTCGGCTATGTGGTGATCGGCCTCGCCGGAGAGGCCGACAGCCCGCTTGAGGACGTGCTGGAACAGGCTGATAACAGGCCCGTCTGCATTGTTCTTGGGGCTGAAGGTCCGGGGCTGAGGGAAAAGACCCGGGAGACATGCGATTATCTTGCGCAGATCGCTTTTGCGGGCCAGTTCGGCTCGCTGAACGTGTCGAATGCGGCGGCTATTTCGCTTTATGCCACCGCACGACGCTTCACATCAGGTTGAGAGAGAGGGCCGAATCATGGACATGGCACGGCGTCGCTGCCATGTCATATCTGAACCTGTAGCGGCGAATGATGATCTTGACTCCCCTGAAAGCCACAGCGACGGCCCTTATTCTTTGCCTGCCCCTTGGGGCGATGGCTCAGGAATGGGCGTTGGGAGGTTATGATCCCGTCGCCTATGTGACCGATGAAAGCGCGGTTCCCGGGCGCGGGGATATCGTGACAAGCTGGCGCGGCAAGGTATACCACTTCGCGTCCGAGACCCACCGCAGCCTGTTCGAGGCAAATCCCCGGGCATATGTGCCCGGATTTAACGGTTTATGCGTGGTCGCGATCAGCGAAGGACGTACCGAACCGGGGGATCCTCGCGAATTCGTGATAATCGGCAAAAGGGTATATCTCGCCGGTTCAGCGGAACGGAAGCAGCGCCTGCTGGAAAATCCGCGCGAAATACTGATGAAGGCGAAGGGGATGTGGCTGAAACTTCGTCCTTGACGCCTCTGTGATCACGAAAGCGCGACAGCTCTTGGAAATCGCGAATCGCACCCCATATTGGGTATACGGGCGCGTTGCCACGGAACGGCCGCGCTCAGATCACTGTCCCTCGTTCCGCGACTTGCGCCCGGCCATACGGTCCGGGCGCTTTTTCTATGAGAGGGGTCAGAAGGAGGATTTACATGGCTGACACAGAGATTATTCGCCGCATCAAAGACGAAACCAGGACGATTGCCGTGGTCGGGCTTTCGCCGAAAAAGGATCGTCCAAGCTGGGGTGTGGCCCGTTTTTTGCAGAATCAGGGCTATCGGATCATTCCGGTGAATCCCGAACATGCCGGGCAGGAGATCCTCGGCCAGACAGTCTATGCCGATCTCAGCGCGATTCCCGCCGATGCAAAGGTCGATATGGTGGATATTTTCCGCCGCCCAGACGCTGTTGCGGCCATCGTGTCCGAAGCGATTGCGACGCTGCCGGATCTCAAATTCATCTGGATGCAGCTTGGTGTCACCAATGCCGAAGCCGCCGCAGAGGCGGAATCCGCCGGAAAGATCGTCGTGCAGGACAGATGCCCGAAGATAGAGTTTCCCCGCCTGTCCTGATAGTCCGGGGACGCGGATCGCTGTCTGATACAGTCTGATCCGCGCCAGCGGGGCGGTTGTCCCGCTTTGCCCGGTTTTTGGTGATCCCGCCTCAGTCCTCGGTCGGATCGGTTCCTGCGGTGCCGCTGCGGCGGGCTGCGACACGGCTCATGATGCTGGGCAGGAACAATGCCGCTGCGGCCAGAACATACAGGAAGATCGCTTTGCCGGATGCGATCAGGATCGACCAGTCCCCGCCCGAGACTGACAGTGCACGGCGCAGATTGTTTTCGAACAGCGCACCAAGCACCACGCCCAGAATGACCGGAGCAAGCGAGAAGTCGAATTTCCGCAGCAGCCATCCCAGAACGCCGAAGCCAATGACCAGATACAGGTCGAACGCGTTGCCGACGACAGAATACACCCCGACAAAGGACAGAAGCGCGATCAGCGGGATCAGATAGCTTTGCGGTAGCGTCAGGATGCGGGCGAACAGACCGACCAGAGGCAGGTTGATGATCAGCAGCGCCACATTGCCGACATACATCGAGGCAATCAGACCCCATGCGATTTCCGGCCTTTGCTGGAACATCAGCGGGCCGGGCTGGATGTTGAACATCAGCAGAGCACCCAGAAGGATCGCCGTCGTCCCTGAACCGGGAATCCCAAGCGTCAGCATCGGCACCATCGCGCCACCTGCGCTTGCGTTATTCGCTGCTTCGGGTGCGACCAGCCCTTTCGGGTTGCCGGTGCCGAATGTAGCGCCCTCACGTCCCGCAATCCGCTTCTCGGTGCCATAGGTCACTGCCGAGGCCACCGAAGCGCCGGTGCCGGGCAGAACCCCGATGATGAAGCCGATCAGCGACGAACGCAGCATCGCCCATTTCGTCAGCATCAGATCTTTCCAGGTCACGAAGCTTTTCCCGACCGGAAGGATTTCCAGCTTGCCGGTCATCTGCGCCTCGATCAGATGCAGAAGCTCTCCGATCCCGAACAGGCCGATCACGATGATCAGAAAGTCGATCCCTGCAAGAATGTCGTGAACGCCGAAAACATAGCGCTCCACCCCGGTATTGGCGTCGATCCCGATCGTGGCGATCATCAGGCCCAGAACCGCGCCGATCAGCGTCTTGACCGCGTTGCGACCGACCAGAGATGCCAGTGCCGAAAACGCAAAGACCATCAGCGCCACATATTCCGCCGGGCCGAAAGTCACGCCGAACCGCGAGAGGGCCGGGGCGAACAGGGTCAGTAGGATCACCGCGATGGTGCCGCCGACAAAGGAGGCAACGGCAGAAAGGGCCAGAGCGCGGCCAGCCTCACCCTTCTTGGCCATCGGGTTGCCGTCCAGCGTGGTCATGATCGCACCGGCATCGCCCGGCACGTTCAGCAGGATCGAACTGATCCGCCCGCCATATTCCGCGCCATAATAGATCCCGGCCAGCAGGATCAGCGCCGATTCCGGCGGCAGTTGCAGCGAATAGGCAATCGGTAGCAGGATCGCCACGCCGTTGATCGGGCCAAGACCAGGCAGCGCACCGATAAGTGTGCCTGCGAAACAGCCAAACAGAACAAGCGCAAGGTTCAGCGGGTCAAAGACGACCCCGAAGCCCTGCATCAAAGAGTTGATCGCTTCCATGCGGGCCCCCTCAGAAAGAAATAAGTCCTGCCGGAACCTGAAGGTCCAGCACATGTTCGAACAGCACCCATCCGCCGATTCCCGCGATTGCCGCGAAGATGGCCGAGCCGCGCAGGGATGCGCCGCAATACCATGCCATCAGCCCGCCGAAGATCAGGGTGGACAGCAGATAGCCAAGCGGCTCGAACGCCATCGCATAGACAATCAGCCCGGCAAGACAGACCGCCAGCTTGCGCAGGCTGCTTGCATCGCCCCAATCCGGGTCGGGGTCCGGTTTCATAATGACGATGATGGCGCAGATGCCCAGAACGAACGACAGCAGTTTCGGCCAGCTTTCCGGGCCAAGCGGATCGTACTGGAAGGGCGCCTTTATCGTAAACGCAATCGCACCATAAAAAATAGCTAGCGCTAACAGTGCCAGTCCAAGGACTCTGTCCGCCATCGCAGTCTCCAATATTGTTGGTGAAGCGGCCCGGTTATGCTCCGGGCCGCCTGTTGCTTATTCCTGAATAAGGCCGAATTCCTGTGCCAGGCCTTGCAGGCGCTCGGTCCGCTCAAGCACCGAACTGTGGAATTCCTCACCCGCCATATTCAGCGGGAACAGGCCACGCTCTGCCTGAAGTTCGGCGAATTCCGGGGTCTCATAGGCCGCTTCGAACATCTCGACATAGGCATTATAGTCTTCGTCCGAGACATCCTTGCCCATATAGAAGCCGCGCAGGATCGGCCATTCGATCTCCCATCCCTGCTCGGTCACAGTGGGGATTTCGGCGAAAGGCGCGGGCAGGCGTTCAGCGGACATGATGCCCAGAATGCGCATCGTGCCGGCCTCAAGATGCGGCACCATCTCGGCCACGTCGCCGGTATAGATCTGGATCGAGCCACCCAGCAGACCGGCGATGGATTCCCCGCCGCCATCGAAGGCGACATAGCGCATCGCGCGGGGATCGGCACCTGCCGCCTGAACCAGCAGAGCGGCCTTCATCCAGTCCTGCGACCCGACAGAGCCACCCGCTCCGGTCACAACGCTGCCCGGATCGGCGGCGAAAGCGTCCATTACATCCTGAAGTGTCTCGAATTCGCTGTCGGCTTTCACGATGACCGCGCCGTAATCGGTCCCGGCGGCAGCCACCCAGCGAACATCCTCCTGCGTGAACTCCCCGTATTTCCCGGTGGCGATGTTCAGCAGAGAGCCCGTCGAAAAGGCGACAATCGCATTCGGGTCGTCGGTGCGCGTGGTGTTGAACTGGTTGAACGCCACCGCGCCGATCCCGCCGGGCAGGAAGGTGACCTGCATCGGAGTCGGCAATTGCGATTCAAGCGCCTCCGCTGCAATGCGGCATGTCAGATCGAAACCGCCGCCCGGTTGGGCGGGTGCCACGCATTCCGGACGCTCGGGCGCGGCGGCGGCTGCACCTGCCATCAGGGCAAGAGCGGATGCCGCTCCGAAACAGGCGCGACGAAACGTGCTGATTTTCATCATAATCTCCTCCGTATCGGGAATTCTGCCCGATTTGCTTAAACAGAATTGCTTGGAAAGCAAGTTAATTCAAGAGTTTGTTGTCCCCTTGTCCTTGCTGCGCTGCCGCAGAACGACCGGCATGATCGCCGCGATCACCATAATTCTTGTGACGTGATGTGCCGCGACAAGCGCCGGGTTGATCCCCAGTGTCAGGGCGACGACACCAAGCTCTGGCGCCCCTCCGGGATAATAAGCAATCAGCAGCGGCGCGACATCCTGGCCGGTCAGATGTGCATAGCCCCATGCCGCTGCAAATGCCAGAAATGCCAGGATCAGCGAGGCCGATGCCGCCAGCCAGGTATCGTGCACGATCTCACGCGGCTTGTACCCGGCAAAGCGCAGACCGATATTCGCGCCGATCACAAGCTGCGCGAAGATCGAGAAAGGCAGCGGGACCTGCGCCTCGACCAGACCCGTGGCGTGCAGCCCCGCCGAGAGCAGCAGCGGAAACAGCAGCCCTGCCGAGGGCATTGCGAAACGTTTCCCCAGAAGATAGCCACCCGCCGCACAGGCCGCCAGGATCGCCAGATCCGCCGGGCTGCCCCAGCGAATATCTCCCATCATGTCCTGGGTGATCGTGCCCAGATCGTAATCCGCCACCCATCCCAGCATGATCGGCGCCATCAGCAGCAGCACGATGATCCGCGCCGTATGCGCCATTGCGATGCGTCGCGTATCGGCTCCGTAATCTTCGGCCAGAGCCGTCACCACGGACAACCCGCCGGGAACCGAGGCAAGAAACGCCGTCGACCAGTCCATCGTCGACCACCGGCGCTGCACAAGGAAGGGGATCGCGAAAAATGCGACGGACAGCGCCAGCATGAACAGAATGCTCGGGATCCAGCTTACCAGATGGCTCAGCGCTTCCTCGTCGAACCCCGCGCCAAGCATGATGCCGACGATTGCAATGGCGGCGTTGCGCATTGGTGCGGGCAGTTTCATGGGGATTTTCATCTGTGCCGCCACAGCGGTCGCCGCGCAGCTTCCCAGCACCCAGGGCAGAGGGATCGTCAGCCATGTAAATAACACACCGCCGCCAAATCCGATCAGCAATGTCGTCAGAATCAGGCGGGCAGTTGTCACGAGCGGCGATCCGTTTCGGAGGCAGAAGAAATGAGTTCAGAACAACCCTTTCTGCGCCTCAGGATCCGAAACGGCAAGCCCGTGCAAGACGGTGCGCATCGAAAGTCCAGTTTTGTCTGCCCTTTTCTCCTCGCGGAGTGCTCAGGCCGCCGATCTGGGCGCGGTGACAGGCCTGATCGCTTCATGCGCTGAGACGATGCCGACCGCCGCATCCGCAGCCTCGCGGCCCTTGCGGATGAAATGTTCGCGGAAAAATCCGATATGCTCGGCGATCGGCTGGAAGTGATGCGGGGTCAGCGATACGGACAGAACCGGCACCCCGGTCTTCAGCCCGGCTTCCATCAGCCCGCTGACAACCGCCTGAGCGACGAAATCATGGCGATAGATACCGCCATCGACCACCAGAGCCGCTGCGGCAATCGCCGCATATTCCCCGGTTTCCGCCAGTTTCTGCGCCAGCAGCGGCATCTCGAATGCGCCGGGAACGTCGAAGATTTCGACGTCGTGCTGCCCACCCAGCTCATCAAGCCGCTGCCGGAACCCGTTCAGCGCCTGATCGACGATCTCTGCGTGCCATCCGGCCTTGATGAAGGCAAATTTGAGGGATTTTGTCATCGCGTCTGGTCCTTTCACATCAACAGGATCTCAGAACACACAGGTCTCCCGGCCATTTCTGACCGTTCCTCCCATTCTCTTTCATCCGGACTATAACCGTCGGCCCCGGAATTTCACCGGTGTCTGCTGACCCTTCCGAAAAAGGCGCTCGCGGGCTTTCACCGCCGGTGGGGAGTTTCGCCCCGCCCTGAGAATGCGCAAGAATTACCGGATGCGCTCGGCATAGTCAAAATCTATGTCGCTGCGCAGGATAACGCAGCGCCGGGCTTGACGCGGCATGCTGCCGGGCCGAAGAGTTCCCCCGAGAGGTCCCCATGACACACGCCGCACCCACCACATCAGATACGCCTGAGCGCACCGCCTGGCTGATCCTTTCCGGGATCAGCCTGTGCCATCTGATCAACGATGTGATGCAATCCCTGCTTGCGGCGAATTATCCGCTGTTCAAGGCAGAGTTCGGGCTGGATTTCTGGCAGATCGGCCTGCTGACCTTCGCCTTCACCGGCACCGCATCGCTGCTTCAGCCCGCGATCGGCGCGCTGACCGACCGGCGGCCTATGCCGATGTCACTGCCGCTCGGGATGAGCTCGACCTTGCTCGGTCTTGTCGCCATCTCGCAGGCGGGCAGCTATGCGGTGATGTTCCTCGGGGCGATGCTGATCGGAGTCGGCTCGGCGGTATTTCACCCCGAATCCAGCCGGGTGGCGCGGCTGGCCTCGGGCGGGCGCTACGGCACCGCGCAGTCCTTCTTTCAGGTCGGAGGAAATGTCGGCACCGCTCTCGGCCCGCTTCTGGGTGCGTTTATCGTCGTGCCGAACGGTCGCGGCTCGATCCTGTGGTTTACCCTGCTTGCGGCATTGGGCATTGCCATCCTGACAAGGGTCAGCGCGTGGTATGCCGCCTATATGCGCGACACGACCCGCCGCCGCCGTCCGGCGATGCAGCATGGCCTGTCGGCGGGACGGGTGCGTATGGCGATTATCGTGCTGGCGCTGCTGACCCTGACGAAAAGTATCTATACAGCCTCGTTCACCAGCTATTACACCTTCTACGCCATAGAAAAATTCGGCCTGACCGAGCAGCAATCGCAGCTCATGTTGTTCCTTTTCCTCGGAGCGATGGCGCTTGGGGTGATGCTCGGTGGCCCGCTCGGAGACCGGTTCCGCCCCCTGACCGTGATCTGGATCTCGATCCTCGGCGTATTGCCGTTTTCGCTGCTGCTGCCGCATGTCGGGCTGGCCGCAACCGGGGTGCTGACCGTCGTGATCGGCATCGTCATCGCGTCGGCCTTCCCCGCCATCGTGGTCTTCGCGCAAGAACTCGTCCCGGGCCGCGTCGGGCTGATCGCCGGAGTGTTCTTCGGCTTCACCTTCGGCATGGGCGGGATCGCCGCCGCGATTCTTGGCGTGATCGCCGATGCGCGGGGGGTCGAGTATATTTACGGCATCTGTGCCTGGCTGCCGCTGATGGGGCTGCTGACCATATTCCTGCCGCGCGGCGCTATCGCGTCAGCGCAATAGGTTTCGACCGTTTCGTCCGGGGACAGGTCGGTACGCCCGATTCCGGCTGGTGGATCGGATATTTGGGCCAGGATGAAATCCACTGTGTCACACTGGCCCAAATATCCCGGGGTCCGGGGCAGAGCCCCGGCTTGGGCGGTTATTGCGTGGCGATGATGCTGTCCATCAGCTCTTTGCCGAATTCTGCCTCATATTCGGTGTAAACATCGGCCAGCCCGTCCTGAAACGCCTGTTTCTGCTCGGCATCGAGGATATTCACCTCCATGCCGCGCTCGCGCAGCGTTGCGACACCCTCGGCTTCGACATTGTCGACATAATCCCGCATCGCCGCGACCGCCGCATCCGCTGCGGTATCGAATGCCGCTTTCTGGTCATCGTCCAGCCCGTCCCAAAGCTGCTGCGACACCAGAATGATCGCCGGCGAATAGACATGTCCGTCCAGAGAGGCATATTTCTGGACCTCATCCAGATTGGCCGAGACGATCACCGAAAGCGGGTTTTCCTGCCCGTCAATCGCGCCTTGCTGCAGGGCCGGGATCACTTCCGGCCAGGCCATCGGGGTCGGAGCCGCGCCAAGCGCCTCGAAGGCCTTCAGATGGACCGGGTTTTCCATCGTCCTGATCTTGAGTCCCGCAAGATCCTCGGGCGTTGAGATAGGGCCGCGACTATTGGTGATATGGCGGAAACCCTGTTCGCCCCAGGCAAGCGCATGCAGCCCGACATCGTCGAACTTCGCCAGCATCTGATCGCCGATTTCGCCGTCAAGCACGGTTCTTGCATGGTCCAGATCGCGCAGCAGGAAGGGAATGTCGAAGACGCCCACTTCCGGCACGAAATTGGACAGCGTGCCCGAGCTTGCGATGGTGGCGTCGATCGTGCCGATCTGCATCCCCTCGATCACCTCGCGCTCACCGCCGAGACCCGAATTCGGGAACTGCCTGACGGTGAAGGCGTCGCCGAGTTCCTGCGTCAGCGTTTCCTCGAAGGCCATCGCGCCTGCGCCGTAATGGCTGTTTTCGGACAGCGCATAGCCGAGCCGGATTTCGGCTGCCTGCCCCATTGCCGTCGATCCCGCAAGCACTGCCGCTGTGAGGGTGAATTCTCTGATCATCTCTGCTCCTCCGATATGCTGCGACAGATTGGGCGGGGCAGGCGGGCGCGTCAAGCGGGCGCTTTTGGCAGGCGGTTACAGAAGGTCCTCGCGTGCATCCGCCACCAGCTTGCGCAGATCGTCCAGCCCCAGCCTGCCGAACACGGCCTCATGCCCGGCGATGAAGGTCGGCGTCCCGGTCAGGGCCATCGTATCGGCCAGATCCATCGTCTCATAGATCTGGTCGAGGATCGCCCGCTTTTCCATATCCGCTCGCAGCCTGTCAGTATCCAGTCCGACATTACGGGCCGCCCGCATCACTGTCGCCTCCTCGGCCCGCGCATTCATCTGCATCAGTGCTTCGTGGAACTGCCAGTATTTCTGCTGCTGAAGCGAGGCCAGAGAGGCTTTCGCGGCGAAGAAAGAGCCATCGCCGAAGACCGGCCATTCCCGGAACACCACGCGCAGTTGCGGGTCTTCTCCGATCAGCCGCTGCACGTCGCGCATATTCGCGCGGCAGAACTGGCAATTATAGTCGAAGAATTCGGTCAGGGTGATATTGCCCTCGGGATTACCCAGAACCGGAAGGGCGGGGTTGCGCTCGATCACGCGGCGCAGCTCTTCCGGCATGGGGTTCGGATGCGGCTGCTGTGCCTGCAACGTGCCCGGCCGGGCAAAGGCGATGCCGGAAGCCGCGATGGCGGACAGGATTATCCTTCTCCGGTTCGGCGTCTGCCCGGAATAGGCGTGGTCGGTCATGTCTCTCTCCGTCATTGTCCCGTGCAGGGTGAACGATGTGGCGGGCTGCGGCAACATCGCAGAGGAAACAATGGTGTGATGTTGCGCCGCGCTTATCCCGTCCTCGGCATCCGGCACAGAGCGCAGATTTCGGCGGCGCAATGTTTCGCGGGGCCGTGACATCCCGCGCGGAACAGACGAAACTGCACCATGATCGGCCGGAAACGGCATTGTGGCTGGTTTCAGTTTATTCATTCAGGAGGAACCAATGAACGAGATAGAGCCTGTCTACGGCACCGGGATGCTGTTGACGATCGCGGTCGGAGCCGTGCTTCTGCTGCTTCTGCTTATCATGCGCTTCCGCCTGCATGCCTTTGTGTCCCTTGTTCTGGTCAGCCTGCTGACGGCGCTTGTCGCCGGAGTGCCGTTCAGCGAGGTCGTGCCAACCCTGATGAGCGGTTTCGGCAGCACACTCGCCTCGGTCGCGCTTCTGGTCGGGTTCGGCGCGATGATCGGCAGTATGCTGGAGATTTCGGGCGGGGCGCAGGTCCTGGCGGACCGGCTGATCGCCGTCTTTGGGGAAAAACGTGCGCCCTTTGCGCTTGGCGTGGCGTCGCTGATGTTCGGCTTCCCGATCTTCTTCGATGCCGGGCTTGTCGTGATGCTGCCGATCATCTTCAGCGTCGCCCTGCGCTTCGGCGGCTCGGTCCTGACCTATGCCTTCCCGGCGGCCGGTGCGTTTGCTGTGATGCATGCCTTTGTGCCGCCCCATCCCGGCCCGGTCGCGGCAGGCGACCTGCTGGGGGCGGATCTTGGCCTTCTGCTGGTTGTCGGCCTGATCGTGGCGATCCCGACATGGTATCTGGGCAGCTATCTGTTCGCCCTCTGGGCCGGTAAGCGCTTCACGATCCCGGTTCCCGAATTGCTGGGGGGCGGTGCCTCGGGCCAGAAAGAACCCGTCGGGACTCCGCCGGAATTCAGCCGGGTGATGATGGTGCTTCTGCTGCCGCTGGTACTGATCTTCCTGAATACCGGGCTGAACACGCTGGCCACCGCCGGCACGATCAGCGGCGATGCGCTCTGGGTGCAGGTGCTGAGGATGCTCGGGCAGACCCCGGTCGCGCTGCTGATCACCGTGATCGCCTCGATCTTTCTGGTCGGGCAGGGCCGCGATCCCGATGCGATCCAGCGGATCATGGACCGCTCGCTTGCGCCGATCTGCGCGATCATTCTGGTCACCGGAGCGGGCGGGATGTTCGGCGGCGTCCTTCGTGCCAGCGGCATCGGCGAGGCACTTGCCGACACGCTGGAAGGCATGGGCATGCCGCTGATCGTCGCCGCCTTCGTCATCGCAACCGCGCTGCGCGTCGCGCAAGGTTCGGCCACGGTGGCGCTGATCACCACGGCGGGTCTGCTGGCCCCGACGGTCGAGGCGACGGCGGGTCTGTCCGCGCTGGACCGCTGCTTCCTTGTCATCGCCATCGCCAGCGGCGCCACGGTTCTCAGCCATTTCAACGATTCCGGCTTCTGGCTTGTTGGCCGCTTCCTGAACATGGATGAGAAAACCACCCTGCGCACATGGACAGTGATGGAGACCCTGCTGGGAACGATCGGCTTCCTGATCGTGCTGGTCGGATGGTGGCTGCTATGAGCAGGTCTGTGCAACATATCGTGGTGATGGGTGTCTCGGGCGCGGGCAAATCCACCACCGGAGAGGCCCTCGCCGCAAGGCTCGGCTGGCCCTATATCGAGGGCGACAGTTTCCATCCGAAGGAAAATGTCGAGAAGATGCATTCCGGCATCCCCCTGACCGATGAGGACCGCAAGCCCTGGCTTGAGGCCCTGGCTGCCGAGATCGCCCGCAATGAAACGCGCGGGCAAAGTTCGGTTTTGGGCTGTTCCTCGCTGAAACGCAGCTATCGCGATATCCTGCGCAGCGGTGCTCCGCAGGTGCGGTTCCTGCATGTGCACGGCACCCACCAGATCCTCAGCGACCGTCTCTCACATCGCGAGGGCCATTTCTTCCCACCGGAACTGCTGAACTCCCAGCTTGAGACGCTTGAGATGCTGGGACAGGATGAGGACGGTTATGTCATCGACATGGCGCTGTCGGTCGAAGCGCAGGTCGATGAGGCGATCCGGGTGATGAATCTGCCGTGAGGGCTGTGAGACTTGTCATGTCGTAGCGGCATTGGATCGATGCAACATAATCTGGTCTGAGCATCGGGCATGCTGTGCTATGCTCGCACCTAAAGTCTCTCGGAGACGGGTATCGTATAATGCCTCAGACCAAGATTGCGACGTTCAACATTGAGTGGATGTATTCCATCTTCGGAGGTGAGTGGACGACACGGGACGGCACGATCCCCGACTCTTTTCCGGGCAAGCGGCTTGGAACAATCGAGCTTGAGCCGATTGAAGATGTTCGTGCTCTTTGTGAACGCATAGCCGGAGTCATCAAAGAGATCGACGCGAAGATTATCGCGGTTCAGGAAGGCCCGCCCCGCAAGGACCAGATGGAGCTTTTCGTGGCTCAGTTTCTCGGTGGCGAATATGAGGTCCATACATCCAACTCACGCTCGCAGACCCTGCACTTTCTTGTGCATGAAAGCATCGCTGAACATGTCACATCCTTCGATGCCAAGGGGCCGGAAACCAGGCTTCTGCGAAGTGCGATTTATTTTTACCCTTGGGGGATGATCCGCGAGGCAGAGCGGAAGTCGCATAGATTTCATCGCACGCCACTTGTGCTTACCTTCGCCCCCGCGGATGGAAAGAAATTGCGGATCATCAATGCCCATACGAAATCAAAATTTTCAAAGCTGAAGAGACCGGAACAGTGGCTTCTGAGGGATGAGGAGGCGATCGTCGATGCGCTTCTCGCAAGGCAAAAACTCTCTGCGGAGATCATGCGCCTTCGGGACTTTGCCGTGAATGATCTTGTGGCGCTATCGGATGCGCCGGACGCAACGATCATACTCGGTGATTTCAACGATGGTGCCTATGCCGAGCTGATGGAGCGGGAATTTCTCATCCATAATATCGTAGATGAACTTGTCGGCTCTTTTCTTGAGCCGAATACCTATTTTGAGCACGCAATGACTCCCAGCGTGATTGCCGAAGCAAGCACGGTGACATTCCCGGACCCTCTGGAAGGCGGAAGGTTGGTGGATGAGCTGATTGATCATGTCGTCGTTTCGCCCTCGATCTGGCAGGCGAAGAAACCCTTCAAGCTGGAGGCAGGATCATGCAAGGTCGAAACACGGGTCTATGAACGCTTTGACGATACGGGCCGGATTCGTAAACGCGGTGATCGTCCCAGTGATCACAGGCCGGTTTCCTTTGTGATCGAATACTGACGACAGCCAGGCGGATGCGTCGTAGCGTTTCGGAATCTGAGGGAGGCCGGTCTAAAGGGCCGGTTTCTCAATGCCTGTCAGTCAGTGCATATGCTGTGTACGCGTTGATGACAGGCCGTGCATAGGATGTTCTGCATAAAAAACAGGCAGCCATGAGGACTGCCTGTGGCTCGTTCTGTGGATAACTCTGCGGTCAGCAGGAGTAATACATCTGGTACTCGACCGGATGCGGGGTGTGTTCGTAGGCGTAGACCTCTTCCCATTTCAGCGCCATGTAGCCCTCAAGCTGGTCGCGGGTGAAGACGTCGCCCTGAAGCAGGAAGTCCATGTCTTTCTCAAGCTCTTCAAGGGCTTCGCGCAGAGAACCGCAGACGGTCGGGATCTCTGCCAGCTCTTCCGGGGGCAGGTCGTACAGATCCTTGTCGGATGCCGGGCCGGGGTCGATCTTGTTCTTGATCCCGTCGAGACCGGCCATCAGCAGCGCGGCAAAGCACAGATACGGGTTCGCCGACGGGTCGGGGAAGCGGGCCTCGACACGTTTGGCTTTCGGGCTTTCGGTCCACGGGATCCGCACGCAGCCAGAGCGGTTGCGCGCCGAATAGGCCCGCAGCACCGGTGCCTCAAAGCCCGGAATCAGCCGCTTATAGCTGTTGGTTGACGGGTTGGTCAGCGCGTTCAAAGCCTTGGCATGTTTCAGGATGCCGCCAATGAACCACAGCGCTTCCTGGCTGAGATCAGCATATTTGTCGCCTGCAAAGATCGGCTTGCCGTCCTTCCAGATCGACATGTTGACGTGCATGCCAGAGCCGTTATCGCCCTTCATCGGCTTGGGCATGAAGGTCGCGGATTTGCCATAGGCATGTGCGACGTTGTGGATCACGTATTTGTATTTCTGCAGATTGTCAGCCTGCGCCGACAGCGTGCCGAAGACCAGCCCCAGCTCGTGCTGGGCGCTTGCCACCTCATGGTGGTGCTTGTCGACGGTCATGCCGATACGCTTCATGGTCGACAGCATCTCGCCGCGGATGTCCTGACCGGCGTCGATCGGGTTGACCGGGAAATAGCCGCCCTTGTGACCGGCGCGGTGGGCCTGGTTGCCCATTTCATATTCGGCGTCGGTGTTCCATGCGGCGTCTGCGGCGTCGATCTCATACGCCACTTTCTGCGGCGTGACCGAATAGCGGACGTCGTCGAACAGGAAGAATTCGGCCTCCGGGCCCCAATAGGACACATCGCCGATCCCGGTAGACCGTAGATAGGCTTCGGCCTTGACGGCGGTGCCGCGCGGGTCGCGGGCATAGGGTTCGCCGGTGTCGGGTTCGACCACGTTGCAATGCACGCACAGCGTTTTTTCGGCATAGAACGGGTCGATATAGACCGAGGACGGGTCGGGCATCAGCTTCATGTCGGACTGGTCGATCGACTTCCAGCCGGCGATGGACGAGCCGTCGAACATGAAACCTTCCTCGAAGAAGTCTTCGTCGACCTCATCGTTGATCAGCGTGACATGCTGGAGCTTGCCCTTGGGGTCGGTGAAGCGGACATCGACATATTCGACCTCTTCATCCTTCATCAACTTGATGACGTCTTCGACTTTCATAACAGCCCTTTCTTCTCATGTAGGAACCGGCCTTGGCCGGTTCCGGGCATTAACGGGATTGGAGTGCTTAGGTGATTGACGGATCAGACCGCGTCGTCGCCGGTCTCGCCGGTGCGGATGCGGATCGCCTGATCGACGGGGGACACGAAAATCTTGCCGTCGCCGATCTTTTCGGTCCGCGCAGCCGATATGATCGCCTCGACAGCCGAGTCGATCTGGTCGTCGGGCAGGATCATCTCGATCTTGATCTTGGGCAGGAAATCCACGACATATTCCGCCCCGCGATACAGCTCTGTATGGCCTTTCTGACGGCCGAAACCCTTGACTTCAGTGACTGTCAGACCCTGAACGCCAACCTCCTGAAGGGCTTCCTTCACGTCGTCCAGCTTGAAGGGCTTGATGATCGCTTCGATCTTCTTCATTCCGGTGATCCTTCCTGCGCTTGTCTGCGACCTGCTTGCCGGGTTTGCCGCGTGTCGTCCACGGATGGCGCATAAAATCCGGGCGTTTGATCGCGAAAGAGTCGGATTTTTGCTTATTTTAAGATCATTCTGAATAAAAAACAGGCAAAACTACCATCGTGCAAGGTCATTATCCACGCGCAACATCCCGCTTCGCCAGTCCGGGATAGGATAGGGATCGGGCCAAAATTCCGTCTGACGCAGGATGAAATCGCCCTCCAACTCATGAAAGGTCAGGACGCGGGCGGTGATGTTCAGGGGCGCATTGGTCACGCGAATATCCGTGGCGATGCGGTCATTCTGCCCGACCAGAGAGATCTCCTCGAAGCGCCAGTCGCCCTGACCGGGGAAACCTGCATTGACGGCTGCGAATGCGTCGCGGCCTTCGATGACCTCACCGGTCAGGGGCCAGAGCGCAATGAAACCGGGCGACAGAAACCTGTCTGCGACGGCCTGATAATCATTGCCATCCATCGCAGCCCAGAAACTGCGGACGATCTGATCATGCGTCATCCACCTACCCCAAATAAAAAGCCGCGTCCCGAAGGTCGCGGCTTTCCTGTTCTCTGGCAAGGCTGCTTACAGCTCGTCGAGGCTCTCGACGGCTTTTTCCAGCTCTTCCTTGCTGATTTCCTTTTCGGTCACATTGGCCTGTTCCGCGATGTGATCGACAACCTTGTCTTCGAAGATCGGCGCACGCAGTTGCTGCTGAGCCTGAGCATTCTGCTGGATGAATTCGAAGAACTGACGTTCCTGACCCGGGAACTGACGGGCCTGATTCATGACAGCCTGAGTGAATTCCTGATCCGAGACCTGAACTTCGGCTTTCTGGCCGATTTCAGCAAGCAGCAAGCCAAGGCGCACGCGGCGCTCGGCCAGTTTCTTGTGTTCTTCGGTCGGCTCGATCTCACCGTGGTCATGGCCGTGATCGTCCGGATGCTCTTCATGGTAAAGCTGATGCGCGATCTGACCGGCTTCCGCCTCGACCAGAACTTCGGGCAGGTCGAATTTGACCTGATCGTCAAGCTGATCCAGAAGCGAGCGCTTCATGACTGTGCGGCTGGCACCCTTGTATTCGTCTTCCAGACGGCTGGCGATCTGTTCTTTCAGCTTGTCCAGCGATTCGGCACCGAAACGCTTGGCCAGTTCATCGTCGATCTTGGCATCGACAGGCTTTTTCACCGCTTTGACGGTGGTGGCGAAAACCGCGTCCTTACCGGCCAGATGGGCGGCACCGTATTCGTCGGGGAATTTGACATTCACCTGAATTTCGTCACCGGCCTTCGCACCGATCAGCTGATCCTCGAAACCGGGGATGAAGCTGTTCGAGCCGAGGACCAGAGGATAATCCTCGGCTGCGCCGCCTTCGAATTCCTCACCATCGACCGAGCCCTTGAAGTCGATCACGATCTGATCGTCCTTTTCGGCCTTGGCCCCTTTTTTCTTGTCCTCATAGGCCGTCGCGTTCTTCGCCAGCCCTTCCAGAGCTTCGTTGACCGCGGATTCCTCGGCCTTCACGACCAGACGTTCAAGCGAGACCTTGGACAGATCGACCTCGGGGATGGCGGGCAGGATTTCATAAGAGACGTTGACAACGACGTCATCGCCCTCTTTCCATTCCTCGCCATTCTGCATCTCGATCTTCGGCTGAACAGCGGGGCGGTCGCCGGATTTTTCCAGATGCTCGCGCAATGCGCCGTCAATCGAGTCCTGCATGGCTTCGCCCATCACGCGGGGGCCGAACTGCTTTTTCAGCATCGCCATCGGGACCTTGCCCTTGCGGAAGCCCTTCATCTCGACTTCCGGCTGAGCCTCTTTCAGCTTTGCGTCCACCTGAGCGGCCAGATCGGCGGCCGGGAGGGTCATCTGGTAGCCGCGCTTGAGGCCTTCGTTCTGGGTCTCTGTGACCTGCATGTTTCATCCTTCAGTCATGGTGCGGGTGGAGGGACTTGAACCCCCACGCCTTGCGGCGCCAGAACCTAAATCTGGTGCGTCTACCAATTTCGCCACACCCGCAATGTCAAGCAGCGGGCACTGGGCCCGCCACGAAATCCGCGCCGTTCTATCAAAGCCGGCAGCGGGGTGCGAGCGGAAAATCAGGCCAGATCGCGGAGGATTGCCGGTATTTCGCCGGGCAGGTCATCGGCGATCAGTCCCGGCCCGAATCGCCGTGCGCATTCGGCATGGATATGTGCTGCGGCACTGGCGGCATCAAGGGGCGGGAAGCCACGCGCCAGAAGCCCGCCGATAAGGCCGGAAAGCACATCTCCGGAACCGGCTGTTGCCAGCCAGGGCACGTCATGGGCCGTGTTGAAGCGGATCTTCCCATCGGGTGCGGCGATCACGGTATCAGGGCCTTTCAGCAAAATCACGGCACCGGACTGGCGGGCCGCCTGAGCCGCCAGTTGACCGCGATGATTGCGGTCGTCGGTCAGGCTGTTCGCAAGCTCGGGAAAGAGGCGTCTGAACTCTCCCTCATGCGGCGTCAGAACGATATCGGGCCGCAGCCTTGCCGGAACGCGGCCCAATGCCGTCAGCGCGTCGGCATCCAGCAGCGTCGGAAGCCCGGCGGCGATGATGGCTGGCAACATGCCTATGGCAGGCTCAACCCCATAGCCGGGGCCCATCACGATTGCAGAGATTTTCCGTGCTTTCAGAAGCCCGGCCAACTGGTCGGGCGTGTCGATGCTGTGGCGCATCAACGCGTCCGGCGGGCCGCAATGCTCGGCCATTGCTGCGGCCGGAGGGGCAAGCGTGACCAGCCCGGCACCGATTCGTAGCGCGGCCTTCGCGGCAAGCCGGGCCGCGCCGCCTTGTCCGGGGCCTCCTGCCATGACAAGCGCATGACCGTGATCGTATTTATGCCCGCCATGTTTCAGCAGATCTATGCCGGGCGGCAGGCTCATGAAGGTCGGGTCTCACCGTTCAGGGCGCGCAGATGCCGTTCGGCAACTGCGTTGATCTCTGCCCCGACGAGCACCACGATTGCCGAGATCCACAGCCACATCATCAGCACGATCACCGCCCCCAACGTGCCGTAGGTCTGGTTGTAATTGGCGAAATTCGACGCATAGAAGGAAAACAGCGCCGAGGCGGCCACCAGCCCGACCGAGGCGAATAATGCGCCCGGAGAGAACCAGTTGAAATTAGCGTCATTCCGGCTTGGACCCCAACGATAAAGCGCCGAGATCGCCAGGAACAGAACGGCGAACATGATCGGCCAGCGGATCATCGAAACCATGTCCTTGGTCGCATCCGGCAAAGGCAGCCAGTTCAGCACGGCGGGCAGGACAGCAATCGTTCCGACCAGTGCCATGACCAGCACGATCGCGCCAAGCGTCATGGTCAGCGAGACGAGGTTGAGCTTGAAGAACCCCCTGCTTTCCCGCTGGAACCACGCCACGTTGAGCGCGTCCATCAGCGCCTTCATGCCTCCATTCGCCGACCAGAGGGTCAGGAAAAGGCCGATGATACCGGCAAAGGACAGTGCCGTACCGGGAGAGTTGATGATCGCCTCAACCTGCCCGTTGATAATCTCGAAGGCTGCGGGCGGGATGACCGAGCTTAGGTTATCCATCTGCTCGGCAATGACCTCGGGATCGGCCACCAGCCCGAAAATCGAGACAAGCGCGGTGATTGCCGGGAAAAGCGCGAGCAGGCCGAAAAACGTCACTCCGCCAGCGACCGAGGTCACGCGATCCTCGCCGATTTCCGTGACCACGCCCTTCAGGACGCCCCACCATTCTTTCGGTCTCAATCCCCAGGGCGAGTCTGGAGCATCGCTTCGCGGTGCGGGCAGATCTGCGTCGGGGTCGCCCTCGCGAACACGCTTGGCGGCCGGAGGGGCGGGCGGTTTCTCGTCCAGATCGAAACGACGCCGGACCTCATCGGGCAAGGGTCCGAACAGCGCGTCGCCGATGCTGCGCTCAGGTGCTCTGGCCATCTGGATCGGTCACAGATTGCGCGTGCGGTTATCGGCGGCGTCGCGATCCGCGTCGCCCCTGGCCTCTGTGGCGGCAGGGGTTGGCTCGTGCTTGTCGGTGCTGCGCGAGCCAAGAAAATCGCTCAGACGATCGGCTGCGTTGACGAAATCCCGGACGATCCCGTCCGCTTTGCCCGAGACCTGATGAAACCCGTCGACGGCAGCATTCGCCGCCGCCAGCAAGCCGGTGATATTTCGCGTTATCTCTCCGGCGCTGTCGCCAAACGATGACAGGAAGCCTGACCCGGAATTTCTGGATGAGGGGCGGCGTTTGCGCGGCTTGTCGCTGGCGGCCTTTTTGCGCAGATCTGCCGCACGGTCTTCATAATCCGCGAAATCGGCGCGGGCGCGGTTGCGCATCGCCTGACGTTCCTCAAGGCTGAGGCGCTCGAAACGGGGCGCATGGCGTGGGCGGGGCCTGCGTGACGACGCGCGACGCGACGGGCGTTCGTGGTCGTCGTCTGACACCGCATCAGCGATGGCGCGGGCGGCATAGACGCCAAGCGCGGTGGTTGCCGCAGCAGCGACTGCCGCCCCGCCCCATATGGCCCATTTCGGGGTTTTCCGATCCGGTGCCGGCAATTGCCGGGACGGCGGAACAGGTTCACGCGAAATATGACCCTCCGGCACGGGCCGGGGGCCGTGAGGGGTATCTGAGGTCACATCAGCAAAGCGCGACATTATCCGTTCCTTTCAAAGTCTGTTCACATCAGAACGAGGATCGGGCGGTTTTCGTTCCGGCCTATACCGGCTGACAAATCGCAATTCACGGGTGGAAGCCACGGACTCGGCGATATGCAACGCGCAAAACGGAAAAAGCCGCGCCAGAGACGGCGCGGCTTCTGTATCGGGCTTGAAGCGGACTGCTTACTCGCCGGAACCAGCGGTGGTTTCCGGGGCCTCGGTCGCAAGGTCTTCGTCCTCGCGCGAGGCAGAGCCGATATCGTCGAACAACTCGGCGATCTCGAATTCCGCAGCAGCGTCTTCTTCGGCGGCGAGGTCCTGAATCGACTTGCCCGAAGCCTGCAATTCGGCCTCTTCGTTCGAGCGGGCGATGTTCAGGGTGATCTCGGCCTCGACCTCGGGGTGCAGCACGACATGGACATTGTGCAGACCCAGCTCCTTGATCGGAGCGCCCAGAACGACCTGTTTGCGATCGACCGTGTGACCGGCCCCATTCGCGGCATCAGAGACATCGCGCGGGCTGACCGAACCATACAGCGCACCGGCATCGGATGCCGAGCGGATGATGATGAAGGTCTCGCCGTTCAGCTTGTCGGCGATTTTCTGCGCTTCGGCCTTCGACTCGTCGTTCTTCGCGACAAGGGCGGCCTTCTGGGCTTCGAACGCCGCGATATTGGCGTCGGACGCACGAAGCGCCTTGCCCTGCGGCAACAGGAAATTGCGGGCATAACCTTCCTTGACGCGGACGACATCGCCCATTGCGCCAAGCTTGGCCACGCGTTCCAGCAGGATGACTTGCATCGGTCTTCCTCCTTATTTCACGGCGTAGGGCAGCAGCGCCAGGAAGCGCGCGCGCTTGATGGCCTGTGCCAGCTTACGCTGGTTCTTGGCCGAAACGGCGGTGATGCGCGACGGCACGATCTTGCCGCGCTCGCTGATATAGCGCTGCAGCAGGCGGGTGTCTTTATAGTCGATCTTGGGGGCGTTTTCGCCACCGAACGGATCGACCTTACGACGACGGAAAAACGGTTTATTCGCCATATCTCGATCTCCTTAATTGTCGCGGTCGCGACGCTCGCGGCGTTCGCCACGCTCTTCGCGCTTCTGCATCTGGACGGACGGACCTTCCTCATGCGCGTCGACCTTGATCGACATGACGCGCATTACGTCGTCATGCAGACGGGCCAGACGCTCCATTTCCTGCACGGCGGCCGAGGGCGCGTCGGTGCGCAGGAAGGCATAATGGCCCTTGCGGTTCTTGTTGATCTTATAGGCGAGGGTGCGGACACCCCAGTATTCGCTGTCGACCACCTTGCCGCCATTATCGGCCAGCACGGTGGAAAAATGTTCGACCAGCCCTTCGGCCTGCGTGTTCGACAGGTCCTGGCGGGCGATCAGCACATGCTCATAAAGCGGCATGTCAGACCTTTCAGTTTCAGGCGGGCTTCAACGGCGGGAAAACCCCTTCCACGCCCCGCCACGAGAGGCTGCGCCGGTTTCGCAATTGCGGAAGGATGCGGCTTTATAGCGGCGAATCCCTGCGATGCAAGCCGATTCGCGTCAAAGCGTCACATCGCCGTCAGGTCAGGAACCCTGATGCGGGCTCTGCGTTGCCGACACAGCATCAAAAGGAGTTATACATGACCGTTCATTTCAGCACATCCATATTCGGTTCCGTCATCGCCGCAGCCCTCGCATTTGGCGTCCCCGCCATCGCGCAAGAGGCCGGTGCTCCTGTCATGTCGAAACCCGGCGATGACAGGAATATTCCCGATGCAGGCACCTATGTCTTCGATCCGGGTCACAGTCAGATCATGTTCAGCTATGATCACATGGGCTTCTCCGTCTCGCGCGGTTTCGTGAATGGAGTCGAAGGCACGATCACGCTCGATCCCGAGGATCTTGCTTCCTCCACCGTCGAGGCCTCTTTCCCGCTCTCGTCGCTGCGCACGGTTGCCGCGGATCTGGATGAGCATCTGATGGGCGAGGATTTCTTCAATGTGACGGGCGAGCCTCCGCTGGTGACCTTCACCTCGACCAGCGTTGAGCTTGAGGACGATAATGAGGAAGCACGGGTCACGGGTGATCTGACGCTGAACGGTGTGACGAAGCCGGTGACGCTGAATGTGGAATTCAACGGTGCGGGTCTTGATCCGATGACGCAGGCTCCGACGGTGGGTTTCAGCATCGAAGGTGAGATCAGGCGCTCGGAGTTCAATCTCGGCGCGTTCGTCCCGGCGGTGGATGATGAGGTCGAGTTGCAAATCTCTGTCGAGGCCAAGAAAGAGGGTTGAGTTTTTTTATTCCTGCATTCTCGTTCAAAGGCCGCCGATAGGGCGGCCTTTTCATGACCGGTGCACTGTGTCCAAAGTTACTGTATCATCGATATCGGCTCTGGCGTGGTTTCGCTGCGAGGTGGCAGGATCGGGTGTTCGATCAGGGGCTGGTCGCCTGTCAGTGCGCCAAGAAAGGCAACAATGTCATCGGCCTGTTGGTCCGTCAGCTCTGTGCCGATCTGCGCCGACGACATGATCTGAACGGCTTCGGCAAGGTCCCAGACCGCACCGGAATGGAAATAGGGCGCCGTCAGGGAAATATTGCGCAGCGGTGCAGCGCGGAACACATATTCATCGTCCGCCGTTTCGGTGACTGCGAAACGTCCCTTGTCGGCTTCCGGCATTATCGAGCCGCCGGGACGCTCGATTACGCCGAAAGGATGATAGCTGTCGCCACCAAAATTCATCCCGTAATGGCAGCCAACACAGCCTGTATCTATAAAGGCACGCAGGCCGGAAAGCTGCTGTTCGGTCATCACATCGTCCTCGCCTCCGAGGAAGCGGTCAAAGGCGGAATTTGGTGTAATGAGTGTTGCTTCGAATTGTTCGATAGCCGTGGCGAAATTCTCGAAGCTGAGGGCTTCGTCGCTTTCCGGAAAGGCAGCGGCGAATTCCTCTACATAGGCTGGCATGGAGCTCAGAGTTTCCAGCAGGCGCTCTGGAGTATTGTTCATTTCGACCGAGGCTTGCAGAGGTCCCATCGCCTGTTCCGCAAGATCTGCCGCCCGACCGTCCCAGAACTGGGCGATGTTGAACACAGCGTTCAGCATTGTCGGTGCGTTGCGTGGTCCTTGCTGCCAGCCATGTCCGATCGAGGTTGGCAACTGATCGACACCGCCCAACCCGACATTGTGGCAGGTCTGGCAAGAGATCAGTTGCGATGCCGACATACGCGGATCGAAGAATAGTTTCTTGCCAAGTTCGATCTTTGCCGACTCCAGCGCTTCTGCTTCACTCCCGTCTGGAGCAGTGATTGGCTGTGGGGTTTCCGGTATGGGCTCGAATAGCGATGCGGCCTCTTCACGAAGTTCTCCCGGGTCCAGGATTTGCGTCTCCTGAGCGTGAACGGGAAATGCGATAGTGCCGAACATCAGTAATAATGTGGGAAGACGCATGGATATGGCTCCTTGGTTTCAACCTGGGGCGCACGTTTCCTGATTATTATGTTATCGGGTACTGTCTATTTTCGCTTTGAGGCATATCAATAAGCGGGCGAAAAAGCTGGTTTTGTTCGGAGGATTTGGAATGGCTCTGGAAGACGCAAAGACGCAGATAGATCAGTCCTTTACCCGACAGGATCCGCGCGGACCCAGCTTTGAAAACGCGTTCGGCGGTGCGACGTCCTTTCTGCGGCGGCGCTATAGCAAGGATATGGCGGGGTTCGATCTTGCGGTGACGGGTATTCCCTTCGATCAGGCGGTCACGAACCGGCCCGGCACCCGTTTCGGGCCACGCGCTATCCGCGAGGCATCGACCCTGCAACCCTATGACCCGCCCTATGGCTGGGGCTATGACCCTCTGTCAGAGCTTGCCATCGCTGATGCCGGCGATATGGCTTTCGATTATGCCAATACGCGTGAGGTTCCGGCGCGGATCAGTGAGCATATTGGCGGGCTTCTGGATCAGGGCGTCGGTACGGTGACGCTTGGCGGAGATCATTTCATTACCCTGCCGATTCTGCGTGCCTATGCAAAGCGGCATGGCCCCGTTGCTTTGATCCAGTTCGATGCGCACAGCGATAGCTGGGTGGATGACGATCCCGACCGGATCGATCACGGCACGTTTCTTTACAAGGCGATCCGCGAAGGGGTCGTGGACCCCACTGCCAGCGTCAGTATCGGGATCAGGACCGAGAATCCGGATACGCTCGGCGTGACGATCCTTGATGCCCCGGGCGTTCATCGCGATGGGATCGACGCAACCCTTGCCCGTATCCGGGAGGTGGTATCGGACCGTCCGGTCTATCTCACCTTCGATATCGACGCGCTCGACCCGGCTTTCGCCCCCGGAACCGGAACTCCGGTCTGGGGCGGGCTGGCGTCATGGCAGGCAGCGGCGCTGTTGCGGGGGCTTGCGGGGGTGAAGCTGTTGGGCGGAGACGTTGTCGAGATCTCCCCTCCCTATGATACGACCGGCGCAACGGCCATCGCCGGGGCGCATGTCGCGACCGAACTGATCTGCCTTTATGGCTGGACCCGCCGCCGATAAGCAGAAAGCATAATCCTCTGGACGGGCCGGGCTTCGGCATCCTGCCTCGCAAGCCCCATTTCCGGTTTGTTCTTGTCAGAAAACACGCCTAGGCTGATCCCATATGTCGGAATGGCACATGAAGGATTGGATATAAGATGAATAAGGTTTTTTGCATTCTCTGCGCATTCGCTCTGGCACCTTCCGTTCAGGCACAGCAACTCGATCCCGGCAATATCGCTCAGTCTCAGTTCGCGCAGGTGGATGCGGACAGCAATGGCCGTCTGGACATGGCCGAGCAGGAACGCTTCGACAGCGACATGATGATCTCGATGGATCTCGATGAAAGCGGCGCTGCCGATATGGATGAGTTTCTGGCATGGGGTTTCGGCTTCAGCGCCGTCGCGGAGGAGCGCGGGCGTGAGGCAAATTATCAAACTGCCAGCCGCATCATCTTCTCGATCATGGATTACGATGACAGCGGTGAGGTTACACTGGAAGAAATGAACGGTTTTCAGGCCGCGGCCTTCGCCTATTCGGATCAGGATGACGACGGCGAACTAACGCCGGAGGAATTCCACAGCCATCATTTCATGAACATTGCGGCGCAGGAAGCGCTGATGCCCATTCAGTGATTTCTGCCTTCGTGAAGGCGGGGCGGCGTGATCGCATAGCTTGACGGCGGCGCATGCGCGGGCCACATCAGCGCAATGCTGCCTCATGACCGCCTGCACCAGATCGTCCAGCGTTTCGAGTTTCTCGAAGCGAAGCTGAATTCCGGCCCTGCCGCCGATGAGATCGCCGCGATCAGCCGCGAATATGCCGAACTCAAACCCGTTGTGGCTCAGGTTGAGCGATGGCGGGCGGCCTCGGAGGGGCTGGAGGAGGCGCAGCAGATGCTGGCCGATCCGGATATGCGCGAGCTGGCTGAGGAAGAGGTGGCGCGTCTCAAGGCCGAATTGCCCGAGCTTGAACAGGCGTTGCGCATTGCCCTGCTGCCGAAGGATGCAGCCGACGCGCGGCCCGCGATCATGGAAATCCGGCCGGGAACCGGCGGCGAGGAAGCTGCGCTTTTCGCGGGCGATCTGCTTGCCATGTACCGGCGCTATGCCGAGGCGCAGGGCTGGAGTTTTCAGCTTCTCGATATGAGCGAAACCGAAATCGGCGGCGTGAAAGAGGCGACGGCACGCATCGAAGGCGAGGGCGTATTTGCGCGGCTGAAATATGAATCCGGTGTCCACCGCGTGCAGCGCGTCCCCGAGACCGAATCGGGTGGCCGTATCCACACCTCCGCCGCGACAGTCGCCGTGCTGCCCGAGGCCGAGGAGGTCGATATCGACATTCCCACGGCCGATATCCGCATCGACACGATGCGTGCGTCCGGCGCGGGGGGGCAGCATGTCAACACGACCGATTCCGCTGTCCGCATCACCCATCTGCCGACCGGGATCGTGGTGACCTCATCGGAAAAATCGCAGCACCAGAACCGGGCCAATGCGATGGCGGTTCTTCGTGCCCGGCTGTACGATATGGAGCGTGAGCGTGCCGCTTCGGAACGTGCTGCCGACCGGAAATCCCAGGTGGGAAGCGGGGATCGTTCCGAGCGGATACGAACCTATAATTTCCCTCAGGGCCGGATGACGGATCATCGCATCAATCTGACGCTTTACGCGCTCGATAAGGTCATGCAGGGCGATCTGGCCGAGATTATCGACGCACTGACCGCGCATGATCAGGCGGAAAAACTGGCCGCGCAGGAATAACATGCTGACGGGCAGGGAACTCCGCCGCGAGGCGCAGCGCCGTTTCGAGGCCGCGTCCATTCCGGATGCGGCGACGGATGCCGCGCGGCTGTTCGGGCATGCGCTGAGCATCGCTCTTGGAAAGCCGGTGCAGCATCACCATATTGCCCTGTACCTGAACGAAACCGCCTCGGCGGAACTGGTTTCGGCGATGGCGCCTCTGGTTGAGGCGCGTCTGGCCCGGCGTCCGGTCAGTCAGATCATCGGGCGGCGAGCCTTCTGGAAACATGATTTCCGCGTCACCAGCGATACGCTCGACCCAAGGCCAGAGACCGAAACGCTGATCGAAGCGGCGCTGCGGCTGCCCTGGGAAACCCTGCTGGATCTGGGAACCGGGACCGGCGCGATCCTGATTTCGCTGCTCGATGAACGACGCGGTGCTTCGGGGAGGGGCTGTGACATATCCGACGCCGCCCTTGCCGTTGCGCGAGAAAATGCCGCGCGAATCGGGGTGGAGGCGGCGCTTATGGTCTCTGACTGGTTCAGTGAGGTACGGGGCCGTTTCGATCTGATCGTCTCGAACCCGCCCTATATCGCGGTGTCCGAGATGCAGGATCTTGCTCCTGAGCTTCGGGAATGGGAGCCGCGCATGGCGCTGACCGATGAGGGCGACGGATTGTCCGCCTATCGCAGGATTGCCGCCGATGCGCCCCGCTTTCTCAATCCCGGCGGGCATGTACTGGTCGAAATCGGGTCCGGTCAGGGCGAGGCGGTGCAGAAAATATTTTCTGAAGCCGGTGCCGAAACGAAGATAATCAGCGATCTCGATGGGCGGGATCGCGTCGTTTTGGCAAAATTTCGTGACATGAAAGGTTAATTCGTACCGAAAACCACAAATAATCACCGTCAGTTGCCGAAATCTGTGATTTTTCTGTTGTAATAAGGCGGGGGCGTGGTTATTCGGGTTATATGTTGGTGGACAAGGTTCGCCGCACAGATCAGCCACGACATTGTGTAAGTCAGGGTGCGGGTCCACCGCCGAACGACCGAACGCAGAATGTCGGTGGCATGTGAATAATTCCAGATGGCTGGATAAAGTCAGACAGATGAGATCATCCAAATCCCGTTCGCGCTCGAAGTCGAACCGTCAGCGTTCACTTGGCAATATCGTTAATCGCGTCTTCGATTCCTCCGGCCCTGAGGGCAAGGTTCGGGGCACGCCTCAGCAAATTATTGATAAATACCTGACACTTGCACGAGATGCGCAATTGTCGAATGACCGGGTGGCCGAACAGGCCTTCCTGCAGCATGCGGAACATTACACGCGGCTGCTGAGCGAGGCGCAGCGTGAGCAGGCCGAGCGTCAGCAGCAGAATCAGTATAACCATCAGAATCAGCAGCAAAATCATCAGAGCCAGAATGGTCGCAATGGCGATTCGTATGAGAATGGCAATGGTAATGGCAACGATACTGCGCGGGATCAGTCCCGCGACGATCGCGGCCAACGCAATGGTGATTCTTCGGACGCCACGGAAGAAAAGCGCAATAATTACCGCACTCCGCGTCATGATGCGCCGCGCGAGGAGGCTTCGGGTAACGCTGCTCCGGCTGACGCTTCTTCTGAAGGCGGCGCTTCCGCAGAAGCGGGTGCGTTGCCCGATGCGATTGGCGAGGATGCAGGCCGCGTCGAAACGCCCGAGCAGGCGCAGCCGGCACCTCGTGCCCGCCGCACGACGACACGTGCGCCGCGTGCCGCCAAGACCGACGCGCCGGCAAAGCCCCGCACCCGCAAGGCCAGCACCCGTAAAGCCGCAGAGCCGGAAGCCGCTGCTTCCGATCCATCGGGCGAGGCGGCAGCCCCTGCAACAGAGACGTCCGGCGAATAGCCGGACCCTTGAGGGACAGGGTTAAGGCAGGCCGCTTTAACCCGACCGGGCCTCAAAGATGCGGGCCAATGTGCAGAACCCCTCGATCCCGATTTCCTCGGCGCGTGCCGTCGGTTTGATCCCGGCTTCGGTCAGGATCGCTTCCATTTCGGGATGCAGCCCCCGGAGGGAACTGCGCAGCATCTTGCGCCTCTGATTGAAGGCCGTCGCCACGATGCGCGACAATATCGCGGGATCGGCGGGAAAGCGCGGCTTAGGCAGCGCGGTGATCTGCACCACCGATGAGTGTATTTTCGGCGCGGGGACGAAGGCCTCGGGCGGGATGCTCATCACGATGCGGGCCTCGCTGCGCCACTGGGCAAGGATCGAAAGCCGCCCATAGGCTTTCTGGCCGGGCTGCGCGACGATGCGCTCGGCGACCTCGCGCTGGAACATCAATGTCAGAGACTGCCAGAATGGCGGCCAGTCCGGCGGGGTCAGCCAGCGGATTAGAAGCTCGGTTCCGATATTATAGGGAAGATTTGCGGCAACCCGGATCGGCGGCGTCAGATGGCTGAGCGGATCGATTTCAAGCGCGTCGCCGTGGATGACCTGAAGCCGTCCGGGATAGGCATGTACGATCTGTTCTAGCGCGGGCAGGGCGCGGGCATCTTTTTCGATGGCCAGCACATGACGTGCACCCTCGGCCAGAAGCCCACGGGTCAGCCCGCCCGGACCCGGTCCGATCTCTAGAATATCGCTTCCGGTCAGATCTCCGGCCTGCCGCGCGATCTTGGCGGTCAGGTTCAGGTCCAGAAGGAAATTCTGGCCAAGCTGCTTCTTGGCACGCAAATCATGGGTGCTGATCACCTCTCGCAGCGGTGGAAGCCCGTCAATGCTGCTCATGCCGTGCCCCGTGTTTGCGCCATGTCCCAGGCCATGCGCAAGGCGGCGATGGCGCTGTCCGCATCGGCGATTCCTTTTCCGGCAATGTCGAACGCGGTCCCGTGATCCGGTGAGGTTCGTACGAAGGGCAGGCCAAGCGTGATATTCACGCCGCCCGAGAAATCAAGCGTCTTGATCGGGATAAGTGCCTGATCGTGATATGCGCAGATCGCCGCATCATAACGTATGCGGGCGGTGGCGTGAAACATCGTATCGGCGGGCAGCGGCCCGGTCAGGTTCAGCCCCTCATCTTTCAGGCGCAGGATCAGAGGCGCGATCCAGTCCAGTTCCTCATGCCCCATCGCGCCGCCTTCGCCCGCATGAGGGTTCAGCCCGGCGATGGCGATCCGGGGCCGGGCGATGCCGAAATCCCGGATCATCGCGTCATGCGTGATGCGGATGGCGCGTTCCAGAGCTTCGGGCGTCAGTTGCGCCGGAACCTCGGACAGCGCGATATGAATGGTTGCAGGCACCACGCGGCATGGCGGCTCGACCGTGGTCGAGGCGAGCATCATCGCCACCCCGGCAGCTCCGGCAAGATGGGCAAGAAACTCGGTATGGCCCGGAAAGGCGAAACCGGCCCCGTCTTTCAGTGCCTTCTTGTGAATCGGCATGGTGCAGATACCCGAAGCTGCGCCGCTTTGGGTCAGGGAAACGGCACGCTCAATCACTTCGATCACGCCACGGGCATTTCCGGCATCGGGCTGGCCCGGCGTTGCAGGCTGCGCGAAATCATGGCTCAGCACGGGCAGCGTATCTGCGGGCAGTTGCGACAGATCGCTGATCCCGGTCCAGTCCGTGCCGGGTGGCAGATGCGTTGGGTCGCCGATCCAGACGAAAGGCACATGCGCCGCAAGCAGCTTAGGAGCCAGTTCCGGCCCGATACCCGCCGGCTCTCCGCAGGTGACAAGGATGGGGCGTACCATCTCAGTTGCGCCGGATCACCGCATCTGCCCGCAATTCCGCAAGATAGGCATTTGCCGCCTGCGAGATTTTCCGGTTGTAGATCTGCTGGCGGACGGCTTCGCGTTCCGGCAGGGCGTTGGGGTTCGCGTCGGTCACGGTCTCGCCATCCGTGGTCGAGGCCGTCGCAACCGGGCCGGCATCAAGCCCCGCAAGCAGCGCCGGGGTCCGGTCGCACAGCATCAGCACATCGGCTGCGCCGCCGCGATTGACCACAACGGCTTCGTTTTCATCCAGCGAGGCCAGCCTGATGGCGATATCGGCGGGAACAGAGCCTTGCGAGCCTGTGAATTCCTGCACCTGCTGATCCGGCAGACCATTCGCGAATTCATACAGCGTGCCGCAGGACAGCGCCTGCGCGGCGGCATTCTGTGCTTCGGCGGAGCTGGCGAAGGTGACCTGAAGATAGTTGAGCTGCTGTTCGCGGGCACCGGGACGCAGCTCACCGCGCGTATCGCGCAGATAGAACAGCACAACCGCGCCCGGCACGGTCAGCGGCGGGGTCATCTGGCCGGGCTGAAGCCCCAGAATGATCGGGCGCAGACTCGGCGGCATGTTCTCGACGGCCATCCATTCCAGCCTTCCGCCCCGTCCCGCCGATGGCGTCGCGGAATATTGCCGCGCAGCCGCCGCGAAATCGCCCTCGCTGCCGATCGAGCGGGTCAGCGTTTCGGCGAGGTTCATCACGGCCTCTTCCTGCCCGCCGGGCGCGGGAATGATCATCTCGGACAGCAGAACCTGCGTGATCAGCGGCGTCTCGACGATGCGCTTCATTTCCTGATCTAGCTCGGCGTCGGTGACCGCCACGGTTGGCATGATCCGCTGGCGGACCACCTCGCGCCAGGCGACGCCTGCGCGGATGAAATCGCGATAGGCCTGACGTTCCACCCCGTTGCGTTCGAGAACCTGAATGAATTCGCCGGTGGTCAGCCCGGCACGGCCCGCGAATTCCGCCAGCCCCTGCTCAAGCCCGACATCGCTGACCTCGACCCCGATCTGACGCGCCGCATCCAGCCTCAGCCGGTCCTCTATCAGCGCCCGCTCTGCCGCATCCACGCCCTGTTCAGGCGAGTTCAGAACCTGCGAGAAACGCTGGCGCTGCTGGATTTCATACTGGGTTACGACCGAGTTGTTGACATAGACAACCGGAGAAAAATCCTGCGCCGCTGACGGGGCGCCGAGGGACCCGCCAAGCGCCACTGCAACTGTCGCGGAAAGAAGTAACTGCCGCATGTGTCCATGCCCCCTTTTGATTTTGCGTCAATCTAGCGCAAGCAACTGCGCCGCGCCACCGTGCCCTTGTTTTCTGGCTGGCGGCCGAAGCCTCCCAGCCGGATGGACAGGTCGATATCAGTTTCCGGGTCGGTATTCTCGGTATCTATGAAGTTGCGCGAGGCGGCCAGTTCCACGCTGATACACTCATTCTGGTAGGCCAGACCGAGACCGGCCTCCTGTGCGCGGCTTTCCTCAAGATCATGTCTGCTGAAGGCGGTCGCCCACCAGCCCTGCGCGACCTGCCAGCCGATTTCCCCGGTCAGTTCAGAGAGATCGTCGTTCCGATCCTCGAACTGATCGGCCTTCATCCACAGATAGCCGAGGCTGAGTTCCAGCCCGGGCCGCGCCCAACCAAGGCGAAGCTCATCGCGGTTGATGTCGAAATCGTCGTCGAACAATGCGCGGTTGGACAGCGAGAGACCCGAAATATCCGAATAATGTCCGGCAAGCAGCCAGTCCGACCGCTTGCCGCGCAAGGGCATCGGAGCATCCTCATCGTCAAGCTCCTGATCGCGGAAGACCCGGCCTCCGGCGATTGCCAGGGACCAGCCTGCCGGGTCGAAACGGGTCCATGTCATGCCGAGATTCGCGCGAAGCCCGGTTTCTCTGGCGTCCCAGCCGGGATAGCGCGACAGTGCGAACAGATTGCCCTCGTCGAATTCGATCTGGCGGCTGTCTTCGTTCGGAATTTCGTCTTCCTTGTCGTCATCCCCGGACCAGACAAGCTGCGCGACGGGTTCCAGAACATAGGATGCGTAACCGTCACTGCCGGTCAGCGGATAGCGCAGCGTCGCCGATACCCAGGGCATGGTGCGCACGACATTATTATCATAGCGTTCATCGTCCCGGATCGCATAGAAATCGGTATCCAGACCAGTTGCTGCATTTGCGACCACCCCACCGGGCAGGATCCGGGTCCCCCGCCAGTCCATCGAGACCGAGGCCCGCGCCACGTCGCGACCGATGATATTTTCACCCGAGGGGCGGCGATGGGCATGTGTGGACCATTCAAGCCCCGCATCGCCTCCGCCAAGCCGCCATCTGCGGATCCAGATCGCATCGGCCACCTGTGTGGGCGAGGTCGAATCGTCCTCATCGTCCCGCAGCGACTGGTAATTGCCCACACGAGCCCAGACCAGCTTGTCGGATGTCACCCGTTGCAGGGTCAGCCCGCTCCAGAGCCGGTCGGCATCGGTAATGTCGTAATCGCGCAGATAATCGTCGTCGCTGGCCATCTGGACCTGAATGCCCAATTCATAGCCGCGGGGCAGTTCCCATTGCGCGGCACCGAACAGATAGCCGCGGGTTTCCCCGTCGCGGATATCGTCGCGGGTGATCGCGCCGTTCCATTCGGTCGCGCCGTTCCAGAAGGCCTGACGATAGCGCATCATCAGTGTCGTGGTGCGGGACGCGGAAAGATAAGGCGTGACGGTCAGATCCGCATGAGGCCCAAGCGTTTTGAAATAGGGCTGCATTACCCCGAAACCCAGTTTCGAGGTGGTCCGCCAGCGGGGACGCAGCAGGCCGGACATGCGTTCGACTGTGGGATCGGGGGCGGTGACCGTGCCGGGCCACGAACCGATGGGCAGCCCGAATGCGCGAAGCTGCGGATGCTCGAAGCGCAGCATGTTCAAGTCGTCGTCATGGGTGATCCGCCGGGCGCGGATTTCCCAGAGCGGCGTCGGGTCCTCGGCACAGATCTGGCAGGATGAGGCGACGACATTATCCAGCGTCGTGAACCGCCCGTTTCCGGTCAGGGTGATCTCGGTCGCGGCCATCTGCATTTCCCGCGCCAGCACCAGTCGCGCACCACGCAGCAGCCCGTCGCGCATATCCTGCGAAAGCTGCGCCTGATCGGCGATCAGAATTGCGTCATCCTCGGTGCCTACGTCGCCGGGACGCGTCAGATGGATGGGGCCGGTGATCGTCATTTCGCCGGTCTCGCCATCATAGCGCACCCGGTCGGCGACAAGCCGCGCCCCGTCATACCAGACGACGACGCCACCCGAGGCGGTGAGTGTCCGGTCTTCGGAAACGGAAAAATAATCTGCCAGAACGGTCGCTGCGCTCCCTTCCTCATCGAGGTCGTCGTCAGAGATCGTCACATCGCGCTGCGGCGGCCGGATGCTGCCGGTCAGACGGCTCAGCTCGGTTCCGTCGGCATAGGGCGCGTTCGGGTCGGCATCCTCGGTCGGCGCGAGTGCCGGGCCGTCAGCGGCACCATAGGCCGGATCCGTTTCCCACCACGGCTGCGCCGCCCCGGTCATGTCCTGACCAGAGGCCGGTGCCGCGCAGGCAAGGCACAGAGATGCGAAGAGCAAACGGTTCATCATCCGTCCTCTAATTGCAGAATAGCGCCGACCGCAAATAATATTCCGACAACTGGCGGCGCCCACCCCGCAAGCCAGGGCGGAACGCCTGCGGTGTCGCCCAGAACCTGCGCCATGTTGCGAAGGAAAAACAACGCCATTCCGGCGGCGAAGGCGGCAAGGACAAGCCCGCCTGTTCTGCGCCCCCGCATATGGCGCATGGTGAACACCGAGGCAATCAGGACCATCGCCGCCAGCGTCAGCGGCAGGGCCAGTTCCATTTGCAGCCAGACCTGATGGCGCAGCGCCGAGAAGCCGGCGCGTTTCAGTCCGGCGATATAGCCCGGCAACTCCCAGATCGGGATCGCGTCGGGGCTGCCGAAACCGTCGCGGATGCGATCTGCGGTCAGTTCCGTCGGCAGGCTCAGCGTCTCCATCCGGCGGGCATCGGCTTCGGGATTGGGGTCGGTCAGCGACCATTCCTTGACGCTGCTCAGCTCCCAGTTGTTGCCGATCAGCCTTGCCTGCTGCGCCTCGATCCGGGTGGCGGGACCGGTTCCCGGCGCGTAGATAATGAAGCTTGCATCGTAAAGCGTCGTGGCATCTGGGCTGGTGCGAGCGGCGCGGATCATCATCTGCTCACCCTCATCGCCGATCCCCTGACGCAGCCAGACCGCATCGTCGCCAAGACTGACAGTCTGTGTGCTGCCCGATTCGATCCGGGTCACGGCTGCGGAATATTGCGACTCGGTCGCGGCGACGACCGGGTTCAGAACGGCAACGGCAAGCGCCCCGATAATCCCGGCCATGATCGACGGAGCCGCAACGCAGCGCAGCGCCGAGCGGCCCGAGGCGCGGATGGCCACCATCTCGGATGAGCGCGACAATGCCAGAAACAGCGCAATCCCGGCCAGAAGACCGATCAGCGGCAGGATCTGGTAAAAACTGCCCGCCACCGCCAGGGCTGAAAGCTTGGCCGCCCCGCCAAGGCTGATCCCGTCATCTGAAAAGCGGCGGATCTGTTCCACCATGTCGATCAGCAGCAGAATGGCCAGAAAAACCCCGGCCAGAAGCAGGAAGGAACGAAGATAGCGCGTGGCGATATAGCGTGCGAGGGTCATGCCGATTCCTGTTCGCTTCCCGAATATCGCGGGCGCTTCCGCCGTCCCGATATCCATAACAGAACGGCGCAGATCAGCCCTCCGATTGCGGCGGGCAGATAGACAATGGGCCAGAGCGAGGGCTCATCCCCGGCCCGGTTCGCCGCCCAGTTGGTCAGAAGCTGCACGAAAATCAGCGCGACGATGGCCCAGGCAACCTGCCTCCAGACGCCGAAGCGGGAAAACCCTCCGACCAGCAATGTGGCGAATCCCAGCATTGCAGCGACCGGAGACAGAAGCGGCTTGGCAAGCCGCTCATGCGCCTCAAGCCGCGCCCGCTGCGGCGTCGCGCCGGTTGCGTCCAGCAATTCCTGATCCGGGGTCAAAAGACGCCGGGTCGAATAGTCGCGGAGGTCTCTGCCGCCGGAATCGCTGCCTCCGATCATGCCTCCCAGATCATAGGTCATTTCCTCGAACCGCGTGACGGAAAGCAGCGGGGAGTCGGCACCCGGTCGCAATGCCTGCACCACGCCGTTCATCATCAACAGCATGGGGCCGCTTTCCGCACGAAGGATCAGCGCTGAATCGGCGCTGTATGAGGTGACCGAGGCCGGGTCTCTGGCATCTTCAAGAAACAGACCCCCAAGTTCCCCAAGCGGGCTCATCTCGCGGATAAACAGGGTAAGACCCGGGGCGGGATACTGAAACACACCGGGATTGAGAAGCTGCGCGGTAACGTTCTCGGAGATCTGATCCTGACGCGCGGCAAGCTGTGCCCGCGCCATCGGGACGATTGCGTGCACCAACATGGTGACCATAAGCGCAACGAGAATGCCGAAAGCAAGCACCGGACGGGCCAGCCGCCACGGCGAAAGACCGGCGGCCTGCATGGCGACCAGTTCGGAATCGCCGGATAAGCGGTTCGTGCCATATGCCGTCGCTGCGAAGGCCGCCACGGGCAGCACGACGGAAATGACAAGCGGCAGGGTCAGAAGCGTGAACTCCAGCACGACCAGAGCGGTCTGGCCATCCGCGATCAGGTTCTCAAACAGGGATACGGCCCGGTTGACCCAATAGACGGCCACCAGAACAAGCGCGAAGAAGCCGAAGAAGATCAGCATCAGCTTCAGTATATAGCGGTCGATCCGGTTCATGCGCGATCCCTCAGCCTGCGACCTGATTAGCCGCTGCCGCGCTCCGGGGAAAGCCCGGGGCTGACACGCACTGGCAAAGCGCCCCGCGCCGGGCTAGGCTTCACCGCCAAAAGAAGACAGGAGTTCAGCGCATGACCCATCCGGTCGAGATCCGGTTCACCGAAACAACCACAGACGGCCTGACCGAGCGTGAGGGGCGCGTGGCTCTGATTCTCGGCGATGATGCCCGGTTGCCGCCGAAATTGCCGCGAACGGTGCGGAGCGCATTGGCGCGCGCCGCCGAATCGGCCGAGTTCGGGAAGCTGAAGCCCGGCCAGTCGCTGACGCTTGCCTATCCGGCCGGGTTGCAGGCGGAATCGGTGATGCTGGTGAAGCTGCCGAAAAAGGCCTCGGTCAGTGAGGCGCGGAAGGCTGGCGGTGCGATCGGTGCGGCGCTTGGGAAAGGCGGGATGCTGGTGATGGTGGGGCATCACCCGATGGCCGGTGACATCGCGCTCGGTCTGGCGCTGCGCGGATATGATTTCTCTGTCTACAAGACCCGCAAGGATGATGGCGATGCAGAAGGGGCCTCCGTCATCCCCGCCGAGCCGCCGCAATCGGTGACGGCAAGGGGGCAGGGCGACGCGGTTCTGAACGACGCAGCAGCCGATAGCAATCAGCGTGGCGGTTCCTCTGCTGAAGAAACTCCCGATCCGGCGAAGGCGCATGTCACTTTCATGTGTGCCAAGCCGGAAACCCTGTCCAGGCGGGTCGCAGATCAGGCCGCCGTCGCGGAAGGCGTCTTCTTTACCCGCGATCTGGTGAATGAACCGGCGAATATCCTCACCACTAGCGATTTCGCGGACCGGCTTCAGGCGATGGAGGAAATCGGGCTTGAGGTCGAGGTGCTGGACGAGGAGGAGATGGCGAAGCTGGGTATGCGGGCGCTTCTGGCGGTAGGGCAGGGCTCTGAATCGCCGTCCAAGCTTGTCGTGATGCGATGGAATGGCGGTGCCAGCGACGATGCGCCTGTGGCCCTGGTCGGCAAGGGCGTTGTGTTCGACACGGGCGGGATTTCGATCAAACCCGCTGCCGGTATGGAAGAGATGACGATGGATATGGGCGGCGCGGGTGTCGTTGCCGGTGTCATGCGGACCCTCGCCTTGCGGCGGGCGAAGGCGAATGTCGTCGGTCTGGTCGGTCTGGTCGAGAACATGCCGGATGGTCGCGCACAGCGTCCGGGCGATATCGTGAAATCCATGAAGGGCGACACGATCGAGGTGATCAATACCGATGCAGAAGGCCGTCTGGTTCTGGCCGATGTGCTCTGGTACGCGCAGGAAAAATACCGCCCGCGTGCCATTGTCGATCTGGCGACGCTGACCGGAGCGGTTATCATCGCGCTTGGCCATGAACATGCCGGGATTTTCTCGAATGACGACGATTTCGCCGGTCAGGTGCTGAAAGCCGCTGCCGCCGAAGGCGAGGGCGTGTGGCGTCTGCCGCTTGCACCGGCCTATGACAAGCAACTCGACAGCAGGCTTGCCGATATGAAGAATGTGGGCGGACGTGCCGCAGGCTCGATTACCGCAGCGCAGTTCCTTCAGCGCTTCGTCCGGGAGGGTAACCCCTGGGTGCATATCGACATTGCCGGTGTCGCGCTGCCGCCCGGTGGTGGGGATCTTGCGCCGAAAGGGGCATCCGGCTGGGGTGTGATGACCCTGAACCGGCTGATCCAGGACAATTACGAGGGCTGAGCCGCAGCAATGGGCAATGCGCTGTTCTATCACCTGACCCGCTCGACGCCCGAGCGGCTGCTGCCGCTTTTACTGGGCAAGGCGATGGCTGCGGGATGGCGCGTCGAGCTTCGCGGTCGCGGAGCCGAGCGGCTTGCGCGGCTGGATGAGGCGCTCTGGATGGGCGACGGGTTTCTGCCTCACGGTCTGGCTGGCGGGGCGCATGACGCCCGCCAGCCCGTGCTGCTGCGGGATGCAGAGGCGCCGCCTGCCGCCAACGCGCCTACATGTCTGATGGCGGTTGACGGTGCGGATATTGTCGGGGATGAGGCCATGCAGCTTGAACGGGTCTGCATCATTTTCGACGGCAATGACCCCTCTGCTGTCGAACGCGCACGGGAACAATGGCGCAGCCTGACCGCGCAGAATGTCACCGCAGAATACTGGTCAGAAGCAGGCGGCCGTTGGGAAAGGAAGCGTTAGCGTTCCAGCACCATCGTTTCGCCCTCGAAACTGACGCGGGCAAACCGGCGCAGATAGGCCATACCAAGCAGGGAAACCTCCAGATCGCCCTCGACGACGCTTGCGCGGACCTCTTCATCGACGATGTCGCCGATCCGCACAACGCCGATCGTGACTGGGGCCGTATAGACGATCCCATTCGCGGTCGAGGCCATGTTGATATAGTTCAGCTCATCCGGATCGAGGCCGATCCTTTCCGCATCCCTCCGCCGCAGAGCGATATCGGATGCGCCGGTATCGACCATGAAATCGACCGGCTCTCCGTTCAGGTCGAGTGTAATGCGGAAATGCCCGCCGCTGCCCATTGGCAGTTCGATCCGGTTTCCCTGAACGCTTTGCTGCGGCGCGACATCGCGGCGGATATCGTCCCAGAGGCCGAATCCGGCAACCAGCCCGAGGAAAATCAGCCCCCATGCAAGGATCTGCCGCATGGATTTGCCCGGACTGGTCCGGAGTTCGACGATCATATAGCCGCAGACGGCAACCAGCAGCAGGACCAGATAGGCGACGCGCGGAAGTTCGTCGGTCATGAATACAGCCCCGTTCCACGCAGCCCGTCGATGATGAATTGCACCGAAAGCGCTGCAAGCAGCATACCCAGCAATCTTGTCACAACCATCGTTCCGATCCGTCCGAGAACGCGGGCAAGCGGTCCGGCCAGCATGAACAGCACCATCGCCACCCCGAGCACCGACAGCATGACAAGATGGATCATGATCGTGTGCAGCGCCGTCTGGTTCTCGCCCACAAGCAGAATCATGGTCGCCAAAGCGCCGGGCCCGGCCAGAAGCGGGGTGGCCAGCGGGAAAACCGAGGGGTCGAGATCGCTGTCCGCCGACTGACCCTCGCGGCGCTCGGTCCGGCGTTCGAACAGCATGTCGAGCGCGGTCAGGAATAACAGGATTCCGCCCGCGATCTGGAAGGCGGGCAGGGAAATCCCGATGCCCGACAGGATATTCTCGCCTGCCAGTCCGAACAGCGTCAGCAGGATCGCCGCGATGAAGACCGCACGCAGTCCGATTCTGCGCCGGTGCTCATCGCTCATGCCCTGGGTCAGCGCGATGAACATCGGTGCCAGACCCACAGGGTCGATGACGACGAACAGGGTCACGAAAGCGGTGATGAGCGCGGACATATCCATTGCCTGCTTATGGCGCAGCCGGACCGCTCTGCCAAGCCGGGGCGGTGGCGGATGATATCTGCGTCAACATATGCAACGAGGCTTTGCAAATCGCCCCCGAACACCCTAGATGTGTTGCGTCATCGGGCCATCTTGCCCGAGGAGGGAGCAAGACATGCTGAACAATATCGGCCTTCCCGGCCTTCTGCTGATCGCCGTCGTGGTTCTCGTCCTGTTCGGGCGTGGGAAAGTATCCTCGCTGATGGGTGAGGTCGGCAAGGGGATCAGCTCGTTCAAGAAGGGCGTCAAGGAAGGCAGCGAAGATGTCGATTCTGCCGGGCGTGAGCTGACGGACGACATGAAGCGCGATGAGGCCAAACGCGACGAAAAGCTGCGCGATGTCACGCCGCACAGCGTGCCGGAAGACAAGAACCGCGTCTGAGTTCCGGTAATTGGTTGTTTCGGTAGGATTTGCCTAGGGGCCTCTGATGCTGGATATCGGCTGGAGCGAACTGCTCATCATCGGAGTGGTTGCGCTGATCGTGGTCGGTCCGAAGGACCTGCCGCATATGTTCCGTGCGCTTGGCCGGATGACCGGGAAGGTGCGGTCGATGGCGCGGGAGTTTTCCTCGGCGATGGAGGATGCCGCGCGGGATTCCGGTCTGGATGAGGCCACGAAATCGCTGAACGATATCCGCAACGTGACCTCGAAGCGCTCGCTTGGCGTTGATGCGCTTGATCGCGCCGCCGAACGGTTCGAGAAATGGGACCCGAAAATCCCCTCGGCGCGGGCTGGCGCGAAACCCGACCCTGCCGCGAAGGAACTGACCCCGCAGGAAGGCGTGACGCCTGCGTCCGCTGACGCCCCGCCCGTCCCGCCGCTGGAATCTGCGCCTGACGATTCGGGGCCGCAGCCGGGGGAAACAACCGGGCAGCGCCGCCTGCATGCCATCCGCCGCAGCGAAGCGAAGGATCTCTGAGGTGAGCGCGAATACCGATAAACGTGATGAGATCGATGACAGCTCTGCCCCTCTGATCGAACATCTGGCCGAACTGCGGACAAGACTGATCTGGTCCGTTCTGTCCTTCGTTGTCGCGATGGTGCTCAGCTATACGGTGTGGAACCCGATCTATAATTTTCTGACGCGCCCGATCTGTTCGGCACTTGAACAGCGGGATCAGGAATGCGGGCTTATTCTGCTGAAGCTGCAGGAGGGCTTCCTTGTCGCCATCCAGATCAGCTTTCTGGGCGGCTTCATCCTTGCGTTTCCCATCATCGCCTTCCAGCTTTGGCGCTTCGTCGCGCCGGGGCTGTATCGCAGCGAGAAACAGGCTTTCCTGCCTTTCCTTGTCGCGTCTCCGGCGATGTTTTTTCTCGGCGCGGCATTCGCTTATTACATCATTCTGCCGATGGCCTATGATTTCTTCCTCGGCTTCCAGCAAGGTCCGCTGGCATTGCCTGACGATGTCGAATCCGGTCCCTCGACGGCAATGGCGGGGATCGTGTTTCAGGGCTCGGTCAGTGAGTATCTGTCTCTGACGATCAAATTCGTTCTGGCATTCGGGCTGTCCTTCCAGCTTCCGGTGGCGTTGACGCTGATGGGCAAGGCGGGGCTGGTGTCGGCGGACGGGCTGGCGACGATGCGGAAATATGCGGTGCTGCTGATCCTCGTTCTGGCCGCAATCGTGACGCCGCCCGATGTGATCAGCCAAATCGTTCTGTTTACCGTGGTGTACGGTCTTTACGAAATCTCGATCCAACTCATCCGTCGGATCGAGCGCCGCCGCAATGAGGAATTGCGTGCTCAGGGGCTGCTTGACGAAAATGAATGATCAGACACTGATCCGAATTGCCGAAGCGCTTGAGCGGCTGGCCCCCGCGCCGGCCGCTGCGCCAAGCTTCTCAGAGGCGCATGCCTATGTCTGGCATACCGGCCCTGACCGGCTGGAACCTGTCGCGCAGGTGAACCGCGTCGATCTGGACCGGCTTGTCGGGATCGACCGCGCCCGCGATACATTGCTGGCCAATACGCTTCAATTCGCCCGGGGCCATGCGGCGAATAACGCGCTGCTTTGGGGGGCGCGGGGGATGGGCAAATCCTCTCTGGTCAAGGCGGCTCATGCCGAAGCGGTTGCGCAGGGACTGCCGCTGGTTCTGGTGGAGATCGCGCGTGAGGATCTGGACAGTGTCGGGCGGCTGCTGTCGATGCTGGGGCAGGCCGGGGATAAGCGTTTCCTGCTTTTCGCCGACGATCTGTCCTTCAGCCATGACGATACGCAATATAAATCGCTGAAAGCAGTTCTGGATGGCGGCATTTCCGGTCGGCCCGAGAATGTGATCCTGTATGCGACCTCGAACCGGCGTCATCTGATGCCGCGTGAAATGATCGAGAATGAACGTTCGACCGCGATTCATCCCGGTGAGGCGGTTGAGGAAAAAGTGTCTCTGTCCGACCGGTTCGGTCTGTGGCTTGGCTTTCACAGCTGCGCTCAGGACGAATATCTTGAGATGATCCGCGGATATTGCGAGGCAGCCGGTCTGGAGGTCGATCCCGATACGCTGCGTGCCGAGGCGATCGAATGGCAGGCAACACGCGGGGCGCGTTCCGGCCGGGTCGCATGGCAGTTCTTTACCGATCTTGCCGGGCGGCACGGGCTTTCCGTGTAAAATATCCAGAATTCTGTAAATCGCGAGTTGTGGCAGGGGCTTGCTTGTCTGTGTCGCTTGGCGTCATCATGTAAAAATGAGCCAGTCACCTGCCGCACAAAGGGTCTCTGCGGGGACCCGTATCCGCGAAAGACGGTTATCGCTTGGTCGGGCGCAATCCGATGTTGCCCGGGATGCCGGGATTTCTCCGGCCTATCTGAACCTGATCGAACATGACCGGCGGAACCTGACCGCAAAGGTCCGGGCGCGGCTGGCGGATGCGCTGGAAACCTCCGAGGCCGAACTGGAAGCGGGGCGTGAACAGGCACTGCTTGCCGGGCTGAGGATCGCGGCGGCTGGCGAAACCGGCAGTCATTCCGGCGCAGAACTGGACCGGATCGCGGAATTCGCCGCCCGCATGCCGGGATGGGCGGGGCTGGTCGTGGCGCTCTCGCAGCGCAGTGAGGCGCAGGCGCGGCGTCTGGCGGATCTGTCCGACCGGATGACGCAGAACCCCTATCTGCTGGATACGCTGCATGAGGTTTTGTCGGCCATCACCTCGCTGCGTTCAACCGCGTCCATCCTTGTGCAAGAGCCTGATATGGCACCGGATTGGCGCATCCGGTTCCACGGCAATCTGGATCAGGACAGTCGCCGCCTTTCTGTGACCGCGCAGGCTCTGGTCGCTTATCTGGACAGTTTCGAACAGGATGCCGGGCTGCTGACACCACAAGAGGAGTTCGAGGCATGGATCGCCGATGGCAGGCCCGCTGAGGGTCCCGCCTCGGATGCGGCGCGGGATCTGGCGCAGGCATGGCAGCGCAACGAAGCCGAGGATTGCGCTTTGCTTCCCGACACGGCGCTTCAGGCTGCGGCGGGGGCCGACCCGCTGCATCTGGCCGCAGAGCTTCGGCTGCCGCTGGATCTTGTGCTGCGGCGTTTGGCAACGATCGAACCGCAATCGGGGATCATGATCTGTGACGGCGCGGGTGGGGTCGTCTTTCGCAGGCCGCCGCATGGTCTTGGGGAAACACGGCCGGGCGATTCCTGTGCGATGCTGCCTCTGTTCGAGGCGCTTGGTCAGCCGGGGACGCCGGTCCTGCGTGTGGTCGAAACGGAATCGGCAAAGCGTTTCCGGGCGGTTGCGATCTCGGTCAGATCTCCCGCAGCCGAGGCCAGCCGACCGGTTCTTGGCCGCGCGGTCATGTTACTGCGACCCTCAGAGGATGACGGCACCGAGGCCGTGCCGATCGGTCCGACCTGCCGCGTCTGTCCCCGGCCTGCCTGTCCGGCACGGCGTGTGCCCTCGATCCTGCAATCCTTGCGGTAGCTTGCCGGAGAGCGACTTTGACAAGCCGTCGAAGCTGTGTCTAATCCGAGACAAAGGGAGGCGGCATGAGGTCCGGAACCGACATCCTGCTGATCGAGGACGAAGCGAATATTGTCGAAGCCGTGCGGTTCATTCTGTCGCGCGATGGCTGGCGGCTTGAGCATTGGCATGAGGGAAGCGAGGCGCTTTCCCGCGTTCAGACGCTGCGGCCCCGTTTGCTGATCCTCGATGTGATGCTGCCCGGACGCTCGGGGATCGAAGTTCTTGAGGCCTTGCGTCAGCATGAGGATCTTGCGGATATGCCGGTTCTGATGCTGACGGCGCGTGGGACTGGCGGGCGAGGTGCGGCGATCTCGGATGCCGCGAACCGGGTCCTTGCAAAGCCTTTCGACAATGACGAACTGCGCCGCGTCGTGGCCGAGATGCTTGAGGGCGCGGCATGAGCCTTCCGACCGACCGCCCCATTTTCCTTGAGCGGGCAGCCTATCGCAGGCGCAGGCTGAAAGACGCCGCGAAACTGCTGCCGGTTGTGACGCTTTTGCTGCTTCTGGTGCCGGTCTGGCTTGCGCCCGGGGAAATCTCGGGTGCGGCGGGGATCATCTGGACATTTGCCGTGTGGCTGACCGTAATCATCGCGTCCGCGGCTTTGTCTTATGGCCTGTCGCGCAAAACTCCGGACGAGGCCTCGCCGGATGAGCTTTGATACGCTCGTTTTCGCGGCGCTGATCTATGTGGGGTTTCTGTTCACCGTCGCATGGGCGGCTGACCGGGCGGCCTCGCGCGGGCGGACAGGATGGACCGACCGTCCCATCGTTTACACGCTGTCCCTGTCGGTCTATTGCACCGCCTGGACGTTTTACGGTGCCGTCGGATATGCAGACCGCTCGGGGCTGGAATTCGCAACGATTTATCTTGGTCCGACAGTCGTTCTTGCCGGAAGCTGGTGGGGGCTGCGGCGTCTGGTGCGCGTGGCCCGGATGCATCGCGTCACCTCGGTTGCGGACCTGATCTCGGCGCGGTTCGGGAAATCCAACCCGCTGGCGGCGCTGATTACCCTGATTTCGCTGATCGCCGCGACGCCCTATCTGGCGCTTCAACTGCAATCCATCGCCCTGTCATTTGCCGCGTTCGGTCCCGGAGACACGCTGCCCGGCCCGCTGAATCTGTGGGTTGCCGCCGGTCTTGCCGGATTCGCTATTCTGTTCGGCACCCGGAACCTTGCCGCAGATGAGCGTCACTACGGTGTCGTGATGGCGATTGCGCTTGAGGCAATCGTCAAGCTGATCGCCTTCGTCGTGCTTGGAGTCTGGGTGATCTGGGGGCTTGCGGACGGGCCGCAGGATGTCATCGCGCGTATCGCGCAGCGGGCAGCGGGGCCGGATGCGGCGGGGTGGGTGCTGAAACCCGACCGCTGGACGGCGCTGATCGCCGTTTCAGCCGCTGCCGTTCTGACCCTGCCGCGCATGTTTCAGGTGCTGGTGATCGAGCCCGCCGATGAAACGCCGCTGAACTCGGCGGCATGGGCTTTTCCGGCATATCTCATGGCGATGTCGCTTTTCGTGTTGCCGATTGCGGTGATCGGGTGGGAAATGCTTCCACCGGAGGTTTCCCCGGATCTCTATGTGCTGCACCTGCCGCTGTCGCAGGGCAATGAGATGCTTGCATTGCTGGTTTTCCTTGGCGGGCTCAGCTCGGCCACCTCGATGGTTATCATCAGCGCGATTGCCCTAGCGACAATGATCTCGAATCACTGGTTTGCGCCTGCGCTGCTGTCTCTCAGGCGGGCGGAACATGGCGATGCCGTGGCGGCGGATCTTCGGGGGCCGTTGCTGGCCTCGCGCCGTCTGGCGATCCTGACCGTGATTGCATTGGGTGCGGTGTATCAGAGTTTCGGCGGCGCTCAGGCGCTTGCCGCGATGGGTACGGTCGCATTTGTCGGCGTCGCCCAGCTTCTTCCGGCGATGCTCGGAGGGCTGTTGTGGCGGGGTGCAACGCGGATGGGTGCCTATGCGGGGATCATCGCCGGGGTCGGGATCTGGCTGTTGCTGGTTTTCCTGCCCTCTCTGGGCCTGCTCCCGATGTGGCCGCTTGGGCCGGTGGATGCGCTTTCTGCGGCGGTGTTTATCTCGCTTGGCGCGAATATTTTCCTGTTCGTCGGCGTCTCGCTGATAACGCTGCCCGACCCGCAGGAAAGGCTTCAGGGTCTGTCCTTCGTCCATGCGGTGACACCCGATCTTGCGACCGCAACCGGGTCGCCACGGCAAAGTGGCGGCGCCAGATCCGAGGCGCTGCTGGCCCTGTCCCGGCGTGTCTGGGGCGGGGATGAGGCGTTGCGTTTCTTCCGTGCCGAGGCAGACCGTCAGGGGAAATCGGGCTTTCTGCCGGATGTGAATGCAGGTTTCCTGTCGCGACTGGAACGGCGACTGGCCGGGGCGGTCGGCTCGGCGACGGCGCATGCGATGCTGGCGCAGTTTGCCGGGCAAAGACCCACGACAATGGCCGAACTGATGGCCGTCGCCGGAGAGGCGCAGCGTGCCAAAGAGCGGGCGCGGCAGTTGAAGGACGATTCCGACGAACTCGCCCGCATTGCCCGCCGCCTGCAAGAGGCGAATGACCGGCTGACCGCCGTTTCCGCCCAGAAAGACGCATTTCTCGGCCAGATCAGCCATGAGTTGCGGACCCCCATGACCTCGATCCGGGCCTTTTCGGAACTGATGAAACTTGGCGATATCCCGGCTGCCGAGCGTGAGCGCTTTGCGGGGATCATCCATGACGAGGCCTCAAGGCTGACTCGGCTTCTGGATGATCTTCTGGATCTCTCCGTTCTCGAAAGCGGCAGGGCCAGGCTGTCGGCGGAAGTCGTCAACCTGCATGACCTGATTTCACGCGCGATCGAGGCGAGTTCCTCGGCAGGCGGCGGTGCGGCTCTGACGATCGACCGGGATCTTCCGGCAGAGCATCTGATGGTGATCACGGATAAGGACCGGCTTTTACAGGTTTTGATCAATATTTTCGGTAACGCGCGGAAATATTGCGATGCGGAACGCCCAATCATGACGATTCGCACGCGGCGCACCGGCAACGGAACAGAGATCGACATCATGGATAACGGATCGGGGATCGCCTCGGAGCAGCAGGATATGATCTTTGAGAAATTCTCGCGCCTGGAAGAGACGCATCGCGCCGGGGGGGCCGGTCTGGGGCTGGCGATTTCGCGTGAGGTGATGGAGGCGCTTGGCGGCAGCATTACCTATCTTCCCGGGCATGGCGGCGCGGCCTTCCGGCTGGAGCTTCTGGCCCGTCCTCCCGGGTTCGGGCGCGGGGCGGAGTAAACGGAATATCAACCTCGCGGATGTCAGTGTCCTCAGGGGCAGCAGTTTGATTCGGACGGAACATGACGCAGGCGGCAGGTGAAAAGGAATCGCTCGGCGGTAATGGTCCGGCCGGTTCTGCAGGTGCGGGAAAGACGGTTTCTGTGCTGGTGCCTTACCTGCAAAAGCGGCGTAAAACTCGGGCAGATCCGAACCGGGCCGAGGTGCCGCGCCTGACTCCTGAACGGGCGGTTGCCACGGCGATCGGCCGCGCTGCCCAGAAAAACTGCGGGCTGCCGGTTTATCCCAAACAATCCGCTATTGCCCCTGCCACGCTGGCGGAACTGGTTGAGCTTCTTCCAGACCGCGCCCTGACAATCGTGGTTGAGGATGTGACGGGCGGTCTGGGTGTGATCGCTCTCTGTCCCTCGATGTTGTCAGCGGTGATCGAGATGCAGGCGCTCGGGCGGGTCTCGTCGCGGATGCCGCCGGAACGACGCCCGACCCGGACGGATGCCGCGATTTGCGCTGATTTCGTTAATCTGGCGCTGTCGGAACTGTTCGCCGAACTGACAGCGGCGCAGCCGGGGGCGGCTGCTTCGGCCTATCGTTTCGCCAGTTTCGTGGATGATCCCAAACCGCTGGAACTGATGCTGGAGGATATCGCCTATCGCCGCTTTCAGCTTGATCTGAAAATCGGTGAGGGAGGGCTGCGGGACGCCACGTTTCTGGCATTCCTTCCCGATAATATGTCTGCGCATCTCGGGGTCGCCGGTGATCCGCCGGAATGTACGCAGATCCCATCCATTCCGGCGTCGCGCAGCCTTTCCGCCGCAGTGCAGGCCGCGCCACTGACACTTTCCGCAATTCTGTGCAGGCGGCGCATGACCCTGCGTGAGTTGCGGTCTCTGGAACCGGGGACAGTGCTTTCTCTGCCGCATGGCGCGATCTTCGATGCGCGGCTTGAAACCCGCGAAGGGCAGGTCGTTGCGCGGGGTAAGCTTGGTGCGCTTCATGGCAGCCGGGCCATTCGAATCCTTGCCTCCGGCAACAGTGATGTTTCCGGCAGCGAGGCTGTGGCATCTGCTGAAAGCGTCGTTTCCGGGGCTGGTTCTTTGGCTGAAGCTGAAAGCAGCGATGATACCGGAAATGTTTTTGCATCAGTGCCTTCCGATGCCGCCGATATGGATAAAACGATGGATCAGCCTGGGATCGGAGATCTGGCGTTGCCCGACCCTTTCCGCCCGGATGGGGTGGCCGAAGAGGGTGAGATGGGCGATTTGTCCCTGCCGCTCAATTTCGCCGTGGAATAGGCGGCTTCTTGGAAAACGGTTCGTCCCCGCCGTGCGATTCGCTGCATCGCCGCGCGTGTTATGGTGATTCGGCATCGCTTTTGTGACGAAACAGCGTACAAACTGCCGCGAAGCCTCTTTTCCCCTTGAAAAAAAGGCGTCATGGACGCATTTAACCTTTCGCCCGCCATCCCGGCGGGAACCCCTTTAAGGAGTGATCATGGCCAAGGAAGAAATGCTCGAATTCCCAGGCGTCGTGAAGGAACTCCTGCCTAACGCGACGTTCCGGGTCGAGCTTGAAAACGGCCATGAAATTATCGCGCATATGGCAGGCAAGATGCGGAAGAACCGCATCCGCGTTCTGGCCGGCGACAAGGTTCAGGTAGAGATGAACACATACGACCTGACCAAGGGACGTATCAACTATCGCTTCAAGTAATCCGATCCGCCATGCGGTGCGCCGCGTCTGGCTGTTGACACAGCGCTCCCGGGCAGCGTCGGGTTGGGGCAATCTGCAATGACGGCTCGATCATGACGAAATGCCCACAGCTTATTCTGGCTTCAGCCAGTCCCCGGCGACTGGAACTGCTTGCCCAGATCGGCATCGCCCCGGACGCCGTGCGCCCCGCCGATATCGACGAGACGCCGCATAAAGGTGAGCGCCCGCAGGATTATGTCCGCAGGATGGCGCATGAGAAAGCTGCGGCGATCTCTGCCGCACCGGATGAAATTGTGCTGGCCGCCGATACGGTTGTGACCGCAGGCCGCCGGATCCTCGGGAAACCTGCCGATCGCGCCGAAGCCAGGGCGTTTCTGACGCTGCTTTCCGGTCGTCGCCATCGGGTCATGACTGCGATTGAACTGCGCCGCGAAGATCGCCATTGGTCGCGCTGCGTCCCGACGATTGTCAAAATGCGTCCTCTGGATACAGCGGAAATCGAGGATTATCTCGAAAGTGAGGAATGGCAGGGCAAAGCAGGCGGATACGCGATTCAGGGACGTGCCGGTGCTTTCGTCACCTGGATCAGCGGCTCATTCACGGCGGTGGTCGGGCTGCCTCTGGCCGAGACCGCAACGCTGCTGAACGCTGCCCGCACCGCACAGAAAGGAACGCAATGAAGGGTCGTCAGATCATTCTCGGACGCTTGCAGGGCCGTGACGCGGCGGTGCTTTTAGTGGATGGGCAGCTGGAAGACCTCGCCATCGATCCGTCGGATCTGGTTTCTTTCAGCCCCGGCGCGATCCTGCGTGGCCGTGTGAACCGGCTGATGAAAGGGCAGGGCGGTGTCTTCGTCACCTTGCCGGATGGGGTTAACGGCTATCTGCGCGACCGTTCCGGTCTGCGAGAGGGGCAATCAGCTCTGGTTCAGGTTGGCGGCGTTGCCGAACAGGGAAAGGCCGTCCCGCTGACAGCCCGGCTGCTGATCCGGGGGCGCTACGGTATCGTGACGCCGGGTGCTCCGGGCGTTAATCCCTCTCGTGCCATCCGTGACGCTGACAGGCGTGACCGGCTTCAGCAGCTTGGTGAGGAAGCGCTTGCCGGGCGCGAATTCGGCCTGATCATGCGCAGCGTCTCTGGCACTGCCGATGACGGCGATATTCTGGCCGAGCTTTCAGAGTTGATAGGGGTTGCGGATGCGATCCATTCGGATGTCGAGGGCCCTCCCGAGTTGCTTCTCGATGCGCCGTCGTCTGCCGATACGGCCTGGCGCGATTGGATCGCAACCGATGGCGACACGGTCGAGGAACATGACGCGCTTCCCGATCAGGTTGTGGATGCAGTCGCGGAACTTGCCGCGCCGCGCATAGCCCTGCCCGGCGGCGCGTCTGCTTTCATAGAGCCAACGCGGGCCATTGTCGCAATCGACGTGAATACCGGTGCCGACACCTCGCCCGCGGCGGCTCTCAAGGCCAATATCGCTTTGGCGAGGCAGCTTCCCCGGCAGTTGCGGCTTCGCGGGTTGGGCGGTCAGGTGGTCATTGATTTTGCGCCGATCTCGAAACGTGAAAGGGGCACGCTGGAGCAGGAGATGAAAAAATCCTTCCGCGCGGATGGTCCGGACAGCGCATTGTCGGGATGGACAGCGATGGGGCTGTATGAGCTCAGTCGGAAGCGCGACCGGATCCCGCTGTCTTTGCTGATGGAGGCCGAATGATGTCTCGCTGCCCGATCTGCAAAAAACCAAGTGCCGAGGCGTACCGTCTCTTCTGTTCCAAACGCTGCGCAGATGTCGATCTGGCGCATTGGCTGCGCGGCGATTACGTGATCCCCGGCGACAGCGCCACGTCCTCTGAGGCGGGCGAAGAAGAATAGCGTTTTCGCTCTGGACACTGCGAACTGGCTTGCGTAAACAGCCTCACACCTCAGCACAGGCTGACGTGCCCGGATAGCTCAGTTGGTAGAGCAGCGGATTGAAAATCCGCGTGTCGGTGGTTCGAATCCGCCTCCGGGCACCATTTGCAAAGATCTGTCAGTTTCAATCTTGTCGCACGCCTGCTTTTTGGCAGTTTCTTTGCAGCTCATTTTGAATGAGCGCAGCAATGTTCAGACGAAGCTGCCGACGCTTTCGCAAAGTGTCGTTTTCCCCAATCTTGGATTAGAACAATATGTTCCGGGCTTGCGGGATGTTTTTATTCAGATCGCAAACGGGCATACGGCAGAGCTATGTCGTGCGGTGATCGTTATCATGAGGTGGACCGCTTAAGTTCGCCACCTTATCCAGCGAGGCACCAAGCGTTGATAAGCGATATATTCCGCGCCGATTGACGCCGACAGGGCCGCTTCCTCCTGCCTGATCTGATGGCGGGCAGACAGGTAGAACACCACTGCGCCAAGTATTGTCGGGCTTGCGGGTGCCGCAATAGTCACGCCTGAAAGAAGGATAAGCTGGCCAAGAAATGTCGGGTTTCGGCTGATGCGAAACAGGCCGCTCTGCACGAAAGGGCCAGTCTCTTCGGTCGCTACGCCCACCCGCCATGAGACACCCATCGACATCTGCGCTGCGAAAGCCAGCATAGCCCCGCCTGCGGCTAGGGCTATCCCGACAAAACCAGATACTGGTCGAGAGGTTGGGCTCCATATCGGATCGAATTCGCCAATAGAAGGAAGAATTGACCAGACCAAGGGACCTGCGAAACTCAGTGTGAAAGCTGCGCGAAATCCTGTCGCAGCAAGTCTGTCCCGACCGCTCGTCTGACCGAACAGCCAAATCGGTCGTCCCGCTGCTCGGGCCGCCTCGGAGCCGCCCCATAAGAAGAGCACCAGATATGCGCAAAGAACCGCAGCCGCTGCCAGCCCGAATGCGCTCGGCACTCGCTCTATCCTGTCTTTTCCGGGTTGAAACCCAGAAGACGCAGCGCATTCAGTGTGACCAGAACCGTTGCGCCTGTATCGGCGAGGATCGCGAGCCAGAGACCTGTGATGCCGAGGATGGAAGTGACAAGGAAGATTGCCTTGAGGCCAAGCGCAAGTGTGACGTTCTGACGGATATTGACCATCGTGGCACGTGCCAGCCGGATCTGAGCGGGGATGTCGGTCACGCGATCGCGCAGAATGGCGGCATCCGCCGTTTCAAGCGCGACATCGGTGCCAGAGCCCATCGCAACCCCGACGCTCGCCTGTTTGAGCGCCGGAGCGTCGTTGATCCCGTCGCCAACCATCATCACGCCGCCCGATGCAGCCATTTCGCGGATGGCGACAAGCTTGTCTTTGGGAAGCATTTCGGCGCGGAACCCGGTTCCAAGGCCTTCCGCAATGGCGGCTGCCGTGCGAGGATTGTCTCCTGTCAGGATGATCGGCGAAAGTTCCAGATCGCGCAACTGACGGACAGCCTCGACAGCGTCGCTGCGCAGTTCATCGCGCATCGCGATAAGCCCGAATGCGGTCTTCTGATCGAATAATACCGCAATGGTCTTGCCTTCGTTTTCAAGCGCGGTTGCGCGGTCGGCAAGGTCGCCGGACAGCACCCCCTGTTCCGAAGCATAACGCGGGCTGGCGACTGTCAGAGACCGTCCGTCGACTGTCGCGGCGACGCCCTTTCCCGTTATCGCCCTCGCATCCGACGCCGCCGGAAGCTCCACTCCTTCGGCACGGCGCAGGATTGCCTGAGCAAGCGGGTGGCTCGATCCTGTTTCGACTGCGGCGGCAAGGCGGATGACTTCATCCTCGGACATATCAGGAGCTGCCACCACATCCGTCACTTGCGGGCGTCCGTGGGTGAGTGTTCCGGTCTTGTCGAACGCGATCTGACGGACATTTGCGGCGGCCTCGATCACCGCTCCGCCTTTCATCAGGAGGCCTCGTTTCGCGCCGGATGACAGGGCTGATGCGATCGAGGCGGGGACCGAAATGACAAGTGCGCAAGGGCAGCCGATCAGCAGTAGCGTCAGGCCGCGATAGATCCAGTTCTGCCAGTCCGCCCCGAAAAACAGCGGCGGGATCAGAATCACCGCAGCCGCAAGAGCGACGATCAGCGGCATGTACCAGCGGCTGAAGCGGTCGATGAAACGCTCGGTCGGGGCGCGGGCTTCCTCGGCATCCTCTACCAGCCGGATGATCCGGGCGATGGTATTGTCCTGCGCTTCGGTGGTCACCCTGATCCGCAACGCCGCCTCGGTATTGATCGCACCGGCAAAGACCGCATCGCCGGGGCCGCGCGTATTGGGCACGCTTTCGCCGGTGACCGGGCTTTCGTCGATGCCGCTGGTTCCCTCGATGATCTCGCCATCCGCAGGGATGCGGTCGCCGGGCCGGACCAGAACGGTCTGGCCGAGCGTCAGGCTTTCGGCGGGAACTTCGCGGGTCCGGCCATCTATCTCAAGCAAAGCGGTTTTCGGGACAAGATCGGCCAGAGCGCGGATGCCGTCGCGGGCCTTGTTCGCGGCGACGCCCTCCAGCACCTCGCCGACAGCGAAGAGGAACACCACCAATGCCGCTTCTTCTGCTGCGCCGATGAACAGCGCTCCGACCGCGGCGATGGTCATCAGGCTTTCAATCGTGAAAGGCTCGCCCAAGCGAAGCGCTGTGTAGGCACGTTTTGCAATCGGGGCGACGCCGATCACGCAGGCTGCGACGAATGCCCAATAGCCCGCCGGGCCGGCGATCAGCCAGCTTACACACCATGCCGCGGCCAGCAGAAGTCCGGTGCCGATGACGAGACGACCCTTTGCGGTTTCATACCAGCGTTTGCCGCGATCTGCCGGGTCGTCATGCAGATGGCCGGATGTCTGCGTGTCATCTGCGTGGTCGGAGGTCTCTGAGCCATGATCGTGGCCTGAGCAGTCAGAATGGTCATGCGCTTCGGCCCCCGGTGAGGGAACTGGCTTTGAGGAAGGGGCGGTCGCCCCCTTTTCAGCGATGCCGTAACCGAGTTTGCGCACGGTGTCTTCGACCTCCGAGCGCTGCGTCTGCGAGGTGTCCAGTTGCAATTTCAGCTTTTCGCTCATCACGGTGACGCTGACCTCGGTAACGCCCGGAAGGCGACCAACCGCATTGCGAATCTTTCCCGCGCAGCTTGCGCAATCCATTCCGCTGATCGACCATTCGCAGGCGGCGTTCCGATCGGTGATGCTCATCCTTACAACTCTCTTTCCCGGCACAGGCTTTTTTCGAATCATAAGGCTAATGTCTCTAGCCGCTATAGGTTCAAGAGTTTTCTGATGCTGCAGGAGATAAAATCAGACTGTCCCCCAAGTAGGTTTCTGAGGCAGAAGAACATGTCTGATGTCCGATGCTGTACAAGAAAACAGGCAGGTGAAGCCGTTCACCCGACCTTGTTCAAAACATCACCTTCCATCTCTTCGGTGTCCCGACCTTCAAGCCCGGCGGTCACCTTCTTCAGCAGGCGCATGAACTCTTCCTGCTCCTCAGGTTCCAGCGGGGCGAGTATTCGTGCCTGCGCGGCGCGTACGGCTGGCTTGATTGTCTGGACCACAGATTCGCCGCGCTCGGTCAGGCGCAGCAGGCGTGCGCGGCGGTCCTCTTCACGGACCTCGCGAGTCAGGTAGCCCCGGCTTTCCAGGCGGCTGACCACACCGCCAATTGTGACGCGATCATAGGCGACAAGTCCGGCCAGCGTTGCCTGATCGATCCCTTCCCGCTGCGCCAGCGTCAGCAGCGAGCCGTATTGAACCGGCGTCAACTCGAAACCGGCTTCCCTGGTTTCGGTTGCGAAGGCGCTGACGGCCAGCTGGTGAAGTCGGCGGATCATATGTCCGGGAAGATTGCCAAGTGTGTCCATGCTGTAAAATTGTTCCCTCTTCGGGCGATGACAAGAAATTTATTGATAAGTATACGTTTCATTAGTATACATATCAATATGGCGATTCGTGAGGGAGGACGCTGATCATGGACAATGCGATGCAACCTGAAGACACGCCCGAACTGCGGCGGCTTTATCAGGGGTTCAAGGATAATCACCTTAATCCGCTCTGGACGCAGATCGGCGATCTGATGCCGGTGCATCCGCGCCCCAAAGCTGTCGCGCATGTCTGGAAATGGTCGGAGCTTTATCCTCTGGCCAAGGAATCCGGCGATCTCGTTCCCGTCGGCAGGGGTGGAGAGCGGCGCGCGATTGGTCTTGCCAATCCCGGACTGGGCGGTGAGGCCTATATCTCGCCGACGCTCTGGTGCGCTATCCAGTATCTCGGCCCACGTGAAACCGCGCCGGAGCATCGGCATTCACAGAATGCGTTCCGCTTTGTGGTGGAAGGCGAAGGGGTCTGGACCGTGGTTAACGGCGATCCCGTGCGAATGAGCCGCGGTGATTTCCTGCTGACGCCTGGCTGGTGCTTCCACGGCCATCACAACGATACCGATCACCCGATGGCGTGGATTGACGGGCTGGATATTCCCTTCAGCTTCCAGAACGATGTCGGTTTCTTTGAATTCGGCGCGGATCGTGTCACCGATTACGCAACGCCCCGCTTCTCGCGTGGTGAGCGTCTGTGGTGTCACCCCGGATTGCGCCCCCTGTCGCAGCTTGAAAATACCACCGCCAGCCCGATCGGCGCCTATCGGTGGGAGTTCACCGATGCTGCCCTGACCCAGCAATTGCTGCTGGAGGATGAAGGCCATCCGGCGACCTATGCACAGGGACATGCTGCCGTCAGATATGTGAACCCGACCACTGGTGGCGATGTGATGCCGACCATCCGCGCCGAGTTCCACCGGCTGCGCGAGGGGACCGAGACACAGACCCGGCGTGAGGTCGGATCGACCGTGTTCCAGGTCTTCGAAGGCAGCGGTGCCGTTGTGATGAACGGTGAGACCAGGACACTTGAGAAGGGCGATATCTTCGTGATCCCCTCATGGGTTGCATGGTCCCTTCAGGCCGAAACGCAATTCGATCTGTTCCGCTTCTCGGATGCGCCGATCATGGAGCGGCTGCATTTCGGGCGCTCGATGATCGAGGGTGGTGAATGAGCGATCTCGACCGGGCCCGCGCGGATCTTCGTGCGCAGCAAGGTGCGGGCGCACGGTATGACTCTGATGCTGCGCCGGCGGAAGCTTTGCATATTGCCCGGCGCGGCGTCGCCTATATGGCGCGGCTGGTCAATCAGCTTGACGAGGCAGCGCTGTGGCAGGGCTCTGCCCGGCCCGGCTGGACACGCCGCCGGATTATCGCCGCGAATGCGCTTCAGGCGCGGGAAATTGCACAGGCGCTTGAGGATGCAACCGGGCAACAAGGCGACCGCGCCGATACCAGCGAGGCTGCCGTTAACCTTGCGGAGACACTGCCATCCCGGGCTTTGCGTCATCTGGCATCCCATGCGGATATCCATCTCAACGTGGTCTGGAGAGACCTGACGGATGAAGACTGGGATCTGCCGGTGACCCTGTCGAACGGCAGCGTCCCGGCCCGTGAGACAGCGGATCTGCGTGCGCAGCGTATCTGGCAGGATGCGATGGATCTGGGGGCGGGCGGCAGGCTTCGCGATGTGCCCGCCATCCTCAGGGACCGGATTGCCGGAGAACCACATTGATCTTAACCAAATGGGAGGAATTTGAATGACACGCAGACTTGCCGCCATCATGACAGGAGCGATGCTGACCGCCGCCATGCCAGCCCATGCAGGGGATTTTATGGTAACGCTTCTGGGAACTGCCAGCCCGGCACCCCGGCCGGATCGCTCTGGCCCGTCGATCCTGATCGAAGGCGGCGAAAGCCGTGTGCTGATCGACGCCGGACGCAATGCGCCGGTCAGGCTGTGGCAGGCGAAGATCCCGATCGGCAGCATCGATGCGACGGTCATCACGCATTTCCATTCGGACCATACATCGGGTCTTGCCGATCTGTGGCTGACCGGCTGGATCGCGCGTCCCTTCGGTGGCCGGGATGCTCCGATGCGGGTTATCGGGCCGGTGGGCACTGCGGCGCTGACCGATGGGCTGCAGAATGCCTATGATGGCGATATCCAGATCCGCCTTGTCGATGAAGGCAATCCTCCGGAAGGTGTGGAAATCGAAACGACCGAGATCACCGAAGACGGCGTGGTGTTCAATGAAGGCGGGTTGAAGGTCACCATGTTCGCTACCAATCACGGGGAAAATATCACTCCGAATTACGGTATTGTGGCGGAATATGATGGCCGCAAGGTCGTGATCTCCGGCGATACCACCTATGACGAACGCATTGCGGAACGCGGGCAGGGCGCGGATCTGCTGATACACGAACTTGGCACGGCGCAGCCCGAGCTGCTTCAGGAAGACCATGCGAAGCGCGTGATCGCGCATCATACGACTCCGCAGCAGGCCGGTGAAATCTTTGCTGCGGCGCAACCGAAACTGGCGGCATACACGCATCTTGTCATGCTCTCTGACGCGAATAACCCCGAACTGACCCTGCCGGAAATCGTCGAACAGACACGCGAGACTTATGGCGGCCCCCTTGTGGTTGGCGAGGATCTTATGACCTTCGACATCGGCACTGACGGCGTCGCGACCTATATCCGCGACTGATGCGGCCAAGAAAACAAAGGAACTGAACATGACCGATACATTGTTTCCCGCCCCTGAATGGCCGACTGTCCCGGTAAAGGGTGCAACGGCCGAGCTGCCCGTCCGCCGCGTCTTCTGCGTGGGCCGGAATTATGCCGATCACGCCGCCGAGATGGGTGTCGAGGTTGATCGCGAAGCGCCGTTCTACTTCACCAAATCCGCCCTGACGATCCTGCCGAGCGGGCAAAGCTATCCCTATCCGCCGGGAACCGAGAATTTCCACTATGAGATGGAGTTCGTCGTTGCCATCGGGAAGCCGGCTTTCCGCATTTCCAAAGAGCAGGCTCTGGACGTGGTCTATGGCTATGCTGCCGGTCTGGACATGACCCGCCGCGATCTGCAACTGGCCGCACGTGCCAAGCAACGCCCGTGGGATCTGGGCAAGGATGTCGAAGGCAGTTCCGTGATCGCGGCGATCACCCGCGCCGCCGATTTCGGTGAGGTTGCTGATCAGAAGATAACGCTCAGCGTGGACGGTGAGACCCGTCAGGATGCGGAACTGTCGGATCTTGTTTGGTCGGTGGCCGAGCTGGTGGCGGATCTCTCGAAATTCTACCATCTTGAGCCGGGCGATCTGATTTATACCGGGACACCTGCCGGTGTCGGCGCTGTGACGCCGGGTGCCAGAATCGTCGGCACGGTGGACGGTCTCGACCCGGTGGAACTGACCGTCGGAGAGGCAGAGTGATGCGGTTTTTCGGCTATTTCCGGTCCTCGTCAGCCTACAGATGCAGGATCGCCTTCAATCTGAAGAATATTCAGCCGGAATTCGTGCCGGTCAATCTGCGTGACAAGGATCATCGGAAGGCCGATTTTCTGGAGATGAATCCGCAGGGCCTCGTTCCGGTGCTGGATACCGGCGATGCAAGGCTGTCGCAGTCCCTTGCGATTATCGAGTGGCTTGAGGAAACGCATCCCGCACCGGCGCTTCTGCCGTCGGACCCGGCTGCGCGGGCGCATGTCAGGGCATTCGCCCAGATCATCGCCTGCGAAACTCACCCGCTGCAAAATCTGCGCGTCCTGAACTATATCAAGGAAAATTACGGGCAGGATCAGGCGGGCGCGGATGAATGGTGCCGGAAATGGATCGGCGACGGTCTGGCCGCGTGCGAGGCGATTGCTGCCGCGCAGAAACATGGTGGGGGCTTCACCTTCGGAGATACGCCCGGACTGGCCGATATCTGCCTGATCCCGCAATTATTCTCGGCGGACCGCTTCGGTCTGGAGACTGCCGCATTCCCGCGTTTGCGCGAAATCCGCGCGGAATGCGACGCGATGCCTGAATTTTCCAATGCTCACCCGGCGAAACAGCCGGACGCAATCTGAACGTATCGACCTACAGGGAGGAAACGCATGTCCGTAACGAAATTCACCCGCCGTGCTGCAATTGCGGCATCTGTGGCTGTAACCGCGCTGATCTCGACTGGTTTTGCGCAGGATGCGCAGGCCCGAGAGCTGCGCATGGGGCTGATCACGCCGCCCAGCCATGTCTGGACTCAGGTCGCCAACCGCATGGCGGAGAAGCTGCCCGAGGCAACGAATGGCGAGCTGACCATTGCCGTATTTCCCGGCGGCCAGCTTGGGTTGGAGCAGGAAATGTTCCAGCAAATGTCCGGCGGCCTGCTGGATAGCGGTCTAATGACGGCAGCAATCACCAGCTTGCGCGCGCCGTCGATGCAGGGCTGGTTCACGCCCTATCTGTTTGCCGATGTCGAGGCTGCCGCTGCTGCTGCCGACACCGAAGGCGCACAGCAGATGCTGGATCAGCTTGCGCAGGCCAATCTTGTCGGCCTTGGATATACATTCGCGGGTCAGCGCCACATCCTGATGAAGGGCGATGCCGCAACCACGCCCGAGGATCTGGCGCAGCAGAAAATCCGCATCGTGCCGTTCCCGGCGATGAAAACATGGTGGGAGGCGATCGGTGCCGTGCCGACCCCGGTCAACCTGACCGAGGTCTATCAGGGCCTGCAAAGCGGTCTTCTGGACGGGATCGACATCGACCTCGACGCGCTTGTCGGTCTGAAATTCGATGAGGTTGCCGAAGGTCTGACGATCACCAACCATATGCCGTTCCCCGCGGCGCTTGTGGTCAGCAAAACCACCTGGGATTCCCTGTCGGAAGAGCATCGGGCGGCGTATCTTGAGGTTGCGAATGAAGCCCTTGCATGGGGGACTCAGCAGCAGGTCGAGGCCGAGAAGTCGAATCTCGCCTCGCTGGAAGGCAAGCTGGAAATCGTGACGCTGGATAACGGCGCCGAGGCGTTCCAGGAGGCCAATCAGGCCGTTCGTGACAGCTTCGCGAATGACCCGATCATCCAGACCTTCCTGTCTGAAGTCGAAGGCCAATGAACTGGCTTTCCACATTTTCCAATGGACTGGCCCGCGTTGAACGTTGGGCCAGCCGATTGCTCGTGGTGGGCTTCGTCGCGCTGATCGTCGCGAATGTCGGTATGCGCTATCTGGTCGGGCGCCCGATTGTCTATGCCGAGGAACTGGCGGCGATCCTGCTGGTGTGGCTGGCCTTCGTGGCGACCTCGATCACCATCCATGACAGGGCGCAGATTGGTGTGACCCTCCTGACCGAGCGCCTGCCCGTCGGGCTCAGACGGATCGTCGATATCGTCGTGCTGGCGGTGGTTGCCGCGATTCTGGCGACGCTTTTGTGGAAATCCTGGATCTGGGCCAGTTCTCCTATGGTCGCGTTCGATCAGATCATCACAACAGGTTGGGCCAAGGCGCCGTTCTATATGATCGTTCCGGTCTTCTCGGCGACGTCGCTGCTCCATGTTCTCGCCGATCTTGCCGAGGCGGTAAGCGGTCAGCAGCCGGTGGAACTCGCAGCCGATAAGGGGGCCAAGCTATGACCGGGTTTTCCTTCCTCGCCTTCATGCTTGCCGGGATGCCGATTGCCTTCGTGCTGCTGGCGGCGACATTCGTATTCGTCCTTGCGACGGGCAATCTTCAGATCCTGAACTCGGTCCCGCAGATCCTGTTCGGCTCGGTCGAAAGCTTCGATCTACTGGCCATTCCGCTTTTCGTGCTTCTGGGCGAGATCATGAATGAAAGCGGGCTGACCCGCCGTATCATTATCGCCGCGCGGGTCTGGCTGAAATCGCTGCCGCATAATCTGGTGGTGGTGAATATCATCTCGAACCTCGCGCTCGCGGCGATCATGGGATCGGCGACGGCGCAGATGGCGGTGATGTCGCGCGTCGTCGTGCCCGAGATGGAGAAAGACGGCTATGATCGCGGCTATGCCGCCTCGATTACCGCCAGTGCCGGTCTGCTTGGGCCGATTATTCCGCCCTCGATGGTGTTCATCATCTATGGCGTTCTGGCGCAGGTCTCGATTGCGGATATGTTCATTGCCGGGATCGTGCCAGGCGTGGTGCTGTTCGCGCTGATCCTGATCATCGCAATGGTGCAGGCCGGGCGTCACCGGCAGAAGGGTCATGCCGGTGCGCCGTTGCCGCAAACCTCGCTGCTGAAGGCAACCTTGCCGGGGCTGGCGACGATGGTCATTCCGCTGACCATTATCGGCGGTATCAGCCTCGGGATCTTTACCCCGACCGAAAGCGCGGCGGTCGCCATCGTCGTGGCGCTGCTTTTCGGCGGGCTGGTGTTCCGCGAGCTTTCGTTGTCGAAACTGCCTCTGATCATCGACCGTACCGTCACCAATTCGGCGATTGTGCTGTTCTTGATCATGGCGGCGAAGGTGTTCGGCTGGGTGCTGACCTTTAACCAGATCCCGCAAGCCGTGGCTGCCTTCATCGTGTCGCTGACCAGTGATCCGACCCTCTTCATGCTGCTGATCATGCTGGCGCTGATGGTGGTGGGCATGTTCCTCGACGGTATTGCCGCGCTGATCATCCTGACCCCGATCCTGCTGCCGGTCGCAATGTCGGATTACGGCATCGACCCGATCCAGTTCGGCGTGATGATGTCCATGACGCTGGTTCTGGGCCTGCTGACCCCACCTGTAGGCACCGGGCTCTATATCGCGGCGGCGCTGAGCGAGATTTCCATCACCCGGCTTTCGAAGCTGGTGCTGCCTTACATCATCGCGGCCATCGCGGTGATCCTGCTGGTCATCTTCGTCCCCTGGGCGGTGAGACCGTTCTAACCAACAGACAGGGGCCGGTTCGCCTGGCCCCGACATATCGGAGGAGAATCCCCATGATCAACCAACCCGTCCTGATCGCAGGCGGGGGGATCGGCGGACTTGCGACCGCGATCGGCCTCGCCCAGAAAAATATCCCCAGCATCGTAATGGAGCGTGCGTCTCGGCTTGGCGAGATCGGAGCAGGTATCCAGCTTGGCCCGAATGCCTTCCATGCCTTCGATTATCTGGGCGTCGGAGAGGCCGCGCGATCCATCGCCGTTTATGTGGACAGTATGCGCCTGATGGATGCGATGAGCGGTGAGGAAATCACCCGCATCCCATTGGATGAGGCGTTTCGCGAGCGTTTCAAAAACCCCTATGCGGTGATCCATCGCGGCGATCTGCACGGCATTTTCCTGAAAGCCTGTGAGGATCATCCTCTGGTCAGCCTGCGCACTTCGTCCGAGGTGAGCGGCTATGAACAGGATGGCAGCAGCGTGACCGCCATTCTGAAATCGGGTGAACGTGTTCAGGGACGGCTTCTGGTCGGCGCGGACGGTCTGTGGTCGAATATCCGCAAGCAGCTTGTCGGAGACGGTGCGCCGCGCGTATCCGGCCATACCACCTATCGTTCGGTGATCCCGACCGAGGACATGCCCGAGGATCTCCGCTGGAATGCGGCGACGCTTTGGGCCGGGCCGAAATGCCATATCGTTCATTACCCGCTGAAGGGCTGGAAAGTGTTCAATTTGGTGGTGACCTATCACAATGACGCGCCGTCGCCCGAGGCCGGAGTGTCGGTCGATCATGAAGAGGTCCGCAAGGGGTTTGAACATGTGACCCCGGTCGCTCAGCAGATCATCGAGCGCGGGCAGGATTGGAAACGCTGGGTCTTATGCGACCGCGATCCGATCCAGAACTGGATCGACGGGCGTGTGGTTCTGCTGGGAGACGCCGCCCATCCGATGATGCAGTATTTCGCGCAGGGCGCCTGCATGGCGATGGAAGACGCCGTGGCTCTGTCGGCGATGATGCAGACGCATGAGGATCAGGACCGCGCCCTTGCCGCCTATCAGGATCTGCGCCGGTTGCGGACTGCGCGGGTTCAGTTGCAGTCGCGAGAGATCGGGCAGCATGTCTATCATCCCGCCGGTGCTCATGCCGAGTTGCGCAATGCGGTCATGCGGTCGAAATCGGCTGAAGACTGGTTCGAGGCGGTCGGCTGGCTTTACGGCTCGACCGGGCTGGAGGGGGCCGTGTCGCCGCAATGGAATGCCGCATCGGCCTGAGCGTTCGGATCAGCCGAGGGCAAGCTCATTCACGGCGGCCTCAGCCGCGCGGGCGAAGAGGCGCATCTCATGCGTCTCCCGGTCGCTCGCGCGGCGCATCAGCCCGACAGGGCCTTCTGTGCCGATTGTCGGGAAGGGCAGCCGGACCAGACGGCCCTCGGCGATTTCATTGCTGACCACACCGGCCGAGATGATCCAGACCGCGTCGCTTTGTGCGGTGTAAACCCGTCCGAACGCGCCTGACACGGTCTCGATCCGGTGCAGGGGGATGGGAACGCCTTGCGCGATCAGCATATGTTCGACAAATGGGCGGATCGCGGCCCAGGGTGGCGGAAAGATCACCGTAAACTCATCGACCAGCCTATGAGGATGCGGATCGTCCAGGATCGGATGCCCGGGCCGGACGACGAAAATCACGCTTTCCATGTAAAGCTGAGCGAAGCTGAGCCCGCGCATCGTCTCGGGCGTCCCCAGACGGCCCAGAACCAGATCGACGCTGCCCGCACGCAGCCTGTCCGTCAGATGTTCATGCGAGCCGTCCGCAATGGTCAACTGAAGCTCCGGCGCGGTCTGGGCAAGAATTTTCACCATTTGCGGCATCAGCCTTGCCGCCACCGAGGGCAGCGCCCCGATCCGCAGCCTCGGCACGGATTGCCGAAGCTCTTGCGCGGCGCTGTCCAGACCGCGTTCCAGTGAGCCGAGACCCGCCTGCGCGAAGTCGAACAGGATATCGCCTTGCGCCGTCAGTTCGACCCCGCCACGCCCACGCTTCAGCAGGCGGGTGCCGATGATCCCCTCAAGCTCTGCCAGCGTCCGTGAGATGGCGGGCTGGGTCAGGTTCAGCTTCTCTGCTGCGCGTTTGAGGCTTTGCTGGCGGCTGATTTCGACAAAGGCCTCGATATGGCGGAGCTTGATTCTGCGGTCCATTTACTTGCCAAAATTGGTAACTAATTTGCGCATAATGTCATTTTTCTTATCGATTTCCATATGATTTTCTGTGCGCAGGAGGAGATGTCATGCGTACACAAGTCGTCATCATTGGTGGTGGCCCGTCGGGCCTTCTGCTGGGTCAGCTTTTGCACAAGCAGGGCATTGACGCCGTCATTCTGGAACGGAAGACCCGCGAATACGTTCTGGGCCGGATCCGCGCCGGGGTGCTGGAAACCGGACTGGTCAGGCTGATGGAAGAAGCGGGGGTCGCGGACAGGCTTCACAAGGAAGGTTTCATCCATGACGGAACCGAAATCGCCTTTGGCGGCGAGATGTTCCACGTCGATTTCAAGGAACTGACCGGAACTCCGGTGATCGTCTATGGTCAGACCGAGGTGACGCGCGATCTCTATGATGCGCGTGAGGCTGCCGGGGCGCAGACCGAATTCGAGGCCGATCATGTCGTCATCCACGATGCCGATTCAGACAAGCCCTATGTCACCTTTGAGCAGCACGGGCAGGAAAAGCGCATTGACTGCGATTTCGTTGCCGGTTGCGACGGGTTCCACGGGGTCAGCCGCCAGACCATTCCTCTGGAGGTGCGGCGCGAATACGAAAAGACCTATCCGTTCGGCTGGCTGGGAATCCTGTCCGAGACGCCGCCGGTTCATGATGAGCTGATCTATGCCAACTCGGAACGCGGTTTCGCGCTGTGTTCGATGCGGAATGAGAATCTGTCGCGCTATTATATCCAGTGCGCCTTGTCGGATCATGTCGAGGACTGGACGGATAAGGCCTTCTGGGATGAGCTGAAGCACCGCATCCCCGAGGAGATCGCCGACAAGCTGGTCACCGGGCCGAGCATCGAGAAATCCATCGCGCCGCTGCGCAGCTTCGTGACCGAACCGATGCGGTGGGGCCGCTTGTTCCTGTGCGGCGATGCGGCCCATATCGTGCCGCCGACCGGGGCCAAGGGGCTGAACACGGCGGCAAGCGATGTGCATTATCTTTATAACGGGCTGGTGCAGTATTATCAGGACAAGGACAGTCAGGGCATCGACAGTTATTCCGAAAAGGCCCTGCTGCGGATCTGGAAGGCAGAGCGTTTCAGCTGGTGGTTCAGCGGGCTTCTGCACCGCTATCCTGATATGAGCCCGTTCGATCTGAAGATGCAGGCGGCGGATATCTCCTTCCTGCGGGACAACACGGCGCAGCAACGCGCCTTTGCCGAAAATTATGTAGGGTTGCCATACTGATGCAGATTATCGACGCGAATGGGATCGGGATTCACTATGCCGATCACGGGCCGGAAAACGGCAAGGCTGTGGTGTTCTCGAATTCTCTCGGCACCGATCTGCGACTGTGGGATGCGCTTTTGCCGCATCTGCCGGAAGGCTTGCGGCTGGTCCGCTATGACAAGCGCGGCCACGGGCTGAGCGAGGAAACGCAGGGGCCATACAGTATCGAACAGCTTGCCGATGACGCGGCCGGGCTGATCGACGGGCTTGGGCTGAAAGATGTGGTCTTTGTCGGCCTGTCCATTGGCGGGCTGATCGGGCAGGGGCTGGCGCTGCGGAGGCCGGATCTGCTGAAGGCTCTGGTCATTTCCAACAGCGCCGCGAAGATCGGCACTGACAAGATGTGGAACGACCGCGTCGCCGCGATCCGGGAAGGCGGGCTGGAGGTCATTGCCGCGCCGACGATGGAACGCTGGTTCTCGCCGGATTTCAGGGCCACGCCGGAGCTTGCCGTCTGGCAGCGCATGCTGGAGCGGCAGCCGATGCAGGGCTATATCGCCTGTTGTCAGGCCATCGCCGCCGCCGATCTGCGCCGCGATGTCGAGGGGCTGGACCTGCCTGTCCAGATGATCGCGGGCAGCCTTGACGGCTCTACCCCGCCCGAACTGGTGAAGGCGACCGGCGATCTGATGCCCGGTGCTGCCTATGCGGAAATTGACGGCGCAGGCCATCTGCCCTGTGTCGAGGCCGCCTCGCGCTATGCGGATATTCTGAACGGCTTTCTTAAGGAAGTCGGCCATGTCTGATCGCTATGATAACGGAATGCAGGTCCGCCGCGAGGTTCTGGGCGATGCCCATGTCGACCGCGCCGAGGCCGCGAAGACCGAGTTCGACCTGCCGTTTCAGGAACTGATTACCGAAGGTGCCTGGGGCAATGTCTGGGCCTCGGACGGCATCAGTCGGCGCGAAAGGTCCATGCTGACCCTTGCGCTTCTGGCCGCCACCGGCAATTTCGAAGAAATTCCCATGCATATCCGTGCCACGGCTCGCACCGGCGCTACGAAGCGCGACGTGCTGGAAGCGTTTCAGCACGTCGCGATCTATGCAGGGGTCCCCCGCGCGAACCATGCACTGAAACTGGCAAAGCAGACCTACGCCGAGATGGAGGGAAGCCAATGAAGCCTGCCGAATATTATCAGCGCGACAGAACCCGGCAGCCGCCGGCACTGACGCCTGACTACAAGACATCCGTGGCACGTTCTCCGCGCTACAGCATGATTTCGTTGCAGCAATCTGTATCCGAAATCACCGGCCCGACATTCGGGCATAACGATATCGACCCGATCGATAACGACCTGATCAAGAACTATGCCAAGGATGGCGACCCGGTCGGAGAGCGGATCATCGTTCATGGCCGGGTGCTGGACGAAAACGCCCGGCCCGTGCCGAATACGCTGGTCGAAATCTGGCAGGCCAATGCCAGTGGTCGTTACCGGCACAAGAAGGATACCTATCTTGGCTCGCTCGACCCGAATTTCGGGGGCTGCGGACGGACCCTGACGGATGAGAACGGGTATTACTTCTTCCGCACGATCAAGCCCGGAGCCTATCCGTGGCGCAACTGGGTGAATAACTGGCGTCCGGCGCATATCCATGTGTCTGTTTTCGGGTCCAGCTTCAGCCAGCGTCTGATCACCCAGCTTTATTTCGAGGGCGATCCGCTGATCCCGCATTGTCCGATCGTGCACACGATCCCGGACCCCGATGCGATCGAGCAACTGATCGCGAAGCTGGATCTGAATGCGACGGTGCCGCTGGACAGCATCGCCTATAAATTCGACATCGTTCTGCGCGGACGCCGCTCGACGCTGTTCGAAAACCGGCTGGAGGGCAATTGAGATGCCACAGAAGCTTGATTACCTGAAGGAATCTGCCTCTCAGACGGCTGGTCCATATGTCCATATCGGCCTTGCGCCGGGGGCTGCGGGTTTCGATATCTACCGGCAGGAACTTGGCTGGGATATTGCCGGGCCGAATGCGAAGGGTCAGAAGATCCGAGTCGAAGGCGTGGTCATCGACGGCATGGGCAGCCCGGTGAAGGATGTGCTGCTGGAAGCCTGGCAGGCCAACTCGGAAGGGGTTTACGCCCATCCGGAAGGCGGCGGCGAGGTCGAGGACGGTTTTCGCGGCTGGGGCCGTGTCATCACCGATTTCGAGACCGGCGAATGGGGTTTCGACACGGTGAAGCCGGGCAAGGTGAAGCCGCGTGTCAAGCTGGGGTCGGGCGTGTCGCAGCGTGTCAGCGACAGCGATCCCGACTGGCAGGGCCGCATGGACAGCCATGAGCCGATGGCACCGCATATCAATCTCTGGATCGTTGCGCGGGGCATCAATATCGGCCTCAATACGCGCATGTATTTCGAGGATGAGGCAGAGGCGAATGCCGCCGATCCGGTGCTGAACCTGATCGAATGGGAAAATCGCCGCGCGACCCTGCTTGCCAAACGCGACGGAGAGCGCGACGGTGTGCCGGTCTATCGCTTCGAAATCCGCCTGCAAGGCGACAATGAGACGGTCTTTTTTGATGTCTGAGAACAAACCCTGCATTATCTGCGTGGCCATTACCGGGTCGCTTCCCACCAAGGAAAACAACCCGGCGGTGCCGATCACCGTGGCCGAGCAGATCGAATCCACCCAGGAAGCCTTCGAGGCCGGCGCCACCATCGCGCATTGCCATGTGCGCGACGATGAGGGCAAACCGACCAGCGATCCCGAGCGCTTCGCCGCGCTGAAAGAGGGGCTGGAAAAGCACTGCCCCGGCATGATCGTGCAGCTTTCGACGGGTGGACGGTCCGGTGCAGGGAATGCGAGGGGCGGCATGCTGCCCCTTGCGCCCGACATGGCCTCTCTGTCGGTCGGGTCGAATAATTTTCCGACGCGCGTCTATGAGAACCCGCCGGATCTTGTGGACTGGCTGGCAGCCGAGATGCTGAAATACGATGTGAAGCCGGAAATCGAGGCTTTCGATCTGTCGCATATTCATCAGGCGAAGAAGATGGCCGATGACGGGCGGCTCAAGGGCACGCCCTATGTGCAGTTCGTCATGGGCGTGAAGAACGCCATGCCGGTCGATCGCGACGTGTTCGATTATTATATCAGGACGGTACAGCGCCTGTTCGGCGAAGATGCGCCGTGGTGCGCCGCCGGGATCGGGCCGAACCAGATCGTGCTGAACGAGTGGGCGATTTCCTCGGGCGGTCATGCACGGACCGGGCTTGAGGATAATGTCCGCATCGACCGCGACACGCTGGCACCGTCGAATGCCGCTCTGGTGAAGCGGGCGGTTGAGCTGTGCGAGAAATACGAACGCCCGGTGGCAAACTATGCTCAGGCGCGGGAATTGCTGGGCCTGCGGGCGGCCTGATGCGTCTCTACGCCGATCTGCTTGGCGATAGGGAAATCGCGGAGATGATGGGGGACACCGCCAGCATCGCCGCGATGCTTCATGCCGAGGCGGTGCTGGCACAATCTCAGGCGCGGCTCGGCATCATCTCCGAGGCCGCCGCCACGGCTATTGCCGCTGCCGCCGAGGCGTTGAAACCGGATATCGCCGTTATCGCTGCTGGTGTGGCGGGTGCGGGGATCTCTGCGCAGCCGGTTATCAAGGCGTTGAAAGAGGCGGCGGGCGATCATGCCGCATGGGTGCATTTCGGCGCGACCTCGCAGGATATCGTCGATACCGGGCTGATGATCCAGCTTGCCGGGGTGATGCCGGTGCTGCGTGAGCGGCTGTCGGCCCTGTCGGGTGTTCTGGCCGGGAAAGCGGCGGAATATGCAGATCAGCCGATCCCTGCCCATACACGGTTTCAGGTTGCCGCGCCGACAACTCTGGGGGCACGGATCGCCACCTGGTATGCGCCGCTGTGTCGTCAGACGGAACGTCTTGAGGAGATGCTGCCGCGCCTGCTGAATGTCTCGCTTTACGGTGCGGTGGGGACCTCTGCCGCGCTTGACCCGAAAGCCTCGGATCTGCGCCGCGCGATGGCGGCTGAGCTGGAACTGGGCGCACCGGAGATTCCCTGGCACAGCACGCGCGATATGATTGCCGAACTTGGCGGCTGGCTGTCCCTGCTGACCGGATCTCTTGGCAAGATGGGGGCCGATCTGGTCCTGATGTCGCAATCCGAGCTTGGGCAGGTCTCGGCAGGGACCGGAGGCGGTTCCTCGACCATGCCGCAGAAATCCAACCCGGTCGCCGCTGAAACGCTGGTGACTCTGGCGCGGCTGAATGCTGGTGATCTTGGCAGTCTGCATCAGGCGCTGATCCATGCGAATGAGCGCGACGGTACTGCGCTTGGTATCGAGTGGTCGCTGCTTCCCGCCATGCTGGAACGCGCCGGGGCCAGTCTGCGGATTGCGCGGGATCTGGCGGCTTCGCTGCGGGCGCAGCCGGACCGGATCGCCGAGGCATTCGCGGCGGATCGGGGAATGATGATGGCCGAGGCCGCCGGATTTCTGCTGACACAGGATATGCCCCGGCCCGAGGCGCTGAAAATCGTCGGCAAGGCGTTGACGGCGATGCAATCCGATCAGACGATGACGCTGGCAGATGCGTTATCCGGTCTTGTGCCCGGCAGGGACTGGGCCGGAATTCTGGCACCTGAGAATAATCTGGGTGATGCTGCAAGCATAGCAATGCAATTTGACAATAAACGGGAGAGGTAAAATGAAACGCGTATTTCTGACGGCAACCGCCCTTGCAACACTGGCCGCACCGGCCTTTTCGCAAGAGGTCACGCTGAGGGTCCATCACTTCCTGTCGGCCGATGCGCCGATGCATGCCGACGTATTGGCTCCGTGGGAGAAGATGGTCGAGGAAGCCTCGGGCGGGCGGATCGATGTGCAGCTTTATCCGTCGATGCAGCTTGGCGGCAAGCCGCCTCAGCTTTTCGATCAGGCGCGTGACGGGATTGTGGATATTTCCTGGACCCTGCTGGGATATACGCCGGGCCGCTTCCCGATTGCCGAAGTGTTCGAACTGCCCTTCATGTCCTCGACAGCGGTTGCGACGACCAATGCGCTGCAGGAATTTCAGGCGAAATATCTGGGCGAGGAACTGGGCGAAGTCCATCCGCTGCTGATCCATGCACCATCTGCCTATAAGTTCCACATGGCCGATACGCAGGTCGGCTCGCTGGAGGATCTCAGCGGTCTGAAGATCCGCGCTCCGTCCCGCGCGATGACCGACGGGCTGAATGCGCTTGGTGCGACGGCGGTCGGTATGCCGGTGCCGGAAGTGGCTCAGTCGCTGACGACCGGGGTGATCGACGGTGCCGTTATCCCGTGGGAGGTTGTCGGCTCGCTGCGTATCGAGGATGTGACCGAAGGCCATACCGAGCTGGGTGTCGAGAATGGCGGCATCGCGAATTCGGTCATGGCTCTGGTGATGAACAAGGCGAAATATGAAGGCCTGCCGGGTGATCTGAAAAAGGTCATCGACGATAACTCCGGCGCTGCGCTGGCCGCGCTTGCGGGTGAGGCCTTCGATAATGCCGAACAGGCCGAGCGGCAGAAATATGTCGATAGCGGCGCTTCGATCACCGTCATTCCGGAAGCCGAGCTCGGTCCGTGGTACGAGGCCTCGCAGCCGGTTATCGACGCCTGGGTTCAGTCGATGAACGATGCGGGCCATGACGGGCAGGCGATGCTGGACGATGCCCGCGGCATGCTGGCAGCCGCGAACGAGGCTGAAGGCACCGGCTCCGATACGCCAGCCGCAGCGCAGTAAACGCGGCAAGCTCGGGAAAGGGGGGCATCAATGGCCGAGGCCGAACAGTTGAGCGAACATGCTCAGGACGTTGAACTGCCGGGATGGCTTTTGACCATATGCCGTTGGGTCGCCACATTTGGCGGGTTGGTGCTGATGGCGGTCATGCTGATGACCGTTGCCAGCGTGACGCGGCGCGGCGTCTTCGGCGCCCCCATTCCCGGAGATTACGAAATAGTCGAGATGGCCTCGGCCGTGGTGATTGCCTGTTTCCTGCCGTGGTGTCAGGCGACGGGCGGGAATGTTCTGGTGGATTTCTTCACCATGAAAGCCGGGCCGCGCGTGAATCACATGCTCGAAGCCTTCGGAGATCTGATCTATCTGCTGATCGGTGCGCTGCTGTTATGGCGGATGTGGTTCGGTGTAAGTGAGTTCCGCGGCTATGGAGAGCAGTCGATGGTGCTGGGTATCCCGATCTGGCCAAGCGCGGCGGTGATGCTGCCGGCATTCGCTTTGCTGATCGTGACCACCTTCTTCACCATGATGGGCCATCTGAAAGGAGCGCGGCAATGACCGGAATAGCAGCCGGACTGGCGGGATTCGCGGCGCTTCTGGCGCTGATGGCGGTCAGGGTGCCGATTGCCGTCGCGATGCTGGCGACCGGGATCACCGGATACTGGCTGGTCAACGGCACGGTGCCTCTGCTGGCCTATCTGAAGACCAATACTTATTACCAGTTCTCGACCTATTCCCTTTCGGTCATTCCGCTTTTCGTGCTGATGGGCGAGTTCGCTACCCATGCCGGGATGAGCCGGGCGCTGTACCGTGCCGCCGCCGCCTTTCTGGGGCAGCGCCGGGGCGGTCTGGCAATGGCGACGATTGGCGGCAGCGCGGCGTTCGGGGCGATCTGCGGATCGTCTCTGGCGACGGCTGCCACGATGGGGCAGGTGGCACTGCCCGAGATGCGGCGCTATGGCTATTCCGGTGCGCTCTCGACGGGTTCGGTTGCGGCGGGGGGAACTCTGGGCATTCTGATCCCGCCATCGGTCATTCTGGTGCTCTATGCGCTGATGACCGAACAGAGCATCGCCAAGATGTTCGTTGCGGCGATGATCCCCGGTATTATCGCGGCGCTTGGCTATATGCTGGCGATTGCGTGGTTCGTGCGCCGCCATCCCGAGGCGGGTCCGGCGGCGGAAAAAGCCACCCGCGCCGAGAAGCTGACAGCGATCCGTGAGACATGGTCCATCGCGCTGATCTTCCTTCTGGTCATCGTCGGCATGTATCGCGGCTGGTTCACCCCGACCGAGGCCGCCGCAATCGGTGCTTTCGGCACATTCGTTCTGGCGGTGCTGCATGGCGGGCTGCGGTGGAACGGGCTTGTCGCCTGTCTTCAGGGCACCGCGCGGACCAGTGCGATGATCTTCCTGATCATGCTGGGGGCCGAGATGTTCAACGCCTTCCTGTCAGCCACGCAGACCCCGATGCTGGCGGCGCAGGCCATTGTCGATAGCGGTCTTTCTCCGATGCTGGTGCTGCTGGCGATCCTGTTCCTGTATCTGCTGATGGGCTGCGTCATGGATTCCATGTCCATGCTGCTGCTGACCGTTCCGATCTTCTATCCGATCATCGCGGGGCTGGATTTCGGCATGGGCCGCGAGGATACGCTGATCTGGTTCGGCATCCTTGCCGTTGTGGTCGTCGAGGTCGGGCTGATTACGCCTCCGGTCGGGATGAATGTTTTCGTCATCAACGGGATGGCCAAGGATGTCCCGATGGTCGAAAGCTTTCGCGGCGTCCTGCCTTTCCTGATCAGCGATATCATCCGTATCGGATTGCTGATCCTTATCCCCGGAATCTCGTTATTCCTCGTCCGCATCCTGAGTTAGAGATTTCGGCAGATGTTTGCGTTCATCGTCACCATGATCGCCTTCCTTTTCGGAGGCATCCTGAAAGGTGCAATCGGGGCGGGGACGCCGGTGATCGTCATTCCGATCATCTCGATCTTTTTCGGCGTTCCCCACGCGGTTGCGACCTTTGCCCTGCCGGCTCTGGCCTCGAATATCTGGCAGGGCTGGCAGTATCGCGATGCGCTCGCCGATAAGGGCTTCATCCTTCGGCTGGCGGGATCTGCCGGGGTGGGGGCGCTGATCGGGACGTTCATACTGGCCTCGCTGCCGCATGAGATCCTGTCGCTGATCGTCGGGCTTCTGGCGCTGTCCTATGTCGGGGTCAGGCTGCTTAAGCCCGACTGGAGCCTTGAATACGGGTTTGCGCGGCGCATTGCCGTACCTGTGGGGCTTGTCGCGGGCATTCTTCAGGGCGCGGCGGGGATCTCTGCCCCGGTCTCGGTGCCATTTCTTCATGCGCTTCATTTGTCGCGCGAACGTTTCATCGCGACGCTGTCGATCCAGTTCATTGCGATGTCGGTCGTCCAGTTGCCCTCGCTGATCGGCGTGGGGGTGATGGACTGGCAGGTTTTCCTGCTGAGCATCGTGGCCTGTATCCCGCTGTTTCTGGCGATGCCGATCGGGGCGGGGTTGGTGAAGCGCTTTGGTGTGAAACTGTTTGACCGGCTGATCATGGCGATGCTGTTCATCATCGCCGTGAGGCTGATCTTCGAGGCGCTGTCTGGTCTTTCCTGAGGTCAGGCCGACGGCACTGAAAATGCCCTGCTGCACAGCGAATATTGCGGCGCTCTATCGTGCAAGCCAGCCGCCATCCACATTCAGTACCGCGCCGTTGATATAATCCGAGGCTGGTGCGGCGAGGAACACCGCGCTTTGGGCGATATCTTCGGGTCTGCCCCAACGTCCCGCCGGAATCCGGTCGAGAATGGCTTTCGAGCGGTCGGGATCGGCGCGGAGGGCCTTTGTATTATTAGTTTCTATATAGCCGGGCGCGATGGCGTTCACGTTCAGCCCCTGCGCCGCCCACTCATTCGCCATCAGCTTTGTCAGCCCGGCAACGCCATGTTTGCTGGCCGTATAGGACGGAACGCGGATGCCGCCCTGAAAGGACAGAAGCGAGGCGATGTTGATGATCTTGCCCCGCCCGCGCGGCAAGGCTTCCCGAGAAAACGCCTGACAGGTGAAGAACAGCGCCTTCAGATTCACGTCGATCACATCGTCCCAGTCGGCTTCCGAGAAATCGACGGCGTCCTCGCGGCGGATGATCCCGGCATTATTGACAAGGATGTCGATGCGGGTTTCTGCAAACACATCACGCGCGGCCATCGGATCGGCGAAATCCAGATGCATGGCCCGCCCCTTGCCGCCCATCATCGACAGGGTTTCATCACAATCGCTGCGGCCTGCGGCGATCACGTCGGCACCGGCCTGCGCCATCGCCACGGCAATGGCCTGACCGATCCCGGTATTCGCGCCTGTGACAAGCGCGGTCTGTCCCTCAAGCGAAAACGGGTTCACCGCATATCCTCCGGCTGAACGAAATCCATATCCGTATAATCGACATTGTCCCCGGCCATCGCCCAGATGAACGTATAACCCCCGATCCCCGCGCCGGAATGGATCGACCAGGTCGGCGAGATCACTGCCTGCTCATTCGCGACAAACAGATGCCGAGTCTCCTGCGGTTCGCCCATCAGATGCAGCACACGCGATTCCGGCTCCATTCCGTGATACAGATAGGCCTCCATCCGGCGGTCGTGATAATGGCTGGGAATGGTGTTCCAGACAGAGCCGTCCTCAAGCGTGGTATAGCCGAGGACAAGCTGACAGCTTTCCATGACCAGAGGGTGAATGAACTGGCGGATAGTGCGCTTGTTGCTGGTCTCGACCGCGCCCAGTCTGACCTCTTTCGCGTCCTGAACGGTCACCAGACGGCAGGGCAGCGTACGATGCGCCGGGGCCGAGGTGATGTAGAACCGGCCATGTCCGGAGAAATTCACCGCTCCGGAGCCCATGCCCAGATACAGCACATCGCCCCTGTTCATCTCCCATGACTGGCCCGCAGCCTCGACCGTGCCTGCGTCCCCGATATTGACGATGCCCATCTCACGGCGTTCCAGAAACGTCTCGGTTCTGGTTTCCTCGATCCTGTCCAGCGTCAGCGTCTTGCCTGCCGGGACCGCCGCACCAAGGGTGAACCTGTCGTAATGGGTATAGATCAGGCGGATCTCTCCATCGGCGAAAAGACCCTCGGCCAGAAAATGACGGCGGAGCGTTTCGGTATCCATCGTTCTGGCATGTTCGGGATGGATGGCGTGGCGGGTTTCGACATGAGGCATGAAAACTCCTTTCCCAGAAAATCTTCGCGGCGCGGGCAGATGCGTGTTCGGATATGCCATGCGTAACCTGCCCGGAATTGCCTTTCAATTCTTCCGGGCTTCATGATGATACGTTGCGGGACGGCGGGGCAAAACAGACGCGCGTCGGCCTGTCGGGAATGCGGTGAGGATGATGGCGAACCATATTCTGTCAATCGGCGAGGCGATGATTGAGCTGTCGCAGCCCGGAGGAAACGGACTCTGGCAGCTTGGCATCGCAGGCGATACGTTGAATACGGCGTGGTATCTGCGCCGCCTGCTGCCAGCGGATCGGCGCGTCGATTACTTTACCCGCGTGGGAACCGGCGAGTTTTCGCGCCGGATGACCGATTTCCTGCGTTCCGAAGGGATTGGCACAGGATTTGTGGGACGCGATCCCGAACGTGAGATCGGTCTTTACGCGATCTCGCTTGAGAACGGAGAGCGCAGTTTTTCCTATTGGCGGGACAACTCGGCAGCGCGGTGGCTTGCGGATGATCCCGAGACGCTGAGGGCGGCGCTTGCGGGATGCGCGATTGCGTATTTCTCGGGGATCACACTGGCGATTTTGTCGGATCAGGGGCGCAAAACGCTGCTGGAGGCACTGGCTGTCGCGCGGAAGCAGGGCAGCCGGATCGTGTTTGATACCAATCTCCGGCCGCGGCTATGGCCGGATATCGACACGATGCGCCAATATGTGCAGCAGGCGGCGAGCCATGCCGATCTGATCCTGCCAAGCTTCGATGATGAGCGGGAATTCTTCGGGGATAGCGACCCCGAGACGACGCTGGCGCGATATCTGCGTCTCGGCGCAAAGCAGGTCATCGTCAAGGCTGGCGGCGCTGCGGTGCATTTCGCAGGTGCTGAGGACAGTGGGGTCGTCGGCGATCTGCCGCGTGACCGGCCCGTCGATACCACCGCTGCCGGAGACAGTTTCAATGCCGGTTATCTGGCCGCCCGGATCAGGGGAGAGACTGTTCCTGACGCCATCCGCAGCGCCCACGTGCTGAGCCGGAAGGTGATCGGTCACAGCGGTGCTCTGGTGTGGGAGGCGGTGATTTAGCCGAAAACCTGTGCCGGGTTCGGCATCGTCCGATCTCAGCGGTCCTGCATTCCTTTTCCTTCAAGGATTTTCTGCGTGGCCTTGTCGATCCGGGAAACCCGTGTCGCCGATTGTTTCGCGCCGGAAAAATGCAGCACCCAGCCACGGCGGCGGCCAGGAGTCAGACCCTCGAACGCAAGGCGGAAATCGGGGTTTTCGTCCAGCCTGGCCTGTAATTCCTCGGGATAGGCGAGATCGTCCTTCGGCATCTCGACCTTTGCGCCGGATTGTTCGATCGCGATGGCCTCGGCAAGATAGGCGGTGATCACCGGGCGCATCTTGTCGATCTGGGACAGGCTGGTGAAGTTCAGCATCCGCGAAGAGCGCGAGTTTTCGCCGGGAGCCTCCAGAACCCGTTCGGGGTCGGTCAGCAGAACGCCCTTGAAAAAGCCGAGCGCGGCCCGGTCCTTGAAGCCCCAGATAATCGCGATATTGCCGCCATCATGGGTATAGACCGGAGAGGACCATTTGAAATCCTCGGTTAGATCGCAGCTTCTGAGGATATCGCGAAGGGCAAGCAATTCCTCTTTCCAGCTATCGAGGCGTGAGAAAAACGCATCTGCTCTGACCTGTGCACTGACCACGCGATATCTCCTTGCTGTCAGGGGCAATATGGAGGCGTCTCGGAGGCCTTGTCCATTGGCGGACGGGCCTCATCTGCGGTGACCTGACCGTGCAGGGCAGCGTGATTTGTCCGGTTGCCGTGGAAATAATCCGCAAATATGTAGGTTTTCGGGGATAATTTACCATTATCCTTTGCTCCGTGGCTCTGGTTGTGAAAGAAGCGGGGAGTCACAATTGGAAAACGGGAGGGAATATGGCCACCGGAATCTGGATCAGTCTTGCGGCATATTTCGTGCTGATGCTTGGCATCGGCGTTTATGCATGGCGAAAATCGACATCGAGCTCGGAAGAATACATGCTGGGCGGGCGAAGCCTGCCGCCTGCGGTGGCCGCTTTGTCCGCCGGGGCCTCGGATATGAGCGGCTGGCTGTTGCTGGGTCTGCCGGGGGCGCTGTTCGCCTCGGGGCTGGCGCAAAGCTGGATCGGGATCGGGCTGTTCGTCGGGGCGTTTCTGAACTGGATCATCGTCGCCCCGCGGCTGCGCCAACAGACTGAGGAATACGATAACAGCCTGACCATTCCCGGCTTTCTGGGCGCACGTTTTCCCAGCACGGCCCGGCTTCTGCGGATCGTTTCGGCCATCGTGATCGTGGTTTTCTTCGCGGTTTATACCGCGTCGGGCCTTGTCGGTGGCGGCAAGCTGTTCGTCAGCGCCTTTGACGGCGGCTATATGTCCGGCGTCCTTCTGACACTGGGCATCGTGCTGGTCTATACGGTGATGGGCGGTTTCCTTGCCGTGTCTTTGACTGATTTCGTGCAGGGCTGCATCATGATGCTGGCGCTTGTGGTCATGCCGATCGTGATCCTGACCACGGGGCAGGGAGAGGGGATCGGGACTGCGGCGGAAAGGCTGCGGACCGAGGTCGATCCGAACTTCCTGTCCATGACCGCCGGGCTGACCTTCATGGGCTGGATCTCTGCCGTGGCATGGGGTCTGGGCTATTTCGGGCAGCCGCATATCATCGTGCGTTTCATGGCCGTACGCAGCGTTGAAGAGGTGCCTGCGGCCCGTAATATCGGGATGAGCTGGATGGCGGTTTCGCTGATCGGGGCGGTCTCGGTCGGTATTTTCGGACGTGCCTACGCGCAGCGGAACGGGCTAGAAATCGCTGACCCCGAGACGATATTCATCGTGCTGTCCAACCTGCTTTTCCATCCTCTTGTCACGGGTTTCCTGTATGCGGCGCTGCTGGCGGCGATCATGTCGACCGTTTCCAGTCAGTTGCTGGTCGCGTCTTCATCGCTGACCGAGGATATCTATCATTCGCTGTTCAAGCGCGACGCGACCGAGAATGAGCTGGTGCTGATCGGCCGGATCGCGGTGCTGGCCGTGGGGCTGGTTGCGGTCTTCATCGCGCGGGACCCGGATTCGCAGGTTCTGGGGCTGGTCTCTAACGCCTGGGCCGGTTTTGGTGCGGCGTTCGGGCCTCTGATCATCCTGTCGCTGACCTGGAAGCGGATGAACGGATATGGCGCGGTTGCCGGGCTGATCGTCGGTGCGGTGACGGTCGGTCTGTGGATCATGCTTGGGCTGAGCAGCACGCTCTATGAGATCGTGCCGGGCTTCATCGCCTCGTGGATCGCCATTGTGGTGGTCAGCCGGATGACGCCGGATCTTGGTGAATACCGTGAGTCGCCTCTGACCTGAGGGGCATAATCTGAGGACATGACAAGGCGCCCGCTCTTTCAAGGGGCGGGCGCTTTTCTTATGCGTGGCCGGGGCTGTGGGGCGTTTCGGGAGCGGGGGCCGGAAACAGCCTGTGGATGCTGGGTTCCGGGCTGTGATTTATGTGCAGAACCCATACACGGAATGTACACAGATCGTACAGCAGCGGCGCTGATCCCGAACGTTCATCCTTATATATAATAGCTTGCAGTTATATTGAGGAATGCCGCGCTGACAGGCGTGGGACGGACAGGAAGGACAGGCCGCGCCGCATGCCGTCGCGCTGACATGCAGAGGCTTCCCAAAGCAAGGGTTTTCCTGTATGGCCCCAAAATCTGAGACGTGATGCCCGCGCCCCCTGGGCTACGCTAAGGATTCGGGGGCGGCGGCAATGGGGCCGCCATTTGACATGGGGATGGCCGGAGGGCCGGTGCATCCCAAGAGGAAACCGCATGTTTGATGAAGTGAAGAAATCAATCCAGTGGGGGCAGGAAACGCTTACCCTGGAAACGGGCAAGGTTGCGCGTCAGGCCGACGGCAGCGTCATCGCCACTCTGGGCGAGACCAGCGTCATGGCCAACGTGACCTTTGCCAAGGAACCGAAGCCGGGTCAGGACTTTTTCCCGCTGACGGTCCATTATCAGGAAAAATACTATGCCGCCGGCAAAATTCCGGGCGGCTTTTTCAAGCGCGAGGCGCGTCCGACCGAGAAAGAGACGCTGACCGCGCGTCTGATCGACCGTCCCTGCCGTCCGCTTTTCGCTCCGGGCTTCAAGAATGAAGTTCTGGTGATGTGCACCGTGCTGAGCCACGATCTTGTCAACGATCCCGATATCGTCGCGATGATCGCTGCATCGGCGGCGCTGACCATTTCCGGCGTTCCATTCATGGGTCCGATCGGTGCGGCGCGTGTCGGTTTTGCCAATGGCGAATATGTGCTGAACCCCGAGGTTCAGGACATGGACCAGCTTCGCAACAATCCCGAGCAGCGTCTCGATCTGGTTGTCGCAGGCACCAAGGATGCCGTGATGATGGTCGAATCCGAGGCTTACGAGCTGACCGAGGAAGAGATGCTGGGCGCCGTGAAATTCGGCCATGAGCAGATGCAGCCGGTGATCGACCTGATCATCCAGCTTGCCGAAACCGCCGCGAAAGAGCCGTTCGACTTCCAGTCGCCGGAATATGGCGCTTTGGCCGACCGGGTGAAATCGCTTGGCGAAGCCGGTATGCGCGACGCCTATCAGATCAAGGATAAAAGCGAGCGCCGTGACGCGATTCAGGTGGTCCGCGAGAAGATCGTGGCCGGGCTGAGCGAGGAAGAGCTTGAGGATCCGAATCTGGGTTCCGCGCTGAAGAAGCTGGAATCCGACATTCTGCGCGGCGATGTGATCGCTGGCGGTGCGCGGATCGATGGTCGCGACACGAAAACCGTGCGTCCGATTGATTGCGAAGTGGGCATTCTGCCGCGCACGCATGGTTCGGCGCTGTTCACCCGTGGCGAGACGCAGGGTCTGGTTGTGACGACTCTGGGGACCGGCGACGATGAACAGATCATCGACGCTCTGCACGGCAATTTCCGCTCGAACTTCCTGCTGCATTACAACTTCCCGCCCTATTCGGTCGGTGAGGTTGGTCGCGTGGGCAGCCCCGGCCGTCGCGAGATCGGTCACGGCAAGCTGGCTTGGCGTGCGCTTCAGGCGGTGCTGCCTGCGGCGACGGATTTCCCCTATACGATCCGCGTCGTGTCGGAGATCACGGAATCGAACGGCTCGTCCTCGATGGCCTCCGTCTGCGGCGGTTCGCTGTCGATGATGGATGCGGGCGTTCCGCTGAAAGCGCCGGTTGCGGGTGTGGCAATGGGTCTGATCCTTCAGGATGACGGCAAATATGCGGTTCTGACGGATATTCTGGGTGATGAAGATCATCTGGGCGATATGGACTTCAAGGTCGCAGGGACCGAGAACGGCATCACCAGCCTTCAGATGGACATCAAGGTTCAGGGCATCACCCCGGAAATCATGCAGCAGGCCCTGGCTCAGGCCAAGGACGGGCGTCTGCATATTCTGGGTGAAATGGGCAAGGCGCTGACCGAAGGTCGCCGCGAGTTCAGCGAACACGCGCCGCGCATCGAGACGATGCAGATCCCGACCGACAAGATCCGCGAAGTGATCGGCTCGGGCGGCAAGGTGATCCGCGAGATCGTCGAGGTTTCGGGTGCGAAGGTCGATATCAACGACGATGGCGTGATCAAGATCGCATCGGCGAATGGTGAATCGATCAATAAGGCTTATGAGATGATCCACTCGATCGTCGCTGAGCCGGAAGAGGGCCAGATCTACACCGGCAAGGTGGTGAAGTTGGTCGATTTCGGCGCTTTCGTGAACTTCTTCGGCAAGCGTGACGGGCTGGTTCATGTCAGCCAGATCGCGAATAAGCGTCTGGGTCACCCCTCGGACGTGCTGAAGGAAGGTCAGGAAGTGAAAGTCAAGCTTCTGGGCTTTGACGACCGCGGCAAGGTGCGCCTTGGCATGAAGATGGTCGATCAGGAAACCGGCGAGGAAATCACCGAGCCGAAGGAAGAAACCGCCGAGTAATCGGCGCGATATCTTGAAAGATCGGGCCGGTCCGGGGATGCTCGGGCCGGTCTTTTTGATCGGAGGAGCGCGGATGCGCAGCGCCTTTTACATCACCGTCGATGATCGCTATCTGGGGATTGGACAGGCGCAGGCCCGCAGGCTTCATGCGTTGTGGGGCATCGACGTTCATGTTTTTGTGGAAGGCGAAGGCGGTAAATTCCGCGATGAGAACGGTCGGGACGGGGTCTTTCTGCATCGCAACCTGATGGATGATCTGATCCCGCAGGGTTTGCCCGCCACTGAAAGCTGGCCGCGCATCGTCTATGGCCGGATCTTCGCGCCCTATCTTCTGCCGCAATATGACCGGCTGATCTATCTGGACGCGGATATATTTCCGATGGTCCGGGCGGATGAGCTTCTGGGTCTCGCATTGCCCGGCGGGCTTGCGGCGGTGCAGGATGCCGCATCCATCGGTTCGGCCCCGCGCTCGGCTGGCGGTCTGGACCGGGCGGCATGGCTGCGGTCGATCGGGGTGCAGGGTGCGCGTTACTTCAATGCCGGGGTCATGATGCTGGACCGGCAGGCATGGGCTTCGGTCGATTTCGGGGCCGAGCTTCTGGCCTTCATGACCAGATACGGGGATGCGGCGCATACGCAGGATCAGGATTTCCTGAACTGCTATTTTCAGGGCCGCTGGACCGAGATCAGCCCGCGCTTCAATTTTCAGAAAGCGCATTTCAACTATGGGTATGAGCAGGTTTTTCCGCCGGTTTTCCTGCATTTCTCCAGTTTCGAAAAGCCGTGGCTGCAGGAAGCCGCGCCGGATACGGTGCATGGGCAGTTCTTCCGGCCCTATCAGCAGATGATGGGCGCTGCCGGTGTCGATTATCGCCAGTATCTGCGCCCGCGACGACAAAGCGTGATGCGCAGGCTGCGCGGGGGGATGCGTAAATGGCTGACGCAGCGCGGGATCCGCACCGGGAAAGAGCGGCGGCAATGGCAGGAATGGCGGCAGAAATCCGACGCGCTTTATCAGGGGTTCCGCGACGATGCGGCGGCAGGCCGGTATCGCGACATGGATTTCTTGCTGGACCGCCGCCCCGAGCCGGAATTGTCCTTCGATGGCAGCTATTTGCGGCGCAGTCTGGATGTCTCTTTTGATCCGGTTCAGTAAAGTCGAGTTTTCCCGCCGCAGAACAGATTGCGCGGCACTTATTTTCCGCAGTTTCGGAGGTTTCTGATGCGTGAGCTTGCGACTTTTTGGGCGGGGGATCTCGGCCCGATTGAATATGCCAGTATCGGTTCCTTCCTGCGGCATGGCCATCGCCTGAGCATTTACAGCTATGACAGGCTTGCCGGGTTGCCGGAGGGCGTTCAGGGCCTGGATGCGAATGAAATCCTGCCCGCGCGAGAGGTGGCCCGTTACAGCCGCGAGGGAAGCCCGTCCCTGCATTCCAATTTTTTCCGCTATGCGCTGATGGAGAAAACCGAAAGCGTCTGGGTCGATCTGGATATGATCGCTTTGCGGCCTTTCGATTTCGCAGGGGATCGGATTTATGCGCATGAAAACCCTGAGCGGGTCAATTGTGCCGTGCTGCGTATGCCGAAAGACTCGCCCGCTCTGGCCGAGTTGCTGAAGTTCAAACCGGGTATGCGGGGGATCGCGCCGCATATTACCGGGCTGCGGCGGCTGAAATACCGGATCAGGACGTTGGGGCAGGGTGTGCCGATCGAGGAATGGCCCTGGGGCAGTACCGGGCCGCGTGCCTTGTCAGCCTATCTGCGCCGCCACGATGAGATGAAATACGCCATGCCGGTAGAGACTTTCTATCCCATCGTTCCCGCGGATTGCGAACGTTTCGTTGCCCCCGCTGCGCTGAGCGACGATGATTTCGGTCCCGGCACCTATGGCGTTCATCTGAGCGCGTCGAATGTCCAGAAAGTGCTTGCCGCCCGATATGACGGCAAGATCCCGGAAAACAGTTTTCTGGGATCGCATGTCGAAAAGGCGAAGGCTGCCGGTATCTTCTGACCGGCAGCCCTGTGCAGCCTCAGCCGTGTTTCGGGTCTTTCGCGAAACGCAGATAGGGCAGTTTCTTGTCCAGCTTGCCGTATTTTTCTTCGGCTGCGGCATCGTCCAGAGACAGGGCGACGATCACATCCTGACCGGGAACCCAGTTCGCCGGGGTGGCCAGCGGCGCGCCGTCGGTTTCCTGCACCGCATCCAGCGCCCGGATGATCTCGGCGAAGTTGCGGCCGACCGACATCGGATAGGTCATGGTCAGCCGGACTTTCTTGTCGGGGCCGATGATGAAGACGGTACGGACGGTTGCCGAATGCTGCGGCGTGCGGCCTTCTGTCGGCAGATAGTAATCTGCGGGCAGCATGTCATAAGCCTTCGCGACGTTCAGTTCCGTGTCGTCGATAATGGCGAAATTGGCGGGGACACCTGCGACTTTCTCGATATCGGCTTTCCATTTGCCGTGATCCTCGACCGAGTCGACCGAGACGCCCAGCACCTTGGTATTGCGCTTCTCGAAATCCGGGACGAGTTGTGCGACCGCGCCGAATTCGGTCGTGCAAACGGGGGTGAAGTCACGCGGATGTGAAAACAGAACGACATAGCCGTCCCCGGCCCAGTCGTGGAAACTGATTTCACCCTCGGTCGAGTTCGCCGTGAAATCCGGAGCGGTATCGTTGATGCGCAGGCTCATGAGTGGTCCTTTCGGTTGCTCTTAACGGCAACATAGGCTCCAGACCCATTGATTTCGGGCTGTTTGCGTGATTCAGGCTCTGCAAGGAGACCTGATTTATGAGCAACCTTTTCTGGCTGACTGACGCGCAGATGGAGCGTCTGAAACCCTATTTCCCGAAATCCCACGGCAAGCCACGCGTTGACGACCGGCGTGTGCTGAGCGGCATAATATTCATCAATCGTAATGGCTTGCGATGGTGCGACGCGCCGACGGACTACGGCCCCGCCAAGACGCTCTACAACCGCTGGAAGCGCTGGAGCGAGAACGGGACCTTCGCCCGGATCATGGTGGGCCTCGCCGCCGAGAGTGCCGAACACAATACGATCATGATCGACGCGACCTATCTGAAAGCGCACCGCACGGCCTCGAGCCTGCGGGTCAAAAAAGGGGGCGCGGGCGCCAGATCGGGCGAACGAAAGGCGGCATGAACACGAAACTGCACGCCGTCACCGACGCGAAGGGCCGGCCGATAGGGTTCTTCATGTCCGCCGGACAAGTCAGTGATTACACCGGGGCAGCGGCACTTCTGAACAGCCTGCCGGAGGCGGATTGGCTGCTGGCCGATCGGGGCTATGATGCCGACTGGTTCAGAGATGCCTTGAAAAACAAGGGGATAAAGGTTTGCATCCCGGGTCGGAAGTCGCGCAAGAAACCCGTCAAATACGACAAGCGGCGCTACAAACGCCGCAACCGCATCGAAATCATGTTCGGCCGACTCAAGGATTGGAGGCGCGTCGCCACCCGATACGACCGTTGCCCCGAGACCTTCTTCTCTGCAATCCTGCTCGCCGCGACCGTCATCTTCTGGTTATGATCAAGAACGAGTCCTGAGCCTAGGCAGTACAGGCCAATATCCAAGCCTATTCCGCAGGTAACTGCCGGTCGGGGGTCCGTGGCGCTGTGCAAGCTTGCGTGGCAGCCCCGCAAATGCGAGCATTTTGCACAGATATGGAGGATTCTCATGAGCGAGCTTCTGAATAAGCGGCAATTCTACATTGACGGAAAATGGGTGGACCCGGCGGCGCCGAACGATCTTGAGGTGATCGACCCGTCGACCGAAGACGCTGTGGCGGTGATCTCGCTTGGTGCTCAGGCGGATACCGATGCGGCGGTCGCGGCGGCTAAGCGGGCCTTCCCGGACTGGTCGGCGACCAGCAGGGAAGAGCGGCTGGCCGTCGCCGAGAAGATCCTGGAGGTTTATAAGAAACGTGCCAGTGACATGGCCTGGGCGATTACTCATGAGATGGGCGCTCCCGCCGATATGTCCGCCGGCGATCAGGTGGCGGCGGGTATCTGGCATACCACGAACTTCATCAATGCGTTCAAGGATTTCGAATTCGTCCGGCCTCTGGGCGATCATGCGCCGGGGACGATGATTTCATGGGAGCCGATCGGCGTTGTCGGTCTGATCACCCCGTGGAACTGGCCGATGAATCAGGTCACGCTGAAGGTGATCCCGGCGCTGCTTGCGGGCAATACGATGGTGCTGAAACCGTCCGAGATCGCGCCGCTTTCCTCGATGGTGTTTGCCGAGATCGTGGATGATGCAGGCGTGCCTGCTGGCGTGTTCAACATGGTGAATGGCGATGGTGAGGGTGTCGGCTCTCAGCTTTCGGTGCATCCCGATGTCGAGATGATCAGCTTCACCGGCTCGACCCGCGCCGGGATCGCGATTTCCAAGGCTGCCGCGGACAGTCTGAAGAAAGTGGCGCTTGAACTGGGCGGCAAGGGTGCCAATGTGATCTTCGCCGATGCCGATGATCAGGCCGTTATCCGGGGGGCGCGGCATTGCTTCTATAATTCCGGGCAAAGCTGCAATGCGCCGACAAGGATGCTGGTCCAGCGCGAGATCTATGATCATGCGGTCGAGACCGCCAAAAGCGTGGCCGAAAGCACCCGCGTTGCCAGCGGCCACGATTCCGGGCCGCATATCGGGCCGGTGGTCTCGAAAAAGCAGTGGGACCAGATTCAGAGCCTGATCGAGAAGGGGATCGAGGAAGGGGCGCGGCTGGTTGCCGGTGGTCCTGGTCTGCCGGAAGGCGTCAACCGGGGTTATTATGTCCGTCCGACCGTCTTTGCCGATGTCAGCAATGACATGACCATCGCTCAGCAGGAGATTTTCGGCCCGGTTCTGTCGATCATTCCCTTCGAGGATGAGGAAGAGGCCGTGCGCATCGCCAATGACACCGCCTATGGTCTGACGAATTACGTCCAGAGCGAGGACGGTGCGCGGCGCAACCGGATGGCCCGCAAGCTGCGTTCCGGCATGGTCGAGATGAACGGCGAAAGCCGTGGCGCGGGCGCGTTCTTCGGCGGGGTTGGCCGGTCCGGACGGGCGCGGGAAGGCGGCGTCTGGGGAATCGAGGAATTCATGGATTCGAAGGCCATCAGCGGCTGGGATCCCGCCAGCTAATTCCGAAAAAATTTCAGAAAATTTTTGACCCGCGGTTGTAAAACGCCGCGGGTTTTCTTTTGCGGAAATCTGACCGTTTTTCTTCCTGCAATAAATTCAGGGCGTTTCCTTTCCCAAGGAAAACGCTTGAGATCAGAAGCTGAGAAATTCAATCAACTATTTGTTTTTATTGAATAAATATTGACGTCCGGGGATTGGGGACCTATATGTCTGCTCACAGACGGGACAACCCGCGACGAAATCATCACCGAAGGGTGGATGCCCCCGGAACACCGAAAGGAATTTGACATGGCTGACAGCAGCTGCGCCGATTGCGCATTCTTCGAAGATCACAAGTCCAACAACAAGGCCGATCTGAGCGACGCAGGCCTGTGCCGCTTCAATCCTCCGATCAGCCAGCCGAGCGCGGATGCGCGTGGCCTGTGGCCGGTTGTGAAAAACGACGACTGGTGCGGACATTTCGACGCCGCCTGAGGCGTTCGATACGTCATCCGGCAGCCACCTGGCAGCGACCCCGCAAGCAGATCCGTAACGCCACTTCCGCCGCCACCTGAACGGCAGCGACGCAGGCAGCAGAACGGAAAGCCAGCCGGGCAGCGACCTGAAAGGCAGCCACCGGAGGCATCTCTATCGCGGACAGGGCAGCCAGCCATGTGCCAGCCACCCGGACGCGAAGCGGGAAGGGACGGTTCTGCCGTCCCTTTTCGTTTTGATATGGCGAAAGATGCGGGTTGGCGGTCAGCCCCAGGAGATCTCGGCCAGGAAGATATAGCCCGCGCCGTAGATCGTCTTGATCAGTTGCGGGTTCTTCGGGTCCTCTTTCAGCTTGCTGCGCAGCCGTGAGATGCGGACATCCATCGCGCGGTCGAAGCTTTCTCCGCCCGCGCCGCCAAGGGTCTCAAGCATCTGGCCGCGCGAGATCAGACGGCGTGGATTGTCGAGGAACATGCGGAGAAGTTCGGCTTCGGCATGGCTCATGGGCGTTTCCTGACCGTCCGGCGCGGTCAGCGTATATCGGTCGAAATCCGCCAGCCACCCGGCGAAACGGCCCTGACTGTGATGATCGGGACGCCCGGTCGAGGCGGGACGGCGCAGACGGGCGCGGACACGGGCCACCAGCTCGGCCGGTTCGAAAGGCTTGATGATATAGTCATCCGCCCCCAGCTCCAGCCCGGTCACGCGGTCCTGAACCTGAGCGCGGCCCGACACGATGATGATCGCCGCGCCGGATTCCGTTGCCAGCCGGTGCACAAGCGCCAGCCCGTCGCGATCCGGCAGGCCCAGATCGACCAGACAAGCATCCGGGGTGATGCGGCGCAAAGCCGCCTCGAATTCGGTTGCGCGGGAAAACCCCATGATCCGGAAACCTGCGGCCTCCAGCGTGGCGGACATGATGCGCCGTATATCGGGTTCGTCTTCCAGTATCGCGATCAGCGGAGCGTCAGTCATCAGTCACCTGTACGAAGGCTTCGGCCAGCATGGCTGAATCGAAGGGTTTGGTCAGGACCGGGCAGGGGGCGTTTTCACGCAACGGGTCTCCCGGCGGCAATCCGGTCATCAGAAGGGTGGGCGGGCCGGATGGGCTGACCAGATCCAGGCCCAACCCGTCGCCAAGCTGAAGATCCGACAGGATCACCGTCAGCCCGGGCAGATCGGTCAGGCTTTGCGCCTCGGCAAGCGAGCCTGCCTCGATCACGGAATGCCCCATTGAAATCAGCATCCGGCGCAGCATCGCGCGAAGATTATCGTCATCCTCGGCCAGCAGCACCATTTGCGGACGCACCGGCTGCATGGGAAGGCGCAGCAATGCGCGGGCGCCTTTCACATCCTTCCGGTTGGACAGATGCAGCGTGCCGCCTGCGATCTTGGTCTGGTCGAACACCATCGCCAGCCCCAGCCCCGAGCCTTGCCCCTGTTTCGTCGAGAAAAACGGCTCAGTCGCGCGTGACAGCGCCTCGGGTGAGAAGCCCGGGCCGGTATCGCTGATTTCCAGTTCCAGCCAGCGGCTGGTTGCGCGGACATCGAGCGTGATCTCTCCGCCGTCATGGGCCATTGCATCGCGGGCATTCAGGATCAGGTTCAGCAGCGAATCCTGGAGCTGACCCGGATCGAGCATCAGCCTGCCCTCGGGAAGGTCGGTTGTCAGGGACAGCCGCACCGAGTTGCCCAGTGTCGGTCGTGCCATCGCGCAGAGATCGCGCAGCAGCGTGTCGAGGCAGACCGGTTCCCGCGCCATGCCGCGCGGAGCGGCGATCTGGCCGATCCGGTCCAGCAACTGCACACCGCGCCGGGTCGCGGCCAGCGTTGCCTGTACGTCCTGACTTGCATCTTCGGGCAGAGGGCTTCGCGACAGCCGGTCCTGAAGACCCAGAATGATTGTCAGAAGATTGCCGAAATCATGGGCCAGCCCCGAGGTGATTTTCGCGGCAAGCTCGCGGCGGGAGGCATGGGTCAGGGCCTCGCGCACCTCGACCTCGGCGGTTACATCGGTCGAGAGGATGTAAATCCCGTTGCCACCCCGGTCGGGGGTCAGCGCAATACGGATGCGACGGCCGGATTCGGGATGGGTGATTTCAAACACCTGATGGCGGCCGGCAAGCGCCTTGTCGAGATAGGGCCGCACCGCCGCGAAGGTCGGCGCACCAAGCGCTTCCTCGCCGGTCAGTCCGACAATATCGGGCCGTGTTCCCGGAAAGATCTGAGGCATTTGCCGGTTCGAGAACACATAGCGGTAATCACGGTCCATATGCGCGATATCGGCCGGAACCATTTCCGTGACCTGCCGCGTCCGGGCCTGAGTCTCGGTCACGACACGTTTGGTTTCCTGAAGCGCGGTGATCGTCGCCGCCAGTTCCCGGTTGGCTGCCGAAAGCGCCTCGGCATGGTCGAAGACCTGTTCGGAAAGCTCTTCGGAGCGGGCGCGCAGCAGGGCCTCCTGCCGCTTTGTGTCGGAGATATCCGTATAGACCGCGATCCATCCGCCCTGCGACAGCGGCGCTCCTTCGACCGAAATCCAGCTTCCATCGGGGCGCTGACGTTCGAGATAATGGGGCTGGAAGGTCCGGGCCTGCTCGACCCGGATGCGCACGGCCTCGTCGGGATCGTCCTGAGGGCCGTATTCGCCGCGCAGCATCATATGGCGAATCGTGTCCTCGAAGAATGCACCCGGCTGGCACAGCGAATCCGGTAACCCGAACATCGTCTGATATTGGTGGTTGGCAACGGCCAGCCGCAGATCGGCATCGAAGATGGACAGGGCCTGACCGATCAGATTCAGCCCCGACTGCATTAACTCCGATCGTGAAATACTGTCGGCCATTGCGTCTCCCCCGGCGATGGTTAGCACTGCGTCAGGAATTCGGAAAGTATTGTAACAATTCGTAAGGTTCAGGAAAAACTAGGGTAAGGGTTCCGGCGAAATCTGCCATTGTCATGCCGCAGGAGGAGCTTCGGCGTGGCAGGGTCCGGCCCGCAATGGCCGCTGACCGAAGACGGGAGGAGACATGGCGAAGCTGGACGCGCCCGCGACTGCGGGGCTGCAATCCATACCTGCATTGCTGGCACGCAATGCCGATAATCTGGCCAACAGGCCGGCCTATCGCGAAAAGGAATTCGGCATCTGGCAAAGCTGGACCTGGCAGGAGACGGCGGAGGAAATCCGGGCTCTGGCGCTTGGGCTGCTGAATCTGGGGCTTGCTCCGGGGGATCATGTCGCGGTGATTGGGCGCAACCGTCCGGCGCATTACTGGTCGATGATCGCGGTGCAGATGTGCGGCGCGATTCCCGTGCCGCTTTATCAGGACGCCGTGGCTGAAGAGATGGCCTATGTTCTGGGCCATTGCGGTGCGCGTTTCGTGGTGTGCGGCGATCAGGAGCAGGTCGACAAGGTGCTGGAGGTGCAGGCCATGCCCGACGCGCCCCGCAATGTCGAACAGATCATTTACACCGACAAGCGCGGCATGCGGAAATACGATCACAGCCACATGAATGCCTTGTCCGATGTGCAGGCCGAGGGCCGCGCAGCCGAAACCCGGCTGGGTGAGGAACTGGACCGCCGCATTGCCGGGCTGGATTACGACAGCACCTGCGTGATGCTGTATACCTCGGGGACGACCGGCAAGCCGAAAGGCGTGGTGCTGTCGAACCGCAATATTATCGAAACCGCGAAGAATACCTCGGAGTTCGACGGGCTGAACCACCGCGATGAGGTTCTGGCCTATCTGCCGATGGCATGGGTGGGCGATTTCATCTTCTCAATGGGGCAGGCGATGTGGACCGGCTTCACGGTGAACTGCCCGGAAAGCGCCGCCACGATGATGACCGATCTGCGTGAGATCGGGCCGACCTATTTCTTCGCGCCGCCTCGGGTGTTCGAAGGGCAGTTGACCAATGTGATGATCCGGATGGAGGATGCTGGTCGGATCAAGAAATGGTTGTTCGACCGCTATATGAAGGTCGCCAACCGTGTCGGCCCGGCGCTTCTGGACGGCAAATCCGTGGGCTTTGGTGACCGGCTGTCCTATGGGCTGGGCAAGCTGTTCATCTATGGCCCGCTGAAGAACACGCTCGGCTACAGTCGCATTCGCGTGGGCTATACGGCGGGTGAGGCAATCGGGCCGGAGATTTTCGATTTCTATCGCTCGCTCGGGATCAACCTGAAGCAGCTTTACGGCCAGACCGAAGCCTCTGTTTTCATCACCCAGCAACCTGATGGAGAGGTGCGCTCGGATACGGTCGGCGTGCCCTCGCCGGGGGTTGAGGTGAAGATCGCCGATAACGGAGAGGTTTTCTATCGCAGCCCCGGCACCTTCGTCGAATATTACCAGAATGCCGAAAGCACCGCCTCGACCAAGGATGCCGAAGGCTGGGTGGCGACGGGCGATGCCGGGTTCTTCGAGGATAGCAGCGGTCATCTGCGCATCATCGACCGCGCCAAGGATGTCGGCAAAATGGCCGATGGCAGTATGTTCGCGCCGAAATATGTCGAGAATAAGCTGAAATTCTATCCGAATATTCTGGAAGCCGTGGTGATCGGCAATGGCCGGGCGGAATGCACGGCGATGATCAATATCGACCTGAACGCCGTCGGCAACTGGGCCGAGCGGAACAATATCGCCTATGCTTCATATCAGGAGCTTGCGGGTCACCCGCAGGTCTATGCGACGATCAGGGATCATGTCGAAGCGGTGAACAGATCCGTCGCCGAAGATGAGATGCTGGCCGGCTGTCAGATCCATCGCTTCCTTGTGCTGCACAAGGAACTGGACCCGGATGACGGCGAAATGACCCGCACCCGCAAGGTGCGCCGCAACATCATCAACGAGAAATTCGCCGATCTGGTGACGGCGCTCTATGACGGTTCTGACAGCGTCTACACGGAAACCGAGGTCACCTATGAGGATGGCCGCAAAGGCAGGATCACGGCGACGCTGAAGATCGAGGACGTGCCGGTATTCGGCGTCGAACCGCAGAAGGTGGCCGCAGAATGATGCAGATACAGACCGATATCCCGGCTGGTGGCTATACCACCGCCGATGGCCGCCAGATCGGCGGCGTGCTGATGGATCTGCGCAATATCACGCTGCGTTTCGGTGGGGTCGAGGCGATCAAGAATATCAGCTTCGATGTGCGCGAGGGTGAGATCCGCGCCATTATCGGCCCGAACGGCGCCGGCAAATCCTCGATGCTGAACGTGATTTCAGGCTTTTATGTCCCGCAAGAGGGCGAAGTCTGGTTCAAGGGCTATAAGCGCGGCCCGATGCGCCCCTATGAGGTGGCGCGTCTGGGCATCGCCCGCACCTTCCAGAATATCGCGCTGTTCGACGGTATGACCGTGCTGGACAACATCATGACTGGGCGTCTGAACAAGACGAAATCGGGGTTTCTGGCGCAGGCTCTCTGGTGGGGCGCGGCAGAGCGCGAAGAGATCGCCAATCGCGAGCAGGTCGAAAAGATCATCGACTTTCTGGAGATCCAGAATATCCGCAAGACCCCGGTCGGGCGGCTGCCTTACGGCCTGAAAAAGCGGGTGGAACTGGCCCGCGCCCTTGCGGCGGAACCGCAGATCCTGCTGCTGGATGAGCCGATGGCCGGAATGAATGTCGAGGAAAAAGAGGATATGTCGCGCTTCGTCCTCGACGTGAATGATGAATTCGGCACTACGATCGTTCTGATCGAACACGATATGGGCGTGGTCATGGATTTGTCCGACAGGGTGGTGGTGATGGATTACGGCCGCAAGATCGGAGACGGCACCCCGGACGAGGTCCGCAATAATCAAGAGGTCATCGACGCCTATCTGGGGGTCGCCCATGACTGATCCCGCCCGTTTCCACACCGAAGGAGCCCGCTGATGGACCAGCTTATCTTCTCTGCCGAGGTGTTTCTGAACGGTCTGATGACCGGGGTGATGTACTCGCTGGTGGCGCTTGGCTTCGTGCTGATTTTCAAGGCCTCGGGCGTGTTCAACTATGCGCAGGGCGTGCTGGCGCTGTTTGCGGCGCTGACTCTGGTCGGGATCATGGACGGTCAGGTGCCGTTCCGCCATCTGATCAATGCGATGTTCGGCACGCATCTGGAGAATTTCGGCTGGACCGTGGGTCCGGTGCTGGCAATCCTGCTGACGGCGGGGGTGATGGTGATCCTCGCCATCCTGATCGAAAAGCTGGTGCTGCAACATCTGGTCGGTCAGGAACCGATTATCCTGTTCATGGCGACCATCGGGCTGGCATATTTCCTGGAAGGTCTGGGCGATGTCATGTGGGGCGCTGATATCAAGACGCTGGATGTCGGCCTGCCGCAGGGGATTTCCGAAACTATCGAGCAGGTCACCGCCAACTGGTTCGGCTATGGTTTCTTCATCGACCGGCTGGATATCTGGGCGACGATCATCGCCGCGCTTCTCGTCGCCGCACTGGTCGCGTTTTCGCAATACACCAAACAGGGCCGCGCCATGCGCGCCGTGGCCGACGATCATCAGGCGGCGCTGTCAGTGGGGATCAGTCTGCAATTCATCTGGATCATGGTCTGGTCCATCGCTGGGTTCGTGGCGCTTGTCGCGGGGATCATGTGGGGGACCAAATCCGGCGTTCAGTTCTCACTCAGCCTGATTGCGTTGAAGGCGCTGCCGGTGCTGATGCTGGGCGGGTTTACCTCGATCCCCGGCGCGATTGTGGGCGGGCTGATCATCGGGGTGGGCGAAAAACTGTTTGAATTCTGGATCGGCCCGCTGGTCGGCGGCGCGACCGAGAACTGGTTCGCCTATGTGTTGGCGCTGATCTTTCTGGTGTTCCGCCCGCAGGGACTGTTCGGCGAACGCATTATCGAGCGGGTGTGACGATGGCGGCCGGGATGGGTATTTGGATGAAGAAAAAAGCCGCGTCTTGCTTTCATCCTGGCAGAAATATCCTCGGGGGTCCGGGGGTGGATAACCCCCAGCTGCGGCAAGGCAATAGAAAGGGATGCTATGTTCTATCGTGAAGCCGGTGACTTCAAGACGAGCTATCGCGACGATGGCCAGACCTTCCCCATCCGGCTGGATCGCTTCGGATATTATGCCATTCTCGGCGTGGCGGCGATGGTGGTGCCCTTCGTCATCAATGACTATTGGGCAAGCGCGGTTCTGCTGCCGTTCCTGATCTATGCAATCGCGTCCTTGGGGCTTAACATCCTGACCGGCTATGCCGGGCAGGTCAGCCTGGGCACGGGCGGGTTCATGGCGGTGGGGGCTTATGCGGTCTATAAGCTGATGACAGCGTTTCCGGATATCAGCATTTTGATCCATATCCTGCTGGCCGGGGGCATTACTGCGATGGTTGGGATCGCTTTCGGTCTGCCAAGCCTGCGGATCAAGGGGTTCTATCTGGCTGTGGCGACGCTGGCGGCGCAGTTCTTCCTTGTCTGGCTGTTCAATAAGGTGCCGTGGTTCTATAACTATTCTGCCTCGGGCCAGATCACCGCACCCGAGCGCACGGTGCTTGGCTGGGCCGTGACCGGACCTGCGGCAAGCCCGGCGGCGAAATATCTGGTCTGTCTTGCTTTTGTGTTCCTCGCGGCCTGGATTGCGCGGAATCTGACGCGGGGCATGATCGGGCGGAAATGGATGGCGATCCGGGATATGGACATCGCGGCCGAGATCATTGGGGTGAATCCTCTGACCGCAAAACTGTCGGCTTTCGGTGTCAGCTCATTCTTTGTCGGTATCTCCGGAGCATTGCTGTTCGCGGTATATCTTGGCGCCGCTGAGGTGGGAGAGGCGTTCGGCATCAATAAAAGCTTTCTCGTGCTGTTCATGGTCATCATTGGCGGTCTCGGCTCGATCTTCGGCAGCTTTGCAGGAGCGGCCTTCATGGTGCTGATGCCGGTGCTGCTGAAGAACCTGCTGGTCGGCACGCTTGGCTGGCCGACCGATCTGGCCGCCTATATCGAACTGATGATCGTCGGCGCATTGATCATCTTTTTCCTGATCGTCGAGCCGCACGGGTTGGCCCGGCTCTGGCGGCTGGTGAAGGAAAAATTGCGGCTCTGGCCGTTCCCGCATTAACAGGCAGAACCGGTTCAACCGGCAAACATCTCTGGGAGGAGAAGAAATGAAGACGAAACTGGCAGCATTGGCCGCAGCTACGATGATGGCAGCGGCACCGGCCATGGCCGATCTGATCGTGCCGAACCTATCCTATCGGACCGGGGCTTACGGAGCGAACGGGACACAATATGCGGATGGGTTCAATGATTACTTCACTTTGCTGAATGAACGCGATGGCGGGATCGGCGGGGAAATCATTCAGGTTCCGGAATGTGAGACCGCGTATAACACCGAAAAAGGTGTCGAATGTTATGAATCGACGAAAGAGGGGGCGCTTGTCTTCAACCCGCTTTCGACCGGGATCACCTATCAGCTTATCCCCAAGGTCTCGGTGGACAAGAAGGTGCTGTACACGCCCGGTTATGGCCGTACCTCGTCCAAGAACGGCAAAGTGTTCGAGTGGATTTTCAACGCGCCCGCGAATTACTGGGACGGTGCGTCTGTGGCGATCAAATATCTGCTTGATGAAAATGGCGGAGATCTGAACGGCAAGAAGATCGCGCTTCTTTATCACAACTCTGCCTATGGCAAGGAACCGATCCGCACCCTGCAGGAGCTGAGCGTGAAACACGGCTTCGATCTGTCCGAGATCCCTGTCGAAGCGCCTGGACAAGAGCAGAAATCCCAGTGGCTGCAGATACGCCGCGATCAGCCGGACTATGTGCTGATGTGGGGGTGGGGCGTGATGAATCAGGTGGCTATTCAGGAGGCCTCTAATATCCGCTTCCCGATGGAGAATTTCATCGGCATCTGGTGGGCCGGTTCTGAAATCGACGTGCTGCCTGCGGGTGACGGCTCGAACGGGTATAAATCGGTGACCTTCAACGGTGTTGGCACGGATTATCCGCTTTACGACGATCTTCAGACCCATGTGATTGATGCAGGGCTTGCCAGCCAGGGCGGTGAGCATGTCGGTTCTGCGGTTTATTCCCGCGGAATGTATGCTGCGGTTGTCATCGCCGAGGCGATCCGGACCGCGCAGGAACTGGCCGGAACCTCGGCCATCTCGGCGGAACAGCTTCGCGACGGGTTCGAGAATCTGAACATCACCGATGAGCGTCTGACGGAGATCGGGCTGCCCGATTTCGGTCCTGCTTTCGAAACAAGCTGCGCCAATCACGGCGGCAACGGCATGGCGCGTATTCAGCAATGGGATGCGGCGGCCAAGCAGTGGAACCTGATCACCGAGTTCACCGGCCCGGATAATGAGGTTCTCGACCCGCTGATCGCTGAGGATTCCGCAGCCTATGCCGCAGAAGCCGGCATTGAAGAGCGCACTTGTGACTAAGTGAAACTGCCCCGGCGGCATCATGTCGCCGGGGTTCCCGATCGCCTGAGGACCGACCATGCTGGACACCACACAGACGCAGGAAAACCTGCTTGAAGTGAATAATATCGAGGTGATCTATAACCACGTGATCCTTGTGCTGAAGGGGGTCAGCCTGTCTGTGCCGAAAGGCAGCATCACCGCGCTTCTGGGCGGGAACGGGGCTGGCAAGACCACGACGCTGAAGGCGATCTCGAACCTGCTGGCTTCGGAACGGGGCGAGGTGACGAAGGGCAGTATCGTCTATCGCGGTGAGCGGGTGGCCGATCAGAACCCGGCGGCTCTGGTCAAGAAAGGCGTCATTCAGGTGATGGAGGGGCGTCACTGCTTCGAGCATCTGACCGTGGAAGAAAACCTGCTGACCGGGGCCTATACACGCAGCGACGGGGCCGCGATCCGGCGGGATCTGGAAATGGTCTATGAATATTTTCCCCGGCTGCGTGAGCGCCGGAAATCTCAGGCCGGGTATACATCCGGGGGTGAGCAGCAGATGGTTGCAATGGGCCGCGCCCTGATGTCGCGACCGGAAACCATCCTTCTGGATGAACCCTCGATGGGTCTGGCACCGCAGCTTGTCGAGCAGATCTTCGAGATTGTGAAAGCGGTGAATGAGGGCGAGGGCGTCACCTTTCTTCTGGCCGAGCAGAATACGAATGTCGCCCTGCGCTTCGCCCATTACGGCTATATTCTGGAGAATGGCCGGGTGGTGATGGACGGCTCGGCGCAGGAATTGCGCGAGAACCCGGATGTGAAGGAATTCTATCTGGGCATGTCCGATGAGGGCCGGAAAAGTTTCCGGGATGTGCGTTCCTATCGCCGCCGCAAGCGGTGGTTGTCGTGAGGCGGGGAAAGGGCCTCGTGATGCGTGGCGGAAAAGAGGGGGAAGCTTGATGGCAGGGTTTTACGACGATCTGGAAACGCGCGATGCGGAAGAACGTGCCGAGTGGCTCAGCCAGGCACTGCCTGCTGCGATCGGTCGTGCGAAGACCGCTCCGGCTTTGGCGAGGATGCTGCGCGATGTCGATCCGGACCAGATCCGCGACCGCGAGGCGCTTGCCCTGCTTCCGGTGATCCGCAAATCGGAACTGACCGAGGCGCAGCGCAAGAACCCGCCTTTCGGTGGTTTTACCACACGGCTTGCCGCCGAGTTCGACCATATCTTCCAGTCTCCCGGTCCGATCTATGAACCCGGCCGGAGAGAGGGTGACTGGTGGCGCCTCGGGCGTTTTCTGCATGCGTGTGGCGTCGGGCGGGGCGATATCGTGCAGAATTGTTTCGCCTATCATCTGACGCCTGCGGGGATGATGTTCGATTCCGCTGCGCGGGCCGTCGATGCGGCGGTCCTGCCCGCAGGCACCGGGCAGACCGACCTTCAGGTCCGCGCTGCGGCAGATCTTGGCTCGACCGTATACAGCGGGACGCCGGATTTCCTGAAAGTGATCCTGGAACGCGCCGATGAGCTGGGTGAGAAACTTTCCATCACCCGGGCCGCCGTCAGTGGCGGCGCTTTATTCCCGTCCCTGCGTGAGTTCTATGCCAGCCGGGGGATTACGACGCAGCAATGCTATGCGACGGCGGATCTGGGCAATATCGCTTACGAATCCAAGGCGATGGACGGGATGATCGTCGATGAAGGGGTGATCGTGGAAATTGTCCGCCCCGGCACCGGTGATCCCGTCGCCGAGGGCGAAGTCGGCGAAGTTCTGGTTACGACGCTGAACCCCGATTATCCGCTGGTCCGCTTTGCCACAGGCGATCTGTCGGTGGTGCTTCCCGGAACCTCCCCGTGTGGGCGGACGAATATGCGCATCAAAGGGTGGATGGGTCGTGCCGATCAGACGACGAAGATCAAGGGAATGTTCGTCCGGCCTGAGCAGGTCGCCTCTTTCGTCGCCCGCCATCCCGAAATCGCCCGCGCCCGCGTCATTGCTGAACGAGAGGGCGAAATGGATGCGATGACGGTTCAGATCGAAAGCCCGCGCGTTGCGAATGGCGAATATGCGGCCTCGATTGCCGATACGCTGAAGCTGAAGGGGCGCGTTGAAATCGTCACTCCGGGCAGCCTTCCGAATGACGGGCTGGTGATCGAGGACCGGCGGAAATATGACTGACCCTTGCCGGTGTCGCCTGTCGGCGGCATTCTGTGATGATGTCACACCCGCCTCTGCATGATCCCGACAATTTCCCGCGCCTGCAATTGCGGGTCTATTTTGCCGAGGATGTCTGGCTGGGTCCCGGGAAGGCCGATCTTCTGGAACTGATACAGCAGACCGGCTCGATTTCGGAGGCAGGACGGCGGATGGGGATGAGCTATAAGCGCGCCTGGTCTCTGGTCGAAACGCTCAACGCGATGTTTGAGGCTCCGCTGGTTGCCAGTGAGCGCGGCGGGGCGGGCGGGGGCGGGGCGAGGCTTACGGAAACCGGGCAGGATGTTCTGGCCCGTTTCCGCCGGATCGAGGCTGACGCGCAGAAGGCCGCCGACCCGGATATCTCGCAACTGACAACGATGCTGCGCGATCCGGGATAATCGGATGTGGCGGGTTTGTTCTGGCAGGCGCCACAGCTTTTTAAAAATCTCCGGTCAGAGGCGATATCCAGATCGGTCCGGAAAACTTTACTGAAAGGCGTTATCCCCACCGTAAACTCAACCAAGAGCGCACCGCACAATATTCTGTGCGGTGCCTGTAAAACTTAACCTACCTTGCAGGTCCGGCTTATTTGCTGACGGGCTTTCCCTGATATGTCTTCTCACCGACGCGGATCAAAATTTCTCCGCTATCTGTCTGCCCCTCAAAGACACCCTGAATCGAAATATAGCCCCCGATCGTAATCGTGCGAATCATAGTTGTTTCCTCCCTGTGGAGGGAAAGTATGAATCGGGAAGGTTACGATTGCGTTAGTTTTCGGCATTATAAAAGTTAACCGACGTAATGTATTTATGACGCGACGCTATACCCTTTACAGCCAGCCCTGAAGCATCGGGATCAGCGGCAGGTCGGCTGGCGGCATCTCGTAATTGCGTAAATCCCTGGCGTAAGCCCATGAGAGTCGCTGGCCCTCTACAGGCCTGACGATCCCTTTCCATCGGCGACAGGCGAAAAGCGGCATCAGCAAATGGAAATCGTCATAGCTGTGGCTGGCAAAGCTCAGCGGTGCCAGACAGGATTCATGGGTATCTATCCCCAATTCCTCGCGAAGCTCCCGCACAAGAGCGGTTTCCGGTGTCTCACCCGGCTCGACCTTGCCACCGGGGAATTCCCACAGCCCGGCCATCGACTTTCCCTCGGGCCGCTGCGCCAGAAGAATACGCCCGTCAGCGTCGATCAGCGCCACGGCCGAGACCAGTACCATCTTCATGGGCATCCTTTCATCCTGGTGCAAATATCCCGGGGGGTGCGGGGGCGCGAAGCCCCCGCTTCTGCATCAGGACCGGTAATCGGCGTTGATGTCGATATAGCGATGGGTCAGGTCGCAGGTCCAGACCGTCCGGCTTGCATCGCCAAGACCCAGATCGACACCCAAGACAAGACGGTCGCGCTTCATATAGGCGCTTGCTTTCTCTTCGTCATAAGAGGGCGCACGCCAGCCGTTTTCGGCCAGGACCATGTCGCCGAAACGGATCGTCAGACGATCCCGGTCGGCCTTCGCGCCGGATTTGCCGACCGCCATGACGACGCGGCCCCAATTGGCGTCCTCGCCGGCAATCGCCGTCTTGACCAGCGGCGAATTCGCAATCGCCATTGCCACTTTATGCGCGTCTTTACGGCTTTCGGCACCGGTGACCTGCACCTCGACGAACTTGGTCGCGCCCTCGCCGTCCATCACCACCTGCTGCGCCAGATCCCGCATCACATCGCCAAGCGCGTCCGAGAAGGCCCGTGCCTCTTTCGAGCGCAGATCGCTGATCGGGGCGGCATCCGATTTGCCGGTCGCGGCGAGGATCAGCGCGTCGGATGTCGAGGTGTCGCTGTCGACGGTGATTGCGTTGAATGTGTCATCAACCTGTCTGGACAGCAGTTTTTGCAGATGCTCCGGCGAAATCGCGGCATCGGTGAAGATATAGACCAGCATCGTCGCCATATCGGGCGCGATCATGCCCGATCCTTTGGCAATGCCGGTAATCCGGATCTTTCCGCCATCCGCCTCAAACTCGGCAGAGGCGCCTTTCGGGAAAGTATCCGTCGTCATGATCGCCCGGGCTGCCTCGGCCACGCCGCCTGTATCGAGACGCGAAACAGTATCGCTCAGCACAGCGGTAATCCGCTCCCAGGGCAAAGGCTCGCCGATCACGCCGGTCGAGGATGAAAATACCCTGCTGGCGGGGATGGACAGAGCCTCTGCAACTGCGCCGGTCAGGCGATCCACCGCTTCAAGCCCTGCTGCGCCGGTGAAGGCATTGGCGTTGCCGGAGTTCACGATGATCGCGGCACCTTGCGTCGTATCCTGCTTGCCGCTCAGCTTGCTCTGGCAGTCAAGAATGCAGGCAGCGCGGGTCGAGGACCGCGTGAATACGCCCGCAACCGACGTCCCCCGCGCCAGCCGCGCCACCATGACATCCGTGCGCCCGCGATATTTCACGCCAGCCGCGGCCGAGGCGAACTCGACCCCGCCAATCTCGGGAAGATCGGGAAAAGAGGCAGGTGCCAGCGGTGACACGATTGGCGCGGATTTCGTCGGAACTGCCTCTTTCGCCTTCTTTGCCATCTTGTGGGCGAGCTTTTCTGCCTTGGATTTCTTATCCTTTTTCGGCTTGGCATCAGCCTTGCCGGAGGTCTTCTTGTCGCCCTTGGCCATTGCTTATTCCTCTTCGTCCAGAACGTTCTGGTCCAGCAGGGATGGATCCAGACCCTCGACACGCTCAACCGTCGCTTCCGAGGTGATGCGTTCGATTTCCTGCTCCAGTTTCTTTCTGCGGACCTGCTGAGCAAGCTGCTCGCGGATTTCGTCAAGCGCCGGAGGCTCCATCTCGCGGGTCTCGTTCAGCTTGATGATATGGAAACCGAACTGAGACTGAACCGGCTCGGCAGAGGTCGAGCCGGGTTCCATGCCCGCAACGGCATTGCCGAATTCCGGCACCATGCTGTCCACCGTGAACCAGCCCAGATCGCCGCCGCTTTGCGCTGATCCGGTATCGACCGAGCGTTCCTGCGCAAGCTGCGCGAAATCGGCCCCCCCTTCGAGTTCCTCGATCACGGACGCGGCAGCTTCCTCGGTTTCTACAAGAATGTGATCCGCATTATATTCGGTGATCGGGCTTTCTGCCGGGAAGGCTTCTTCATAGGCCGCCTGGATCTGTTCATCGGTGGGTTCGAAATCCACGATGCGCTCCATCGCCGAGCGGGTCAGATAGTCGCGGCGAAGATTGACCAGAGCGGCCTGATCAAGTGCGCTGAGATCCTGCTCGCCGAATTCGGCAAGCGCGGTCTGGCGGATCACCTCGTCAAGCATGAGATCCCATAGTTCATTCGCGGGCATCCCGGCCATTTCCGGGGGCAGCCGCAGCTTCATCGCCGCCAGCTCGCCAAGCGTGATATCCTTACCATTGACGGTTGCGACAACCGTGGCCGGATCGGCTGATTGCGCGGCAGCATCGTTTTCCGCTGCATCCGCGGCTTCTGCCTCAGTATCTGCCTCTGCGGCTTCGGCCTGCTGATCGGCGGTTGCGGCATCCTGCTGGTCTGCAGAGCCGGACTGATCGTCCTGCGCAAAAGCCGGTGCGGCGGCGAGGGCGGCCAGCAAAGCAATGGCGGAAGCGGAAAGTTTAAACATGATGTCTCCTTCAAAAGCGACCGCGGCGCGGTCTCGAACCGGGGCCAAGCGTTGACACTGAGTGGACGCGGGCCTACATCCGGCGCAACCGAAAAGGCGCGCCCGCGCCGTTTATTCCTTGCACTGATAGGCAGGACGGACGGTCCGGGCAAGGGGCCGATCCCCCAGCCTTCATGAAACAACTTGGCCGGAGTGATCATGCTGGGTCTAGGCAATGTGGCGAAGAAGGTCTTTGGGACACCCAATGACCGCAAGGTAAAATCAGTACGTTTGCTGGTGGCGCGTATCAACGAACTGGAGCCCGAGGCTCAAGCGCGTTCTGACGAACAAGTGATCGAAAAGACACGGGAATTGCAAAGCCGGGCTCAGGGCGGCGAAACTCTGGATGCGCTGCTGCCCGAAGCCTTCGCCAATTGCCGTGAAGCGGCGCGGCGGGCGCTTGGCCTGCGTGCCTTCGACACTCAGCTTATGGGCGGGATCTTCCTGCATCAGGGCAATATCGCCGAGATGAAGACGGGTGAGGGCAAGACGCTGGTGGCGACACTTCCGGCCTATCTGAATGCGCTGTCAGGAAAAGGCGTCCATGTCGTGACCGTCAACGACTACCTGGCGAAACGCGATGCCGAGTGGATGGGCAAGGTGTTCACCGCTCTGGGGATGCAGACCGGCGTTGTCTATCCGTTCCAGCCGGATGAGGAAAAGCGTCAGGCCTATCAGGCCGATGTCACCTATGCGACCAATAACGAACTCGGCTTCGACTATCTGCGCGACAATATGAAGGGCAGTGTCGAGCAGATGGTGCAGCGCGATCATTATTTCGCCATCGTCGATGAGGTGGACAGTATCCTGATCGATGAGGCGCGGACTCCGCTGATCATCTCGGGCCCGTCTCAGGACCGCAGTGAGCTGTATCAGACGCTGAACGGCTTCATGCCTCAGCTTGAGGAATCGCATTTCACCATCGACGAAAAGACCCGCAACGCCACCTTCACCGAGGAAGGCAATGAGGTGCTGGAACAGCGCCTGCTGGAAGCGGGTGTTCTGGCCGAGGGGCAGACGCTGTATGATCCGGAATCGGTGACCATCGTTCACCATGCCAATCAGGCGCTGCGGGCGCATAAGCTGTTCCAGAAGGATCAGAACTATATCGTCAAGGATGACGAGGTGGTGCTGATCGACGAATTTACCGGCCGGATGATGAAGGGTCGCCGTCTGTCCGATGGGCTGCATCAGGCGATCGAGGCCAAGGAGGGCGTGAAGATCCAGCCCGAAAACGTGACGCTGGCCTCTGTAACTTTCCAGAACTACTTCCGGCTTTACGAAAAACTGTCAGGCATGACCGGGACGGCCGTCACCGAGGCCGAGGAATTCGCGGATATCTATAAGCTTGGCGTGGTCGAGGTCCCGACGAACCGGCCCATCGCGCGGGTCGATGAACATGACCGCGTCTATCGCACCGGCACCGAGAAATACGCTGCCGTGGTCGAGGCGATCCGGGAAGCGCATGAAAAGGGGCAGCCGATCCTTGTCGGCACGACCAGCATCGAGAAATCCGAGATGCTGTCCCAGATGCTGACCAAGGCCGGTGTCCAGCATAATGTGCTGAATGCCCGCCAGCATGAACAGGAAGCCTATATCGTCGCCGAGGCCGGCAAGCCCGGCGCCGTGACCATCGCCACCAACATGGCCGGACGCGGGACCGATATTCAGCTTGGCGGCAATGTGGATATGAAGGTGATGCAGGCGCTCGACGCCGACCCCGAGGCCAATCCTGACGAAATCCGCGCTCGAATCGAGGCGGAAACCGCCGCCGACAAGGAAAAGGTCCTCGGCGCGGGGGGGCTGTTCGTTCTGGCGACGGAACGCCATGAATCCCGCCGCATCGACAACCAGCTGCGCGGTCGCTCGGGCCGTCAGGGGGATCCGGGGCGGTCGCTGTTCTTCCTGTCGCTGGAAGACGATCTGATGCGGATCTTCGGGTCCGAGCGTCTGGATTCGGTGCTGTCGAAGCTGGGCATGAAGGATGGTGAAGCGATCATCCACCCTTGGGTCAACAAGTCGCTGGAACGTGCTCAGGGCAAGGTCGAGGCGCGTAACTTCGATATCCGAAAGCAGCTTCTGAAATTCGACGATGTGATGAACGATCAGCGCAAGGCGATCTTCAGTCAGCGCCGCGAAATCATGGACAGCGAAGAGGTGGGCGAGGTCGCCGCCGATATGCGGCATCAGGTGATCCACGACCTCGTGGACGAATATCTCCCGCCGCGCGCCTATGCGGAGCAATGGGATGTCGAAGGGCTGAACAAGCTTGTCGTCGAGACGCTGAACATGAACCTGCCGGTCACGGAATGGGCCGCCGAGGACGGTGTCGATCAGGAGGTGATGCGCGAACGCCTGATTGAGGCCACCGATAAATACATGGCCGAGAAAGAGGCGGGGTTCGGCCCGGAAACAATGCGCCAGATCGAAAAGCAGATCCTGCTGCAGGCCATCGACCAGAAATGGCGCGACCATTTGCTGACGCTGGAACATCTGCGGTCGGTCGTCGGTTTCCGCGGCTATGCCCAACGCGACCCGCTGTCTGAATACAAGACCGAGAGCTTCCAGCTTTTCGAGTCGCTGCTGGACGGGCTGCGTTCGGATGTCACACAGCAGCTTGCTCGCATCCGCCCGCTGACCGAGGAAGAGCGGAACCAGATGTTCTTGCAACAACAAGAGCAGCAGAAGGCTCAGCAACAGCAGATGACTGCGTCGCATGAGGATGCAAAAGGCGGGAATGCGTCCGCAGCCGCGCCGGGTTTCGACGAAAACGACCCCGCAAGCTGGGGCAACCCGTCGCGCAACGATCCCTGTCCCTGCGGATCAGGCGCGAAGTTCAAGCACTGCCACGGGCGTCTGCTCTGAAACCATCTCTCTGGCCCGGCTGACAGGTCGGATTGGATATTTGGGCCAGGATGAAAGGCGCTGTTTCATTCTAGCCCAAATATCCCGGGGTCCGGGGCAGCGCCCCGGTCGGCCTCAGAAGAAAAGCTGCGCTGCATAATGATGGCATCAACGCCGCTGCCATAATAGTCGCGACGGCGACCGGCTTCGGTCCACCCGGCATTGCGATATAATGTCAGCGCGGCGATATTGTCGAAAGCGACTTCCAGAAATCCGGTGCGGGCAGCTTTTTTTCGGGCCTCGGCTTCGAAGCTTTTCAGCAATTCCGTGCCGATATGCCGACCACGCTCAGAGGGGCGAACGGCGATGGTCATCAACTCGACCTCATCCAGAACAAGCCGACCCATAGCGAAACCGTGTCGGTGTTCGATCAGGAAAGACGAGGGTTCGTCCAGCATCTTCGCGAAACTGTCCGCTGACCACGGCGCGGGGCGGGTAAAGCTTTCCGCATGGATCGCTGCAAGCCGCTCGGCAAGTGTCATGGAAGGATGACCGGGCCGCGATCGCGGGCCGGAGCGGCATCGGCGGGGCGCAGATAGATCGGAGCCGGTCGAGGCTGTGGCTGGTCTGAGCGCAGCCGGGCTGTTCGCGCGATCCCCTCGGCGATGCCAAATCGTGGCTCCGCGACTGCCGGACCGGGGGGCAACTCATCCCGTGTCGCTTGTGCGGGCGCGGTGGGTTGATCGCCGAAATCCTGCCATAAGAACTGTTCTCTGCGAAGCCGGACCACGATCCGGCAGGGGCGGGGCAGGCCGAAGGCAAGCGCCTCTGCCGTGCCGATCCCGATGGCAGGAATCCGCAGTGAGAGGGCAAGGCCACGCGCCGCTGCGACGGCGATGCGGATTCCGGTGAAGTTTCCGGGGCCGGTACCGACGCCGATCAGGTCCAGATCGTTCCATGACGTCCCGGATCGGGTCAGCATTTCCTCGATCAGCGGGAAAAGCCGCTCGGCCTGGCCTTTTTCCATATCCTCATGACATGAGGCCAGAAGCTCATCTCCCGACAGCAAAGCGGCCGCGCAATGCGCGGCCGATGTGTCGAAGCCAAGCGTCAGAGGCTTACGCAATCGGGCGCACCTCGGTCACTTCCGGGATATAATGGCGCAGCAGGTTCTCGATCCCCATTTTCAGGGTCATGGTCGAGGAGGGGCAGCCCGCGCAGGCTCCCTGCATATGCAGATAGACGATACCGCGATCGAAGCCGTGGAAGGTGATGTCGCCGCCATCCTGCGCGACGGCCGGTCTGACCCGCGTATCCAGAAGCTCCTTGATCTGCGAGACGACACCCTCGTCTTCGCCGTCATGCTCTGCATGGCCAACTTTCCCGGCGGAACTGTCCATGACCGGAGCGCCGGACTGGTAATGCTCCATAATGGCGCCAAGCAATGCGGGCTTGATGTGATCCCACTGGACGTCATCGGCCTTGGTAACGGTGACAAAATCCGTGCCGAGGAAAACGCCCGTCACGCCGCCAGCCGCAAAGATCCGCGATGCCAGCGGTGACGCGGCAGCATCCTCCGCCGTGGTGAAATCAGCAGTGCCTTCATCCAGAACCGGCTGGCCGGGAAGGAATTTCAGCGTGGCCGGGTTCGGTGTGGTTTCGGTCTGAATAAACATGGGGCGCTCCTTTGCATGTCATATGGGCTGCCGATGCCTTGCGGTCAAGCATAGCGCCCTCAGCCGCAGCCGGTTTTCAGGATATGGCTTCAAGCCGCTCGCGAGAGAGATCCCCGGGGATCAGGGTGACCGGGCATGGCAGGCTTGAGAGTTCCCGAAGAAGCCGGCTGACAATCGGCCCCGGCCCGCCGCTGCCGGTGCTGGCACCAAGAACCAGCACACCGATTTCCGGATCGCCCTCCATCTGGGCGCGAATCTGTGCCGTGGGATCACCTTCGCGGATCACAAGCTCAGGATCGACGCCCTGACTGTCTCGCATCCATCTGGCAAAGAGTTGATATTGCGACGTGATTCGATCTTCAGCCTCTTGCCGCATCAGATCGGCCACCCCGATACCGTGCTGGATCGCGTCCGGAGGGATAACGGCAAGCACCACGACGCCGCCCGAGCTGCGCGATGCACGCATTGCGGCAAAACGCATCGCATTTTGGCATTCGGGCGATTCATCAAGTACTACCAGGAACTTACGCATAATATGGACCTGTGTCTTAGGCGGTTTTCAGCGTATAACCTGCCGTATTTGCGTCATACGAGCAACACTTTGCCGCTGAGACCGGTCGGTTTCTTTTCGTCCACCTAAGCATGTGCTATCCGGTCAGACGTGTGAACATTACGCCACAGGGGCAGTTCTTTGATGCTTTACCAGAATTGGGATATGGTTAAGCGACAGGAAGCCCTTTCCGAATCCGACCTCTGGTATATCGACGCTGACAAGAGGGGACATGGCTTCTATCGCCGCACCGGAAAGCGGATGATGGATGTGGCACTGGCAGTGTTCATGATTGCCGTCCTAGTCTTGCCTTTGATCATCGTCGCAGGGCTTCTGCTGTTGACACAAGGGCGGCCGCTGATCTACTCTGGCAAGCGGATGAAAGCGCCGGGACAGCCCTTCTTTCAGTATAAGTTCCGTACAATGGTCCGCGTCGATGAAGATGGCGGCGCGACCGGAGCGCATAAGAACTGGCGGATTACGCGGCTTGGCGGTGTGCTGCGCCGGACCCGGCTGGACGAATTGCCGCAGCTTTTCAATATTCTGATGGGGGATATGAGCTTCGTCGGCCCGCGCCCGCCGCTTCCTGAATATGTCGAGCGTTTCCCGTCGCTTTACGCCGCTATTCTGACAACGCCGCCCGGCGTTACCGGACTGGCGACGCTGATCTATCACCGCCATGAGGATCGCATCATGGCGAACTGCAAGACCGCCGAGGAAACGGATCGCGCTTATTATGCGCGCTGCCTGCCGACCAAGCTGCGGATCGAGCTTGTCTATCGCCGCACCGCATCGCCGGTTCTGGATCTGTGGATCATGTGGAAAACGGTGCTGGCAGTGATCCCCGGACTGGATCGCCCGCGCAAGAAGCGCTCTCGCGATGTCAGTCGGCGGTCGCTTGAATCGGCACCGTCGAAATAGACATTTTCGCCGAACCCTCGGTCAACTCATTTGCATGGGCCAAATAGATCAGAACCTGATTCTGCTCATCATAGATCCGTTTGACCTGAAGCGATTTGAAAACCAGCGAACGCCCCTCGGAAAACACGTTCTCGCCATCCGGACTGCTGGAGACATCTCCCAGACGGATCGGGCCGGTCTGGCTGCATTCAATCGCGCTGTTTGAGGGGTCCTCGAACCAATTGCCCTGACTGAGCCGGTCGATCATCGAGCGCGAGAAATATGCCAGATGACAGGTCACGCCCTCTACCTCGGGATCGTGAATCGCTTCGACGACGATATCATTGCCGACCCAGTCCACTCCGATTTCGGCCACTTCTTCAGCCAGAACCGGGGTCGTGCTTAACGCAAGAATGGCAATCAGTTTTCTGAACATGGTGGCTCCTGCTCTCCCTTCGCTTCTGTCGCGGGCGGTTAATATGTCGATGTTCAGGAAAATATGAACTGCATCACAACAGAACAAGCCCGCAGCAAGTCCACTGATCCGGTATGATCAGAGCCAGAGGATCTCGACCGCGTCTGGTTCCGGTGCGACAGGTTGGGGCCCGCTCTCGGTCAGCAGCCAGATCACGCCTTTTGCCTCCAGTCGGGCAATGGAGACCGGCCCACCATAAGCTGCGCCTGTGTCCATATTCAGCCGGTTGCCGTAATTGGTGACATGCTTCACGGGCGTATGACCATGAACCACCATCGCCCCGTGATCGAGGCGGGAGTCATGGAACGGGCGACGGATCCACATCAGATCGGTCTGAGACTGGTCCTCAAGCGGCACACCCGGCTTCACCCCGGCATGAACGAAAAAATAGCCTCTCGGGTCACGAAGATAGAGCGGCATCGCATCCACCCACGCGCCATGTTCGGGCGGGATCGCCCTGAGCGCCCGCTCATGCAGTTCGGCCAAGGGCAACTCATAGGCATCCGGGATGCCATAGGATGCAAATGTCGCATCGGCCCCGTTTTTCTGATCCTCTGTCCAGTAAGCAGGTTTCGAGGGGCCCGGATCGATCCAGCCGGGATCTTCCAGAAAGCGCGGCAATTTGTGATCGTGATTTCCCCGGACCACCGGCCAGTCATGGCCCCGCGCCTGACCCTCCATCAGATAGTCGATGACACCGCGCGAATCCGGCCCGCGATCGATCAGATCGCCCAGATGGACGATCCGCGCATTCTCTCCGCCATCGCGATGCGCAAGACCATGAGCATGTTTCAGCAATTCAAGCTGGCCGTGAACATCCCCCAGCACATAGACCGGGTCCGCATCCGTTCCACTCATGACATTCACCGCTGTTAACCGTTGAAAAAGGCCCGGCAGATCATCCGCCGGGCCTGTGATCCATCTTCAAGGCTGACGTCTCAGATCTCGAAATGCAAGGCACGGGCCTGCAGGAATTTCCCGGTCTTTTCAAGCGCGGCAAGCGCCTGATCAGACATCGCCTCGTCGAGATACAGAATCGCGATCGCATCTTCCCCGGAACTGGTCCGCCCAAGCTGGAAGTTTGCGATATTCACGCCCAACTCACCCAGTGTCGAACCAAGCGCACCGATCACGCCCGGCACGTCCTTGTTGCGGGTATACAGCATATGCTCACCGATCTCGGCATCGACATTGATTCCGCGGATCTGGATGAAGCGCGGCTTTCCGTCGCTGAACACGGTTCCGGCAATCGAGCGTTCACGCTGATCGGTGACGACGGTAACCTTGATATAGCCGTCATAGACCCCGGCAGCCTCCTGCCGCGTCGTGGCGATCTGAATGCCGCGATCCTTGGCGATGGCGGGGGCCGAGACCATGTTCACATCGGGGTTCGCGGCTTTCATGACACCGGCGATCACCGAGGCGTTCAGCGCGTTCAGATTCATTTCCGAAGCCGCACCGTCATAAAGCACATTGATCGACTTGATCGGCTCATCCGTCATCTGTCCGATGAAGCTGCCCAGATGACCGGCAAGCTTGATCCACGGCCCCATGATCCTGGCTTCCTCGGCCGTGACCGAGGGCATGTTCAGCGCGTTGGTCACAGCCCCGGTCAGCAGGTAATCGGCCATCTGCTCGGCCACCTGCAGCGCTACGTTTTCCTGCGCCTCGGTCGTCGATGCGCCCAAATGAGGCGTTACGACAACATTCGGCAGGTTGAACAGGGGGCTGTCCGTGGCCGGTTCCGTCGCAAACACATCCAGAGCCGCGCCCGCGACATGGCCGGACTGCAACGCTTCGGCCAGAGCTTTCTCATCGACCAGACCGCCTCGCGCGGCATTGATGATGCGGACGCCTTTTTTGGTCTTCGCGATATTCTCGCGCGACAGGATATTGCGGGTCTTCTCGGTCAGCGGCACATGCATGGTGATGAAATCGGCCTTGCCCAGCAACTCATCCAGCTCGACCTTCTTAACCCCGATCTGGGCCGCACGTTCTTCCGAAAGGAAGGGATCATAAGCCAGAACCTTCATCTTCAGGCCCAATGCGCGATCGGCGACGATCGAGCCGATATTCCCCGCGCCAATCAGGCCAAGCGTCTTGTTGAACAGCTCAACCCCCATGAACCGGCTCTTTTCCCACTTTCCGGCATGGGTCGAGACGCTCGCCTCGGGCAATTGCCGCGCCACGGCGAACATCAGCGCAATGGCATGTTCCGCCGTGGTGACAGAGTTCCCGAAAGGCGTGTTCATCACGATCACGCCTTTCTTGGACGCGGCCGGAATATCCACGTTATCGACGCCGATCCCTGCGCGACCGATCACCTTCAGATGATCCGCCTGCTCCAGCAGCTTTTCAGTGACTTTCGTGGCGGACCGGATCGCCAGCCCGTCATATTGTCCGATCACCTCGGCCAGTTTGTCCTTATCCTTGCCGATATCCGGCATGTAATCCACATCGACTCCGCGGTCGCGGAAAATCTGGACGGCGGTTTCCGACAGCTTGTCGGATACGAGAACCTTGGGCATCTCAATGCTCCTTCATGCGATTGCGCGACCACAGCCTGCGCGTTTCATCCTGATGAAAAATATCCCGGGGGTCCGGGGGCAGCGCCCCCGGTCAGCGTTTCAGCCTTGCGCGGCGATCTCTTCGTGGAACGCCCATTCGATCCAAGGCAGCAGCGCCTGAACATCGGATGTTTCCACGGTCGAGCCGCACCAGATCCGCAGACCGGGCGGTGCGTCGCGATACGCGCCCATATCCAGCCCGACGCCTTCCTTCTCCAGCCGCTTGGCCACGGCCTTGGCGAAGGCGGCACCGTCCCTGATGCGCTCATCGGTGAATTTCAGGCAGACGCTGGTGGTCGAGGCCGTCGCCGGATCTTCGGCCAGATTGGCGATCCAGTCGCGGCTCTCGCAGAAATCCCAGACCGCCTGCGCATTGGCTGTGGCCCGGTCGATCAGACCCTGCCGCCCGCCAACCGATTTCGCCCAGTTCAGAGCAACCAGATAATCCTCGACGCAGAGCATGGACGGCGTGTTGATCGTTTCACCCTTGAAGATGCCTTCGATCAGCTTGCCACCCTTGGTCATGCGAAAAATCTTCGGCAGCGGCCATGCGGGCATATAGTTTTCCAGCCGCTCAACGGCACGCGGCGAGAGGATCAGCACACCATGCCCGCCTTCGCCACCCAGCACTTTCTGCCAGGAGAAAGTAACCACATCCAGCTTGTCGAAAGGTAGTTCCATCGCAAACGCCGCCGAGGTCGCGTCGCAAATCGTCAGCCCGGCCCGGTCCGCCGGGATCGCATCGCCATTTGGCAGGCGAACACCCGAGGTCGTGCCGTTCCATGTGAACACCACGTCCCGGTCGAAATCGACCGATGCGAAATCGACGATCCTGCCATAATCGGCGGTCTGAACCTTCGCATCCAGCTTCAGCTGCTTGACCACATCGGTGACCCAGCCCGCGCCAAAGCTTTCCCATGCCAGCATCTCGACCGGGCGTTCCCCCAGCAGAGACCACATCGCCATCTCGACCGCCCCGGTATCCGAGGCCGGCACGATGCCGATCCGGTAATCCTCCGGCACACCAAGCACCTCACGCGTGGTCTCAATTGCCGCCGCCAGCTTTTCCTTGCCGATGGCAGCGCGATGCGAGCGGCCCAGAGGAGCGTCGGACAGCATATCCAGATTGTAATCGGGAATCTTGGCGCAGGGGCCAGAAGAAAAGCGCGGATTAGCCGGACGCGCAGCCGGTTGCGTATTCGCCATGATGTTACCCTTCCAGGCAAAAGCCTCTCGTTGGGGAGAGGTGTCCCACTGACGGAGATACTCCTGCTTCTTCTGCACTGCAACAAAAAATTCCAGCAAGGTTACCGGAAGGCTGCTGTGGGTTGCCCCCTTGTATCTGTCAATAAGGCATCCGGCATGTTATCGGAGCGCCGGTTTGTCGTTTTGCGACACGGAAATTCTATCTGAAACAGGGTGCCAGCCCGCCCAACAGCCGGAAAAGAAGCCGGTGCGCAGTGAAGAACGGACGCTGAAGGATCAACATGCCGAGCGGCGACAGAATATATGACATGTCAACGGCCTCACGCCTGTCCGTCGCCCCGATGATGGACTGGACCGACCGTTATTGCCGTGGGTTTCACCGGGTCCTGTCACGCCGCACGCTGCTTTATACCGAAATGGTCACCGCCGCCGCGATCATCCACGGGCCGTGCGAAAGGCTGCTGCGCAAGGGCGATGATGAGCATCCCGTCGCCCTGCAACTTGGCGGGTCAGAGCCGGAAGAGCTTGCGCGGGCGACGGCGCTTGCGGCGGAGTTCGGCTATGATGAGATCAATCTGAATGTCGGTTGCCCCTCTGACCGGGTGCAATCAGGCTGTTTCGGGGCCGTGCTGATGAAGACGCCTGCTCTGGTCGCGGATTGCGTGGGTGCGATGATCGCGGAAAGCCCGGTCGAGGTGACGGTCAAATGCCGGATCGGGGTCGATGATCAGGAACCGGAGATCGTGCTGCCCGATTTCCTGTCCCGGATGAGCGATGCAGGGGTCTCGCGGATTATCATCCATGCCCGGAAAGCCTGGCTTCAGGGGCTGAGCCCGAAGGATAACCGTGAAATTCCGCCGCTGGATTATGATCTTGTTCACCGGATGAAGGCGGCTTTTCCCGATCTGCATCTGTCGATCAATGGCGGGATCGGCGCGGATGCGGTGCGGGCCCAGCTTCGGGTCATGGATGGAGTCATGATCGGCCGCGCCGCCTATCACCAGCCCTGGGATATTCTCGGAGACGCGGACAGGTTGTGGGATGAAGCCCCGCCATTTTCCGATCCCGTGGATGCGGCAATGGCGATGCGTCCGGTTATTCATGAATGGCTTGAGGAAGGGACGCGGATCCATCAAATCACCCGGCATATGCTGGGTCTGTTTCACGGGCGGGCAGGCGCTCGCAGATGGCGCCGCACGCTCAGCGAAGGGGCGCATAAGGCGGGTTCTCCGGCAGAGGCTCTTGCGCTTTACGACCGGGCATTGGATGAGGTCGGTAATCTGGTTGAGGCTGCTGCATGGAACTGATTCTTCCCGCATTGATACTTGCGGCTGTCGGCGCGTTTGCCGGCGTTCTTGCCGGTCTTCTGGGCGTTGGCGGCGGTATCGTACTGGTGCCGGCCTTCTTCTATCTGTTCAGCGCGGCGGGGTACGGGTCTGAAGATCTGATGCAGATCTGCCTTGCGACCTCGCTTGCGACGATCATCGTCACCTCGGCACGCTCGGTCATGGCGCATAAACGCAAGGGTGCGGTGGACTGGTATATCCTGCGGGACTGGGCGCCCGGCATCGCGATAGGTGCGGCAATCGGTGTGTTCACCGTCGCGGGGCTGAGGACCGAAACCCTGCAGGTGATCTTCGGTACGCTGGTGCTGGTGATCGCGGCCTATATGATTTTCGGTCGCTCAAGCTGGCAACTGGCTGACGATATGCCCAAAGGTCCGGTGAAATATGTGCTATCGGCGCTGACCGGCTTCGTTTCGGTCCTGCTGGGGATCGGGGGCGGCTCGATCGGCGTGCCGCTGATGACGCTGCATGGCCGCCCGATCCACCGTGCGGTTGCCTCGGCTGCGGGGTTTGGCGGGCTGATCGCCTTGCCCTCGGCGCTGCTGTTCCTGTTCACCCCGACCGAAAACGCGCCGCCGGGAACGGTCGGTGCGGTGAATATTCCTGCCTTTCTTATCGTCATCGCCATGACGCTTCTGACCGCGCCGCTTGGTGCCTCGCTTGCGCATCGGCTTGATCCCAAGCGGCTCAAGCGGGTCTTCGCCTTCTTCCTTGCTCTCGTGGCGCTGAACATGCTGCGGAAGTCCCTGTTCTGAAAGGAAAGCCATGTCACACGGCCCCGCCTCTCCGATGTCGTCACGCCGTTCCGCCGCGCTGAAGGGTGAGGCTGCGATACCGGGCGACAAGTCGATCAGCCATCGGGCGCTGATCCTTGGCGCTCTGGCGATTGGCCGGACCCATATCACCGGGCTGCTGGAGGGGCAGGACGTTCTGGATACCGCGAAGGCGATGCAGGCCTTCGGAGCGCAGGTCGAACGGCTGGGGCCGGGTGAATGGACCGTGGACGGTGTCGGTGTCGGCGGTTTCGCCGAACCGGAGGGTGTGATCGATTGCGGCAATTCCGGGACCGGCGTCCGGCTGATCATGGGGGCGATGGCGACCACGCCGATCACCGCGACCTTTACCGGCGATGCCAGCCTGTCGCGCCGCCCGATGCGGCGTATCACCGACCCGCTGGAACAGTTCGGAGCGCAGATTACCGCACGGGAAGGTGGTCTGCTGCCGGTGACGATCAACGGGGCGGAGGATGCGATTCCGGTAAGCTATCGCACGCCGGTCGCTTCGGCGCAGATCAAATCGGCGGTGCTGCTGGCCGGGCTGAACGCGCCGGGCCAGACCGTCGTGACCGAGGCCGAACCCACACGCGACCATACCGAGCGCATGCTGGCCGGTTTCGGCGCGACCATCGCCACGGAACAGACTGATGAGGGACATGTCATCACGCTGACCGGCCAGCCAGAGCTTCGCGGCCAGCAGGTCGCCGTTCCGCGCGACCCGAGTTCCGCCGCCTTTCCCGTTGCCGCGGCGCTGATCGTGCCCGGATCGGAAATCCGCGTTGCCGGGATCAGCCGCAATCCGACGCGGGACGGGCTTTATGTGACCCTGGCCGAGATGGGCGCGGATCTTCTTTGGGAAAACGACCGTGAAGAGGGCGGAGAGCCGGTCGCCGATCTGGTCGTGCGTCACTCGGCATTGCGCGGCGTCTCTGTTCCGGCGGAACGCGCCGCCAGCATGATCGACGAATTCCCGATCCTGTCGGTGATCGCGGCGATGGCGCAGGGCGAGACGGTGATGAACGGTGTGGCCGAATTGCGGGTCAAGGAATCCGACCGGATCGACGCGATGGCCAAAGGCCTGCGGGCAAACGGGGTCGAGGTCTCGGAGACGCGGGACAGCATGACGGTTCACGGAAAGGGCGAAATCCCCGGAGGCGGAGCGCCCGTCGAAACCCATCTGGATCACCGCATCGCCATGTCATTTCTGGTCGCGGGTCTGGCGGCGAATGCAGAAATCACTGTCGATGACGGCAGCGCAATCGCGACCTCATTCCCGGATTTCGTGCCGCTGATGACGGGACTTGGGGCCGATCTGGGTTAATCCGTGTCGATCTGGATCGTGTCGCAGGATCTCTTGCGCACCCGCTCATCGCATTTCGCCTCGATATTATTGCCGTCCGGGTCGAGCACATAGGCGGCGTAATATCCCGGATGATAATCGCGCAGCCCGGGTGCACCGTTTTCCCTGCCGCCCGCCTCCAGCGCCGAGCGGTAAAACCTGTCCACGGTCTTGCGGTCGGGGGCCTGAAAACAGATATGGATCCGGCTTGGGCTTTCGCCGGGAGTGATCTCTTCGATCATCAGCTCATCGCATTCCATCCAGTCGCGGCCATGACCGATACAATCGCTTCGACCCAACGCCACCAGAACCGCCTCATAAAAGACGCGGGCGCGTTCGAAATCCGCAACGCGCAGATGGATATGGTCGAATAACCGTCCCTGATAATAGCTCATCATAATATCCTCTCACTCGCAACGCAGCGATGGCATGGGGGTTCCGCGACGACTGGACCCGGGCTGCGCTTTGCGGCATAGAGAACCCAGCTACCGCAAAGGAGTTTACCCATGTGGATCGTTGATCGCGTCCTGACCTGGTGGAGAGGCCAGACCCTGAATACTCAGGTCTGGACCGCGCTTTATGGCGAAAAGGTCGGCGAGGATGATCAGGGGAATATTTACTATCAATCCGGCGGCGGGAAGCGCCGTTGGGTGATCTATAACGGGGAATCCGAGGCAAGCCGGGTGCCGGTCGAATGGCATGGCTGGCTGCATCATACCTTCAAGGAGCCGCCGACAGAGGCACCTCTGCCGCGCCGTGAATGGGAATTGCCGCATCAGATGAACATGACGGGGACGCCTCAGGCCTATCGCCCGAAATCCTCGATCTATCGCGCCGATCCTGCCGAGCGCAGCGATTACGATGCGTGGCAGCCGGAATAATCGAGTCGCTGTCGGATACTCTTCGGGGTCTTCATCATGAAAATCATCGCCACCACCCTGTTCGCCCTGTCGCTTGCCCTGCCTGCCGCTGCGCAGGACGGCATAGCCACAACGCGCGGAAGCGGTGCTGTGCTGCGTGCCCTGGACAAGGTCTCCAGTGAAATCACCGATCTTCAGCTTTCTCCGGGCGACTCGGCCGAAATCGGGCGGCTGACCGTTCGTCTGGGCGAATGCCGCTATCCGAGCGCGGACCCCAATTCCGACGCCTTTGCACAGCTTGTGATCACAGACCGCAACAGCCGCGCAACCCTGTTCGATGGCTGGATGATCGCGTCCTCTCCGGCGCTGTCGGCGCTTGACGATGCGCGTTACGATGTCTGGGTTCTGGCCTGCAACACTGCCTGAAAAGAGGGCAGGGGACGGGACCTTATATCCGCCCCGATCCGGATCGCCCGTGCAAGTCTGCGCCGGTAAGTCGCCCGGGAAATGGTCTGCCCGCCAAGCGATTGCAGATGGGTCGTCGGATATTGAGTGTCGAACAGGGTAAATCCGCAGTGCCGCAGATGCTCTGACAGCAGGATCAGCGCGGCCTTTGAGGCGTTTTCTCTGTGCGAGAACATGCTTTCTCCGAAAAACGCGCCGCCGATGGTGATGCCGAACACGCCTCCGATCAGGTCTCCATCCGCATCACGAACCTCAAGCGAGCAGGCATGTCCGCTGCGGAACAGTTTCGTATAAAGCGACACAAGAGGAGCGTTGATCCAGGTCTCATCCCGATCTGCGCAACCCGCAAGCGTGCCCGCGAAATCCTGATTCAGCGTTGCCTGCCATGTTATGTGGCGCAGATGACGCCGCATGGACCGGGAAATATGGACATCCCCGACCGGAAATATCCCGCGATGCGACGGATCGAACCAGTGCAATGCGGGATCATGGGCGGAAACGGCCATGGGAAAAATGCCATTGGCATATCCCCACAGCATCTGTTCCGGCGTGATCAAGCCGGAGCGTTCTGCGCCAGCCAGCGTTCCAGCCAATGGATCGAATAATTCCCCGACTGGATATCCGGCTCCTGCAACAGCGCACTGAACAGTGGCATCGTCGTGTCCACGCCATCCACGATCAGTTCGGACAAGGCCCGGCTCAGCCGTGCCAGAGCCTCGGGGCGGTCCCGGCCATGCACGATCAGCTTGCCGATCAGGCTGTCATAATAGGGCGGGATGACATAGCCATCATAGATCGCGCTGTCCATGCGGACGCCCAACCCGCCCGGCGCGTGAAACTGCGTGATCTTGCCCGGAGAAGGGCTGAAATTCGGCAATTTCTCGGCATTGATCCGCACCTCGATGGCATGGCCGCGAATGCGCAGATCGTCCTGATTCAGTTCCATCTTCTGGCCGGCTGCGACCCGGATCTGTTCGCGGACAAGATCGACGTCGAAAATCGCCTCGGTCACGGGATGCTCGACCTGAAGGCGGGTGTTCATCTCGATGAAATAGAATTCACCGTCTTCATATAGGAACTCAATCGTGCCCGCGCCGATATAGCCCAGATTTTTCATCGCATCGGCGCAGATTTTGCCGATCCGTTCGCGTTCCTCTGGCGTGATCGAGGGGCCGGGGGCTTCCTCCAGAACCTTCTGATGACGGCGCTGCAAGGAACAGTCGCGCTCGCCCAGATGCACCGCATTGCCCTTGCCGTCGCCGAAAACCTGAATTTCGATATGGCGCGGCTTTTGCAGGTATTTCTCGATATAGACATCGGGGTTACCGAAGGCAGCCTTTGCCTCGGACCGGGCGGTGCGGAAGGCGACCTCAAGGCTGTTTTCGTCCTGCGCGACCTTCATGCCGCGCCCGCCGCCGCCTGCCGTTGCCTTGATGATCACCGGATACCCGATCTCGGCGGCGACACGTTTCGCGTCCTCGACCTCATTCACCCCGCCATCCGAGCCAGGAACGACCGGAATGCCCAGTTCCTTCGCGGTGTCCTTGGCGGTGATCTTGTCGCCCATGATGCGGATATGTTCCGCTTTCGGGCCGATAAAGGTGATGCCGTGATCTTCCAGCATCTGCGCAAAACCCGCATTTTCGGACAGGAAACCATATCCGGGATGGACCGCCTGAGCGCCGCTGATTTCACAGGCGGCGATGATCGCGGCGGGGTTGAGATAGCTGTCCATCGACGAATTCGGCCCGATACAGACCGATTCGTCGGCCATGCGGACATGCATTGCATTGGTGTCGGCGGTCGAATGGACAGCGACGGAATCGATGCCCATTTCCCGGCATGCGCGGATCACGCGCAGCGCGATCTCGCCACGATTGGCAATCAGGATCTTTTGGAACATCCCGGCCTCATTCCACGACCATCAGGGGCGCACCATATTCGACCGGCGTGCCGTCATCGACGAGGATCCGCTTGACCGTGCCGGATTTGGGTGAGGGGATGTGGTTCATCGTCTTCATCGCCTCGACGATCAGCAGCGTATCGCCCTCGCTGACTTTCTGGCCGATGCTGACAAAGGGTGCCGCACCCGGTTCCGCCGAAAGATAGGCCGTGCCTACCATAGGCGAGGTAATCGCGCCGGGCAGATCGCCGGGATCGGTTTCCGCCCCGACCGTAGCGCCGGGGGTCGCGGTCGGCGTGGCCGGACTTTGCGGTGCCGCAACCGGAGGCGGAGCAAGCGCGGCGGGCGCCTGCATCATCACCTGTTTGCCGTATTTCGAAAGGCTGACCGTCAGCCGGTCATTCTCGCCATATTCGCGCTTCACCGATAGTTCAGACAGCTCGCTGCTGTTCAGAAGCTCGGCCAGAGACTGAATGAATGCCACGTCGCCTTCGTGGTGCTTGCCGGATTTGGCATCTTCGGTCATGAGGATCCTCTGCCTTGTAAAGCCCGCGTCTGCCGCGCGGTGATAATTGGGCGGCTTATATCAAGGAATGCAGGGTAAGGAAAAGCAAATTGGGCGATCCGTTTGCCCTTTGCCGTTATTTCTTTGCCGGGGTTGTCGCGGATTATGCGGGAAACACAAGCGGTTGCGGTTTTCCCCGCGATATTGCCGCATTTCGCATCACCGTCCCGCATGACGAAAATCGCCCGGCAATCCCGCATTCCGCCCGTTTCAGCCGCGCCCGGCCTTCTCGGCAATACCGGAACGGCCCTCGCGCCGTGCCAACTCGGCGGCCACGTCTTTCAGCGACAAATCCCGGGCCGCCAGCATCACCGCCAGATGATAAACCGCATCCGCCGCCTCGGATGTCAGCTTCTCGCGGTCGCCTTTGACGGCCTCGATGATTGCCTCGATAGCTTCCTCGCCGAATTTCTCGGCGCATTTTTCCGGTCCCCGCGCCAGAAGTTTTGCCGTCCAGCTTTCCTCTGGGTCGGCCTGTTTACGCTCGGCAATGGTGGCATCCAGCCGCAGGAATGCGTCGTAATCGCTCATGTCAGCCTCATCGGGATACCGGCCGAGGCCATATGCGCCTTGGCCTCGGCGATGGTAAACGTTCCGAAATGGAAGATCGAGGCGGCCAGAACCGCGGATGCGCCGCCCTCTGTCACGCCTTCCACAAGATGATCCAGCGTGCCGACTCCGCCAGAGGCGATGACGGGAATATCCACCGCGTCGGAAATCGCCCGCGTCAAAGGCAAGTTGAACCCGGACCGCGTACCGTCACGATCCATCGAGGTCAGCAGGATCTCTCCGGCGCCTTTTGCCGCGACGATGCGGGCGAATTCGATGGCGTCGATCCCGGTCGGCTTGCGTCCGCCATGCGTGAAGATCTCCCAACGGTTGTCACCGACGCCTTTCGCGTCGATGGCGCAAACGATGCACTGACTGCCGAAGCGGTCGGCAGCCCGGGCGATCACATCGGGATCGGCCACAGCGGCAGAGTTGAACGAGACCTTATCCGCCCCGGCCAGCAGCAATGCGCGGACATCTTCGGGCGTGCGCACCCCTCCACCCACGGTCAGAGGGACAAAACACTGCTCGGCCGTCCGCGTGACCACATCGAACATGGTGCCGCGATTTTCATGCGTCGCGTGAATATCGAGAAAGCAGATCTCATCCGCCCCCGCCGCGTCATAGGCCTTCGCAGCCTCGACCGGGTCGCCCGCGTCAATAAGATCGACGAAATTGACACCCTTGACCACGCGGCCATCGGCGACATCAAGACAGGGAATGATACGTATCTTCAGCATGCCGCACAGATACGCGCAGCGGCGGGGCAGGGGAAGGGGTCAGCGCTCATCCGGGCCGCGGAGGATCAGCGTCTGGAACAGATAGGCCCCGGCTGCGGCAAAGATAACGCCCCAGAACAGATTGCCGGACGAAAATTCGAAGATCGCCCATCCGAAAGGAAAGCAAACACAGAGGATGCGGACCCAGAGCCTGCGAAAAAAGGGATGATTCGGGTTGATCAGCATATTTGCGTCATAGACCGGGCATCAGGCTGGTGAAAGGGGCTGGCCGCATCAGATCCGGAATGCGAGTTCGTATGTCTTGCTGCCCGTGACACCACCCTCAACAAAAAAAAGGCACCGCAGAAATCTCTGCGGTGCCTTATCACATTATCGTCCCGAAGATCAGCCGTGCTGGTTTTCAGCCCGCGCCTCGGCTTCCGCGCCCGGAGGCGTCTTGCCCAGTTTACGGCTGGTCCATTCCGTTACGTTCTGGATAACGAAATACAGCGAGGGAATGATGAACAGACCGATCAGGGTCGCGCCAAGCATCCCGCCGATCACCGTGATGCCGACAGCGTTCTGCGCACCTGCACCCGCGCCGGTCGAATGCGCCAGAGGCAGAACGCCGAAGATGAAGGCAAGCGCGGTCATCAGCACGGCGCGGAACCGCGCTTCGGCTCCGGTCCGGGCCGCTTTCAGGATCGGCATGCCTTCCTCGCGCCGCTCCTTGCAGAACTCGACGATCAGAATGGCGTTTTTCGCGGCAAGCCCGATCAGAAGCACCAGCGCGATCTGCACATAAAGGCTCATCTGAAGGCCGGTCACGACAAGCGCCACCGCTGCACCCAGACCCGCCGCGCCAAGCGACAGAAGGATCGCGACCGGAAGCGCGAAGCTTTCATACAAAGCCACAAGGAACAGATAGGCGAAGACCAGCGACATGATGTAAACAATGTACTGGTTGCCGCCACCTTGCTGTTCCTGGAAGGACAGACCGGCCCAGGCGACGCCGAACCCCTCGGGAAGCTCCTCCGAGGCAATGCGCTCGACCGCATCCATTGCCGAGCCGGAGCTTTGGCCCTCGGCAGGCTGACCGTTCACCGGGGCCGATACAAGCTGGTTGAATCGGGTGATGACATATGGTCCCAGAACCGTCTCGGTCGAGGCGATGGTCCGCAGCGGCACCATGTCGCCGGACGAACTGCGGACATAGAGATTCATCAGATCCTCGACCTCGTTGCGATAGTCGGCCTCGGCGGCGATATTGACCTGATAGTTCCGCCCGTCAGTGGTGAAGTCATTCACATAGGCGGATCCGAATGCAGCGCCGATGGTCGAATAGATATCCGCCGGGTTCAGGCCAAGACGCTCGGCCCGGACCCGGTCGATATTCACATAGACCTGCGGCACATCGGCGCTGAAGGTTGAGGACATGCCGGCCATTGTCGGATCCTGGTTGATCGAAGCCAGGAAGGACCGCAATGCCTGCGACAGCTCAGCCGGAGATTGTCCGCTCAGTGCCTGAAGCCGCATGTCCAGACCGCCAACCGTACCGACGCCAGGAATCGGCGGCGGCGGGAAAGCGGCGATGGTCGCGCCGGGGATCTGGCTGAAACGCTGGTTCAGCGAACCGACGATATAGCCGATCTGGGTTTCCTCGGATGTCCGCTCTTCCCACGGATCAAGCGCGGCGACGACCATTGCGCCATTCGGGACCAGCGTTCCTTCAAGGATACTGAACCCCGAAACAGAGATGGTCTGTTCCACGCCGGGCGTATTGTTCAGCTCTTCCCGGACCAGTGCCATCACCTCTTCCGTGCGCTGCAACGAGGCCGCATCGGGAAGCTGGATATTGATGAACAGACCGCCCTGATCCTCGGCGGGCAGGAAGGTGCTGGGAACCGAGGTGAACAGATACACCGCGCCCAGAACACAGGCGACAAGCATCCCGATCGGGATCGGCCAGATCTTCAGCAGAAAGCCGACGATCTTTCCGTAAGTGTCGCGCAGCCAGTTGATGAACGCTTCGACAAGACCAAGCGGCCCGCGGCGTTTACCCTCTTTCGGGGCGCGCAGCAGGACGGCGGAAAGCGCCGGGCTGAGCGTCAGTGCGACGATGGCCGACATCACCAGACCAGCGGACAGCGTGACGGCGAATTGCCGGAAAAGCTGGCCGTTGATTCCCGGCAGGAACGCAGTCGGCACGACAACGGCCAGAAGCACGAATGTGGTCGAGATGATCGGCCCGGTGATCTGCCCCATCGCCGTTCGTGCGGCATCCGGCACCGGCGTTTCGGGGTGTTCCTCAAGAATATGCTGGACGTTCTCGACGACAAGAATCGCGTCATCCACCACCAGACCGATGGCAAGCACCAAAGCCAGCAGTGAAATCGTGTTCAGCGAATAGCCCATCGCCAGCAGCACCGCCATTGCGCCAAGCAGCGAGACGGGGATCGCGACCCCGGCAACGATGGTGGCCCGCCAGTCCTGCAGAAACAGGAAGGTGACCAGCATCACGATGATGAAGGCTTCAATCAGAATATCTTCGATCAGCTCGACGCTGGCATTCACGAAGTCGGTCGAATCATAGACGTTTTCATAGACCAGATCCTGCGGAAAGCTCTCCTTGGCTTCCTCCAGCAGCGAGATCACCGCATCCCGCGTGTCCAGAGCATTGGCACCCGGAGCGAGGTTGACCTGCATCATCGTACCGTCGCGTTCACCGACCATCGCCTGAGCGCTGTATCGCTGTGCGCCCAACTCGATCCGGGCGACATCTCCAAGACGGACGATACTGCCGTCATCGCCCGTGCGGACAACGATTTCCGAGAATTGCTCGGGTTCGGACATCCGCCCCTGCGCCACCAGAGTATACTGGACATCTGTTCCCTCGGGCGCGGGCGGGCCGCCGACCTCACCCAGAGCCGCCTGAACGTTCTGGCCCGAGATCGCCGCCGCGATTTCTGCCGCAGTCACCTCAAGCGCGTTCATCTTGGCGGTGTCCATCCAGACCCGCATCGAATATTCGAATGTCCCGACCGCCGACGCGTCGCCCACTCCGGGCACGCGGACGATCTCGTCGAGAAGCTGGCCGCTGACATAGTTGGACACGTCCAGCGTATCCATCTGCCCGTTCTCGGCATAGAAGCCAAGCGCCAGCAGGAAGTCGGGCGAACTTGCGCGAACCGAGACACCCTGCTGCTGCACCTCACTGGGCAGGCTGGACATGGCAAGCTGAACGCGGTTCTGCACGTTCACCTGAGCCTGATCCGGATCGGTTCCGACCTGAAAGGTGATGGACAGCAGATACTGCCCCGAGTTCGAGCTTGTCGATGACATGAAGCTCATATCGTCAACGCCGTTGACCGAGGATTCGATCGGCCCGCCGATCACATCGGCGATGGTTTCGGCGCTGGCACCGGGATAGGTGGTCGCAACGTTAACGGTCGGCGGGGTGATTTCCGGGTATTGCTGGACCGGAAGCGCGATAAACGCGATTGCGCCGACGATTGAGATGAGGATGGAAACGACAAGCGCAAACCGGATGCGGCGAATAAAGAAGCTTGAGATCATTGTTCCGCATCCGCCTCAGTTTCAGCCGGTGCGGCCTCTTCAGCCCCGGCCTGATCCGCATCCCCGGTCGGCAGCTCAGAGACCGTGACCTCCATGCCGCCCTGCAGTCGCTGCACGCCCTGCACGACGACCGATTCCCCACCTTCAAGGCCCTCGGTCACGGCCCAGCCTCTGTCAACGCTTGCGCCGGTTGCGATCCGGCGCTGTTCGACCCTGTTGTCATCGCCGACGACAAAGACATAGCGACCGTCACGGTCCTGCAGCACGGCAGGCTGCGGAACGATCGGCAGTTCCTGCGGGTCCTTTTCCGACACGACGATGGTGGCGAACTGGCCCGGCATCAGTACGGCTTCGGGGTTGTCATAGATCAGACGGACCGGGATCGTGCCGGTCGCGGGATCGACCTGATTATCGATGAAATCCAGCCGTCCGGTATGCGGATACAGCGACCCGTTCGACAGTTCGAGATTGAAGTTCACGCTGTCCTGACCAGCCTCGACCATGCCGTTTTGCTGCATGTCCAGCAGAAGCTGCTCGGACAGTGAGAACACGACGCGGATCGGATCAAGCTGGACGATTTCCGCCAGCGTCCCCGCCGAGGGGCCGACGAAATTGCCCTGAGTGATCAGCGCCCGGCCGATCTTGCCGGTGATCGGGCTTGTGATGTCGGTGTAACCGAGATTGATTTCCGACAGGCGCACGCTGCTTTGAGCGGCCTGAACATTCGCCTGGGCAACCTGAAAATTGGCCTGAGCCTGCTCAAGATTGACCTCTGCCGAGGCGTTCCTGTTCACCAGCGCCTGCTGACGCGTCTGTTCCTGATCGGCCAGACGCTGCTGCGCCTCGGCCTGCGCAAGGCTGGCCTCTGCCGAGGCAACCTGCGCTTCGTATTGTGCACGTTCGATATTGAACAGCGGATCGCCCGCCTGCACGACCTGACCGGGCTCGAACAGAACTTCCTCGATAAAGCCCTGAATTCGCGCCTGAATATTGACGCGCTCAATGGCTTCCACCGTGGCGGTGAAGGTTTCCGGTGCGGTCACCGGCTTGACCTCGATGCGCTGGGTTACCACGGTCGGCGCCGGAGCCTGCTGCGCGGCGGCCCCGCCTTCCTCCTGCGCGGTGGCAAGTCCCGGGACAAGGCCAAGAAGAAGAGTTGATCCAAGAAGGGAGGCGCGTATAAATTGCATAGTTCTGTCCCGTTATAGATGTGCCCGAGATAGATGTGCCCGAGCGCAATACCGTTTTTTTAAAGCTGGAATCGACATGTTCAGAGATCGATCCTTGGTATCCCATCGCCAGCAAGACACTGACAAATGAGAGTTTCAGACGTCGAATTCTTTGCGGCTACCGAAGCGCCGATACTCTTATCCTATATTTTTTTGTAAAGTCACCATGCGAACATGATCTGGGCGTAATGGATTTTTTCGCTTGCGTTTATACAGAATCTTCTGTGCTAATTATCTCAAAATTATGACATTTCCAGCGCGGGCTTGCGCCGGTATTTCCGGCCCGCTTGCCGACCCGGATATCCGGGCCGGCTGGGGATTTGTCACTTCCAGAATTGTCTTTTCAGCGTCCGGTAATTCCCTCGATCGGCAGGGGCGGAACCGGCCGGGTGACAAGATGACTATTCCGCTTTTCGTAAAACGCATTGCCACCCGTCACCAGGACGTAATGCATGTTGTCATAAGGGAAGCTGTACCCCGCCGTATGGAAGAACGTGGCATTGCCGATCAGCGGATGACGCTCGCCGCGCAGAACCGATCTGGCGGCCTCCCGGATCATGGGCAGGCTGCGAGAATCCATCTTTTTGGTCATGACTCCGGGCGCGAACTGGTTTTTCTGCCCGACCACGCCGCAGACCGAGTTCGGAAAATCGTCCGACCGGACCCGGTTCATCACCACACTGCCGACCGCGATCATCCCGTCCCGGCTTGAGCGGTTGGATTCGAAATACATGGCCCGCTCCATACATTCCTGTGGCGACTGACGCGCGGGGCCGGAACACCCGGCCAGCAGAGTTGCGCCCGCAACCGCAAGCACGGTCAGAGATGTTTTCGGATAAAGCTTTCTGATGATGTTACGCAATTGCTGCCCTCGCTGATTGGTCTGCCTCGGAGCCGGTCTTTGCCGGATTGGGAACAGCTTGCCACCGATTGAGCCGGGAAAAAAGCCGCGGCGTCGCGCGATAAGCGCAGTCCTGCCGCAGAATCCCTTGCTTCGGCTGCGTCACAGGCGTAACTTCCCTGCCCATGATGCGTTATTTCGACATTCACGACCGCGCCCGTCTGCCGGGCCGCTTTTACGGTGAAAGCCTGTCTGTGACCGCACGACTGTGATCCGGTGCCCTCCGATCGCTCTGCAAGCCATTTCTTCATCACAAGAGAACAGCCATGACCGGCACCACAAACGCGGGGACACCCCGTACGCTCTACGATAAAATCTGGGACGCCCATGTCGTCGATGTCACCGATGACGGCACCACCATTCTGTATATCGACCGCCATCTGGTCCATGAGGTTACTTCGCCGCAGGCCTTCGAAGGTTTGCGCATGTCGGGCCGCAAGGTCCGTCGCCCGGACCAGACCATTGCCGTCCCCGACCATAACGTACCGACCACCCCCGACCGGGTGAACGGGATCGAGAACCCCGAAGGCCGCATTCAGGTCGCCGAGCTGGACAAGAACGCGAAGGAATTCGGCCTGCCGAATTACTATGCGATGAACGATATCCGTCAGGGCATCGTGCATATCGTCGGCCCCGAACAGGGCTGGACCCTGCCCGGCATGACCGTCGTCTGCGGCGACAGCCACACCGCGACGCATGGCGCGTTCGGTGCTCTGGCCCACGGTATCGGCACGTCAGAGGTGGAACATGTTCTGGCCACCCAGACCCTGATCCAGTCCAAATCGAAGAACATGAAGGTCGAGATCACCGGCAAGCTGCGTCCCGGTGTGACGGCCAAGGACATTACTCTTGCGGTGATCGGCAAGACCGGCACGGCGGGCGGCAATGGCCATGTCATCGAATATTGCGGCGAGGCGATCCGCGATCTGTCCATGGAAGGCCGCATGACGGTCTGCAACATGGCCATCGAAGGCGGTGCCCGCGCCGGCCTGATTGCGCCCGATGAAACCACCTTCGAATATGTAAAGGGCCGCCCCCACGCACCGAAAGGTGCCGCATGGGAGGCCGCGCTGAACTGGTGGAAGACGCTGAAAACCGATGAGAGAGCGCATTTCGACAAGGTCGTCACCATAAGGGGCGAGGATATCGCTCCGGTCGTGACCTGGGGCACCTCTCCCGAAGATGTGCTGCCAATTACCGACACCGTGCCCGCGCCGGAAGATTTCACCGGCGGCAAGGTTGAGGCGGCCAGGCGCAGTCTTGACTATATGGGACTGAAGCCGGGTACGAAGCTGACCGATATCGCCATTGACGCGGTGTTCATCGGCTCCTGCACCAATGGCCGGATCGAGGATCTCCGCGCCGCTGCTGAAATCGTCAGGGGCAAGAAGCTCGCCGACGGTGTGCGGGGCATGGTGGTGCCGGGCTCTGGTCTGGTCCGCATGCAGGCCGAGGAAGAGGGTCTGGACAAGATCTTCACCGATGCCGGTTTTGAATGGCGCATGGCGGGCTGTTCGATGTGTCTTGGGATGAACCCCGACCAGCTCGCCCCGGAGGAACGCTGCGCCGCAACCTCGAACCGCAATTTCGAGGGGCGTCAGGGCTATCGCGGCCGCACCCATCTGATGTCGCCCGTCATGGCCGCCGCCGCCGCCATCGCGGGGCATCTGGTCGATGTGCGCGACGTGATGGGCGAGACGGTCTGACAATGTCACACCAGCACCACCATCCCGATCATGAGGCAGCGGAACCAGCCGATCTGAATGCGTTGGCGCGTTCGGCGACGATTCACTGCCTGATCGGCTGTGGGATTGGCGAAGTGCTGGGTATGGTGATCGGGACGGCGATTGGTCTGTCGAATATCGCGACGATTATTCTGGCGGTGATACTCGCCTTTATCTTCGGATATTCGCTGACCATGCGGCCGCTGCTGAAATCCGGCATGCCGTTGGGGCAGGCGGCTAAACTGGCGCTTGCCGCTGACACCGCCTCGATTACCATCATGGAAATCGTCGACAATCTGATCATGCTGATTATCCCCGGCGCAATGGACGCGCATCTGTCCTCGCCGCGCTTCTGGATCAGCCTTGCCGTGGCTCTGGCAATAGCCGGTGTCGCGGCTTTCCCGGTCAATCGCTGGCTCATCAAGCGGGGGCGTGGTCATGCCCTCGTACATTCGCATCACAATCATGGCTGAGGGCAACGCCCCGGCCCCCCGAGGAAACGGATATGGATAAATTCACCACCCTCACCGGCGTTGCGGCACCTATGCCGCTGGTCAATATCGACACCGACATGATCATCCCGAAACAGTTCCTGAAAACGATCCACCGTTCGGGTCTCGGCAAGAACCTGTTCGATGAGATGCGCTATGACCGTGACGGCAATGAAATCGAGGATTTCGTGCTGAATAAACCCGCCTATCGGAATGCCGAGATCATTGTGGCGGGCGATAATTTCGGCTGTGGTTCCTCGCGGGAACATGCGCCGTGGGCATTGCTGGATTTCGGCATACGCTGCGTGATTTCGACCAGTTTCGCCGATATTTTCTATAATAACTGCTTCAAGAACGGCATCCTTCCGATCAAGCTGCCGCAGGAAGCCGTCGACGCGCTGATGGACGACGCCCGCAATGGCGCGAATGCGAAGCTGACCGTCAATCTCGAGGGGCAGACAGTGACCTCTCCGGACGGGACCGAATACAGCTTCGAGATCGACCCGACCCGCAAGCATAACCTGATGAACGGGCTGGACGATATCGGCCAGACGCTGGAAAAAGGCGCGGCGATCGACGCGTTCGAGGCTCAGTCCAGCCAGTCCCGCCCTTGGGTCTGACGAAAACGGCAATTGCTGCGGTGCTTCTGGCACCGCTGTCGCTGGCACATGCGGATACGATCCGGGTTGCCAGCTATGACCCCGGCCTGACGCGGAAAGGGCCGGGGCTTTTGCTGCGCGATATCCTCGGCGGGACGGATAAGCAGGCACTTGCCGCGGCACAGGTCATTGCCGGGATCGATCCCGATATTCTGCTGCTGACAGGGATCGACTGGGATCACGAAAACGCGGCTCTGCGGGGCTTTTCGCAGCTTCTTGCGCGGGCAGGGGTCGATTATCCGCATCTTCTGGCCCTGCAACCCAATAGCGGCGTTGACAGCGGCGTCGATCTGGATGGCGATAGCAGGCTGGCGGAACCCGAGGACGCGCAAGGCTGGGGCCGTTTCACCGGAGAGGATGGCATGGCGCTGCTGTCTCGCATTCCACTTGGTGAGGTGGTCGATTACAGCCCCTCTCTGTGGCGCGACTTTCCGGGTAATCTGATCGGCGATACCTTGTCTGCCGAGGCATCGGAGGTCCTGCGTCTGTCCGATACGGCGCATTGGGATGTTGAGATTCTGACCGCTCCGCCCCTGCATTTGCTGACGTTTTCGGCGACTCCTCCGGTATTTGACGGGCCAGAGGATCGTAACGGACGGCGCAATCACGATGAGATTGCGTTCTGGTCCGCGCATCTACCTGATGCGCCCTTTATTCTGGCCGGGAAAGCCAATCTCGATCCTGAGGATGGCGAGGGCCGTCACGATGCGATCCGCATATTGCTTGCCGATCCGCGCCTTCAGGACCCTGAACCGACAAGCGAGGGGGCTGTCGCCGAAGCCGACCCGTAGCATTCGGGCAACCCGGCATTGGATACAGCCGACTGGCCGGACGGAAAACCGGGAAATCTGCGGGTCAGCTATGTTCTGCCATCTGCCGGGATGGAGGTTCTGGATGCGGGCGTCGTCTGGCCTGAGGCTGGCGAGGAACTGTATCTGGCCGCGCGGACGGCTTCGGCTCACCGGCTGGTCTGGGTCGATCTGGTGATCGGCGAATAGACGCGGCGGATGGCCGCATTTTGCAGTGCTAAGGGGACTCTCTTCGCGGTATGCGCGAGATTGTGAACGGAACTGCTCCAATAACTTGCGGGTCCGGGTTTTGTATCCTTCTGAAATGACGGCGCAATCTGTTGTAAGCGGTTGCGGGATTATTGCCGTCCCGGCCCCCTGTTCCTGCATCTGCCCGGCTTGGACGGAATAGCAAAGAATTTTACTCGGTCTCTGGACCCCGGCCAGAGGCAGGGCTAGATAAGGCGGGTCGCGTGAAGCCAGCGAACAGCCACACGCATCACAGCGAAAGGAGCCATTATGTGCCGATTTTCTACCGTCCTTTTCGCCCTGGCCGCGCTTGGCGGGACCGCTGCGGCGGCGCAGGACGTCACGATTGAAACCGCGCGGGGCGAAGTTGTGGTGCCTGCTGCGCCGGAAACAGTCGTGGCTTATGATCTTGCCGCGATCGACACGCTGACCGCACTCGGCGTCGATCTGGCTGGCGTGCCGGATCGTCTGTATCTTTCGGCATTCGACTCGCTTGATGTCACGCCGGTCGGCACGCTGTTCGAACCCGATCTGGAAGCGCTTGCGGGGATCGGACCCGATCTCATCATCGTTGGCGGCAGATCCGCGGCTCAGCTTGACAGCGTGGCGCAGGTGGGCGCCGCCATTGACATGACAATCGGCGTTGATCTGATTGCGGATGGCAAAGCGCGGATCGACGCATATGGGACCGTATTCGAAAAGCAGGACGAGGCCGCGAAGCTTCAGTCGGATCTGGATGAACGGCTTGCTGCCCTGAAGACCGCCGCTGAAGGCAAGGGAACGGCGCTGATCGTGCTGACCAACGGCACCAAGATGGCCGCATACGGGCCCGGTTCGCGCTTTGGCTGGCTACACGAAAGCACCGGGATGGCGCCGGCTATCCCCGATCTCTCGACACAGGAAAATCACGGCAATGTCCTGACGCATGAGGCGATTGCCGAGGCCAATCCCGACTGGCTGTTCGTGCTGGACCGTGGGGCTGCCGTTGGTGAAGATGGTCAGAGCGCAGAGCAGACGCTGAACTCGCCGCTGATCGAGCAGACCGAGGCGTGGAAGAACGATCAGATTGTCTATCTTCCGGCGGCTGAGCTTTATATCGGCGGCGGCGGATATCAGTCGCTGATGACGGTGATCGACGCGATGACCGAGGCGCTCGGCGCGTGAGCCGTCCGCTTGGCGCGACGATAGCGGTATTGGTGCCGCTGATCCTGGCCAGTCTGATGACCGGGGCGGCGAGCATCCATGTCCTCGACGCGCTGAGCGATCCCTGGACGATGCTGGTGCTGATGGAATCGCGCCTGCCCCGGACGCTTGCGGTTCTGCTGACCGGGGCGGCGCTGTCTGTGGCCGGGCTGCTGTTGCAGGCACTTGTGCGGAACCGTTTCGTCGGGCCGGACACTGTGGGCACGGCCGAAAGCGCGGCGCTCGGGCTGCTGGTGATCACCTTGATGGCGCCCGCCTCTCCGATCTGGGTCAAGATTTGCGTAGCCAGCCTGTCGGCGATGGCGGGCACCGCGCTGTTCGTCGCGCTGATCCGCCGCCTGCCGCCGAAAGAGATCATGCTGGTCCCAATCACCGGCATTGTGCTGTCGGGCGTTGTCGGTTCGGTCGTGGTGTATATCGCCTGGCAGGAAGATCTGATGCAGTACATCACCACATGGCTGATGGTTGGTGAGTTCTCGGGCGTTGTTGCCGGGCGCTATGAAATGCTGTGGTTCGCCGGAGCCGCCGCAGGGCTGGCATGGTTCGCGGCGGACCGTTTCGTCATTCTCTCGCTTGGCGAAGAGGTCGCCACGGGTCTGGGTCTGGGAACGAAAGGCGTGATGCGTTTCGGGCTGGCCGTGGTTGCGGTGGTGTCTGCGATGGTGGTGACGACGGTCGGGATGATCCCCTTTGTCGGGCTGGTCGTGCCGAATATCGTTTCGCGCGTGATGGGCGATAATCTGCGGCGCTCTTTGCCGATGGTGGCGGCGGCTGGCGCGGCGCTTCTTCTGTCATGCGATCTTCTGGGCAGGCTGCTGCGCTATCCGTTCGAGATCCCTGTCGGAACGGTGATGGGGTTTATCGGCTCGATCATCTTCCTGTATCTTCTGTACCGCAGGCCGGCCCGTGTCTGACGCCGCGCTGAACATGGCACCTGCAAGGCCGGGAAATATCCGCCTTCTGGGCGGGCTCAGCCTGCTTCTGGCGGCGGCCTCGCTGTTATGGCTGTTTCAGGGTCTGGGTGACGGTAATCGCGGCTTCATCATGCAATTGCGGGCGATCAAGCTTGCTGCGCTGATCACTGTGGCGGCGGGGATCGGCGTTTCGACGGTGCTGTTTCAGACCGTAGCGGGAAACCGGGTGCTGACGCCTTCGATCATGGGATTCGATTCGCTGTATGTCCTGTTACAGACGGCGATGGTCGCAAGCTTCGGTGCCTCGGGTTTTGCCGCTGTGTCGGATGTTCCGAAATTCGTCATGGAAGTGGCGGTGATGTGCGGGCTGGCGATAGTGCTGTTCGGCACATTGCTGGGGCAGGGGACGCGGGATATCGGGCGTACCATTCTGACCGGGATCATCCTTGGGGTGATGTTCCGCTCGGGGTCGCAATTGCTGGGGCGGCTGATCGATCCGAATGAATTCGCCGTCGTGCAGGCCGCCACCGTCGCCAATTTCTCACGCGCGAATTCGACGCTTCTGCCTGCCGGGGCGGCGATGTGCGCCGCAGGGATCGCCGTTGCGATGTGGCTGGCACCGAGGCTGGATGTCATGGCGCTTGGGCGCGATGTGGCGGTGTCCCTGGGGCTGCGCTTTGGCCGGATGATCCTTGTAACGCTCGGGCTTGTGGCGGTTCTGGTGTCGGTCTCGACCGCACTTGTCGGGCCTCTGTCGCTGTTCGGACCGGCGGCGTTTTTTGGGCTTGTCGTGACGGGCATCGCGCATGGGCTTGCGCAGACCCACCGGCATGAGGTGCTGCTGCCTGCCGCGGCGCTGATCGCGGCGAATATCCTTGTGATCGGCCAGACCGTGTTCGAGCGGGTGATCGGGCAGCAGGCTGCGATGCCTGTGGTGATCGAGTTCGCGGGCGGGCTGTTCTTCCTTTATCTGCTGCTTAAGGGGCGTATCCGATGATCCGGCTTTCGGGCGTATGCCATCAGATCGGTCAGTCACAGATCCTGCAGGATATCTCGGCAGAGATTCCACGCGGCAAGCTGACCGCGCTTATAGGGCCGAACGGGGCAGGGAAATCGATGCTGCTGCGCCTGATCGGACGGCTGGAGCCTATCCAGACCGGCACGATCAGCGTCGATGATCTGGATGTCGCGCAGACGCCAAGCGCCCGGCTGGCGACGCATATGGCGGTTTTGGGTCAGCAGACCGCAATCGCCAGCCGCCTGCGTCTGGCGGAACTGGTCGGTTTCGGGCGTTGGCCGCATCATCAGGGACGCCCGCGCCCGCAGGACCGGCAGGCGGTCGATGCGGCGCTGAACGCATTCGATCTGTCATCTCTGGCTGAGCGTTTCCTTGACGAGGTCTCGGGCGGGCAGGCGCAGCGTGCCTATCTGGCGATGACCTTCGCGCAGGATACGGACTGGCTTCTGCTGGATGAGCCGCTGAATAATCTGGATATGTCCCATGCCCGCGCCCTGATGGCGCGGCTGTCGCAAAGTGTCCGTGACTCGGGCAAAAGCGTCGTGGTCGTTGTCCATGAGGTGAACTATGCCGCCGCATGGGCGAATCATATCGTCGCGCTGAAGAACGGGCGCATCTCGGCGATAGGCGCTCCGTCCGAGGTACTGACCTCTGCCGGGCTGAGTGCGCTTTACGACACCGAGATCGAAGTGACCGAGTTCAGGGGCAGGACGCTGGTCCTGCACCACTGAACCTGTTGGGACGGATCAGCCCTTAGCTGCCGCGATAGGTCGAATAGCTGTAAGGCGAAAGCAGCAGCGGTACGTGATAATGGCTGGCTTCGGACATGGTGAAGCGCAGCGGGATCACATCCAGAAAATCACGCTTCCCCAGATAGTCGCCCGCGTGGAAAACCAGCTCATATGTGCCGGTCGCGAACTCGGCTTCGGGCAGGATCTGCTCATCCGTCCGGCCATCATCATTGGTGGTCAGCGTTTTCAGCAGGCTGCGCGTATCGCCCTCAAGCCGGAAAAGCTCGATCTTCAACCCCTGAGCCGGGCGGCCCTCGGCGGTATCAAGTACATGTGTCGTCAGATAGCCAGCCATCATACTCCCCTTGCAAGCCTTGTGTCATTCTGGACGGAGTTACAGCTTCAGCCCATATCCGGGCAACGATAAGCAGTTTCAGATATAATGTGAAAGTCCCGGAAGCCATTGCCCGTTATAACCGGATGATCACATGGGAGAGTTACATGAATCGTTATCCTCGTGACATGCGTGGCTATGGACCTAATCCGCCAGATCCGAAATGGCCGGGCGGGGCGAAAGTCGCGGTGCAGTTCGTGCTGAATTACGAAGAGGGCGGCGAGAACTCGATTCTGCATGGCGATGCTGCGTCCGAGGCGTTTCTGTCCGATATTGCCGGGGCGGCGATGTGGCCGGGTCAACGGCACTGGAACATGGAATCGATCTATGAATACGGGGCGCGGGCCGGGTTCTGGCGGCTGCACCGGCTGTTCACCGGCGCGGATATTCCGGTAACGATCTATGGCGTGGCGACGGCGCTTGCCCGCAGCCCGGAACAGGTCGCGGCGATGAAGTCCGCCGGATGGGAAATCGCCAGCCACGGTCTCAAATGGGTCGAGCATAAGGATATGCCCGCCGAGGAAGAACGCGACTCGATCGCCGAGGCGATCCGTCTGCATACCGAGGTTGTGGGTGAGCCGCCCGAGGGCTGGTATACGGGCCGTTGCAGTTGCAACACCGTCGAGCTGACGGCGGAGACCGGGCAATTCGCCTATATCTCGGACACTTATGACGACGATCTGCCCTATTGGAAGCGGATTGCCGGGCGTGATCAACTGATCATCCCCTATACGCTGGAAGCCAATGATATGCGCTTCGCCACAGCGCCGGGCTATATCACCGGCGAGCAGTTCTTCCAGTATCTGAAGGACGCGTTCGACGTGCTTTATGCTGAAGGCGAAGCCGGTGCGCCCAAGATGATGAGCGTCGGGCTGCATTGCCGGCTGATCGGGCGGCCGGGGAAACTGGCCGGTCTGAAGCGCTTCATCGAATATATTCAAGGCTTCGACGGGGTCTGGACGCCGCGCCGCATCGACATTGCCCGGCATTGGGCCGAGCATCACCCGCCGCAGGATTTCGACCGGCCAAGCGAGATGGACCGGAAAACCTTCGTGTCGCACTATGGCGGTATTTTCGAGCATTCCGACTGGATCGCCGACCGCGCCTATTCGCTGGAACTGGGACCGGCGCATGACAGCGCCGCCGGGCTGCATAATGCGCTGTGCCGTGTGTTCCGTGTGGCGTCTGGCGATGAACGGCTTGGCGTGCTGACTGCGCACCCGGATCTGGCGGGCAAGCTGGCTCTGGCCAAGCGTCTGACGGCGGAATCGACCGCCGAGCAGGCAAGCGCGGGTCTGGACGCGCTTACTGATGCCGAACGTGAAGAGTTCACGCGGCTGAACGACGCCTATGTCGAAAAACATGGGTTCCCCTTCATCATCGCGGTCAGGGATCACGACAAAGCGGGCATTCTGTCCGCATTCCGCCGCCGTATCGACAATGATCGCGAAACCGAATTCGCCGAAGCCTGCCGTCAGGTTGAGCGTATCGCGGAATTGCGTCTGAATGAGGTCCTGCCATGAGCTCTGCCGAGATTAAAGTCCAACCGCTGACATCTGAGGCGTTCGCCGCGTTCGGTGACGTTCTGGAAGTAAACGGCCCCGCCGATATCATGATCAACAAGGGCAAATGCGGTCGGCACCACGACCGGGCCAAGCTTGATCAGGATGGCGGCAAGATGGGGATCAGCCTGTTCGAGGCGCAGATCAGGCAGATGCCCTATACGCTGGATCTGATGGAGCGTCATCCTCTGGGCTCTCAGGCCTTTATCCCGATGTCGCAAAGCCGGTTTCTGGTTGCGGTGGCCGACGACGACAACGGAGTGCCGGTAAATATCCGCGCCTTCATGGCCCGCGCGGGGCAGGGCGTGAACCTGCACCGGAATGTCTGGCACGGCGTGCTGTGCCCGCTTGACGGCAACGGGGTTTATGCCGTCATCGACCGGATCGGAGAGGGCAAAAATCTGGAAGAACACATTCTGGAAAACCCGTTTGTGCTGATCGACTGAGCCTCGTTTCGGGTGGCGCGACCCTTCGCAGAGCTATTGCGAAGGGTCCGTACTTCCGCCCATTGCGATCAGATCGTCGATGATCGGCCGCGCCTTCGGCCCGATCCGGTCACACGCGCCGGGATCCTCAAGCGTTTCGAAGGCCGGGGCGAAATAATTCCGGTCATAGCTTGCCGGATCGATGCCCAACCGCGCGGCCAGCATGTCGCCCGTCCCCGTCAGCAGGGTCCATTCCCCGTCCGTGACCCGGTAATCCGGGCAGTTCGAGGTTATGACATTGATCTGGGCCAGGGCCGCGATCAATCTTTCAGCATCCGCCTCGGACATGCCTGACAGATCGGGCATGTCCACCGTCACCTGCCCCTGTGCGACTGCGGAAGAGGTCAGAGCGGGCGATGCGATGGCAATAAACATAATGGCCGCCAGATCGCGGATCATCAGATGTCTCCCCGAGATTCGAATATCGACCCTCAGAGAATCCCGAAGCCGCACTTAATCGCAACCCAATTCAGCGTGAACTTGACCATGAGGCGGCACGGCGCTAGGCCAGCTTTCAGGCCTGTCAGCACGAGGAAACCATGTCCGATTATTCGCTTCTTATCCTGCCCGGAGACGGGATCGGTCCCGAAGTCATGACCGAGGTCCGCAAGGTCATCGACTGGATGCAGTCACATCGCGGCATGCGCTTCGATCTTTCCGAAGGGCTTGTCGGCGGTTGTTCCTATGACGCGCATGGCACGCCTCTGACCGATGAGACGATGGCGAAGGCACAGCAGGTCGATGCGGTCCTGCTGGGTGCTGTTGGCGGCCCGAAATACGATAATCTCGATTTCAGCGTGAAACCCGAACGCGGTTTGCTGCGTCTGCGCAAGGAGATGGATCTTTACGCCAATCTTCGCCCTGCGCAGTGCTTCGATGCGCTTGCCGATTTTTCCTCGCTGAAGCGCGATATCGTGGCGGGGCTGGATATTCTGATCGTGCGCGAGCTGACCTCGGGCGTGTATTTCGGCGAACCGCGCGGCATTCACGATGACGGCAATAATCCCGAAAACGAAGGTGGCCGCGTCGGGATCAATACGCAGCGCTATACATCCGGCGAAATCCGCCGCGTCGCCCGCTCTGCCTTCGAACTGGCACGCAAGCGCGGCAATCGCGTCTGCTCAATGGAGAAGGCGAATGTTATGGAATCGGGCATCCTCTGGCGCGAGGAGGTCCAGTGGGTCCATGACAATGAATATCCCGATGTCGAGCTGTCCCATATGTATGCCGATGCCGGTGCCATGCAATTGACCCGCAAACCCGGTCAGTTCGACGTCATCGTCACCGACAACCTGTTCGGAGACCTGCTGTCCGATCTTGCCGCAATGCTGACCGGCAGCCTTGGGATGCTGCCTTCAGCAAGCCTCGGCGCACCGATGGAAAACGGACGGCCCAAGGCGTTGTATGAGCCTGTGCACGGTTCCGCGCCGGATATTGCGGGGGAGGGCAAGGCCAACCCGATCGCCTGTATTCTCAGCTTCGCGATGGCGCTGCGCTATTCCTTTGGCGAGGGGCAGGCTTCCGACGATCTGGAAGCAGCCGTCGAAAAAGTGCTGGCCGATGGTGTCCGGACGGCCGATCTGATGGGACCCGAAGGCGGCAAGCCGGTCTCGACCTCAGAAATGGGCGACCGCATCGTCGCCGCACTGGCCGAGATCTGAGTGGCTGCGCCGGGCAACCTGAAAGCGATAGGTTTCGCCCTGATGTCGATGGGCGTCTTCGCGACGCATGATGTCATCATCAAGCTGCTCGGCGCGTATTACCCTTCCCTGCAGGTTCTGTTCTTTTCGTCCCTGCTGTCCTTCCCGCTGGTCTCGCTGATCCTTCTGCAGGAAAAGATGCCCGGCACGCTCCGCCCGCACCGTCCCGGCTGGGTCGCCCTGCGCTCTTTCTGCGCGATGATGGCGGGGGTCGGAGGGTTCTATGCGTTCTCGGTTCTGCCGCTGGCGCAGGTCTATGCAATCCTGTTTTCGGCCCCGCTTCTGATCACCCTCCTGTCCATCCCGATCCTCGGAGAGCGTGTCGGAATCCATCGCTGGCTGGCCGTAACGCTTGGTCTGTGCGGTGTGCTGATCGTGCTGCGTCCCGGAGCCGGGCAGGCGCTTTCCCTCGGTCATCTGGCGGCGCTGATGGGCGCGTTCTGCAGCGCCACCGCCGCTGTGATCACACGAAAAATCGGTGGGACTGAACGTCCTTTGGTGCTGCTGATGTGGCCGATGCTGGGCAATCTTGTGCTGACCGGCACCAGCCTCGGCTTCGACTATGTACCCATGCAGCTTCCGCATCTGGCAATGGCGGGTATGATCGCGGTGCTCGGTCTGACCGGCGGCTTCCTCTCCATCCTCGCCTACCGCATCGGAGAGGCTGCGATTGTCGCCCCGATGCAGTATTCGCAGATCATCTGGGCGACGATCTATGGCTGGTTCATCTTCGGAGAGGCTCTGGACCTGCGCACCATGATCGGTGCAGGCGTGATCATAGTCTCGGGCATCTATATCGTCTGGCGCGAGCGCACCCGCGGCAGCGATTCCACCCGCCCTGTCATCGCATCAAGACTGCGCACCGAGACCGTTACCGCCCCGAGATCCAGCTTGCTGCAACGGATCCTGTCTCCACGCGGCAATTCGCATTACTGAGGGAGGTTTCTGGGCCGGACCCTCTTGCATTCCCGCCCTCCGCGCGTTACCTGCCCCTCCTACGGTCGGAGCGTAGCGCAGCCTGGTAGCGCACCTGCTTCGGGAGCAGGGGGTCGGAGGTTCGAATCCTCTCGCTCCGACCATTTTCCCGCTTGTTGTGGATTGCCACGATATTCTTCCTCAATTGTCACTATGCTCCCTTTGCGGCAGCGAAGCTGACCTATTTTGCCGGAAGATTACCGCTTGCGCCTGAACTGTCGGTGGCGAGTACCTGAAAGGTCAAAATGACGGCGGAGTTTGTTCGGTCCGGGCAAGGACGGCCCAGAGCTGACCTCGGCGACGCGCCAAGATACCGCATTGCGGTCCGCCGTTCCGGGCATTCGCTGCACCTACAAAGCGGAGGAACGGGCAAATTCACGCAACGCGGGACTTTGCGGACGCAATATGAGGTTTCGCAAATGGCCGCCTTGTTTGAGATAGAAACTTCCGAACCATTTCAAACAAGGCGGAAAGGCCACTAAATCGCTGAGAGCCGAAGGAACTCATGCTCGTCCAGCCTGATCGACACGGCCGCCACATTCTCTTCAAGATGGCTCAGGTTCGCTGTTCCGGGGATTGGAGCGATGGTGGGCGATTTGTGCAAAAGCCATGCGAGCGCAATCTGTGGCCGGGTTGCGGATTTCTCTCTGGCGATCTGATCAACAGTTTCCGTGGTTGCATCCCCCTCCTTCGGCGAGATCGGCTGCCAGGGAAGAAAGGCTATGCCACGCGCCTCGCATTCCAAAAGGACCGGCTCAGCGGCTCGATCGAACACGCTGTAACGGTTCTGGACGCTGGCAATTTCAACATTTTTCGAAGCCTCAACGAGTTGTTCCCGGGTGATTTCCGACAATCCTACACTGCGAACTTTTCCTTGCTGCATCAGCTCGCCAAGCTGCCCGACCTGATCTGCTAGTGGGACCTCCGGGTCGATGCGGTGCAATTGCAGAAGATCGATGGTATCCACCTGCAATCGGCGCAGTGCGGCATCTGTCTGTTCCTTCAGAACGTCGGGCCGACCGCACACCGCCCAGTCACCGGGCCTTGGTTGAACGATCCCGATCTTCGTCGCTAGAAGCAGCCGCTCGGGGTATGGGCGCAGAGCCTCGGCCAACAACTCTTCGTTCGCCCCCCACCCATACATGAAAGCTGTGTCGATAAGATCGACACATTCAAGCGCAAGTTGGGCGACCGCTATCGATTGCCTTCGATCTTCCGGCTTTGTTGACAAACGCATCGCCCCAAAGCCGATCCGGCGCACCTCGCGGTTGCCGATCCTGACTGTCTCTACCGGGTTCATAAACGCCTCCGTATGTTTGACAAACGTAACTTGCGTGAAATTCACCATTTCATTGGATTGCCAACGATTGGAATATCCATTAATGTCTTCCTATGAAGCTGTCAATGCAGGGTGCCGCGCCGACGCGGCGTTTATGGGACCGGCCCACGTGGCTGCTCAATCACCTCGCAGGAACCGGGCGTCGCGTTTTGGGCGACCGGATCGGATCTGCCTTCGAGCGGAATAAGTATGGCATTCTCGCCGGGCTCGCTGACGAGGGAGCAGCCAGTCAAAGCGTTCTTTCACAGCGCACCGGTCAGGACAGAGGAGACCTTGTCGCCATGCTTAACAAACTCGAAGCCGAGGGCCTTGTCATTCGACGACCCGATCCATCCGACCGGCGCAATAAACGCGTCGAGATGACGGAACAGGGGCGTTCCGAGTTGAAAAGCCTCGACAAGCTCGTGGCCGAGGCGCAGGATATTCTGCTCGCGCCGCTGACCCAAGATGAGCGCGCCGAGTTCTTGAGGATGATGAAGTCGCTGCTTATTCATCACGAAAATTATCGCGAGCCAAGTTGACTGATTGCCAGCATGAAGCTTCCACTCAAACGCGCCGCAGCACTTGCTAAATGGGCTCTGACCAGCATTTCGTCGGCGCAGCATCGCTGTTCCCGATTCCAGAGCCTCTACTATGCAAGGACGGCCTTGAGCTGCCTTCCATGTCATCGGCGATGCTGCGGCGCAGATTGCCCGAACCGGCCATTCAAAATTATGCGTCGGTCGAAGCCTCCAACTGAAGGCTGGCGAACCGCTGCCGCAGCAGTGCCAGTTTCGGCTCGATATAGGCCTCGCAGAACGGACCGTTGCGGTTGCGAATGTAGTAGTTCTTGAACCGTGCGTCCGATGGTTTGAATGCTTCAAACGACAACACCTTGGTCACGATGTCGCTGTCGGTTTGCTGCGCGATCAGGTCGATGATCCGGCGCACCGCCCCGCCGTCAACGGCGTCGTGAACATAGATGGCACTGCGGTACTTTCCTCGCATCTTATGGTGAGAGGTACTGGAATGTGTAGCCAGATGCACCGCAATCAGGTCGTCAAAGGTGATCAAGGCCGGATCCCACGTCACCGCCACAGCCTCGGAAAAGCTGTCATGCGGTGGGCTTGAGGCGATAAAGCCCTGCTTGACGTCCATGACACCGCGAAGCGACTGAAACACAGCCTCGGTGCACCAGTGACATCCACCGCCAAAACCCGAGCTTTGGATCATCAGCCGAACCTCGACCTTAACTGCGCTTTGCGCGAGATTGCGCCTGAGCCAGAGGTTGATGTTGATCATGATCGCAACGATTCGCGCAATATCTGGTTCTTATCAATTGGCAGAAGCGCTGCTCTCTTAGCCATATTCGCCCGCAAATCAGCCCCTCCCCTTCAATGAAAATCCCGGCTCGGAAACAGTAGTTTTGCCTGATCGCGGGGGTGCATGGCGCGGGGCATTGGCAGGGGGCGGGGGGCGTTGTCGGCTCTGGCGTCCATCTGGCCGATGGCGTCCTGCATGGGGTGGCCGAAATCGTTCAGGCGGCAGGATACATCCTCGATCCGTTCGGCGATCAGGTGGACCACGATGCCTTCGCGTTGCAGCTTGCCGGTCACGCGCAGAAGCCGTCCGCCCATGACCTCGCGGCGGAAGGATTTGAAGACCTTGTTCCAGACCACGACATTGCTGACGCCGGTTTCATCCTCCAGCGTCAGGAAGATCACGCCCGAAGCAGTGCCGGGGCGCTGGCGGGTGATGACGAGGCCGCAGACGGTGGTGCGGCGCAAAGGCGCGTCCTTCAGATCGTCATGCCGGGTCAGGCCGGGCATCGAGGGGCGCAGGATCTCCATCGGGTGGGCGCGCAGGGTCAGGCGGGTGGCGACGTAATCCTCGACCACCTCTTCGCCCAGATGCATGGCGGGCAGGGTGACCGCAGGCTCGCGGATCGCCTCGCCGTCGATGGGGTCGTTGAACAGCGGCAGCGGTTCCTGCCCGCGGATCGCGCGGACCTGCCACAGCGCGTCGCGGCGGGTCAGGCCCATGCTGGAAAAGCTGTCGGCCTCGGCCAGGCGTTCCAGCGTTTCGGGCGCAATCCCGGCACGCAGCCACAGGGATTCCGGGTCGGGATAGCCATTGCCACGCGCAGCGGCGATCCATTCGGCATCGTCTTTCCTGAAGCCCTTGATCTGACGAAAACCCAGCCGCAGAGCCAGTGCGCCATCGCTGCGGCGTTCCAGCGTGTTGTCCCATGCGCTGTGATTGACGCAGATGGGACGGACCTCGACATGGTGCTCACGCGCATCGCGGACGATCTGGGCGGGGGCGTAGAACCCCATTGGCTGGGAGTTCAGCAGCGCACAGGCAAACACCGCCGGATGGTGCCGCTTCAGCCATGCCGAGACATAGACCAGCAGCGCGAAGGCCGCCGCGTGGCTTTCGGGGAAACCGTAATCGGCAAAACCCTCGATCTGGCTGAAACAGCGTTCGGCAATGTCGGGGTTGTAACCGCGGGCCAGCATGCCGTTGATGAATTTCTCCTTATGCTCGCCAATCGTGCCCATGCGCCGGAACGAGGCCAGCGCGCGACGCAGCTGATCGGCCTCTTCCGCCGTATAGCCCGCGCCGACCACAGCGATCTGCAGGGCCTGTTCCTGAAACAGCGGCACACCAAGGGTACGTTTGGTGACCTCTTCCAGTTCCGGGCCAAAGGGTTCCGCTTCCTCCAGCCCCTGACGGCGTTTCAGATAGGGCTGGACCATGCCGCCCTGAATCGGGCCGGGGCGGACGATGGCGACCTCGATCACCAGATCATAGAATTCCTTTGGCTTCATGCGGGGCAGGAAATTCATCTGCGCCCGACTTTCGACCTGAAAGACCCCGACCGCATCGGCCACTTGCAGCATCTTGTATGTATCTTCGTCTGCGGGCGGGACGGTGGCCAGCGTCAGGGATTGTCCCTCATGGTCCTGCAAAAGGCCGAACGCCTTGCGGATGCAGGTCAGCATGCCAAGCCCCAGCACATCGACCTTCAAAATCCCAAGCGCGTCGATATCGTCCTTGTCCCATTCGATGACGGTGCGATCCTCCATCGCGGCGTTTTCGATCGGGCAAAGCTCATCCAGACGGCCCTTGGTGATGACAAAGCCGCCGACATGCTGCGACAGGTGGCGCGGGAAACCGATCAGTTGCCCGATCAGATGCAGGGTCTGGGACAGGCGGCGGTCGTCGGGGTTCAGGCCAAGCTCGCGCACCCTGTCCATATCCGGGCCATCGCTGGAATAGCCCCAAATCGAGCCGGACAGCCCCGCCGTCACATCCTGGCTGAGGCCCATCACCTTGCCGACCTCACGGATCGCAGCGCGGGACCGGAAATGAATCACAGTCGCGCAAAGCCCGGCGCGTTCGCGGGTGTATTTTTCATAAATCCACTGGATCACCTCTTCGCGGCGCTCATGTTCGAAATCGACATCGATATCGGGTGGCTCGCCTCGGTGGCGCGAGACGAAGCGTTCGAAGACCATGCCGATCAGATCGGGGCTGACATCGGTGATGCCCAGCAGGTAGCACAGGATCGAATTCGCCGCCGAGCCGCGCCCCTGACACAAAATCCCCTGAGAGCGTGCATATTGCACGATGTCGTGGACGGTCAGGAAATAGGCGGGGTAATCAAGCTCTGCGATCACGGCCAGTTCCTTGGCCATCAGCGCACTCGCCCGTTCGGGCGGGCCATCGGGATAGCGTCGGCGCATGCCTTCATGGGCCAGCCGGGTCAGCCGGTCCATCGGCGTCTCGCCGCCCTCGGCGATCTCATCGGGGTATTGGTAACTGAGTTCGCCAAGGGAAAAGCTGCACCGTGCGGCGATCTCCAGCGTGCGGCGCAGGGCCGCCGGATAGCGGTAAAAGACCCGCTCCATATCCGCATGGCCTTTCAGCCGCCGTTCGGCATTCAGCAGCGCATTCCTGCCGATATTGTCGATGGTACAGCCCAGACGCATGCAGGTCAGAACATCGGCCAGCGGGCGGCGGGCGGCGCGGTGCATCAGCACATCGCCCACGGCGACCATGGGCGTGGCACAGCGCAGCGCCAGCCCGGCGCAGGCATCCAGATGGGCCTGATCCGTGCCGTCATAGCGCGGCGCGGCCCCCAGAAAGACATGCCTTGGAAAGCGGCGCTGGACCCGCTGGATGTCGCTGGCAGAGGCCGCCATATCCCCGGATGGCAGGGCGATCAGGATCATGCCGGTGCAGTGGTCCAGCATATCGCCAAGATCGAGGTGACATTCCGCCTTTCCTGCCCGCCTCTTGCCCAGGGTCAGCAGGCGCGTCAGGCGCCTGTAGGCCGCGATATCCGTGGGCAGCGCCAGAAATTCCACCTTGCTGTCGCGCAGCACCAGCCGACAACCGATGATGAGTTTCGGGATATGCGGCATATCCGGCCGGGCGATATCCTCGGGCCTGCCGATTTCCTGCCGCGAGCAACTGTCGATGCGATGCTGCGAACGGATGCGGATCGCCTCTTCCGCCTTTTCCGCAAGAATCTTCAGCGCCGAATACGCCCGCACCACACCCGCCAGCGAATTGCGGTCGGTGATGGCGATGGCCGTCAGGCCAAGCTCGGCCGCGCGGGTCACGAATTCCTCGGGATGCGAGGCGCCGGTCAGGAAGGTGAAATTCGTGGTGACGCAAAGCTCGGCATAGCCGCTTGCATTTAAGGATAAAGCCTCATGGCGCAATTCCTGCGCCGCACGATGTTCCCGGTTCATCTCGATCACGGAAACACCCCCTGCACGAACCAGCCGGGATTTTGCGGCGTGTAAAACATCCACAACCGCCGGCCCTCAGTGGTTTCCACCCGCCAGTAATCGCGCATGCCGCTGCGCCAGTTGTCATCGTCCAGCCACCATTCGGGCATGATCCGTTCAGGGCCGGTCGCGCGCATGGTCGTCAGCCGCATCCGCCGCCAGCGGAAATGCTGCGGCGGGCGGGGGCCGGTGGCGGGGATCGCCTCCGGCGGGAACATGATCAGCGGGCGGGGGCGAGGGTTTGCCGGGAAAGGCTCCGGTTTGGAATAAGCGGCAGGCGCGATGATGACGCTGCGTTCCGGGATATGGCTGTCGGCGGGCAGGAAGCGCTGGACGTTTTCCAGCCCGATCCGCGCGCCGATGCGGGTGATCAGGTCAGCCAGACGGTCCTGCCTGTCCGGCCCGGCGGGACCCATCTGTTCGCTGGGCAGCACCTCGACCTGCGTGGCCTCCAGCCGAAGCTGGTCGATGCCGAAACCGGCATCCGCCTCGCCGATGCCACGGGCGAAAAGAGGCAGGATGCGGGCAGGATCGCGCAAGGGCCGCGCCAGCCGCAATTCGACATGCTGCGCCTGGCTGTCGATGCGGCGCAGGGTCAGGCACAGCACCCGCGCTCCGGTCTGCTGCTGTTTCAGCTTGTCGCAGAGGCGGATCAGCAAGCGCTCCGTCCCGGCCATCACGTCTGCCTCAAGCCCGATGGGTTCGGGCAGGCTCATGCGGACGGCGTAATGCGGCGGCTCGGCCTGCGGGGAAATCTGTTCGGGCTGCGTCCCAAGCGCCTGATCCAGCCGCATCAGCAGTTCTGGCCCGAAACGCCGCGCCAGAGGGGCGCGCGGCGCCTTGGCCAGATGCGCGATGGTCCGCAGGCCCAGCCGTTGCAGCGCCGCGGCGATCACAGGTTCCAGCCGCAAACCCGCCACCGGCAGCGGGCCAAGCGCGGCCAGCGCCTCGCCCGGCGGTGCCACCCCTTCGCCATGATGGGCCAGCGCCCAGGCCGCGCCGCGCGTATCGCCCAGTCCGATCTGCACCGTCAGCCCGATCCGCCCCAGCCGCTGGCGCAGATCGCACAGCATCGCGGCCTCGCCCCCCGCAAGATGGGCTGAGCCGGTGATATCCATCACCAGCCCGTCCTCCCCCTCGATCCCGACCCAGGGGCAGTACCGCACGGCCCAGCGGCGCAGGCTGCCCAGAAAGCGCCGGTCCACCTCGGGCTGCGCAGGCTTGCTTTGCAGATCGGGGCAGAAGGCGCGGGCATCGGAAAACACCATGCCGCGATACAACCCCTGCCGCTCGGCTACGGCATTCAGGCAATGAATGCGGTTGGTGTTGTCCTGCTTCAGCGTCAGCGCGAAAGGCCCGTCGACCGGACGCACGCGTAAGGCCCGGTCACTCGCGAGCCTTGGAAACCACAATGAGACGACGCGCCGATTGGCTCCATCGAACATGCCAGACGCCTAATGTTCCTGATTTGTTCTTGATAAGCGCCCATCGTTGCAGAGTCGAGTCCTCTGGTGCGCTGTCAGGATCGGGCAGCGCGCCGCAATGCCACCGCGTTTCCGCCGCCGGGCTGCCCATGCCGTCGCGGATCAGGCAAAGCCCGATGCTGTTGCCCGCCTTCGCCGCCAGTTGCAGCCTGCGCCCGGCGGTCAGCCCCAGCGGCGCGGTCAGCTCCATCACCACCAGCGGAACATTCCCATCGCGCAGCCCGTCTTCCGCAACGGCCAGGGTTTCGGTCTGGTCGGTCGTTTGCGCGACCAGAGGCTGGGACAGATCGATATATCCGGCAAGCCCCGAGGGGCTGATGGCCTGCTGCTGCCAATCCTCGCGCAGCCAGAGCACATCACCCGCCTGCGCAGCCATCACCGCCGCCAGACTGCCCGAAAGAGGTCCGCAGGCCTCGTGAACGCGGGCGGTTTGAAGCGGGAAGGATGTCATCTTTTGTGGCATGTCGGGAAGATAGGTCGGGATGCCGTTTGGATCAAACGGTCTTGAGGCGTGGATGCGGGATATTTCTTCGCGATTGGAAGGGGAGCGCAAGCAAGGACGGCCCGGAGCGGACGTTGCGAAGACAGCTTTGCGCTGCGGTGCGGCTTCACCGAAGCCGACATTCGTTCTGGCTATAGGTGACTCTTGATGTCCATTCTCTGGTGAAGAATGCGGACGACTAGCAGAGTTTCTGCCCTGCGCTGGAAGTAGATGATGTGTCGGCCTGCCATTGTTTTGAAATATCCGTCACGAATGGCAACCGGGCGCCCTGACTTCCTTCCGCTTACGAGATCCTCGCATGCATCAATGATGTCATTGGTGTAAATCTCGGCTTGCTCTGGCGACCAGCGACGTGCTGTGTAAAGCCAGATCTCTTCGAGATCCGTTTCCGCCAGTGGCGTAAGCAAATAGGATGACGTCATCAGGATTGGTGCTTTTGACGCATCCGGGCCTGAAAGGCATCCCGATCAAGGGGGCGCGGAACGCCGGAATTTTCTCCAGCAATCAGGGCGTCTTTCAAGGCCTGCACCTTGGCCTCCTGCTCTTCGAGGAGCCGCAACCCGGCGCGCACGACTTCGCTTGCAGACCCGTAACGACCGTTGCTGACCTGCGATTCGATAAACCCCGCGAAATGGTCGCCAAGGGACATTGAGGTATTCTTTGCCATGTCCAGCCTCCTACCCTTCAGATATACCAGTTTCAGGTATTATTCAATATCGCGTTCTGTGATATGTTTGGATGTCGGCAGACTGACGATGCGGTGGCTTGTGGCGGGATCGGAGGATTAGTCATGGAACCCACCCCAAACCTTCCCGCCATTCGCGCGCTTCGCCCAGCATGGAACAAAGGCCGCCTCGTCGGCCAGAAGCGTCCCCTCAAACCAAAGCATGTCTGGGCCATCCGTGTCCGTCTGGAGTTGGCTGAAAATTATCGCGACCTGGCGCTGTTCAACCTTGCGATCGACAGCAAGCTCAGGGGGTGCGACCTGGTGAGCCTGAAGGTGGCAGATATCTACGCATCGGGCCACGTCAAGGAGCGGGCATCGATTTTGCAAAGCAAGACCCAGAAGCCCGTCCGGTTTGAGATCACCGAAGGAACAAGGGCTTCGGTCGAACGGTGGATGGAAGAGCCGCTGATGGTCGGTTCCGAATATCTCTGGCCCGGGCGGTTTCACGAACGGCTGCACATTTCGACCCGACAATACGCGCGGATCGTCCGCGACTGGGTCACATCGATCGGGCTTGAGGCCACAGCCTACGGAACCCACTCGATGCGGCGGACGAAGGTAACACAGATCTACAAGAAGACAGGCAACTTGCGTGCGGTTCAACTGTTGCTCGGGCACACGAAGATGGACAGCACGGTACGATATCTGGGCGTCGAACTCGAGGATGCACTCGCTATCGCAGAAAGTATCGAAATCTAAAGGGGCGCGGGCCGTCTTCAGGGACGGCCCGAACTAGCCTTTTGACCATATGCGCAATGCTGTAGTATCGTATGCTATGATTATATGATTGTGACGTGCATGGGGCGCGATGCATCTGCATCGCGCCTTCCGTGTTATTTTGCGGTTCTGTTCCGGATGGCTTTCAGATCGTTCACCTCAGGATCGGGGCCGCCGCGTAATCCGGTATCGAGGACATCAAGGGCCGACATTTCCGACCGGGTCAGTCGAAAGTCGAAGATATCGATATTCTGCCGGATCCGTTCGGGATTGCTCGATTTCGGGATGGCTGAGTTGCCGTGCTGCACATGCCACCGCAGGATGATCTGCGCAGGTGTTTTACGATATTTCGCTGCAAGCTTGGTAACGACTTGATCGGACAGCGGATCGCGCGGTGCTTCGGGGTTTTCCGCCCAATAGCGATTGACCCCACCGATGGGCGACCAGGCTTGCGTGACGATGCCGTGGCGCACATTCGCGACCCGAACGTCGGCCTGCGTGAAATAGGGATTGAGCTCGACCTGATTGACGGCTGGAACCACGCGGCTTTGCACGATGAGATTGTCGAGGTGATCAGGGTTGAAATTGCAAACGCCGATGGACCGAATGCGCCCCGCAGCCTGCAAGTCCTCCAGTGCGCGCCACGATGCCAGCGTCGCATCGAAGTTGCGCGGCACCGGCCAATGCAGAAGATAGAGGTCTAGATAATCCAGCCCCAGCTTTTCCATGCTGGTATCGAAGCCGCGCATCGCCTCGTCGTAGCCGTAATCGGCAAGAAACAGCTTCGTTGTTACGAATAGCTCCGAACGGTCGATCCCGCTCTGCCGGATCGCTTCGCCGACCTGCTCTTCATTACGGTAGGCAGCGGCCGTGTCGATCAGGCGATAGCCTGAACCAATCGCGGTCTTCACCATTTCGATGGTCTCATTGCCGCTGCTGAACAGCACGCCGAAGCCGATAGTGGGCATTTCCGCGCCGTCGTTCAATCTGATCATGGGATTGCTTGTCATCTCACATGCTCCTCAGGTATCGAATTTCCATGCGGCGATCCCCTTGACGGCTTCGGGATCGCGGTGATCGATAAAGGCGCTTTCGCCGGTGTCGATCGTGGCGATGGTCGCCATCTCCTCATCGCTCAGATCGAAGCCGAAACTGGCGAAATTTTCGGCAATGCGGCCGGGGCGCACGGATTTCGGGATGGCGACTATATTGCGCTGCAGCAGCCATTTCAGGACCACCTGCGCGACCGTCCGGTCACGTGCCTCGGCAATCTCTTTCAGGGTGATATTGCTGAACAGGTTGTTGCGCCCCTCGGCAAATGGCCCCCAGGATTGCATCTGTACGCCGTTCTCGATCAGGAATTTCTCCTCCTCGACGCGCTGATGGAAGGGATGGGTTTCGATCTGGTTCACCGCAGGCGTGATGCGATTGAACGACATGATGTCCATGACGCGATCAGGCTGGAAATTGCTGATACCGATGGCGCGGATCTTTTCCGCGTAATACAGGTCCTCCATGGCGCGCCACGAGCCGTGCACGTCGCTATAGGGCTGATGGATCAGGTAGAGGTCCAGATAATCCAGTTGCAGGCGATCGATCGAGCGCTGAAACGCGGCCTTGGTGGCGTCGTAGCCGGCATCCTGAACCCAGAGTTTGGTCGTAACGAAAATCTCGTCGCGGGGGATGCCGCTTTGTGCGATAGCGCGACCGACAGCATGCTCGTTCTCATAGGCGGCGGCCGTATCGATCAGCCGGTAGCCGACGCGCAGGGCTTCGGCCACGGCCGCTTCGCATTCTGCGGGATCGTCCATCTGATAGACGCCAAATCCCAGCAGCGGCATTTCCACGCCGTTATTAAGTGTGGTGACGGGTGCTTTCCTCATGACTTTCTCCAAATTTGCGGGTTTGCGGGCTCGCCTTAAGCGGCGAACCCTCCGTCGACGGCATAGTCGGCGCCGGTGACATAGCTTGCGGCGTCGGATGCGAGAAACAGGACGACCTGGGCGACCTCATCCACGGTGCCGAAGCGGCCGAGTGGGACGATTGTCCTGACGCGGTCGACATGCTGCTGCGCCTCTTCCTCCGACAGCGCGGTCTTTTCGTAGATCGGGGTTTCGATCGGGCCGACCCCCACGGAATTCACGCGGACGCCATCGGCGGCCAGTTCCTTGGCCCAGACGCGGGTGAACATGTTCACCGCCGCCTTGCTGGCCGCATAGGTGCCCATATTTGCCATCGGCTTATCGACGATCGAGGTCGAGATGTTGATGACATTGCCCCTGGTTTCCTTCAGCAGCGGCAGCGCCCGGTGGGTCAGTTCCACCAGGCCCCGAACATTAGATTTGAACACATTGTCGAACTCGGCCATGTCCAGATCGGTGAAGGGCGTGACCGGCGCGACGCCGGCATTGTTCACCAGAATGTCGAGCTTGCCATAGCCGTCTTCGATATCGCTGATCACACGTTCCAGATCTTCAGACCGCCCGATATCGGCGACCATATGCGAGATTCGCTCGTGCTGGGCGGCCGCTTCCTGCAAGGTCGCTTCGGTGCGGCCGATAATGACGACGTCTGCGCCTTCTTCGGCCAGCCGCAATGCGATGCCGCGTCCGATGCCGGTGCCGGCGCCGGTGACGAGGGCGGTTTTTCCTGAGAGGTTATTCATGATGGCTTTCCTTTCCAGATCACTCGGCCGCTTTGGCGGGATCGCTGTTGAAGATGTCGGCAATGACCTTCCAGTCGCCGTCGATTTTCTGCCAGATGAGGACATATTTGCCGGTATCGGTGATTTCGCCCTGCGGCAGGGTGACCGCAAAATCATAGCTGCCGCGATCATGGGCGAGATCGCCCGAGGATGAGACTACCAGCTGCTGCGGCGTCAGGCTGAAATCGAAGCTGTCCAGCGTAAGCTGACGCGCCCAGCGGTCTTCGATGGCGTCAGCGCCTTCTACGGCGACCTCGCCCTGTGCCATCAGCACGGCGTCTTCGGCATAGAGCGCGCCAATTGCCGCGCTGTCCTTTTCAGCGATCAGTTCCGCCCATTCTTCATGGATAGCCTGTATGGCCTGAGCATCGGTGCGTTCTTCGGCTGCTGCTGTTTCATTTTGCGCAATGGCTGTGGTCCCGATGAATGGGGCCAGCGCCAGTGCGGCGGCAAACATAGTGTTGGATTTCATCTCTGTTTCCTAACGTTGGGGGTGGATCTGGTCCCCCGGTTGACGAGGGACTGATAAATCAGGGCTTCAGATACAGCTTGCCCTTGGCACGCCGGTTCTCCAGATCGGCATGGGCATCTGCTGCGCCGTCCAGCGGATATTCGGTGGCGTTTTCCAGTTGCAGCCAACCTTCCTGAATGCCCGTCACGACGTCGGCGGCGCGCTTGCGCAGTTCGGCCGGGTCGGCGACAAAGCTGAAGACGGACCCACCTGCGAGACGCAGCGCCTTGGGTGTCAGCACGGTCGGTTCAATCGCGGGGATCGGACCGGAGGCCGCGCCGATGGCGACGACCGTGCCGCCGCGACGCAGCGATCCGATTGTATTCATAAGCGTCTTTGCGCCCAGCCCGTCAAAGGCCAGATCGACGCCTTCACCATCGGTCAGCGCCAGCACCTGATCCTTGAAGTCATAATCGCGGCCATAGACGACCACCTCATCGGCCCCGAGCGCCCGGACGGCTTCCGCCTTCTCCTTGGTCGAGACGGTGCCCACGACCCAGGCGCCAAAATGCTTCAGCCACTGAACCAGCAACTGCCCGACGCCGCCCGATGCGGCATGGACCAGAGCCCGGTCGCCCGGCTTCACATTGCGATATTCATGGACGAGGTAATGCGCAGTCAGCGCCTGAAAGATCAGCCCTTGGCTGAGCGTGAAGTCATCGGGCACCGACACGATACGGTCGGGTGAGATAACCACCTGGCTTGCATAGGACCCGCGCCCGTCCATCCAGGCCACGCGCGATCCGACCTTGAGCCCATCGGTCTCGCCGACGCCGACGCCCAACTCACGCACCCGTCCGACGCCTTCGAGGCCCGGAACCAGCGGCAGCCCGACCTTGTGGACGGCCGAGGCCCCGCTGCGCTGCGTCACGTCCAGAAAGTTGACCCCGGCGGCTTCCACGTCGATCAGAACCTCGCCCGGTCCCGCCTTCAGATCATCGGCCGTTTCCACGACCAGATTTTCCGGGCCGCCAAATTCATTCAACACGACTTTCCGCATCTCTTGCTCCTTCGCATGTCGATTTCGGTTGGCAGGAAGGTAGGCCGAAAGCATTATAGTGATTAGCCGCCTTGTCTTTCATGAACCTGTGAGAATAATTCAGCAATGCCATCGGGTCCGCACAGCGATATCTCCTCCTTCCTCGCTGTGGCGCAGGAGCGCAGCTTCACGAAAGCGGCTGCCCGGCTGGGGATGACGCCCTCGGCGCTGAGCCACGCCGTGCGCAATCTGGAGGACCGGCTCGGAATCCGGCTTCTGAACCGCACCACCCGCAACGTCGCGCCGACCGAGGCGGGCGATCAGTTGATCCAGTCGGTCGGGCCGCTGTTCGAGCAGATCGATATCGAACTTGGCAATCTCGGCGATCTGCGCGACCGTCCGGGCGGCAAGCTGCGCATCACCTGCAATGACTATGTGATCGAGACGATCTTCCGCCCCAAACTACAGGGCTTTCTGGACCAATACCCGGAAATTGAGGTCGAGTTCTCGATTGATTACGGCTTTACCGACATCATCGAGGACAGCTTCGACGCTGGGGTTCGTCTGGGCGATGCCGTCAGCAAGGACATGATCGCCATGCGGATCGGCCCGGACTTCCGCTTCCTCGTGGTCGGCGCGCCGTCATACTTTGAGCGCCATCCCCGGCCCGAGCAACCTCAGGATTTGACCACGCTGCCTTGCATCAACTTGCGTTCGATGACAGCGGGCTCTTTCTTTCCATGGGCCTTCGAGAAAGAGGGAAAGGAGATCAACGTCCGCGTCGAGGGCCAGCTTGCTTTCAACAGCGTCCTGCCGATCCTGCAATCAGCTATCGACGGCGCCGGGCTGGCCTATCTGCCCGAAGACCTTGCCGCACCGCATCTTGAAAGCGGAGCTTTGATCGCCGTGATGGAAGAGTGGTGCGCCTATGGACCCGGTTATCACCTCTACTATCCTAACCGCCGACTTGCTGCGCGCAGCTTTTCCGTCTTTCGCGAGACAATGCGGTATGGCGTCACATCGGGCTAGGCGGCCCTGAGCCGACCTCAGCCGAGATCCGCGTTGCTGCGCCGCAGCTTCCCCGAAACGGACGCCTGAATGCGCACAGGACTTATGCGCCATTCCCATTGCCGAATTTGCTTGGTTCTTCCGATGTTGCAAAAGCTGGAGCTTACGCTCCACATCGTCGATAGATTGTCATTTGACGCTAATGCTCGGCGCCGCATCAAGCAGCCATTTGGGCAGCTTTTTTATCTCACCTAAGGTGATGCATTCAGGCACATCGTTCCAGAATTGGACGATGGCATCAGACACAGCCTCAAACTGTTCTGCGGAAATGTGAAGGTTGGAATGATCTTTCCAAGACAATGCAGCCCCACCATTTTCTGTTATCTCGTCTTCGGACGCGATCAGTTCAGGATACTGTCTCTTCAAGTCGTCCAGAGACTTGCCGTCGCCGTGCTTGTGGACATTGACCACAAGACGACACCCATCCAGCGCCTTGAAATATGGCTTTGATCGAACGTCCAAGCCGATGTCTTTCAACAAATTTAGTATCTCAACAAAGCTGGAAGACCAGACACGGCGAAATGCTGTTTCGTCCCGCATCCAGTGCCGAATCTCTCGGACTAACCAGTCACGAAGCTCTTTTTCCCAACGATGAAAGATCGACACCAGCATTGCGAAGAGAACCTGCTCTCGCATGTCACAAAGGCTCAAGTACAGGTCTGTGCCAGCTTCATAGGCCTGTTCTGCAAAGTCTCCGGGATCGTGGCGTTCTGGGTCAAAATGCCGCCCCATAGCCTCCCACGTTGCCTCTGCATGCGCATCAGCAGCGTTCTTCATTTCCTCGTCTTCGAACTGCGCGAATAGTCTCTGGCGGGCCTGCGACACGAAAAAGTTATGCTCATCGATCAGGTGCTTTCGATGCCCAGACCAGAAGTGAAATGCAGTGTAAGAGCTATCCATTGTCAGCGCTCCCCTGCCACGTCGGCTAGGGCAGCTTTCAGGACCTGAAAGCAGACCTTGGCTGTGTGCTGATCCGGGGTAAACCCAGACACAAGCTGCTGATAAGGGTGGATGTAATTTCGGAAATCTCGAAGACCGTGTCCGAACTTTTTGATATCAGGTTTGAGCACACCGAGGTCACAAGCAACATCGATGAACTGTGCCAAGCTCCACTCATGAAACTTTTTCACGCTGCCAGCGCTGTTTGTCGGGCTGGCCTTAGAATTGTTGAACTTTGCCGGATGCTTTTGGGCTGCACCCAGTAGCACGGCTTCCAAGACGCTTCCACAGAGGAAGATCACTGACAGGTTCGCCCCTGCCTTCAAGGCAACTCGGGCTTCCGTCAGACGTTTCTCGATGACCGGCACAACAGGCGCATCGATAGGCAGCTTGCTAATATTCGGGATGGTGAATTCGGTGTCGAGGAAACTGCTCTCGGTGGGCGCGCTGGCTGTCTTCGCTTTCTTGCCGAGCAGCCGATCAACAGCGGCTCGGCCTTTTTCAAGGACCGGCTTGTCGATCTCAGCCCCGCCAAGTTCGCAATTCGTGACATAGGAGTCCAACATCTCTAACAGGACCTTTCCAACTATCGGGTCCGGTTCTTGCTCCCCAAACGCGCGCATCTTCTTTGCTTTGGAAGTGCCGTAGGTTTGGTACTTGCTTCCGTGGATGTTGATCCGATGCTTGTTAAAGAACTCGCCGTAGGTGTTGTCGGAGAAGTCCAAGACATATCCACCGCCCATATCCAGCAATCGTTCCAAATACCTTTTTTCAATATCTGTCAGGGTGCTCACGCTTTTGCGTCTCTAGAATATTTCGGTGCAAGTATGAGGTCAGATTAATGGCATTAGGTGCCTAGCATAAGGCGCATAAAGCCCTTGTATGTGAAGTCGCGCTGTGTGCCAACGTCTGCTTCGGTCGATACAAGCGTTGGCTGGTGCGTCCGCAGCGAACTTCCGCTTCCCGCCGATTCTGTGGAAAAACGCGTTGCCATCGGGGGCCTTTTGGACCGTTTCCTTCGGGTGCAAGCCTTTCTGGTGTCAGGCTTTTCGCGGATGCTGCGGTGCAGGAAAGATCTTGGCGAGTTTGCGGAGGTTCTGGGCGGTGGCGGCAAGGAGGAATTCGTCGTTCGCGCCGCAAGGTCCCCTTAGCCGCAGGCGCCCCAGCCCGAGGATGCGTTTCAGATGAGCAAACAGCATCTCGACCTTCTTGCGGAGCTTCATCGAGATTTCGTATTGGCGGGTCTTGGCGATGTCCCGGGCGATCTGGCGCGCATCTTCGTGTTCCTCGCGGGTGATTGATCTGGCATCGGCGTTCGGGCAGCACTTCTGTTTCGATGGGCAGGACTGGCAGGTCAGTTTCAGTGCGCGGTATTTGGCGGTTCCCTTGCCAGTCGGGCCGCGGTTCGGGTCCGAATAGTTGCGGCGGAACTGTTTGAGCCTGTGACCTTCCGGGCAGATGTATTGATCGTTCTCTGCATCCCATTCGAAGTCTGCCCGGGTCCAGGTGCCGTCATTGCGCCCGGACTTGTCGAAGACAGGGATATGCGGGGCAATGCCCCTGTCGACCAGCCAGCCCAACATCGGTCCGGTGCCGTAGGCGGTATCCGCGATCAGGCGTTCAGGATGCAGGTCGAACTTGTCTTTCACCCTCTTCAGCATGGTTTTGGTTGATCCGACCTCGGCCTGCCGGATGGATCGTGTCGCCTCGACATCGACAATCACGCCATGATCCGTGTCGATCAGGTAATTGTCGGAATAGCTGAAGAATGCCGGACCTTTGCGCGCCGCCGTCCATTGGCTGGCCGGGTCGGAATGTGAGGTGAATTTCGGATGGACCTCGCTGGCGGCGCCAAATGCGGCCTTGTCCAACGTGTCAAGGTATTCGCGCACGGCGCGGGGCGCATCCGAGGGGTCTATCAGCGTTGCATCCCAATCTTCCTTCGCTGTCGAGTTCTGCTTATTGGCATCCGCCTCGATCAGGCTGGCATCCACCGCCAGCCGCTGCCCGCTGACCAGCCCCTCCTCGATGCAGCGCGTGACGGTCATCTCGAACAGATGCCTCAGCAACTCGCTGTCGCGGAACCGCCCGTGCCGGTTCTTCGAAAACGTCGAATGATCCGGAACCCGGTCGCTGAGATCCAGGCGGCAGAACCAGCGATAGGCCAGATTCAGATGCACCTCTTCGCAAAGGCGCCGCTCCGAACGAATGCCGAAGCAATAGCCAACCAGCAGCATCCGGATCAGCAACTCGGGATCGACAGACGGCCGGCCGGTGTGGCTGTAGAAATCCGAAAGATGCGCACGGATGCTGCTGAGATCGACAAACCGATCAATGGACCGAAGAAGATGCTCCTGAGGAACATGATCCTCCAGTGAGAACTCGTAAAACAGCGCCGGCTGCGCCTCCTGCCGCGGTCCCATCATCGCCAATCCTCCCACCCATTGCAGGAATTGAATCAGCCAGATGCCCTTCAATCAAGCACGAGTTTTTCAACAAAATAAGCCCTCTCTACCGAAAACTTGGTTCGATGGGATCACCATAATCCATCAAACCTGCTCGCTGCCGTTCGCGTATAATGCGCTGTATGCCGAGGATCACGATGGCCGAGATAATCCTGGATCAGTCGCAAGTCATAGCCGCGATTGGCGAGGGCGAAGCCGCAGGAATGTCGGAGCATGTGCGGGTGAATATGTCCCAGGCCGGCACGGATGCCGGCCGCAGCGACCAGATAGTTCACCGCCTGCCGGGTCATTGGTTGCTGCCGTTCGGAGACAAACAGCCACGGCAACCGGTCGTCGCGTTGCCCCAACCAACGTCGGATCACCCGCAGCTCGTCGCCCTCGATGGGATGCTCGACGCTGAGGCCGCGTTTCAGTCGCGGAACCCAAAGGCGGGACTGCGCCAAATTGACATGATACCGACGCAGGGCAATGGCTTCCGAAACTCGCAGCCCGTGTCGGAACATCATCAAGATCAGCAGGTGATCGCGGACGCCGTGCCGGCCAGCCTTGGCGGCGGCAAGCAGCCGTTCAATTTGTGCCAAGCCGAGATAGTCCCGCCCGCGTTCATGCGCATCGGCGGCCAAATCGGCATCACTTTTGACATTTCGCCGCGTGGACATGGGTTTGGCGGCTCCGTGAAAGCCAAGGAGACAAGTGGTTTCGTTCAACCAGCCGCCTCCTACACTTTACAAAATGCGGATTCTGTAAAGAGTTTGTGCGCGCTGTCCATCAGCGCCGGAGCGCCCGCCAAGCTGAACGAACGCCGCTACGCTACCGCCTGTTTCGATCTCTGGCTTTGTTCAAACGTGCTCTCGCGGTACGCGGATCAATTCCTAGGCTCAGGACTCGTTCTTGATCATAACCAGAAGATGACGGTCGCGGCGAGCAGGATTGCAGAGAAGAAGGTCTCGGGGCAACGGTCGTATCGGGTGGCGACGCGCCTCCAATCCTTGAGTCGGCCGAACATGATTTCGATGCGGTTGCGGCGTTTGTAGCGCCGCTTGTCGTATTTGACGGGTTTCTTGCGCGACTTCCGACCCGGGATGCAAACCTTTATCCCCTTGTTTTTCAAGGCATCTCTGAACCAGTCGGCATCATAGCCCCGATCGGCCAGCAGCCAATCCGCCTCCGGCAGGCTGTTCAGAAGTGCCGCTGCCCCGGTGTAATCACTGACTTGTCCGGCGGACATGAAGAACCCTATCGGCCGGCCCTTCGCGTCGGTGACGGCGTGCAGTTTCGTGTTCATGCCGCCTTTCGTTCGCCCGATCTGGCGCCCGCGCCCCCTTTTTTGACCCGCAGGCTCGAGGCCGTGCGGTGCGCTTTCAGATAGGTCGCGTCGATCATGATCGTATTGTGTTCGGCGCTCTCGGCGGCGAGGCCCACCATGATCCGGGCGAAGGTCCCGTTCTCGCTCCAGCGCTTCCAGCGGTTGTAGAGCGTCTTGGCGGGGCCGTAGTCCGTCGGCGCGTCGCACCATCGCAAGCCATTACGATTGATGAATATTATGCCGCTCAGCACACGCCGGTCGTCAACGCGTGGCTTGCCGTGGGATTTCGGGAAATAGGGTTTCAGACGCTCCATCTGCGCGTCAGTCAGCCAGAAAAGGTTGCTCATAAATCAGGTCTCCTTGCAGAGCCTGAATCACGCAAACAGCCCGAAATCAATGGGTCTGGAGCCTAGGTAATCCTCACAGCGAAAGGCATCTGCGCTGTTCACCCCGGGGCAAAATGGGTCAGTGAACCGGTGGAACAATCCTCGGTGGCGCCGGTCTAGGTGTGCCTTGGCGCGCGCGTGGCAGCCAGCAATCTTCCAAGCGGGTCGCCGCGACCGATGAAATTGCCGCTGCCGCTCTCTGGCTCGCGTCCGAGAGTGCTTTCTACATAGTCGGCCAGAACATCGTTATCGACGGCGGCACTTCCACATGACGGATGCGACAGCAAGCACCTCACCTGATGAAAGGCAGCGCCGCCAGTGCAGGTTCTATCAATGCTTTCAACTCCGCGCGCGTAGCGCCATCACGAGCCTGGAAGGAAATCGCCTGCATCACTCCATGGTAAAATGCGGCAAGACCGTTGACGTCAGTATCGCTCGCAAGGTCGCCGTCGCGCACGCCTCGTTCGAGGCGTACGCGCAGCATTGCGACCGTCTTCCTGCGAGCGCTGAGAAGATGAGAGCGTGCGGCCTCATTCTCTGGCAGGCAGTTAACGACACCGAGAATCAGAAGGCATCCCCCCGGCTTGGCCGACAATGCCACGTCGATGCTGTCTTCCAGCGCAGCACGGATTCCCTGCTTTGTCGTCGCCGCCTCTTCCAGCACGCGCTTCGGTCCCGATCCGACCGTTGCAAGATAGAGATCAACCGCTTCGTGGAAGGCGGCTTCCTTAGAGCCAAAGGCGGCATAGAAACTCGGGGGGGTGATGCCGATCGCGGCGATGAGATCGTTGAGCTGTGCACCCTCATAGCCTTTTGCCCAGAATACCTCCATCACGCGCTCAAGCGCCTGATTACGGTCGAAGCTGCGCGGTCGGCCCCTAGGTGCCATAACGATCCTTTCTGTAGCTGGAGTTATATAAATTTCTTGACCAGATTATGCAAGGCCGATAGCTATTTCTATAATTGTAACTACAAAAAAGAGATCGCGCCCATGAGTGAGCTGCAGTCCTGCATATCAGCGGAAATAGAGAGTGACGGGAAGGCGCACACCGGCCCAGAGTCGAGCATGCCGATGGTGGTCTATTTCCTTGGCCTCACCTGCTTCATGCTTGGAACCTCCGAGTTCATGGTAGCGGGCATGATGCCTGCACTCGCACAGGCGTTCGGCGTCACCGTCGCCGAAGTTGGCAACCTAATTTCGCTTTATGCCGCTGGGATGGTCATTGGCGGTCCGATTCTGACGGTCCTGCTCCTTCGGTTCGGTGTGCCGAACAAAGCCGCACTACTTTTGCTGCTGGGGTTTTACATCGGCGGGAGCGCCATCGCTGCGGGCACATCGAGCTACGACGTCATGGCGGCCGCTCGCGTTCTGACAGGTGTGGCCGCCTCCGCATGCTTTGGCGTATCCATCTCGATTGCCGCCGATCTTGTCGCTTCGGATCAGAGAGGGCGTGCGTCCTCGCTTGTGTTGGCTGGATTGATGCTGGCGACTGTTCTCGGTGTGCCCGCTGCAACGCTGATCGAGCAAAATTTCGGATGGCGGATCAGTTTCCGGGTGATCGTCGTATTGGCGACCCTCTGTGCTACCGTTATCGCCTTTCTCGCCCCTGGCTCGAAGAAGGCATCGGTTGATGGCGCTCAGTTACCAAACCTGCCGAGCGAACTGGCGTCGTTCCGTAACGCTCGCCTTTGGGCTGCTTTCGCCACAAGCGGGCTAATCATCGGCGCGACCTTTGCTGCATTCAGCTATTTCTCGCCTATCTTCACCGAGATTACAGGCTTTTCCTCCGCTTTGATTCCGGTCCTTCTTGCCGCCTTTGGTACGGCCACAGTGATCGGTAATCTTCTGATCGGCCGCTATGCCGACCGCTACATCTTTCCTATCCTGACCGGAGGATTGGCCGTCCTCTCGGTCGCGCTGCTCTTGTTTGCCGTCTTTGCCGACGACGCGATCATTAGCATTGCAGCCTTCGTCGCAATCGGTTTCGCAGGCTTGCCGATGAACCCCGCCATGGTCGCTCGGGTAATGCGTGCGGTTCCGGCAGGGCCGCTGGTCAATACGGTCCATGTCTCTGTCATCAACATCGGCCTTGCGTTCGGAACCTGGGCGGGCGGCCTTGGTATCAAAGCCGGCTACGGGTTGACTTCACCGCTCTGGATCGGATTCGGTCTCGCTGTTCTTGGACTCGCCAGCCTCGCTCCGGTGAAGGCGCGTCGACTTTCTTAGGAGGCCGCGACGGGCGTGGACAGGCAACAAGAGAAGCGATTGTCAAATGGCGTTCCCGAGAATGGCGGGCGAATAACTGCCGCGCTCACGCCTTCGCGCTCTGGATTGCGAGCATCATCGTGGGAATAGTTACTAACAGCCGTGCCCGCGAAACTCCGTCCCGTGCCTGTACGGATAACCCATGCAGGACCGTGGCGTAATAGTCGCCAAGCGCCTGCGCATCCGTATCCAGTTGCAACTCGCCCTCGGTCACCGCACGTTCCAGCCGTTCGACCAGCGAGGTGTTGCGGCGGCGGCGGTAGTCCGCAAGGAACTTCCGCACACCATCATTCTCAGCCGCGCAGTTGGTCGCGGCCGATACCACCATACAACCTTGGGGCCGCCCCTCACGAGTATATGTCTCGACCGCTTCGCGCAGGCTGCGCTCGATGGCTCCCGCCGCTGTCGGTTCCTCTGCCAGCGCCCGAGTGGCGAAGCCGCCTTCACCTTCATCGTAGAGCACAACAGCTTCCCGAAACAGTTTCTCCTTCGATCCGAAGGCTGCATAGATACGCGCCGAAGCAAGGCCAAGAGTGTCTACCAGATCGGTTATCGACACACCCTCATAGCCACGCGACCAGAAGGCATCGCGCGCCTTGGCCAATGCCGCATCCCGGTCGAACTCGCGCGGGCGTCCCGCCATCGCCCCTCCATTCTTGAGTAATCAACAAATAATTTGCTTGACCACCCGATGCAAGCCCATATTCTTTAGTGATCAACAAAGAATCGTCATCACGGAGTTTGACATGACCTCATCGGATCATACCCGTGCCGCGCCGGCATCAGGCATTGGAGAACGAAGGGGGGGGGCGCTCGCGCTGCTCGCCTTCGCCCAACTCATCTATTCGCTGGACATTAACATCGTCTTCGTCGCCCTGCCGGAGATCGGCGCGGGGCTAGGCTTTTCGGGCCAAACCCTGCAATGGGTGGTCAGCGCCTACATGGTGTTCTGCGGCGGCTTCCTGCTGTTCGGCGGACGGGCGGCCGATCTGATCGGCCAGCGGCGCATGTTCATCTTCGCGCTCTGGCTCTATGCGCTGTCCTCGCTTGCCGGGGGCCTTGCCACTTCGCCCACGGTCATCGTTGCTGCGCGCGCCGTGCAAGGCATCGGGGCGGCCTTCCTGTTTCCGGCTACGCTGTCGCTCATCAACCGCCTGTTCGCCGAGGGACCGGAACGCAATCGGGCGCTGGCCGTATGGGGCGGCGCAGGCGCGAGCGGTTTGAGCATCGGTGCGCTGGCAGGCGGATTCCTGACCGCCGCATGGGGCTGGCCTGCCGTCTTCTACGTCAATGTCGTGCTGGCCGGCATCGCCATCATCGCGGCCTTTTTCATCATCCCACGCGATCCGCAGCGGCATGAAAAGCGCAGCTTCGATCTGCCTGGCGCGCTGACCGTGACGATTGGCGCGACGGCGCTGGTGTTCGCGCTGGTCGAGGGACCGGAAATCGGCTGGGGCGCAACAAGCGTCGTGTGGGCGCTCGTTTTGTCGGCTATCTTCCTGATCGTATTCGCGGTGATCGAGGCGCGCAGCCGCGATCCACTCATGCCGCTGCGACTGCTCACAAACCGCAGCCTCGTAGCGGGTATGACGATCACTTTCCTCTATATGGGGACATTCGGCGCACTGCCTTACTTCCTGACTGTCCTGTTCCAGAACGTGCAGGGTTTGACCGCGCTCCAGACCGGATGGGCTTTCCTTGTGCCGTCCATCGCCATCGCGGTCGGCACGCAGATCGGCGAGAGGCTGGCAACGCGGCTTTCCACCCGAACCACGCTGATCGTCGGCATGATCGTGGGCGCGGTCGGCACCGTGTTGCTGGTTCCCGGTTCCAATGCCGATGGCGGCTATCTCGCCATCGTGCCGGGCCTGATCATTTCGGGCATCGGTCAGGGCATCGTCTGGACCGGCATGTGGATCGCCGCTGCGTCCGGCGTACATCACGACGAACAGGGCGTTGCGTCGGGCATGGCGTCAACGACGCTCAGCGTCGGTAACGCCATCGGCCTTGCTGTCTTGATCGCCCTTGCCAATCGGCATACTGGCGGATTGGAAGGCGATGCACTCCGCACCGCCGTGGCCGAAGGCACGCAATTGGCCTTTTGGCTGGCTGCTGCCGGAATCCTTATCAGTCTCGTTGCCGCCTTCGCCCTCCCTACTAAGGCCAAGACTGGCGCCGAATGACGGGGGCGGATAACGATGACGCGACGATCAGCACCGATGAATGATCGCCCATGGGGAATGCCGACCTCGCCTAGATCGTGCATTCCCATCGGGATGCCCGCCCATAAATGCTCGTCAGCCTTCCGCAGGTTCCAATTTCTGTGCATAAACGACGAGCCGCAAATGCTGCCCACCATCTATGGTGAGCGACGTATGCTCGAAATCGACGGGCATTCCGTCCACCCGGATCGTGCGGCTGCCCGTGCAGGGCGCATGAACGTCCTGGCTTCGCCACCAATCCTTGAACTCGGGCGAGACACGTTCCAGTTCCTCGACCAGAACACGGGCATCGGCATCCTCGCGCGCGGCGGCGAAGTCGCGGCGGAAACTGGCGAGCATCGCCGGTGCCTGTTTCTCCCAATTCACGAACGCTTCCCGCAATTCCGAATCGGTGAACAGCGCCCAAAGCAGATTGCGCCGGCGGGGATCGTGCCTGCCAAACCCGAACATGTCGTCGGCCGGCCCATTATAGGCCAGCACATCCCAGCGCAGGTTGATGATATAGGCGGCGTGGGGCGCAAGATCCTCCACCAGCCGCGCGGCGAGCGATGGCACGGTGCAGAAGGTCTTGCCGGGCTCTGCCGGTGGACGCTCATGGGCGAGCAGGAACAGATGCCGGCGTTCCGCCGCATCGAACTTGAGTACACGGGCGAGATTATCGAGGAAATCGGCGGAAACCCCGATCTCCCGACCTTGCTCAAGCCACGTATACCAGGTCAGTCCGACACCCGCGAGGGCCGCGACTTCCTCGCGACGCAGACCCGGTGTGCGCCGACGCTTTGCGGATGGCAAACCGAGATCCTCCGGCAACAACCGTTCGCGGCGACTGCGCAGGAAGTCGGCCAGCTCGGTGCGGGTTCTTTGAAGGGTGCGCATGGTTAGCCCATTACAAAAAGCAACAGCATAATGTGTTAAATTGTAAAAGGATAATGGCCGTGATTTTGGTGGTGCGTCAACACAAGAGGACGCCCAATGAGCTCCGAAACCTGCACTGCCGATGCGCTTTCTAACACATCTACCGCCACGAGCCGCCGCCCGCCCTGGCTCGGTCTGTCCATCCTGTTGCTGGCCGGGTTCGTGACGATCTTCGACCTCTTTGTGGTCAACGTCGCGATACCTTCCATGCAAGCCGAATTAGGGGCAAGCCTGTCGCAGGTCGGCTTCATCGTCGCGGGCTACGAGCTGGCCTTCGGTGTCATGCTCGTCACCGGCGGGCGGCTTGGCGATCTTTATGGGCGGCGGAGGCTATTCATCGTCGGAATGGCAGGCTTTACGTTTGCATCGCTTCTTTGCGGTATCGCGCCGACCGTGGAAATCCTTATCGGTGCGCGCGTATTGCAAGGGCTGGCTGCGGCGTTGCTGTTTCCGCAGGTCTATGCCTCCATCCGCGTGAATTTCTCCGACGACGACGCCCGCCGCGCCTTCGGCTTCCTTGGCATGACGCTTGGGCTTGCCGCTATCGTAGGGCAGATTCTCGGCGGGTTTCTGGTCGAGGCAAATATCCTCGATCTCGGCTGGCGCACGATCTTCCTCATCAACGTGCCCATCGGCATTTTCGCGATCGTCATGGCACGGTTCATTCCCGAGACGATTGCGCCGGAACGGCCCGCGCTCGACTGGCCAGGGGTCGCCCTGGTCAGCGTCGGTCTGACCCTACTGCTCGTGCCGCTGGTCGAGGCCCCGACACATGGCTGGCAGCTTTGGAGCTTTCTGTCGCTCGCTGGGGCAGCGATCCTGCTCACCGCCTTCTACCGCCATCAGGAGCGTCGCCGCAAAATCGGCCATCAGCCCCTGGTGGACATGGCGCTGATGCGCCAGCCCCGCTTCGCGCAAGGTGGATTGCTGGTGCTGCTGATCTATTCGACGGCCTCCTCATTCTTTCTCTGCTTCGCGCTTCTGGTGCAAACGGGGTTCGGGCTGAGCCCGTTCGAGGCGGGCAGCGTCTTCGTGCCGTGCTCCATTGCCTTCGTGATCCTCTCCTTGAGTGCGCCGCGCCTCGTTGCGCGTTTCGGGACGCCGGCCATCGCCATAGGGTCGCTGGTTTACGCGATTTCGTTCGCCGCGCTGATCGGGCAGGTCTGGATCGCAGGTGCGGACCTGGTGGTGGCGCATCTCATTCCAGCGTTGATCGTCATCGGCGGAGCGCAGGCGATGATTATGACGCCACTGCTCAACCTTGTGCTCGGCTTCGTGGAGGAACGGCAGGCTGGCATGGCCTCGGGGGTAATCTCGACACTTCAGCAGGTCGGTGCGGCACTTGGTGTGGCCGCAGTCGGCATCCTGTTCGGTGCGACACTCGGGACAGAAACGGAAGGGCAGGCCGCGCACTACGCCGCCGCCTTTGTTTCGGGCATGAGCTACAATGTTGCCGCCGCCGTCGTCGCAGCGATCCTATTGGTGCGACTAGCCGTCTATGAAAGCCACGCGCATTGAGCATGGTGATTTAAGCGATGCGGCGACGACGATCAGCACCGATGAATGATCGCCTTTTGGGGATGCAGACACCGCTCGGGTCGTGCATTCCCCTCGCATTACTGATCCCGACGCTCGCAGTGGTGGAATATCCATGTGGTCAAGAAACCGGCAGCATTCTTGAAATTCGGCGTTGACATTGACACTAATGTCAAGGTGCTAGGACCGTGTGGAAAGGGGTCGAGATGCAGATCAAGGAAGCGGCTGAAAGGCTCGGGATAACGGAGCGCATGTTGCGCCATTACGAGAAGGCGGGTCTCATGGATACGCACCGCTCGGAGAATGGCTATCGCAGCTACAGCGAGGCCGACCTGCGACGGGCGGGACGAATCCGCGATCTCATCGCAACCGGCTTTTCCACACGCGAGGTCCGCACCATGGCGGCTTGCCTCTCCGACGAGGGCGCAGGTCCGTGCGAGGGCGGTATTCCGCAACTGCTGGAGAAACTGGAGCATATCGACCGGCTCAGAGCCGATCTTGAGGCACGGCGGGAAGCGGTCCTCGGCCGCCTCGCCATGTTCCGCGAGTCCCTTTCGATCCATCACGAAAGGAACGACCCGCACCATGCTGCGCCTGATATTTCTCTTCCTGATCGCCTTCCTCGTGGGGGCAGACGAATTTCTGCTGGGGCCGATTCTCACGCCGATAGGCGCTGATCTTTCGGTTCCCCCCGAGCGCATCGCTCTATTCATCACCGCCTATAGCCTGCCGCTGGCGATCATGGCCCCGATTCTCGGCGGCGTTTCCGACCGTTACGGACGGCTCGCCGTCCTCGTGCCTTCGACACTCGTTTTCGGCCTCGCGTCTATTGCCACATCCTTCGTCCCTACATTCGAGACAGGGATTGCCACCCGAATACTGACCGGAGCGGCCAGTGGCGGTATGCTTGGCATTGCTATGGCGATGGCTGGCGATCTTGGCGAGAAGGCCGCGCCAAAGGCCATCGCCTTCGTCACGTCCGGCTTGACGCTCGGCATCATTCTCAGCCCTGGTATCGGCGCGCTGTCAGCAGAATACTGGTCTTGGCGGTTTGCCTTTGCCGCGCTCGGTGGACTGGCACTGATCGTGGTTCTAGTGGGTCTGCCGTCATTGCGCTCATCGCTTGCACCAGAAAGCCAACCAAACGTCGATGATGGCGCGGCAACAGAACCGCTTTTCGTGCCAGGTGCATTGGGAAGCCTGATTGCCATGGCTGCCGGCCTCGGAGGTGCTATCGGCTGTTTTGCGCTTGTCGGAGAGCGACTTCGTTCACTCTACGCGTGGGACACGGCCACAGTTGGCATGGTCTATGTTGGCTTCGGCATCCTCACGCTGGTCGGAAACTTTACCATGCCGATGGCGCTTGCCCGCGTCGGCAGCGGTCGCGCCTTGATGCGGATCGCGCTGATCTTCGTGCTGGTGGCAATTGCCATCACCTATGTCTTCGACGGACTTCCTTCTGCTCTGATCCTGCTTGCACTCGCAATCTGGGCTGCGCTTGGCGGTATCGGCGCTCCGGGTCTGCAAACCCATATTGCGCAGCTTTCGCCATCCCGCAGGGGGGCGCTCATGGCGCTGGCCGGAAGCAGCATGAACCTCGGCGTCGCGGGCGCGACTGCGCTGGCATCCAGCGTCTATCCGCTCGGGGCGGCATGGGTGGCGCTGGTGGCGCTGGTACTCATCATGATCGCAATCATTGCATTGCGTCCAGAGACGGCAAACTCTCCTCAGTAAGTCCAGCAGAACTGAACCGTTCCATCGTAGATGCAACAGAGACACAAGTCTGGAAGGCCCTGTGTTGCGGTCGCCCGACCTTCGAAAGTGTTGAACCAGAAGCTGACCGGCTGGTATGGCGATTGCCGCGCCTCCTTCTTTCATCCCACATGAGACTGAGCCTCGTGCACGTGGCAGGTCATACATCGCTGCCCTGACCGGCGGGGAGGCAGAAGGGGGCGGAAGTCAGGGGGAAGCGTGCCGATGGGATTGGCGTGCTTCCTCCGGGTTTCGGAGCAGAAATGATTTTTGAGCGCCGGGGCCAGCGTTTGACATGGAGAGCGAACTATGGCTCGCCCGTGAACCACCTTATGAACGCCATAAGTTTGGGCGGCTGGTTTCGAGATGGGTAATAGATATTAAACTGCTTCGGCGATGGCTCGTATTCATTGAGCACTTCAATCAACGCGCCCGCCCTGATCGCATCCTGCTCAGTGGTGAAAAACCGCTGTGCCAAACCAAGTGCGCCGCGCACTGCCAGAGAGATGTGGCTGTTGTCATCGAGCACCAGTTTGGGGTGAGGGTTTACGCGTTTGATCTGTCCGTCGATGCTGAAGATAAGTGGTTCCAGTCGACCACTTCCTGGAAAACGATATCGAATGATATCATGTTCCGACAACTCATCAGGGTGCGTGGGAATGCCCCTGTCCACCAGATAGGCGGGCGCTGCCAGTACAGTGCGTCGCAACGGCGGACCGATTGGCGTGGCGATCATGTCCAGTTCCAATGTATCGGACATTCTTATGCCTGCATCGAAATTCCCAGCCACCAAGTCCAAGAGGCGATCATCGGTCGTAAGTTCCAGATTGATTTCCGGATGTGCGCGCGCGAAATCCACCAGTCTCGGCAGGATGCAAATCTCGGCAGCAAGGCGTGATAGGTTGATACGCAGGGTTCCAGCGGGCCGAGCATTCAGCCCACCTATTTTTTCCAGCGCGTTTTCGAGGTCCAAAAACGAGCGTGCTGTATCCTCGTAGAGCATCCGCCCTGCATCGGTGAAGCGAACGCTTCTGCTTGTGCGCTCGAAAAGACGGACATCCAAATTGGATTCCAGCTGGCGAATTTTTTGCGATACCGCTGAGGGGGTGATGCCGAGTGCCGCAGACGCGGCGGTGAAGCCGCCGGTGGAAGCAACTGCACGAAAAACCGGTATGAGCGCCAATGTGTCAGGTCTGATCATGAAGTCATGTTACATGAGCCATGCAGGATTACACGTCTCAACTTTATGATGTGGATGCATAACTTCGTGCAAGTTGTTTTAGCGCGGAGAGTGAAAATGACCTCGGAACCCGTCGAATTTTCAACGGAAACGGACGACACCAATCGGCGGCACGGCAAGGACGTAGCAGGCGCTATGACCAGGTCGGCTAGCTCATCCGATAGCACAGGCGCGAGAAACCTCGATGCGATCATTGAGCGCTCGATTGCAGAGGGGCGAATTGTCGGCGGTGTCGTGATGGTGAATCGAGACGGCGCACGCATCTATGAACGTGCTGCCGGCTATGCCGATCGCGAAGACAATAGGTCTGTCGACGTGGATACGCCGTTTCGCTATGCGTCACTGACAAAGCCGTTTACCACGATGTCGGCTCTAAAACTGGCCGAGGCTGGCCGGCTCAATCCAGATGCACCTGTATCTGACTATCTTCCAGAGTTTCGACTGACCATGATGGATGGATCTGTTGCGGATCCAGCTCTCAGCTTGCTGATGGCGCATTTGGCTGGGCTGGATTACCGGTTTCAGCAACCTGAGGGCGGGTCCTATGCGCGGGCAGGCATCTCGGACGGGCTCGACCGATCGGTTGTGTCTTTGGCCGAGAATTTGCGCCGCATCGCCAGTGTCCCGCTTGACATCGTCCCGGGCTCAGCTTGGCGTTATTCAGTGTCAACCGATGTCGTGGGCGCGGTGATCGAGAAGATCACGGGCGTCGAACTGGATGAGGCGATCCGTAATCTCGTTACCGGGCCACTAGGGCTGAATGTTCGCCTTCACTGGGATGGCGACGAGCTTGCAAAGGCCTATCGCGATAGTGATGGCGGTGCGGTTCCGATGAAAGACAATGACAATGTCCCGCTGCCGCTTTTTGAAGGGCCGGGCGTCAGTTTTGATATCAACCGGATCCATGATCGCGGGGCCTGGCCGTCGGGAGGTGCAGGTGCCGCAGGGCGTGCTGGTGACATGTTGACGTTGCTGGAAGCATTTAGGGGCGGAGACTTTCTGTCCGAAACCTGGCGACGTGAAGCGCGCAAACCTCGGATCGGAGCTGAGGCACAAACACAGGGGCCTGGCTGGGGCTATTCCTGGCTTGGTTCGGTTCTGATAGACCCCACGGCCGCAGATAGCAGGTGGAGTCAGGGTAGCGTTGCCTGGGGCGGGGTCTATGGCGCGTCATGGGGTATCGACTTCGAACGCAGGCTCAGCTTCGTCTCTCTGACCAACACGACGCTCGAGGGCATGTTCGGGAAGTTCGCCCAAGACGTCGCCACAGCCGTCACGGAGTTGGAGTCTTGATATGAGCGACGTTCCACAAACACGTTGGGCAGATCTTTTTCGCGCCGGTAATGCTGGTGTCATGCCACTACTGGCCGGTGGCGTCATGCTGCATGCCGTCAATGTCTTCCTGGCTGTCGCTCTTCTGCCCTCCGCGGTCAGTGAAATCGGCGGCCTGACATTTTTTGCATGGGCGACGACCGTTTTCGTTGTGACCTCGATTTCCGCTGCGGCTCTAGGTGCCAGTCTTCTGCAGTATTCGGGCCCGGCACGTGCCTATCTTATTGCGGGGTGTGTCTTCATTGCAGGATCAGCACTATGCGCCGTCGCGCCTCGAATGACGGTCTTGCTCGTCGGCCGTGCCATCCAGGGGTTCGGAGGCGGCCTTATGGTAGCCATGTCCTACGCACTGATTGGGGTCATGCTGGACAGGCCACTTTGGTCAAGGGCGATGGCACTGATTTCCGGAATGTGGGGTGTTGGAACTCTGTTGGGACCGGGGTTAGGAGGCATGTTTGCCGAGTACGGAATGTGGCGCGGCGCATTCTGGACACTTGTTGCGCTTGGTGCAGTATTTACCGCATTGTCCGTCCTAAGGATGCCCTCAAGGTCTCGTGCGCAGACTTTGCAGCCGATCGCCTGGACGCAGCTATGCTTGCTGTCGCTGGCAGTCCTTGCGCTTTCGGCGGCAAGTGTCTTGCCGGAAACCTGGCAGATGATTGCCGCGATTACGTCGGGCGTCCTGGTCACCGCAGCTTTGATCGCGGTCGAGCGCAGATCACGCCGAAAGCTTCTTCCCGATGGTGCAACATTGCCGAACGCAGTGTTGGGCAGGCTTTACCTGATCATGATGCTTCTGGCGATCACCGTAACAAGCGTGGATGTCTTTGTTCCGTTGTTCTTGCAGGTCCTGCACGGAGTATCACCGCTGATAGCCGGATATATGGCGGCGCTGATCGCTTTCGGCTGGATGGCAGGGTCAGTCTTGAATGCAGATGAACACGGCCCGCTAAAGGTGATTGCAATCAGGCTTGCGCCCTGGGTTTCGTTCATTTCGCTGATGTTTCTGGCTTGGGCCATGCCACAAGACGAATGGCGTGGGGTTGCCGGACTGCTGGCGATTTCCGCTGCATTGTTCGCGACGGGAATTGGCGTCGGTCTGATCTGGCCGCAGCTGCTCAGCTTCGTCGTTGTCGTCGCCCCGGATGAACAGGCAGACCTTGCCTCGGCTTCGATTTCGACCGTGCAGCTCTTTGCCACCGCATTCGGTGCCTCGTGTGCCGCGATAATCGTCAATCTTGTCGGTGCGCCGGACGACAATGCTCTTGGCGCTCCGGAAGCAGCAGCACGGTGGCTTTTCGCGATATGTGCCCTCGCGCCGCTCGCTTCGGCATTGCCGCTTTCGCGAAGCCCTCTCATCAACACGCGAGGGTCGCAATGAGGCCGGGTCAGGCCCACGGTGCATTGAGACCCAGCGCTGCTACATAGGCAGCTTGCTATCGCCACCCAGACCATTCCGGCGCTGGACAAGATGTACGGCGAGACTCTGCCGACCCGTCGAAAGTTTCCATCTGGCGCGCCGCCCGCGTCGAAGACACAGATCGAATTGGAACACACTATGAAAGTCGCAACCGCCGAATTCCCCGATGAAGCAGAGCGATACGAGGCTGCGATTGAAGGCATCGCGCATCATGTCGCGGGTGAGAAGCCGGATTTGCTTGTTCTGCCCGAAATGCCATTCACTCCGTGGATTTTCTGCGTCGATAGGTTTGATACCAACCAATGGAAGAAGACTGTCGAAACCCACGCCATGTGGCTTGAGCGTTTTGCCAGTGACGTAAGCGCTCCGTTGATCACGTCTCGTCCAGCCAATTTGGATGGGAAACGGCTGAATCAGGCCATCTACCTTGACGATCAACGCCAGATTCACCCCCTGCGCAGCAAGTATTATCTGCCCGACGACTATCCGGCGGTCGAAGCGCCTTGGTTTGATCGCGGAGATGTGCCGGGCGAGGTGTTTGAACTGGGCGGATGTCAGATCGGGGTGCAGCTGTGCAGTGAGCTGATATACGCAGAAACCCCGCGCAAGCTGGGGCGGAACGGAGCAGAGATCATCGTGCAGTCGCGGGCAACTGGCAATACACCACGCTGGCGGGCAGCTTCGGTCCTGGGCGCAGGAACATCGGGGGCTTTTGTGATCGGGGCAAACCGCCGCTCGGTCGCACGGGATTGGTTCACCGGCGGCAGTTGGGTGTATTCGCCAGAGGGTGATCTACTGGCGGAAACGTCGGCGGACCAGCCTGTTGTTTCGGTGGAAATTGATCTGTCTCGGTCGAAAGCTGCCAAGCAGGAATACCCCGTGACGATGATCAACCGCTATGGCGAATAAGGAAAGGACTGCGCAAGGACACGGCAGACGGAAATCGTTATGTTGGACTACATCAACAGGTTCTTTAATCCGCGCTGCAGGCATTCGGCCCTCGGCAGGAAAAGCCCGGTCGCCTTCGAGAGCAAGGCCGCCTGAAAGAGCGAATAACCCAGCAGTTTTCCGAAGCAAGTCCACGGAGCTGCTACTTCGTTTCGCTGCCGTTGGCGCAGATATCATTGGCCAGCGTTGCGTTGCCGGTGGCCAGCAAGCTGCGGAAAGCAGGTATCGCGGTAGCGCAAATTGCAGGTGCTGTAACGTCGAAAGTGCAAAAAATTTAGCTGTGCTTTGCCAAAGCAAAGTCGAAGTTTGCCAAAAAGCCGTTGTGACGGTAGCCACGTATGAGGCGAAAGATGAAAGAAATCCTGTCGTTCAATTGAACGCTTCAATCAAGAAGTCCAGAAAGGCGCGAGTTTTTGGGGCGATATGTCGCCTTGAAGGATAAACGGCATAGAGTGTCGTTTCGACCGTATTCCAGTCTTCCAGGGCAGATTGCAGTCGTCCATGTTCCAAATCCTCCTCGACATAGGGTCGCGGCATCAGGCTAACGCCGAAGCCCGCTCGCAGCGCGTCCCGTACGGCAAGGCTTGATGAAACGGAATATCTTGCATCGACAGCAATACGTTCGATGTGACCGCTCTTTTTGAACTCCCATGTGTCCGCATGACCCGAGAGGCTGAACCGTATATGGTCCAATGCTTTCAGATCGGAAGGCGTTTCTGGGGTGCCGCGTTTTTCGAAATAGGACGGCGCTGCGCACAGCACGTGGGGCATGATTGCGAGCTTTCGTGCGATCAGGCTGGAATCTTCAAGACTGTCGCTGGCACGAATGGCAAGGTCGAACCCTTCGCGGACAATATCGACACGCCTGTCATCAAGATCGAGTTCGAGACTCAGATCGGGAAATTGCGCCAGAAACGACGGAAGTGCCGACGAGAGCCGCGTCAAGGTGACGGTCATTGGCGCGTTGACACGCAATGTGCCGCTCGGAGATGTCTTGATAGGACATAGGGCCTGGTCCGCTTCGGCGAGCGCATCCAGTCCGCGCGTGACATGGTCCAAATAGAGCCGCCCCTCTTCGGTCAGTGCCATGCGCCGGGTTGTCCGGTTGATAAGGCGCGCGCCCACATGAGCCTCCAACTCAGCGATGTTCTTGCTGATCGCAGCGGGTGACAGCCCTAGCTTACGACCGGCTTCTGCGAAACTTTTCAGCTCCGCCACGCGACGAAAAATTGTCAGGGCGGTAAGGCGGTCCATCAAATTGTTTCCCAATAGTAAATGGTGTCTTTCACATACCCATAATTATCAGAAAATAGTGAACAATGTATATCCTTTATGAAAATTCGAAAGTTGAAACGGTCTTGCCATGAATCCAACCATATCGCTGATCGAAAGGCGTATCTCCGCCAATATCTTTGATACGTCCCACATATTGACAGATGCCGAGATCGCGCAACTTGTGCGTTTTGCAGTATGCGCACCAACGGCCTACAACCTTCAGAACTGGCGTTTCATCGCAGTTCGGTCGCCAGAAGCGAAAGAACGCTTGCGCAGCCTCTCATATGGGCAGGCGAAAGTGTCGGATGCGGCCGTCACCTTCATCATCTGCGGCGTACTACCCGATCATGCGACCCTTACCGAGCGGCTACGCCCCTCGATCGAGGCCGGTTTCATGCCGGCTGATATGGCTTCTGGCTGGCAGGAAGGCGCTCGTGCACAATATGCTGATCCTCAAAACGCCCGGGATGAGGCTGTGCGCTCGGCTACTCTTGGAGCCGCAACGCTGATCTACGCCGCCGAGGCGCTTGGCCTCGCATCTGGGCCGATGACTGGCTTTGACACCGAAAGCGTGACACAGGAATTCGGCCTGGCGCCGGACGAGATGCCGGTGCTGCTTCTTGCGGTGGGTCGCGCCGCGCCGGGCAACTGGCCTCAAAAGCCACGTCGCCCGATTGCGGAGGTTCTGGAAATCTCATGAAAAACCGCACATCCGATTTGCTGCTGACAGCGATTGCGCCCGTCATTTGGGGCAGTACCTATATCGTCACGACCGAGTTTCTTCCAAATTTCTCGCCATTGACGGTGGCATTGTTGCGAGCCTTGCCAGCCGGTCTGCTACTGCTTTTGATCGTTCGGAAGCTTCCAGCAGGAATATGGTGGCCGCGGATCATGATCCTCGGTGCCCTTAATTTTTCGATCTTCTGGTGCATGTTATTCATTGCGGCCTATCGGCTGCCGGGCGGAGTTGCAGCGACATTGGGAGCGGTCCAGCCGCTGATCGTTGTGTTCATCGCGGCAGCGCTGCTGGGGAGCAGGATACGGTTTGTATCGGTCCTTGCCGCTATCATCGGACTTGCAGGCGTGGCGTTGCTGGTGCTGACGCCGAATGCGACGCTGGATGCAATAGGTGTCGCGGCGGGTTTTGCCGGGGCTGTTTCCATGGCTTTCGGGACCGTGCTGACGCGCAAATGGCAACCTCCGGTCTCACTGCTAACCTTCACTGCATGGCAGCTGACGGCCGGAGGTATTTTGCTTGTACCGGTCGTTCTGCTGTTCGACCCGAATATTCCGATGCCCACGGTCGGCAACCTATTTGGTTTGGTCTGGCTGGGGCTGATCGGCGCAGCGCTGACCTGCTATCTCATGTTCCGGGGCATTTCGCGCATCGAACCCGCAGTGGTCTCCCTGCTGGGTTTTCTCAGCCCGGCGACGGCTGTCCTGCTTGGGTGGCTGTTCCTGAATCAAGCGCTTAGCCCGCTTCAGATCGTCGGCGTCGTACTCGTGATTGGGAGCATCTGGATCGGCCAACGTGCCGACCGCGTTTCCAGTCCCGCTACCCGAAAGGACGAGCCCGTGACTGCCACCTAGGTCATGTTGACAAATGGCGGAGCCAGAGGCGGATTGACGTGATGTCGATGAAACCGAGGTAGCTTTCTGCGGTCTTGTCATAGCGGGTGGCGACGCGGCGGGCGTTCTTGAGCTTGTTGAAACACCGCTCGACCAGGTTGCGCAGCCGATAGAGGGAACGGTCGACGCCGATACGCCTTTTCCGCGACTTGCGCATCGGAATGACCGGCAGCACATTTCGTGCCTCCATGGTCCTGCGGATGCTGTCGGCGTCGTAGCCGCGATCCGCCAGCAGCACACTCGGCTCGGGCAAGTTGTCAGCCATGACCAGATCGAAGCCGGTATAGTCCGAGGTCTGTCCCGGCGTGATATCCGTCCTCATGGGCAAGCCACGCGCATTGACGCGGAGATGGATCTTGGTCGTGAAACCACCCCTTGAACGGCCGAAACCCTGTCTCGGAGTCCCCCTTTAGCGCCCGCTGCCTGATGGTGAGCGCGAACCACGGTGCTGTCGATCATCTGGAGCGCGTCCGGGACGGCGCCGCTTTCGTTCAACGCCTCCATGATCTCCTCCCATAGCCCCGCCAGGGTCCAACGTCGGAACTGGCGGTAGACACTGAACCATTTCCCAAACTCCTCAGGCAGGTCACGCCATGGCGCCCCCGTTCGAGCGATCCAGAAAATGCCATCCAGGACGAGGCGGTGGTTGGACGGCCTGCGTCCGTTCGGAGCGCGGACCGTCAGGATGAAGCGCTCGAAGAACGTCCATTCTTCGTCCGACATGAGGTCTCGTGCCAAGCTGTTCTCCATCGCAGATACCAGCTTGAATCATGCCACGCGCCTCGTGTGAATCCCTTTTGTCAACACAGCCTAGGTAATTTTATTCAGCGGAGATGTTTATCTATTCTTAACTGGGAATTAGCAAGCTCACAGGCAAGTAGAATTTTCCTTGAGGTTATGAGCTCTGAAATGAAGAAAATCGAAGATCTTCTTGAAGAAGCCGTCGATGCCTTGATCGCGGCGGATGCACAGATGGCGCTGGAGCATTTTTCTAAGGCCATGAAGATAATTTCAAAAGCGCCCATATCAGCCGATTCGAAAATCATCGGGAGACTTGAACGAATTTTGTCGCTGGCAGAATCAGCTATGCTGGGTGTTGCGGATGCGCGTGAATATATTTCACGGGCTGTGGATGAGGCGAAAAGTCTGAACTATTACGACTTGGACGGGAAGCCTAGGGCTGCAAAAGGTGAGTGCAAGACGTTCGGAAAATATTAATTTAAATTGATTGGATTAATTTCTGGAACTGACGAAGATATTATATAATTGATAACTTGGAAACGGGTAAAACCTGTTTCATGCAAAAATGCAGGGATACATCCTTTGGGTCAGAATGACTTGAGATCAAATAGCAAATTCCAATGTTAAGGAAGATAATATGTCTAGTATTCTGACGAATAACGGCGCAATGGTTGCGCTGCAAACGCTGAAAGATATCAACTCCAAACTGGCTCAGACCCAGAATCAGATCTCGACCGGTAAGTCGATCAACTCCGCAAAGGATAATGCAGCGATTTGGGCGATTTCCAAGACGATGGAATCGGATGTCGCTGCGTTCAAGACAATCGACCAGACTTTGGCGTTAGGCGAATCTACCGTTGCTGTTGCGCGTGCTGCTGCCCAGTCGATCACAGATACGCTCACCAAGATCAGAACCAAAGTGATTGCAGCACAGGAGGCAGGCACATCTGCAGAGGACCGCGCCAAGTATCAGAAAGATATTGATGCGATGAAAAACGAGATCGCTTCTGCGGTCAGTTCAGCCCAGTTCAGCGGCAAGAATCTCATCAATGGTTCGACCTCCAGCCCGATGAAGATCATGTCCTCGCTTGATCGAAGCATTGATGGCGATGTCGCGGTTGGTACTATTGATGTTCAGACTGTTGATCTGCGGACAAGCGGGACGGGTTCGACTGTCGTGGGACCCAGCGGTTCCGCAACTGCGACTGACGGTGGTGGTGCTGTTACCGTCGGCACCCTGTCCTTCCAGGGAGGCGGTACAGCAATAGCGGCAACTGACGGGTCAGCAGACGCTTCTGACGGTACTGCGCTGCTGGCGGGCGATGTCATTACGCTGGATCTCGGAGGGACTGAGATCACTTATACCATTCAGGCGGGGGACTCGATGACAGAAATTGTGTCGGGTCTGGACGCTGCGAAAACCGGCGCATCGATTGCCGGAACGCTGAGCAGTACAGGTGATCAGCTTACTTTCGATAATGGAACCGGCGGTGGTGACATGGCGGTAACTCTGTCGACCGAGCGGACTGCTGGTGGTGATGGTGGCCTTGCCGCCCTAGCTGGGCTTGATGTTAGCGCCGAGGGCGGGCCTGCAGACGCACTGAACGCGATCGAAGGTTTGATAAAGGTCGCTGTGGATGCTGCTGCAAGCTTTGGTTCTTCTCAGGGCCGCATTGAAACCCAGCGTGATTTTATCGGCAAGCTGACTGATTCAATGCGTTCGGGTATCGGAGCGCTTGTTGACGCCAATATGGAAGAGGCTTCGGCTCGCCTCCAGGTGCTGCAGGTGCAGCAACAGCTCGCTACTCAATCGCTGTCGATCGCGAACCAGGCGCCGCAAGCGCTTCTGTCGCTGTTCCGCTGATCATGATTGGGGTGCCTTGGGCGCCCCATTCTTCATTCTGATCAAGGGCTGCTTGTCCAGATCTGCATGGTCTATTTCTTGACGGAGAATGCCTAATGAACGCCTTTACCTCCGGCGGATATGGTTCGGCCCTTGCCAAGGTTGAAACACATCGTGATGCCGAAGCGCGGCTGCTGTCACGCATCAACAATAATCTGCTGTGCAGCATGAAACATATAGCTGATGATTACAGCGCCTTCGTCAAAGCTCTGCATGAAAACGACCAGTTCTGGCGGCAAATTGCCACAGATCTGGCGGATGACGGAAATCGGCTTCCCGAAGAACTACGTGCGACGCTGATTTCGCTCGCCGGGTTCGTTGTCGGACATAGCGCTTCGGTAAGAAGAGGGTCGGCATCTATACAGCCACTTGTCGACCTGAATAAAAGCATTATCCGCGGTCTGACGCGAAACGGAGAAAAATCGTGACCGGCCTCGTTTTGAAGCTTGCGCCGAACGAACGTGTTCTCATTAACGGTGCGGTTATCGAAAATGGCGAAAGACGTGGTTGCATTTCGATTAAGACGCCGAAGGTCAATATCCTGAGGCTGCGCGACGCAATTCATCCCGAGGATGCGACAACACCTGTTTCCCGCGCCTGTTATGATGCGCAGCTTGTGCTGTCTGGGGATCGCGACAATGACAAGGGGCGACGGGTTCTTTTGCGGAACCTTGAACAGCTTTCGCAGGTATTTGAAGATCGGGATAGCCGTAAGATTATTGCTCAAGCAACATCGGCGGTGATCGAAGAAAATTTTTATAGGGCGCTCAGGTTATTGCGCGATTTGCTTCCGCGAGAGGCCAGGCTGCTGGCGGCAGCAAAATGACCTATCAGGCTCATATTGGTTCGGGCGGACTCGCCGGGTGGGACTTGCTGAACCGGACGGCATCGCGTCAACGCCAACTCGTTGCGAATGATAGGGAAACGCGTGAGGCATGCAGCCAGTTTCGTGATCGGATCGGAGCGGTGACGGCTGCAGATGAACTGGTCTCGGATTATCGATTGATGAAAGTCGCGCTTGGTGCGTTTGGGCTTGAGGGCGATATCGCCAGCAAGGCGTTTATCAGAAAGGTTCTCGAAAGCGATCTGAGCGATCAGAGCAGCCTGGCGAACCGGCTCTCGAACAAAGCCTATCGCCGTCTTTCGGAAGCGTTTGGCTTTACCCGCACTGGCGATGAACAGTCTTCAGCCGGTTTTTCGTCGGATGCGGGTTTTGCAGACAGCATCATCGCCCGATATGTAAACAGAGAGTTCGAAGCGCGGGTCGGTGACTCGGATCAAAATCTTCGCCTTGCGCTGAATGCCCGGCGGGAAATGGCGGAGGTTTCTGCCCGGTCAGGGACGAATAATACCAAATGGTATGAGGTGTTAGGGAATATTCCCTTGCGGCGCGTTTTCGAAGGCGCTTTCGGCTTCGGTCATTCCTATGGGCGGTTGCCAATTGACCGGCAGATGGAAGAGTTCTCTGAGGCCGCTTCCCGCCTATTCGGCACTGATGACATGAGGCGGATCGCTCAGCCCGAAAACGTCGAAAAGCTGATCCGAACTTTTCTGGCGCGTGGTTCTGTCACATCTGGAGATGTGAGCAATCGTTTCTCGACAGCGCTGACACTTTTATCGACCGCGCCACTCAGTCTTGGCAGCTATTGATGCCGGAGCACCCGATTGAGGCACACCACGATTCAGATTGCCCATCGTCATCTGTGATCGCCGACTGACGGAAAGCAGACAGCACAAGGCGGACAGCAAATAATGTCTCGCGAGGAAGGCTTCATGCGCAATTCTACCCAGAATGAGGGTGCCGCCATCTGCCGACCGGAAAAGCCCACACTCTTTTCCAGACCACCTCTGAGGCGGCTATGCAAGGCGCGAGTCGACCCGTTCATCGCGGTCCTCGACTATTTGTTGATCGGATTTATCCGATTTGTTCGTATCCTGTCGGAGTTGCGGCGTAACAGTGGAAGCGTGTCGGGCCTTTCCTGACCGTTCTGCGGCGCGGTGTTGCCATCATACCATCCGGCAGCCCCTTGCGTAATCGCGTCCCTGAACTATAACCCCGGACGATTTGCCGACAGAACAGCCCGGGGGCCCGCCATGCCAAAGAGAACCGACATCCAGTCCATCCTCATCATTGGCGCCGGGCCTATCGTCATTGGGCAGGCCTGCGAATTCGATTATTCCGGCGCTCAGGCCTGCAAAGCGCTGCGGGAAGAAGGGTATCGGGTCATTCTGGTGAACTCGAACCCGGCGACGATCATGACCGATCCGGAAATGGCCGATGCGACCTATATCGAGCCGATCACTCCCGGAATGGTCGAAAAGATCATCGCCGCCGAACGGCCCGACGCGCTTCTGCCGACGATGGGCGGGCAGACCGCGCTGAACACAGCGCTTGCCTTGGCGGATGCGGGCGTGCTGAACAAATACGGGGTGGAACTGATCGGTGCACAGCGTGCCGCCATCGAAATGGCCGAAGATCGCAAACTGTTCCGTGAAGCGATGGATCGGATCGGGCTGGAAAACCCCAAGGCCACCATCGTCACTGCGCCCAAGGATGCCAAGGGCAAATTCGATCTCGATGCAGGGGTTCACACGGCGCTGGACGCGCTGGAGGATATCGGCCTTCCTGCCATTATCCGCCCGGCCTTTACCCTTGGCGGCACTGGCGGCGGCGTTGCCTATAATCGTGAAGATTATATCCATTATTGCCGCTCGGGCATGGATGCTTCGCCAGTCGGGCAGATTCTGGTTGATGAATCGCTGCTCGGCTGGAAGGAATATGAGATGGAGGTTGTGCGCGATCACGCCGACAACGCCATCATCGTCTGCTCCATCGAAAACGTCGATCCGATGGGCGTCCATACCGGCGATTCGATCACCGTCGCGCCCGCGCTGACCCTGACCGACCGCGAATATCAGCGGATGCGGAACGGCTCGATCGCGGTGCTGCGCGAAATCGGGGTCGAGACCGGCGGATCGAATGTGCAATGGGCCATTAACCCTGATGACGGTCGCATGGTCGTGATCGAGATGAACCCGCGTGTGTCGCGTTCTTCGGCGCTGGCTTCAAAGGCCACCGGCTTCCCCATCGCCAAGATCGCCGCGAAGCTGGCCGTGGGTTACACGCTGGATGAGCTTGATAATGACATCACCAAGGTCACCCCGGCCAGTTTTGAGCCCTCGATTGACTATGTCGTCACCAAGATCCCGCGTTTCGCATTCGAGAAATTCCCCGGCTCGAAGCCCGAGCTGACCACGGCGATGAAATCCGTGGGAGAGGTCATGGCCATAGGTCGCACCTTCCATGAATCGCTGCAAAAGGCGTTGGCCTCGATGGAAAACGGGCTGACCGGGCTGGACGAAATCGCCATCCCCGGAGCCGAGAAAGAGGGTAAACCGGCGATCATCCGCGCTCTGTCAAACCAGACCCCGGACCGCATCCGTGTCATCGCGCAGGCCATGCGCCACGGCCTGTCGGATGACGACATCCACGCCGTCACCTCGTTCGAGCCGTGGTTTCTTGCCCGCATCCGCGAGATTGTCGAGGCTGAGAACCGTGTGCGCGAAAACGGCCTGCCGAATACCGAGGGCCTGCGTGCGCTGAAGATGATGGGCTTTTCCGATGCCCGTCTTGCCGTTCTGACCGGTCGCGACGAATCCGACATCCGCCGCACCCGCCACGATAACGGCGTCAACCCTGTCTTCAAACGTATCGACACCTGCGCCGCCGAGTTTGAGGCGCAGACGCCCTATATGTATTCGACCTATGAATCGCCCGCGATGGGTGATGTCGAGAATGAGGCCCGCCCGTCGGATCGCAGGAAAGTCGTTATCCTCGGCGGCGGTCCGAACCGGATCGGGCAGGGGATCGAGTTCGATTATTGCTGCTGCCATGCCTGTTTCGCGCTGACCGATGCGGGCTACGAAACGATCATGATCAACTGCAATCCGGAAACCGTCAGCACCGATTACGACACCTCGGACCGGCTTTATTTCGAACCGCTGACGCTCGAACATGTGCTGGAAATCCTGACCACCGAACAGGAAAACGGCACGCTGCACGGCGTCATCGTCCAGTTCGGCGGCCAGACCCCGCTGAAGCTGGCCAATGATCTGGAAGCCGCCGGCATCCCCATCCTCGGCACCACGCCCGACGCCATCGACCTGGCCGAGGATCGTGAGCGGTTCCAGCACATGCTGAACGAACTGAACCTGAAACAGCCCGTCAACGGCATCGCCCACAGCGACGAAGAAGCCCGCGCCATCGCCGAAAAAGTCGGCTTCCCGCTGGTGATCCGCCCCTCCTATGTCCTCGGCGGCCGCGCGATGGAGATTGTGCGGGATATGGACCATCTCAACCGCTACATCACCCATGCGGTCGATGTGTCGGGCAAGAACCCGGTCCTGCTGGACAGCTATCTGAGCGGCGCGATTGAGGTCGATGTCGACGCGCTGTCCGATGGCGATACCGTCCATGTCGCCGGCATCATGGAACATATTGAGGAGGCCGGTGTCCATTCCGGCGACAGCGCCTGTTCGCTGCCGCCCCACACGCTGGATGCCGCCACCATCGACGAATTGAAGCGCCAGACCGTCGCAATGGCGCAGAAGCTGGGCGTGATCGGTCTGATGAATGTACAATTCGCGATCAAGGACGGCGCGATCTACGTGCTGGAGGTCAATCCCCGCGCCTCGCGCACCGTCCCCTTCGTCGCCAAGGCCACCGACAGCGCCATCGCCTCGATCGCTGCCCGCCTCATGGCCGGGGAACCCATGTCGAACTTCCCCGCCCGCGACCCCTATCCCGAAGGTGTCGGCCCCGAGGACGACCTTCCCTTCGCCGACCCTCTGACGCTCGCCGACCCGATCACACCTTGGTTCTCGGTCAAGGAGGCCGTGCTGCCCTTCGCCCGCTTCCCCGGCGTCGACACGCTGCTCGGCCCGGAAATGCGCTCAACAGGTGAGGTCATGGGCTGGGACCGCAACTTCCCCCGCGCCTTCCTCAAGGCCCAGCTGGGCGCGGGTACGCAATTGCCGCATGAGGGCGCGGTGTTCATCTCGATCCGGGATGCCGACAAGACCGACGCCCTCGCCAGGGCCGCCCGCGACCTGACCACAATGGGTTTTTCCCTGATCGCCACCGGCGGCACGGCGGATTTTCTGGCGCAGAACGGGGTAAAAACCAGCCGCGTCAACAAGGTCTATGAGGGCCGCCCGAACATTGTCGATCGTATGAAGAACGGCGAGATCGCGATGGTCCTGAACACGACCGAGGGCGCCCAGGCCATCGCCGACAGCCGCGAAATTCGCGCCGTCGCGCTGTATGACAAGATCCCATATTACACGACAGCAGCGGGCAGCATCGCGGCGGTCGCGGCGATCAAGTCGCGTGGGGAAGGGGAAGTTGGTGTAAGGTCGTTGCAGGCGTAATGCTTTCGCAATGATGATTGTAAGGGTGAAGAAATTGATTAATAAAAGGCTAAATTCTTCTCGTCCTATTCTTCTGGGTTCTGCGGTCTGCCGACGGGCTGGAATGACCTAGATAGTGTTGACGAAAATGCTTCACAGTCGCCGGTAAGCGTGCTTCAATCTCGTATCTGCGATGGAGACCAGCTTGCCACGAGACCTGATGTCGGACGAGGAACGGGCATTCTTTGAGCGGTTTATTCTGACATCCCGCGGCCCAAACGGGCGCAAACCTACTAACCACCACCTTGTTCTCGATGGGATCTTCTGGATCGCCCGCACCGAAGCCTCGTGGCGAGACCTGCCGGCAGAGTTAGGGAAGTGGTCCGGCGTCTATCGGTAATTCCGGCGTTGGACACTGGCGGGACTCTGGGAGCAGATCATGGACCGCCTGAACGAAAGTGGAGCTGCGTTGCATACGCTTCAGATGATCCACAGCACGGTCGCTCGTGCCCACCATCAGGCAGCGAGCGCTAAAGAGGGATTCCGCGACAGGGTTTTGGCCGTTCACGCGGTGACGTCACGATCAAGATCCATGTCCTCGTCAATGCTGCCGGGCTGCCCATGAGAGCGGAGATATCTGCGGGACAAACCTTAGACTATCTTGGTTTTGATATGGTCATGGCCGATAATCTGCCCACGCCAAGCATACTTCTGGCGACCGAGGCTATGCCGCTGACAGCATTAGAAAATCCATGAACAGGCGTGACGTTCTGCAGGTCATTCCGATGCGGAAATCATGCAAGAAACGCGTAGGCGTCGACCGGTCCCTCTATCAGCTACGCAACTTGGTCGAACGTTGCTTCAACAAGCTGAAAAACGCCCGCTGCGTAGCTACTCACTACGATAAGACCGCAGATAGGTTCCTTGGCTTCGTCGACATCACATCGATCAGGCTTTGGATCCGCCATTTGTCAACATGACCTAGCGCCGAAGGGCGACGCCCTTTCGACTAGAAGTCTGTCCGTAGTCAGAACAATTGGTACATCTCGCGGCGTAAGTTAGGGGAGATTGGCCTCGTCATTGGTTTGATCTTATGCGGTGCTGCAAGCGCCGTTGTTCGATGGTCTGTCGCTTGATCCTTTCGCGTTGTTTTATGATGATTTTGGCTTTGCCAAAGTAGGTATCGGCGGGTGTCACGTTACTCAGGCTCTCATGGTACCGCCGGTGATTGTAATGTTCGACGAAGGCCTCGATCTGGGCTTCGAGATCGCCCGGCAGGAAGTCGTTTTCCAGCAGGATGCGGTTTTTGAGGGTCTGGTGCCAGCGCTCGATCTTGCCCTGAGTTTGGGGATGCAATGGGGCTCCACGCACATGGCTCATGCCTTGCGCCTCGATCCATTCAGCAGTTCGCCGGCGATATAGCTCGGGCCATTATCGCTGAGCAGCCGAGGCTTGTGGCGCATATGGGCCTGATCACAGCCTGAAGCACTGAGCGCCAGCTCCAGTGTGTCGGTCACATCCTCGGCGCGCATGGTGGTGCACAGTTTCCAGGCGATGATGTAGCGCGAGTAATCGTCGAGCACGGTCGACAGATACACCCAGCCCCAACCGATGATCTCGAAATAGGTGAAGCCGGTTTGCCACAACTCGTTGGGGCGGCTGGTTTTGCGTTTGAACTCATCGGCCGCCCTGATCACCACGAAGGCTGGACTGGTGATCAGATCATGCGCCTTCAGAAGGCGATAGTGCGTGGCTTCCGACACGAAGTAGCGCTTTTCGTCCGTGAAGCGCACGGCGAGTTCTGGCGGTGAGGGCTCGGACTGCTCCAGCGCCATCTCGATGATCTGATCATGGATCGCGACGGGAATGCGGTTCCAGACCCGGCGCGGCGCGGGTGGGCGGTCTTCCAACGCCTCTGGGCCGCCTGCGAGATATAGATCGTACCAACGGTAAAAGGTTCGCCGTGCAATGCCCAACTGCTCCAGCGTGCGCTTTACCGGCAAGTGGGATTGCTCGACGAGCCGGATAATCTCGAGCTTCTCGGATGCGGGATACCTCATGTCTCGTCGTTCCCATCCGTGATCATGCTTTTTTAAGCAGGCGGTTTTCCCGTGTCAGATCGGCGACGCATTCCTTCAGGTCGCGTGCTTCACGGCGCGGGCCTTTCATCTCATCGGTGGTTGCTGCACGGGCCGTGTCACGGCCAGACGACGCTTGCCAGCCTTCATGAACTCCTTGGACCATGTGTAATACAGGTTCTGAGCGATCCCTTCGCAGCGGCATAGCTTGGCAATACTGTCATCGCCACGCAGGCCGTCCAGCACGATCCGGATCTTGTCCTCTGCGGAGAAATGGCGTCGTACCTTGCGGCGGATATCTTTCACCACCTGTTCGGCGGGGGCTTTGGACGGTGATTTCGATCTGGAGGGTTTGGGTCTCATCTGCGTTCCTTCGTCACTCCGACGAGACCCAAATCCTCCTTAAATCACAACCTCAAATCTGTGCCACGGGCGCTGACGGCGGACAGCGAGCCTGGCGGTAAAAAAGGGGGGTGCGCTCGTCAGATAGGCCGGACCAAGGGTGGGATGAATACCAAGCTGCAAGCTGTCACCGACGCGAAGGGGCGGCCTGCCGGAGGCGGATTGGCTGCTGGCCGATCGGGGCGATGATACCGACTGGTTCAGAGATGCCTTGAAAAGCAAGGGGATAAAGGTCTGCATTCCCGACCGGAAATCCCGCAAGGAGGCAGTCAAATATGACAAACGCCGATACAAACCCCGCAACCGCATCGAAATCATGTTCGGATGCTTGAAGGACTGGAGACGCGTGGCAACCCGTTACGACAGATGCCCGGAAACCTTCTTCTCGGCCACCGCTCTCGCCGCAACTGTCCTCTTCTGGATATGAAAGTTAACGAGGCTGGAGCCTAATTATTGTGGCGGACCACTCAAGTGGGGAAGTTTCAGGGAGACCTGTCAGGGAAGCTTCCACAACCTTTCCGCGTGCCAATCGACATGATCGCCGATGAAGCTCTGCACGAAGAAATAGCTGTGATCATAACCCTGTTGCATCCGCAACGTGGCAGGCTGACGACGTGCGGCGACGGCCTCAGCCAGAGCTTCGGGCTTCAGCAGGTCAAGGAACTGGTCGTCGGTCCCCTGATCGATCAGGATCTCTCCGGGATAGCCCTTTTCGCGCATCAGCAGCGTGGAATCATGGGCGGCCCATGCGGCGCGGTCGTCGCCCAGATAGGCACCAAGCTGTTTCCGGCCCCAATCCGAGCCCGACGGATTTGCGATCGGCGCGAAGGCCGAGACCGAACGATAGGTCTCGGGCAGGGTCATCGCCATGCTCAGCGCACCATGCCCGCCCATCGAATGCCCGGTAATGCCCTGCGCCTCGCGGTCCAGCGGGAATTCGGAAAAGACCAGATCCGGGAGTTCCTGGGTGATATAATCCCACATCCGGAAATGCTTCGCCCAAGGGTCCTGCGTCGCGTTCACATAGAACCCCGCGCCCTGTCCCAGATCATAGGCCTCGTCATCGGCCACGCCCTCGCCCCGCGGCGAGGTGTCGGGGAAGATCAGCGCGATACCCTCACGCGCCGCATGTTCCTGCGCACCTGCCTTGGTCATGGCGTTTTCATGGGTGCAGGTCAGGCCCGAGAGATACCACAGCACCGGCACCTCGGTTTCCGTCGCCTGCGGGGGCAGATAGACGGCGAAGACCATATCCGTCCCGGTCGCGGATGACGCATGGCGATATACGCCCTGCCGTCCGCCGAAGCTGCGATTTTCGCTGATCGTTTCAAGCGCCATTCCGGCCTCCTTCAGTCAGATCCTGATACATGACAAACGCATCCACATAGCCTTGCGCGGGATGGCTGAACGCGCCGGGCAGACGGCCCACGACGCGGAACCCGGCTTTTTCCCAGCTATGGATCGCGTCGGCATTGGTTGCGACCACGAAATTGAACTGCATCGCGCGGAATCCTTGCCCGCGCGCCCATTGCTTCGCATGGGTGACCAGTTCCCGCGCCACGCCTTGCCCGCGAGCGGCAGCGGCGGTGGCGAAGCTGGCATTGGCGACATGGCTGCCGCCTCCGCCACGATTTGCGCCGATATGGCTGGTGCCCAGAACCACCCCGCCGCGCTCGGCCACGAAGGCGGTGAAGGGCGCGGCGAACCAGTCCTCAAGCGCTCCGGCACGGTCGATATCACGGTCGATGCAATAAGTCTCTCCGGCACGATAGACCGGTTCGAGGATCGCCCATATCACGTCGTGATCCTGAACGCCCGCCTCTCGGATCGAGACGGGCGCGACTGTGCCGGCAATGGTCAATACAGCACCACCGAGCGGATGGATTCACCGGCATGCATCAGGTCGAAACCCTTGTTGATGTCGTCCAGAGGCATGGTGTGGGTGATCATCGGGTCGATCTCGATCTTGCCGTCCATGTACCAGTCAACGATCTTCGGCACATCGGTCCGACCCCGCGCACCGCCGAAGGCCGTGCCTTTCCAGATCCGGCCGGTGACCAGCTGGAAGGGGCGCGTGCTGATCTCGGCCCCGGCGGGCGCTACGCCGATGATCACCGACTGACCCCAGCCGCGATGGGTGCATTCCAGCGCGTCACGCATCACCTTGACGTTGCCGGTGGCGTCGAAGCTGTAATCCGCCCCGCCGATCTGGTCGAACGGTGTTTTCGTCAGTTCGACGATCTCCTGCACAGTGTTTTCCACCTTCGAGGGGTTCACGAAATGGGTCATGCCGAAACGCTCGGCCATCTCTTTCTTGTCGTCGTTCAGATCGACGCCGATGATCATGTCCGCGCCTGCCAGACGCAGCCCCTGAATGACGTTCAGCCCGATTCCCCCAAGCCCGAACACAACCGCTTTCGCGCCAACCTCGACCTTGGCCGTGTTGATCACGGCCCCGATCCCCGTCGTCACGCCGCAGCCGATATAGCAGATCTTGTCGAACGGCGCGTCCTCGCGCACCTTCGCCACGGCGATCTCAGGCAGCACGGTGAAATTCGAGAAGGTCGAGCAGCCCATATAGTGATGGATCGGCGTCCCGTCCGGCATCGAAAAGCGGCTGGTCCCATCCGGCATCAGCCCCTGCCCCTGCGTCGCACGGATCGCTGTGCAGAGATTGGTCTTGCCCGACAGGCAGGACGCACATTGGCGGCATTCCGGCGTATAAAGCGGAATGACATGATCGCCCGGCTTCACGCTGGTGACGCCCGCGCCCACCTCGACCACCACGCCTGCGCCCTCATGGCCCAGAATGGCCGGGAAGATCCCCTCGGGATCCGCGCCCGAGCGGGTGAATTCATCCGTATGACAGAGACCGGTCGCCTTGACCTCGACCAGAACCTCACCCGGTTTCGGACCGTCGAGATTGACCTCCATGATCTCAAGCGGCTTGCCAGCTTCAAGGGCGACTGCGGCGCGGGTCTTCATGGTTTTTTCCTTTCCAGAACAGAGATAACCGGATCAGGGCCGGCAAGCGGTTTGATACGGGGTGTCACAAGTGCCGATGCACAGGGACAAGGTGTCAACGGAACGATCGTCAGCCTTGGCATCCTTAGCATCATGCAGCCGGGCTGGCGACCTGCTTCGGCCTGTCGGCGACGACGATCTGCTGCCAGGTGTCGCGGATCCACTCGGCGATGGCGACATTCTGATCGAACAGCGAATAGCCGACGCCGCCGCCATAATCCGGCATGTCGATCATGTCGGTCGTCATCCAGCGCAGCGGGCTGTCCGGCGTGTCGCGATGATGGCGGAAGACCTTGCGCACGACTTCCTTGCAGGGCTCGACCCGGTAGGCATGCCAGAAATGATCCCACTCGCCCGGTCCGGGGCGTGTGAACGGATACTGGCAGGCCCGGCCCCAACGTCCGCCCGGACCCATCATTCCGGTGTTCTTCGGCCCGTTGGGCGAGACCGGACGAACCTGCAACCAGACGATCATATTCTGGTCGATCCATTCGTCGATGACATTGCCCTCATCATAGGGATCGAGGATCAGACGCCCGGTCTCGACATCCTCGCGGATGCCGCTGGCGTCCTGCTCTTCGGGGCTTTCGATCTTCAGAAGAACATGGCTGTGATCCAGCACGAAATTGAACGGCACGCCGCGCGACCGGACCTTTTCCGCAACCGGGGTGATCCGGCGGAAATCCTCGGTGAACATATAGATATGCACCTCGGCCGAGATGGTGATACCAAGACTTTCGCCCGCCTCATAGGCACGCAGATAGAACTCGACCACCTCGTCATCCGTGACCACATGGCCCTTCGCGTGATTGGTCGAGATCATCAGGTTATGACATTTCGCCCCGGCTTTCGCCGCCCATTCGAGATTATGGCGCACCAGATCTTCATCCTTGCCGATCTGATAGGTCCATAATCCGGTGGTCAGCGGCACGCCATACTTGTTCGACGCCTCGACATATTCGCGTTCCAGACCGGGTTGCGGAATGCGGTCGAAATGGTCGAAAACCCCGCTGTCGCGCAGCATCCTGAACTGGTCCTCAAGCGGCAGTTCCTGAGTATGCATCAGGCCGCGCCCATTGCATCCCAATGAGAAATCATCGTTAATCATGGCTTCCCCGAATATTCGGTGTTTATAGGTTAAAGCTCGATCTGAATCGGGCCTTGCGGGCGGCCGCAGCAGGTCAGCACCATCCCGGCCTCTTCTTCGCCGGGTTCGAGCCCCTCGGTATCGTCCATATTGACCGTGCCGGACAAGCAATGCGCCTTGCAGGTGCCGCAGAGCCCCATCTGGCAGTTTGTCGCAATCGCGATCCCGGCGGCTGTCGCCACCTCCAGAATGGTCTGGCCCGGCTTATAGGGAACGGTCAGATCCGAGACGGTAAAGGTGATCTCGGTCTCGTCCGAATCCGGCTCTGGCGCGGGATGCTCGGCGTCGTGATGGATATGCTCGGGCTCTTCCTTGCGATCCAGCGTCAGGGTCTCGGGTGTGGCATCGGCGGGGTTTTCCCGCTCGGCCGGGTCGCCGAAACTTTCCTGATGGTAATGCGCCATGTCGAAGCCGATCTCGGCCAGAATGGATTTGACCGCATCCATATAGGGCGCAGGTCCACAGGTCAGGACCGTGCTGTTCAGGATGTCGGGGGCGTGTTTTTCCAGAACCTCACGGGTCAGGAAGCCCTCATCCATCCCCGGCTCGGCATCTGTCTGGCAGATGAAGCCCAGCTTGGTATTGGTGCGCTCGGCGATCAGCTCCAACTCGCGGCGGAAGATGATGTCCTCGGGCGTCCGCGCCGAATGCAGGAAGGTGACCTCGTAATCCTTGGCCCGCGTATCGTGGATATAGCGCAGCATTGACATCAGAGGCGTGATCCCCGATCCGCCCGACAACATCACGATTTTCTGCCGTGGCGTGGTCGAGATCAGGTCGAAATGCCCACCCGGCCCGCTGACCGGAAGCACATCGCCGACTTTCAGCACGTCATGCATATAGCGCGACACAAGGCCCCGCGGATCGCGCTTGATCGTCATCGTCATGAGATGCGGGCGCGAGGGCGAGGATGAGATCGTATAGGATCTCGGCACCAGCTTTTCACCGTGACGCAGACGAAGGGTCACGAACTGACCGGGGCGATGCAGGCAAAGCGGTGCATCGCCATCCACTCCCGGGCGAACCCGGAAGTGGAAGGTTTTGACGTCATGGGTCTCGGATTCGATATCCACGCATTCGAGATCCCAACGACCTGAATGCCATTTGTCCAGATGGGTACTGTCCATGGCTCAGATATTGTCGCGTTCGTTGGTCAGATAGGTCTTGAGCGCCTCGGGCCCCTGCGATTTCGCTTTGCACAGTTCGTAAAGCAGGCGGCGATAGGTCAGCGAGACCTTGTCGGGACCGACAGCGATTTCGTCGCGCGGATGCGGGATCTGTTCGGGATCCTGGCTTTCGACGATATCGACATCCTCTTCCAGAATGACGGCCTGCATATCCATATGCGGCTGATCTGGGCCGTCATGGTCCGAATTGCGGCAGGCGAACCAGAAGCTGCGGCAATGGATATCGTCCAGCGGCGTGGCCCACATCCACATCACGGTACGGTTGCCATTCTGCAGCGTCAGATCCAGCGTCACGCCGAAAGGCAGGTTGATCGTATAGTCGGTGAAGGCCAATGCCGACAGCCCGCCGCTGGCATCCATCGCCTGACGTGCATCCTCTGGCGGATCATAGCGGAAGCGCATCCGCCCTTCCTTGCGGAAATTGATGTCCGGCGTGAGGAAGGTGACATGCCCGTCGCGGCCCAGCGTCTCGGGGTGGACGAAGGGGAAATGCGCAAGGTCGGTATAGTTCTCGACCCGGCGGGCGGAATGGGTTTTCCAGTCATAGGACGGACCGTGGACGCATTTGAAATCCGGGTCATCATAAACGATATGGCCGGGGATTTCCGTATCGGCCGAGCCCTCCAGACGCACCCAGATCAGACCGTATTTTTCCTGGCAGTCATAGGCGGTGGCCTTGGCATTGGGCGGGATCGGTCCATCCGGCGCGGCGGGAATGCCCATGCATTTGCCATCCTCGCCCCACATCCAGCCGTGATAGGGGCACTGGATGCAGTTACCCTTGTTCCAGCCGAGGTGAAGCTGCGCCGAGCGGTGCGGGCAGCGGTTGTTCATCGCAACGACGCCGTGATCGAGCCGTGCGACAACAATATCGGTGTTCAGCAGTTTGACGCGCAGCAACTGGCCGCGACCGGTATCCGATTCCTCCAGTTCCTTAGCCGTGCAGACCGGATGCCAGAAGTAGCGCCAGGTCTCATTGTCGAGAAAGGTTTTCTCATTAACCAGTGGGTGATTCATGGTCTTCGTCTCCTCCCTTGGTGCCGAAGATAAAAAAGTTCTTGGCGGTTTCCTGGGTGTGCGTTACGCTATGTAACGATACACGGTGTAACGCACAAATCAAGAGGGTTAAGCAACAATTCGATGACCGCAGTTTTACGCAATGCCGGAGGCCGGAAACTCGATGATGAGCTGGACCGTCGAATCACCGACGCGACATGGCAGTTGCTTGCCGAGAAGTCTCTTGCGTCACTGACCATCAGCGAGATCGCAGAAACCGCAGGCACAAGCCGCCCGACTGTTTATCGCCGGTGGAACTCGGTCGAGGAAATCGTCATCGACGCGTTTCTGGACGAGGTTGAGGATGCCGTCATGGCAGATCTGCGCGGTCACCCACCCGATGCGCTGCGCGAATACATCACCTCACTCGGCAGGTTTCTCGGTGGCCGCGTAGGCCGGATCATGGCCGAAATCTTGGGCCGTGCGCAAAACGATCCCGAGCTTATGGAAAGGTTTCACGCCGATTTCCTGCGGCAGCGGCGCGACTATGGACGGGCGCTGATTCAGCATGGCCAGCGGAAGGGGTTTTTCCGCTCGGATCTCGACAGCGACCTGATCATCGATCTCTATGCAGGGCCGCTCTATTTCCGGGCCTTCGCACGGCACGCGCCGATCAATGACGCATTCACAGCGGAACTGGCTGAGGTCGTGCTGATCGCGATCGCGCCAGCATCCGACAACAGCATTCCCAGATAAAGGAACCGAATCAGGAAAACGCGCGGCAGGACCCAGCCGGACCCTTGCCGCTTCCACCATCCCGCGAACGCATAAGAGGAGAATGCATCGCGCGGATTTTTCAACTGCTGCAAAGCATCCCAGGGAGGGGCATGAATATGGCCACCAAGGCAATCGGCACGCCGGAGCAACTTCGCGATCCGAACTACACACCACCTTTACATCAGGCAATTCCGCTCGGCATCCAGCATGTGATGGCGATGTTCGTCGCCAATGTGACGCCCGCAATCATTATCGCGGGCGCAGCAGGCTTCGGTTACGGGTCGAACAGCCCGGATTTCCCCGAGATGATCTATCTGATCCAGATCTCGATGTTCTTCGCCGGTATTACGACATTGTTGCAAACCATCGGCATCGGCCCGGTCGGCGCAAGGCTGCCGGTGGTGATGGGCACGTCCTTCGCCTTCATCCCGATCATGGTTCCGATCGTCGCCGGCAAAGGCGTTGATGCAATGGCCGCACTGACCGGCGGCGTTGTTATCGGCGGATTGTTCCACGGCATTCTGGGTCTGTTTATCGGCAAGATCCGCTTTGCACTGCCGCCTCTGGTCACCGGGCTGGTCGTGCTGCTGATCGGGCTGTCGCTGGTCCGGGTCGGCATTCAGTATGCCGCCGGCGGCGTTCCCGCCATCGGTACACCGGAATATGGCAGCCTTCAGAACTGGACCGTCGCGCTTATCGTCGTGTTCACCACGCTCGGCTTCAAATTCTTCGTGCGCGGCATGCTGTCGATCTCGGCGATTCTGGTCGGGCTGGTCGTCGGATATCTTGTTGCTCTGCCTCTGGGCATGGTCGATTTCACCAGCGTTGCGCGCGCCGGTGTGTTCTCGGTCCCCGACCCCTTCCATTTCGGCATCGAGTTCTCGGCTGGCGCAATTATCGGGATTTCGCTTATGGCCTTTGTCTCGGCGGTAGAAACCGTCGGCGATGTGAGCGGCATCCTGAAAGGCGGAGCCGGACGCGAAGCAACAGATGATGAGATCCGCGGCGCCACGTTCGCCGACGGTCTCGGCACCGCTTTTGCCGGTATGTTCGGCTCACTGCCCAACACTTCATTCAGCCAGAATGTCGGACTGATCGCCATGACCGGCGTCATGAGCCGTCATGTCGTCACATTCGGCGCGATCTTCCTGATCCTGTGCGGACTGTTCCCGAAACTGGGCGCGATCATCTCTACCGTCCCGATCGAGGTCCTAGGCGGCAGCGTGATCGTCATGTTCGGCATGATCGCCGCTGCCGGGGTGTCGATCCTGTCCGATGTCGAATGGAACCGCCGCAACATGGTGATCTTCGGGCTTGCACTCAGCCTCGGCCTCGGGCTGCAACTCGAACCCGCAGCCCTCGACAAGCTGCCTTCGACCATGCAGATCCTGCTGACCAGCGGCCTGCTGCCAGCGGCGCTGATCGCCATCATCATGAACCTGGTGGTACCGGAGCAACTGGCCGAGGAAGCCACCGAGGAACTCTCGGGCGGCATGTCCGGCGTCAAGATCCGCAACTGAGGACTAAAGGCTTAACGGTGGCGGCATTTGATGCCGCCACCGTGCTATTTGAGGCTGCTTTATCATAACAAACCGGTCCGAATTACGCGGGTGCAGCAGTTCTGATATCCTGTCACAAACTTGGCTATGAACTTGGCAGGCCATATTTCGCAGCCCAGAGCTTAAGGCTGCCCCGCCTCCAAGCCAGCATAGACCGCACGTCGCAGATCGATCCGATGTTGCGCCCGTTCCTCCGGGGCATGCGTCAGCAATACCACCGTCAACTCATGGACCGGATCGACCCAAAAATTCGCGCCGGAGATCCCGGGCCAGAGAATTTCTCCAACAGCGCCGGGTATGGCTTGTACGCATTTTGTCCGAACCGCGACGCTCAACCCGAAACCGAGCCCGTTTTCAGGCGTCGGAGCGATAATACCTAGCGTATCAGTGTAATCACCATACCCGACATTCTCCGGCAGGTTATTTCGGCTCATTAATGCGACTGTCTCCGGTCGCAGAAGCTGCTTACCCTCCAGCCTGCCGCCGCCCAGAAGCATCGCGGCGAAACGGTTATAGTCGGCTAGTGTGGAAAACAGTCCAGCACCGGCCGAGCACCAACACGGCCCGGTCGAAACGGGCGGCGCGAAAGCATCGCTTACCGCCGAGTCCGGCAGAGTTGCGGTGGTTGACGGATCTGGCAGGAAACCTGTCCGGTGCATCCCAAGAGGGTCAAGCACGAGGCGCCGCAGCACAATGTCCAATGTCTCGCCCGCAACCACCTCGATCACGCGCCCTAGCAGATCTGTCGACATGCCATATTCGAATACTTCTCCGGGCTGGTGTAGCAGGGGAAGCTGAGCCAGCCTTGAGGCCATAGTCGCGTTGTCTGACTGGAAATCGTAGGCACAAAGCCTCCGGTATTCGCGATGAATCGGCTCATCTCCGAAGGCACCGTAGGTCAGGCCAGAGCTGTGTGTCATCAGGTCGAGGACCGTGACCGGGCGTTGGAGTGGTACCAGCCCCGCATCGCATTCCATCACACCAAGACTGCCGAATCCTGGCACATAGTTTGTCACAGCATCGTGCAATGTCATTTTCCCGTCTTCGATCAGCCGCATCGCGGCCACCGTTACCACTGGCTTTGTCATCGAGGCGATCCAGAACGCGGTATCCTCGCTGACCTCGTCTCGGGGCACATTCTGGCTGCGACTGCCGAAACATAGCCTGAAGGGCTTCTGATGGCCGTGACACACCATCAGTGCACCCGCACGCAACCGACCTGCCCTCTGCTCACGCGATATCCAGTTACGGACATGGCTCGAATCGAATTCAGTCATCGCATCATCACCGGCAGAAAGGTAACAAGCTGGGGCACCGCGAAGAACAGCAGAACCATCGCGAGAAAGGCGATCACGAATGGCAGCGTGCCGACCGAGATCTGCCACATTGTCGTGCCCTTCTGCGACACGCCGGACAGGATATAAAGGATCATGCCGACAGGCGGCGTGATTAGTCCGATTTCCACCAGCATCACCAGAACGATGCCAAACCACAGCGGATCCCATCCGGCAGCGGCGATCACCGGCAAGATGACCGGCAACGTCATCAAAACCATGCTGATCGGTTCGACGAACATGCCGAGGATCAGGTAAAGAACAACGATTGCGAGGAACAGACCCAGCTTGGATAGCGCAAGCGATTCAACGAACTTCACCAGTGCCTGCGGCATTGCAAGGAAGTCGATTGCAAAGCCCATCACCGACGCACCAACCGCGATGATCAAAAGGAACGAGGTTGTCATTACGGTTTCCTCAAGCGCACCAATGAAATCCTCGATGCTCAGCGAGCCGCGGAACAGGCTGAGCAGTATCGCACCAAGCACGCCGACGGCTCCCGCCTCGGTTGGGGTGGCGATCCCGGCATAGAGCGAGCCGAGCACCATTGCCATCAGCAGGAGGAATGGCACGACTCCTTTCAATGCGGTAAGTTTTTCGCGCAGCGTCATCCCGTCCGCAGCGGGGCAGGCCGTCGGGTCGATCAGCGCCCAGACCAACACCACCGCCGTGAATGCCGCGATCATCAGCAGGCCGGGAATGATGCCGGCCATGAACAACTCGGTCACAGGAACGCCAGCCATCGGACCATAGATGATCATCGCAATGCTGGGTGGGATCAGGATGCCGAGTGTTCCGCCGGCAGCAAGCACACCGTATGCAAGTGCCGCGCGATAGCCGGATTTCATCATCTCGGGTCCGGCAACACGACCCATCGTTGCCGCTGTTGCTAGGCTAGACCCCGAGACAGCCGCGAAGATGCCCGAGGCAAGAAGCGAGGCATAGGCCAAGCCTCCGCGCAACCGGCCCATGAAGGCCTGAGTGGCGGCAAACATCTCTCCCGAGGCATTGCTGCGCACAAGGATCGTACCCATCATCACGAACATCGGTATGGCGGCCAGTTCGAATGTGTTGACTGACGTCCAGGCCCGCTCACCAATCGAGTTCAACGTAACCGGCTTCAGCCAGAAGATCATGGCGAAGATCCCGATGCCCATCAGCGCGAAGGCGACCGGCAGTCCTGCGAACAGAAGAAAGAAGAGAATACTGATCAGGGCGAGGGACTTGATGGTGAGGCCCGCGTCCCTCGTGACCAGAAACAGGGCGATGACCGGCAGCACGTACAGGGCAATGAGACCGATAGTCCTGGCTCCGCCCGCAAGTGCAGCCGATGCAGAGACAAGGATAGCCTGTGCAATCAGGTTCTGACTGACGCTCAACTGGCCCAGAAAAACGCCAGAGCCCTGCAAAAGTGCCAGAGCGATAGCCGCCAACGCCGGGAGATAGGCGATCTGGCCAAGCGCGGACGGCGTACGCCAGATCAGCGCGAGGATCATCGCCACAAGACCAAGCATGACTGAGAGCTGCGGGATCCAAAGCGGCGTGTTCAGCAGGCTCCAGCTGCGTGTGCCGTTGGCGAGGCTCTCCATCCAGAAGCTGGAAAACTTCCACAGAGCAATCAGCGCTATGAACACAGAGATCCAGGTCAGCGCAGCGCGGATCAGTGTCTGGGTCACGGCGGAGAAGCGATCAAGCAGCAGGTCGACGCGGATATTGCCGTCCCGGCTCGCGACGAAGGCCGTCCCGGCAAAGGTTATGACGACCACGAGATAGGTCGAAACCTCGGTCACCCAGATCGTCGCGTGATCGAAGAGGCTGCGGCCGATCACCTCGATATTGACGCTGAGCAGCATCAGCAGGACAGCCAGCATGCCGACCCAACCTGACAGTGCCGATATCACCCGGGACATGACCGGAGGCGTAACCACCTCCGGATCCGATTCACGTGTCGTTGTCATTCGGGATTACTCGATTGCAGCCTTGGCTGTGTCCAGCACGGCATCGGCATCGAGCCCGGCACGCTGCATGTCTTCCCGCCATGCCTCCAGCACCGGGGCCTGTAGCTCCTCGGCATTGAAGCGAGCGTTTTCTTCGTCTCTGACCTCGGTGTAGTCCACGCCGGCGTCGGTCCATAATCCGGGAAGCTCGGCGGTGCGTTCCTTCCAGCGTTCCGCGAAATCCGCCTCGATCTTCTCGAATTCCGCCGCAGCCTTGTTCCGGACATCTTCCTGCAGGGCTTCCCACGCCTCGGTGTTGACCAACACCGGCGACGGGATGACCTTGCCAAGATCCCAGTCCGCTGCGTGAGTGATGACCGAGCCGAAACCGGCGCCATAAGCCCAGCATGTGTCCGTGATGACGCCGTCGATGACACCGCGTTCAAGCGCGGGCAGCACCTCCGCCGCAGAGAGCGACACAGCGACAGCCCCCAATTGGCCGCCGATCAAACCTGTGCCGCGATTATTGACCCTCAACTTGCGCCCATTCCATTCTTCCAGCGTTGTAATCGGCTTGGTGGAAAACAGGGTCTGCGGGCAGAACGCGTTTTCCATCACTTGCGTGGCACCATAGTCTTCCTCAAAGACCGCACGGACCTGCTCGCCGTAATCCGATGCCATCAGCGCTGCCATATCCTCGTAATTTTCCGAGTAGCCAGGCAGGCTTGGAACGGTGAACAGGGGCTGTGATCCGGTGTAATATCCGGTCAGCGGCATGCTCATTTCCACTAGACCGTCGCGCACGCTTTCCAGCAGCCGGTCACCAGCCACCAATGACGAAGTCGGCGTGATAACGATAGCGCCATCCGTTGCTTCAGCGATCCGGTCCGGAATCGCCTGCACAACCTCCTCATAGATCGTGCCCTTCACCGAAAGATAGGCCAGCGTCCACTCGACCGGATCATTCTGCGCCTGTGCCGCAGTTGCAAGAACCGATGCCGTCGAAAGCAGCGTTGCGGCCAGTTTGATATTCATTGTTTCCTCCCTCACATCTGCGTATGGCACTGTCGCCTGGCCGATCTGCGGCCCTCCAGACAGCCTCCTCTGCTTGCGCAACTCTACTATGGGATTGCTGAAGAAGCTTGTGATGCATCACAGAAGTTTTTGTGATAGCGTCCACTCTGCCCGAAGATGAGCTGGAGAGATGAACCGGATAAGAAACCCTGAATTGCCGCTTATCGGCCGAAGCGTGGACGCGCAATCGGGCGAAGACCGTGATCACTGGCGGTCTGTCTTCAGCGGGCTGTGGGGTGCGCTTGAGGTGAAGCCGGTGGTCGAAGGTAATATCTCCGGAAGCCTCTACAGCCGCACGATCGGCGATCTGTCCTTTAACCGAATCGAGTTCGGCAACCAGCAATTCGAAAAATCCCACAACAGACGACTTCAGGAAGAACCATTCTTCTCACTGAGCTTTCCCGAAAGCGGAACTGCGCTATGCGAAATCGACGGCAACCGGGTGCAGCTTCTGCCGCAGAATACCTATCTTCTGAACAACGGTCTGTCGGCCAAGCTTCGCGTAAAGCGGGATTACTCCACCTTCAATGTCAAAATTCCGGTTACCGCGCTGGAACATCGATTGGGCTGCAACGCCGGCATATTGTCGAGGACCATCGTTCAACCGGATGCGATTTTTCACATGATGCAGCGATTGATCATCGAGCTTCTGCAGAATGTCGACGAAGCCGACGTACGGACGGTCGGGTTCATGACCAATCAGATGCTCGATACGGTAGCGTTCTTTCTGAGTTCTGGCGGCGCGATGTCGGATGACAGCATCGCCGTTCAAGCCTTGCGTGCAAGGGTGCTGGCCTTCATCGACGCGAATTACCGCAACCCCGACCTGACCCCTGCCAAAATCGCTTCAACCTGCGGGATTTCACGCAGCTATCTTTACAAGATCTTCGCCGACGGTCCGTCTGTCATGGAACGCGTGCGCAAGCGCAGACTGGAAGCCGCTCGGGGAATGCTGACAGATCGAGATCGCAAAATGACAATGACTCAGGTAGCGCTCAACACCGGGTTCTCAAGTTCAAGCGAGTTCTCGCGACTTTTCAAGAAGGCGTTCGGAGCGGTGCCGAGCCGGGTGTGAGGACGTCGCCACTTGGGCTTTGCTGAAAAATTTGCGATCGAATCTAAATTCTACGGAGAGCAGCCGGTCTAGGGTAGCGTGCTGCCGGTATTTCTTACTTGGTGGACGCTGACTCTTTTCGGTTCTCATTCCTCTTTCTCCGTGCGCGCCTCCAGATTTTGAACCGCTTACGCAGTTTCCGGCTCCAGCTATCCTGCGGGACCAGATCAGCCCGTAATTCTGGTCTCGCAGGGATATTCAACGCTTCTGCGAATAGTGCGTCAAATCCAGAGAGAGAACGTATCGCAGTATCCTTTACCGATGCCGCAATTTCTCTGGCCTCTTGAGAAAGGCTGTATTGAAGAGCCGCGGCAAGCTCTGTGTCGGTGACCTTTTCAGCATCGAATATCTGATTCCAGCCGATCTTGCGGGCTTGCCGCGTCACCTTGTCACCTCCGGCGACCGGATCTATCGCAATCACGGGAATGCCGTTCTTCAATGAAAGCACCATACCATGAAGCCTGTTCGTCAGCATGACGTCAACGCGACGGCAAATGGCTTCGAACTCGGCCCCATTGGATATGCCAAAGCGATTTTTTTCGACAGGCACTGACGTGTCCAATTCGATGTAAGCAGCACCGGCATTCCGGATCAGGCGGCGAAGCTTTTCGGCAGCCAGATCACCCCGGCGACGCTCACCATATTCGCGCTGCGCACTCGCAAGGCACAAGCCAACGACAGGTATGGAAGGTGAATTTTCGCAAAAGCTCAGATCGGCGCGGACAGTTCGGTCACTGTCCCGTTCCAGCAAGATGTCGAATGGGTTAAAATCATGGATGCTCTGCACCATTGTCAGGTTTACGCCAATATGGACGCAATGCTGAAAACGGCCAAATATGCTGTCGTTCCGCGCAGCTATCTCCTGCGTGAAAGGGCCGCATATCACGATCAGATGCGTATAGCGTTCCGGCTCCAAAAGATATTTGTCCAGCCAGGAATCGTCGATCGACAGGCAGATATCAGTGTAGGGCGATACATCATAGGCCATTCCCAGAGCGTCGAGACGCTGTTGGACTTGCAGCAGAACTTCGATATCCCCGACTGTGGAAAAATGTCCCACAAGCAACGCCCGAGGGGGTTTCTCTGACTTATGATACGGGGTGCTGATCATTTATTTTAACGTGACCTGCACCGGTTTCGTTCCGGTCAGGTGCTCATGTTAAGCGGCTCGGAGTCGGGGGCAAGGTGACAAAACCATAGACCTTCGTTATGAAAGGGGCAGCCGAAGACCAGGTCAGCGCCGCTACCCGCGTTGAAGGATCATAACCAGCGTGTCTCCATAGCGACGCTGGTCCAGCAACGAGAATTCCGGCGGGATTACAGGCGGCTGGCTATCCTCCCAGATAATCACCGCCTCGTCGGCCAGCCAGTCCCCGGCCTCAGCGGATTGCAGCGCCAGTTCCCCTAGCCCCTGCCCATAGGGCGGATCCATGAAAACAAGATCATACCCGGCACCGCGGTTTGGACCCAGCCGGGTCGCGTCACGACGCCAGATATCCGTCACACCCATCGCCCTTGCTTTCTCGATATTTTCGCGCAGCAGCGCCCGTGCAGTCGCCCCATCATCAACGAAAGCAACGCGAGCCGCGCCCCGGGACAATGCTTCCAGCCCAAGTGCTCCTGTTCCGGCGAACAGATCGAGCACCCTTTTGCCCTCAAGCTCAACGCCAATGCTGTTGACCAGAAGATTGAACATGGTCTCACGCACTCGGTCCGTGGTCGGGCGCAGATGCGCTGCGCTGTCCCCTGACCCGATTTCGGCCAGCTTCAGCCCGCGCAACCGACCGCCGATAATCCTCACAGGAGTTCCTTCAGCGGAATATCCGGATTGGAAACCGTTTCGGGGGCGGGCGATTTGCCGGACTCGATCAGACGTTTGCCGACCATATAAGCGCGTGCATCGTTCAGCGCGTCTATGGCGATCAGCTTTTCGCTTTTGTAATACCAGACCGAGCTGCTATTCGCCCCGCTCCCCGCCCGAAGAACGGTCTTGTCATAGCCGGTATTCAGACCGGCGATCTGCAGCTTTGCATCATATTGATCGGACCAGAACCACGGTTTCGGCACGTATTTCTTAGTCGCACCAAGCATATTCGCCGCTACCAGTTCTGCCATATCGATGGCATTTCCCACGCTTTCCAGCCGGATCCGTCCCCCTTGCCACGGGAATGAGGCGCAGTCTCCGGCGGCCCAGACCGACGGGTCCGAACTGCGACCAAAACTGTCGCAGGCGATCCCGTTATCTATTTCCAGCCCGGCCTGCGCAGCCAGAGCGGTTTCCGGATTAACGCCGATCCCAACGACCGCCAGATCGGCCTGAATGCGCCGACCATCCTGAAGCTTGATGCCATGAAGCCGGTCATCGCCCTCCAGCCGTTCGATTGCCGTGGTCTCCAATATCTCGACGCCATGCGCTTCATGCAGGTTGCGGATCATATTCGCGGTTTCCGCCGAGGCGACACGGCCCAGTATCCGGGGCGCTGCCTCGATCACGGTCACCTCCAGCCCCAGCTTCCGGGCCACTGCGGCAGCCTCAAGGCCGATATAACCACCGCCGATAACGACCATCCGCCGACCGGCTGAAAGCTCTGGCTTGAGCCTGCCGATATCAGAGAGCTTGCGGATCACATGCACCCCGGCAAGATACCCGCCCGCCGCCTCCGGCAGCCTTCGCGGCGATGCTCCCAGAGTCAGCGCAAGCTGGTCATAGCTCAGCCTTCCTTGGCTGGTAGATACTGTTCTGGCCGCAAGATCGATCGCGTTTGCTTTGGCCCCAGTCAGCAGCCGGACATCATTCTCGCGCCACCAGTCCTCGCCGCGCAATGTCAGCCGGTCCAGAGACATCTCGCCCAGAAGATAGGCTTTGGACAGTGGCGGGCGTTGATAGGGTGCTATCGCCTCATCGCCCAACACCGTAATCCCGCCATCATGGCCAAGCGCCCGCAAACGCGCTGCCATCGACGCTGCCGCCTGCCCGGCACCGAGTATCAGTATGTCCAATGCGAAACCTCTTTTCCCTTGTCATGGCCCGATGCGCGGTTCGGATCAAGGCCGCGATTTCGCCGCTTGACAACCCTTCAGAGGGCTTTGCATAACGCCGATAATGGGGCCATAGCTCAGTTGGTAGAGCGCATCGTTCGCAATGATGAGGTCAGGGGTTCGACTCCCCTTGGCTCCACCATGATTTCCTTGTCATTGGATCATAACAGTGCCGATTTGGAGCATAAGCTTGCAGATCGTCTGTCAATATGGCCAATCTAGCACAGTTGCGTGCCCTTCAGAACACGATTTTGAAGCTTTTGGGCCCCTCTCTTACCAGCAAGAGCCCAGGCCGGTTTTCGTCAGGAACTCAACATCGCCGGTGATGTCAGAGCATTTGCACCGTATCGACAGATTTCGTCAGGCCAATCCACAGGATACCTGATCAGTGGCCTCAGCCCTCGAACTGAAATGGCCAGCAATCAAATCGGGGCGTTCAGGCTTGCAGGCGCAGAAAACTGTATGAGAGGGGCTTATTTTGTTGAAAAACTCGTGCTTGATTGAAGGGCATCTGGCTGATTCAATTCCTGCAATGGGTGGGAGGATTGGCGATGATGGGACCGCGGCAGGAGGCGCAGCCGGCGCTGTTTTACGAGTTCTCACTGGAGGATCATGTTCCTCAGGAGCATCTTCTTCGGTCCATTGATCGGTTTGTCGATCTCAGCAGCATCCGTGCGCATCTTTCGGATTTCTACAGCCACACCGGCCGGCCGTCTGTCGATCCCGAGTTGCTGATCCGGATGCTGCTGGTTGGCTATTGCTTCGGCATTCGTTCGGAGCGGCGCCTTTGCGAAGAGGTGCATCTGAATCTGGCCTATCGCTGGTTCTGCCGCCTGGATCTCAGCGACCGGGTTCCGGATCATTCGACGTTTTCGAAGAACCGGCACGGGCGGTTCCGCGACAGCGAGTTGCTGAGGCATCTGTTCGAGATGACCGTCACGCGCTGCATCGAGGAGGGGCTGGTCAGCGGGCAGCGGCTGGCGGTGGATGCCAGCCTGATCGAGGCGGATGCCAATAAGCAGAACTCGACAGCGAAGGAAGATTGGGATGCAACGCTGATAGACCCCTCGGATGCGCCCCGCGCCGTGCGCGAATACCTTGACACGTTGGACAAGGCCGCATTTGGCGCCGCCAGCGAGGTCCATCCGAAATTCACCTCACATTCCGACCCGGCCAGCCAATGGACGGCGGCGCGCAAAGGTCCGGCATTCTTCAGCTATTCCGACAATTACCTGATCGACACGGATCATGGCGTGATTGTCGATGTCGAGGCGACACGATCCATCCGGCAGGCCGAGGTCGGATCAACCAAAACCATGCTGAAGAGGGTGAAAGACAAGTTCGACCTGCATCCTGAACGCCTGATCGCGGATACCGCCTACGGCACCGGACCGATGTTGGGCTGGCTGGTCGACAGGGGCATTGCCCCGCATATCCCTGTCTTCGACAAGTCCGGGCGCAATGACGGCACCTGGACCCGGGCAGACTTCGAATGGGATGCAGAGAACGATCAATACATCTGCCCGGAAGGTCACAGGCTCAAACAGTTCCGCCGCAACTATTCGGACCCGAACCGCGGCCCGACTGGCAAGGGAACCGCCAAATACCGCGCACTGAAACTGACCTGCCAGCCCTGCCCATCGAAACAGAAGTGCTGCCCGAACGCCGATGCCAGATCAATCACCCGCGAGGAACACGAAGATGCGCGCCAGATCGCCCGGGACATCGCCAAGACCCGCCAATACGAAATCTCGATGAAGCTCCGCAAGAAGGTCGAGATGCTGTTTGCTCATCTGAAACGCATCCTCGGGCTGGGGCGCCTGCGGCTAAGGGGACCTTGCGGCGCGAACGACGAATTCCTCCTTGCCGCCACCGCCCAGAACCTCCGCAAACTCGCCAAGATCTTTCCTGCACCGCAGCATCCGCGAAAAGCCTGACACCAGAAAGGCTTGCACCCGAAGGAAACGGTCCAAAAGGCCCCCGATGGCAACGCGTTTTTCCACAGAATCGGCGGGAAGCAGACATTCGCTGCTCTTGTGACGAATGACTGCTTGGAGTTCTGTGTCCATGCAGCGCGGTCATGTGTCGTCGCCGTTTTCGTCCAAAAGCCATTGATGAGCCACCCGCTCAAACGAAGCCCTTTTAATTCATCACTGGCCTGACAGATATTTTTCAAAGGCCTTAAGCGTGCGGCGCGAGACGTGGTGCTCGATCCCTTCCGCGTCCGCCTCGGCGGTTTCCCGAGGCACACCGACCGCGAGCAGGAGAGCGACGACTGTCCGGTGGCGCATACGTACCCAATCAGCGAGGGCTTCCCCCTCATCGGTGAGGAAAACGCCACGATATGGGCGGGAGGTTGCCAGACCCTCTCGCTTCAGCCGCGCCACTGCCTTGGTGGCGGTGGGATGGGCCACGCCCATGCGTTCTGCGATGTCGGCGACGCGTGCCTCTCCATGCATGGTGATCAAGTCGCCGATCATCTCGACGTAATCCTCCATGATCGCCATCGACTGCTTCTCTCGCGCACGGGCGAAACGCCCTGCCTGTTCCGACGGTGAAGCTTCTGCAGGGTCCGTGTCGTGCTCGGTCATCGCGATCCTGAATTATCCATCTGAAGTACAAGACAGCGTATCATTTTGAATATAGAGAAATCAATGTAGCTTTGGATAAATTATAAATACTCGTCATGGATCCTGCCTGCCCTCCATAAGGTTTACCCTTGCATGAAGTGAAGCCGAAGCTGTATTTAGATACCAGAGCTTAAACGGTATGTCATAATGATCAGCACAGAACGCACCCGCCAAGGTATGAACGCAGTGCTCTCTGGCGAGCGGCGGGGATTCGGCAGCAGGTTCCTCTTCGTCGGCCCCGCAGTGGTCGCCTCAATCGCCTATGTCGACCCAGGGAACTACGCGACAAACATCCAAGCAGGCGCGGGCTATGGCTACCTGCTTTTATGGGTGGTGCTGCTGGCCAACCTGATCGCGATGCTGTTCCAGTCCCTGTCGGCGCGGCTGGGGATTGTCACGGGCAAGAACCTGGCTGAAATGTCGCGCGACAATTTTCCAAGGCCCATCGTTTGGGTAATGTGGGCGGTCAGTGAGGTCGCCGCTATGGCCACCGATCTCGCCGAATTTCTCGGTGGTGCAATCGGCTTGGCACTTTTGTTCAACTTGCCACTGATCTGGGGCATGCTGGTGACCGCCATCGTCACCTATGGCATCCTCATCTTCGAAAGCAAAGGTTTTCGCCCGATGGAGCTGATCATCGGGACGATGGTCGCAATTATCTCGTTATGCTACTTGATCGAGGTTTTTATCGCGCCAATCGACTGGAGTTCTGCCGCCATCGGGCTGGTAAACCCCAATCTTCCTGACGCAAACGCGCTGACCATTGCGGTCGGGATCATCGGTGCCACGGTGATGCCGCATGCGGTCTATCTGCATTCAGGCCTGACCCAGAATCGTGCGGAGATCCGCCAGGACATGGATCGGCGCAAGGTACTGCGGTTTTCGAACATCGAGGTAGTGCTCGCGCTTGCCATCGCCGGCATGGTCAACATGGCGATGGTGATGATGGCGGCATCCGCCTTTCATCAAGGTTACAGCAACGTGGCTGAGATCGAGACAGCCTATTACATGCTGACCCCACTTCTGGGTTCGGCTGCGGCTGCGGTGTTTCTGGTATCGCTGATCACCTCGGGAGTGTCGTCTTCAGTGGTGGGCACGATGGCCGGGCAGATGATCATGCAGGGCTTTCTGCATTTCTACGTGCCGATCTGGATCAGGCGGTTGGTGACGATGGTGCCAGCCTTCGCCGTTGTTGCAACCGGCTACAACGCCACTGATGCACTGGTGATGAGCCAGGTGGTCTTGTCGATCGCTCTGCCGGTGCCAATGGTCGCGCTGATTATCTTCTCATCGCGGCGCGGCATTATGGGAGCCTTCGCGATAGGACCCGTAACGCGGGTTCTCGCGATCCTCGGTGCAACAATCGTTCTGTCTCTGAACTTCATTCTTCTCGCCCAGACCTTCGGCTTGCCGATCCCGTTCCTCGTTAACTAAACCAGCGTCTATCCGCTGCCTATTCTCGGGCGATGTGCTCTGGCAGGCCAATCGCAGCGCGTCGTGCGGACTTGGCAGGGATGTACCCGCTGTGAAACCCGAAGCGCGATGAAGCAGTATGGTTTTAACCAGACTTCCGCGTGCCTGCGCATCGCATAAGCAAGCTCTCGAGGATCAGCCTTGGCAGAGGAGACGAAAGTCGGATTTTGACGTGCTGCTGTGCAGCGCTTACTCTGGTCATCAGCGGCGCTTACTCTGGTCATCAAGGTCCATTCTGGGCAGTCCTTGCGATCTGTCTGCAGCCAACACTGCGCGGAATGCTGCAGCGCCGCATGGCAGGTTCGAGTCCGAAGTGGTGGATGCCGCAACGCGGAAACCTTACTAATAGTTTGGGGCGGTCAGATACATCACGCGCCAAGGAAATAAAGACAATGGATCCGCAAACAAGAAAGATGTTGGAGCGATCATTTCAACACTGACAATGAGATGGTCGTAGTCATCGTCGTTGCATTCCTGCGGGCTTCCACCCGAATCATCACAAGCAACTACGACCTGCTTAGCGGTCTTTTGTGCGGCAGAAACGTAGTCGCGAAGATCACCAAAAGGACACCGATCCTCAGAATAAAGTTCATCTAGACATACGCTTGGACCGTGCTCACTCCACTCGACGTGCTGAGCGAGTAAACACGAACACTCAAGTCCATCACCCTCGCCTTGCCGCCCTAAGTAGTAGCGAAAAGGAAAACTGGACAGCGCAGGTGGTACCCATTTCGCCGCTTCGATACCTAGAGCGCCTTTCTGAACCCTTCGGATTTGAATTGGCTCATGGCTTCCAAGATAGACGCTCAGGCACATAATTGATTCAATCTCAAATGGTTGCTCCTCCCCAAGTAATTGCATGCTAACCTACTTTCGGCAACGACAGCAAAGTCCCGCATTGCGTGAATTCGCCCATTCCTCCGCTTTGCAGGTGCAGCGAATGACCGGAACGGCGGACGCAATGCGGGATTTTGGCGCGTCGCAGAGGTCAGTTCTGGGCCGTCTTTGCTATCCATCTGCAGCGCGCACTGCGCGGAATGCTGCGCCGCCGCAGGTCCGGTCAGAGCCCATACCTGCCGGATGCTGCGCTGTGCACGAATGTCAGCTAATTGGAATTCACTGCGAACGATATGCTATGCAGCTGATATGGCCGAATTGACCTTTTCTTCGCGCACGCCTTCCAGGGCTTTGAACGGCCTGATTGCGCGCGTCTCGGGTTATTGCTCAAAGAGGGAACGAAGTAATTCGGTGGAAGCGGCGGAACTCGTCTTCCCGCTTGTGTTCAACCTCGGAGAACGCTGGGATATCCGACTTGGACATGAAGGCGACGCTTATCGAAGTTCAAGTTTCACCGCTGGTCTTTTTCCTGGTCCCGTCGCTGTGTCCTGCGATGCGGGGGCGGACCTGATACAGATCGATTTAACACCACTCGGCGCGGCCCGTCTATTTGGTGGTGCCGCCGCCGAACTGGCTGCAAAGGTCGTTGATCTGAGTACGGTTGATCGGTTTGGAGGAGAGTATGAGGCCTTACATGACCAGCTTCATGCTGCGACTGACTGGCAAGCGCGGTTCGATCTCGTCGAGCGGTTTCTCGCGCCAAGATTTTGTCATGCGAACTCGAAACGAGTTCAACAGTCCTGGCACTTTCTGGCACAAGGGAAAACGGTATCGGAGACCGCTGCTGCCGTAGGATGGAGTACGCGCCATCTTAGCGCACAGTTTCGCCAAGAGACTGGTATCCGACCGGTCACAGCTGCGCGAATGCTCCGATTCCAGCGGGCGCGTGCACTCGCCATCCAATGTGGCAAACTCAACTGGGCCGAAATCGCTGCGATGACGGGATACTCGGATCAAGCCCACCTTATCCGCGAGTTCCACGATTTCGCGGGAGAGCCACCGACGGCTTGGGCGAGACGAGAGAGACCGTCGGAGCCGCGCCTGCATATCTAGACAGTTCCGAAATCTTCAATTCCCGGCTGGAAATACATGCTATTTTCCGGAAAGACGAACATGGAGAGAACCTGTGTCTAATCCCAGCATAATCCCCACGATGCGATATGACGATGCACCGAAAATGATCGATTGGCTATGCAACGCGCTCGGCTTCGCCCGGCATCTGGTCGTCGAAGACGGTGCGGGAGGTATCGCGCATGCCCAGCTGACGCGCGGCAATTCGATGATCATGCTCGGCAGTGCCCGAGATGACGAATTTGGTGCCCATCAATCCACGGCGCGTGCACTCGGCGGCATTTCCCAGAGCCCCTACATCGTTGTCGACGATGTAGACGCTGTATGCGAACAAGCTCGCAACGCTGGTGCCGAGATCACAACAGAACCGAAGGACGAGGATTATGGCGGGCGCTTGTTCAGTTGCCGAGACCCGGAGGGTCAGCTGTGGACTTTCGGCAGCTATGATCCGTGGAACGCCCACAAATGAGTTGAACGCGGAGCGCGATCAGCGTGACCGGGGCCCCCCCTACGGCCACCTTGATGAAGAGGTAGGACGACCCCCAGAACAACGCCAGAAGAGCTAGCAGTGGCAGCTATGTCCGCAGGTTGGCCGAAGTCATATCGAACGCACCTTCCTGCTGTCTGCTGGAGCTTGTGCCCGGTCAAACATGCCGTAGTCCCGGATCACGCTGGCGATTCGCAAACGGTAGTCATCGAAGACCCCGCTACGTCCTTTTGTCTGCGCGCCTCGATGGGCATTGAGGTTCCGCCAGCGTGCAATTGCGTCTTCATCCTCGAAGAACGACAGGGACAGGATTTTCCGTGGGTCGGTAAGGCTCTGGAACCGCTCCACGGAAATGAAGCCGTCGATCTCATCAAGCATCGGGCGCATCTCGGCGGCGATGTCGAGATAATCATCCTTGCGGCCCTCTGCGGGTTCAACTTCGAAGATCACAGCGATCATGCGTTGTCTCCGTGCGGTGCAGAGGCGAGCTTAAGCCAGGTCCGGTCTTCCCGGAGCAGAAACTTCTCCTTCTGGGCGAACTCGTAGTTCTCGCGGCCAAGCGGGTCGGCAGCCAGCCGCGCGCGATAGGTTTCGTAGTCAGCCAGGCTCGCGACGTTGTAAATGCTGTGGAACGGCATGCAAAACTGACCCCTATCTTGGGGTGATCGGCGTCCAAAAGTGACCCCCCTGATAATTCTGATCAGAAGCTTCCTCAAAAGCATGAGGGAGCAGTCAGGGGATGTTGGTTGTGGAAACGATCGCGAAGATCAGGCGCGCGCATTTCGTCGAAGGCAAGTCGATCAAGCAGATCTGCCGTGAGTTGCGGCTGTCTCGGAACACGGTGCGTAAAGTCATCAGATCGGGCGCGACCGAATTCACCTATGACCGCACGACGCAACCGCGTCCGAAGATCGATCCCTGGCGGTCTGCACTGGACGACATGCTGGCCGAGAATGCGCGGCGGCGATACTGAAAGCTGCCTGATTTGGTCTGTGCGATATGCTTCAAGATCAGTCCCATGTGTACTCCGTGTGTGCCTTAAAGTGCACCGGAGGGGAACGCAACCACCTGAAAGCATTGAAAATAAAGAGTGTGCCAGAGACGCAATGGAGCGGGTGATGGGAATCGAACCCACGTATTCAGCTTGGAAGGCTGCTGCTCTACCATTGAGCTACACCCGCATCGGACCCTCTTTTATGCGCAGCAGCCGGGGCGTGCAAGTCGCTGTTTTCTTCAGTCCAGTTTCGGCGGCAACTCCATCCCCCGCAGGATCTCAGCGGCCAGCATTGGCCGCTTTCCCGCACGCTGCGCCTCAAGGATCTCAACCGCGCCCTCTCCGCAGGCGATGCGGAACCCGTCCAGCACCTCGCCTGGTCGTCCGCTTCCTTCCGCAAGCCGAGACCGCAGCAGCTTCACCCGCTCACCGGAAACCTCGCACCACGCGCCGGGGAATGGCGAAAGCCCCCTGATCTTGCGATCAATGACGACTGCGCTTTCCGTCCAGTCGATGCGAGTTTCCGATTTGTCGATCTTGCTCGCATAACTCACCCCTTCCGCTGCCTGAGGCCGTGCAGGCAGAGGCAAGCGGTGCAGCACATCCGCAACCAGATCGGCACCCATCCCGGACAGCCTGTCATGCAGATCCGCGGTCGTGTCGTCAGGACCGATCGGCGTATGTGCTTCCGCCAGAACAGGACCCGTATCCAGCCCCGCCTCCATCTGCATGATGGCAATACCGGTTTCGGCATCGCCCGCCATGATCGCCCGGTGGATCGGTGCCGCTCCTCGCCATCTGGGCAGGATCGAGGCATGGATGTTCAGACAGCCCAGCCTCGGCGCCTCCAGAACCGCAGGTGGCAGGATCAGTCCGTAGGCTACGACGACGGCGATATCGGCCTGCAAGGCGGCAAACGCCGACTGTTCCTGCGGATCGCGCAGCGACACCGGATGACGGACCTCAAGCCCCAATTCTTTTGCCACCTCATGCACGGCGGTGATCCGGGGTTTCTGACCGCGCCCGGCCCCGCGAGGCGGCTGCGTATAGACAGCGACCACCTCATGTGCCGACGCAATTGCCCGAAGCGGCGGGACCGAGAAATCCGGCGTGCCCATGAAAATCACTCGCATGCTGCGTTCCTTCATCCTGGTCCAAATATCCCGCGGGGGTGCGGGGCGCGAAGCCCCCGCGCGGTTCAGCCCCGTTTCGCCAGCTTTGCCGATTTTGTCACCAGCATCTTGCGGCGCAGAGGGCTGAGGTGATCCACATACATGCGCCCGTTCAGATGGTCGATCTGATGCTGAACCGAAGTCGCCCAGAGAGCCACGAAATCCCGCTCTTCGATTGCTCCGTCTTCATTGAGGAACCGGACCGTGACGGCGCGGGGTCGGGTGATGCGGGCAAAGACACCGGGCAGGTTCGGGCTGGCCTCGTCATGGCTGCGATCCTGCACTGATTGATGCAGGATCTCGGGATTGGCCATGCGCACGGCCTGACCGCGCTTTTCCGAGGCATCGACCACGGCAAGCTGCAGCATGATCCCGATCTGCGGCGCGGCAAGGCCGACACCCGGCATCGCCTCCATCGTGTCGATCATGTCATCCCAGATCATGCGGATGGTTTCGGTCACCGCCTCGACCGTCTGCGCGGGCATGTGCAGCCGCTTGTCGCTGTAGGGAAGGAAGGGGCGGGCGGTCATCAGGCCTGTTCGCGCGCCCGTTCGCGCTTCAGCTTGACCATTTTCCGGGTGATCATCTGACGGCGCATCGCGCTGATGTGATCTATGAACAGCACCCCGTCCAGATGATCCAGCTCATGCTGGGCGCAGGTGGCCCAGAGACCGTCGAATTCCTGCTCATGCTGCGCCCCGTCCAGACCCGTCCAGCGGAACCTGACCTGACTGGGCCGGGTCACTTCGGCATATTGGTCGGGGATCGACAGGCAGCCTTCTTCATAGACGTTCTGTTCTTCGGATTCCCAGTCGATCTCGGGATTGATCAGGACCATCGGTTTGCGCTCGGCGTCAGGGTCGCGCTGCGCATCCATCACGAAGATCCGTTTCAGCACGCCAAGTTGAGGCGCCGCCAGACCGACTCCGGGTGCGTCATACATGGTCGCCAGCATATCCGCCGCCAGAGTTTCGATCTCTGGCGTGATCTTCGCCACAGGGTCGCACTGTTTTTTCAGGCGCGGATCGGGATGAATTAGGATCGGTCGAATTGTCATGGCTGTGATCTAGGGCAAGGCTTGGCGCGAAGCAATAAGCGGCCTATTCCTTGACACAACAGGAGGCCGATATGACACGACCAGATTTTGACGAAATCATCGAGCGCCGCGGGACGTATTGCAATAAATGGGACGACATGAACGCCGTCTATGGTGTCGATCCCGCTGACGGTCTGGCAATGTGGGTTGCCGATATGGATTTCCGCCCGCCCGCGCCGGTGCAGCAGGCCGTGGAAAGACTGGCCGCGCATGGCATATATGGCTATCCTGCGCAGAACCCGAATTATCCGGCCTCGATCCGGTGGTGGATGCAGAACCGGCATGGGTGGCAGGTCGAACAGGACTGGATTCTGACGGCGATGGGGCTGGTCAATGGCACGGCTCTGGCGGTGTCGGTTTTCTCGCAACCCGGAGACAGGGTCATTCTGATGACGCCCGTCTATCACGCGTTTTCCCGCGTGATTCGCGCTCAGGGGCGCGATGTCGCGGAGTTCCCGCTGGTGACTGAAAACGGCCGCTATGTCATGGACTGGCAAGGATGGGCCGGGCTGATGACAGGGCGGGAAAAGATCCTGATCCTGTGCAGCCCGCATAATCCCGGCGGGCGCGTCTGGACCCCGGAAGAGCTGCGGCAGGTCGCGGATTTCTGTAAAGAGCACGATCTGCTTCTGATCAGCGATGAAATCCACCACGATCTTGTCATGCCCGGCAACAGCCATATCGTCACTGCCAAAGCCGCGCCCGATATCGCGGACCGGCTGATCACGCTGACCTCGGCGACCAAGACGTTTAATATTGCCGGTGCGCATGTCGGGAATGCGATCATTTCCGACCCGGCATTGCGTCGCAGCTATCAGGGGGTGATGGCAGGGCTTGGGCTGTCTCCGGGGATGTTCGGGACGGATATGGTGACGGCTGCCTATTCGCCGGAAGGGGCGGAATGGGTCGACGCGCTTGTCGCCTATCTGGACGGTAACCGGAAAATCTTCGATGCCGGGGTGAATGAAATCCCCGGCCTGCGCTCAATGCCGCTGGAGGCGACATATCTGTCCTGGGTGGATTTTTCGGGTACGGGCATGTCGCCCGACGATATCAAGGCGCGTGTCGCGAATGATGCCCGGATCGCCGCCAATGCCGGAGAGACATTTGGCACAGGCGGAGAAAGCTTCATGCGGTTCAATATCGCCACGCCGCGGGCGAATGTCGAAAACGCGGTGAAACGGCTGCAAGCGGCGTTTGACGATCTGCAATGAGCCGCAGGAAACGCGGCATTCTGCGCGTTCTGTTCCTGCTTTTGCTGGGATGGCTGGTCTGGACGATGTTCGGGCCGGCCTTTTTGCCCTCACCGCAAGTTCCGGCCCCGCTTCCTCCGGTTGCGCGGCCAGATGCGCCGGACCCGTCGGCCCCGATTCAGGGTCAGGTCGACCGTATCCTGATTGAGAAATCCGCGCGACGGCTGAGTGTTTATCAACGCGGAACGGTGATACGTCAGTATCGCATCGCCCTTGGTTTCGCACCAGAGGGCGACAAGATCCGTCAGGGTGACGGAAAAACTCCCGAGGGCGTTTTCAAGATAAATCGCCGCAATGATCGCAGTCAGTTTCATCTGTCTCTCGGGCTGGACTATCCTCAGGCCGGGGATCGTGAGCGTGCGCGGCAGGGCGGCTATGATCCCGGCGGGGATATCTTCATTCATGGCCAACCCAATCAGATCGCCGAGGGGATGCGCGTCTCGGGCGACTGGACCGAGGGCTGCATCGCCATCGATAATCACCAGATCGAAGAACTTTTTGCCGCAACCGGGATCGGCACCGAGGTAGAGATCAGGCCATGAGGTTCGACCGATGACATCCGAAATCACATTGCGCCTTGCCCATCCCGACGATGCCGAGGCTCTTGCGACGGTGCAGAACGCGATTTTCTGCGCCGGTTTGCGTGCAGGCCCGGTCGATGCCGACCGGATGCGCGAGATCTATCTTGCCAACCCCGACACGATTCAGGTGACGATTGCCGAGCAGGATGGCGCGGTCGCGGGTTTCCAGTTTCTCGGCCTTGCGAGAGAGGGAAATCAATATGGCGTTCCGCTCGGCTGGGGCATGGTCGGCACGCATATTCGCCCCGAATCGGGCCGCAGCGGGATCGGCCGACGGTTATTCGCGGAAACGCTGCGTGCCGCGCGGAGGGCCGGGCCGGCGCATCTGGATGCCTCGATTGGTGCGGATAATCAGGGCGGGCTGGCCTATTACAAGGCGATGGGTTTCCGGCCCTATCGGGAATTTGAGGGCCGCATCCCGCATCGTCTCGATCTGTGACCCCTTCCCGCCGGGCGCGGTTCGCACTAGGTTGCGCTCATGACGTGGACGGTCCCGAATATTCTGACGATCCTGCGATTATTCGCGGCACCCGGCGTGCCGCTGATGTTTCTGTATTTTCAGCGCCCCTGGGCGGATTGGGCGGCGCTGACGCTGTTTCTTCTGGCGGCGATTACCGACTGGTTCGATGGCTATCTGGCCCGCGCCTGGAACCAGCAAAGCCGGTTCGGTGCGGCGATGGACCCGATTGCCGACAAGGCGATGGTGGTGATCGCGCTTGTCGTCATCACCGGCTATTCCGGCATGAACCCGTGGCTGATCCTGCCTGCGACGATTATCCTGTTCCGCGAGGTCTTCGTCTCGGGCCTGCGTGAATCGCTTGGCGACAAGGCGACCGAACTGGCCGTGACCAAGGTCGCCAAGTGGAAAACCACCACGCAGATGGTTGCCATTTCAGTGCTGTTTCTGGGCACAGGGCTGGCCTATGTCGAACATGGCCGCCCCCCGCTGGTCGGAGAGCCAAGCCTGCCCGGAGGGGCAAGCTGGTCGGATCTTGCGACATTGCTCGGTCTGTTCCTGATCTGGGTCGCGGCGGCGCTGACGGGCTGGACCGGCTGGGACTATTTCCGCAAAGCCATGCCCTATCTGAGAGGGCCGAAATGACGCTGGATGTGCTGTATTTCGCCTGGCTGCGCGAACGGATCGGTGAGCCGAAGGAACGGGTCGAAACCTCTGCCGCGACGGTGCGCGAACTGGTTGCCCAACTTGTCGCGACGGATGAACAGCACAGCGCGGCGCTGTCGGACTTGTCGGCGGTGCGCGTTGCGGTGGATCAGGAACTTGCCGATCTGGACGCCTCGCTTGAAGGGGTCCGCGAGGTTGCGTTTTTCCCTCCGATGACGGGCGGCTGATGCTGATCCGCATTCAGCCTGACCCGTTCGATCTGGCCTCGATACTGGACGGGTTCGGGCAGGGTGCTGGCGCGATCGTCACATTTTCCGGCATCGTTCGCGACGATACCGGCCAGATGGTCGCGCTTGAACTGGAACATTATCCCAGCATGACCGAAAAGGCGGTCCGGGACATTGCGACCAAGGCTCGGGCGCGTTGGGATCTTGAGGATCTGGCGGTCATTCATCGCTTTGGCCGCCTGAGCGTCGGAGAGCCGATCATGGCCGTTGCCACAGCCGCGCGTCATCGTCAGGCGGCGTTCTCGGCGGCCCAATATCTTATGGATTACCTGAAATCTCGCGCCCCGTTCTGGAAGCGTGAAATCGGTGCGGATGGTCCGGGAGACTGGGTCGCTGCGAAGTGCTCCGATGAGGACGCGCTGTCGCGATGGGACTGATCCGGCCCGAGCTTGCCCGCTGGCTGACCCAAAGGCGGGAATTGCTTGCCGCACTGGCGACCGTCCTGTTCGGCGGCTGGCTTGCCTTGCGGGGTGGCTGGTTTTTCTTCGCTCTTGGGGCGGCGGTGTTTGCGACAGGTGCCGTCTGGGCGGTGACAAGCTGGCGTCGGCTTGCCTTTCTGCATGATGTTACCGCACCGGGCGTCGTCGAGGTGGTCGAGGGCGAGATCCGCTATTTCGGCGCACGCAGTCTGGGCGGCAGTATCGCGCTTCATGAGTTGAACGAAATCCGGCTGATCCGCCTGAACGGGCAGGATCACTGGCGGCTGAAAAGCCGGGACGGGCAGGCGCTGCTGATCCCGGTCGAGGCAAGGGGTGCGGAACAGCTTGCCGATGCGTTCACGGCGCTGCCCGGGCTGGATCTGGGCCGCGTCTCTGCCGCATTGCAGCAGACAGAGGGTCCGTCGCTGCGCATCGTCTGGACGCGACCGAAGCCGGGTTGACTTGGCGGGTCTGCCGAGCCACCTGTGATCATAAGCAAGAGAGGGTCACAGATGTCCATTCCCCAGCAGGGCGGCGGCCCGATCGAACGGCCAGAACAACTGGCAGAATATATCCAGTCCGGCGAAAAGCCCCGCGATAACTGGCGTATCGGGACCGAGCACGAGAAATTCGGCTATTGTAAGGACAGCCTGCTGCCGCTGCCTTATGACGGGGACCGCTCGATCAAGGCGATGCTGGAGGGCTTGCAGCAGCGCTTTGGCTGGTCTCCGGTCCTGGAGGGCGATAATATTGTCGGGCTGGAGCGTGACGGCGCGAATGTCAGTCTGGAACCGGGCGGGCAGCTTGAATTGTCGGGTGCGGCGCTTGAGAATATCCATCAGACCTGCGACGAGGTGAACCGCCATCTGGCCGAGGTGAAATCCGTGGCCGACGATATCGGCGCGGGCTTTATCGGTCTGGGCGCGGCTCCGATATGGCATCAGGATCAGATGCCGATGATGCCGAAAGGGCGTTATCGCCTGATGACGGATTACATGGATCGCGTCGGAACCCTTGGAAAACAGATGATGTACCGGACCTGCACGGTGCAGGTGAATCTCGATTTCGGGTCCGAGGCGGATATGGTGCAGAAACTGCGTGTCGCACTGGCCTTGCAGCCGGTCGCCACGGCGCTGTTTGCCAATTCACCGTTTCTTGATGACAAGCTCAACGGGATGAAATCATGGCGCTCGCATATCTGGCAGAATCTGGACGATGCGCGGACCGGCATGCTGCCATTCGCATTCGACGACGGATTCGGCTATGAGGCCTGGGTGGATTACGTTCTCGATGTGCCGATGTATTTCGTCTATCGCGACGGGAAATATATCGACGCGCTTGGCCAGAGCTTCCGCGATTTCATGGAGGGCAGGTTGCCGGCCCTGCCCGGAGAGGTTCCGACACTGTCCGACTGGGCCGATCATCTGACGACGGTTTTCCCCGAAGCGCGGGTCAAGAAATTCATCGAGATGCGGGGCGCGGATGGCGGGCCGTGGCGCAGACTCTGCGCTCTGCCGGCGCTGTGGGTCGGGCTTTTATATGACCAGTCCTCGCTGGATGCGGCGTGGGATCTGGCGAAGGGGCTGGATGCCGAAACCCGCGAGGCTCTGCGCGTCGCGGCGGCGAAAGACGGGCTGCAGGGGCAGGCTGGCGGCGTGAAGCTGCACGATCTGGCCCGTGAGGCGGTGGCGATTGCCGAATCCGGTCTGAAGTCGCGGGCGCTGCCCGGCGCGGGCGGTCTGGTGCCGGATGAGACGCATTTCCTGAACGCGCTTCAGGAAAGTGTCGAGAGCGGTCAGGTCCCCGCCGATGAGCTGCTGGAGAAATATCACGGCGAATGGCACGGAGATTTGACTCGCATCTATGGCGAGTATTCGTACTGATCGCCCCATGACCGTGAATATCCGATACCGACTGATTCTGATTCTGGAAGTTCTCCTGTGGCTTGGCGCTGTCGCCGGGGTCGCCGTCTATGCCATGCGGGCATGGGCCGTGCGGGAAGAGGGGATGCGTGCCATGATCGGTATCGCTGGTCCGGGGCTGCTTGCGGTTGGCGCAGCGGTCATCGCGCTGCTGGTGCTGATCGGTATCTATCACAACACCCGCCGGAATGCCGAAGCGACCGAGCGGCTTGCACGTCAGGGTGCGGGCGGTGTGCGCCGTCTGCCCGGCTCGGCCCGGGCGGAGGTCTCGGCGCAGGCGTCCCGGATTTCCGCGCAAACCGCCCCCGAGGCCGTTTCTGACACGCCACCGCATTTCGCTCCGGCTCCGAAACTGCAAACTGCGCCGGTCGGCGGGTCGCGACGGCTTGGTCCGGCCTCCTGAACAGGCGGGAAAGCCCGGCGGCTGAGACCCGATCTTCAGCCGGGACGCTTTGACGCCGCCTACAGAACCAGCCGGTCTGCCAGTGACAGAAGATCCGCCCAGGCTTCCCGCTTAGCGATAGGGTTGCGCAGCAGATAGGCCGGGTGCGTCATGGGCAAGGCAGGTCGGCCGAAAGCTTCGGTCCAGTTGCCGCGCAATCTTGTGATCCCCTCGCGGTTCAGCGCGGCGGCGCAGGGCGTGTTCCCCATCAGCACGACGATCTCGGGATCGGCCAGCTCGACCTGACGGCGAAGAAACGGCAGGGACAGCGCAATTTCATGCGGGGTGGGGCGGCGATTACCCGGCGGACGCCATTTCAGCACATTGGCGATATAAACTGCCCGCGTCGCATCCGGCAGGGCCCGGCCCATGCCGATTGCGTCAAGCATCCGGTCCAGCAATTGACCGGCACGACCGACAAAGGGCTTGCCCTGCGCGTCTTCCTCTTCCCCCGGAGCCTCGCCGATAATCATCACCCGCGCGGCCGGATTGCCGTCTGAAAAGACGAAATTCCGCGCACCTTTCTTCAGCTCCAGCCCGTCGAAACCCTGCTGAGCCTCGGCCAGATCGTCCAGCGTCGCTGCCTGCGCCGCCAGCGATTCGGCGAGGCCGACATGATCTTCTTCGGGGTGAGGATCATGCGACCGGGTTGCGGTGGCAGGCTGTGCGGGCGCAGGCTGTGCGGGGGCAGGCTTTGCAGTGGGAAGCGCGGTCCGGTCGGTTGTGCTGTCCAGCATGACATCATCGGCACCCATCTCGCGCTGCCATTCCAGCAAAGCGAGCGCCGTCCAGCCGTCGATCTCGACGCCGCGCCATGTCAGTCCCGATTCCATGCGGCTGACGGTAAGCTGCCCGGCCCGTCTCGTCCAGAGCGGCACTTGCCCGCACGGTCCCGGTTTGCAATAGAGGGGTCACATCCGAGAGGGGTTTTACAGATGACGTTCCGCGCCCGCCATCTTCTGGGGATAGAACCGCTGTCGCCGCCGGAAATCGTGACGATTCTGGATCTTGCCGAAAGCTATGTCGATCTGAACCGACGCACGATCAAGCATTCCGATGCTCTTCAGGGCATGACGCAGATCAATATGTTCTTCGAAAACTCGACCCGCACCCAGTCCAGCTTCGAGCTGGCCGGAAAACGTCTGGGCGCGGATGTCATGAATATGGCGGTGGCGCAATCCAGCGTGAAAAAGGGCGAGACGCTGATCGACACGGCATTGACGCTGAATGCGATGCACCCGGATCTTCTTGTGGTGCGGCATCCGCAATCCGGCGCGGTCAACCTTCTGGCGGAGAAGGTCAATTGCGCGGTGCTGAATGCAGGCGACGGGCGGCATGAGCATCCGACTCAGGCCCTGCTGGATGCGCTGACCATCCGCCGGGCAAAGGGCCGGTTGCAGCGCCTGACCGTGGCGATCTGCGGCGATATCGCGCATAGCCGCGTGGCGCGCTCGAACCTGATCCTGCTTGGCAAGATGGAGAACCGTATCCGGCTGGTCGGCCCCTCGACACTGATGCCCGCAGGTGCCGCCGATCTGGGCGTCGAGGTCTATGAGGATATGCGCGAGGCGCTTGACGGTGCCGATGTCGTCATGATGCTGCGCCTTCAGAAAGAGCGGATGGATGGCGGGTTCATCCCGTCTGAGCGGGAATATTACCATCGCTGGGGGCTTGATGCGGACAAGCTGTCCCATGCCAGGCCCGACGCCATCGTCATGCATCCCGGCCCGATGAATCGCGGTGTCGAGATCGACGGAACGATTGCCGATGACATTAATCGCAGCGTGATTCAGGATCAGGTCGAAATGGGCGTTGCCGTCCGGATGGCCGCAATGGATCTGCTGGCCCGGAATCTGCGTGCAGATCGTGGGGCGCGGGCCGCCGAGAGCAATCATGTCTGAGGGGTCCTCTCTGAAAACCGACGCTCCGGTCGCGGGCCATTCCGGGTGGCAGGGTATTTTGGATGAAGGAGAAACAATCCTCTGGCAGGGTCAGCCCGACCACCGTTTCCGGTTCGAGGTCGAGAATACCGGCAGGCTGCTTTTCTTTGTGTTTTTCGTCGGATTTGCCGTTTTCTGGATGTATATGGCGGCGAAGGCCGATATTTTCTTTTCGCTGTTCGGCCTGATTTTCGTCGCGGTCGGATCCTATAATCTGCTCAGCCTGACGATCATGCCAAGCTATATCCGTTCACGCACATGGTACACGCTGACCGACCGCCGCGCGATTGTCGCGACGGATATTCCGGTTCAGGGACGGCGGCTGGTCAGCTATCCGATCGATCGCGGAACGCCGGTCGAGTACATGCCCGGCCCGCCACCCTCTGTGCTGATCGGCGGCAACAAGGATACCGGGTTCCATTATATCGACGATGCCGAACATGTCATGACGCTGATCCGCGACATACAGAAGCGGGCCCCGGCTGCCTTGGAAGGACAACCGGCATGATTGGCCTGTCAGACCTATCGCGCGGCGCATCGTTGTTGTCGCTAAAAACCGGACCGCTTCCATTCGCAGAGGCCCTCGCATGATCCTGCATTTCTCCGATGCCCGGCTGATCGATCCCGAAACCGGAACCGCTGAGCCCGGCAGTTTGACGGTCGAGGATGGCGTCATCACGGCGCGGGACGGCGCTGCACCTGACGGGGCTGCAATCGTCGAGTGCCGCGGGCATTGCCTTGCGCCCGGTATCATTGACTGGGGCGTCAAGGTTGGCGAGCCCGGAGAGCGGCACAAGGAATCCTATGCCAGTGCGGGCCGCGCCGCAGCAGCCGGCGGGGTTACCACGATGGTGATCCGGCCCGATACGCTGCCGCCCGTGGACAGTCCCGAAAGCCTCGATTTCGTGGTCAAGCGCTCTGCCGATTCCATCGTCCGGGCGCGGCATATGGCGGCGCTGACGAAGGGTCGCGCGGGGCAGGAAATGGTCGAAATGGCTTTCTTGCGGGATGCCGGTGCGGTTGCCTTTACCGATGGCGTCCGGGTTGTTTCCGACACAAGGCTGATGACCCGCTGCATGACATATGCGCGTGGTCTGGGTGCCCTGATCATCGGTCATCCGCAGGAACCTATCTTGTCGCGCGGCAGCGCCGCCACGAAGGGCAAATTCGCGTCGCTTTACGGTATCCCCGATGTGTCACCCGTCGCCGAGCTGATGGGGCTTCAGCGCGATCTCGCTCTCGTCGGCATGACGGGCGCGCGGTATCATGCGGATCAGATCACCACTGCTGCTGCTCTGGCACCTTTGCGACGGGCGCGGGATGCGGGGCTGGATGTGACGGCGGGCATCTCGATCCATCACCTTACGCTGAATGAGTTCGATATCGGGGATTATCGCACCTTCTTCCGTTTTACCCCTCCGCTCCGCTCCGAAGATGACCGGCTGGCGATGGTGCAGGCTGTCGCGGATGGAGAAATCGACGTGATCGCGTCCTTCCATACGCCTCAGGATGAGGAATCGAAGCGGCTGCCCTTTGCCGAGGCGGCTCCGGGTGCGGTCGGGCTGCAAACCCTACTGCCGGCGGCGATGCGACTTTATCATCAGGGCGGGCTGGATCTGCCGCTGCTGTTTCGCGCCATGTCGCTGAACCCGGCCCGGCGGCTGGGGCTGGATGCCGGGCGTATCTCGGCCGGTACACCGGCTGATCTGGTGCTGTTCGATCCGGACGCGCCTTTCATCATGGACCGGTTCCGGCTGGAGTCGAAATCGAAGAATACGCCCTTCGATGAGGCAAGGATGCAGGGCCGCGTCATCGGCACATGGGTCGGTGGGCAGAGGGTGTTTGGATGAGCGCGGCGATCTGGACCGTCATCGGGTATTTGATCGGCTCGGTGCCGTTCGGGATTGTGATCACGCGTGCGCTTGGTCTTGGGGATCTGCGGCAGATCGGTTCGGGCAATATCGGGGCAACTAATGTTCTGCGGACGGGCCATAAGGGAGCCGCGCTGGCGACGCTGCTGCTGGATAGCGGCAAGGGCGCGATTGCGGTTCTGCTGGCCCGACATTTCGGCGGCGATATTGCGGCGGTGCTGGCCGGAGCAGCGGCGTTTCTGGGCCATTGCTTTCCGGTCTGGCTGGGATTTCGGGGCGGCAAGGGGGTTGCGACCTTTCTGGGAACGCTGATCGCCCTGCAATGGCAGATTGGCCTTGCCGCCTGCGCGATCTGGGCTGTGGTGGCGGCAATCAGCCGGATCAGCTCGCTTTCTGCACTGATGGCAGCCGCGTTGTCGCCGTTGATGGCGGCGCTGATGGGCTGGTATCATGTGGCACTGGCCGCGCTGTTCATGGCGGCCCTGATCTTCTGGCGGCATCGGGCGAATATCAGGCGGCTGCGCGAGGGGACCGAACCGAAGATCGGCGCAGGCCGATAACGCGGGAACCTCCTTGCACATATGCAAGTTGTTTTGCTGCATATGGGGAGATCCAAGATGAAATCCATGATTGCAGTGTTTGGGCTTCTTGCGGGAGCCGGTGCGGCGCTGGCAGGTGAGCCGGTTGATTACTCTGTCGGCGACCGTGAGTTTGAGGGCTATGTGGCGAAAGCCGACAGTCCCAGAGGTTCGGTCATTCTGATCCATGACTGGGACGGGCTGACCGATTACGAAAAACAGCGTGCCGATATGCTGGCTGAGCAGGGGTATAACGCGTTTGCCGTCGATCTTTACGGGAAGGGCGTCCGGCCCAACTCGGTTGAGGGAAATCGGGCCGAAACCCAGAAGCTTTACGATGATCGCGAAACCATGCGCAGCCTGATGACCGCAGGGCTTGAGGCTGCGGCGACTCAGGATGTGGTGTCGCCGGTGATTGCGGGTTACTGCTTTGGCGGAGCGGTGGCTTTGGAGGTCGCGCGGCAGCAGCCCGAACAGGTGCAGGGTTATGCGATCTTTCACGGCAGTCTGGGCACGCCCGAGGGTCAGGATTACAGCGCTGCGAAAGCTCCGCTGAGGATCTATCACGGCGGTGCGGATACCGGGCCGGATATGGCGACCTTCGCCAATTTCGTGAATGAGTTGGAGGCTGCGGGAACGCCCTATAAGGCGGAGATCTATGCCGGTGCGCCGCATGCGTTTACGGTTTTCGGATCCGACCGTTACCGCGAGGAAGCCGATCAGCGGAGTTGGGCCGATTTTCTGGTGTTTCTTGGCGAAACCAATCCGGGGCCGTGATCGGCCAAGCCTCGGGTGAAGGCAGCGGCGCTTGATCCGGTGATGAGTGCGCATCAGGATTCACGGAAGGCCCGGACAAAGTAATCGGTGAACGGTTTCACCAGATAACTGGCCGGGCTGCGCTCGCCTGTCTGAATATAGACCTCGACCGGCATGCCCGGAACCAAAGCCAGATCGCCAAGCCTGTCGCGCTGTTCGGCAGGAATGGCGATTTCGGCCCGATAATAGGATGTTCGCGTTGTTTCATCCATAAGCGCGTCGGCGGAAACGCGGTTCAGGACACCGTCGATTTCCGGCGTCGTGGCTGAGTTGAAGGCCGCGAGACGAAGCTTCACGCGCTGACCTGGAAAAACCTCGTCGATATGCAAAGGCAGAATGCGTGCGCCGATGACAAGCGGCCTGTCCTGAGGCACGATAGACAGGATCGGATCGGCGGGGCGCAGGACCGAACGCCGGGCAGTGATCTGCAATTCATGCACAATCCCCGATACGGGCGCAGTGATCTCAAGCCGGTTCAGTTGCCCGGTCAGCGCACGCCTTCGCTCGGCCAGTTCCAGTTCCCGATAACCAAGATCGCGCAACGCAGCTTCGGCCTGCTCGCGCCGCTCGCTTTTCGCCTGAATCCGGGTGATCGAAATCTCTGTCTGACGGGTTTCCGCCTGCGCCTTCATCGCCAGTATCTCGCCGATGCGGCCGTCAATCGATGCAGCCTCTCGCTCAAGGGCAAGGACGCGAGACGATTGCGCCAATCCCTTTTCCAGAAGCAATCGCTGATCCGCAAGTTCTTGCGCGATCAGGTCACGTTGCAAGGTCAATGCGTCATATTGGGCCGATATTCCTTGGATCTGCGCACCGATCTGTTCAGCCTGCGCAGCAAGCTGATGAAGCGATTGTTGAAGTGTTAAGCGGCGTGTGTCGAACAGGCTGGCCTGTCCGTCCATAAGTGACTGAAGTTCTTTGGTCCGCTCGGCAGCTTCGGTCAGGGCGGGAGGGAAGATGATCCGGTCCGCATCATCTCGCTCTGCCTCCAGCCGTCCGCGCCGGGCTAGGATTTCGTAATACTGGGCCTCGATTATTTTCAGCTCGCTGCGTAGCAAGCTGCCGTCCAGACGGATAAGCACGTCACCCGCCTGAACGCTGGACCCGTCTCTGACATGGATGTTTTCGACGACACCCCCGTCCGGGTGCTGCACGATCTGACGCTGCTGTTCGACCTCTATCTGTCCTGTGGCGATAACGGCACCGGAAATTCGCGCTGCCACGGCCCATGTTCCGAACCCTGCGAACAGAATAACCAACGCTGCAAGACCAAGCAGAAAAGGCCCTTGCGCAGACCATTGGCGGGCCGGCGGGGATTGCGTCACGCCGCCCCTCCGGCTGTCCTGACGCTGCGAAATTCGCTGGCGTTCCGGACGGTGCTTTGCAGCACTTCGTCACGCGGACCCAGATTGCGGATCATGCCGTTTTCCAGCACCAGAAGCAGATCGCACTCGGCAATCGCGGCTGGACGATGGGCCATGATCACCACCGCGCCGCCCTGCGCCTTGATCTGCCTTATCGCCAGATTCAGCGCCTGCGAGCCCTCATGGTCCAGATTGGAATTCGGCTCATCCAGAACAAGCAGGACCGGTTCGGAATAGAGCGCCCGCGCCAGACCGATGCGCTGCATCTGTCCGCCTGAAAGCTGACCGCCCGCTTGCATCAGCGGCGTGTCGTAGCCCCGGGGCAGCCTCATGATCATCTCATGAGCGGCGGCAGCCGTCGCCGCCCGGACGGTACGCTGCGGATCGGGCTCATTTTCCAGCCGGGCGATGTTTTCCGCGACAGTGCCGTCGAACAGGGTAACCCGCTGCGGCAGATAGCCGATCAGGCGGCCCACCTCATCAGGGGGGAATTGATCGAGCGTTGCCCCGCCGAGGCGGATTGATCCCGCCGCAGGCCCCCATGAGCCGGTCAGCGCACGGGCAAGGCTGGATTTTCCTGAGCCGGAGGGGCCGATGACGCCGATTGCCTGACCCGGTGCCAGCGACATGGAAATACCTCGCAGAACGGGGATGCGCTGTCCCGGCGGGATGACGGCAAGCTGGCTGATCTCCAGCCCGGCCTCGGGGCGGGGCAGGGCGATCCGGGCGGGCAGTGGCGGATGCCGCGACAGCAACGCTCCAAGTCGTTTCCCGCTGTCCTGTGCACGTTGAACGAGGCCCCATTGACCGATGACGATTTCAACCGGTTGCAGTGCGCGTCCCATGACGATTGAGGCAGCGATCATCGCGCCCGGCGTTAATTCCTGACGCAGCACCAGCCAGGCCCCGGCTGCCAGCATGGCGCTTTGCAAGAAGAGGCGGAATACCCGTGAGAACACCGTGAAAAGCTGCGCCGTATCGGCGGCTGACAACGCGTCCTGCGCCGCACTCAGTCGTTTTGCGCTCCACCGTGCAAAGCTTGCCTCGCGCATGCCGAGAGAACCGATCAATTCGCCTTCATTGCGGAACATATCGGACATGCGCTCGGCTGACTGAGCCGCAATCGAGGCGCGTTTCTGGACCCGTTTCCCACAGAACTGGTTCGCGACAGCGGCGGCGATCAGGATCGCCCCGCCCGCGGTTGCGACCGCGCCGAGCATTGGGTGGAAGATGAACACCGCTACAAGATAGACCGGGGCAAATGGCAGATCGAACAGGGCGAGACTGACCGGAGAAGCAATCGCGGTGCGGATCGCTTCGAGATCGCGCATTCCGCCCCGCGCGACGGCTTCCGAGCCGGTGGCAAGCCCGTCTTCAAGCGTCGCCGCGAAAACCCTGCGTTCCAGTCTTTGCTGAACGCGCAGTGAGATCCGCTGCATGATCCGGCCCCGTGCCAGATCGACCATACCCATGATCGCGAACAGGAAGATCACAAGAAAAAACAGCGCAACCAGTGTTTCGACCGACCGAGAGCCCAACACGCGGTCATAGACCTGAAGCATGAAAAGCGGGCCGGTCAGCATCAAGATATTCACGGTCAGGGAAAACACCGCGACCGACATCAGCAGACCCCATGACCCGCCATATGCTGCGCGTAATTCCGCGAATCCCTTGTTGTCAGGCGAAAAGACCATGCAGTTCCATCCGTAATCGTCCCGAAAGCTCACTCGGCATGTCTGGATATAACGGCGAAGTCTTAGCGAATCCTTGCCACGGGAAATGAAAAGCGGCGCATCGCCGGTGCGTGCGCCGCTTTTTGACAAAGATCGGGCGAGGCTTAATTCAGCCCGTCAATGCCCCGCAATATGTCGCTCAGCGGGTCGTTTTCGGGTGTTTCAGGTGCGTTGCTGACGCCTCTGCCCGCATCGGTCGAGCGGACTGTCCGCTCGGGCGTTTGCGGGGCATTGCCCTGTGCGGGCTGTCCAAGCGCCTGTGACAGCGCATCCGCCAGCGGCTCTCCGGAACCCGCTACCAGAGGCTGGCCCGGAGGCGCTGCGGCCGAACCGCCCTGCATATTCGACAGCGCGGCACTCAGCGCTCCGGCCAGAGCATCGTCGCCACGGACCGATGGTGCGACGCCATCGCCGATCCGCGAGCCCTCGTCGCCGACAAACCGCCCAAGCGGCTGAAGCGGCTGGCCTTCGCTGATCTCGGACATCACCGCCTGCCAGATTTCCGCAGGCAGGCCGCCTCCGGTCACGCCGGTCAGGGGGGTATTGTCGTCATAGCCCATCCAGACGCCGGTCACGAACTGATCGGTAAAGCCGATGAACCACGCATCGCGATAGGACGAGGTTGTCCCGGTCTTGCCCGCCGCATCCCGCTCACCAAGCTTGGCGCGTCCGCCAGTGCCGTTCTGGATCACCTCGCGCATCATGGTGATCAGCCCGGCAGCGGCCTGCTGAGAAATGACGCGTTGCCCCATCCCGCCGGTCTTGGCGATCATCGGGCTGTCCTCGCCGCGCACACGCAGTTCTACAACGCCGTAGGGCCGGACCGCGCGACCGCCATTTCGGATGCCCGCATAGGCGCCGGTCATCTCAAGCAAGGTCGAATCGAACACGCCCAGACCCAGAGAGGGAACATCGGGCAGATCGCTGCCCACGCCGAATTCCTCGGCAATGCGCAGGACAGAGGCCCGTCCGGCTTTTTCCTGAAGTCGGATCGTCGCCGTATTCAGAGAGCGTGAAAGCGCTGTCGTCAGCGTGACATCTCCATAAAAGCGCCGTGTATAGTTCTGCGGCGACCAGTTGCGGATCGTCAGCGGGCCGTCATGGACGTAATCCTGCGGGGTCATCCCCTGATCGAGCGCTGCCGCATAGACAAACGGCTTGAAGCTGGAACCGGTCTGGCGCTTCGCCTGCGTTGCGCGGTTGAACACGCCCTGAACCACCGTGTCGCGACCTCCGATCATGGCGCGGACAGCACCATCGGCGGACAGAACAACCACTGCCGCTTCAGCCTTTGACCCCTCGCGGACCTTTTCATCGAAGATCCGTTTCAGTGCACGTTCGGCGGCTTGCTGAACCTCCTGATCGAACGTGGTCAGGATGGTCACATCTTCCGTGGTCTCCGTGGTCAGGAAGCCCGGTCCCGATTCCATCAGCCAGTCAGCGAAATATCCGCCGGCGCGTGCCCGTGCTGCCTGAGACAGCACGGCTGGATTCGCCCTTGCCTCTTCATATTCGGCATTGGTGATCCGGTCCTGTTCATGCATGAGTTGCAGCACGACGCCCGCGCGGTCCTGCGCACGCTCGATATCCGAGGTCGGTGCGAAATAGCTTGGGGCCTTCAGAAGCCCGGCCAGCATCGCCGATTCCGCAACGGAAACGTCCGAGGCGTGTTTGTTGAAATAACGCTCTGCCGCGGCTTCGAAACCGCGTGCACCACCGCCGAGATATGAGCGGTTCATATAGATATTGAGGATCTCGTCCTTGGTGTACTTGATCTCCATCGCGAAGGAGAACGGGACTTCCTTGACCTTCCGCCACAGCGTCGTGGCGCGGCAATCGGCCTCATATTCGGCTTCGTCTTTCCAGCGAGTCGGATCGAAGCTTTCGCCAAGGCACAGAAGCTTCGCGACCTGTTGGGTGATGGTGGAGCCGCCATTACCCTCCAGCGGACCGCGACCCTCGGTGAGGTTGATCCTGATCGCGCCTGCGATACCGCGCGGATCGATCCCGAGATGGCTGTAGAAGCGCCGATCCTCGGTTGCCACCACCGCATTGCGCAGCGAAGGCGAGATCTGGTCCGGAGAGAGCGAGCCGAATGTTTCGCCCCGCCAGGCGAACACCTCACCCTCGCGGTCCAGCATGGTGACGCCGCCCCGGGCGCGGCCATCGAACAGGGCAGAGGGTTCCGGCAGTTGCGAATAATAGAAGAAGGTCGCGACGCCGATAATCAGGAAGACGGCCAGTGCCGAAAACCAGACGGTCCGGAAGATGGTTTTCCAGATCAGGGAAAAGAAACCGCTGACACCGCGCGTTATCGCGTTGCCGCGCCTCACCGGCGCGCGACGCCCGCGCTTGCCGCGCGGCGATTTGCCGGACGGTTTGGTCGGGTTCGAATAGCGCCGTTCGGCCACCACGGGGCGGCGTTTGCGGGGAGGTTCTGCCATGCCTGTATTCCTGCGCGACCGGTTCATCCGGCCTGATTGAGAGACATCTTACACGAGGGGAAAGACAATGCGAAGTCAAATGACCTGTATGTGACCTGCCCATGATGCGGGCATTCCGGCGGTAATGCGCCCGAAAACCGGGCTTTGCCGGGTTTCGGGCCCGGTCGGGCGGTGGATTGCTTGAAGAACGGGCAGTCAGAAAGCCTCGTGGGCGGGATATCGCCTGCATTCCGGTGCGGGTGGACTGGCCCGAACAGAGGTAAACTTATGCTGAGAAAACTTCCCATGATCGCAGTTGCTGCGGCGCTGACCGCGCTTCCGGCGTCTGCACAGGAGGCGGCCGTCGCGGGTGCCGCCGAGGCTCTGCCCGCTGTGAACGCGGACATTGCTTTTATCTTCAATACGCTGCTTTTCATGATCGGCGGCTTTCTGGTCATGTGGATGGCGGCAGGTTTTGCCATGCTTGAGGCAGGGCTGGTGCGCTCGAAGAACGCGACGACCCAGCTTTTCAAGAATATCTCGCTGTTTTCCATCGCAGGGGTCATGTACTGGCTGATCGGCTATAATCTGATGTATCCGGGCGATGGCTGGACCATATCCGGCATGCTCGGTCAGCTTTTCTCGCCCAAAACCATTGATCCGGTTGGCGGAGGAAATGCTGCCGACGGCTACTCTGCCGGGTCGGATTTCTTCTTTCAGCTCATGTTCTGTGCGACCACCGCGTCAATCGTGTCGGGGACGCTGGCAGAGCGCGTGAAGCTGTGGCCGTTCATGGTGTTTACCGTGATCCTGACCGGGTTCATCTATCCGATCGAGGCGTCCTGGGAATGGGGAGCGGGCTGGCTGGATGCGCGGGGCTTCTCGGATTTCGCGGGGTCGACTCTGGTTCACGCGGCAGGCGGGTTTGCCGCGCTGGCAGGTGCTCTGGTACTGGGTCCGCGGCTTGGCAAATATCGCGCAGATGGGCGGATGCAGCCCATGCCGGGATCTAACCTGGCGCTTGCGACGCTTGGGACCTTTATCCTGTGGCTCGGCTGGTTCGGGTTTAACGGTGCATCGCAGCTTGCGATGGGCAGCGTCAGCGACGCCACCGATATCAGCCGGATTCTGGTGAACACCAACGCCGCCGCCTCGGCCGGGGTGATCGCCGCGATCATCGCGACGCAGCTTCTGTTCGGCAAGATCGACCTCACAATGGTGCTGAACGGTGCTCTGGCGGGGCTGGTCGCCATCACGGCAGAGCCGCTGACTCCGTCGATCTTCGCATCCTTATTGATCGGAGCGGTCGGAGGCGTCATTGCCGTTGTTGTCGTGCCGCTGCTGGACCGCATGAAGATCGACGATGTTGTCGGCGCGATTCCGGTCCATCTCTGCGCCGGTATCTGGGGCACCATGATCGTTCCCGCGACCAACCCCGAGACCAGCTTCACCGTGCAGGCGCTTGGCGTTGGAGCCATCGGCGCATTCGTCTTCGTCGTCAGCTTCGCCCTCTGGGTGGTGCTGAAAGCGACAATGGGTATCCGCGTCGATGAGGATGCAGAGATCACCGGGCTGGATGTCAGTGAAATGGGGATGGAGGCCTATCCGGACTTCGTGCAGGCGAAATAACCCAATTCTGATCATCAGGGCCGGAATTTGGCTGGCCCCTTGGAGCAGGCCCGGCACGCGCCGGGCCTGTCCTGCATTCAGGAAATGGATGTCCGGCGCTGCGAAAGCCGCCAACGCAGCATATCGGCAAGTACAAAGCCCAGAATACTGATCCCAAACACCGGCATCGCCCATCCCAGCAGAATTGCCAGCATCAGCCAGACCAGCCTCGCACCGGCAGACATTGCGTTGAACGCCTCGGATAGCGGCTGAGCGCCTGCTGCGGGCCGTTTTGTCCACCATATGCGGTAACCATAGACGATCAGGATCATTGTCGCGCCCGCAACCACGGCCATCAGCAACTGATTTACAACACCGAATAACACCCCCATATGCGCATCGATTCCCCATCTGATCAGCTTCGGGATCAGCGTGAACTCCGCGAAATCGGCGCGGCTTGTGATCTGCAATGCGTCGGGGCTCAGGGCGATTGTATCTACTTGGGTAGGCCAGCTTCGATCATATTCGCGAACCATCCAGGCCTCGCCCGGCTTCGGCAGGCGGATCTCGATCATTGGAGAATCGAGACCGGCCTGCCGAGAGGCCATAAGAACAGCGTCCAGCTGATCGACCCGGTCTTCGCGGATCGCGTGACTGACTGGCTCTGCCATATGCGCCTCGTGGCCGCTGCCTGTCGCTGCAGTCCTGTCGAGATCGAGGCTGACGGACGGCGTCGTCCAGCCTATCGCCGTGCGTGCAGCGTCGATCCGCGCACCGCCCATTTTCGACCATGTCAGCCCGGTGATCGAAACAAGGATCAGCACAACCGAAAGCGACACCCCGATACTTCCATGAATCCAGCGCATCCTCTGCACCGGAGGCATCGCTGCCAAGTTCCTTTTCCGCCTCGGTCCCGTCGCCCACAGAAACACCCCGCCCAATGCGATAATCCACAGCCAGGAGGCCGCAAGTTCACTGTAAAAAACGCCCCGCTTCACCCAGAAGAAGATTCCGGTGCAGGTAATCGAGGGCAATGCGGAATTGCAGAATGCCACTCGTGCCGTAAGTCGTCATATCCCCGTTTATTTGAAGCGTGACAGGATCGACGAAGATCGTGCGGTTCTCGGACGGCCCAAGCGAGGGATTCGAAAACATGATCCGTGTCGTGCCGTTCGGATCTGTCGCGGGCCGCACCGCAGAAATATCCAGATCGGCGGGCAGATATGCCTTTGCGGCTTCTGCCTGTGCGGTCAGGCTTTGCGCCTTGCCGCTGCTGTCGGCGAACAGCGCATCGGCATAGAGAGCGCGCTCAAGCTGCGGGGTCAGCACGTATAACATGCCCGTCAAGGCAGCGATAAAGATGAACGGCCCGACAAAAATTCCGGCATAGAAATGCAGTCGCAGCAGGAAGCCACGCAAGGCGGTTTTGTTTCGGGGATGGTTCTTGTTGATGGTTTCTGACTTGGTTTCAGACATATCCCTGTCTTTCAGCAGCGCCTTCCGGCGCATATGAATCCGACCCCGCCGGGAGGGCAGGGCAATCGCGGGCAAGGCCCGATGTTTAGCTGAAAGAGAAAGGAGGTCCGCGTTGTGACCGGGTGGGGTCCCGGCTTTGCGCGACACTGCGAAGAAGGTCCGGAAGCACCACGCGGGCAAGAAAAAGCCGTTCGGCCTGAATCAGTGTCAGCCCGGCCGTCGGAAGCCGGGCATGGCTGACCAGATGGCAAAGCGAGCAGGCGCTTTTATGCTGTTCATCGCCGTCATAGGCGCAAAGATCGGCCGGATCGCCGCCTGACATCGTATAGGCCAAGGCCATCTCATCAAGTGCCGATGGGGCGGGCCGGGCCAGCTTCTCACCCGCCAGCGAAAACGCTGTCAGCAAGACCAGAGCGATACGGAAAATGAAGCTACTGCGTTGGCGCAGCCGTAAGCGGGCTCTCATCTGTGCGAGGATGGTGCGCTCACGCAATCCGCGACACGACGAAACCGGCGAGTTCGTCCAGCACGTCGCGCAGCGGATGATCCGGCAGGCCGGTCAATGATGTCCTCGCCTTCGCGGCCCAGTCCAACGCATCTTTGCGCGAAGCCTCCATGCTGCCGTGGCGATCCAGCAGCGTCAGCGCATGTTCCAGATCGCCATCGCGCTGATCGCCTTTCTCAATGGTCCTCTGCCAGAAAACGCGCTCTTCATCACTGGCCTTAGCAACCGCCTTGATCACCGGCAATGTCAGCTTACGCTCACGGAAATCATCGCCGATATTCTTCCCCGTCTCTGTCGCAGAGCCGCCATAATCCAGCAGATCATCCGCGATCTGGAACGCAATCCCAAGCGCATCGCCATAATCGAACAGCGCCTTCACGTGATCCTCAGAAGCGCCTGCGATCACGCCGCCGACTTCTGTCGCCGCCGAAAACAGGGCGGCGGTCTTGCCTCGGATGACTTGAAGATAGACCGCCTCATCGGTCCGCAGATCCTGCGCTGCGGTCAGTTGCAGGACCTCCCCTTCGGAAATCGTCGCCGAGGCGTTTGACAGGATTTCAAGCACCCGCATCACGCCGGTATCGGTCATCAGCTGGAACGCCCGCGCCAGAAGATAATCGCCCACCAGAACGCTGGATTTATTACCCCATAACAGGTTGGCGGTCGGCCTGCCGCGCCGCTGGCGGCTTTCATCGACCACATCGTCATGCAGCAATGTCGCGGTATGGATGAATTCTACCGTCGCCGCGAGGTGGATATGGTAAGGCCCGTCATAGCCGCATAACCGCGCCGCAGCCAGCGTCAGAAGCGGGCGCAGTCGCTTGCCGCCAGCCTCGACCAGATGCGCCGTGACCTCAGGAATGCGCGGCGCGTGCTGCGAGGCCATCCGTTCGCGGATCAACGCATTCACGGCTTCCATCTCGGGCGCGAGTGCGTCGATCAGGCGGTCAATCGGCGTCGGGTTCACAGTAGCGTCCATCTGGATAACCTTTCCTTGCCATGCAATTGCCACGCGATGGACATGTGCGCAACCGCTGGATAGCGTCAGCCGCATGAAAGAACTGCTTCGCACCACCGATCCTGTCCTGCTGATGCGTGCGCGTGACATTCTCCGCGCCGATGACATCGAAACTTATGAGCTGGATCAGTATATGAGCGTGCTTGAAGGCTCTCTGGGCATTCTCCCACGGCGTCTCATGGTGGCGGATCGCGATCACTTCATGGCTTCGGCGATATTGCGCGAGCACGGGCTTCATGAATAACACGCGGATCGACGATTTTCTGGGCGGGCGGCTTCGGATCGAGCAGCCCGTTTCCGGTTATCGCGCGGGGGCCGATGCCGTGATGCTGGCGGCGGCCTGCGCGGCGCAGGATGGGGATGCCGTGCTTGAACTGGGCTGCGGGGCCGGTGTTGCGTCGCTGTGCCTTCAGGCGCGGGTCGCAGGCGTCAGCGTGACCGGGGTTGAGCGTGGCGCAGGATTCGCCGAACTTGCCCGGGCGAATGCGGCACGAAATCATTCCGGTATGTCCGTCATCCGGGCCGATCTGGCCGATCTTCCCCGCGAACTCCGGGAGCGGAGCTTCGATCACGTCATGATGAACCCGCCCTATTTTCCATCCGGCACGGCATCGCCGGATCGCGCCCGCGCCGAGGCTCGGCATGAGGACACCCCGCTTGCAATCTGGCTGGATACAGCTTTGCGCAGATTGCGGCCCGGAGGAACCGTCACCGTGATCCATCTTGCATCGCGTCTGTCTGCGTTGCTTGAGGCTTTGCAGGGGCGCACGGGCGATATTCGAATTCTGCCGATTGCGGCCCGGGCGGGTCGGGATGCCGGGCGCGTGATCCTCTCGGCCCGCAAGAACGCGCGAGGCACGCTCAGATTGCTTGCGCCCTTTGTCATGCACGCGGCAGCGCAGCATTCCGCCGATGGTGAGGATCTGACCGATGAGGCGCAGGCGATTTTACGCTGCGCCGCCGGACTTAACCTTGATTCCCCGAATGCTCGTGACAGAATCGAACTTCTGTGATGAAATTGTCATGTTCGACATGAATACAGGAGGACGATAATGTCGGTCGATTCCCATATCGAAAAACTCCGCGAAAAGCATGAGCATCTTTCTCGGGCGGTGGAACAGGCGCAGCGAGCGCCCGGTACGTCCGATCTTGAAATTACCGAAATGAAAAGGGAAAAGCTGCGTTTGAAGGAAGAAATCACGCGGCTGGGACACTGACCGTCCGGTCCGATCTGGAAATATAAAAAGGCCCGCGTCGAACGCGGGCCTTTTTATATTTTTCCGGTCAGATCAGCTGAAGAACTGAGCACCATTTGCCGAGATGGTTGAGCCGGTGATAAACCCTGCTTCATCCTCGGCCAGGAACACGACACAACGGGCGATTTCTTCGGGTTCACCCAGCCGTCCGACGGGGATCTGGGGGATGATCCGCTCATTCAGGACTTTTTCATCAATCGCACGTACCATTTCCGTGCCGATATAGCCCGGAGCAACGGCATTGACGGTTATACCGGCCCGTGCGCCTTCCTGCGCCAGAGCGCGGGTAAAACCGATATCCCCGGCCTTCGCCGCCGAATAATTCGCCTGACCGGCCTGACCCTTCTGGCCGTTCACCGAACTGATATTGATCACCCGACCGAATTTACGGTCGCGCATGCCCCCCCAGACATTATGGGTCATGTTGAACAGCCCGGTCAGGTTGGTATCGATCACCTCATTCCATTGTGCCGGCGTCATCTTATGGAACATCGTATCACGGGTGATCCCGGCATTATTGACCAGAACGGCAACGTCTCCCAGCTCTTCCGTGACCTGTTTCACACCGGCAGCACAGGCATCATAATCGGCAACCGACCATTTATAGGTCTTGATGCCGGTTTCATCGCTGAAAGCCTTGGCGGCGTCGTCATTGCCCGCATAAACGGCGGCAACCGTAAATCCGGCCTCTTTCAGCGCCTTGGATATCGCGGCGCCTATCCCGCGCGTGCCGCCTGTGACAATTGCTGTCTTGGACATTTTCCTCTCCTCCGCAAGCTCACTTTGAAATATTGGTAGCGTATGTGAAATTGGCACGCAATATCATTGCGTGCCAGATATTCTTAACGTTCGACGCAGAGTGCGACGCCCATCCCTCCGCCGATGCAGAGCGTAGCAAGTCCTTTCTTGGCGTCGCGGCGGGCCATTTCGAACAGCAGGGTATTCAGGATCCGTGCGCCGGATGCGCCAATCGGGTGGCCGATGGCGATTGCACCCCCGTTCACATTCACGATCGAAGGATCCCACCCCATATCCTTGTTGACCGCGCAGGCCTGGGCGGCGAAAGCCTCATTGGCTTCGATCAGGTCAAGATCTTCGACCTTCCAACCGGCCTTTTCCAGCGCCTTGCGGCTGGCCGGGATCGGGCCGGTTCCCATGATTGCCGGGTCAAGTCCCGCCGTTGCGTAGGATGCGATCCGGGCAAGCGGGGTCAGACCGCGACGATTCGCCTCTTCCTCGGTCATGACCATAACCGCAGCCGCGCCGTCGTTCAGGCCGGATGCATTGCCCGCTGTCACCGAGCCGTCTTTGGTGAAGGCCGGGCGCAGTTTCTGCATGGCGTCGACCGTTGCACCGTGGCGGATATATTCGTCGTCTTCGACAACCGTATCGCCCTTGCGGCCCTTCACGGTGTAAGAGACGATTTCGTCCTTGAAGCGCCCCTCTTTCTGGGCGGCTTCCGCCTTGTTCTGGCTGGAAACGGCGAATTCATCCTGTTCTTCGCGCGAAATGCTCCATTTTTCGGCGACATTCTCGGCGGTTTGGCCCATGTGATAATTGTTGAACGCGTCCCAGAGACCGTCCCTGATCATCGTGTCGATCATCTTTATGTCGCCCATCTTCTGGCCGGCACGAAGATAGGCCGCGTGGGTCGCAAGGGACATGGATTCCTGACCACCGGCCAGCACGATCTGAGCATCGCCCAAAATCACCTGCTGCGCAGCAAGGGCGACCGTGCGCAGGCCAGAGCCGCAGACCTGATTGATCAGCCAGGCGGCGGATTCCTTGGGAAGCCCCGCATTGATATGGGCCTGACGGGCCGGGTTCTGGCCCTGAGCGGCTGTCAGCACCTGCCCCATGATGGTTTCGCTAACTTCCGCCGGATCGACACCGGCTCGTTTCACGACCTCGGCCAGTACGGCGGCTCCGAGATCATGGGCAGGTACATTGGCGAAGGCACCCATAAAGCTGCCAACCGGGGTACGGGCGGCGGACACGATTACTGCTTTAGTCATGGAATCTTCCTTTCGATGAGCAGCTTCGAAACTAGGAAAAGCGTTGACCAAACATGACGAGTTAAGACGCTGCGTCAAGGCGTGTACGGCGTGCTTTTCGTTCCAAACGCATTGGCATGTTTCGCAAACCGCTCCGAAGCTGCCATATCCCGGCGAAGTGAAACACTGCCCGGGGCGTGGGGATTAATACGCTGTCCGAACAGGCTTATTTCCTTGAATTTGCCCGTCGCGAGACCGCATTCGGTGTTTTCCAAGGGGGGGTGATGGTCGGCGCACCGAAATAGAAACCCTGCAGGCAGTCAATTCCCATATCGATGAGGAACGCAGCCTCATCCGCAGTTTCGACCGATTCGGCGACGGTGAACATATCGAAATGATGTGCGATTGCCTGCAGCGCGGCGGTCAGCATCTGGTTATCAGGCTGATCCGGGATCTTGCGGATGAATTGTCCGTCGATCTTGATCATGTCGAAGCTGAATTCGCGCAGATATCTGAACGATGTGTGACCTGCCCCGAAATCGTCCAAGGCGAAACTGGTGCCTTTTCCCTGCAAATCCCGCATGAAAGGAACGACGATTTCAGGCATATCCATCGCAGAGCTTTCTGTCACCTCAAGCACAAGACGTTCGGCAATCTGTTCGTCGCGTGACAGGCCGCGCCGCAAGGTTTCCATCCAGACAGAGTCGCCGATGGACCGGGCCGACATATTGATGGAGAGACGCAGCCCCGGGTCCTGCTGCAGGGATTGCAGGCCGAGCGACAGCGAGATGCAGTCAATCCGCCGTCCCAGATCGCTTGTTTCCGCGTGTGGCATGAAGTCACGCAATGGGATAAAGCGGCCGGTATCGTCGATGACGCGGATCAGGCCTTCGTGGAATGCGGTGCGCTTGGGCCGGTCGGCATGGACGATCGGTTGATAGGCCAGCACGGCATCGCCCCGGGATATTGCCCGCTCAACCTCTTCCAGAGTCAGCCGTTGTTTATGGTCGATGACATATTCAAGTGGAGATCCGACTGTGCCCGCCTTGCTGTGTCCTTGGTCTTTCATGCCCGCATCCTTGCTGTTCCCGCGCAACATAGCGATGATGTCCTAACTTCCGGCGATGTCCGAGCGGATCTTGAGTTAAGGATTAACATGATGACCGAACGCTGTGCGTGGTGCGGAACAGAGCCGATCTATGTTGATTACCACGATCAGGAATGGGGCGTTCCCGAATATGCTCCCCGTTCTTTATGGGAAAAACTGGTGCTGGACGGATTTCAGGCCGGGCTGAGCTGGATCACGATCCTGCGCAAGCGAGACAGTTTTCGCGAGGTTTTCGAGGATTTCGACCCCGAGCGTGTCGCGCGTTGGGATCAGAATAATGTTGAAAATGCGCTTAAAAACCCCGGTATCATCCGGCATCGCGGGAAAATCGAAAGCACTGTCAGGGGTGCAAGGCTGTTTCTCGATATCGAATCGAAGCAGGGCTTCACGCCCTATCTGTGGAGCTTTGTCGGTGGCGCTCCGGTGCAGAACGACTTTGCCAGCATGGCGGAGGTTCCGGCCTCAACCGCCGAATCGACCGCGATGTCCAAAACGCTGAAGAAACAGGGGTTCAATTTCTGCGGCCCCGTCATCTGTTATGCCTTTATGCAGGCGGTCGGGATGGTGAACGACCATATGACAAGCTGCTATCGCCATGCCGAGGTCAAGGCGCTGTCAGTTCAGTCACAATAACCCGCGCGGTTTCCGAGTTCCATTCGGCGGGACCCATCAGCCGGGCGGCTTCATTGCCGTCGCGGTCGATCAGGATCGTCGCGGGCATGGCGACAACGCCGAATTCCCGCGCCAGCTTCTGCCGCGGGTCCAGCAGGACGGGCAGAGCGTCGAGATTTTCCTCGGTATAAAATTTCTCTATCGCCGGAAGCGGGTTGCGTCCGGTGGCGATGGTCACGACCTGAAAATTCTCGCCGCCGAATTCCTTTTGCAGGCTGTTCAACGCGGGCATTTCCTCGCGACACGGGGCGCACCATGTCGCCCAGAAATTAAGCAGGAGCGCCTGACCTTTGTAATCCGAAAGGCTGAGCTCGGCTCCGTCAGGGTTCGTGAAACCGGTATCCGTCACCGGCTCGCCATTTCCGGCAACAAGATCGATCCCGCCTTCTCGGGCGGCGCTCAGGTCGATCTCTCCGGCAAACCCGGTATTTGCACCGGCAGCAAGCGCCGTATAAAGGATCAGCAGACGAAACATATCAAACCTTTCGGACCAGACCTGATGACCGACGCCAAGACGCCCGACAACACAGCAAATGCCATGTGGGGCGGGCGCTTTGCCTCCGGTCCCGATGCGATCATGACGGCGATCAACGCGTCCATCGGGTATGACCGGCGGCTTTACGCCCAGGATATCCGGGGCAGCCGGGCCCATGCCGCGATGCTTGCGGCGCAGGGCATCATCACCCCTAACGATGCCGAGGCGATCCGGGAAGGGCTGCTCACCGTATTGTCAGAAATCGAGGCCGGGAATTTTCCCTTCAGCGAGGCGCTTGAGGATATTCACATGAATGTCGAGGCGCGGCTGAAAGATCTGATCGGGGAGCCTGCGGGCCGCCTGCATACGGGCCGGTCGCGCAATGATCAGGTGGCAACGGATTTCCGGCTTTGGGTGCGGGATCAGTGCGATGCCGCGATTGAGGGGCTGCGGGCGCTGATCGGCTCGGCGCTTGGTCAGGCAGAGGCCGGGGCGGATTGGGTCATGCCCGGTTTCACCCATTTGCAAACCGCTCAGCCGGTGACATGGGGGCATCACATGATGGCCTATGTCGAGATGTTCGGACGCGATCTGTCACGCTTTCAGGATGCCCGGAAGCGGATGAACGAATCGCCGCTTGGCGCGGCAGCACTGGCCGGAACGGGCTATCCGCTGGATCGCGAAGCGACGGCGAAGGCGCTTGATTTCGACCGTCCGATGGCAAACAGCCTCGATGCGGTCAGCGACCGGGATTTCGCGCTGGAGTTTCTGTCTGCCGCCAGCATCTGCGCCGTCCATCTGTCGCGGCTGGCCGAAGAGCTGGTGATCTGGTCCTCGGCCCAGTTCCGCTTTGTGTCGATGTCGGATAAATGGTCCACCGGCTCCAGCATCATGCCGCAGAAGCGCAATCCCGATGCGGCAGAGCTTATCCGCGCCAAGATCGGCCGGATTCTTGGGGCGAATGTTGCGCTGTTTACGGTGATGAAGGGGCTGCCGCTGGCCTATTCCAAGGACATGCAGGAAGACAAGGAACAGGTCTTCGATGCGGCGGACAGCCTGATGCTGGCGCTCGCGGCCATGACCGGAATGCTGTCCGATCTGACTGCGAACCGGCAGAATATGGAGGCAGCCGCCTCGGCTGGCTTTTCGACCGCGACCGATCTGGCCGACTGGCTGGTGCGCGAGGCCGGACTGCCATTCCGTGACGCGCACCACGCGACAGGCGCGATTGTGGCGATGGCCGAGAAAAAAGGCGTGGATCTGGACGAACTCAGCCTGTCAGAGATGCAGTCGGTCAATCCGGCTATTAACCAGTCGGTCTATTCCGTTCTGGGTGTGCATAACTCCGTCGCGTCGCGGCAAAGCTATGGCGGGACCGCACCGGATCAGGTCCGAGCGCAGATTGCTCGCTGGAAAGAGGCGCTATGAAATATCTTCCGCTGGTGGCCGCTCTGGCACTTGCCGCATGTGGCGTGGATGGCGCTCCGGAAAGACCTGCGCCTCCGCCCGGTGTAACCGTGTCCGGAGACATAGGGATCGGTGTGCGCGCGGATGGTTTCTGACCTGACCCCTCTGAGACGCTGTTGGCTGGCGCTTTCCGTGCTTGGCGGGATCGCCGGTCTGCGTATCTCAGCGCCTGACGCGACCGAGATCGTGGCCATGATCACGCTTGCGCTCTGGTGCCTTGTCGAAACGATGGTGCGCCGGAACTGGCTGGCACTGATCACCGTGCCCGCGATGGTGCTGGGTCTCGGCTGTGCCTTGCCGCTTTATCTCTTTCTACGTTCACGCAGGATCTCCTGATGGATCATTTCAACTATAAGGATGGCGTTCTCTGCGCTGAGGACGTGCCGCTGACCTTGATCGCGCAAGAGGTCGGCACGCCGGTCTTCGTCTACTCCACCGCCACGCTGACCCGCCATTTCCGGGTGTTTCAGGAGGCCCTGTCATGGACCCCGGATCATCTGATCTGCTATGCGGTCAAGGCGAACTCTAATATTGCCGTGCTGAAATTGCTGGGCGATCTCGGTGCGGGCATGGATGTCGTATCCATCGGCGAATATGCACGCGCCCGCACGGCCGGTGTTCCCGGTGATCGCATCGTCTTTTCCGGGGTCGGCAAGACAAGGGATGAGATGCGGCTGGCGCTTGAGGGTGGCATCCGTCAGTTCAACGTCGAGTCTGAGCCAGAGCTGCTGGCGCTTTCCGAAGTCGCTGTGTCCATCGAGAGGGTGGCTCCGATTGCGCTGCGCGTGAACCCCGATGTCGATGCAAAAACCCACGAAAAAATCGCCACCGGGAAATCCGAAAACAAATTCGGCATTCCGATCGCAAGGGCGCGTGAGGTCTATGCGCAGGCAGCAACTCTTCCGGGGATCGAGATTGTCGGCGTCGATATGCATATCGGCAGCCAGTTGACCGATCTGGACCCGTACCGACAGGCTTATGGCAAGATGGCGGATCTGACGCGGGCGCTGCGCTCCGATGGGCATGACATCCGCAGACTGGATCTGGGCGGTGGGCTGGGGATTCCCTATCGCCGCGACAATAATGCGCCACCTCTGCCGATTGAGTACGGGCAGGTCATCCGTGAAACCGTGGGCGATCTCGGCTGTGAAATCGAGATTGAGCCGGGCAGGAATATCGCCGGGAATGCCGGGGTGCTGCTGTCTACGGTGATTTACCGGAAACATGGTGAAGGGCGCGATTTCCTGATCCTCGACGCGGCGATGAACGACCTGATCCGACCCGCCATGTACGGAGCGCATCACGACATCGTTCCGGTCATGGAACATGCACCGGGAACTGAGCGCAGCAGCTTCGACGTGGTCGGCCCGGTATGTGAGACCGGGGATACTTTCGCGAAAGGCGTCGAACTGCCCGGAATGGCGGAAGGTGAACTGGTCGCGTTCCGCTCGGCCGGGGCCTATGGCGCGGTAATGTCCTCGGAATATAACACGAGACCGCTCGTGCCTGAGGTTCTGGTGGACCGGGACCGTTTCGCGGTGATCCGCCCGCGACCGTCGCTTGACGAAATGTTGACGCGCGAAGCGCTGCCCGACTGGTTCTGAGCCGCAGGAATCCCTTGCCCGCATGCGCCATGCGGCGCAGGATAGACGCATGAGCGAGCCCATGACCGACCATGCCAATTCAGCAAGGCTGGACCGGGCCCTGCGCCTGACCCGCGCGGGGCTGTGGTGGGAATCGCTGGCGCGAAGCTTCTGGCCTGCTGCAAGCCTGTTGCTTCTGATGATAACCGCGCTGAGTTTCGGTCTGGCCGAGGCGCTGCCCGATCCTGTCCGTCCTTACGCGGCGGCGGGGGCAGGGGTGGTTTTTCTTGCGACGCTGGTTCTCGGCTTTCTGCGCTTCCGACGCCCGCGCAGTCATGAGGCCGAGGACCGGATCGACGAGACCCTTCCGGGCAGACCGCTCTCCGCCCTGCGTGACCGGCCCGCATTGGGTGGAGATGGCGCGTTATGGCAGGCGCATCTGGCCCAGATGGAACAGCGCGTCGCTTCGGCGCGGGCTGTGCGACCGGATGCGGGGCTGAACCGCCGCGATCCGTTTGCGTTCCGTCTTGTGGCGCTGACCGCAATCGCGATGGCGCTGCTGTTCGGCAGTACCGGGCAGTTGGGGCAGGGGCTGGCGGCGCTTGCGCCCAACCGGCAACAGGAGGGATCGCCAGAGGCAGCGTCCGGCGGGCCCGGTTGGGAAGGTTGGGCCGAACCCCCGGCCTATACCCGCAAACCGACCATTTATCTGAACCGGCTTGCCGCCGATGCCGTGCTCGACCTGCCCGAAGGCTCCGTGATCAGTCTCCGGCTGTACGGAGAGGAAGACAGGGTCGCGCAGGATGTCGGCTCTGAGCTTCCGGAGTCAGAACAGGGGGCACCGCAATTCCGTGTCGAGCGGGACGGGACGCTGACGATTGCCGATCGTAGCATAAAGGTGACGGTCCGCCCGGATGATCCGCCTGAGATCACCCTCGGCCCTCCCGCCGAGCGGCGTGCCGATGGGCGGCTGATCCAGCCATTCTCGGCGCAGGACGATTTTGGCCTCAGCGAAGGCCATGCCGTCATCACGTTGGATATGGGCGCTATTGATCGTAATTTCGGTCTTGCCACCGATCCCGAGCCGCGTGATCCGGTGCAGATCAAGTTGCCGGTCCGGGCCAACCGCGCCGAGTTTGAAGGTCAGCTTGTCGCTGATCTGAAAAAACATGCTTGGGCCAATCTGCCGGTGAAGATCCGGCTCAACGCGCAGGACGGTATCGGGCAGAGCGCTCAATCCGGCGAGATCGCGATGGAACTGCCCGGCAGGCGTTTCTTCGACCCGTTCGCCGCCGCTTTGATCGAACTGCGCCGGGATCTTCTCTGGTCGCGTGAGAATGCGGCAAGATCCGCTCAGATTCTCCGCGCGATCACCTGGCAGCCGGAAGGTTTCATCCGGGATGATACGCTTGGGGATTTGCGGGCGATCATATCGGGTCTGGAAACAGCGGGACTGTCCGATACGCAGCGCGATGCTCTGGCAGAGGCGCTGTGGCGAACCGCCGTGCAGCTTGAAGATGGCGGGTTGGCGGATGCGCTGGAACGCATGCAGCGGGCGCAAGAGAGACTGGCGCAGGCGATGCGTCGCGGCGCCTCGCCCGATGAAATCCGCGATCTGATGGATGAGTTGCGCCGCGCAACGGATGATTATCTGGACCGGCTGGCCGAGCAGGGCGGGGACCCTGCGGATCGCTTTGACCGCAGCCCGGTCCAGATGATGAGCGGTGATCAGATCCAGCAGATGATGGATGAGATCCAGCGGCTGATGAATGAAGGCAAAATGGCTGAAGCGCAGGCTTTGCTGGAACAGTTCAACCGCATGATGGAAAATATGCAGGTCCGTCAGGCAGAGGGCGAAGGGCAGGGTGAGGGGCGCGGCTCATCCTCGCGCATGGCCGACACGCTGCGCGAACAGCAGGATCTGGCAGACCGTGCCTTCCGCGAGATGCAGGATCAGTGGATGGGGCTTGACGAGCAGGATCAGGAAGAACCCTCGGACAGCCTGGCCGAGCAGCAGCGCCGCTTGCGCGATGATCTGGGGATGCAGCGCAGCCTTCTGCCCGAACGCGGGACCCCGCAGGGCAATGCGGCGGGCGAGGCGATGGATCGGGCAGGGCGGGCCATGCAGCAGGCGGAACAGGCCCTGCGGCAGGGCGACATGGCCGGTGCACTCGACCGGCAGGCTGAGGCGATAGAGGCGCTGCGCGACGGGACCCGCTCACTGGATCAGGGCCGACAGCAGGGTGAGGACGGCCAGCAGACGCAAAGCGGAGAGGGTGAGGACGCGCAGCAGGGCCAACAGCAAGGCGGCGCACAACCCGGAGAGAACGGGCAGCGCGGACTGGCCTCTCCCCGGCGCGATCCACTTGGGCGGGCCATGCAGGGGAATGGCGGCGGCATCGCGACGGATGCGCCGCTGGAAGACGGAGAAAGCGGGGAGAACCGTGCCCGCGATCTGCAGGACGAAATCCGCCGCAGGCTGGGTCAGCAGGACCGTCCCGAGCAGGAACGCGAATATCTGGACCGGCTGATCGATCAGTTCTGATTTCATTGGACAGGCGGGATTATTCGTTATCCTCTGTGCTGTGATTTTATCGCTGCCGGATGTGGTTCAGCCCGCACTCATCAGCATCAAAAGCCGACGCCGCGGCGCTGTCCGGGAGCGCTGACAAGTTGGCAAAGCCCTGTCATGCTGTTGCGTTAGACTTGATTTATACGGCGGATGCACTAAGGCTCCGCAACCATGCGCGAACGAGGAAAGGTTAAACGCATGATAAAAGAGTTCAGGGAATTCATTGCCAAAGGCAATGTCATGGACATGGCCGTCGGTATCATCATCGGCGCTGCCTTCACTGCGATCGTCACCTCGCTGGTCGATGACCTCATCAATCCGATCATCAGCCTGTTCATCGGCGGGATCGATTTTTCCAACCTGAAATACTCGCTGGGTGAGGGTGAAAACGCCGCTACCTTCAATTACGGCAACTTCATCATGGCCGTGATCAATTTCCTGATCGTCGCCTGGGTGGTCTTTATTCTGGTCAAGATCGTCAACCGCGCGAAAGATGCGGCGGTGGGACCGAAGGAAGAAGAAGCTCCTGCAGGGCCGACCTCGGAAGAAATTCTGCTTGAAATCCGCGATGAGCTGCGTGCCCGCCCGCGGGTCTGAACCGGATCGTGCTGAAATGAAAAAGACCGGCAGAGTATGTCTCCGCCGGTCTTTTTCGTGGCCGTCGGTTTACAGCAGCGAGTCGGGTGAGATCGTCTCGATCCCAAGTGCCGCGCCCACCGGGCCGGAGGTCAGCTTGCCTTCATGCGTCGAGAGTCCCGCCCGCAGATGCACATTTTCGCGGATCGCCTCACGCCAGCCTTTATTGGCGAGCGTCAGAATGAAGGGCAGCGTCGCATTACCAAGCGCCTGAGTCGAACTGCGCGGAACAGCGCCGGGCATATTGGCGACGCAGTAATGCACGATGCCGTCCACTTCGTAGATCGGGTCCTGATGGGTGGTCGCGCGAGACGTCTCGAAGCATCCGCCCTGATCGATGGCAACATCCACCAGAACCGCGCCGGGCTTCATCATCGAAAGCTGTTCGCGTGTGATCAGCTTCGGCGCGGCGGCTCCGGGGACAAGCACCGCGCCGATCACCATATCGGCGGTCGGCAGCAGCTCGGAGGTGGCGGCGGCGGTGGCATATTGGGTGGTCAGCATGCCCATGAAGATATCATCCAGATAGGACAGTCGCGGAATCGAGCGGTCCAGCACGGTGACATTCGCACCCATACCCGATGCCACGCGGGCCGCAGCCGTACCAACCACACCGCCGCCGATGATGACGACACGGGCGGGACGAACCCCGGGGACACCACCCAGAAGAACCCCCTCGCCACCATTGGCCTTTTGCAGCGCCCATGCTCCGGCCTGAGGTGCCAGTCGGCCTGCGACCTCGGACATCGGGGCAAGCAGGGGCAGACCGCCGCGCGTATCGGTCACGGTCTCATAGGCGATCGAGGTCACGCCAGAGTCCAGCAGGTCGCGCGTCTGATCCGGGTCGGGCGCGAGGTGAAGATAGGTGAACAGGATCTGACCGCGCTTCAGCATCGCCCTTTCGGCGGCCTGAGGTTCCTTGACCTTCACGATCATATCGGCGCGGTCGAATACGGTCGCCGCATCCGGAGCGATTTCCGCACCAGCCGCCAGATAGTCATCATCCGTATAGCCTGACCCCAGACCGGCCCCGGATTGCACAAGGACCTGATGACCCTGAGCAATCGCCTCGCCAGCCGCGTCGGGGCGCAGGCCAACGCGGAATTCCTGTGGTTTGACTTCTGTCGGGCAGCCGATCAGCATCGCATTCTCCTTTTTATTTGGTCAGATCCCTGAAATTCCTCCAACCTGCCACGTAATTCACAGAAAATCTTACGGAATTTGGGGTTGCCGGATGGTGATCGTTGAAAGATTATTGCGTGATTTATTAAAATTGACGGAGAATATCCGATCATGTTCGATCTTGACGCAATAGACCGCCGCATTCTGCGTATAATCCAGAAGTATGGCCGAATCACCAATGCCGACTTGTCGGCCAGGGTGAATCTTTCCTCCTCGGCATGTCATCGTCGGGTGCAGCGGCTGGAGGATGAGGGCGTCATACGTGGCTTCGCCGCCTTGCTGGACCGTCGCAAATTGCGACGCCCGACAACTGTATTCGTGGAAATCAGCCTGTCAGGGCAGGCGAATGAGCTTCTGGAATCCTTCGAAAGCGCCATCCGCTCGATTCCGGATGTGCTGGAATGCCATCTGATGGCGGGAACGGCGGATTATCTGCTGAAGCTGGTCGTCGAGGATACCGAGGATTTTGCCCGGATCCACCGGACGCATCTGGCCCGGTTGCCCGGTGTCGCGCAGATGCATTCGTCATTCGCGCTCAGGACCGTGGTCGAAACCACGGCCCTGCCGCTTTGATGTTTACTGTACGGCGGATTCGACGGGCGAAACCGCTGCGGTGCCTGAACTGGATACGGTGCTGGCGGCCGACGCCGAAGAGACGCCCGGGTTCGGATTCAGGTTCCGGCCGATCACGCCTTCTGCCGAAGCCAAATGTCCATATTCGAAGGTCAGCGTGTCCTGACCGCCTGCAATGCGCAGCACGCCATCTTCATAGGTAATCCGGTTTGCCGCACGCAGACCGTTGAAGAAAGAGCTTTCCTGTGCGCTCCACCGGCAGCTTTGCCCGGCGGTCTGGATCGGTCCGACGACGATTTCCGGTGGGGTGCCCGAGATCGGGGCAACGAAGCTGTTGCAGCCCGTCCGGCCCGAGATCATCGTCGGTGCAATCGTCATCGTGGTGTGGCGCACGCTCAGCACTTCACCGCCGATATTGAACAGCACGTAATCGCCGGTCGGGATGTTCGAATAGGGCTCGTCGGGAGTGGTCGGGGTGGGTTCACATGCAGCAAGCGCCATCGTGGCAAGCGCAGCGGCGGTCAGTTGGCGAAACATGGCAGCGTCTCCGGTGTTAGAGAATCGTTATGCGTTCACGCCGGGATTACATCCGGTCGCTTGATGGTCAACTCACTGATATGTCAGCCAAGAGACAAGGTTGCAAACGATTCGCGCCGTGAGTCCCGGTCGGCGGCTGAATAATCAAGGTGCTGTGACGGGTTTTGCCTTTTATCAGCAAGGCGTCGCGCATCTGCCCGTGATGCAAGAAGAAACGCCTCTGTTGCCGACATGCCACGCTCTGCCCGGGCTATGCATGATGATTAAGCTTGCGGCGGTTGGACCTGCCGATACATCTTCCGAACATGTTCGGGCTTGATCCAGCGATCTTCTGGTTTGTGTTCTCGGTCACCGCCTTTGCGGGGTTCGTGAAGGGGGCGGTCGGTTTCGCCATGCCCATGATCATGATGTCCGCCTTCGGCTCGGTTCTGTCGCCGCAACTTGCCCTTGCGGCGCTGATCCTGCCGACTTTGGCCACCAATATCCTGCAAGCCGGTCGTGGCGGGATTGGTGCCGCATGGGATACCGTTGGCCGATTCCGCTGGCATATCGGGGCGGTGATCATCTTTATTGTGGTGTCGGCGGCATTCGTTCGCTCAGTCCCTCAAAGCTTGATGTATCTGCTGCTTGGCATCCCGATTGTCGCATTCGCCATCTGGCAGCTTTCCGGCCGTCCGCTGACGCTTCCCATCCACCATGCCCGCCGGGCCGAGATTATCTCGGGCATGATCGGTGGGCTTTACGGAGGCATTTCGGGTATATGGGGCCCGCCGCTGATCGTCTATCTGCTGTCGATCAACGTGTCGAAATCCGAACAGATGCGGGTGCAGGGGGTAGTGTTCCTGATGGGCGCGGTGGTGCTGACACTGGCGCATCTGGCCTCGGGCGTTCTGAATGCGCAGACATTGCCTCTGTCCGCTGTGCTGGTTGTGCCGGGCGTGGCCGGGATGTTTCTGGGGCTCTGGGTGCATGACCGGCTGAATGTCGATCAGTTCCGCCGCTGGACATTGGTGCTGCTTGTGCTCTCGGGGCTGAACCTGGTGCGGCGCGGGGTGGAAATCCTGCTGAGCTGAGGCTAGGCCTGCAGGAAACAGGAGCCTGTGATGACCGACCCAGCCGAGCTGACCGCCAGACTGATCCGCTGCCCCTCGGTCACGCCGGAAGAAGGCGGCGCATTGACGCTTCTTCAGGACCTGCTGAGCGGCGCGGGCTTCGAATGTACCCGCGTGGATCGCAACGGCACGCCGAACCTCTTTGCACGATGGGGCAGGAAAGGGGCCGAGCGGAGCCTCGGCTTCAACGGTCATACCGATGTGGTGCCTCCCGGCGATCCGGCAAGCTGGACGCATCCACCGTTTTCCGGGCATCTCGACGAAACCGGCACGCTCTGGGGGCGCGGCGCGACGGATATGAAGTCGGGCGTGGCGGCCTTCGTTGTGGCAGCGATGGAGTTCGTCGCGGACACACCTCCTGACGGCGCGATCATTCTTGCCATTACCGGCGATGAGGAAGGTCCGGGCAAGGATGGCACGATTGCCATTCTCGACTGGATGAAAATGCATGGTGAGCGCATGTCGGCCTGCATCGTCGGAGAGCCGACCAACCCCGAAACATTCGGCGAAATGATCAAGATCGGTCGTCGCGGTTCGGTCACCTATCGGGTTGCGGCAAAGGGCGTGCAGGGGCATGTGGCCTATCCCGACCGGGCGCGTAATCCTGTGCATGCGATCTGCCGGTTTCTGGACCGGCTGGCCTCGGAACCACTGGATGCGGGCAATGCGCATTTCGGCCCATCGACATTGCAGGTGACGACTGTGGATTGCGGCAACTCCGCGACGAATGTGATCCCCGAAACGGCCCGTGCCGTCTTCAATATCCGGTTCAACGATCTTCATACGCCCGAAAGCCTCGATGCGGAAATTCGCCGCCGGGCCGAAGCCGTCGCCGATGAGACCGGCGTGTCCTTCCGGCTTGAGGCGGATGTCAGCGGCGAAAGCTTCCTGACCGAGCCGGGTCCCTTCACGGATCTGGTGCGCAATGTTGTGCGCAGCGAAACCGGGATCACGCCCGAGCTTTCGACCTCTGGTGGCACCTCGGATGCGCGTTTCGTCAAGGATCACTGCCCCGTGCTGGAATTCGGTCTGGTCGGGCGCTACATGCATCAGGTTGACGAGCGGGTCCCGGTTGAAGAAATCCGGGCCCTGACGCGGGTCTATCGACGCATTCTAGAGGCTTATTTCGCATGATCATCCAACAGACAAGCGATCTGGAGACCTGCCGCCAGCTGAGACGGATCGTCTTCATCGAGGAACAGGGTGTGTCCGAAACCGAGGAATGGGACGGTCTGGATGGTCAGGCGCTGCATATGCTGGGTTGGATAGATGATCGGCCAGTGGCCACGGCGCGAATTTTCATCGACGGAGATACCGCGAAGATCGGGCGGGTCTGCGTTCTGCGAAGTGCTCGCGGCACCGGGGTCGGGGCGGCGATCATGCGCGGTGCGGTGGATGTGCTGCGCAGCCGTGATATCCGGCAGATCAGGCTAGCGTCGCAGACTCAGGTCATCCCGTTTTACGAAAAGCTGGGCTTTACCGCTTACGGGCTGGAATTTCAGGATGCTGGCATCCCGCATCGCAACATGGTTCTGGAACTCTGACGAAAGCCACGTATTGTTTTGCGTGCATACCGGTCGCTGGCCGGGGAAAGGGCCGGCATGGCACTACCAAGCAAGCAGCAGATCCTCGAATGGGTCGCCGAACATCCCGATGCGGCATCGAAGCGCGACATCGCCAAGGCGTTCAGCGTCAAGGGGTCGGACAAGCTGGAACTGAAGCGGATGCTGAAGGAACTCTCCGAGGAAGGCCGTCTGGAACGACGCCGCAAATCCTATCGCGATGCAGAGCGCCTGCCGCCGGTGACCGTGCTTCAGTTGCTGGAACCGGATGCCGACGGCGATCTGTTCGCCCGGCCGCTGGAATATCGCGGGGACGGACCCGTGCCGCGCATCCTCTTCCAGCCGCGCGAAGCCGATCCGGCCCTTGGTGAAGGCGAGCGGTTTCTGGCGAGGCTGATCGAGGTCAAGGGCGAGGATCACGACTATCTCGCCCGGCTGATCCGCAAGATCGGTGACAGCCGCCACAAGATTCTGGGCATTTACCGCAGCTCGGCCGAGGGCGGACGCATCATGCCCATCGACAAGGGCGCGGATAAGGAATGGCGGGTCCGCACGGAAGATGCGCTTGGTGCTCAGGACGGTGAGCTTGTCGAGGCCGAGCAATCCGGTCCGAAAGGCCGTCTGGGTCTGCCTCAGGCGCGGGTCCTGAACCGGCTTGGCGATCCTTCGGCACCGAAATCGGTCAGCCTCATTGCGATCCGTCAACATGGCATTCCCGACGAATTCCCCGATGAGGCGCTTGCCGAGGCAGAATCGGCCAAAGCCGCCAGCATGGCGGGCCGTGAGGATCTGCGCGATCTGCCGCTGCTGACCATTGACCCTGCCGATGCGCGTGATCATGATGACGCCGTCGCCGCGATCCCCGATACCGATCCGAAAAACCCCGGCGGCATGATCATTTGGGTCGCGATTGCCGATGTCGCCCATTATGTCACGCCCGGAAGCGCATTGGACCGCGAGGCGCGGCGGCGCGGGAATTCGTCCTATTTCCCCGACCGTGTCGTGCCGATGCTGCCCGATGCGCTGTCCGGCGATCTTTGCAGCCTGCATGAAGCCGTTGATCGTCCGGTGATTGCCGTGCGCATGCGGCTGGATGCGCACGGCAACAAGATCGGCCATAAATTCCATCGCGGCATGATGAATTCACGCGCCAGTCTGACCTATGAACAGGCGCAGGCCGGTGCCGACGGCAATCCCGACGCACAGACCGAAGCGCTGATGGAGAGCGCGATTAAACCGCTCTGGCAGGTCTATGATCTGCTGAAATCCGCCCGCGCCCGCCGTCAGCCTCTGGATCTGGACCTGCCCGAGCGGCAGATCGTTCTGGGCGATGACGGCAGGGTCAAATCGGTCGAGTTCAAAGAACGTTTCGACGCCCATAAGCTTATCGAGGAATTCATGGTGCTGGCGAATGTCGCCGCTGCCGAAGAGCTGACCCGGCTGAAACGCCCCTTGCTGTTCCGTGTCCACGAGGAACCGAGCGTCGAGAAAATGGAGGCGCTGCGCGAGGTTGCACAAGCATCCGGCTTTACGCTGGCGAAGGGGCAGGTCCTGCATACCAGCCATCTGAACCGCCTTCTTGCGCAGGCCGAGGGGTCGGATTTCGACGAGCTTATCAATATCTCGACGCTGCGCTCGATGACGCAGGCCTATTATCACCCGGAAAATTTCGGCCATTTCGGCCTCGCCCTCAGATCATATGCGCATTTCACCTCTCCGATCCGGCGTTATTCGGATTTGATCGTGCATCGGGCGCTGATCTCGGGGCATGGCTGGGGAGATGATGGCCTGTCGGAATGGGATATCGAGAACCTCTCGGAAACCGCCACCCAGATTTCCGGCACTGAACGTCGCAGTATGGAGGCCGAGAGAGATACGACCGACCGCTATCTTGCCGCCTATCTGTCCGAGCGGATCGGCAATGAGATGACCGGCCGGATTAGCGGTGTGCAGAAATTCGGCCTTTTCGTGAAGCTGGACGAAACCGGCGCGGATGGTCTGGTGCCGATCCGCGAGATCGGCAATGAATATTTCCATTACGACCGCGATGCGCAGACGCTGATTGGCTCAGAAACCGGGCTTGAGATCACAGTCGGTCAGCGCGTCCGCGTCCGGCTTGCCGAGGCCTCGCCTCTGACCGGAGGCCTGACGCTGGAACTGCTGGAGCTTGAAGGCAGCAATGTCGCACGCGGCCCGAAACAGGGCAGGCGCGGAAGGCCGATGCGGCGGCGTCCGGCCTCGGTCAAAGCCAAAGCGAAGGCGGTGGCGAAGAAGGCGAAGCGGAAGCGCAGAAGCGGTTAAGCCGTTTTCAGTTTTCGGACCAGACTGCCATCGCGGTGCCGCCGGGCTCTCGGAATTCGAAACGGCGCCCGCCGGGGAAGTCGAAAATCGGCTTGGTGATCTCGGCCCCTGCCGCCGTGACTTTTTCAAGCGCGGCCTCAAGATCGTCGCTGCGCAGGATGATCAGCGGTGCCTGAAGCGCACCAGCGGCGATACCGCCCGCGATCCCCGCATTGGCGAGTTCCTGATATTCCGGCCCGTAATCGTTGAACTGCCAGCCAAATGCGTCGGAGAAGAAGCTTTTCGTGGCTCCGATATCCGGCGATGAGAACTCGACATAGTCGATCTTCATGGCGACCTCCTGAATGTTCCCGTTTTGTTTACCGCGAATTCTGTCTCAGCGCAAGACCGGAGGCTGCGCACCGGGCTGTCGCAGATCCTCGACCCCCATGCGCAGCCCTGCACCGATACGGTGGGCAAGCGCGGACCATGCCTCGGCGCTGTGGTCGGGCAGGACGCGGCGCAGGGTTTTATCGAAAAGCGCCAGCCAAAGCGGGAAATGTTCCGGCTTCACGTCGCCCGCCTGCATATGGGCGCGCATCGGGCTGCCATCATAGCTGCGTTCAGAGAGAATCGCATTGCGCCAGAACCGCGCAATCTTGTCCTCATGTTCGGGCCAGTCGGTGACGTGGTTGGCAAAAACCGGGCCAAGGACCTCATCCTGCCGGATCGCGGCATAGAAGACCGCGACGACGCGGTCGATTTCCTCAGCGGTAATATCGAAGCGGGGCGGTATGGTCATTGCCATGACATGCGCCTGCTTGGGACGGATCGCAAGAGGGGTGCGACGCGAGGCCGCTGGCGGGGGCCATCACAGATCGGAGCGCCGTCTTGCGGGCAGCATCACCAGCAGACCGGCCAGTGTGATCGCCACGATACCCACCCATCCGGGAAGCCCCGGCAGGGTCGAGAACAGGACGAAATCGAACATCACCGCCCAGATCAGCCCGGTAAAATCGAACGGAGCCAGCACGGAAACAGGCGCTCGCGCGACGGCCTCGGTCGCGGCGATATGCGCCAGCCCGCCAAGCAGCCCCGCGCCGATCAGGACAGCGGTTGTGCCGGGATCGAGACTGTTCCATCCGAAAGGCAGGGTCAGCAGACCGACGCAGGTCGTGAACAGCGCGAAATAAAAAGAGATCGTCGCCGCGCTTTCGGTTCGGGTCATCGCCTTGACATAGTCGCGGTAAAGCGCCGTCAGCCCGGCAAAGGCAAGCCCGGCTGCGACGCCGATCATCGCGTTCGCGCCCGGCATGGTCAGGCCCTCCCACAGCATCGCAATGACGCCGGCGAAACCGACCAGAACTGCCAGGACCAGCCGAAGCGAAATCGTCTCGCGCAGCAACAGCGCCGCCGCCGGAAGAACCAGGACCGGACCCAGAAAGCCCAAAGCCTCGGCATGGGCGACGGGAAGATAGGTCAGCGAGATGAAAGAGCATCCCATCGCAAGTGCTCCAAGCGTCCCGCGAAGGAAATGCGCACCGGGTCGGGCAGTGCGGAACGCGCCGGGGAAACTCCCGCGCAGCGCCATATAGATACAGATCGGTATCATCGCGACGGCCGAGCGCCAGAAGATGATCTGCCCGAGTGTCGCCGCGTCCGATGCTTCCCGGATCAGGGCGGACATGGCGGTGATCAGAAATGCCGCTGCCAGTCGCAGCCAGATTCCATCATTCGCTCCGGTCACGGCATTACCCCTCTGATCCCATATATTTGTTAACGCTAACGGATAAGGAGTCAAGCTGTGCCACGCCCCGCCGGTCTTTGACGATTTTCCAGCGCTTTGATATCGGGGTTCAGCCCGATTTCGCGCATCTGGTCATAGATTATGTGCCCGGTGCATGGCTGGTCGAATCCAAGTTGCTGAAGCTTTTTCTTGGCGCGTTCCGTAATCACGGCGCGTTTCATGAAGACTGCACCATGTCGATCGGCAAGTTCTGAGGGACAGATTATCGCCTCGCTGGCTGAGGATCGGAGGCATTGGTATCCGCGCGGGGCATGCCGATTGATGTGTTCTGGCAGACGGGACCGGCCCTCGAGGGGATCTGGCTGCCGGATCAGGCGTCGCGCCCTATCGCGGTCGCGGCTAGAGATGGCTGCAGCGGACAAACAGCGCCGATCCGCATCGCTGTATCAGGAAGGTGACAGGGCTGTCGCGCATCCTTGTGGCATCGGGGATGCGTGAAAAATACGGTTGTGTCGCCGGTTTGGCCGGAATGGGGCAGCAAAAGCGTCCTCAGATCCTGCCAAATGGCCACGGCATCGGTTAAAATATCTTTTTAAAGCAGCAGCTTGAAATCCCGTCCGGGATGTCACATCAGCGTCACTCAACCTTAACGATCCTGTCGCATCGCCTTCCTATCTCACCTCTGACTGATCGGTGGAAGGGACGGCATGCGAATCGAAGCAAGCGGCATTACCCGTGTGTTCGGCAGCACGAAAGCTGTCGACGATGCCAATTTTATCGTCGACCGCCCCATGATGATCGGCATTATCGGCAGTTCCGGCGCCGGAAAATCCACGTTGCTGCGCATGATCAACCGCCTCACCGATGCGACAGAAGGGCAGTTGCTGGTCGATGGCCGCGATGTGCTCAGCCTGCGCGGCAAGGCGCGGCGCGGCTGGCAGGCGGATTGCGCGATGATTTTCCAGCAGTTCAATCTGGTTGGCCGGATCGACGTCGCCTCGAACGTCCTGCACGGTTTGCTTAGGCTCAGGACTCGTTCTTGATCATAACCAGAAGATGACGGTCGCGGCGAGCAGGATTGCAGAGAAGAAGGTCTCGGGGCAACGGTCGTATCGGGTGGCGACGCGCCTCCAATCCTTGAGTCGGCCGAACATGATTTCGATGCGGTTGCGGCGTTTGTAGCGCCGCTTGTCGTATTTGACGGGTTTCTTGCGCGACTTCCGACCCGGGATGCAAACCTTTATCCCCTTGTTTTTCAAGGCATCTCTGAACCAGTCGGCATCATAGCCCCGATCGGCCAGCAGCCAATCCGCCTCCGGCAGGCTGTTCAGAAGTGCCGCTGCCCCGGTGTAATCACTGACTTGTCCGGCGGACATGAAGAACCCTATCGGCCGGCCCTTCGCGTCGGTGACGGCGTGCAGTTTCGTGTTCATGCCGCCTTTCGTTCGCCCGATCTGGCGCCCGCGCCCCCTTTTTTGACCCGCAGGCTCGAGGCCGTGCGGTGCGCTTTCAGATAGGTCGCGTCGATCATGATCGTATTGTGTTCGGCACTCTCGGCGGCGAGGCCCACCATGATCCGGGCGAAGGTCCCGTTCTCGCTCCAGCGCTTCCAGCGGTTGTAGAGCGTCTTGGCGGGGCCGTAGTCCGTCGGCGCGTCGCACCATCGCAAGCCATTACGATTGATGAATATTATGCCGCTCAGCACACGCCGGTCGTCAACGCGTGGCTTGCCGTGGGATTTCGGGAAATAGGGTTTCAGACGCTCCATCTGCGCGTCAGTCAGCCAGAAAAGGTTGCTCATAAATCAGGTCTCCTTGCAGAGCCTGAATCACGCAAACAGCCCGAAATCAATGGGTCTGGAGCCTAATAAGCGCGGCACATTATCCACCGTATTTAACATCTGGTCGCGCGAGGATATCGACCGCGCCATTTCGATCCTCGACCGTCTGGGTATCGCGGAACAGGCCTCCAAACGCGCCGAGGCTCTGTCTGGCGGGCAGCAACAGCGCGTGGCGATTGCGCGGGCGCTGATGCAGGACCCAAGGATCATTCTGGCAGATGAACCCATTGCCAGTCTTGATCCGATGAATGCGCAGGTGGTGATGGACAGCCTGCGCCAGATCCACGAACAGGACGGCCGCACCGTCATCGCCAACCTGCACACGCTGGATACCGCGCGGCGCTATTGCGACCGTGTGATCGGCATGCGCAAGGGGCGTATCGTCTTCGATGGCACGCCTGAACAGCTAACCACCGGAGTTGCCCGCGACATTTACGGCGCAGGCGATGATTTTTCCGAATCCGCCACCTCGACGGCGATCGACGGACCCGTCGAGGGCGACCGCGATTATGCCGAGCGTATGCTGGCGGACTGACTGAGTACCCCTACAGGAGTAAACCATGAAACTGACTCTGACTGCCTCGTTGATGACCCTCGCGATTGCCCTGCCGGCTGCCGCGCAGGAAATCGAAGAATTCAACATCGGTGTGCTGGGTGGCGAAAACGCTCAGGACCGTATGACCAGCAATGAGTGCCTCCGCGCCTATGCTGAGGAAGCTCTGGGCGTTCCGGTCAAGCTGTTCACCCCGGCCGATTATGACGGCGTGATCCAGGGCCTTCTGGGTGGTTCTCTGGATGCGGCGATCCTGGGCGCTTCGGGCTATGCCAAGGCCTATCTGACCGATCCCGAGGCGGTTGAGCCGGTTCTGGTCAAGACCAATGTCGATGGTGCTTCGACCTATTATTCCATCGGTTTTGCCCGCGCCGACAGCGGCATCACCTCGATGGACGATATGGAAGGCAAGGATCTGGGCTTCGGCGATCCGAACTCGACCTCGGGCTATCTGATCCCCGCCGTCGAACTGCCGCAGGCTGGCTATTCGGTTGAGCCGGGCGAGTATTTCTCGGATATCAAATTCACCGGCGGTCATGAGCAGACCATCGTTGCGGTCAATAACGGCGATATCGCAGGTGGCGTGACCTGGGCTGACGGTCTGGGCGACTGGGAAGACGGCTATAATTCTGGCGCTCTGCGCAAGGCCGTCGATTCGGGCATCGTGGACATGAACGATCTGGTCGAGATCTGGAAATCCAAGCCGATCCCGGAAGGCCCGATGGTCGTGCGCAAGGCGCTGCCGCAGGATGTGAAGGATACCTTCACCGATCTGGTCGCCAATCTGGACGAAACCGATGCTGACTGCGCCTATGGCGTTGCTGCTGGGGAAACCGCTGGTTTCGATCCCGTGACCCATGAGGCTTACGAGACCATCATCGAGGTCCGTAAGGCTCAGGACGCCTCGGGCGGCTAAGACGATCCATAAGGGCGCGGGGGAATTCTCCCGCGCCGCTTTCTGTTGCAGGCATGCATATGACCGATATTTCCCGGATCTCAGAGGATTACCGCGCCGCCGCCAGCCGCAAGCGGCTGTATTCCGGCGTGTTATGGGCAATCTTCGCGCTGCTGATGATTTCCGGCTTCCGGCTGGCGAATGAGCGGAATGCAGGCGGGTTCTGGGAAGGTCTGCCGCAGATCTTCGACTTCCCCGCCGAGCTGGTGTCCGAGGCAGCCGCCAAGGCAGGCAATCTGCCGGGGCTGATGTGGAACTATGTTCCGGCGCTGATCGAAACGATCAATATCGCCGCCGTGGCAACGCTGATCGGGGTGATCGGAGGCGGCATCATGGCGCTTCTGTCAACGCCGGGCCTCGCCCCTTGGCCACGACTGATCCCGGTTTTCCGGCGGATGCTGGATATTGCCCGTGCCATTCCCGAACTGGTCATTGCTCTTGTGCTGATCTTCGTCCTTGGTGGCGGCCCGGTGCCTGCGACTTTGGCGATTGCGTTTCACGCGGTCGGTGCGCTTGGCAAGCTGTTCTCCGAGGTGGCTGAAAATGCCAGCACCAAGCCATTGGAGGGGCTGGAATCCGTCGGTGCGAACTGGATTCAGCGCATGTGGTTCGGAATCATCCCGCAAGTGGCGCCGAACTGGATCAGCTATTCGATGCTTCGCTTTGAAATCAATGTCCGTGCCAGTGCCATTCTGGGCTTCGTCGGCGCAGGCGGCATCGGCTATGAGCTGCGGAACGCGATCAGTTGGGGGCAGGGGCGCTATGACGCCGCCGCCGCGATCTTCATCCTGCTGTTCATCACCATTGTCTTCTTCGACCAGTTATCGGGCGTCGCACGCGAACGTCTGGTGACCGGGAAAGCCGGAGGCCGGATCTGATGGCTATGGCCGAACTTTCGCGCCCCGTTCACACTGCATTCGGCAGGAGGCGGATCTTTTCGCTGGCGGTTCCGGCTGCGATCCTTGCCTATCTGCTTTACGTCGCCTTCGCCTTCGATCTTGCCGGTGTGGCCTCCCGTGCGCGGTGGGATAACGGGGCGCTTCTGTTGCAGGATTTCTGGTCCTACAAGACCCATGTGACGCGGGAAAACCGGCGTGGAGATGGCAGCGTCGTGACCTCGATCGAGGGGATGCGCAACGCGACCTATGCGCCAGGTCAGGAACCGGAATGGGTAACTCCGCTGGCCGATGGCGGGACCGAGATTTCCCTGCGCGGCGACAGAACCGTCATCATCGCGCGCGACGGTGCCGTGACCCTGAATGCGGATGGCGAGACCTTTAACATCGTCCCCACCGCCGAGGGCATCGAGACGGATATCACCGATCCCCCCGACTGGGTCAGCCTGTCCGACAAGCGCTTCATGGCAACCATGCCCGAGGGTGCGCGGCTGACCGTCACCCGCTCGCGGACAGAGATCTTCCGCCGTTCGCCCGGCTGGGAGCTTTTCTTTTTCGACCTCTCCAGCCCGTTTTACGGTAAATCGCTTCCGCAACTTGTCGGGCTGGCCTTCAGCGGCGACAGGCTGGAGCCGTCTCAGTCGAACATTGCCGCGATGTTCAGCGATTTCTGGTATAATTCGGTCTGGCATCACGGCGACGTGGCATGGGCGATATTTGAAACCCTGCTGATGGCGTTTCTCGGCACATTCGGAGCCGGGCTGATCTCTCTGCCGCTTGCCTTCATGGCAGCATCGAATTTCGCGCCCTCTCGCATCATCCGACAGGTATTCCGGCGTGTCTTCGATTTCCTGCGCGGAGTGGATGCGCTGATCTGGACCATCGTTCTGGCGCGGGCTTTCGGACCGGGGCCGATGACCGGCTCGCTGGCGATCCTGCTGACCGATACGGGGACGTTCGGCAAACTCTTCTCCGAGGCGCTGGAAAATGTCGATGACAAGCCCGTCGAGGGGCTGCGTTCGACCGGGGCGGCGGCGGTGCCGAGGATCCGCTGGGGCGTTATTCCGCAGATCGCGCCGGTGATCCTGTCGCAGCTTCTCTATTACTTCGAATCCAATACCCGTAGCGCGACGATTATCGGAGCGATTACCGGCGGCGGGATCGGGCTGCTTCTGGTGCAGGCGATCCAGACCCAGAAAGACTGGGAGCATGTGACCTATTACATCGTGCTGATCGTTCTGCTGATTATCCTGATGGACTGGATCTCCGGCCGCATCCGGTCGCGCCTGATCAAGGGCGAGGGCGGGTCGGACGCATGATCCGCTCAGCCCTGATCCGGGTGATGGGTCAGGGTGATACGCTCACTTGCCCACCAGACCACGCCGCGCTCGATTGGCCGACCGTCGCTGATATCGGTGGAATCTGTGCGCAGCAAGGGCTCGCCCGGGTCGATCTGAAGCTTCGCGGCCTGCATCTCATCGGCGATGGCGGCCTTGATGCGGGTCCCGCTGCGCGTGTAATCGGCGATGCCGCATGCAGCAAGGGCGCGGGTCAGCGATCCGCCCTGCGACAGCGCCTCGGGCAGGCCGGGCAGAAGGCGGGCGGGAAAGACCGAGCGGAACAGGGCGACGGGACGGTGATCGACCGTGGCAATCCCTTCAACAGCATGAACCGGGTCGCCGGGGGACAGCGCAAGCGCCTCGGCTTCGGCGGCGTCGCAGGCGCGGGTGACGACCGAATCGATCCGGCGTCCGGGGACGCGTCCGGCAAGCTCGATATTGTGGTGAAAACGCACCCGCTCACCCAGCCGGTACTCGACCGGAGCCGCCGCGACATAGACACCTGCACCGCGCCGCGAATACAGCAGACCCTGCTCGGCCAGCGAGCGGGTGGCGTTGCGCAGCGTGTGCCTGTTGACGCCAAAACGCGCCGCCAGCTCGGCTTCCGGCGGCAACCTTGTGCCGGGTCGCCAGACCCCGCGAGAGATCTCTGCGCGAAGCGTATCTGCGATGCTCTGCCATAGACTCATTTGTCACCGAATATTCATGGTTGAAGCGTTGCCCGCCGGGCCGTGTCACGCTATTAGATGTCTAGTTGTATAGGTGAGGACGAAGAGAATGTCACCTGATAATCCACCTGAATTTCGCCGTGAGGCGTTGGGCCTTCTGGCCCGCGCACCCGTCGCGCGTCTGGCCGAATTGCTGCCGGACCTGCCCGACCACCAGCCGCTTCGCGCGGCAGAGACCGGCACGGTGATGGTGCGGGGCCGCGCCGGGGGAACCGGGGCCGCGTTCAATCTGGGCGAGATGACGGTGACACGCGCCTCGGTCCGGCTGACGGAAAGCGGCACTGTGGGGCATGGTTATGTGCAGGGCCGCGACAAGGCTCATGCGCTGCGGGCTGCCGTGGCGGATGCGATGGGGCAGGACGATGCGTCCCTGCTGGAAACGAAGGTGCTTGACCCCCTGCGGAAAGACGAAACCGCCCGCCGCGCCGCCATCGCCGCCGAGGCAGCTAAAACCCGCGTCGAATTCTTCACACTGGTTCGCGGAGAGGATGAATGAACGATCTGTCCGGAGGTTTCTCCGACCCCGCACCCGATGCAGCCATCGCGTTCCGCGCCATCCTGCAGGCGACCGCCCGACCGGGCCGCGTCGAGACCCTGCGCGGCTGCCACGGCCCGGCCCCGCTTTCTGACGCGGCATCCGCCGTTTTGCTGACATTGGTGGACCGGACCACGCCCCTGCATCTGGCAGAAAGCCACAACACCGAGGCAGTCCGGCAATGGATCGCCTTCCATTGCGGTGCGCCTCTGGTCGCGGCAGAGGATGCGGGCTTCGCGCTTGGGAACTGGTCTGCGCTTGCCCCTCTGGAGCGCTTCGCCATCGGAACGCCGGAATATCCCGACCGGGCGGCGACGCTGATCGTGGATAACCACGATTTCGATGCCGCCCCCGCCACGCTGCGCGGTCCCGGCATCCGCAACAGCGCGACACTAGCCCTGCCTGAACGAGAAGCATTCATGTCCAATCACGCCCGCTTCCCGCTTGGCTGGGATGTGCTTTTCTGCGGCAAAGACAGGCTTGCCGCCCTGCCACGCTCGACGGAGGTTTCCTGATGTATGTCGCCGTCAAAGGAGGAGAGCGGGCGATTGATGCCGCGCATGACTGGCTGGATCGCAGCCGCCGCGGGCCTGCCGATCAGCAGGTGCTGGATACCGCCCAGATCCGCGATCAGCTTGCGGTCGGCGTCGCGCGGGTAATGGCAGAGGGCTCGCTTTACGATCCCGACCTTGCCGCGCTTGCGATGAAACAGGCGCGGGGCGACATGATCGAGGCGATCTTCCTGATCCGCGCCTATCGCACGACCCTGCCGCGTTTCGGGGCCTCGAAACCCGTCGATACCGCCGATATGCTGGTGAAACGCCGGGTCAGCGCGACGTTCAAGGACGCGCCCGGTGGCCAGATCCTCGGCCCGACCTTCGATTATACGCACCGGCTGCTGGATTTCCGGCTGATGGCGGATGGCGAACTGCCCGCTGATGACACTGCGCCGGACAGCGCCGATCAGCCCGAAATCCCCCATATCCTGTCCTTCCTCAACCGCGACGGCATAATCGAGGACGCTCCGCAGGACGACACCACCCCTCCCGATCTGACCCGCGAACCGATGGAACTGCCCGCCGACCGGCCCTTGCGGCTTCAGGCTCTGGCGCGAGGGGATGAGGGCTTTCTGCTTGGCCTCGCCTATTCCACACAGCGCGGCTATGCCCGCAACCATGCCTTTGTGGGTGAGCTGCGCATCGGCACGGTGGCTGTCGAGATGGAGATTCCCGAGCTGGGTTTCTCAGTCAATATCGGTGAGGTCGAACTGACTGAATGTGAGACGGTGAACCAGTTCAAGGGCTCGAAAACCGAACCGGCGCAGTTTACGCGCGGCTACGGGCTCAGCTTCGGGCAGACCGAGCGCAAGGCGATCTCGATGGCTCTGGTTGACCGGGCGATGCGGTGGCAGGAATTGGGCGAGGACGATCAGGGAGCCCCCGCGCAGGATCAGGAATTCGTCCTGTCCCATTGCGATAATATTCAGGCGACAGGTTTCCTCGAACATATCAAACTGCCGCATTACGTCGATTTTCAGGCCGAGCTGGAACTGGTGCGCCGTCTGCGTGCCGGGGCTGCCGGTGCGGCACAGGAGGCAGCGGAATGAAGGCCATCGTGTTCGATATCGGCAATGTGCTGGTCGACTGGGACCCGATCCCCGCCTTCCTGCCAGATCTGGGCAGCGAAGATGCGGTGCACGATTTCATGGCGCGGGTCGATTTCAGCGGACGCAACCTGCGTGCAGATGCCGGGGTGCCCTTCGCGGAACTCGCGGCGGAACTGAGCGACCCGCAAGATGCCGCCCTGCTTGCCGCCTATCCGTCGCGCTTTGCGACGACGATCACGCAGGCGATCGAAGGGACATGGGATCTGATGGAGCGGCTGCGCGGGAAGGGGCTGGAGATCCACGCCATCACCAACTGGTCCGCCGAGACATGGCCCGAAGGCGTGAAGGCCCATCCCCGCCTGGCCGAAGCCTTCCAGACCATTGTCGTCTCGGGGATGGTGGGCATGGTGAAGCCCGACCCGGCGATCTATGAATATTTCTGCAAACAGGCCGGTCTCGCTGCCGCCGACTGCCTGTTCATCGACGACAAGCCCGAAAACTGCGCTGCTGCCGAAGCGGTTGGCATGCAGGCGGAAATCTTCACCTCGCCCGAAAAACTGGAAGCGGCACTGACCGCAAGGGGGCTGCTATGACCGATCAGGCCTATAATTTTGCCTATCTCGATGAGGACACCAAGCGGATGATCCGTCGCGCGATCCTCAAGGGGCTGGCGGTGCCGGGCTATCAGGTGCCATTCGCCAGCCGCGAGATGCCGATGCCCTACGGTTGGGGTACGGGCGGTGTACAGGTGACAGCCGCGACGCTGCTGCCCGAGGATACGCTTAAAGTGATCGACCAGGGCGCTGACGACACGACCAACGCGGTCAGCATCCGCAAATTCTTTCAGCGCACCGCAGGCGTCGCCACCACCGAACGCACCACCGAGGCAACCGTCATCCAGACCCGCCACCGCATCCCCGAAACGCCCCTGACCGAGGGACAGATCCTCGTCTATCAGGTGCCGATCCCGGAGCCGATGCGCTTTCTGGAACCGCGCGAAACCGAGACCCGTCGCATCCACGCCCTTGCCGATTACGGGCTGATGCAGGTGCGGCTTTACGAAGACATCGCGCGTCACGGCGAAATCGCGACGTCCTATGCCTATCCGGTCGAGGTGGCGGGACGCTATGTCATGGACCCCTCGCCGATCCCGAAATTCGACAATCCGAAGATGAATGACTGCCCCGCTATCCAGCTTTTCGGTGCGGGCCGTGAACAACGCATCTATGCCGTGCCGCCCTATACGCAGGTGGTCAGCCTCGATTTTGAGGATCACCCGTTCAGCGCCAGCAAGGCCGATCATGACTGCGCGATCTGCGGCGCCTCTGACAGCTATCTGGACGAGGTGATCACCGACGATGCGGGGGGGCGGATGTTTGTCTGCTCGGATACCGATTTCTGCGCTGAAAATGCGAAAGGAGCTGCGTGATGGTGCTGCTGGATGCCTCCGGCGGGGGTATTGCAGGTGAAGAAGAACGCCGCATTTCTTCTTCATCCAAATACCCGGATTCCGACGGTCCCTTGCTGCGTGTGCGCAATGTGACGAAGCGCTACGGTGCGCGGATCGGTTGTGCGGATGTCGGGTTCGATCTCTGGCCTGGTGAGGTGATGGGGATCGTGGGCGAAAGCGGATCGGGCAAATCCACTTTGCTGGGATGTCTCTCGGGCCAGCTGCGTCCCAATGCCGGAGAGGTGGTGTTCCGCACCGAGCGCGGCCCGGTCGATACGGTCACCATGTCCGAGCCCGAGCGCCGCCTTCTGGGGCGGACCGAATGGGCCTTCGTTCACCAGCATGCCCGTGACGGGCTGCGTATGGGGGTCAGCGCGGGCGGCAATGTCGGTGAGCGGCTGATGGCCACGGGTGCGCGGCATTACGGGCGCATTCGCTCGACCGCCGAGGACTGGCTGGAGCGGGTTGAGATCGACCGCCACCGGATCGACGACCGCCCCTCGCAATTTTCCGGCGGGATGCAGCAGCGTTTGCAGATCGCGCGGAATCTGGTCTCGGGGCCGAAGCTGGCCTTCATGGACGAACCCACGGGTGGGCTGGATGTCAGTGTTCAGGCCCGGCTGCTGGATCTGCTGCGCGGGCTGGTCCGCGATATGGGGCTGTCGGCAGTGCTGGTCACGCATGATCTGGCGGTGGTGCGTCTGCTCGCCGACCGGCTTATGGTGATGAAGGATGGCCGGGTGGTGGAAACCGGGCTGACCGATCAGGTTCTGGACGATCCGCAGCATGGCTATACGCAGTTGCTGGTCTCCTCGGTTTTGCAGGTGTGAGAATGATCGAAGCGGAAAACGTGGCGAAGGAATTCACCCTGCATAATCAGGGTGGCACGGTTTTGCGGGTGATGGAGGGGGCGTCCCTTTCCGTTGCTCCCGGTGAATGTGTCGCGCTGACCGGCGCGTCGGGGTCGGGGAAATCGACGCTCATGCGGATGATCTGGGGCAATTACCGCACCGATCACGGCACGATCCGGGTGGGCGGCACGGTGGTCTCGGGGGCAGAGCCGCGCACCGTCATTGGGCTGCGCCGGGCGACGCTTGGCTATGTCAGCCAGTTCCTGCGCGTGGTGCCGCGGGTGCCGACGCTGACGGTTGTGGCCGAACCTTTGCTGGCGCTTGGCATGCCGGTCGATCGGGCGGAAGAGCGGGCCCGTGAGTTGCTGACACGGTTGAATATCGGCGTGCGGCTATGGGGTCTGTCGCCCACCACGTTTTCAGGCGGAGAGCAGCAACGGGTGAATATCGCGCGGGGCTTCGTGCATCCCTATCCGGCGCTGCTGCTGGACGAACCGACAGCCAGCCTTGATGCCGGGAACCGCGAGACGGTATTGTCCCTGATCTCCGAGGCCAAGGCGCGTGGTGCGGCGATATTGGGGATATTCCACGATCACGATGCACGCGACAGGGTTTGCGACCGCGTGGTAGATGTCACGGGATTCACAGCGGAGGCCTCGCCATGAGCGCGAATTATATTGCCGTCGTCGGCCCGTCTGGTGCGGGCAAGGATACGCTGATGCGCAAGGCCGCAGAGGCGCTTCCCGATATCGAACTGGTCCGCCGCGTGATCACGCGGCCCGCCGGGGATGGCAGCGAGGATTTCGAAGCCGTCGCCGAGACGGAATTCGCTGCCCGGCAAGAGCAGGAGGCCTTCATTCTGGACTGGCAGGCTCATGGTTTGCGATATGGGATTCCCAGACCCGCGCGGCAGGGGACCCATCTGGTCAATCTCTCCCGCCGCATTCTGCGTCAGGCGGCGATGGCGCTGCCCGGCCTGTCGGTTATTCATGTCACCGCGACAGCCGATGTGCTTGCGACGCGGCTTGCCGAGCGGGGTCGCGAAACCGCGAAAGAAATCGCCGCCCGCATCGCGCGAGAGGCAGAGTTCGATCCTGCCGGGCTGCAGGTCGTGACCGTCGATAATTCTGGCGAACTGGACGATGCGGCCTCGGCCTTCATTGCCGCTGTAAAGGAGCTGATATCGTGATCCTCGCCAATGCCGATCTGGTTCTGTCCGACCGCGTGATGCGCGGCGCTCTGCATATCGAGGGCGAGACCATTACCGCGATCACCGAAGGTCCTGCCGTTCCGGTCGGCGCGGTCGATTGCGAAGGCGATCTGCTGATCCCCGGCCTGATCGAGCTGCATACGGATAATCTGGAACGTCACATGCAGCCCCGTCCCGGCGTGGACTGGCCGCATGACACCGCGATTCTGGCGCATGACGGTGAGCTTGCCTCGGTCGGGATCACGACCGTGTTCGATGCGCTGCGCGTCGGGTCCATCTATGGCACGGCGAAGGGTTATGCGCCCTATGCGCTTGCCCTTGCCGAGGAAATCAACGCGCTGAATGCCCGTCAGGCGACCCGGATCAGCCATTTCATCCATCTGCGGGCCGAGATCTGTTCCGAAACCCTGGTCGAGGAGATGGAGGCTTTCGGCGATGGCCACCGGGTCCGGCTGGTCAGCCTGATGGACCACACCCCGGGTCAGCGGCAGTTCCGGGATCTGAAGAAGCTTGAGGAATACGAAAAGGGTAAGCACGGCATGAGCGATGCCCAGTTCACGGCCCATGTCGAGATGCTGACCTCTCTGCGCAACCGGATCGGAGACCGGCATGAAACCGAGGCGGTGCGGCTTGCCGGGGAATTCGGCGCGACACTGGCCAGCCATGACGATACGACTGCCGCTCAGGTGCAGACCAGTGCCGGACATGGTGTGAAGCTGGCCGAGTTTCCGACCACGGTCGAGGCGGCTCAGGCCAGCCGGGATGCAGGCATCAAGATCATCATGGGGGCGCCGAACCTGATCCGGGGCGGCAGCCATTCGGGCAATGTCGCGGCCAAGGATCTGGCGCAAAAGGGGCTGCTGGATATTCTTTCATCGGATTATGTCCCCTCCAGCCTGCTGATGGCGTCCTGCCGTCTTGCGGTAATGTGGGACGATCTGCCCCGCGCCATTGCGACGGTGACCTCGACACCGGCAGAGGCAACCGGCCTGACCGACAGGGGCAGGATCGCCGAGGGGCTGCGGGCGGATCTGGTGCGTGTCGCCGATGCGCGGCAGACGCCACGGGTGCGCGGGGTCTGGTGCCGGGGGCGCTGCGTCGGCTGATGCCGCGCGGCGGTCCGGGTTGTCGGCGCAAGAGGCAGCGGCCTACATCCAGCGTGTGAGATAAAGGCTTATTCCGGGCAGATAGGTGATCAGAAAAAGCGCCGCGATCACCGTGCCAAGCGGGATCAGCAGTGACTTGAACATACGCTGCACCGGAATTCCCGCCACCGATGAGGCGGCGAACAGATTCACCCCGAGCGGCGGCGTAATCATCCCCATCGCCAGATTCACGATCATCACGATACCGAAATGCACCGGATCGATTCCATAGCTTACCGCAACCGGGGCAAGGATCGGACCCAGAACAAGGATCGCGGCGGAGGTCTCGACGAACATGCCGACAAGGAAAAGCAGCAGGTTGATGAACAGCAGAAAGCTCCACTGGCTGGAGAAATTGCCTTCGGCCCAACCGCCGATCACTGTTGGCAATCCCGACAGATTGACCAGAAAGGACAGCAGCCCCGCCGTGGCGATGATCAGCATGATCGCACCCGTGCTGACCACGGCGCTGCGAAAGATTTCCGGCAGGTCCGAGATACGGATCTCGCGATAGATCACCAGCCCGACGAACAGCGCATAGGCGACTGCGACCGCGGCAGCCTCGGTCGGGGTGAAAACGCCGCCATAGATGCCGCCGAGAATGATCACCGGCAGCATCAGCGCCCAGAAGGCTTTGACGGCGCTTTTCGGAACCGACATGCTCTCATCTCCGTCCCGCGTGCCATAGCCCTTCACCCGGCACCAGATCTGGACCATCACCACCAGCATCACGGCGATGAGGATACCCGGCCCGATCCCGGCGATGAATAGCCGCGATACCGAGGTTTCCGTCGAAACGGCATAGATGATCATCGGCACCGAGGGCGGGATAATCACTCCAAGTTCGGCCGAGGAGGCCTGAATCGTCGCAGCCATCGGTGTGGGATAGCCATGCGCGACCATTGCCGGGATGAGGATCGCGCCGATCGCAAATGTGGTGGCAACGGACGATCCCGAGATCGCCGCGAAGATCATGCAGGTCACCACGCAGGTACTGGCCAGACCGCCCTGCATGCCGCCCACCAGAGATTTGGCGAAATCGACCAGTCGGCGGGACACGCCTCCGTGGCTCATCAGGTTGCCTGCCAGTATGAAGAACGGCACCGCCAGCAGCGGAAAACTGTCGAGGCTGGTAAAGATCTTCTGCGGCACCACCAGAAGCGGAAGGTTGGAAAAGAAGGTGATCCCGAACACCGAGGCCAGACCGATGGCGACTGCGACCGGGACCGACAGGATGAACAGCACGATCAGCGACAGGGCGAGGGCGGCATTCATTCCGGCGCGTCCTCTTCCTTGCGCCTGACCGGATCGAGATGCCCGAGGATCACCCCCGGAATCGCCAGAACGCAGCCAACAGGGATGGCTGCGTAAAACCAGCTCATCGAGATGCCCATCATGGCGATCCGCTGGTTCTGCACACGCAGCGTCATCTGGAACCCGTACCAGGCCAGCAGCACCAGAAAAAGCAGCGACAGCGCGGTGACAACCCGCAACAGAAGACGCTGCGGTCCGGGCGGCAGGATATTGCGGATGAATTCCAGCGTGATCATCGCCCCGCTTCGGAATCCGACTGCAAGCGCCATGAACACCATCCAGATCACCGTGCCCCGCGCGGCGACCTCTGACCAGCCGGAAGCGTCCCCAAGCACGAAGCGGGTGAAGACCTGATAGACGACCAGAACCGATGCGACCGCCAGCAGCAAGGCGGCGATATTATGCGTAACCGCAATCAGCCGCTCGGTTGCTGTTTTGAGCGCCGAGGCGCTGCCGTCTTCATCTGACACGGTATTTTTCCTTTCGGGCGGCCCGATCCTGCGCGTCCGGACTGACGATCAAGGACATGCAGCAAGGCCCCGCAAACCTGCTGAAGGTAAGGCGAACTATCATCCGGCCATCGCCGCAATATCGGCTTCAGCACGGCATTGCTGCATCGCTTCCGACATGGTTTTCATCCCTTCCGCTTCCATCTTGCTGCGCCCCCGAGCTCCCCGCAATCTTTTGCAAGACCATGAAGATGCTTCTCAACCCGCTTCCGGCTTGTCAACGAAGAATGCCGACCCGCCCCTTGCCTCGCCCCATCCCGCTTGCAAGAAAGCACTATGCTGATCCTTCTGAACAAGCCCTTCGGTGTGCTGCCGCAATTCACCGATAATTCGGCCAAACCGCGCCCCACACTGGCGGATTACGTCAGTGTGAAAGGAGTCTATCCCGCTGGCAGGCTGGATATGGACAGTGAGGGCCTGATGCTGCTGACCGATGACGGCAGGCTTCAGGCGCGGATCGCCGATCCGAAGCACAAGATGGAAAAGACCTATCTGGTGCAGGTCGAGGGCGACCCGGACGAAGCTGCGCTGGACGCGCTCCGCAACGGTGTCGCCCTGAAGGATGGACCCACTCTGCCCGCTCGGGCAGACAGGATCGATCCGCCAAGATTGTGGCAGCGCGATCCGCCGATCCGGGTCCGCAAATCCGTGCCGGATCACTGGTTGCGCCTGACCATCCGAGAGGGCCGCAACCGGCAGGTGCGGCGCATGACGGCGGCGGTGGGGCTACCGACGCTGCGGCTGGTCCGCTGGCAGGTCGGAGGCTGGACGGTTGACGGGCTTGCCCCCGGCGAATGGCGCAAGGTGGATCCGCAACCGCGCTGACTGCCGGATTAACCCTTTGTCAGGAAATGAATTAACGCCGTGCTGACGGAGCGGTATTCTGCACCGCAGTAGTTGAGGTGTGATATGTTTGTGATTGCGGGTGTACTGGGTGCTCTGGCGGCGGGTGCTGCTGCCGAATTGCTGAAAAGCGACGACGAAGAAACAATCCCGGAAAAAGATGAAGACGAACCCGAACCGGAGCCTGAAGAGACGCTCGGGACGGTCGGCGATATCCTGCGCGGCGGCGGCGTCATGGTCGGAGGCCCAGGCAGCGATATCCTGCATGGCAGCGCCAGAACCGACGACATGGCCGGGGACGACGGCGACGACACGCTTTCCGGCTATGGCGGAAATGACTGGCTCTATGGCGACGATGCGGAAGACGCTGCCGGACGTGACCGGCTTTCCGGCGATGCGGGCAACGATACGCTGGCGGGCAATGGCGGGGCCGATCATCTTTCGGGCGGGAAAGGATATGACCGCCTGTTCGGCGGGACGGGCGATGACACGTTGAATGGCGGTCGGGGTCTGGACTGGCTGGATGGCGGTGCGGGCGACGATCTTCTGATGGGCGGGAAAGGGAATGACGATCTGTCGGGTGGCACGGGCGACGATTCGCTTCTTGGTGGTAAAGGAAGCGACTCTCTGCATGGCGGCGCAGGGGACGACATTCTGACCGGCGGGGCCAGTGACTGGCTCGACGGTAATGACGGCGATGACGTGTTCATCATCACGCATGAGGCCGATGCCAGCGGCGTGGCGCATATCACCGATCATCAGCCCGGTGACATTATCCGGATCACCTCGGAAAACCCGGATGCGGAACTGGTGCTGTCCCATTCCCCGGATGGCAGTGCGACAGTGCTGCTTGACGGTCAGCCTGTCGCGAAGATCTTGGATGCCTCGGCGCTGGAAGACGATGATATCGTGTTAAGGCCATTATGACGCATACCGCTGAGGGCCGTCAGCGCAACCCTTTCCTTTCACGGGAAAATCGCGTATAGCCGCGCGTCCGCTGGTGAAACCCGGCGGAAACCCTCCACGGGCCTGAGCTGGACGACATCCCGGCCTGCGCCATAACCCTTTGTTTTCGAAAGGAGCCCCCGATGTCGATTACTGTCGAAGAAAAGAATCGCCTGCTGAAGGAATTTGCGACGAAGGAAGGCGACACCGGCTCGCCCGAAGTTCAGGTTGCACTTCTGAGCTCGCGCATTTCCACCCTGACCGAGCATTTCAAGACCCACAAGAAGGACAACCACAGCCGTCGTGGCCTTCTGAAGCTGGTCGCACAGCGCCGCAAGCTGCTGGACTATCTGCGCGGCAAGGATGAGGGCCGGTATCAGGACCTGATCAAGCGCCTTGGCATCCGCCGCTAAGCGACGCTGTCACTCACAGAGCCAACGCCCGCAGTTCACGCTGCGGGTGTTTTCTTTTGCGTGTGTGGGATCTGTCCGATATCTCGCCTGCATATTCGTCTCGGCGGGCATGGCGAGTGTGAATCGAATGCAACCGCTCTCAGGCAAGCGCCCTCAGCGCCTCATTCAGATCAATCGCGCCGTCATAGAGTGCACGGCCTGATATCGCTCCGGCAATGATCCCGGTGTCGCGCAGCGCGGTCAGGTCCTGCATCGACGAGACTCCGCCCGAGGCGATGACCGGAATGGAAACCGCACGGGCAAGCGCTTCGGTTGCGGGAATATTCGGGCCGCCCATCGCACCGTCGCGGTCGATATCGGTATAGATGATGGCCGTGACCCCGGCATCCTCGAAGCTTCGCGCAAGATCGGTGGCGTTGATCTGTGTTTCCTCCGCCCATCCCTTGGTGGCAACTAAGCCCTCCCGCGCATCGATGCCGACAGCGACCTGGCCGGGAAAGGCGGCGGCGGCCTCGCGGACCAGATCGGGGTTTTCGACGGCGACCGTCCCGAGAATCACACGTTTCAGGCCCTTCTCAAGCCACATCGAGATTGTCGCCATATCGCGGATCCCTCCGCCAAGCTGAGCGGGAATGCTGGTCGCAGCAAGGATCGCCTCGACCGCTGCCGCATTGACCGGCTGACCCGCGAAAGCGCCGTTCAGATCCACCAGATGCAGCCATTCCGCGCCCGCATCCTGAAAGGCCCGCGCCTGCGCCGCCGGATCGGTGCCGAAGACTGTCGCCGCCTCCATGTCGCCGCGCAGCAGGCGTACGCAATTGCCGTCCTTCAGGTCGATGGCGGGGTAAAGGATCATGTCGGGCTCCGGTCTCTGACGGGCGGGCTTTGCCACAGGGGAAAGTCAGGCACAAGCGCGGCGGTCCGTGCGGGCAGTGCAGGGCGACCTCACGTCATGCTTGCATGAAACGGCGATGCTGCCAGAAGATGCCCCGGCATGAGGTTTTCAGGGAGGAGACCATGAGGAAATTCATTCTCGCCGCTGTATTCGGCCTTGCCGCCGGTGCCGCATCCGCAGATCCGATTGAAGGTCTGTGGCAGACCCAGCCGGATGAGGGCGCTTTCGCTTATGTCCAGATCGGCCCGTGCGGCGGCGCGTTCTGCGGCACGATCACCCGCACTTTCCGGGATGGCGGGCAAGAATTCCAGTCCCCGAATATCGGCAAGCAGATCGTGATCGACATGGCCCCTCAGGGCGGCGGCGAATATAGAGGCCGGGTGCTGAGACCGGCCGATGACAAGATCTACAGCGGCAAGGCTTCGGTCAACGGCAACCGGATGAGCCTGTCGGGCTGTGTCGCGGGCGGGCTGATCTGCAAAAGCCAGGCCTGGGCAAAGCTGCAATAATCAGAAAAACACGGTCCACAGGGAAGAGACGGGCGGTCCGGTGGGGCCGCCCGTTTTCATTCGCGCAGCCCCGGCGTCGGCTTACGGGTTCCAGCTCAGGAAATTTTCGATGATGCGCAGCCCCACGGTCTGCGATTTCTCGGGATGGAACTGCGTGCCGATGATATTGTCACGCCCGACAATGGCCGTGACCTCCCCGCCATATTCGGCATCGGCCAGCAGATGAGCCGGATCGGCGGGATGGAACTGCCAGCTATGGACGAAATAGGCGTGATCGCCCGTGCTGATCCCCTCCAGCACCGGATGATCGCGGTGCAGGCGCAGCTCATTCCAGCCCATATGAGGCACTTTCAGCGCCAGGTCGTCAGGGCGGATCGCGTCGATTTCCCCGCCGATCCAGCCAAGGCCCGCCGTATCGCGATATTCATGGCCGGTATCGGCCAGCATCTGCATGCCGACGCAGATACCCATGAAGGGCACGGCACGGTTTTCCACCGCCTCGCGCAACGCCTCGACCATGCCCGGCACCGCGTCCAGAGCGGCCTTGCAGGCCGGAAACGCCCCGTCGCCGGGCAGCACGATCCGGTCGGCACGGCTCACGACATCGGGGTCAGAGGTCACCGTGATCCCGGCCCCTGATTTCCGCCCCATCAGCGCAAAAGCCTTTTCCGCCGAATGCAGATTGCCGCTGTCGTAATCGACCAGAGCGACAAGCATCAAAGCGCCCCTTTCGTCGAAGGCAGTACGCCCGACATGCGCGGATCCGGCTCGACCGCCTCGCGGAGCGCACGGGCAACGGCCTTGAAAGCGGCCTCGGCGATGTGATGGCTGTTGAGTCCGTGCAGGCAATCGACATGCAGCGTGATCCCGCCATGAGTCGACAGGGCCTGAAAGAATTCCCGCACTAGCTCGGTATCGAATGTCCCGATTTTCGCGGTCGGGAAATCCACATTCCACACCAGATAAGGCCGCCCCGACAGATCCAGAGCCGCGCGTATCAGCGCATCGTCCATCGCCAGATGGAACGCGCCGTAACGCCTGATACCGCGCTTGTCGCCAAGCGCCTTCGCAAGCGCCTGACCGATGGCGATGCCGCAATCCTCTACGGTGTGGTGATCGTCGATATGCGTATCACCCTGCGCACGCAGCGTCAGATCGATCAGCGAGTGGCGGGAAAGCTGGTCCAGCATGTGGTCGAAAAACCCGACCCCGGTCTGGTTGTCATAGGACCCGGTTCCATCAAGGGCGATCCTGACCTCGATCTGGGTTTCCGCGGTGTTGCGGGTGACGGATGCCTCTCTCATGGGCTGACCTCTTGAGGAAATTTAATGTCTTATATGTCGTGTCAAAGGGAACCCCAATCCCCTGCAAATACGTTGCAATGCTGCATGGGTGGCCAATCTCGCGCAAATGTGACATAAGCGCCACCCTCATGAGACACCGACATAACATGCAATAACACTGAAAGGAATTTCATGTCCGATCCGAATGATCCGCACGGGGGGGAGCAGGGGGATCCGCATCGCAATCAACCGGGCCATCCCGGAGATCCCGCTTATGAAAATGCCATTCTCGACGGTCGCGAACCGGAAGAGGAAGCGCCGGTTCCGGAACCGGAAGGTCCGACCGAAGTCATTGAAACAGATTATGAGATTGGCCAGGACAATCTCAGCCACACGCTGACGCTGGAATTCGATGTCCACAAGCCGGTTTTCACGATCTCGGCGCTTGCCGTTATCGGGGTCACGCTGGCGGCGCTGATCTTTCAGGCGCAGCTTGATCCGTTCTTCTCGGCCATGCAGGGCTGGCTGACCGGCAACCTTGCCTGGTTCTTCATAATTTCGGGCAATATTTTCGTGCTGCTCTGCCTCGGGCTTATCCTCTCGCCGCTTGGCAGCGTCCGTCTTGGTGGGCCAGAAGCGACCCCGGACTTTACCCTGACCGGCTGGTTCGCGATGCTGTTCGCTGCCGGTATGGGCATCGGGCTTATGTTCTATGGCGTTTCCGAACCGATGAGCCATTTCGACAGCTCATTCGCCGGGGTGACTATCGGAGAGGACGGCCTGCGCACCGACTGGGCACCGCTTGGCGGAGCCGAGGGGGATGAGCTGGGTGCACGCCGTCTGGGCATGGCCGCGACGATCTATCACTGGGGCCTGCACCCCTGGGCGATCTATGCGGTGGTGGCACTGGCGCTGGCGCTGTTCAGCTTCAACAAGGGCCTGCCGTTGACCATGCGTTCGGTGTTCTATCCGCTGCTCGGCGACCGGATCTGGGGCTGGCCGGGCCATATCATCGACATCATGGCGGTATTCGCGACCATTTTTGGTCTGGCAACCTCGCTTGGTTTCGGAGCGCAGCAGGCGACCGCAGGTCTTGAATTCCTGTTCGGCATTCCGGCGACGAATATGTCTATGGTCATTCTGATCATCGTCATCACCGCGATTGCGATGTTCTCGGTCATTGCGGGTGTGGACAAGGGCGTGAAACGCCTGTCCGAGGTCAATATGGGACTGGCCTTCCTGCTGTTGCTGTTCGTGCTGATCGTCGGTCCGACAATGACGATCCTGACCGGCTTCTTTGCCAATCTGAAAGCCTATGCGCAAGAGATCATCCCGCTTTCGAACCCGTTCGGACGGACCGATGATAATTACCGTCATGGCTGGACCGCGTTCTACTGGGCGTGGTGGATTTCCTGGTCACCGTTTGTCGGCATGTTCATCGCGCGTGTGTCGCGTGGCCGGACCGTGCGTCAGTTCCTGATTGCGGTTCTTCTGGTGCCTGCGATCATTTCGGTTCTGTGGATGACCACCTTCGGGGGGACCGCGATTTCGATGACGCTTGGCGGCTTCACCGGGATTTCGGATGCCGCGCTGGAACTGAAACTGTTCCAGATGCTGTCCCAGCTTCCGATGACCGGGATCACCAGCTTCGTCGGCATCGTGCTGGTGATCGTGTTCTTCATCACCTCGTCCGATTCGGGCTCGCTGGTGATCGACACGATCGCGGCGGGCGGCAAGGTCAACTCGCCCACGCCGCAGCGGGTCTTCTGGTGCACCATCGAAGGTCTGGTCGCGATTGCGCTGCTGCTGGCTGGCGGGCTGAGCGCCCTTCAGGCGATGGCGGTTTCGACCGGCTTTCCGTTCACCATTATCCTGCTTGGGGCCTGCTGGGCCATCGTGCAGGGCCTCCGTGCCGAACGGCGAGAGATGAACTGACAAATCCTTGCGTAGACATGCGCCGGGCGGGCGGGGATTTCCCCGCCCGTTCTTGTTTTTCAACCACAGTGCTGTAAGAAGATTCCTCATGTTTGCCCGTCAGGAATCCTCATGACCAGTTTTGCGGAAAGCGAAAAGCGCCTCATCTCCGCACTTGGCCGTATCGACAAGGCCCTCGAATCTCTGGATGCCAGAGCGGCTGCCGATCCGGCCCCGCAGACTGCCACCCCGGATGATTCATCCCGGTCCGACGCACGAATCGCCGCGCTCATCAGTGAGAATGCAGCTTTGAAACAGCGGCTTGCCGAAGCCGGTGCGGAAACGGTCCGGCTGGCTCAGGCCAATGAGGTGCTTGCCGCAGAGAATGCGAAACTGACCAGCGGGCAGGGCGATGCCGAAGCCGCGCTGACCGCCGAGCTTGAGGCGCTGAAAGCCGCCAGAGCGGCCGAAGAAGCCGCGCTGGATGAGGTCATGGCCACGCTTGAGGCGTTCATCGCAAGCGCCCCGCGTGCATCCGATGCGCCCTATGCCGAAAATGTCGCGCCCGCATCGGGCGATGTCGTGTCATTCGATCAGAACGAGGGCTGAGGCATGGATGTCACCTTCACCATCGGCCACAAGGAATACACGTTGCAGGCTCAGGACGGCGAAGAGCGCCTGCTGCGCCGGGCCGCTGCCTTGCTGGATGAAGAGGCCGGCAAGATCGTGGAACAGGCCGGACGGATGCCGGAACCGAGACTGCTTCTGCTGGCCGGGTTGATGCTGGCTGACAGGATGAGTTCGGTCGAGGATCGCGCCCTTGCCGCCGAACGTGAACTGGCCCGCACCCGCTCTGCGGCCTCCGGCACAGTCACTTCCGAGGTGCAGAGATCGATGGAAGAACTGGTGGCCCGGGCCGAGTCGCTGGCCGAGCGGGCAGAAGGCAAAGGCGGCACGAAAGCCTGACCCGGCACCGCCGGACCACCCTGTGCAGGCGTACAGGTAAACCGCCCTGCTACTCTGCCGCGTGGTTCTGGCGCGAGCTTTCCGAGCCTTCCTTCATCTGGAATCCCCGCTCAAGCTGATCGAACGGCGCCACCGGATAATCGCCCGAGAAACACGCATCGCAATATTGCGGACAGCTATTGCTGCGCCCGCCTGCCTCGCCCGCGGCGCGATACAGCCCGTCAAGCGTGACAAAGGACAGGCTGTCCACCCCGATCCATTCCCGCATCTGGTCAGGCGTCATCTGCGCCGCCAGCAGCTTTTCCCGATCCGGCGTGTCCACACCATAGAAGCACGGCCACGCCGTCGGCGGAGACGCAATGCGGAAATGCACTTCTTGCGCGCCCGCGTCGATGATCATGTCCTTGATCTTGCGGCTGGTCGTCCCCCGGACAACCGAATCATCCACCAGAACCACCCGCTTCCCCGCGATCAGAGAGCGGTTGACGTTCAACTTCAGCCGCACGCCCATATTGCGGATCTGGTCGGTCGGCTCGATGAAGGTGCGGCCCATATACTGATTGCGGATAATCCCCATCCCATAGGGAATCCCCGATTCCTGCGCATAGCCGATGGCGGCAGGCGTTCCCGAATCGGGCACCGGACAGACCAGATCGGCCTCGACCGGCGCTTCGCGGGCCAGTTCGACCCCGATCTGACGGCGGGTTTCGTACACCGAGCGGCCGCCGATGATCGAATCGGGGCGGCTGAAATAGACATGCTCGAAAATGCAGAAGCGCGAATTCATCGGCGCGAATGGGCGCGAGCTTTCGATCTTGCCCTTTGAGATCACCACCATCTCACCCGGTTCGACCTCGCGGACGAACTCGGCACCGATAATATCCAGCCCGCATGTCTCGGATGACAGCGCATAGCCATCATCGCCAAGCTTTCCGATAACCAGCGGGCGCACACCAAGCGAATCGCGCACCCCGATCAGCTTTGTGCGGGTCATTGCGATGACGCTGAACGCACCCTCGACCCGGCGCAGCGCATCCTTCATCCGCTCGGGGATATTGCGCTGGATCGACCGCGCCATCAGGTGAATGATGCACTCCGTATCGCTGCCCGACTGAAAGATCGAGCCGCGCTCGATCAACTCGCGGCGCAGGGCGGCGGCGTTGGTGATATTGCCGTTATGGGCAACGGCGCAGCCGCCCATGCTGAACTCGCCGAAAAAGGGCTGCACATCGCGGATATGGGCGGCTTTCGCGCCTGCCGTGGAATAGCGCACATGTCCGATGGCCAGCGGGCCGGGCAGGGTCTCCATCAGCGACTGTTTTGTAAAATTGTCACGGACATAGCCGAAACGATGCGCACTGTTGAAGCCGCTCTCGCCGTCATGGCTGACAATGCCGCCAGCCTCCTGCCCGCGATGCTGAAGCGCGTGCAGGCCAAGCGCCACGAAATTCGCGGCTTCGGCCACGCCGATGACCCCGAACACCCCGCATTCCTCGTGCAGGCGGTCGTCATCGAAAGGGTGGGCGAGGAAGGGTTTCATGAAACGCACACCTGGCTGTCGGAAGTTAAGGGTTAAATAGGGTGTAACCGATCAAGAGTCACGCCCCTGCCAGAGGCGTGACGCAAAAACGTTACATGACAACCATGCAAAACCGCCTTTTCCGCCGGATCAGTTGGCGGTTTCGGGGATCGTCGCTTCGCTGGCTCCGGCGGCGGTTCCGGCATCGTTGCCGGTTTCCGTGGCCGGGCCGGTGGCCTCATCCGGGGTGATTCCGTCGCCGATACATCCGGACATGAGCTGGTTATAGCGGGTGATGATCCAACCCGGCGCATCCTGCGGCACCTCGGAATCCAGCCGGCCCGTCATACGCTCGAATACCTTGGCAGAGCGCGAATTATCCACCACCGGCACAGGGGTCGTGGTCATGACCCGGTCATAGACGATGAAGGCGATCGCAACCAGAAGAATGCCCCGCGCCACCCCGAACAGGAAGCCCATCCCCTGATCCACACCGCCAAGCGCCGAGCGCTGCACGACCGAGGAAAACAGCGGCGTGATGATCGAGAACAGGACAAGCGCGAGGGCGAACACCACCGCGAAGGCGGCAATCGTTGCCAACTCGCAACTCTCGCCCAAAAACTGATCCAGCACCGGGATCTGGGCGATCATCGGGCGCATCGTCGCCGCAAAGAGGAAAGCCAGCACCGCCGCGCCGATCCATCCCAGAATGGCAAGCGATTCGCGCACGAAGCCACGCGCATAGGCCAGAATTGCTGACAGGATGATCACGGCCGCCACGACGCCGTCGATTATGGTAAAGCCGTCCATATACCACCTTTTTGCGGCAGTTTGGCCGCTTTGTCCCGTTTTCAGCCTGCTCCGAATACCTCACCGACAAAGTCTGTCAGCTCTGCGATCCGGTCCAGACGCGTTGCGCCCGCGCCGTCCAGTTTCTGGGACGCAGGAATGATGGCTTGTGAAAAACCAAGTTTCAGCGCCTCTTTCAACCTGTTTTCGGCCTGAGCGACCGGGCGTAATGCGCCGGAGAGGCTGATTTCGCCGAAAGTCACGCATTCCGCGGGAAGTGCACTGTCCTCTCTGGCGCTCAGCAGGGCGGCGGCGATGGCCAGATCGGCGGCGGGTTCCATGACCCGCATTCCGCCTGCGACATTCAGGAAAACATCCAGCCCGGTGAAGGGGATACCGCAACGGGCCTCCAGCACGGCAAGGATCGTACTGACCCGCCCCGAATCCAGCCCGACCACGGTGCGGCGCGGGCTTGCCAGTGTCGATGGCGCGACCAGAGCCTGAATTTCGGTCAGCACCGGGCGGGTTCCCTCGATCCCGGCGAAAACCGCGCTGCCGGGGCTGGGTTGCCCGCGTTCGGACAGAAACAGCGCCGAGGGGTTGGCGACCTCTGCCAGCCCTCCGCCGGTCATTTCGAACACCCCGATTTCATCGGCGGGGCCGAAACGGTTCTTCACCGCCCGAAGAATGCGGAACTGATGGCCGCGCTCGCCCTCGAAATAGAGCACCGTATCTACCATATGCTCGACCACGCGCGGGCCTGCGATCTGGCCCTCCTTGGTGACATGGCCGACCAAAATCACCGCGACGCCCCGTTTCTTGGCGAAGGTCACCAGCTCATGCGCGGCGGCGCGGACCTGGCTGATACTGCCCGGTGCCGAGTCGACCGTATCCGACCAGAGCGTCTGGATGGAATCGATCACCGCCAGATCGGGCCGTTCGGCATCAAGGGTCGTCAGGATATCGCGCAAAGCGGTCTCGGCTCCCAGCCGGACCGGCGCTTCGGCCAGCCTGAGACGCTGCGCCCGCATTCTGACCTGCGCACTGGCTTCTTCGCCCGAGATATAAATTGCCTCTATACCGCGCTTTGCAAACTGGGCAGCGGCCTGAAGCAGCAGGGTGGATTTCCCGATCCCCGGATCGCCACCCACCAGCAGCGCCGAGCCGGGCACCAGACCCCCGCCCAGAACCCGGTCGAACTCGGCCAGCCCGGATTCGGCGCGGGGCGGCGGCGGTTCCTCGGTGGACAGGGCGCTGAGCGGAATCGACCTGCCCTTCGCGACCCCCAACCCCCGGCCCGGCCCCTGCGACAGGGGGGCTTCTTCGACGATGCTGTTCCACGCCCCGCAGGCATCGCAGCGCCCGGCCCATTTCGGCTGGGTCGCGCCGCATTCCTGACAGGTGAAAGAGGTGACTGGTTTGGTCATGCGCCGCTTTCTGGCAGAGCGGCCCGGCCCCGGCAAGCATCCCTTTGCCCGGCATCTGAGGGCGGGGGCGATATGTCTGGCTTTTGTTCCGGTCCTTACCGCTGCCGCATGGGCGGTGTATGCGCTGTGTACATCCGGTGTACGCGCTGTGGGGCTCGGAAACCGGCGCGGCTCACGGCAATGTCGGGTTGCGCTTTTTCCCGTTTCGCCGCAGGGTCCCGCCGGACGACAAGGACCCTTCATGCCAAGCCCAAGACCGTTCTCCCGCTTCGAGTTCCTCATCGCATGGCGCTATCTCCGCGCCCGCCGCGCCGAAGGCGGTGTCTCTGTCATGACATGGATCAGCCTGATCGGCATCGCGCTCGGCGTCGCCGCGCTGATCGTGACACTGGCGGTCCGCACCGGGTTCCGCGACGAATTCGTCGATACGATCCTCGGGGCAAATGCGCATACCACCGTGTTCATGCTGCCCACCAGCTTCACCAATGAGCTGACCGGAGAGGTCTATACGCAGCCCGGCCGGATCACTGATTACGACGAAATGGCCGCCCGGATGGCCGCACTGCCCGGCGTCATCCGCGCCACGCCGGTGGTGAAGGGGCAGGTCATGGCCAGTGCGAATAACCGGAACAATGTTGCCGAAGTCTTTGGAATAACGACGGAAAACCTGAATAAAATTCCGCGCATCAACGATCCGGAAACGGGTTACGGCGACATAGACCGCCTTGATGAGGGTGTGGCCATCGGCTCGGGCATCGCGCGGGAACTCGGCGTCGGTGTCGGGGATCGCGTCCAGCTTATCTCGCCTCAGGGGGCGCAGACCGCGTTCGGCACGACGCCGCGGGTGAATGCCTATGAGGTCGTCTATATCTTCACCGCCGGGCGCTACGATATCGACCGGACCCGCGCCTATCTGCCGCTGTCCGAGGCGCAATCCTATTTCAACCGCGAAGGGGCCGCCGACGAAATCGAGGTATATGTCGAGGACCCCGAACGAGTCAGCGACTGGACCCTGCCGCTGATCGGGGTTGCAGGCGAGGGTGCGCAGGTCTGGACCTGGAAGGACAGCTCGGGCAGCTTCCTGCGGGCGCTCGATATCGAGGATGATGTGATGTTCATCATCCTTTCGGTTCTGGTGCTGATCGCCACGATGAATATCGTGTCCGGGCTGATCATGCTGGTCAAGAACAAGGGGCGCGATATCGGGATCCTGCGCACGATGGGGCTGACGGAAGGCTCGGTGCTGCGGGTGTTTTTCCTGTGCGGCGCGTTTACCGGCGTGATCGGGACGATTGCCGGGGTGGTGTTGGGGGTGATCGTGTCGTTGAATGTCGATCACATCATGTCGCTTCTTGGCAGCGGGGCCTGGGATGCCTCGGTTCGGGGAATTTATGAATTGCCGGCCAAGCTTCGCGCGGTGGATATCGGCAAGGCTGTGGGGCTGTCACTGACGCTCAGCTTCCTTGTCACCATTTTCCCGGCTGCCCGCGCGGCACGCATGAACCCGGTGGAGGCACTGCGCTATGAATGATGTGCTGCGTCTCGAAAATATCGGGAAGACCTATAACAAGGGCGAGCCGGGCCAGATCGACGTGCTGCGCGGCCTCGATCTTGCGGTCGCAAAGGGCGAGGTCGTGGCCCTCGTCGCGCCCTCCGGCGCGGGCAAATCCACGCTGCTGCATATTGCAGGGCTGCTGGATACACCGGATGCGGGGCGCGTGATCCTGAACGGCACCGAACTGACCGGAGAGCCTGATCGCACCCGCACCACGGCCCGCCGCCGCGATCTGGGTTTTGTCTATCAGTTCCACCATCTGCTGCCCGAATTCAGCGCGGCAGAGAATATCGTCCTGCCCCAGCTTGCCAATGCAGTGCCGGACACGCACGCAAAAGCCCGCGCGGCCGAATTGCTGGAGCGCGTCGGGCTGAAGGACCGCGCGGATCACCGCCCGGCAGAACTATCCGGTGGAGAGCAGCAGCGCGTCGCGTTCTGCCGTGCGCTTGCCAATCAACCGGCGCTCTTGCTGGCAGATGAACCGACAGGAAATCTCGACCCCGAGACCTCGGACCGGGTCTTTGCCATGCTGATGTCGCTGGTCCGCGAAACCGGCCTTTCAGCCCTGATCGCCACGCATAACCTCGACCTCGCAGGGCGGATGGACCGCGTGGTCCGGCTGGAGGCGGGAAGGATTGCGGCGATCTAGCCGTGCTCCTCTGCCGCCGCTTCGGCCAGAGCGTGATTAAGCGCCCTGAGCGCGTCGACATGGTACAGCGTTCCGATGATTTCGGGCGGGGCGGGCGGGCCGATGGTATCGGGGTCGCGGGGCTCTGGCGGGCGGATTACGGGCAGGAAGGCTCCGCCGATGCGTTCGAATTCCGATAGGGCGAGGTCGAGCGTTGCCCCATCGACCAGCGTGCGGCCTGAAAGCGCTAGATTGCGGACCAGATCCGGGGCGGGCGCATTCTCGGCATCCGGTGCCCGCATCAATGAGTTGATCCGCATTTTCTGCGGCAGCCAGACCTGCGGGCCTTCCGCGACATGGATGCCGCGCAGCTCAAGCTGGGTCAGGAAAAACGAGCGGTGCAAAAGCCGTGACGCAAGCGCCGAGGACAGCGAAACCGCCGTCATGACCGCGATCCCGGTCTGAAAATCGCCGGTCATTTCGAAGATGATCAATGCGGTTGAAATCGGTGCGCCCAGAATGGCGGCTGCCACGGCGCCCATGCCGGCCATTGCATAGATCGTGGTGCCGCTGGACAGGTCGGGTAGGGCAGAGCTTGCAATCATCCCATAGGCAAGCCCGATCAACGCCCCCAGAACGAGCGCGGGCGAAAACACCCCGCCGCCCATGCGTCCGCCAAGGGTTATCGCCACGGCAACGATCTTGGCGAGGGCGAAGATAATGATCTCGCGCAACTCAAGCGAGCCGTTCAGCGCGGCGAAGGTGGTTTGATAGCCGACGCCGATAATATGCGGAAACGGGATGGCGATCAGCCCAAGCAGCATCCCGGCCAGAGCCGGTCTCAGCCAGCGGGGCCAGCCGGTCTGCGCAAAGGCGGCGGTTGCGGCCCTGTCGGTCTTGATGATGGCCCAGACCAGGGCGGTGGCGACAAGGGCGGAAACCAGACCGAGCAACATGAAGGCGGGCAGCTCGACATAGAAGCTCAGCCCCGGTTCGCGGGGCAGCGAGAACTCGGTCGCGCCGCCGAAAGCTTGACGGTTGATGACAGTCCCGGCCACGGCGGAAATCGCGATCGGCGCGAAGGCGTGGGCCGAGAAATGCCGCAGGATCACCTCATGCGCGAAAAGCGCCCCGGCGATGGGGGCGTTGAAGCTTGCGGCGACGGCTCCGGATACGGCGCAGCCAAGCAATTCGCGCCCGGTCATCGGGCTGGCATTGATCCGCATGGCGAACCAAGTCGAGACCACCCCTGCCAGATGCACGACCGGCCCTTCCCGGCCCGAGGACCCGCCAGTGCCAAGTGTGATCAGCGAGGCCGCCGCAGAGGCGAGGCCCTCTTTCGTCTCGACCCGACCGCCTTCAAGCGCGGCCCCCTCGATCACATCGCTGACCGTCCGGGCGCGTGCATCCGTTGTGAACCGGTCCAGAATCAGCCCGACCGCCAGCCCGCCAAGGGTCGGCACCGCGACCAGCCACCACCAGGGCAGGCGGTGCGCCTCGCTTTTCAGGGCCTGATCGTCGATGCCGTAGGCGGCGCGTTGCAACCCGTCGATCCCCAGTCGGAACAGCAGCGCGGCGAAACCGGCGGCGATCCCGATCAGCAATGCCAGAAGCCAGAACTGCATCTTGCTGGGGCCCTGCGTTTGCAGGAAATACATGGCGCGAGAGAAATGTGCGCCCATCTGCATACGACCTCCGGTCAGCCAATGGCCGGAGGGTGTGTCCTTTGGGGGCTTTCGCGGCGGTTCTGCTTGGGCCATGTTGGCATGAAGCAAAAGGGAAGCGGCATGGTCAACCATCAGAAGGCGTTCGACGAAATTCACCGGCTGATCGGGGATCGTTTGTCACAGAAGCAATCCGACCGCGATCAGCATGCCCAGTCCGAGACATGGCATCGCGCTCCGCCCCCCGATGCTGTTGCATGGCCGGAGACTACCGCCGAGGTCAGCCGGATCCTTGAGATCTGCAATCGTCATCGCTGCCCGGTGATCGGCTGGGGGACGGGGACCTCGCTGGAGGGGCATGCGCTTGCCACTCAGGGCGGGCTTGTGCTGGATGTGATGCGGATGAACCGTGTGCTGGAGTTGCGGCCCGAAGATATGCTGGCCATTGTCCAGCCCGGCGTCACGCGTGAGGCGCTGAACACCGATCTCCGCGCCACCGGCCTGTTTTTTCCCATCGATCCCGGCGCCAATGCCAGTCTTGGGGGGATGGCGGCGACACGGGCCTCGGGGACGATGGCGGTGCGCTATGGCACGATGCGCGATGCGGTGCTGGCGCTTGAGGTTGTTCTGGCGGATGGCACCGTCATCCGCACCGGCACGAAAGCCGCGAAATCCAGTGCAGGATATGATCTGACCGCGCTTATGGTCGGGTCAGAGGGGACGTTAGGGATCATCACGGAACTGACCCTGCGTCTGCACGGCCAGCCAGAGGATTCGGCTGCCGCTGTCTGCGCATTCGGCAATATGCGGGATGCGGTGGACTGCGTTGCCATGACCATGCAAAGCGGCATTCCGATGGCCCGGATCGAGTTCATGGATGCTGTGGCGATGCGGGCCGTGAATCGCAATTCCGGCACGGATTATCCCGAGCAGCCGCATCTGATGGTTGAATTCAACGGCTCTCCTGACGGGGTTCGTGCGAATGCGGCGGCCTTCGGCGAGATCGCCGCCGAATGTGGTGGGCAGGGTTTCCAATGGGCAAGCTCACCCGAAGATCGTCACCGTTTATGGGAGGCCCGTCACGCGGCCTATTGGGCGACGCTGAAACTGCGGCCGGGGGCGACCGGCGTTGTGACGGATGTCTGTGTGCCGATGTCCGAACTGCCCGGTGCGGTCGAGGCTGCGGCGGCGGCGATGGCCGAGGCCGGTTTACTGGGGAATATCGTCGGACATGTGGGCGACGGAAATTTCCATACATTGATGCTGGTCGAGCCGGGCAATCAGGAAGAGCTGTCCCGGGCTAAGAAAGCCGCAGACGCGATGGCACGACGCGCCATCGAGGTCGGGGGAACGGTCAGCGGTGAACATGGAATAGGCGTGGGCAAACGCGGCCTGATGCAGGAACAGCATGGCGCGGCATGGGCGGTGATGGCCAGCATCAAGGCGGCGCTCGATCCGCATAATATCCTCAATCCCGGAAAGCTTGTGCCGGATCGGGACGGGGCATCGGATACGGGCCTGGCCTGACCGGACAGATGCCGCAGCGAGCAGCAAGCCTGCCCGGAAAGCCGGGCACATAAGCCTGCGCTGTTCCCGGCTGTTTCAGCCCGGAATGTGGCGTTGATCGCATATCTGTTGCCGGAAGCCCTCAGCTACGGGAAGCTTCCATGCTCTGACGCGTTCGTGAGGACCGATCACCCGTGACATGGCCCCGTGATACTGCGATAAGAACGCAAACAACCTCGGGGGGCAGCGTGTCGCGGGTACTCACCATTCTTTCGGTCTTCGCCGTGCTGTTTCTGGCAGCATGTGGTGGCGGTCAGCGCACGGTTACGGTTCCGTCCGGGGGCGGAGGCTGGGTCGGCGGCGCGGTGCCTCAGCTTGGCGATAACAATCCCCATACATGGCAGGGCGGTCACCCCTATGGGCTGCCCGTGCACGGGATCGATATTTCCCGCTGGCAGGGCAATATCGACTGGAACCGGGTCCGCAGATCGGGCGTCAGCTTCGCCTTTCTGAAGGCAACCGAGGGCGGGGATCACAGCGATCCCGAATTCCAGCGCTACTGGCGCGAGGCGGGTGCTGCCGGGATTCCGCGCGGGGCCTATCATTACTATTATTTCTGCCGCTCGGGTGCCGAGCAGGCGGCATGGTTCATCCGCAACGTGCCGCGTCAGGCCGGCTCGATGCCGCCGGTGCTGGATATCGAGTGGACCAATTCGCGCACCTGTCCACGCCGCCCCGGATCGGCTGAGATCCTGCGCGAGGCGAATATCTTCCTGGCGATCCTGCAACGCCATTACGGCCAGCAGCCCATCGTCTATACGACGGTCGATTTTTACCGTGAAACCGGCATCGGGCGTCTGAATGCCGAGTTCTGGCTGCGCTCGGTCGCGGATCATCCGCGGAATGTCTATCCCGGCCAGAACTGGACTTTCTGGCAATATACCGGCACTGGCACCGTTCCCGGAATCAGCGGCAATGTCGATCTGAACGCCTTTGCAGGTAATGTGGGACAATGGCGGGCATGGTTGAATCGTCGCCTCGTACGCTGACGAAGCGGTTCAACTGGGGACAGCCCGGCCAGACCGGCCGGGCGCGTCTTGCGGTTGAGTTCGCGCTTCTGTTCATCGCCATTCCCGTGGCGATTGCGCTGTTCCTGCCGCCCCGGCAGATGTTTGAGGCGCTGTTCATCTTTTCATTGCTGGGGCTTGCGCTTCTGTGGTGGACCGGAGGCTTCAACTGGCGCGATTTTCTGCGCGGATGGCGGCGCTTCGACTGGAAACTGTTTCTGGGATTTTCGGCAGTCACCTTAACCGCCTCGGTTCTGGTCCTGTATATCACCCAACCCGAGGCCATGTTCTCATTCCTGCGCCGCAACCCGGCCTTCCTGCTGGTGATCTGGGCGCTGTATCCGCTGCTGTCGGCCCTTCCGCAGGAGCTGATTTTCCGCGTCCTTTTCTTCCACCGCTATGGAAGGCTGTTCACCGGGCCGGGGCAGGCGGTGCTGGCCAATGCCGCGATCTTCAGCCTTGCGCATCTGATGTACTGGAACTGGATCGTCGCCATCTTCACCTTCGCCGGGGGCGTCGCCTTTGCCGTGGGCTATCTGCGGCGTGGCTTTCTCTGGGCGTGGTCGCTGCATGCCATTGCGGGTAATATCCTGTTCGCAGTGGGCATGGGTGTCTATTTTTATTCCGGAAATGCGGTGCGTCCGTTCTGACGTGCGGCTTGACTTCGCGCTCTCAAACAGGTTGATGCGGGCCTGACAAAAAGGGGTCCGCCATGCACGCTTATCGCAGCCACACCTGCGCCGATCTGACCGCCGCCAATGCCGGAGAAGAGGTCCGCCTGTCAGGCTGGGTTCACCGGGTCCGCGACCACGGGGGCGTGCTGTTCGTCGATCTGCGCGATCATTACGGCATGACGCAGGTGCTGGCCGACAGCGACTCACCCGCTTTCGCGGCGATGGAAAAGCTGCGGGCGGAAACCGTGATCCGCGTCGATGGTCGCGTGAAGATGCGGGATGAGGCGCTGCGCAATGCCAAACTGCCCACCGGCGATATCGAGGTCTATGCGACCGCGCTTGAGGTTCTGGGCCCGGCAGAGGAACTGCCCCTGCCGGTTTTCGGCGATCAGGACTATCCCGAGGAAACCCGGCTGACCTATCGCTTCCTCGATCTGCGCCGCGAGAGCCTGCATAACAATATCATGCTGCGTTCCAAGGTGATCCGGTCCCTGCGCAACCGCATGTGGGATACCGGCTTCACCGAATTCCAGACCCCGATTATCACCGCATCGTCGCCCGAAGGGGCGCGGGATTTTCTGGTCCCCTCGCGCCTGCATCCGGGCAAATTCTATGCGCTGCCGCAGGCCCCGCAGCAGTTCAAGCAGCTGATCATGGTCGCCGGTTTCGACCGCTATTTCCAGATCGCCCCCTGTTTCCGCGACGAAGATCCCCGTGCGGATCGCTCACCGACCGATTTCTATCAGCTTGACGTCGAGATGAGCTTTGTCGAGCAAGAGGACGTTTTCGCCGCCATCCAGCCCGTCATTCAGGGCCTGTTCGAGGAATTCGGCGAGGGCCGTCGCGTCGATACGGACTGGCCGCGCATCCCCTATGCCGAGGCGATGCTGAAATATGGCAGCGACAAGCCAGACCTGCGCAACCCGATCGAGATGCAGGTGGTGAGCGACCATTTCCACGGCTCGGGTTTTGCGGTTTTCGCGAAGCTGCTGGAGCAGGAGGGGACCGAGGTTCGCGCCATTCCTGCGCCGAAGGGTGGCAGCCGTAAATTCGCTGACCGGATGAATGCGTTCGCGCAGAAGGAAGGTCTGCCGGGGATGGGGTATATCTTCTGGCGCAAGGGTGATGACGGCATGGAAGCCGCCGGCCCCATCGCCAAGAATATCGGCCCCGAACGCACCGAGGCCATCCGCCAGCAGCTTGGTCTGGGCGAGGGCGACGCGGCCTTCTTCCTCGGCGGCAAACCCGAGGCCTTTGAGGCCGTTGCCGGTCGTGCCCGCAATGAGATCGGGCGCGAACTTGGTCTGACCGACGAAAACCAGTTCAAATTCGCCTGGATCGTTGATTTCCCGATGTATGAGAAAGACGACGAGGGCAAGATCGATTTCAGCCATAACCCGTTCTCGATGCCGCAGGGCGGGATGGAGGCGCTGAACGGTGATCCTCTGGCGGTGAAGGGCTATCAGTATGATCTGGCCTGTAACGGCTATGAATTGATCAGCGGCGCGATCCGGAACCACAAGCCGGAAATCATGTTCAAGGCGTTCGAACTGGCCGGTTATGGCAGGGACGATGTCGAAAAGCGGTTCGGCGGGATGGTCAAGGCGTTCCGCTATGGCGCACCGCCCCACGGCGGTTGTGCGGCGGGGATCGACCGGATCGTGATGCTGCTGGCGGATGAGCAGAATATCCGTGAGGTCATCATGTTCCCGATGAACCAGCGGGCCGAGGATCTGATGATGAACGCGCCCTCTGACCCGACGAATGAGCAGATGCGCGAGCTTCGCCTGCGGGTGATCCCCAAGGATTAAGAGGCGGTCCGGCAGTCCCGGCCCAGCACTGATGGCGGCAAATGCGGCGTCGACCGTCTCACCTGCTGGGGCAGATGCGCTGCTGGTGCTGTCCAAGATACGCATTCGCTCTTGCGTATGCCGGGTTTGTGCGGATTGTCGTCATCATGACCGATACAGATGATCCTTCTTCACCCGGTGCCGAATTGCACGATTGGACGCCGCCCGCTCTGCCCGATCCGCCGGATATCCGGGGCCGCTATGTCCGGCTTCAACGTATGGATGCCGACCGCGATACGGATGCGATCTTCGCGGCGACAAGGGATAATCCGACGCTCTGGGATTATATGAGTATCGGTCCGTTTGATACCGCCTCTCAGCTTCGGGACTGGATATACACTGCCAACCGGCCCGACCAGATATTCTATGCGTTCACCGCTGAAGGGACGGATACACCCTTCGGCTATGCCGCCTTCATGCGGATCGATGCGCCGAATGGCGTGCTGGAGATCGGTCATGTCATGATCGGCTCGGATGCTCAGCGCAGCCGTGCCTCCTCAGAGGCGCTGACCCTGATGATCGACTGGGCGTTCAGCGCCGGATACCGGCGTGTCGAGTGGAAATGTAACGCGCTGAACGCAGCGTCCCGCAAAGCCGCGCGGCGCTATGGGTTCACCTTTGAGGGCATTTTCCGGAATCATATGATCATGAAGGGGCGCAACCGCGATACGGCATGGTTTTCGATCATCGCTGCGGAATGGCCCGGTCTGAGTCGGGCCTTTGCGGACTGGCTCGATCCCAGGAATTTCGACGAGAACGGGCGGCAGAAGCTGCGTCTTTCGGAGCTTACGCACTCTGCCTTGAACTGAGAATGCCGGTCGCAAGGCGGCTTTGCCTTGTTCTGTCAGGCGGTTCCATCGAGATCACCGACGGCAGGCCCCTGAGACAGTTTTCCACTCACGGCTCTGGCGCCTGCGGCGAGGGAGCATCGACCGCAGGCACCAGAACTCAGGCCGAGGCGACATCCGCCAGCCTGGAATGGACCAACCCGCTGATCCGGGTCAGGTCGGTTGCCACGGTGCGGCCCGCCCTGTGATCGCGGGATAGTGCTGCCGCTGCTTCCGCCAGCTTCGTATCATGCGCGGAACGGGCAACGCCGGTCAGAAACCCCGCAATATAGTCGATGACAGTCCCGTCATTCGCCGAGGCAAGCATATCCGCGACATGAGCCAGATCTTCGCGCAACGTTTCATGATCCGGGATCACCACATCGTCGGGCAGGATCCGTGGTCCGCGCGGAACCGCATCCGGGGGCAGGGCCGACAGCACGGCCTGCTGGAAAACGGCCAGATTATCGATGGGCTTTGCAAGGAAGCCTTCCGCACCGGCGGCAAGGGCGGTATCGCGCTGATCAGGATCGCCGGAAATCGCCAGCACGACCGGAGATTTGCCGTCGGCTGTGCGGACGCGTTCAATCAGTTCCGTCCCGCATCCGTCGGGAAGGCCCATATCGACGATCAGCACACTGGGGCGATATGTCTGCAGGTGCCGCGTCGCAGCGCGAAGACAATCCGCCCGCCGGATCCTTGCGCCGGAGCGCAGGCAGAGAAGGCGCAACGCTTCGGATGCGAAGCGCGAATCTTCGACGACGAGAACGGTCAGACCCGAAAGCGGCCGCCCCGGAAGCTGCGCGGTCCAGAGCTTCGGCTGTACCCCCGGCAAGTTGGAACTGGTCTGCATTCTACAATCCCCGCATGGTCTCTGCTGATGGATCGAGGCTAGGGCCGAATCTGCTAAGTTTGCGTTAATCCCGCGGCGTTTTTCTTGGATTCTCCGTCCGCGAAGCATAGACAGGCTGCTGAACAGCCGTCCGGGCCGCGTTGCCGCGACCGGCGCACGTAACCGCAGCAGGAGCGAATCAGATGAATCTTACCGGTGGCATCGTCCTTTACGCCGTGCTGTGGTTTCTGACCCTGTTCATCCTGCTGCCCATCGGCCTGATCAGTCAGGACGAGGCGGGCGAGGTGGTTCCCGGGACACATGGCGGAGCGCCTCATAATCCCGAGCTTGGAAGAAAAGCACTGTGGGCGACGGTGATTTCCGCAGTGCTTTGGGTGGGTTGCGCCTATCTGATCCTAGGCGGAGCCATCACTCAGGAAGACGTGATTGGTTGGGACCGACTGATCCGCTGACCAGATGGAACAGATGAGTGAATGACGCCGCCGCCAGAACCGGCACGGCGATGTTCAGCAGCGGCACGGTCAGGGCGAAGGCGATCATGATGCCCAGTATCGTCGCCGATGCCGCGTTTCGCTGGCGAATCCAGGTAGCCTCCGGGTCGGAAAGATGGCGGCGGGCGGCCATCTGGAAGAACTCGCGCCCAAGCAGCCAGCCATTCGCGCCGTAAAACAGGACCGGCGCGAAGGGGCCGAGAAACGGCGTCGCGACCAGAGAGACAATGCCGATCAGAAGCGCAAGCCCCATCACCGCCAGAGATTCAAGCATCCCATCCCAGAAATCCGACTCGACGCCCTGTCTGCTGGCGTAATGCAGCGCTTCGACCCGTGCCGAGACCCGTTCGGCATAAAGCCCTGAAAACGCCGCCGCGACCGGAGCCATCAGGAAGAAGCCCAGAACCGGAAACAGGGCGAGACTGCCCCAGCTCAGAACCGGGCCAAGCGTGATTTCTCCCCAGAAGGGAAGGGTGAAACTGCCGGGGGTAAAGCTGCGTAACGCCCAGAACAGCACTGCCTGAAGAGCGATGAAAAGAAGGACCGTCAGGGCCGCGCCGCGCAGCACCAGCCCGAAGATCTGCGGGCGCAGCATATCGCCCCAGCCTTTCAGAAGCGCACGAAACGAGGTCATTCCAGTATCGTCGTCAGCGCGTCGATATCGGGGCGGGGCCGCTCGGGCGGGGCGGAATCGCCACGGCTGCCGATATGGATCAGCCCGGCAATCCGTTCATCCCCGGTCAGCCCCAGATGGGCCCGCGCAAACTCAGGCCGCGACGCAATGCCGGTCAGCCAGCTTGCGCCATAGCCGCTGGTAAGGCAGGCATTCAGCAGGCCCAGACAGACAGCGCCCGCCGAGAGAAACTGCTCCCATTCCGGGACCTTCTCGCTGTGAACGGGCGAAGACACCACGGCGACCACCAAAGGCACGCGGAATGCGTTGCCATGCTTCGCGGCTTTCTCGGGCGGGTTGCCCATTGCGACCGATCCGGCCTCGACCAGAGGGGCCAGTCGCGACAGTGCCTCGCCGCGCAGCACCACGAAGCGCCACGGCTCCAGCTTGCCGTGATCCGGGACACGCGCGGCAAGCGTCAGCAGCCGTTTCAGTTCATCCCCGGAAGGGGCCGGTTCCTTAAGAAGCGCAGGCGGGACAGAGCGGCGTGTGCTGAAGAAATTGAGCGCGTCGTGATGTTTCTGGTTCATCGGGTTCTCCTTCGCAGACGGGTCTAGCGGCAGCGGACACGCAGGCCAAGACTTGACGGTAAAAGCGGCGGGGGCAATGAAATACTCATGCGTATGGATCATCCCGACCTCACCCATCTTGCCGCGCCGGGGACCAGTTTCGATGTGCGGGTCACGCCGAAGGCGGGGGCGAATCGGATTACGTCGGACGACAGCGGGATGCTGCGCGTTCAGGTCACCGCAGTGCCGGAAAACGGCAAGGCCACGGCAGCGGTGATAAGGCTGCTTGCGAAGGCGATCGGCATACCCAAATCCCGGCTGATCCTGATTCGCGGAGAGACATCGCGCGACAAATCCTTCCGCGTCGACCCCTAGCGGCGGTCCAGCCGATACCCGCCCTCGGGCAGGTTCAGCGCCGCGCGAAGTTCATCCACCTGCCGAGCGCTCAGGGTGATCTCACTGTAACGGTCGGTTTCGGGCTCATCCTGACGCAGCACGACACGGTCATCAAACGCCGTGATCGTCACGTCACCCTGCAAGGGAGCATTCTCCGGTTCGTCGATAAGGGTGATGATGGTGGCGTCGAATTCGTGCTCGATGGTAAACATAATGCCTCGCATTCAAGGAATTTTGCAGACAGGGTGGCTTGAAGTGGTTTGCCTCGCAAGGGGGGCTTGTCTATCGTGAGGCATGATTGCCGTTCGAGAGTAGTTATGCATCTGAAGAATTTCCGTCTTGCCGTTCTGTCCATCTTCAGCGCGGCAATCCTGTCGGCCTGTACGCCCGTTGTTGTCAGTGATCCGCCGACTTCGCCTGCCCCGGCACAGCCTGAAGTGGTCACGACCGTCTCAAGACCTGCGGCCACAACCCGCCGGACGCCGCAGCAGGCGGCGCGGAACTTCATCACCGTGATCGGCAGGATGGAACCTGCGGTCGAACGCGAATGCGTGGCGCGGCGGACGACGAATATCAACTGTGATTATCAGTTCGTCGTCGATGACCGGCTTGAGCTTGAACCGAACGCCTTCCAGACGCTGGACAATTCCGGCCGCCCGATCATCGGCTTCACCGTATCGCTGATCGCGGCGGCGCAGAACGCTGATGAGCTTGCGTTCGTGGTCGGGCATGAGGCAAGCCATCACATCCTGAACCATCTTGCCCGCAAATCGGGGTCTGCGACTGCGGGGGCGGTGATCCTTGGCGGGCTTGCCGCAGCGGCAGGGGCGGATTCATCGACGATCAGTTCGATCCAGCAAATCGGAGCGCAGGTTGGCTCGCGCGTTTATTCCAAGGATTGGGAGCTTCAGGCAGATTATCTGGGCGCGATCATCACAATGAATGCCGGTTATGATCCGGTGACCGGGGCAGAGTTCTTCCGCCGCATGCCCGATCCCGGCGACAGGATCCTCGGTTCACACCCGTCCCGCGCCGCGCGGATGACACAGGTCCAGCGAGCGGTGGCGGATATACGCTCGGGCCGGGTACGCTAGGTCGGGCAGTGTGAGCTGGTCGAAACTGTCATTCCAGGCGCAAGAGCTGCTTGCGCAGATCTGGGTGCGGGTACTGGCCTTCGCTGTTCTGGGGGTGGCAACGGCGCTTGTCGCTCTGTTGATCGGTCCGTTCATCCCGCCCTCTGTGGTTGCTCGCCTCGGCGCTGAATCGGTCGGGACAGTGCTTCAGATCATCGCCTCCTCAATGCTCGCGGTGACGATTTTTTCGCTGTCTACGCTGGTCAACGCTTGGACGAATGCGGAACAGCACGCCACCCCGCGTGCGCTTCCGCTGATCGTCGGAGATTCCCGCAGCCAGACGGCCTTGTCGACCTTTATCGGCGCGTTTGTTTTCAGCCTTGTCGGCATCATTATGCTCCAGACCGGAGCTTATGGTGGCTCGGGCCGGGTCGTGGTCTTCGCGGCCACGGTGGTTGTCGTGGTTCTTGTGATCTTCGCGCTGCTGCAATGGATTGAGGCGCTTAGCGATCTCGGTCAGATCCGCGATGTTCTGGACCGTCTCGAAGACGCCGTAGGACGGGCGATCGAGCATCGGCAGGACGTGCCGTGGTTGGGTGGTCTGCCGTGGAGCGGAGAGCCTCCATCCGATGCTGAGGCGCTGCTGACAGAAGCCGTTGGTTATGTCCGCCATATCGACGCTGGCAGCCTGCAAGCCGTCGCGGATGAGCATGAGCTGACGATCTATATCGAAGCGATACCCGGCACGCGTGCACATGCGGCAAGACCGTTGCTGCATATCGTCGGGCTTCCTCCGAAAGCAGAGGAAGGGCGCGAGGCCTTGCTGAAGCGGCTGATGAACGCCTTTACCATCGGATATACGCCAAGTTTCGAACAGGACCCGCTGCACGGGCTGACCTCGCTGTCGGAGGTGGCGCAGCGTGCCTTGTCCTCCGCCATCAATGACCCGGGTACGGCGAATGACGTGATCCAGCGGCAGCTTAACCTGTTGACCAAGGCAGGCCCTATCGCTTCGGATTATCAGGCAAGGCGACCGAGGCTGTTCGCCAGAGAGATTTCATCCGCCGAGATGGTACAGGCCGCCTTTGCCGCCATCGCCCGGGATGCAGGCGGGATCTATGAGGTGCAGTCCTCTTTGATGAATGCGCTGATCGCTATCACGAAGATCAAGCCCGACTATTATGGCACGGCTTCGGACGATCTGGGCAATCTGATCGTTCACTACAGCGAGGCGGCGAATATGCCGCCGATTTACCTGGAATCCATAAAAGAGCGGAATGAATATCTTCACAATCTGTGATTGCGAAAATAAAGATATCTTATGCAACGTCATGTTAAGCCTGCTTTTATGGTGACGCATTCATGATTTTGAAACCCAAGTAGGTGCAGTAGGAAACGACCATTAATGGTAAATCTGTTCCGCGAGAGTATGTTTTAAGGGGGGACCATGATCGGAATCGTTATCTGGAGCAGTGAGGCCAGAAGACGTGCCATCATATGGTGTGAAGATCAGGGTCCATTGGCTTATCTGCGAGGATGCGACAGCCTGCTTGGGGATCGGGCATGGCCTCTGGCCGGGGATCTTCTGCGGGTCGAGTGTGAGATGATCGGCAATCTACGCCACGCATTCGACGCGCATCTGATCGCGGCAGAACATTGCCCGCAATTGCGGGATGCACTTCTGAACTGCACACGCCGTCTGTCGCCGAGTCTTCAGGTTGTGACGGGTCGCGCTGAGATGTCAGTGAAACAACATCTCAGCAGCGTGCCCGACCCCGATCCGGTCAGGGGAAGTGCTGTCAGCCATTGAAGATTGCTGCGCGGCTCAGGTGCCGCGCGCCAGTGCCGCGACCCCGGTTCTGGCCTGATCTGAGAGGCCCAGAGGGCGCATCAGATCTGCGAAAGCATCCAGCTTTTCCGGCGTGCCGGTAATCTCGAACACAAAGCTTTCCAGTGTGGAATCGACGACATTGGCCCGGAAAATCTCGGCAATGCGCAGCGCCTCGACGCGATGATCTCCGGCCCCCGCGACCTTGAACAGCCCCAGTTCACGCTCAACGCTCGGGCCTTCGGTCGTCAGGTCATGCACGTCATGCACCGGAACGATCCGGCCAAGCTGGGCCTTGATCTGCTCGATAACGGCGGGCGTGCCGCGCGTGACGATGGTGATCCGTGAACGGTGCCCCTCATGATCGGTTTCGGCAACGGTCAGACTGTCGATATTATAACCGCGACCTGAGAAAAGCCCGATCACCCGGGCCAGAACCCCGGGTTCGTTTTCCACCAATACAGCGAGCGTATGGCGCTCTTCGATCTCCAGATTGGGGTCGCGAAGATCATAAGCGGAATGGCTGGTCGCGCCTTGCTTGATGTTCAGTGCCATAATCCTGCCTCCTCAGACCAGTGCCGCGCCGCCGGTGAATGCCTCGGCCTCGGGCGACAGAAGCATCTCATTATGCGGCTTGCCCGAGGGGATCATCGGGAAGCAGTTTTCGTGCTTCTCGACCAGCACATCCAGAATGAACGGGCCATCATAATCGATCATTTCCTGAATCGCGTCATCCAGTTCCGCCGGATCGCTGACCTGTCGGCCCTTGCAACCGAATGCCTCGGCCATTTTCACGAAATCGGGCAGGCTTTCGGACCAGCTTTGGCTGTAGCGCTCTCCATGCAGCAATTGCTGCCATTGCCGCACCATGCCAAGACGTTCGTTATTCAGGATGAACTGTTTGACTGGCGCGTGGAACTGCACGGCGGTTCCCATTTCCTGCATATTCATCAGCCATGACGCATCACCGGCCACGTTGATGACCAACGCATCGGGATGGGCAACCTGAACGCCGATCGAGGCGGGCAGGCCATAGCCCATCGTCCCCAGACCGCCAGAGGTCATCCAGCGATTCGGGTCCTCGAATGTCAGGAACTGAGCCGCCCACATCTGATGCTGGCCAACCTCGGTGGCGACATAGCGGTCACGCCCTGCGGTCAGCGCCTCAAGCCGCTGGATTGCGTATTGCGGTTTGATGATCTGGTCCGAGTTCGTATAGGCAAGGCAGTTCTTCGCCTTCCACTGCTCGATCTGAACCCACCATTTGCGAAGGGCTTCGCTTTGGGTTTTGCTGCCGCGGGATTTCCAGATCTCCAGCATCTCCGCCAGCACATTGCCGACATCGCCCTGAATCGGGATCTCGACAGGGATGATCTTGTTGATGCTGGACGGGTCGATATCGATCTGTGCCTTGACCGAGCCGGGGCTGAAATCGGCAACGCGCCCGGTGATGCGGTCGTCGAAACGTGCGCCGACGGCGATCATCAGGTCACAGCCATGCATCGCGAGATTCGCCTCGTACATGCCGTGCATCCCCAGCATTCCCAGCCAGTTCTTGCCGGATGCCGGATAGGCCCCCAGACCCATCAGCGTCGAGGTCACCGGAAAGCCGGTCGCATTGACCAGATCACGCAGCAACTGGCTGGCCTCGGGGCCGGAGTTGATGACCCCGCCGCCAGTATAGAAAATCGGACGCTCGGCTTGCTCCATCGCTTCGACAAGCCTGGAGATCGCGGCGGTATCGCCCTTTACCTTAGGCTGATAGGGGCCTGTTTCGATCTGTTGAGGCGTGACATAGTCGGCTTCAGCGAACTGAACATCCTTTGGGATGTCGATCAGAACCGGACCCGGCCGCCCTGAGGTCGCGACGTGGAAAGCCTGATGAATGGTCTTTGCCAGATTGCCCGGTTCCTTCACCAGCCAGTTATGCTTGGTGCAGGGCCGCGTGATCCCGACCGTATCGGCTTCCTGAAACCCGTCTGTTCCGACAAGGAAGGTGGGAACCTGTCCCGACAGCACCACCAGCGGAATCGAATCGAGCAGCGCATCGGTCAGCCCGGTTACCGCATTGGTCGCACCCGGACCCGAGGTCACAAGAACGACGCCGGGCTTCCCGGTCGAGCGGGCATAGCCCTCGGCCATGTGAACCGCGCCCTGTTCGTGGCGGACGAGGATATGCTTGATGTCGTTCTGCTGGAAAATTTCGTCGTAAATGGGAAGGACTGCCCCGCCAGGATAGCCGAATACCGTGTCGACACCCTGATCGCGCAGAGCTTCGACAACCATTTTCGCACCCGTCATCTTTCGGGACATGGGACAGATCCTCATCTTATGGGTACGGTGCGCCTGCACCGTATGGATATGCGGCTTTCCTGTGCCGCGACGCCGCAAACTATTGTTGCCGCGTGGCAGCGTCAATGGGGAATGCCATTAAAATATCCAAAAATTGCCGAACGACGCAATATTGTTGCGCAGTCAGGGCAGGTCGATCCGGGCAACCTGTTCAACGATGGGATCTACGGCCAGCGGATGCGCTTCGTCGCAGTGATCCGCCGGATTGCCGATATCCTGCCAGACGCCGCCCTTATATATTTCAAGCGCACCGAATTTGGCCTTATAGTCCATCTTGCGGCTGCCAGGCACCCAATAGCCCAGATACACATAGGGCAGACCGGATTCGCGGGCGAGCTCGACGTGATCCAGAATGACATGGGTCCCCAGGCTTCTTGCACTGAGACGCGGATCGAAGAAGCTGTAGACCAGAGATAATCCGTCATCCAGCACATCGGTCAGACAGACCGCAGCGAGATCAGGATCGGGCAGGACCGGATCGCCTGCGGAGTTCGGCGTGTCGAAGATGCCGCGCCCGCGATACTCGATCACGCGGGTGCGCACGGCGGTTTCCTCGATCATTGCGGCGAACTCGAAGATATCCATATCTGCCATGCCGCCATCGGCATGACGGTGATCGAGATAGCGGCGGAAAAGCTCGAACTGTTCTTCCGTGGCCCAGGCACTGGTCGCCAGCCGCTTGAGATCCGTATTGCGCCGTGCCACGCGCCGCTGCGTCCGGCCCGGTCTGAAATCCTTCACCCGAATCCGCGCCGACATACATGCGACACAGCTTTCGCAGCTTGGACGGTAAAGGACATTCTGAGAGCGGCGGAACCCCTGACGTGACAGGGCATTATTCAGTTCCTGCGCATTTCCGGGCAGCAATGCGGTGAAAAGTTTACGTTCTGCCCGTCCATGCAGATAGGGGCAGGGCTGAGGTGCCGTCACATAGAATTGCGGCGCATGGGTCAGAGTGTGCCGCATCGTCCGCCCCGATTAGCCGGTCTGCCTGCGCTGATCTCGCAGCTTCGAGTGCCATTCCCCGCTGTCATGCGTCCTGCAATTCCTGATCTGGCGCGAACGGTAGCAACAGAAATGCAAAACGCCAAGTCCAGATCTTTGGTGCCGCAGGATCTATCGCACAATTGACCCCGTCGCCGGGACTTGCATTATCACCTCATGGATTTTGCTGCTCAGATCACACGGACCCCGATCGCACATGACAAAGCCCGCGCGGATGAGGCGCGTGACCTGTTCGGCGGGCTGGATGAACGCATCCGGGATTTGCTTGCGGGAACTGCGGGGTGCAGCCCGTATCTCTGGTCGCTGATGGTGAAAGAGAAAGACTGGCTGCCCGCTGCTTTCTCTGCCGGAGACGATCTGGCGGCGCGTGAAACGGAAGGCTTCGGAGAGCTTTCGGAAAGCGAGCTGGGTCCCGCTCTGCGTCAGGCAAAGCGCCGTGTGGCGCTGCTGGCGGGGCTTGCCGACCTTGGCGGGGTCTGGCGGCTGGAGCAGGTCACCGGCGCGTTGACCGAACTGGCCGACCGGGCGACCGACCTTGCCTTGCGCTGTCATCTGGCGCGTGAGATTGCGCGGGGCAAGCTTCCCGACACAGATGCCGAAGCTGGCGGGATCTTCGCGATGGCGATGGGCAAGCAGGGTGCGGGAGAGCTGAATTACAGCTCTGACATCGACCTGATCGTGCTGTTCGACGATGCGGCCTATGACGCCGCCGACCGGCACGAGGCCCGCGCCTCTCTGATCCGCGTGACGCGCAGAATGGCGGCGACGCTGTCGGATAATACCGAGCATGGCTATGTTTTCCGCACCGATCTGAGGCTGCGGCCCGATGCGGCGGTGACCCCGGTTTGCCTGTCGGCAGCGGCGGCGCTTGCCTATTACGAGGCGGAGGGCCGGACATGGGAGCGTGCAGCCTATATCAAGGCGCGTCCCTGCGCGGGCGATATCGCTGCCGGAGAGCGTTTTCTGGCCGATCTCCGCCCTTTTGTCTGGAGAAAACACCTCGATTTCGCCGCGATTCAGGATGCGCATGACATGCGGCTGCGGATCCGTGATCACAAGGGTCTGGGCGGCAGGCTGAGCATTCCCGGACATAATATGAAGCTGGGTCAGGGCGGTATTCGTGAAATAGAGTTCTTCACCCAGACAAGGCAATTGATCGCCGGAGGACGGGATCCCGATCTGCGGCTGCGGGGTACGGTCGATGCCTTGGCCGCTCTGGCGGCAAAGGACTGGATTCCGCAGGATATCGCGGATGAGCTGACAAGCCATTACCGCCAGCACCGCGATATCGAGCATCGCATTCAGATGGTAAACGATGCTCAGACACATGAACTGCCGAAGGATCGCGAGGGACTTGAAAACATCGCCCTGATGATGGGTGAAAGCGATCTCGACAGCTGGAGCACCACATTGCGCGAGCGTCTGGAAAAGGTCGAAAAGCTGACCAATGCGTTCTTTTCTCCGGCAGATACGGCGCCCTTGCCCGAACTCTCCGAAGAGGCGCAGAAGATCATCCAACGTTGGGACGGGTATCCCGCGCTGCGCACCGACCGCGCACAGCAGATCTTCCGCCGCATCAAGCCCGATCTTCTGGCCCGCATGAACCGCGCCGCCTATCCGGAAGAGGCGCTTTCGCGGTTCGACAGTTTCCTGCAGGGGATGCCTGCGGGCGTGCAGCTTTTTTCATTATTCGAGGCAAATCCCTCGCTGATCGACCTTCTGGTGGATATCTGCGCCACTGCACCCGGTCTCGCCGCCTATCTTGGACGGCATCCGGCGGTTCTTGACGCGGTTCTTGCCGGAAGCTTCTTCGCGCCCTGGCCCGGCAGGGAAGCCCTTGAGCAGGATCTTTCACGACGGCTTCAGCAGCGTATGAAGGCGCGTGACGGCGGGTATGAGCGGGCCTTGGATGAGGCGCGGCTTTGGGCGCATGAATGGCAATTCCGCGTCGGCGTCCATCATCTGCGCGGTTTGTCGGACGCGGCGCAGGTCGGAAAGGAATATGCGGATATCGCCGACAGCGCGATTACCGCGCTTTTGCCTCTGGTGGCGGATGAACTTGCCGAACGCCACGGCCCGCCGCCGGGGCGCGGGGCGGTGGTGATGGGGATGGGCTCGCTTGGGGCGCGGCGTCTGAACGCCGCATCCGATCTTGATCTGCTGGTGATCTACGACGCTGCGGGGGCAGAGGAATCCGCCGGGCGGAAGCCGCTTGGTCCCCGAGCCTGGTATTCGCGCCTGACGCAGGCGCTGATCACGGCACTGTCGGCTCAGACCGCGACGGGACGGCTGTATGAGGTCGATATGCGGCTGCGCCCCTCCGGCCGTCAGGGCCCGGTGGCGACGTCGCTGGAGTCGTTCCGCAATTACCAGATGACGGAAGCCTGGACATGGGAGCATCTGGCGCTGACCCGCGCCCGGATCATTTCGGCCTGTGGTGACGATGCGTCGGCGCTTGCCGATGAGGTCGAGGCGTTTCGTGCCGAGGTATTGGCGGAACGCGGAGGCGATGCGCGTGTCCTGCCGGATCTGGCGGAAATGCGCAGCCGGATCTTCGCGGCGAAAGCGCCGGACGGAAAATGGGAGGCCAAGATAGGCCGGGGTCGCTTGCAGGATATCGAACTGATCGGTCAGAGCTTTGCTTTGCGGGCCGCCGATCCTGCCCGCGGCCTTGAAGCGCAATTGCGTGCCGGCGGGCGTCACGATCTTCTGGCGAAAGAAGATGCCGAGGCGCTGCAATCCGGGCAGCGTTTTCTGTGGCGTCTTCAGGCGGGCGGGCGGCTGATCAGCGAAGCCGCCTTGAAGATGGATGAGTTGGGGGCCGGGGGGCAGGAATTCCTGCTGCGTGAAACCGATTGCGAAGATCTTGAGGAACTTGAGACACGGCTGAATGACGTCATCGAAACCGCTGGAAACATTATCGACAGGCTGCTTTCGGACGTATCCGGGACGCAGCCGGAAGCACAGTGACAGCCAGCCGTTGCCGCGTTGACAGAAACGGTTAGGACAGGTTCTGAAAACGCTCAGCCAAGTTGGTAAGATGGACCGCACCGACGCTGCTTCAGGCAGGATCATGAGTTGCAAAGTATGGCCCCGTGCCGACCTAACCTGACAGGATTTTCCGAGGCGTTATTGACCCGGCTGTCTGAGCTTCCGTTACCTCCGTACCCTCGGTTCGGAATGTCGGCGTTGAGGTGCCGCCCATTTTCGCATTCCGCTCGCTGACGCACATCTCTGCCCCAAGATCGCCAAGCAGCGGCACATGAGTGATCGGGGATTCGTCCTCCGCATCATTCTGAGGGTCAGCACTCTCATCGAAAATGCCGTGTCGCGTCTTGTCCCAGTAAAACGGGTTGGTGACGACCTCATAAATCGCTTTCCATGCCGCCAGACAGCCAAGCGGGAAATACAGATGCATCAGAGGGATCCAGGGCAAAAGATGCCGGTGCTTCTTTCCCCGGACGGCCCAGAGACCCATCGCAACCGAAGCCAGCTCTGACGCCACGAAAAGCATCACGATCGCGGTCAGTGCATGATCGGGGAACAGCCCGGAAAGTGGCGATGTGAAGCCAGTTTGCAAGCCTAGGGTCAGCAGCCAGAAACTCCACAGAACCGGTGCCAGCAGATATTGGGATAATGTGGCGAGGAACTGGACCTGAAACGCCAGAAACCGGGAGGGACCAAGTTCATTCCACAGCAAGCGGGGATTTCGCATATGGACCGACCAGGTCATCGCGTAACCCTTGAGCCAACGGGATCTTTGCCTGACCCACGGAAGCACGCGGCAATTCGCCTCTTCATCTGTGGTGGTGTCGATCAGTTTTGTCCGCCAGCCATTCCGGGCAAGACGCACCCCGAGATCCGCGTCCTCTGTCACATTCCAGGCATCCCAGCCTCCGAGTTGCTCCAGCACGTCGCGGCGCAGGAAAACCGTGGTTCCGCCAAGCGGCACAACAAGCCCAAGACGCGCAATGCCCGGAAGATTGACGCGGAACCAGCTTGCGTATTCGATGGTGAAGCATCGCGCCAGCCAGTTGCTTTTGGGGTTGAAATAATCCAGCCGACCCTGAAGACAGGCCACATCCGGCTCGGCGAAGGCGAAACCCCGGGCAATCTTGTGAAGCTGATCGCGATCCGGGCGGTCCTCGGCGTCCCAGATCCCGACGATGTCGCCTCGGCAGAACTGCAGGGCATAGTTCAACGCCCGTGGCTTCGTCTGGACCTGCCCCTTCGGAACCGAGACAACGCGGATCCATCCGGGCAGTTCGACCTCTTCCAGTGCCGCGCGGGTCACCGGGTCGCTTTCTTCGACCACCAGCAGGATGTCGGTCAGTTCCCGGGGATATTCCAGCAGCGTCAGACGGCTGACCAGTTTTTCCGCAATATCGCTTTCATGGAACAAGGGCACCATCACCGAGATGACAGGCAGAGAATCGTTCATCTCCCGTGATGTTTTTGCGCATGAGGCAAGCGAAGCCTTTTCCGAACGATCCTGCGCCCATTGCCGGAGCATGGACTGCAATGCCGCCAATTTCAGAACCAGATTCGTCAGAAGCGTCAGGATGCTCCACATCCCTACGATGGCAAACAGCGTCAGCGGCGCGAAAAATGCGGTGCCGACAGTCAGCGACCCGGCCAGCCATGCGCAGATCGCAACCATTCTGCGCCGCTTGCCCCGGCAACTGTCGCTTGCCGCGACGCTGTATTCCGCCTTTCGGATCATTGCTGCCGAGCGCAGTTTCATGACTGCCTCGTGGATATGGCTTTCCGAACTCAGCAGCATTCTGACGGCCCCAAGCCCCGGCGGAAATTGTGAGCGGATCTGTTCAAATTCCCCGGGGCGGGAGGTGGCGATGAAGGTGACGCCGCCGACATACCGCCAGGGCAGCACGCCATGTTTCAGGCAGAAATCGGGTCCCAGCCTGTCCACCAGACGCGCATCAGGCGGGCAGGCGACGGGATCGATGCAGGTCGTTCGCCACTGGCGCGTCAGGGCGCGGGTCAGATGGTCTTCGCTGACCCACCCCTGCGACAGCAGGATCTGCTGAAGCGAGGCGTTTTGGCGGCGTTGCAGTACAATTGCCTTCAGCAGATTGCCATGCGTTACTGCGCCGTCCTCCAGCAGCAGGCTGCCCAAAGGGGGCTGCCTGAGCGTCGGCGGCTGCGGCAGGTTTTCGATGCGATCCGGCGCGAGATGACCGGGCCGCAAAGGGACCGGATCGCGATATCCGGGAAGGGTGGCATTCATGGCAAAACCCCGATGGTTTCGCCTTCACTTGCATGCCGCCGTTTAAATTTCGGTTAAACGAAGATCAGCCGCCACGGCGTTCGCGCATCGAAGCCGAGAATCGCTGGAACAGATAGGCCGAGTCCTGCGGCCCCGGGCTTGCCTCGGGGTGGTATTGAACCGAAAATACCGGCTTGTCGGCCACGGCCAAACCGCAATTCGAGCCATCGAAAAGGCTGATATGGGTTTCGCGCACACCCGGCGGCAAAGTCTGGGCATCGACGGCGAAGCCGTGATTCATCGAGGTGATCTCGACCTTGCCGGTATCCACATCGCGCACCGGATGGTTCGCGCCGTGATGTCCGTGACCCATTTTGACGGTCTTCGCGCCAAGTGCCAGAGCCAGCATCTGGTGACCCAGGCAAATACCGAAAATCGGCAGATCGCGGTCAAGAAGTTCCCGGATCATCGGCACCGCATATTCGCCCGTCGCTGCCGGATCGCCCGGACCGTTTGACAGGAACACACCTTCGGGTTCATGCGCCAGCACTTCTTCAGCGGTTGCGGTCGCGGGCAGGACGGTGACATCCGCTCCGGAGGCGACCAGAGACCGCAGGATATTCCGCTTCGCGCCGTAATCGAGGGCGACAACCTTGAAAGGCCGGTCTTCGCCCTGAGCGGCGAACTCGCCGGGCCATTCCCAAAGCCCTTCTTCCCAGCGATAGCTCTGCCGGGTCGAGACCTCTTTCGCCAGGTCCATTCCGACCAGACCCTGCCAGGATTTTGCGCGTTCGATCAGCTTCTGGATGTCGAAATTCCCCTCGGGGTCATGGGCCAAAACCACATGAGGGCTGCCCTGCTGGCGAATCGCCCGTGTCAGACGGCGCGTATCGACCCCGCCAATGCCGATCCGCCCGCGCTTGCGCATCCAGTCCTGCAGATCCGAGGTCGCCCGCCAGTTCGACGGCTCGGTCGGGTCCCATTTCACCACGATCCCGCTTGCGACCGGATCGGCGCTTTCATTGTCCTGTTCCGTCACGCCGGTATTGCCGATATGCGGGAAGGTGAAGGTCACGACCTGACTGGCATAGCTGGGATCGGTCATGATTTCCTGATAGCCTGTCATCGCGGTGTTGAAGACCAGTTCCGCGACAACTTCGCCGCTTGCCCCGAATCCCTGACCCATAAAGATTGTGCCGTCTGCAAGGGCCAGGCAGGCGGTCGGTTTCGCGGCTTGCGCGGTCATGGCGGGACTCCTGATCTGATAATCGCGGGGAAACTAGTGAAGCCGCGCCTGCTGGTCAAGCGACGCCGGGCTTGATCGGCGCGTCATGCATGCCTATTTGAGAGCGCTTGAGCCATATATGGGGATCGTCATGGATCTGAGAACGAAAATCCAGACCGCCACCAAGGATGCGATGAAGGCGAAGGACACGCTGCGTCTGTCGACGTTGCGGCTGATTTCGGCTGCGATCAAGGATCGCGAGATCGCGGCGCGTACCGGCGCCGGCGAAGGCGAGGCGCTGAGCGACGCCGATCTGATTGCGATCATGTCCAAGATGGTCAAGCAACGTCAGGAATCCGCCCGCAGCTATGAAGAGGGCGGACGGCTGGAGCTGGCCGAAAAGGAAAACGCCGAAATCGAGGTGATCGAGGAATTCCTGCCCCGCCGCATGTCCGAGGATGAGACGCTTGCCGCCATCGATGCAGTGATCGCCGAGCTTGACGCAAACTCGGTCCGCGATATGGGCCGCGTTATGGCAGGGCTGAAATCCCGCTATTCCGGCCAGATGGATTTCGGAGCGGTCGGTCAGCAGGTCAAGGAAAAGCTGCTCTGATTCGCTCTCTGAATGACAGGGCGGGGCTGACAACAGTCCCGCCCTGCGCAATGCCGGGGTGATCGCTGTCCCGTTGGGTTTCCATTTGGCCCCGCTGCGGTAACAGGGCGAAAAACGCCACTGTTTTAAGCAAGGTTGATTCGATGCAAATCATGGATAGCCCCGCCCGTTACGGTTCCGTAACCCGTTTCTTTCACTGGACGATTGCCGTCCTGATTCTCTGGCAATTGGCCAGCATGGCCGTGAAGCTCTGGCTGGGTCGCGAATCCGGTCTGGCGCAGTTCATGGTCGGCTCTCATGCAAGTGTCGGTTTCGTTATCTTCATCCTCGTCTGGACTCGTCTTGTCTGGGCGCTGTTCAATCTGGGTCACCGCCCCTCGCATGAACCCGGCCTGATCGGCACGGCCGCAAAGGCCGGTCACGCCGTGCTGTATCTGTTGATGCTGTTCATCCCGACCGTTGCGGTGATGCGTGCCTTTGGCAGCGACCGGGCCTTTACGGTGTTCGGCATTCAGCTTTACGGTGGCCGTCCAGAGGGGCAGGAGGTCGAGGCCCTGACCGGCGCGGCCAATTTCCACGGTGAGGCTGGCTGGCTGCTGGCCGTTTTGCTGGTCGGTCATGTCGTCATGGCGGTTTACCATAGTGCGGTCATGCGGGATGGCACGATGGGCAAAATGGCCGGGGCGAGATAAACGCGCCTCGCTCAGCGCCGCAGCTTCGCGATTGCCTTGCTGATTTCCAGTTGCAGGGCGTCGCGTTCCTCTGGCGTCAGGAAGGAACCGAACTCAACCTCACGGCCCGATTCGTGGTCTCCGGTCAGGACAAGGTAATTCTCGACCGGCCCGGGTCTTAATGTGGCGTGGATCCAGTAAGGGTTGGCGGACCAGTTGCGTTCGGGCCTGCCGGGGTCAGAGCGGGTTACCGCAATGCGCTGCGGAGTCAGTGTCAGGATCTCTTGCGTGGTGCCGCTGCGATAGCTGTGGGAAATGGCGAACCACACAGCCGCAATCGCCGCCAGCAGGAATGGCAGAAGCCCCCAAAGCACTGCGCTGCCCAGAACCGCCATCAGCGGAAACGCCAGTAGCACAGCGGTCACGCTGATGAACCACACAAACCCCTGCCGCGGCAGTGAGCGATGCGGCCATGCTCGCAGAATACGCGCCTCACCCTCATCGTGCCATTCATAGGGCATTCGCGCCACCACAGGGCCGCTTCCCAAGGCTCTGGCAGAAACGCAGTAGATATCCGTCGGGATCGGCCACGATAAACTGGCGCTGACCGAGTTCCTCGGCCCCGGCGCGATACCATTTTTCTTCTGGCGCGAGATGCAGCGGATATCCGGCGGCGGAAAGCGCGTCAAGCGGGGGCTGAATATCGGGCAATTCTATTTCCAGATTCATGCCACGACCGAAAGGCCGATCATCCGGCGTCAGGGTCGCGTCGAAATTCCGCCCGATCCGCAGCGCGTCGATCATCAGCTTCGCGCCCCCCAGTTCCAGCATGGCGAAACCGTCCTCGGGTCGGTCATACAGCACCTGCCAGCCCAGAAGTTCGCAATAGAAACGGTGCGAGACGTCGAAATCGGTCACGTTCAGTTCCGGCACAAGCGGCGTCGGCATTGCAGGAGTCCTTTAAGAAAAACGGCCCCGGATTGCTCCGGGGCCGCTTATTGCTAGCCTTGCGTTAATGGGCGTGGCCGTGATCCCAGTCCTCGCGCTTCGGCAACTGCTCGAACGTATGTTCGGGCGGCGGCGAGGGCAGGGTCCATTCCAGCGTGTCCGCGTATTCGTTCCAGTAGTTGTTCTCGGTCACGCGCTCACCGCGGAACAGCGTGTAGAAAACGACCCCGATGAAGAACAGGAAGGACGCGAAGGAAATATAAGCCCCGATTGACGAGATATTGTTCCAGAAGGCAAACGCCTCGGGATAGTCGATATAGCGGCGCGGCATGCCCTGACGGCCCAGGAAGTGCTGGGGGAAGAAGATCAGGTTCGAGCCGATGAACATCGCCCAGAAATGAACCTTGCCGGCCCATTCGGGATATTGACGCCCGCTCATCTTGCCGATCCAGAAATAGATCCCGGCGAAGATGGCGAAGACCGCACCAAGCGACATCACATAGTGGAAATGCGCCACGACGTAATAAGTGTCGTGATAGACCCGGTCCAGCGGAGCCTGCGACAGCACCACGCCGGTCACGCCGCCGACGGTGAACAGGAACAGGAAGCCGAAAGCCCAAAGCATCGGCGTCTTGAACTCGATCGAGCCGCCCCACATGGTCGCGATCCACGAGAACACCTTGATGCCGGTCGGCACGGCGATGGTCATGGTCGCCAGCATGAAATAGCTCTGCTGGGTCAGCGACATACCAACGGTGTACATGTGGTGCGCCCAGACGACGAAGCCGAGGATCCCGATTGCCGCCATTGCCAGCACCATCGGCAGGTAACCGAAGATCGGCTTGCGCGAGAAGGTCGCGATGACATGGCTGATGATGCCAAAGCCGGGCAGGATGATGATATACACTTCCGGGTGGCCGAAGAACCACAGGATGTGCTGATAGAGAATCGGGTCACCGCCGCCAGCCGGATTGAAGAAGTTCGTCCCGAAATTGCGGTCCATCAGCAGCATGGTGATCGCGCCCGCCAGAACCGGCAGGGACAGCAGGATCAGCCAGGCGGTGATGAAGACCGACCATGCAAACAGCGGCACCTTGAACAGCGTCATGCCGGGGGCGCGCATGTTCAGGAAGGTGGTGATGATATTGATCGCACCCAGAATCGACGAGGCACCCGAGACGTGGACCGCGAAAATCGCCAGATCCATCGAATACCCGCCCTCGGTCGTCGAAAGCGGCGGATACAGTACCCAGCCAACCCCTGACCCGGCCTGAGAATTACCGCCCGGCGACAGAAGCGAGGCGACACCAAGCGCCACACCGCAGACATACAGCCAGTAGGACAGGTTGTTCAGACGCGGAAACGCCATGTCCGGCGCACCGATCTGCAGCGGCATGAAGAAGTTGCCGAACCCGCCGAACAATGCCGGAATCACCACGAAGAACATCATCAGAACGCCGTGATAGGTGATCATCACGTTCCACAGATGGCCGTTCGGGGTACATTCCGCCGAACTCGGGAACAGTCTTGCGCCTTCGAGGCACATATACTGCACGCCCGGAAACTGAAGCTCCATCCGCATATAGACGGTGAAACAGACCGAGATCAGGCCGACGACGCCAGCCGTGAACAGATAAAGGATACCGATATCCTTGTGGTTGGTGGACATGAACCAACGGGTGAAGAATCCCCGTTCGTCATGATGTCCGCCGGATTCGTGAACGGCTGCATCGGCCATTGCGCGATCTCCCTGGGTTGATCCTGAGGCAGCCGGCAGGGCCGGCAGATGCCCGCACCATATCCATGAAGACTGAACGCGGCAATGCGACTCGGCCCAGAAATCGGCTGCTTGGGCGCAGTTTTTACGTCAAAAAATCACCCTCGCAGCGTTGGCTGCGAGGGTCTGTGTCATTTTCGCGACATTTTTTCAGTGCGTCCGGGTTACTGGGCCGGTGCCTGAGGCGATCCGTCGCCCTCGGCGGGCTGAGCGGGCGCGTCCGGAGAGACCGACAGAAGGAACGCGACCAGATCGGCCTGATTCCGGTTCAGCTTGAAGGTCATTTTCGAACGGGCGTTCTCGTCGCCGGAATGCTGATCCAGATAAGCGGTCGGATCAGTGACATAGGCCTCAAGGGAATGGATATCCCACACCGCTTCGGGATTATTTTCAGCCAGTTTCAGGATGCCGTCGCCATATCTGAAATCCTCGATGGCGGCGAATTTGCGTCCAACGATATTGTAAAGATTCGGACCCGTCCGGCCACCCCGGACGATATCCTCACCGGCATCGTCCTGGATCATGTGGCAGGCTTTGCATTTGTTGAATTCTTTTTCACCGGCGGCGGGGTCGCCCTCCTGAGCGAATGCCGGCACGGCAAGGGTCAGCACGGAGAGCGTAGCAATCAGGCTGGTCTTCATCCTGTGTTCCTTTCAGTTAACGCTGTCAGCAGCGTTTCAGAGCGACAGCTAGCATGCAATGTGGCGAATGAGCATGACTTCGGTCAAAACCCCGTCCCTGCGCCAAAATGCCGCGGAAAGCTGGTTTTAAGAGCTGTGTCCAGATCCTCCATCGAGACGGGCAGGCCTAGATCGACAAGGCTGGTGACTCCATGCCCGCTGATTCCGCAGGGCACGATACCGCCATAATGGGACAGATCCGGCTCAACATTGATCGAAATGCCGTGAAAGCTGATCCAGCGGCGCAGCTTGATGCCGATCGCGGCGATCTTGTCCTCGCGCATGGACCCGTCGGGCAGAGGCGGCTTTTCCGGGCGCGGCACCCAGACCCCGACCCGCCCGTCGCGGACCTCGCCGGTAATGCCGAACCCGGCCAGTGTCCCGATCACCCAGCCTTCCAGAGATTTGACGAATCCCCGCACATCGCGCCCGCGCCGGTTCAGGTCCAGCATCGTATAGACGATACGCTGCCCCGGCCCGTGATAGGTATACTGCCCGCCGCGCCCGGTCTCATGCACCGGAAACCGCGCATCCAGCAGATCGGAGGCTTTGGCCGAGGTCCCCGCCGTATAAAGCGCCGGATGCTCGACCAGCCAGATCCGCTCGGGCGCGTTGCCGGAATGCATCTGCGCGACGTGATCCTCCATCGCGGCGACGGATTCCGCGTAAGGCGTCAGGCCCGGAGCGATCACCCATTCGGGACTGTCAGAGGAAAATTTCGGCTGTGGCTGGGACATTTCCGGCTCCGAAAGCAAAACGGCGCCACGAGGGCGCCGGTTTCGCTGGTGCGGTCGAGAAGACTCGAACTTCCACTCCGGTTAAGGAACAGCGACCTCAACGCTGCGCGTCTACCAATTCCGCCACGACCGCATCGCGACCAGCCGTGCAGATAATGCCTCGGGGCGCGGTTGAAAAGGGGTAATCTGCGCCGATGCGCAGGAATGCGGCAGAAACCGTCATGAGGGCCGCAGGGCGAAAGCGAATGTTGCAATCTGCGCACATGCCCGCGTAACCTGACACAAAGCGGACATAAGAGCCGGCATAGCCAACAGGGGACCCGCAATTGACGACCAGGACCAGTGACGGCGATTTTGTCGTCTTCGATCATGTCCAGAAAAGCTATGACGGGCAGATACTTGTCGTCAAAGATCTGAATCTTTCCATCGGCAAGGGTGAGTTTCTGACCATGCTGGGTCCTTCGGGTTCCGGCAAAACCACCTGCCTGATGATGCTGGCCGGGTTCGAAACTGCGACACATGGCGAGATCAGGCTGGACGGACGCAATATCAATATGGTCCCGCCGCATAAGCGCGGTATTGGTATGGTGTTTCAGAACTATGCCCTGTTTCCTCATATGACCGTCGGCGAAAACCTGGCCTTCCCGCTTGAGGTGCGGGGCATGGGCAAGGCCGAGCGCAGCGACAGGATCGCACGGGCGCTGGATATGGTGCAGATGGGAGCCTTCGCCAATCGCCGCCCGGCACAGCTTTCCGGCGGCCAGCAACAGCGCATCGCGCTTGCACGCGCGCTTGTCTTCGATCCGCAGCTTGTGCTGATGGATGAGCCTCTGGGCGCTTTGGACAAGCAGTTGCGCGAACATATGCAGTTCGAGATCAAGGAGCTGCATGAACGGCTTGGTATCACGGTGGTTTATGTCACCCATGACCAGTCCGAGGCACTGACCATGTCGGACCGCATCGCTGTTTTTAATGATGGCCGCATTCAGCAGCTTGCCCGTCCTGCAGATCTGTATGAGCGCCCGGAAAACAGTTTCGTCGCCGGGTTTATTGGAGAAAACAACGCGCTTGGCGGCACCATTTCATCGCTTGACGGCGATAAGGCAACCGTCCGCCTGTCCAATGGTGAGCTGATAGACGCAACGGCGGTCAATATCCGCGAGGTCGGTCAGCCGACAACGGTCTCAATCCGCCCCGAACGGGTCGAGTTCAAGCCCGAGATGATGGCTCCCGATGCGCATACCGTGGATGCCGAGGTGGCCGAGGTTATCTATATGGGGGACATTCTGCGAGCACGGCTCAAGGTCGCCGGGCAGGATGATTTCGTGATGAAATTCCGTAATACGCTGGGTCAGACGCAGCTTTCTCCTGGCGAACATATCCGCGTCGGCTGGCATCCTCAGGATGCACGGGCGCTCGATCCGGTCTGAATTGCCGGCCTGACGTAATCATGCGTCCAACGATAACGGCCAATGTGCCGACCAACATAAGAATGGGAGATTTCGATGAAAAAGACCCTGATCCTAACCACCGCTCTGTGCGGCATGGCCTTCGGCGCTTCGGCGCAAGAGGTCAATCTTCTGTCCTGGGGCGGTGCCTATGGCAACTCGCATCTGGAGGCTTACGCCAAGCCGTTCGAGGCTGAAACCGGCGTCAAGGTGACGATCGCCGATGCAGACAACCCCGCCACGCCGATCAAGGCGATGGTCGAGGCGGGCAATGTGACCGCCGATGTCGCCTCGGTCGAATATGCCGATGCGGTTCGGCTGTGCGACGAAGGCCTGCTGGAAGAAATCGACCCGTCCGTGCTGGTTGCCGCCGAGGACGGAACCGGCGCGATGGATGACTATATCGAAGGCGGCGTGACTGACTGCTTCGTCGGTACGGATGTCTATTCGATGGTCATGGTGTATGACGATTCGAAATTTGCCGACGCCAAGCCCTCGACCCCAGCCGATTTCTTCGACACCGAGCAATTCCCGGGTCAGCGCACCATGCGCAAGGGTGCCAAGTTCAATCTTGAATTCGCCCTGATGGCGGATGGCGTGCCTGCGGATGAGGTCTATGATCTGCTTGAGACGCCGGAAGGTGTGGATCGCGCCTTCGCCAAGCTGGATACGATCAAGGATAATGTCATCTGGTGGGAGGCGGGCGCACAGCCGCCGCAGCTTCTGGCGGATGGCGAAGTGTCGATGGCCTATGCGTTCAACGGCCGGATCTTCGACGCGGTGATGAATGACGATAAACCGTTCAACATCGTCTGGGACGGCCAGATCTACGAGATGGAAGGCTGGGTCATTCCGCAGGGTGCACCCAATATGGACGAGGCGCTTCAGTTCATCGCCTTCTCGACCGCGCCCGCCAATCAGGCCCGCGCTGCTGAATTCATCAGCTATGGGCCGCCGCGCAAATCGGCTGCCGCGATTGTCGGGAATATCGAAGGCACCGAAGAGCCGATGGGTCCGCATCTGCCCACCACCGAGGCGAATATGGGCAATGCGCTCGGGTCCAATCTCGACTTCTGGGTCGACTACGACTCAGAGCTGAATGAGCGTTTCAACGCCTGGCTTGCAGGCTGATCGCAACACCCGGCCGCGCGATACGTTGCGGCCGGGTCCTTCGCAGGAACCGGATATGGCGACACCACTCGACCCGCATGCCGCGATTGTGACCGAAGCGGCAGGGATCGATGACGGTCCGTTAAGAACCGTTGACGGTCAGCCGCTGGAAAAGGCTCTGGCACGAAGTTCCCGCGCAGCGCGTCGGCGGGCATTCATGCTTGTGCTGCCATTGCTGGCTTTCATTGTGATCACATTCATCATGCCTATCGGGCAGATGCTGTATCGCTCGGTCCATAATGATGGATTCGCGGCGAATATGCCGCAGATCTCGGCATGGTTTGCGGAAACCAAACCCGGAACCGAACCGGACGAAGCCGCCTATGCCGCGCTTGCCGCCGATCTGCTGGCATCCGCCGAAGCACGCAGCATCGGCGTGGTCGGCACGAGGATCAATTACGAAAAATCCGGTACACGGTCGCTGTTCACCTCGACTGGCCGTCAGGTCCGGCGCGGGATCGAGCCGCCCTATCGTGAGGCCCTTCTGGAGATAGACGATGAATGGGGCGATCCGGAATTATGGGGCGCGATGCGCAATGTGTCCTCGGCCTATACGGATTCCTTCTATCTCGCCTCGATAGACCGGACCCGCAATGCGCAGGGAGAGATCGAGCGTGTCGAGGAGCACCGGCGGATTTATATCACCCTGTTCATGCGCACTCTGGCACTGTCTGCGCTGATCACCGCGCTGACCTTCATTCTGGGCTTTCCTGTGGCGCATCTTCTGGCGACATTGCCGATCCGCAAGTCGAATATGCTGATGATTCTGGTGCTGCTGCCCTTCTGGACCTCGCTTCTGGTCCGCACGACATCATGGATGGTGTTGTTGCAGCAGCAGGGGGTTATCAACGACACGCTGGTCTGGCTGGGGATCATCGACCAGCAGGGGCGGTTGCAGATGATCTATAACCAGATCGGGACGATTGTCGCGATGACCCATATCCTGCTCCCCTTCATGATTCTGCCGCTTTATTCGGTGATGCGCACGATCAATCCGGGTTATGTCCGGGCCGCGCGTTCACTCGGGGCGACAAGCTGGACGGCGTTTCGCAGGATCTATTTCCCGCTGACCCTGCCGGGTCTTGGGGCAGGCGCGCTGCTCGTTTTCATTCTGGCGATTGGTTATTACATCACGCCTGCGCTTGTCGGCGGATCATCCGGGCAGCTTATCTCGAACATGATCGCCGAACATATGACCGGCACGCTGAACTGGTCGATGGCGGCGGCTCTGGCGGCAATTCTGCTTGGCGGGGTGCTGATCCTCTACTGGATCTATGACCGGCTGGTCGGCATCGACAATCTGAAGCTGGGATAGGGTCATGGCACTTCCGAAATACGCTTCCCCGCTGGAACGGATCTGGCACTGGAGCTATCTGGCGCTTTGTTCGGCGATCTTCGTCTTCCTGATCGCGCCGATCCTTGTGATCATTCCTCTCAGCTTCAATGCCGACCGCTTCTTTACCTTCACGCAGGAGATGCTGTCCTTCGACCCCGACGGTTATTCGCTGCAATGGTATGATGAGTTGCTGACCTTCGGCATGTCGGCCCCGGATGCTCCGCGGAACGGGTCGTGGTTCGCGGATATGTGGGCGAATTCGAAATGGGTGAATGCGGCGAAGAACTCTGTCATCGTCGGGATTTTCTCGACACTGGTCGCGACGGTACTGGGTACGCTAGCCGCTCTTGGACTGGCGCGGCCCGAAATGCCGTTTCGCCGGTTGATCATGGCGACGCTGATATCTCCGATGATCGTGCCGCTGATTATAACCGCGACGGGGCTGTTTTTCTTCTATTCCTCGGCCTGTGTCCCCGAGGGGTCTTGGCTGCATATGTTGCTGGGGCCATTCCTGTCCAATCGGGGCTGTCTGGCGAATACCTATACAGGTGTCATTCTTGCGCATGCTACACTGGGCATCCCCTTCGTCATCATCACCGTGACCGCAACGCTGATCGGCTTCGACCAGTCCCTGAACCGGGCGGCAGCCAGCCTTGGCGCCAATCCCCGCACAACCTTCTTCCAGATCACCATGCCGCTGATCCTGCCGGGGATCATATCGGGGGCGCTGTTCGCCTTCGTGACCTCGTTCGATGAGGTCGTTGTGGTTCTGTTCATCGCAGGACCCGAACAGCAGACCATCCCGCGCCAGATGTGGACGGGGATCCGGGAGCAGATCTCTCCGGCAATCCTCGCCATCGCAACGCTGCTGGTGGTGTTTTCAATTGCGCTGCTGACAACAGTGGAAATCCTGCGCCGCCGGTCCGAGAAGATCCGGGGGATTACGCCGTCTTAGTCACGCCCTGCGCCGCGTGTCGTCTGTCTACGGCAAAATCGCTAGCCAGACAGAGATTGTCAGCACCGACAACGTCGTTCCCACCAATACGCTGGACGCCGCAACGCGCTTTCCGGCGCTGTAGATCGATGCGAATAGGAATGCGTTCACGCCCGGCGGCATTGACCCCGTCACGACGGCGGAACGCATCGAGGCCGTGTCCAGTCCCAGCAGGGAGCCCAGTCCGAAGGTCACTCCGGGATGGACGATCAGCGATAATATGCAGCACATGGCGATGGCGCGGCCGTCGCCTTCGGGGCGATAGCGGAATAGGACTCCGCCAAGCGCAAACAGGGCTGTCGGCAACCCGGCCCGCGCCATCATGCCGACCGCGTCCCAGAACCCCTTCGGCAGTTCCAGACCTGCCTGCATCAGCCCGTTTGCGATGAAACCTGCAAGGATACCGATCACCAGAGGGGTGCGGATCACACCTTTCATGGCCCGCAGCGCGACACGTCCGACCGAGAGGTCCTGACCGCGTGAGCGGGTGAACTCCATCACCGTGATGCCGAACGTATAAATGACCGGAGAATGCACGGCGATGATCGTCCAGTTTCCGGCAAGCGCCTCGTTGCCATAGGCGCTTTGCGTGATCGGCACACCGAGAAGAAGCGAGTTCGAGAACAGACAGACAAAGCCGATGGCGACGCAATCCTCGGGCGGGCGTCCCATCCATCTTGCGCCCATTGCGCCAAGGATGAATGAGATGAACGCTCCGGTATAGAACGCGAACAGCAGGGACAGGTTGAACTCTGCCTGAAGGTCAAGCTGGGAAATGGATTGAAACAGCAGCACCGGGACCGCGAAATTCTGGGCGAAGCTCATGACGCCATCGACCGAGGATTCCGAAAACAGGCGCCGCCATACCGCAACATAGCCGAAACCCAGAACCAGAAAGACCGGCAGAACGACGTTGAACAATGCGCTCATGGCGCGGCTTCCAGCACCATCCCGTCATAGGCCGGAATCACATTGGCGGGGGTTTCTGCGTCGGTTGCCTGATAATCCATGTCGATATGCATGTTTGTCAGCACTCCCAGACCTGCCCCCGAACGTTTGATCCAGTCGAGCGTTTGCGCAAGATGGGTATGGCTGGGATGCGGATCGTGACGCAGCGCGTCGCAGATGAAGATTTCAGGAGAGCCGATGACCGGCCATGCGTCCTCCGGAATGGTCTGCACATCGGGCAGATAGATGATCCCGCCTTTTTGCGTCTCGATCTTCAGGCCAAGAGCGTTGATTTCCCCATGCGGTACTTCGAACGGCGTGATCCGCAGCGTCCCGCCTTTTCCGTCGAAGCTTGTCGTCTCTTCAAAGGGATGGAGATCGCAGATCGGCGGGTAGTTCGATTCGGGTGCGCTTCTGAAAATATAGTTGAACCGGCTGAGCAGCGCCTCGGTGGTAGGCGTGTCGGCATAGCCCTGAACGCGAGCGCGGGCATTATAGGCAAGCTGGCGCAGATCGTCGATGCCGTGGACATGATCGGCATGGGGATGGGTCCAGATCACCGCGTCCAGCGTCCGGACATCCGTTCCCAGCAATTGCGGCACCATATCGGGGCCGGTATCGACCAGAAGCACGGTTCTGCCGTCCTGACCGATCCGCTCAATCAGGATGGAACAGCGGCGACGGCGGTTCTTCGGATTGGCGGGATCGCAGGCACCCCAATTACCGCCGATGCGCGGCACCCCCCCGGATGAGCCACAGCCGAGGATGGTCACGCGGATCATGCCGCCGCCCTGGTGAAGAGCCGGTCGAAATTGGCGGAGGTCTGTGCGGCGAATTCCTCATAGGACAGCCCGAAGATTTCCGCCCCCTTCGCAGCGGTTCGGGTGACGAAAGCCGGTTCGTTCCGTTTGCCGCGATGGGGCGGCGGAGCCAGATAGGGCGCATCGGTTTCCACCAGAATGCGATCAATCGGTGCGGCGGCGAAGATTTCCCGCAACTCGGTCGAGCGTGGGAAAGCGGCGATGCCGGACATGGACAAATAGAACCCCAGATCAAGCGCCGCCTGCGCCAGCTCTGCCCCCGAGGAAAAGCAATGCATTACGCAGGAATATGCGCCCGCGCGATGCTCTTCGGTCAGAATGCGGGCCATATCCTCATCCGCATCGCGGGCATGGATGATCAGAGGAAGCCCGGTGCGCCGCGCGGCCTCGATATGGATGCGCAGCGATTCCTGCTGCGCGGCGGCGCTTTCGGCGGTGTAGTGATAATCCAGCCCGGTTTCCCCGATGCCGACGAATTTGGGATGCCGGGCCAATGCGACCAGATCTTCGACGGTTATCATCGGCTCTTCGGCGACGCTCATCGGGTGGGTGCCGGCAGCGTAGAAAATACCGTCATGAGATTCGGCAATGGCGCGGATTTTCGGCTCTTCTCGCAGCCTTGTGCAGATCGTGACCATGCGGGTCACGCCTGCGGCTTTCGCGCGGGCAATCAACTCGTCCCGGTCTTCATCAAAATTATGGAAATCGAGATGGCAATGGCTGTCCACGATCGAGACGGCCGCACCGGCATCGGGAAAGGGCATTGGTCAGGCTTTCATATGCGCCGGGGCCAACCCGGCCAGTTGGATCAGCATATCCATGACAAGTGCAGCAGGGTCAAGGTTGACAGCCCGTCCCGCGCGGGCACGCGCTGACAGATCCGACTGCGCTTCGGCCCAGATCCTTGCGGCTTCGGCATCGGGGCAGAGGCGGGCCATCAGCGCCCCCTCTCCGGCGGCGGCCTCGGGGATGGGGGCGCCCATCAGTCCCGACCGGGCGAGCCGCGTCAGGAACAGATCCAGCAGCGTGATGCGCAGGTCGAAGGGATCTCCCTCGGCGGTGGCGCGGCCCCCCGCCGCCTCGGCGAAGGCGCGGGCCTTGATGCGGTCGAAGCGGGGCAGCGTGTCGAAACATGCGATAATCTGGCCATAGACTTTCAGCCCGTCCTGCCCGGCCAGACGCAGCGCCTCGCCGACAGAGCCAGCCGAAAGGGCGGCGAGCGCTTCGGCATCCTCCTCGGTTCCCAGACCGGCCAGCACCTGCCGCATGGTGTCGGCAGGCAGAGGCGACAGCCGCAATTCGCGGCAACGAGAGCGGATCGTGGGCAGAAGCCGCGCCGGCTGATGCGCGATCAGCAGGATCACACCGCCCTGAGGCGGCTCTTCCAGAACTTTCAGCAGCGCATTCGCGGCAGAGTTGTTCATCTGATCGGCAGCATCCACGATTGCGACGCGGTGACCGCCTTCAGCGGCGCTCATGTGAAAGAATGACAGCAGAGCGCGGATATCCTCGACCCCGATTTCGGCCTTCAGCCGTCCGGTCTTGGCATCGAAGCCGCGCCGGACAAGATTAACGCGGGGCTCTGACAAGGCGGAAATGCGGCGGGCGACGGGATGTTCCGGCGGGATATGAAGGTCGTCAGCCTGACCCTCGGCCAGCAACCACCGGGCGAGCGCCCATGCCAGAGTGGCCTTGCCGATCCCTCTGGGTCCGGTGATCAGCCAGGCATGGTGCAATCGGTGTGCCTGCGCCGACGCGAGGAATTCCTGCACTGCATGATCATGCCCGATCACAGAGGCAGCATTGCGGGGGTGGGGCGCACCCGGAACGCGGTCGGATTCGGGCAGTTCCTCGGTCAAAGCGCGGCCCTGACACGCACGGCGATTTCGGCCTTTCCGCCTGTTCCGTCGATCATGCGGACCCGCTCGGGGTGCTGTGCGGCCAAAGCGGCAAAGCCCGCACGCAATTTTTCCTGAAAACCAAGCCCCATCGATTCAAAGCGATCCTCGTTTCCGCCCCGCGCCGCCCCCCTTGCGAGACCTTCGGACGGGTCGATATCGATTACGAATGTCCGGTCGGGTTCTATTTCGATCATCAGCCTGTGCAATGCCTCGACCTTGTCGGTCAGATCACCGCGGGTCGCGCCCTGATAAACCCGGGTGGAATCGGCGAAGCGGTCGGATATTACCGTGGCGTTTCGGGCAAGCGCGGGCAGGATGGTTCGTTCGATGTGATCGCGTCGCGCCGCATTGAACAGCAGAATCTCGGTCTCGGCGGACCATCTTTCCGCGCCTCCTTCAACCAGAAGGCGACGGATCAGCTCTGCCCCCTCCGAGCCGCCGGGTTCGCGGGTCAGCACGACCTCGTGGCCTTCTTCGCGCAGGGTTTCGGCCAGCAGCCGCGCCTGTGTGGATTTGCCGCTGCCGTCTATGCCTTCGAAGCTGATGAACATGCGCGGGCTTACTGCCTTGCCGCCTGCCATGCCTCGCCGCCAAGACGGAACGCCGCGCTGCGAAGGCGACCGACGAAACCCGCCGCGGGCACATCTTCAGCCGCGATCAGAGGCACGTTGGACGGGCCGACGCCGGGGATCTGGATTTGCAGCGTTCCCAGCCGGTCGCCTTTCGCGATCGGCGCCTCAAGCGGGCCGGAATACACGGCTTCGGCGGTGACGCCCTGTTCCGCAGCGACCGGCATCAGGACATTCAACCCGTTCTGCGTTGTCAGTGCGACATTGGATCTGGAGCCAAGCCAGACCGGCGCTTCGGCGACGGTTTCACCCTGCGGGACGACCTCTTTCATGGTGAAGTCGCGAAAGGCCCAGGCCGTGATCCGTTCCGATTCCTCGGCCCGGGCCTGTTCGGATGCCAGGCCGGTCACAACGAAGATCACACGCCGGTCGCCTTGTTTCGCAGAACCGACAAGACCATAGCCTGCTTCCTCGGTATGGCCGGTTTTCAGCCCGTCCGCACCGATCCCAAGCGTCAGCAGCGGATTGCGGTTGAAACGGTTCGCCGGAGCCCGGTTGTCATAGGGAAATTCGGTCATCGCGAAATATTTATACAGTTCCGGGAAATCATTGATCAGATGTTCCGACAAAATCCCCAGATCATGCGCGGTCATCACATGACCCGGAGCAGGCCAGCCAGAGGCATTCACGAAATGGGAATTGGTCATCCCAAGCGATTGCGCCTTGTCGTTCATCTGGCGGGCGAACGCATCTTCAGTGCCGGCAAGCCCCTCGGCCACGACGACACAGGCGTCATTTCCCGACAGGACGATGATGCCCTTGATAAGCTCTTCCACGGTGGGGCGGTCCTGCTCGTTCAGGAACATGGTCGATCCGGCCATCTGGCGTGCTTTGGTCGAGACGGGCAGGCGTGTATCAAGTTGCAGGCGACCGTCGCGCACAGCCTCGAACAGCATATAGACCGTCATCAGTTTCGACATTGACGCAGGCGGCACTTGCTGGTCAGCATTTTTCTCAAGCAGTACGGTACCGGTGCCGACATCGTAGACCCAGGCCGTACCGGCATTCGTGTCGAAAGCCGCTGCCTGAAGCGGCAGAAGCAGGGCGAAAAGGGCTGAAATGACTGCGCGCATGAAACTGCCTGTTGTTATCGGACGGGATGCCGGATTTGCTAAAGGATTACAGCATGAGCGAGGCTGTCGCAACGATTGGCTGGGGTTAAGGCTAACGCCGTCGCATAAGGGGATATGATGACAATTCCTGCAAAAGACATGGATTTTACGGTTTTCTGCATCTTCGATCACGATGCCGGAACCGTGTTCGAGGCGGTTGCCGATCCCGATCAGCTTTCGAAGCATTTCGTTATGGGAGGCGCGAAGGGGCGCATGGATGCCGGAGCCGTCGTGACCTGGGAATTCGCCGATTTTCCGGGTGCGTTCGTGGTTTCCGTCATCGAATCGGTGCCGGGTCAGCGGCTGGTCTTTGACTGGCCGAAGAATACCGGCACCGGACATAATCGCGTGACCTTCAGCTTCAGCGCGACAGAGCCCGGGCGGACACGGGTTGAGGTCTCTGAAGCCGGATGGGAACCGACGCCCGGCGGGCTTCAAGCTGCTTACGGCAATGTGATGGGGTGGAGCTATATGCTGGCCACGATGCGGACCTGGCTGGATCACGGGCTGGCGGTGCGTCCCGGCATGTTCCGCTGACGGGTGTTCAGCCCATGCCAAGCGGGTCGCTGCGTCTTTTTGCCCGCTCGGCATCTGCCCGCTCGCTGATGATGGCGATGGTCCCCCAGGTCAGACAATATATCCCGCCAATGCCCAGAACCAGCCAGCCCGGAAGCGGACCGATTGCTGCGCGTTCAAAAAATTCCTGCGACGAGACAAGCGGGCCGGGATGGACGATCAGCTTGCCGATATAGGCGACGGATTGGATCAGCAGTATCCAGAAGTAATTGCGGCGGATCCGGCGTCCGATCGCTGTCGACATGCTGACGTGATAATGCGGATGCAGATAATCTTCGGCCAGCCTGTACTGCCAGTGATCTTCAAGATGCAGATCGCCCTCTTTCAGCATCGGGGCGTAGAAATGCAGCTCCAGCCATCGGCATCTTGCACGCCAGACATTGAAATAACGATAGCGCCGCGCCTCCAGCATCAGGAAGAAGATGATCAGGATGCCGACCAGAACTAGAGGCAGCGGAGAGGCCTGCGGGGAGGAATAGGTGATCGACAATGCCACGCCCAATGTCACGACCGACCAGTTTGTCGTGGTATCCAGCCGGGTTCGCCAGATGGTCGAGCGATAGACCTCTCCGCGATAGAGATGCGCCACCGCGCCCATCTCTGCGGAATCCAGCTTCCTTCTGGGCTGTGCCTCGCCGTCCATGCGCTGCCTCCTCCATTGTCAGAGTGGCAGGGATGTGCCTGTTTCGCAAGCATTCCTTGCCGGGCTGACAGCGGAAGGGATCAGGCGTTAACCGCCTCGCGCCAGTGGCGTCTGCACAGCGAGACATAGGCTTCATTGCCGCCGACCTGAACCTGCGCACCCGAGGTCAGCACAGTGCCATCGGCACTGCGGCGGATCACCATTGTCGCCTTGCGCCCGCAGTGACAGATCGTGCGGACCTCGCGCAGATCGTCGGCAAGCGCCAGCAGCGCGGCGGAGCCGGGGAACAGCTCGCCGCGAAAATCCACCCGCAGACCATAGGCCATGACCGGAATGCCAAGATCGTCGGCGACACGGGCAAGCTGCCAGACCTGATCCCGTGTCAGGAATTGCGCCTCGTCGACAAAGACGCATGAGAGTTTGCGCCTGTCCGAGGCGATCAGCGCGAACAGATCCTGTTGCGGGTCGAATGCGGTCGCTTCGGCCGAGATACCGATACGTGAGCCGATGCGGCCCGGCCCTGCACGCGAATCCACCGCCGCCAGAAGCAGCAGAGTGTCCATGCCCCGTTCGCGGTAATTATAGCTCGCCTGCAGAAGCAATGTGCTTTTACCGGCATTCATGGTGGAATAGTGGAAATACAGTTTTGCCATGCCGTCAGATAGCCTTGACCGGGCAGGCCATCAAGCGTGACGCCATCCGCAGAAACTCTTGCAAAATTCGGCCCAGGGTGACAGAAAATGCGCGGGCGGCGGCGATAATCCCTTTGCGCGATTCGGCGCGTCCTCTTTTCATATCCAATTACAGGCATGATCCCATGCGTGATCCCTTGTTTCGCATGGCCCTTATTCTGGGCCTGCTTTCCGCCGTCGGTCCTTTTGCGATCGACATGTATCTTCCGGCGCTTCCGGAGGTTGCCGCCGATCTGAACACAAGCGAGGCCGGAGCGGCGCAGACGCTGACCTCGTATTTTATCGTCTTTGGCTTTGCGCAGATGATCTATGGACCGCTTGCCGATGCGATTGGCCGGAAATGGCCGCTGGTGATCGGCGTGGTGATCTTTCTGGCCGCCACGATTGCCGCCGCACTGGCCCCCAGCCTTGGCTGGCTGATCGCGGCACGCGGGTTGCAGGGCCTTGGCGCGGCGACGCTGATGGCTGTACCCCGTGCCGTGATCCGCGATCTGGCGACCGGGCCCGAGGCCGCCAGGATGATGGCGGCAATCATGATCGTGATCTCGGTTTCGCCGATGCTGGCACCGCTCAGCGGCTCTCTGGTCATGGCCTGGGGCAGTTGGCGCGAGATCTTCGCGGTTCTTGCCGTCGCGGCCCTTCTCAGACTGTTTCTGATCGTTTTCGTGCTGCCGGAAACACTCGCGCCGGAAAACCGTCAGCCGATCCGTTTTGGAAGAATGATCGCGGGTTCGCGCCGCTTGCTGAGCGATCGCCGCTTCATGGGGCTGACCATGATCGGAGGCTTCGGGATGTCCAGCTTCTTCGTATTCCTCTCGACCGCCAGCTTTGTTTATACCAGCCAGTACGGGCTGAGCCCGACCGGGTTTTCGCTTGCCTTCGCGGCGAATGCGATCGGGTTTTTCACGGCCTCGCAATTCGCGGGACGTCTGGCGATGCGCTTCGGGATGGAGCGTGTGATTGCAATCGCGATAACCGGATTTGCGGGAATGGCAAGCCTGCTGAGCATCATCGTCTGGGCCGGGTACGACGCTCTTCCGGTGGTGATGGCAGGGCTGTTTCTGGCGAATGCCTGCCTTGGTCTGGTCATGCCGACGGCAATGGTCATGTCGCTCGATCCGCATCCCGATATCGCCGGGTTGGCCTCATCGCTTGGTGGTACGTTCCAGATGCTGACCGGCGGCGTCATGATCGCGGTGATCGGTCCGTTCATGGACAACACCGCCTCGACAATGGTTCCGGCGATTGCCCTTTGCGCGGTTCTGGCCTGTGGAACAGCCGTACTGTCCCTGCCGCGTCTGAGGCTGAGACTACTGTGAACAAGAAAAGCCGCAGGGGTGACCCTGCGGCTTTCGGATTATCTGCGGGTGTTCGCGCTCAGCCCTGCTGGCTTTTCGGCCGCCGTGAGGGACGCCGCGCGGGTCGTTTCTGCGGAGCCGCACCGCCGCCATCTCGATTTTTATGCGGTGCAGGGCGTCCGCGCCCACGTCCGCGCAAAGCAGGTTTCTGCTCGGCGGGGGCGTCTCCGCCAATAACCGGGATCTGCGACTTCATCGCCCGCTCGATCGCCCGCAACTCACCGACTTCGCCGGGTGCGCAGAAAGCGACAGCGCGTCCCTCGCGTCCGGCCCGTGCGGTGCGCCCGATGCGGTGGACATAGTTTTCGGGCACGTTCGGCAGGTCAAAATTATAGACATGAGCCACCTGCGGAATATCCAGACCGCGTGCGGCGACATCCGTTGCCACCAGAACCTGCGCCTTGCCGTCACGGAATGCGGCAAGGGCGCGTTCCCGCTGGCCCTGAGATTTATTGCCGTGAATGGCGACCACGTCGAAGCCCCATTTCTCCAGCAGCTTGGCAAGTTTCTCACATCCGTATTTGGTCCGACCGAAGACAATCGCCAGCTCACCGGGATGTTTGGAGAGATATTCCGACAGCAGCGTCGCCTTGTCGCCCTGATTGACGAAATGGACGCCCTGATCGATCTTTTCCGCCGCCTGACCGGGCGGGTTGACCTGAACGCGGGCAGGGTTGGACAGATAGGTGCCCGCCAGTTCCTCCATCAGTTTCGGCATGGTCGCCGAAAACAGCAGGGTCTGACGGCTTTCCGGCAGCGATCTTGCGATGCGGCGCAGCGCATGGATGAAGCCGATATCCAGCATCTGATCGGCCTCGTCCAGAACCAGATATTCGGTCTTCGACAGGTCTACGGCCTTGCGGTCCAGAAGGTCGATCAGCCGTCCGGGCGTTGCGATCAGAACATCGACGCCACGCTCGATCCGCCTGATCTGAGTATTGATCGAGGCCCCTCCGACCACGCGGAAGCTGCGGATCGGGGTGCCTTGCGCGAAATTATCGACCGCTGCGGCGATCTGGGTTGCCAGCTCACGGGTCGGGGCAAGGATCAGGGCGCGGCAAGAGCCGGGCTCTGGCTTGCGGCCATGTGCAAGAAGCCGGGTCAGCATGGGCAGGCTGAACGCAGCGGTCTTGCCCGAGCCGGTCTGGGCAAGGCCAAGTATATCAGTGCCCTGCACGATATGCGGGATGGCCTGTTTCTGGATCGGCGTCGGATCGGTCAGCCCCATCGGGCCGAGATTTGCATTGATCCGCGGATCGATCCCCATTTCGGCGAAGGGGCCGATCTCGACCGGTTCGCGGGCCGGGGCGCGGCGGGCGTTGACATCGCCGTGGCGCGGTTTGCGCTGCGAGTCAGGGCGGGGTTTCTGGCCGCGACGAGGGCGGCGGAATTCAGCATTCATCAGATTGGGTCACTTGCATTTGCCACGCACCCGTATCGGGCGCGGCGAGGCGGCGTCAGCCGCAAGAGGGGTGCGGGCCCTGATACGGTGGCCCGGCGGTGCCCCTGCGTGTCGGTGGGAACCTTTCGAGATCCCGGCGCGACTGGCTGCACACGCGGCAGCACGCGACCCGGATGGCGGACAGATGGGGTGCAGAGCACGCCAAGTCAAGGGTTTTCTGCCGACAGCGCGACATGCCGACCCTGACTGCAGCCGATCCGGGAGTTGCCGACAGGGCCGTTCTGCCCGTCAGTTCTCCCGGAAGGCGCGGGACAGGCTGTCTTCTATCGGCTTGACCAGATACCGCGCGAAGGTGCGGGACTGGGTTTCGATCATCACCTCGGCGGGCATGCCGGGTGTCGGGCGGAAGCCGGTCACACGGTCCAGCTCTGACGCCGGAATGTCGATCCGGGCGACATAGACCTCTTTCGGGATCCCGTCCGTTTCAGTCGTCAGCGCATCCGCCGATACATAGATCAACTCACCCTCAAGAACCGGCGTCGTCCTCTGGTTCAGGGAGGTCAGGCGAACAGAGGCGCGTTGCCCGACCGCCACATCGTCCACATCCGTACGCGAAACATGGGTCTCGATCACCAGCGGCGCATCGTCGGGGAGGATTTCCACAATAGCTTTACCGGCCTCGATGACGCCGCCCGCCGTGTGGTAATACATTCTGACGATAGTCCCGGAGACCGGTGAGACGATCTCAGAGCGCTCCAGAATATCGCGTGCCCTCATCGATTGCTCGCGCACACTGTCCAGATCGGCTTCAATGGACTGACTTTCATCCAGGGCGGTCTGTATATGCTGGCGGCGCGTCTGTTCGATCTCGCTTTTGGCCTTGTTGACCGTTTCCAGCGTTTCGGCGATCTGCGATTTCAGCCGTTCGGCCTCGCCCTCGGCATTGGCGACGGCACGGGCCAGAGAGTTCAGTTCGCTGCGCTTGACCAAGCCGCGCTCAAGCAACTGGCTGCGCGTGTCGTGATCCTCGCGCAGCAGGTCAAGCTGGGTTTCCACTGCGGAAAGCTGACCGCGATATCCATCCGCACGAGAGGTTCCCGCCAGTATATTGCTTTGCAGCAGAACAATTTCGCCGTCCAGCTTCGCCTTTGCCGCGCGGAACGCGGCAAGCTGTTCGTTCATGATCATCGAAATCGCCGGGTCGTCAGCCTGATCGAGCAGGAAATCCGAGAAATTGGGGGTCTCCAGCCCGTCATATTCCGCCCGTAGCCGGGCGCTGATCGCTTCAAGTCTGGCGCGACGCAGTTCCAGTTCCCTCTTATTTGCCATCGCAGCGGTTTCATCCAGACGGATCAGGGGCTGACCGGCGCTGACGCTGTCACCCTCGCCGACGAGGATTTCGCTGATGATACCTCCCTCAAGATGCTGCACGATCTTGTTCTGCCCGGTCGCGACGAAGCTGCCGGGGGCCATGACCGCCGCCGCAAGCGGTGCGCGGAAAGCCCATGCGCCAAAGCCTCCGAATGACAGGACAAGCAGGACCAGACCGAAGATCAGATGTCCGGTGACCGAGCGTGGTACGCGGGCATAGAGGGCTTCGATAGAGCTGGGGCTGCTCATGATCTGGTCTCCGGGTCGTTTTCGGAAGAAGCGGTGCTTCTTTGCGCGTCAGAGGGTGGCTCTGCCTGCTTCGCCGCCGCCCGCTGCAGCCGTTCCGCCGCGCGGATCGCCTCGGGGGAAATTTGCTTCTGTTGAGATGGCCCGGCCGAAGGCTGCGCGGCTTGTGGCGTGGGCGGGATCACCTGTTGCTGTGGTGCGGCTTGGGCGGCCTGCTGTTGCGGGGCAGCCTGCGGTTGTTGTGCAGGCTGGGGGGCCGGTTGCTGTGGTGCCGACTGTTGCCGTACCGCCTGTGCGGCACCATTGCCCTGCCGGCTTTGAAGCGAGAGCTTCTCAAGCATCTGATCCCGGGCACCGAACAGGGCGATCTGACCGTCGGCCAGCAGCATGATATTATCGACATCCTTGAGGATGGAATATTTTTGCGTCACCACGACCACGGTCATGCCGTCTTTCTTGGCAAGTGCCATCGCGCGAGACAGCGCCTGATCGCCAGCCGTGTCCAGATTCGAGTTCGGCTCATCCAGCACCACCAGACGCGGGCTGCCGAAAAAGGCGCGGGCCAGACCGATGCGCTGTTTCTGACCGCCGGACAGGGGCGAGCCATCCGCCGCGACGATGGTTTCGTAACCCTCGGGCAGTTTGGCGATCATGTCATGCACATCGGCCAGCACGGCAGCCTGATAGATCTCTTCATCGCTGGCATCGGCCCGCATCCGGGCGATATTGTCCTTGATCGTGCCGGGGAAAAGCTGAACGTCCTGCGGCAGATAGCCGATGCACTGGCCAAGCTGCCTCTGGTCCCAGTTGCGCAGATCCATCAGGTCCAGCCGGACGCTGCCGGATGTCGGCAGGATCGAGCCGACCAGCATCTTCCCAAGCGTGGTCTTGCCTGCGCCGGATTTCCCGACAATGGCAAGCGATGTACCGGGGTTCAGCGAAAAGCCGATGGAGTTCAGCACAACGCGCTTGGTTCCGTTGGGAACATACAGCAGACGTTCGACATCAAGGCGGCCCTCGGGATGGGGCAGGCGCAGGCGCTGCGTATTCAACGGAGAGGATTTCAGCAGCGTTGCGATGCGACCATAGGCCGCCCGCGACAGCAGAACGCTGTTCCAGCCCTCGATTGCGCCCTCGATAGGTGCCAGAGCCCGGCCCGCGATGATCGAGGCCGCGATGACCATCCCCCCGGTGATCTCGCCTTGCAGGGCCAGATAGGCTCCCCAGCCGAGAAGCCCGACCTGAGTCAACAGCCTGACACCGCGTGAGGCTCCGGCGAAGATGATGTTGCGGTCCTGTGCGCGAACCTGCGCCGCCATTGAGGTAGCAGCATCGCGGCCCCAGATATTCACCGCTTCGGGGATCATCGCCAATGCGTTGATGATCTGAGAATTGCGGGCCATCGAGTCCAGATGCAGGTTCGATTTGCTCAGATGCCGGTTGGCGTCAGAGAAGGGCTTTGCGGTGACCCTCTGGTTGATCATTGCGATCACCAGCAGCACCAACGCGGTGGTCAGCACGATCAGGCCGAGATGTGGGTGAACCAGAAAAATCGCCAGGATGAAAATAGGAGCGAAGGGCAGGTCCAGAAAGGACAGAAGCGTGCCGGAGACCAGAAAGCTGCGCACCTGCTGAAGATCGCCCAAAGTCTGGTATTCCTGACCGTTGCTGGCCAGTGATGCACGGGCTGCGGCGGACAGCACCGGCGCTCCAAGCCGTGCGGACAGATCGACAGAACTGCGCAGCAGCATCCCGCGGCGGATTGCGTCGAATGTCACCTGCAAAAGCACCGCGCCGATAATGACGAGTGTCAGCATGATCAGCGTATCGGTCGAGCGGCTGGTAAGCACCCGGTCGGAAATCTGGAAAAGATAGATCGGAATCGCCAGAACCAGAATATTGGTCACGCCGCTGAACAGCAAAACACCAAGAATATTCAGCCACAGCCTGCGTATTGTTGCCGGCAAAGCCCCGGCGATATCCGCCTCGGGGACGCGCTTGTGAAAGGCCGCTGCCGAGGCGTTGCCGCCCGGAGCAGGAAGATCCGGCAGCCTGCCGGCCTTCTGGTCGATGGTCGGCCCGGTCCCCTCCGGGTTGACCCGCGGCGCCTGCGATTTGCCGCCCTTCCAGCCGACATTCATCTCGGGTTCGAGACGCAGCTTTTCTGTCGTCTGGTTCTTCGTCATGTAACCACGGTATCCATTACGTCAGAGGAAATTGCCTGGTCTGCGCCGATCGGCCGGAACTCATTATCGTCCAGATCCTCGCCGATCATGCCTTCAGCCAGAAACAAGACCGCTTCGCTGGCAAGCGTCGTCGAGCTTTCAGGCATCAGCGGCGCGTCAGAGGACACAAGCTCGGCCTGATAAAGCAGTGCGTCGGTGTAAATTTCTCCACCGACATAGATGTTCGAATCGACGCCGAATTCCTGGACCGTGGCGTTGTTGATCAGCACATTCGACCCGGTGATCGTCTCGCTGGTGCCTTCTCCGGCGGCCAGCTTGTCGCGATAGAGCTCAACCTGATCGGCATCGCCCAGAACATTTGTCTGCCGGATGACATTCACCGAAACGAGATCTTTTTCGATATTCAGGACGCGAACCACTTCCAGCCCCTTCAGAGCCGGGTCGTCCAGAACCGACTGCGGAAGCCTGAATTGTCCGTCCGGAGTGCTGCCCATCTTCGTGCCCGAATCCGGGCTTGCGTCTCGGAAATTCTCAGCGCCGACTTCGATCACCACGGCCTGATTGATCAGAACATTGTCGCTGGTGCTGATCGAGCCGTTGCTTTCAGTGGTAACCACCCGGTCATCGTCCAGCAGCACATTATCCTGCATGATCGCGTTTACGTTGATGATGTTCCCGTTGGCGATGATGACATCGTACTGATACCCCAGCTCGGTCAGCGAAACCGAGTTCGTCGCGCCGTTCTGCCCGAATACCAGCATGGTCTCCTGAGCGTGCAGGGTAATCGATGTGATATCGTTGTCGGTTATCAGATTATACTGATCGACCCAGTTCAAGCTGACAAGGCTGCCCTCAAGCGTCGCCGTCACCCAAAACTGAGGGCCGCCATCATCGGCCTCCGGAATTGGCCGGGGATTGGAGATCGTCAGATAAGCGGCATAGTTCAGCGCTTCCGTATCGTTCTGATCGGTGCGGGTCTCTTTCGTTCCGTCCGGTCCGGTCACCAGATCGTTGTCGCTGATGATATTCGTCTGGCTGATCAGCGTATAGTTATAGACGCTGCCCGCTGCGGTTACGACCGGCGCCTGTATCCAGGCGGATGTGATGCTGGCATCGTTGATCAGCGTGTTGTTGCCGTGCACGACTTCATGGCCTGCTTCCTCAGGTTTTGTCACAGTGGCAGGTGTGGCCGATTTCGCAGCATTCTCCTCGGGGTCGCTGATATTGGCCGGGCCGTTCCCGGTCGATCCGGTGGTGACATTCTCTTCTGGTGCGTCTTCCTTCTTCTGCTTTTCCGCCGCCTTTTTCTTGGAGGCGCGGTATTTCGGCATCAGCGCATCTATATCGGGGGCGCTTTCGACCTCTTCGCCGTCCTGATACAGTCCCTCGGCGTCCTGTTTTGTCCGGGTCGACGTTTCTACGCGCACGTCAAGTTTTTCCGGCGCAGCCATGCCCTCGAATGACCTAGCCATTTCGATGAACGCGGCCTCGGTCGCGGGAAGCTCGACATCGACGCTGACTGCGGTCTTTGCCGACAACTCCATGAGTTCTGCCATTCTGGCATCAATGACGGCCAGATCGACAACTCCGCTTTGGAACTTGTCAGCATCCAGTTCGTCGTCATCATGCGACCAGTTTCGCTGCGTGACGATCACCGCGACGGACCCAGGAACAGGCAGTTCGAATTGGGGAATGGCTTCCGTTACATCTATAGACGGCACATTTGTAGAAAATGGCGACGGAGATGAAATCGTGACCTGTCCTGAAATCGGACGGACGCTGAGCTCTGGCAGATCGTCGCTATATGACCACCATTGCGATGCCTGCGGCTCGGGCTGAGGAGAGAGTTCATAAGACGTATCCACCTCGACCGGAGCATCGGGAGGCGGCTGATACGAAATATTCGGAATATAGTTCGTCAGTTTGTAGGGGAATGTGTTGGCGATATCGAGCGGTTCGATCTCGACCTCTTCCGGCTCCGTCTTCAGCGCAGAGAGCTCGTCATACTCGATGCGCATCCGACCGCGCTCTTCAGAGAACTGAAATACTCCGATGAAGTGCCAGATTGCTTCTTCCGCGGGGCTGATTGTCAACATTTGGAGACTCTCCCTCTGGAAATCAGTTACCGGAAAATGACCGGAAAGAATGGAATTAATTAGATCCTGCGCGGAGCGTTTCCGCGCAGGAAGTTCTTAGAAGTCATCGTTTCAGGAAGTAATGTCGTCGTCCCCGACAGAGTTCGAGCTGAGGTTACCACCGACAACAGTCATGTCGACAGTGTTGCCAAGAACGTTGGCACCCATGACGATTTCCTGGTTGAACGCGCTCGTCTGCAGAGCAGCGTCAGCCGAAGCGGTCGAATAACCGTTGACGTAGCCGTCATCGCCGTTGTTCGAGCCCCAGGTTCCGGCATTGGCGTAGCCGCCGTCTCCGGTCATGACCTGACCGGCCATGCCGCCATTGCCGCTGTCGGTGTTCATGGCATCGCCCGCGCCGGCAAGACCGCCGAACGACAGTGCAGAACCGCCATCTCCGCCCAGGATATCGGCGATGTCGCCAGAAACCCCATTGCCGCCAGAGGCTTGCGCAGCCCCAAGGCCAGCACCGTCAGCGCTTCCGCCGTCGCCACCGGTGGCATCCACACCGCTCAGGCCCAGACCGCCAGAGTCACCGGAGGTTGCTTCGCCGGCATTTGCGCCTGCAGCAGCCAGGATCGCCGAGATCGAACCAGCGTCACCCGCTTCGGCGCCGCTGCCAGCAGCACCGCCAGCACCACCGGTTGCGCCTTCGCTGCCAGCGCCGCCTTGGCCACCTTCGCCGCCTTCGCCGCCTCGACCGACGCCACCGACGCCACCGACGCCACCGACGCCACCTTCGCCGCCGTCGCCGCCGATACCGCCGTCATCGCCGTTACCGCCAGCACCAGCTTGGCCGCCTTCGCCACCGGTACCACCGGTTCCGCCGGTTCCGCCTTGGCCGCCTTCGCCACCTCTTCCGACACCGCCGGTTCCATCAGCATTGGTTTCACCACCAGTCCCGCCTGCGCCACCGGCACCGCCAGTGCCGCCCATAGCACCGGCCAGTGCACCGGCCAGGTTTCCGGCACCAGCATCGCCGCCTTCAGCGCCGCTCAGACCGGCACCCAGACCAGCGGACAGACCGCCCGCAGCCGCACCATCGGCGCTGCCGCCGAGGCCTGCACCCAGACCAACACCGGTGCCGGTACCGCCGCCGGCACCTCCGGTCGTGGCGCCTGCTCCGCCACCTTCAGCAGCGTTAGCGTTGCCGCCAAAGCCTTTTGCGAAGCCGCCATCAGGGTTAGCATTGCCGGAACCGCCGGATGCATTGGCGTCTTTACCACCATCGCCACCGTCATTGGCAGCGTTGATACCTTCCTGCGAGTTGGCTTCGCCAGCAGTAACGCTACCGTTCTGATTGAAGGCTGCTTCGTTGCTGACATTCGGGTCGTACAGCTTATCTTGATCAGCCAGCGACGAGGACTGAACGATATTGTTGCCAGTGTCGTTGCCTGCGCCGTTCAGAGCGTCGGTCAGAACTTCGGAGATGTTCACATCCTTCGTTCCGATGCCCATCGTTCCATCACGATTGATGATCAGGTTGGACATGCTGCCGATGTTGCTGAGATCGATGTCGGCATAGTCGTCATCGGACGGCTCCCAGCCTTCCAGATCAAGGCCCAGTTCCACTTCGGTCGTGACCGTCGTATCTACATCGGTGGAGTTGGTGGAGATGTTGGTCGCTTCGTTCGTGGCTGTATTGCCGCTGGTATTGTCGTTCTCGGACGAGTTTACCGAGCCATTCAGCGCACCGTTTGCCGCGATGTTACCTGCAACATTGCCGGCAGCGTTATTCGCGGCGCTATCAGCACTAGAACCGGAAACTGCACCTGCACCTGCACCTGCGCCAGCAAGCGAGCCTGAGCCGGAATTCGCGTCGGTGGTGCTGGAGTTGTTGTTTACATTGCCGTTTACATTGCCGTTTACATTGCCGTTACCATTGAGGTTGCCGTTACCATTACCGTTACCGTTGGCATTGCCGTTCTCATTGCCGTTGGTATTGGCGTTTTCGGACTCGCTGGTTTGCTTCTGTCCCTGACCCTGAAGGTTCAGCTGACCTTGGCCTTGAGCTTGATCCTGATCCTGATCCTGATCCTGATCTTGCTTCTGCTTCTGGTTGTCGAAGGGGAACGCAAACATGTTCATATTGCGATTGCCAGACATTAGGATATTCTCCCTTTCGGGCGGATACGGCCACTTCATTCACAGGCTCGCAATTCCGCCCCGGTTCAGGTGGTAAGATAACAAGACAATTCGGATCGCTGAGCATTACTCACCGTAGAAACGGAGCGATCATTCTCGCCTTGCGGTTGAACCGAATAAGTGACTCACCACCCCGAACCACTCTCGGTGCGCTGATCGGCGAAAATTCGCCAGTCAACGCCCCGACAATACGCCTTGCCGTATAACCCGGCATAGCCAGACAAACCGGTTAAGCTTTTATGGGACTAACGGCTAAGCCCAGTGTGCGTTTGGTCAGGGATACCTTGGCTATTAATACACAACCGTTATCGCAAATGATTACATCAGATAGTCAGTATAATACTAAACCTATTGGCTAGGTCGATTTACGGATATTTTAATTTAATTAGATGAAAATGCTCAAAATATCTTTGAGCGTGAGTAAATTGTGTTAACATGTGGTTTATCGACGGTTGGGGTGGCCGGAGAAATAGGTGATCTAACCTAAACTAGTTCAGTATCCTAAGGCGGACAGGATAGTTAAAATGACGACAATCTCATTTAATGATTCGAATAAATTTAAGGCTGCCAGCCCTGTTCCCATAGGCGCAGCCGTCGTCTTTCTTGGAAGCCAGTATAATTTCTCCGCAAGTCTCATCGCTGCAACAAATCAGGAGCTTGGAGATGTATGTTCAGTTGTGCTTGGCTCTGTCTCGGATCTTTACGTGTTGATAGAAACCGGATCGCGTGCGCCAGGTGTCGTCGTCGTTGACGAACAAACTCTGATCGGACTTGACGATATTGACCGTGCTAAGCTTCTTGCCGCCCCCGTCGGATCTATGGGAGTCGCTTTTTCGAGTGTGGGCTTTGGAATCACTTGCTATGAACGAGAAGACCTGAGGAAAATCTCGGCCAGCATCTTCCCATTGAACGTACGGCTTGATGTGTGGCTGTCGATCATCCGCATGCTGGCGCATGGTGGAAGCTATGTCTCACCCGATGTGACGGCCGCGCGGAGGGCCAGGCCAGCGGAACCGGAGCTTTCCCTCAGCGGACTGACACAGCGGCAGCTTGATGTGCTGCGGCTGGTCGCTGACGGATATTCCAATAAGCGTATCGCGAACAAGCTTGGCTTGTCTGTGCATACCGTCAAGCTGCACCTGCATAACGCGAATTTACGGCTTGGCGTCAGTAACCGGACTGAGGCCGCGATGCGTTATCGCGCGATGAAAAAATGAGCGATCAGCCCCAAGGGGCAGGGGCGCCTCAGGCCGACGGGGAATCGAATCTGGATGCGGTGCTTCTGCGCGTCGGGCGCCTTAACTACGCCTGGAGCAACACGGAGAGCCTGCTGATCCACCTTCTCGCGGGGCTTTCGGGAATGGAGCAGGATGCTGCGGTCGTTGTTTTTCTTTCGGTTTCTTCGACACGCGGCAGAATCGAGATGGTCGAGAGGCTGGCGAAGCTGCGCCTTCCCGAAGGTGAAGAGCAGAGCGAGCTTCTTGAACTGACAGCAAGATTCACCAAGCTGTCAGCCGTAAGAAATCGCTATAATCACAGTATTTGGTCCTTTGAGGATGATGGATCGGTTTCGACTATTCTTATGCGCATCGCAGATCGTCGGAACCGCATTCATATGGGTAAGCGCCAGAATCTTGGTGGGGACGAGCTTTCACGGTTGGATCAAGATCTTGATATGATGTCCGGTCTGAATCGGAATATATGGCAGTTTTTGGCTAAATACGATTACCCGATATCTTGATCGGAAAACGTCTGGAGAATATGTATAATCATTTCCGTGATTGATTTATACTGTGAGTATCTGACGTAAATCTTATGATGCTTAATTAATTAATTGGGCTTGTGGGGCCGCTTTAACAATCCGCTTTAAGATGAGGGAATCATTTCGGCTGAAAGCGGATGTTGTCAAAAGATTAAAAATAAAAACGCAAAAATAAACGAATATATTCCCCGGTATCCTCAGGAGGACAGCCTGCAGCTTTGGTAAACTTCAGCGGCGTTTCTTTATGAGAGATAGAAAGCAGAAACGATCTGTCTGAAAAATGGTAGCGGAGGAGGGACTTGAACCCCCGACACAAGGATTATGATTCCTCTGCTCTAACCAACTGAGCTACTCCGCCCCGATCACCTCGTGGGGTGGAGGCGATGTAAGGGAGGGCGCGAAGGGCGTCAAGACGATTCTGACCGTTTCTTCACCGTGAGACACCCTGCGCCAGTCACTCAGGATAGACTCATTGCATCTCCGGCGGATAGGTCATGTCAACAGGCCGCGAGTCCCCACTCCATGTCCCTCAGTCTCTGACCAGTCAAGCTTCGGAGCGGGGCGAGGTCGAGGAGAACAGAGGTGCGGGCGATGGCTGGTAGTGGCTCGTAAGAAAATCATAGAAGACTGACAGTGAAACCATGAGCAACCTATGTGCGCACCCGACTGAGATAACGTATTTGCACCAAGCCGGACCTAGCCCCTTGCGTTCTGAAACTCGGCTATTCCCGCCAGGTGCAGTTCACTCGCGTCTCGCTGATACGGCAGCTTTCGTATTTTCGCTCCAGTTCCCAGCGATCCTTGTGCACCACAAAGGACGACCATTGATAGCCGTTGATCATGAAGCCCATATTGACCAGACCGGCGATAGCGCCAAGCTCGTTGTCAGACAGTTGTGCTCGGGCTTCATACCGGCAGTAGGCAATCTCATCATTCGTCATGACGCAACGATCCAGACTGACCTTGTCGAGCGTGATATCTGTACCCTTCAGGCCCAGAAACGCTGCACCAACTGCGAGCCTTTTGCGTAGGTCGCGCAGCTCCGCCCCGGCGATCTGCTCGGCACTCGGACCACGGATCAGGCTGATTCTTTCGTCCTCGCCGCGTTCAGGCGGTCTGGGCGCGGTCTTCAACAGATGAGTATCGTCGTGGCGAAGAAATGTCGCTGCCGTGATATTCAGTGTTCCGCCTCCCTGCGTGCCGACTACGCGGATCGGGTATGGGGCAAGAAATTCACCTTCGTCGCAATAGGTATCGCTTTTCGAAACTCGCTCTCGGCCAAATGACTTATCCAGATCAACACAGAACCTCAGATCGCCCGTTTGATAGGAAAACGGACTTATCTTGGAGTCCAGGAAACTGGCGTCGAAAGCCGTTGCTCCCCAGCGTCCGGCAGAATCGGGATATATAACAAGTACATCGATCTGCGGTACCTCCGGATCCAAATTGATCCAGCAATTGCCCTCTTCAAGATGAGACCATCCAGAGACACGATAGGTCACACTGTAGGCATCGGGGTTCATTTGGGCAGTTGATAGGAAGAGCTCCTGTTGCCCGGCATTGCAGATTTTCAGAGTCACAGCCTGGCCAGCCGAAGTCAGACACACAAAAACCATCAAAACCAGCAAACTACGCATCAATCACATCCCCGCTACCGTGTCGCTAGGCTCAGGACTCGTTCTTGATCATAACCAGAAGATGACGGTCGCGGCGAGCAGGATTGCAGAGAAGAAGGTCTCGGGGCAACGGTCGTATCGGGTGGCGACGCGCCTCCAATCCTTGAGTCGGCCGAACATGATTTCGATGCGGTTGCGGCGTTTGTATCGCCGCTTGTCGTATTTGACGGGTTTCTTGCGCGACTTCCGACCCGGGATGCAAACCTTTATCCCCTTGTTTTTCAAGGCATCTCTGAACCAGTCGGCATCATAGCCCCGATCGGCCAGCAGCCAATCCGCCTCCGGCAGGCTGTTCAGAAGTGCCGCTGCCCCGGTGTAATCACTGACTTGTCCGGCGGACATGAAGAACCCTATCGGGCGGCCCTTCGCGTCGGTGACGGCGTGCAGTTTCGTGTTCATGCCGCCTTTCGTTCGCCCGATCTGGCGCCCGCGCCCCCTTTTTTGATCCGCAGGCTCGAGGCCGTGCGGTGCGCTTTCAGATAGGTCGCGTCGATCATGATCGTATTGTGTTCGGCGCTCTCGGCGGCGAGGCCCACCATGATCCGGGCGAAGGTCCCGTTCTCGCTCCAGCGCTTCCAGCGGTTGTAGAGCGTCTTGGCGGGGCCGTAGTCCGTCGGCGCGTCGCACCATCGCAAGCCATTACGATTGATGAATATTATGCCGCTCAGGACACGCCGGTCGTCAACGCGTGGCTTGCCGTGGGATTTCGGGAAATAGGGTTTCAGACGCTCCATCTGCGCGTCAGTCAGCCAGAAAAGGTTGCTCATAAATCAGGTCTCCTTGCAGAGCCTGAATCACGCAAACAGCCCGAAATCAATGGGTCTGGAGCCTAAGAGCAATGATGCCGCAACGGACTCAGCACTTTTGCTTCCTCTGTCGTCGGCAAGCACGCTCAAGTAGTATATCACGCCGCATGGCATTTCTGGAAATAAGATTAACAGCTTAGCATGTGGTCGAAGGGATTTGACAATGCACTTGGCATGACGTCTTGCATGGCCAGACTCTGATGGGACGCTCGCAATAGAAGCGGGATCACGGCATTATATAATGATGCGCTATGGCGCCCCGGGGTGTCCTGCCGGAGCGAAAATCACCCCCGCGCCTTCACCACCTGCAAAAGCGGCATCAGATCGCCCATATCCGGGCCATGTGCCTGGCCGGTGAGGGCTTTGCGCAGCGGCATGAACAGGCCCTTGCCTTTGCGGCCCGTGGCATCCTTTACCTTCGCGGTGAACTCGGCCCAGCTGGAGTCGTCATAGGGCGGCGGCGGCAGCATGGTCATGGCCTCGGCAATGAAGTCGCGGTCTTCTTCGGCGATATCGGGCTCTGCTCCTTCGCTGAAGATCGTCCACCAGCCGGCCAGATCGTCCAGTTTGGTGATGTTCTGAGAAGCAACCCGCCAGAACCGCTCGGCCTGATCCGCGGGCACACCAAGCGCGGCGATCCGGTCCTTCACGGCCTCGAATGGCAGGGATTGGTTGCGGGCGCGGGTGAGGGGCCAGAGATCCTCGGAATCGAACTTGGTCGGAGAGGCACCGAAATGCGCCAGATCGAAGCTTTCGGTCACCTCATCCATCGTCAGCAACTCGACGGGCTGAGAGGACCCCAGCCGGGACATCATCGAAACCAGAGCCTCGGGCGCAATTCCTGCCTCACGAAGATCCCGGATCGCCAGTGAGCCAAGGCGCTTCGAAAGCTCTTCGCCCTGCGGACCGGTCAGCAGGCTGTGATGGGCGAAATTCGGGACATTGCCGCCAAGCGCCTCGATGATCTGGATCTGCGTGGCGGTGTTGGTGACATGGTCGGAGCCGCGAACGATATCGGTGACGCCCATATCGGTATCGTCCACCGAGGACGCAAACGTATACAGCACCTGCCCATCGGCGCGGATCAGCACCGGGTCGGAGACAGAGGACGCGTCAATCGAGATATCGCCGAGGATCCGGTCATTCCATTCGATCCGCTCATGGGCCAGCTTGAAGCGCCAGTAACCCTGCCGCCCCTCGGAGCGCAGTTTCTCTTTCTCGGCATCGGACAAAGCCAGACCGGCACGGTCATAGACCGGCGGCTTGCCCATGTTCAGTTGCTTTTTCCGCTTCAGATCAAGCTCGCCCGGCGTTTCGAACACCTCATAAATGCGGCCATCCTCGCGCAGTTTCTCGCGCATCTCCTCATAGCGGTCCAGCCGCTTCGATTGCTGTTCGATCCGGTCCCAGCCGATCCCCAGCCATTCCAGATCGCGCTTGATCCCGTCCATATATTCCTGCTTCGACCGCTCCCGGTCGGTATCGTCGAAACGCAGGATGAAGGTCCCGCCGGTCTTTCGGGCGATCAGGAAGTTGAACAGCGCAGCACGCAGATTGCCAACATGGATATGCCCGGTGGGCGAGGGCGCGAAACGGGTGGTGGTCATGGCATATGTCCTCTGGATTGGCATCCTCTTTCATATAGGGCCGATTTTGTCCATATCAGGGGGAAATGAGGTGAGCCCATGAGCAACTGGACCGACCGGACTGCGCCCTCCGGCGATGAGATTGAAGCCATCGCACGAGGTGTCATCGAAACACTGCCCGCCGCATTCGCGCCACATGCGAAGGATATCATCCTGAGGGTCGAGGATTTCGCCCCCGATGATATGCTGGATGAGCTGGAAACGGATGATCCGCTGGAACTGACCGGCATCTATGACGGCATTCCCATGACTGAAAAATCCCCGTCCGAGCCGCAGCATTTTCCTGACACGATCTGGTTGTTCCGTCGTGCAATCCTTGATGAATGGGCCGAGAGGGGCGATGTGACCCTGTCCGATCTTGTGGCGCATGTGACCGTGCACGAGCTGGCGCATCATTTCGGCTGGTCAGATGACGATATCGCACGGATCGACAGGTGGTGGGAATGACGCAAGCCGCGATTGTAACCGTAACCCTGAACCCTGCGCTCGATGTTTCCACAGGCGCGGACAGGGTCGAGCCGGATGTCAAGCTGCGCTGCGATGCGCCGGTCTATGATCCCGGTGGTGGCGGGATCAATGTCAGCCGTGCGATTGCTGCGATGGGCGGCGTTTCAACGCCTCTGGTCGCTCTTGGCGGGGCGATCGGCCAGCGGATGGAAGATATGATGCGAGATGCCGGGCTGGATCCGGTCCGGTTCGAGGCACCGGGCGAGACGCGCCAGTCCATTGCCGTGACCGACCGCGCCACCGGGCAGCAATACCGCTTCACCATGCCCGGCCCGGAATGGAGCCCGGTTGATGTGGAAACCTCTCTGGAGCGGATCGCGGCATTTGGCGAACAGGGGTATCTGGTGCTGTCCGGTTCGAACCCTCCCGGTGTTCCGGCGGATTATGCCGGGATGCTGGCGGGAAAGCTGCGCGGCGCCGATATGATCGTGGATACTTCGGGCGATGCGCTGCGGGCGATGGCGGACGGCGGGTATAATGTCGCCGTGCTGCGTATGGACAGCAAAGAGGCCGAATGGCTTGGTGGCAAGCCTTTGAAGCTGCGCAGCGACAGTGCGGCTTTCGCGGCTTCTCTGATTGCGGCACAGGCGGCGCAATCGGTGATTGTCGCCCGGGGCTCGGACGGGAATATTCTAGTGACGCCGGACGCGGCCTGGCACGCCGAGGCTGCCGATATACAGGTGATCAGCAAGGTTGGCGCAGGCGACAGCTTCGTGGCGGGGTATGCTCTGGGCATGGCGCGGGGGCTGGCGACGCCCGATGCGTTGGGGCTGGGTGCTGCGATGGCCTCGGCCACCTGCATGACGCCCGCCACCCAGCTTTGCCGGGCCGAAGATGTGGAAGAACTTTACACAAATCGCGTTGTAACCCGGCTTTGATCCGTGGATCGGGCTGGATGGTGCGCTCTGCCTTTATTCGACGGGATATGTCAGGCAGGGGTCTAGGATGATCTGTTTCCGGGCCGCCCGGATATAGCCGCCTGCGAACTGGATCGGCTCGCCTGTAACCTCTTCAGGTTCATAGGTGATGCACATGACCTGAACGCCTTCCGGGTCGCACATGATGAGATAGGCGAGCGCACCGTCCCAGTGGCTCTCGGTGATGGGACCTTCAATGACCATGCTGATGCGCCCGTCATACTCGGGGACGTGCTCGATCCATTGGCCTATTGTGTCGCAGGTTGCGGGGGTGCCGAAGGCTTCGCCTTCGCGGAATGGACCGTCAGGGTCAAAAACCGGAGACGCCTTTGCCGTCGTCGCCAGCGTGATGGTCAGTGAGACCGCGATATTCCGAATACCGGGCAAAACCTGCGACCCTCTCTGGTTTGCTCTGTCACTCGGGGTAAACTATCTGCCGGGCTGCCTGTTCCGGAGAATATGGCTCTGTCTGGAAATCGTGGCATGACGACAGCAGCCCGTTACACGAAAAAGCCCCGCAATTGCGGGGCTTTCCAGTAGCTTTGACAGATTATCGCCGGGCGATCAGTCGTTGCTGGCGCCCATGAACTGCAGCAGGAACATGAACATGTTCAGGAAGTCCAGATACAGGTTCAGCGCACCGAGAATGGCGGCTTTGCCAAGGAAATCCCGATCCGAGTCGCGCAGACGCAGATAGGTGTTCTTGATGTTCTGCGTGTCATAGGCGGTCAGGCCGGCGAAGATCAGGATGCCGATGACCGAGATCGCGAACTGCATCGCGCTCGACTGCAGGAAGATGTTGATGATCGAGGCGATGATCAGCCCGATCAGACCCATCATCAGGAACGAGCCCATGCCCGACAGGTCGCGCTTGGTCGTGTAGCCATACAGCGACAGACCGGCGAAACCGGCGGCGGTCGCCAGGAAGGTCGAGGCGATCGAGGTGCCGGTATAGGCCATGAAAATCCAGCTCAGCGACATGCCCATAAGCGCCGCGAAACCGTAGAAAACAAGCGTCGCCGTCGCCGTGGACAGGCGATAGACCACCGCGCCGAAGGCAAAGACCATCAGAAGCGGGGCAAACATCAGAACCCATTTCAGGGGCGAGGTATAAACCGCGATGCCGATTGAGGTCAGCTGGCCGCCCTGCACGGCAAGCATGTTCAGTCCGAGCGCAAAGAATGCAGTCACGGCCATGCCGGTTGCCATGATGCCGTAGACCTTGCTCATATATTCGCGAAGTCCGACATCGATATCGGCGCGGGTCGCGGCACCCGTCCGGGCCTGAGCCAGACGCTGGGTGTCGTATTCAGCCATCAATCTCTCCATTACTGGCGTTACGGGTGCCGGAAGGCACCTATCGTTGTCTATATTGGGTCAATACCGTTCGATTACAACAAAAACACGGCAAGAAAGCTAGTCTTTCATTGTCACGATCAGCTTGCCGGTGACTGTCCTGTCCCGAAGCGCCTGATAGGCTTCGCTGAGGCGCGACAGCGGCATCGTCGCGCCGATATGCGGATTCAGCTTGCCCTGCTCGAAAAGCTGGAAGGCGGCGTTCATGCTTCTGGTCAGAATGTCGTTATCCAAAGCCCCGTATCCGCCCCAATAGACGCCGTGGATGGTGATATTCTTCACCAATACGTGATTCAGTTTCAGCTCCGGCGGCCGGCCGGCAGCAAAGCCGATGGACAGATACCGGCCGCCCCGGCGCAGCGAACGGAATGCCGCCTCTGCCAGAGCGCCGCCAACCGGATCATAGATCACATCCGCGCCGCCAAGGTCCCGGACCGCATGGCCGATATTGTCGATCTCACTGCTGCTCAGAAAATGGCTCGCCCCGGCCTTCTTCGCCATCCGCAAGCGGTCTTCGCCTCGCGCGACCGCAATCACATTCGCGCCAAGCGCAGCACCGATCTCAACCGCGGTCAGTCCCACACCGCCTGCCGCGCCCAGAACCAGTAGGGTCTCGCCCTCTTTCAGCGCCGCGCGTTCGGTCAGCGCCAGATGGCTGGTGCCATAAGCAACCTGAAATCCGGCTGCCTGCCGGAAATCCATGCTGTCGGGGATGATCCGGCAATCCGCCTCATCAAAACAGCCGATCTGTGCCATCGTTCCCATCGCCGAGATCGCAACCCGGCTGCCGACCGGCAATGTTGCGTCCGGCCCCGCAGCGATCACGGTGCCCGCACCTTCCATTCCCGGGGTGAACGGCCAGGGCGGGGTGTCCTGATAGCTGCCGTCGATCATCAGAAGATCCGCAAAATTGATGGCAGCCGCCGCGATATCAACCACAACCTGAGAGTGTGACGGGCGCGGAATTTCCGCACGGACAAGTAGGGGTTCTGTACCTTTGGCAGGCACCATTGCCCTCAAAAGCGATTCGGTCATTAGGTGTCCTTTCCTGTGGCCGTGCGTCGGCTGATTTCCGCCAAGCCATTGTATAAATGGTGGACAATAGCTGCAAATGCCTGTTTTTTTAGTCAACTCTAGGATGTTCGGCCATGTTTACCGTCGCCATTTTAAGAGGAATCCGGTGTAATACTCGTACAGATTGAGTGAGGTGTAGTTATGAAGCACGAAGTTGACGTGCATGTTGGTACGCGGATTCGCCATCGTCGCTGGTTGATCGGCATGACACAGCAGCAATTGGCGGATCAGGTCGGGATCAAGTTCCAGCAGATCCAGAAATATGAAACCGGGGCGAATCGCGTATCTGCGTCGCGTCTCTGGGATATTGCCAAGGCACTGGATGTCCCGATCAGTTTCTTCTTCGAAGGGCTGTCCGATGGCCGGGCGAATGCCAGCGTAGAGGATGATGTCATGGCCAATAAAGAGGCTCTGCAACTGATCCGCGCTTATTATGCGATGCCCGAGGCGCAGCGCCGTCAGATTTTCGAACTGGCAAAGGTGCTGTCGCACGCGGCCTGAGGACGGGTTTTGCCCCCTGACAATCCGCGCTATGAGTGGCGCGAATATCAGGGGGCCGCATGCAGACAGACCAGATTTTCGCGACAGCCGCGCTGATGGCCGATGCCGCGCGCAGGCAAACGCTTCCGCTGTTTCGCAGCGCCGAACTGCTTCCCGAAAACAAGCTTTCGGCTGGATTCGACCCTGTAACGCAGGCGGATCGGACCTGTGAGCGGGCGATGCGCGATATTCTGGCTGAAAAGCGACCGGATGATGCTCTTCTGGGAGAAGAGTTTGGCGAACGCACTGGCACAAGCGGCCTGACATGGGTGCTTGACCCGATCGATGGGACACGTGCCTTCATCTCCGGTGCGCCAAGCTGGGGCGTACTGATCGGGCTGACGGATTCCGAGGGTCCCGTCTATGGGCTTATCGATCAGCCCTTCACCGGGGAGCGCTTTGAGGGCGGTCTGGGGCGGGCGCGACTTGTTTCGCGGGATGGTGAGCGGCCGCTTGCGGTTCGCCAGGGCGTTTCGCTGGACAATGCGACATTGCTGAGCACCTTCCCCGAAATCGGGACTGCGGAAGAACATGCCGCATTTCAGCGCGTCGCCTCTCGGGTCAGGCTGACGCGCTATGGGCTTGATTGCTATGCGTATGGGCTGCTCGCCCTGGGTCAGGTCGATCTGGTGATCGAGGCGGGGCTGCATGCTTATGATATTGTTGCCCCGATTGCGGTGATCGAAGCTGCCGGGGGTGTCGTAACCGACTGGCAGGGCGGGCCCGCGCATCACGGTGGCCGGGTGCTTGCCGCTGCATCTGCGGAACTTCATGAAGAAGCCATGTCCCTGTTGAATTTCCGGGACGTTGATGCTGTGACCCGGCTTGACTAATATTATTGCGCGGGCCCTGCTGCCCGTCTTTTTGTCTTTGACGTTATTCCAAGAGGTGGCCCATGCAGGATGAACCGCAGCGTCCCGATCCGTCCGAAGACCGGACTGGGCAGGACATCTCCGCTCAGCTTCCCGAGGCTGACCGTGACGATGAGGATGATTTCGTCCCGCCGCGCGAATTGCTCGACCAGATCCGCGAAGCCATCGACGACGAGGATCAGTCGCTGCTGGACAGCCTGCTTGAGCCGATGCATGCGGCGGATATCGCCGACCTGATCGAAAACCTCGCGCCAGCCAGACGACGCGTGTTCATGGCCCTCTGGTCCGGGGAAATTGACGGCGAGATCCTGTCAGAGATCGACGAATCCATCCGTGAGGAAATCGTCGAGCAGCTTCCCGGCCATGTTCTCAGTGAAGCTGTCCGCGAGATGGACAGTGACGATATCGTCGAACTGATCGAGGAGCTTGACGAAGAAGATCAGCAGAAAATTCTGGCGGCACTGGACGAATCCGACCGGGCTGCCGTTGAGCAATCACTGACCTATCCGGAATATTCCGCCGGTCGGATGATGCAATCCGAGGTCGTCACCGCGCCCGAGCACTGGACGGTCGGCGATACGATTGACTATCTGCGGAATGAGGAAGAACTTCCCGATCAGTTCTATCACGTCATTCTGGTCGATCCGCGTCGGCATCCCGTGGGGTATGTCGCGCTTGGCCGGTTGCTGTCGTCACGCCGGACGACGCTTCTGCGTGAGATCACCGAGGAAAGCTTCCGCCCGATCAACGCCTATGCGGAAGAAGCAGATGTTGCCTATGCGTTCAATCAGTATCACCTGATTTCCGAACCTGTCGTTGACGAACATGACCGGCTTGTCGGTGTGATCACAATTGACGACGCGATGGAGGCTCTGGACGACGAGCACGAGGAAGACATTCTGCGACTTGCGGGTGTTGGCGACGAATCCTCGATCTCGGATACGGTTGTCGAGACATTGTGGCAGCGTATCCCGTGGCTTGGCGTCAATCTTGCGACGGCAATTCTTGCGTCGTTCGTCATTGCCATGTTCGAGCAGACCATTTCTCAGATCGTTGCGCTTGCCGTGCTGATGCCGATTGTCGCGTCGATGGGGGGGAATGCAGGGACTCAGACGCTGACCGTTGCGGTTCGGGCGTTGGCGACGAAAAGCCTGACCGGATCGAATGTCTGGCGCGTCGTCATGCGTGAGGCCGTCGTCGGATTGCTGAATGGGCTGTGCTTTGCCATCGTCATGGGGGTCGTCGCCTGGATCTGGTTCGACGGGCTCTCACTGGCATGGGTGATTGCCGTTGCGATGGTGGTTAACCTTGTGGTGGCGGCGCTTGCGGGCATTCTGGTGCCGCTGGCGCTTGACAAGGTCGGGGCGGACCCGGCGCTTGCCTCGGGGACATTCGTGACCACCGTCACAGATGTTGTTGGTTTCTTTGCCTTTTTGGGGCTCGCACAGAGCGTCTTGCTGTAGCGTTCTGCACCGCCTCTGGACAAAATTGATTTTTTCTGTCGATTTCCCGAATCAGTTCTTGATTTGAGTCGAATTTTACATCAATTTGAGACGCACATAGCCCAAAATACAATATCTGGTGGTTGTTCATAGACCACGAAAACAAGGGCGTTTGGCAGGGTTTCGGGACAGGCTCACCCCGCCCGCATTTGCGGGCGGGGTGACGCATTCAGGTCTTTCCTGCGCGTCCTATTCCTGCCTTCTTCAGAGCCTCTGCAATGCTGTCCAGCACGCTCGGGTCATCTATGGTCGCGGGGATTTTCCACTCTGTGTCATCAGCGATATTGGTCATGGTGGCCCGCAATATCTTTCCTGAACGAGTCTTGGGCAGGCGATCCACGATGATGGCTTGCTTGAAAGCGGCGACCGGCCCGATATCCTCGCGGACCATGCGCACTACATCGCGGATGATCTGATCCGGCTCGGTGGTGACGCCTTTCTTCAGGCAGAGGAACCCCAAGGGGGCCTGTCCCTTCAGATCATCCGCCATCCCGATCACGGCGCATTCGGCGACATCAGGATGGGCGGCGAGGACCTCCTCCATCGCTCCGGTGGACAGGCGGTGGCCTGCGACGTTGATCACATCGTCGGTGCGGGCCATAATGAACAGATAGCCGTCCTCATCCACATATCCCGCATCCCCGGTTTCGTAATAGCCGGGATAGCGGGACAGATAGGATTTCCGGAACCGCTCATCCGCGTTCCATAAAGTCGACAGCGCTCCCGGAGGAAGCGGCAGCCTGATCGCAATTGATCCGAGCTGACCTTGCGGAACCGGCTGGCCGTCCTCATCCAGAATTTGCACGTCATAGCCGGGCATGGGAACGGTCGGGCTGCCCAGTTTGACTGGAAGTTCCTCGATCCCCATCGGATTTGCGACGATGGCCCAACCGGTTTCCGTCTGCCACCAATGGTCGATCACGGGCACGCCCAGATGTTCCTGCGCCCATCTGATGGTTTCGGGATCGGCACGTTCTCCGGCCAGAAAAAGCGCTTTCAGATCATGAAGCTTGTAGCGGCGGATATACTCTCCCTCGGGGTCCTCGCGACGAATTGCGCGGATCGCTGTGGGGGCGGTGAAAAACGCCTTGATCCGGTTATTCTGTATGGTCCGCCAGAACACGCCTGCATGAGGCGTGCCGACCGGCTTGCCTTCGAACACGACGGTCTGGGCACCGGCGATCAGGGGACCATAGCAGATATAGCTGTGCCCCACGACCCAGCCGACATCGGATGCCGCCCAGAACCGGTCGCCGGGGCCGATATCGTAGATATTGGTCATGGACCATTGCAGCGCCACCAAATGCCCCGCCGTCGGCCGGACCACACCTTTCGGCTGCCCGGTCGTGCCGGAAGTGTACAGGATATAGGCCGGATGGTTGCCCTCGACCGGGACACAATCGACCGGCTTGATGCCGTATTGGAAGCCGTACCAGTTGAAATCGCGCCCCTCGACCAGTTTGGCGACCTCTTCCTCGCGCTGAAAGATGACGCAGAATTCCGGCTTGTGGCTGGCTTCCTCGATGGCCTGATCGAGCAGCGGCTTGTAATGGACGACATGGTTCGGCTCCAGCCCGCATGAGGCCGCGATGATTGCCTTCGGTGTCGCGTCGTTGATCCGCACCGCCAGTTCGTGCGCGGCGAAACCGCCGAACACGACCGAGTGGACCGCACCGAGCCGTGCGCAGGCCAGCATCGCCTCGATGGCTTGGGGGATCATCGGCATATAGATGATCACGCGGTCGCCTTTCTCGATGCCGCGTGCTCTCAGCGCACCCGCAAGAGTGGCGACGCGCGTCTGTAACTCCGAAAATGTGATGCCCTTCGTCGCGCGGGTGATCGGGCTGTCGTGATAGATCGCGATCTCATCGCCACGGCCTGCGACGACATGCCGGTCGACGCAGTTCCAGCATGTATTGACCAGGCCGTCCGAAAACCATTCGTAAAACGGCGCATTATCGTCAAACAGCGCCTGCGTAGGCGGCTTGACCCAGTCAATGGCTTCCGCCGCTCTCATCCAGAACGCTTCCGGGTCGGCCTTCCAGGATTCGTAATTTTGCTTGTATGACATGCTGCATTCTCCCCAGACATCACGTTATGCAAGGAAGATGCAGCGGGCAATAACAGGCGTCGCGGCTGTTCGCCGCGCCGGTTACTCGTAATCCGAGACAGGCGTGCCGGCGATTGCCGACATGTTCAGCAGGCCCCGCGCCGTGATCGAGGGGGTGACGATATGGGCGCGGTTGCCCATCCCCATCAGGATCGGTCCGACCTCAAGCCCGTTCGCTTTCGTTTTCAGGATGTTGCGGACACCAGATGCCGTGTCGGTTCCGGCGAAGATCAGCACATTCGCCGCGCCCTGCAGTTTCGAAGCCGGGAAGATGCGCTGACGGATTTCCGGGTCCAGCGCCGCATCCACATGCATCTCACCGTCGAAATCGAAATCGACCTCGCGGCTTTGGAGAACATCCATTGCCTGACGCATGCGGCGGCCGGAATCGATATCCAGATTGCCGAATTGCGAATGGCTGCACAGCGCGACATGCGGCACAAGCCCGAACCGGCGGACATGGCGGGCGGCTCCGATTGCGGCGCGGGCGATCTCCTCGGGGGTGGGGTGGTGGTGAACCTGGGTATCGGCGATGAAAAGCGGGCCATCCTCAAGGATGATCATCGACAGAGCGCCATGCGGGCACAGCCCGCCGCGTCCGAGGATCTGGGTAATATAGTTGAGATGCCAGCTATATTGCCCGAACGTGCCGCAAAGCAGGCTGTCTGCCTCGCCGCGATGGACCATGACACTGGCGATGGCGGTCGTGTTCGTACGCATGATCGCCCGGGCGAGGTCGGGCGTTACACCGCGCCGCGCCATCAGATCGTGATAGGTTTCCCAGTACTCACGATAGCGCGGGTCGTTTTCGGGGTTCACGATCTGGAAATCCACATTCGGACGGATCGGCAGACCGGCGCGTTCGGCACGCATCTCGATCACGTCCGGGCGACCGATCAGGATCGGCACATCCGTGGTTTCCTCCAGCATCGCATTGGCGGCCCGCAGGACGCGCTCATCCTCACCCTCGGCAAAGACGATATTCCGCGCTGCATTGGCCGAGGCCTCAAAGACCGGGCGCATGATCAGCGCCGACCGGAAGACCGAGCCGTCGAGCTTGCGTTTATAGGCCCCGAGATCCTCGATCGGACGGGTGGCGACGCCGGATTCCATCGCCGCCTTGGCGACGGCGGTTGAAACGACGCCGATCAGCCGGGGATCGAAGGGTTTCGGGATCAGGTATTCCGGCCCGAAAGTCAGGGTCTCGCCGCGATAGGCCGCCGCCGCCTCGGCGGTCGTGGTTGCGCGGGCAAGGGCGGCAATGCCCTCGATACAGGCGATCTGCATTTCATCGTTGATCTGGGTCGCGCCGACATCCAGAGCGCCCCGGAAGATGAACGGGAAGCAAAGGACGTTATTGACCTGATTGGGAAAATCGCTGCGTCCGGTGGCGATCACGGCATTTGGTGCGACTTCCTTTGCCTCGTCGGGCATGATTTCAGGCGTAGGGTTGGCAAGCGCGAAGATCACCGGACGGTCGGCCATCTTGGCGACCATTTCCTTTTTCAGCACGCCCGGACCGGACAGGCCCAGAAACATATCCGCGCCGTCGATCACGTCATCCAGCGTCCGCAGGTCGCTTTTCTGCGCATAGGCGGCTTTCTGAGGGTTCATATCCTCGGCCCGGCCCTCAAAGACCAGACCGTGAATATCGCAGAGCCAGACATTTTCGCGACGTACGCCCAGTTTCAGCAGCATGTTCAGACAGGCAATGCCCGCCGCGCCGCCACCGGTCGAGACGATCTTGATATCCTCGAATTTCTTGCCGACGACGCGCAGTGCATTCGTTGCGGCCGCACCGACGACAATGGCGGTGCCATGTTGGTCGTCGTGAAAGACCGGGATATTCATCTTCTCACGGCACAGTTTTTCGACGATGAAGCATTCTGGAGCCTTGATGTCTTCCAGATTGATCGCGCCGAAGCTGGGTTCAAGGCTTTGGACAATGGCGGCAAGACGCTCGGGGTCGGCCTCGTCGATCTCAAGGTCGAAACAGTCGATATTGGCGAATTTCTTGAACAGAACCGCCTTGCCTTCCATCACCGGCTTCGATGCGAGCGGTCCGATATTTCCCAGACCCAGCACCGCCGAGCCGTTCGAGACGACGGCGACCAGATTGCCGCGGGCGGTATATCGGGCTGCATCGTTCGGATTTTCCTTGATCTCGATACAGGCTTCGGCAACGCCGGGACTATAGGCGCGGGACAGGTCACGACCATTCGCCAGCGGCTTCGTCGCCCTGATTTCCAGTTTTCCGGGACGTGGATATTCATGATATTCAAGCGCCGCCGAGCGCGTCTTGTCCTGCCGACGTTCTTCCATTTGCGTCCCTCCCTGCGTTACCGCCTTCATTGCCAACCGGTGACCGCGCGTTTCACGGAAATGGTTCAGCGCTAAACCAGTTACACGGTTTCCCGGGAATTGCCAGTTCCGGACAAGTTGAAACAGTTTTCGGAAAGTCACGGCGTCGTCTGTCCGGCCTTCCGGGATGCGCGTCGCAGTCAGAGGCTTGCATCAGGACAGCGCGGCAAGCAAAATCCCTGAAATCTGTTCGGAGGCTTGTCCATGTCCCTTCTCGATGCCGCGCGTGAGGTGCGGGATGCAGCATATGTTCCCTATTCGCATTTCAAGGTCGGCGCGGCGGTGCGCGGGAAATCGGGCGCGATATATCGTGGCTGCAATGTCGAGAATGTGGCCTATCCCGAAGGCACATGCGCCGAGGCGGGGGCGATTGCGGCAATGGTCGCGGGGGGTGAAACCGAGCTGACTGAAGTCGCGGTGATCGCCGATTCACCCGCTCCGGTGCCTCCCTGCGGGGGGTGCCGCCAGAAACTTGCCGAATTCGGATGCTCCGATACGCCGGTGCTTCTGGCGACGACATCCGGCGAAACGCTTGCCACCACGATCGGAGAATTGCTGCCCGGTCGCTTCGATGCCGGGCATATGGAAAGAGCAGGCTCGTGATCCCGGACAGTGCTGCGCGGGATGGTGTATCGGCGGATCCAAGGCCGGTCATTAGCGGGCTTCTGGCTGGTCGTGGGCTGGATCGGGATGGCGCTGTACTGATTGCGCAGGGATTGGCGGATGGCGGAGTTTCGGACGCTCAGGCCGCAGCCTTCGCGATGGCGGTGATGTTCAAGGGTCTGGACGGTCCGGGCAGGACAGCGCTGACCCTTGCCATGCGGGGTTCCGGCGAGGTGCTGCGATGGGACCTGCCGGGTCCTGTGGTCGATAAGCACTCGACCGGCGGGGTCGGGGATGTGGTGTCGCTGATCCTCGCCCCGGTGCTTGCAGCATGTGGCGTCTATGTTCCGATGATTTCGGGCCGGGGCCTCGGTCATACGGGCGGGACGCTGGACAAGCTGGAATCGATCCCGGGTTATCGCGTCGATCTTGAAGAAGCAGAGTTCCGCCGCATCGTGCGCGATGTAGGCTGTGCTATCGTCGCGGCTTCCGGAAAGCTGGCTCCGGCGGACAGGCGGCTTTACGCAATACGGGATGAAGCCGCCTGTGTGGCGTCAATTGATCTTATCACGGCTTCTATCCTGTCGAAGAAACTGGCCGCCGGTCTGGATGCTCTGGTGCTGGATGTGAAATCCGGTTCCGGCGCGTTCATAGGTGAAGAAGATCAGGCAGAGGCATTGGCGCAGTCGCTTGTGTCTACCGCCAATGCGGCAGGGGGCCGGACATCGGCGCTGATTACCGATATGGATCAGCCACTAGCCCGGGCTGCCGGGAACGGGCTGGAGGTCCGCGAAGCGATTGCCTGCCTGAGAGGAGAACCCTCAGCGCTGCGAGAGGTGACGCTTGCCCTCTCTGCCGAGGCTTTGCGTCTGGCAGGGCAGGATGACGTTGCACGGCGTGCCGCGAATGCGCTCGACAGCGGCGACGCGGCCGAGATTTTCGCGCGGATGGTGGCAGGGCAGGGCGGTCCGGTGGATCTGATTGACAATGTCTCGACATATCTACCCGATGCGCCTGTGATCCGACCCATTCCTGCGCCCGAAGGGTTTGTCGCGGAAACGGATGTGGCCGCGCTTGGCCATGCGGTGATCGGACTTGGCGGAGGACGGATCCGGGCCGGGCAGGCCATAGACCACCGCGTCGGCCTGTCGGATCTGCGGCGGTTAGCAGAGCCCGTCGAGGGTCTTCTGGGCATGGTCCATGCGCGGACCGAGGAAGATGCGGATGCTGCCATTGCCGCCGTCCAGTCGGCCTTCCGCATCGCGGACACCCCGCCGACGCTGCGTCCGCCGATACGGAACTATATTGCGCCGACGAAAATTGAGGCGCACATCCCGGCAGCTTCAACAGGCGGATCGGATATAGAATGACACGAGCTTTTCTTGTGGTGATGGACTCGGTTGGCATCGGAGGCGCACCCGATGCCGACCGCTTCTTCAACGAAGGCCGCCCTGATACCGGAGCCAATACGGTCCTGCATATTGCCGAGGCGCAGGGGCTGCATCTGCCGAATCTCGACCGGCTCGGTCTGGGTGCTGCGATCCGGCTGGCCTCGGGTCAGGATGCGCCGGGTCTTCGTGCCACCCCGGAGGGGTTGTGGGGGGCCGCGACAGAGATTTCTCCGGGCAAGGACACGCCATCGGGACATTGGGAAATCTCGGGCGTTCCGGTGCCGTGGGACTGGCATTATTTCCCCGACACGCAGCCTGCATTCCCGCCCGAACTGACCGCGCATGTCTGCGAACTGGCCGGAACCGAGGCTGTTCTGGGCAATAAACACGCCTCCGGCACGGTCATTCTGCAGGAACTCGGGGCCGAGCATATGCGGACCGGATGGCCGATCTGCTACACGTCGGCTGACAGTGTTTTCCAGATTGCCGCCCATGAAGAAACATTCGGTCTGGACAGGCTGCTTGCGCTCTGTGAGGCGCTTGCACCGGCACTTCACAAGATGCGCGTCGGTCGTGTTATCGCCCGTCCCTTTATCGGAGAACCGGGCGCTTTCTCGCGCACCCCGAACCGGCGAGATTATGCGATGGCACCGCCATCTGACACGATCCTCGATATCGCTCACAAGACAGGGCGCAAAACCCATGCGATCGGCAAGATCGGGGATATTTTCAGCCATCGCGGGATCTCACAGCTTCACAAGGGTAAATCGGATGCAGATCTGGCCGGGCATATGCTGCGCCTGATCGCTGAAGCCGAACCGGGCAGCCTGACCTTCGCGAATTTTGTCGAGTTTGACAGTCTTTATGGACATCGCCGCGATATTGCGGGCTATGCGGCGCATCTCGAATGGTTCGACAGGATCGCAGGGGAAGCCGTATCCGCCCTCCGCCCCGGCGATCTGATGATCTTCACCGCCGATCACGGCAATGATCCGTCATGGTTCGGGACGGATCATACGCGTGAACGCGTGCCGGTGCTAGCGGCTGGCGTAGGCGCCGGGACCATTGGAAATGTGGGCTTCTCCGATATTGGCGCAAGCGTCGCGGCGCATCTGGGGATAGCATTACCGGGCCACGGCAGCAGTTTTCTTGGAAACGAAAACGGGAACGCATGAAAGAACTGAAGAAGATCGAGCTGCATCTGCACCTGGAAGGCGCGGCCCCGCCCGCCTTCATCCGGGGGCTTGCGGCTGAAAAACGCATCGACCTGCCGCCGGTTTTCGATGCCGGGGGGAATTATGAATATACCGGCTTCACCGATTTTCTAAGGGTCTACGAAGCGGCCACCTCGGTCGTTCGAACTCCGCAGGATTATGGGCGACTGTTGCGCGAGGTGTTGGAGAATTGCGCTGAACAGGGGGCGATCTATGCCGAGCTGTTCGTGTCGCCTGAATTCTGCGGTGGCGGGGATTTGTCGGCGTGGCGTGACTATCTGGCCGCGATGACCGAAATTGCCGGTCAGATGAGCCGCGAGGGCATGGACAGCCGCGCCATCGTCACGCCGATCCGCCATTTCGGCCCCGAGAGGGCCCGCGCCTCGGCGATCTGCGCCCGCGAAACCGCAAGCGAGGATCATTCAGGCTGGGTCTCTGGCTTTGGCATGGGTGGCGCAGAAAATATCGGCAAGGCGCAGGATTTCGGATGGAGCTTTGATTGCGCACGGGAAGCCGGTCTGGGCCTGACCTGCCATGCCGGAGAATGGGGCGGGCCGCAATCCATCCGCGACGCGCTTTCGCTTGGAATCAGCCGGGTGGGTCACGGCGTTCATGCCGCACAGGACGAAGAACTGATCCGTGATCTGGTGGAACGCGATATCACGCTTGAGATCTGTCCCGGCTCGAATATCGCACTTGGCATCTATCCCGACTGGTCCTCGCACCCGATTGCGCGACTGGCGGATGCCGGGGTGAAGGTCACTGTTTCGACCGACGATCCGCCATTCTTCCACACCACGTTAAACCGGGAATATGAGCGGCTTGCAGACGCGTTCGGCTGGACCGAGACCGAATTTGCGGCCCTGAACCGCAATGCCGCAAACGCCGCGTTTTGCGATGCCGAAACACGTCGGCGCTTGCAGGCGGCTTTCCCATGATGGCCCATATCGCGATATTTTCAGCAGGAGCGAGATCATGACCACGCCGCATCTGACCGTTGTCAGACATCCTCTGGTTCAGCACAAACTCAGCATCATGCGGGACCGTGAGACCTCGACCGCAGTCTTTCGCCAGTTGCTGCGGGAAATCAGCCTGCTACTGGCCTATGAGATCACGCGCGAACTTCCGATGACGACTCAGACTGTCGAAACACCCCTGCAAGCTATGGAAGCACCAGTTCTTGAGGGCAAGAAACTTGCGCTCGTGTCGATCCTGCGGGCGGGGAACGGGCTTCTCGACGGGATACTGGAACTGATCCCCTCGGCGCGTGTCGGCTTTGTCGGGTTGTATCGCGATCCCGAAACGCTTCAGCCGGTGCAGTATTATTCAAAGCTTCCGAAAGGGATGAACGAGCGGATGACGATCGTCGTCGATCCGATGCTGGCGACAGGGAATTCGTCAGTTGCCGCGATTGATCTGATCAAGCAATCCGGGGCAAAGGATATACGCTTTTTGTGCCTGCTGGCTGCGCCCGAGGGCGTCGAACGGATGCGAGAGGCGCATCCCGATGTTCCGGTCGTCACCGCAGCACTGGATGAAAGACTGGACGATCACGGATATATCGTGCCGGGTCTGGGCGACGCCGGCGACAGGATGTTCGGTACGAAATAAGCGTTAACTGGCTGGTAAGTCGCATGGGGCTAGACAGGTCGAAACGACAGATTCGGCGACCTTATGCGACTTTTGCTTTCGATCTGGATGGTGCTTGCGCTGATTGCAGGCGACGCATTTGCGCGGGGTGCAGGCCCTGCGGAAGCGCCTCCTCCCGATTTTGCGGGTGCGCAATATATCGACAGCACCGGCTGCGTCTTCATCCGGTCCGGTGATGGCTGGTCGCCCCGGCGCGATGGGGATGGTCAGGCGGTTTGCGGTTTCCCGCCAAGCAGTTCCGCTTGGTCGGATCATCGCAGTCGTTCTGACGACACAGGGAATATTCCATCCATTGAACGAAGTTTGACCGAGCTGGTCGTGTCGTCCGGGGCCACAGCCGGTGCTTTCGCGTCTGGTTCGAATTCGGCTGAGCCCGATGGGCGGCGGTTGATGAAAGCAGAGGATATGGGGCGCATCTCTGATCCTGACGGGATCGGTGCGCAGATTGGCCGTGAGCTTCGTGCGCGAGCTAAGGGGGCAGGGCGTCTCAGTGCAGCCGATACAAGTGACAGGCGCTTCTGTTATCTGATCGGCATGAAACCGGCATCCGTCAGCGGGATATCAGAGGCTTCCGATCTGACTCAAGGGCTGTGTCAGGGGACGCCTGAAAGCGTCGGTGCGACGGTTAAGCCGCAAAAGCAGGCAGCGGAAAGCGAGGATCCTGCGGATCGGCAGATGGCTCATGGGGCGGGTCAAGGTCCAGGCGTTTCTCCTGCATCTGCTGTGACGAACGCAAAGACTCTGCCTGCCGTCAGGGCCGGGGATGAAGCAAAAGCCGCTGCTTCGCGGATGTCAGGACGGAAAACCGTTCCTGCCGCGACACAGGAGGCGGCACCAAAACCTGTAACGAATGCCGTAAGACCTCGCCGGAATCCGCTGGCAGAGGTGCCTCCTCATGCGCACTTCGTGCAGCTTGGACGCTACAGCGGAGATGAGATCGAGGCGACGATCCGCGCGGTTGCCACGCTTGGATATCCCGTGGCGAGGGAACGGCTGGACGATCCCGGTGCGGCCGGAATCATTCTCGCCGGTCCGTTTCCGTCGCGCGAGAGGTTGATATCGGCTCTGTCCCATCTTCGCCGCTCGGGTTTTACGGGAGCGTTTGCGCGATGATCCGGGGGCACAGGGAATATGTGATCGAGAGGCTGTCTTCGCGATATCAGGCTGTCCGGCGGTTTGCTGCGGAAGTGAGGACATTGCGCAGTATCTGCCCCGATGCGGGCCGCAGGATATTCGGCTCAGCTGTCTCCGACACAGATCTGCTGAAGCGCGACCCAGTCCCGCTCGGACAGGATCGGAGGGTAAGGCTGGCTTTTGAAAGGGTCGGCTTCGGTCAAGGGAACATGCGGCCCTTCGTTTCCGGGCAGGGTCGCGGCATAGGGAGAAGCTGGAATCCGCGCCTGCTCGAATCCCTGAAGAAGCTGCTGATCGGTGGGGCGCAGCGGGCGTTCAGCCAGAAGTTCCTCGCCAAATCCGCGCGTGGCATCCTGCGGCATGGTTCCCCGGGTCAGCAGGCCAAGGACATCGCCGAAATCCGCGCGTTTCATGATCTGCGCCAGCGGGTCGACCTGCTCGGCGGCGATCCGCGCGGCCAGAAGATGCCCGGCAAGAGCCTCGGGGCCGTCCTGACCGGCGATCAGTGCGTTATCAACAACGGTGATCCCGCCGGGAAGGATCAGCGCACCCTGCAGCCCGTCACGCAGAACGAAGATCTGCGTATTCTCGGGCAGTGCAATACGCCGCGACAATCCGCGCAGAACCTGACCGGCAGTCGCATCCTGACAGGGCTGGCCGGTCGCTCGCAGCATATCCGTCAGAAGCGCCTGACCGATCCGTTCACGTTCAGCCGGGGGCGTGATCCGGACCGCATGGCTGCGCAATGCCGGAGGCAGCCAGATTGCAGCGGCGACGATCATCGCCGCCAGTGCCGCCAGCATGATCCCGCCGCGCAACCGCCCGGGATGCGGACGCCTGGCCGCGATCACCGTCTGTACGCGGCTGATCGCGTCGATCATCCACTGGTCTTCGATTTCCAGCGTCTCATAGCCGCTGTCCTGATCCGATGCCGGCGTATAGAGGGCGGGCATCTGACCGTGATTGATCCGCTCGACCGCAGGCAGCGACCAATGAGTCAGCGGTTCGTCCGATTTGGGGTCAGAGAGGATCAGCGTCGCTTCACCGATAGAGACGACGACCTCGCGCAACTGCTCGCCCGGCGCGGGGCGCCAGCTTCCCGGCGCCTCCAGCCGTTGGAACTGCTTCAGCGCGGTCGAACCCATTCTAGCCTGCCAGAAACTTTATAAGCAGCATGGTGCGACCGGGCGGCGGCGTCAATCGCTGGTCTCGATGCTCATGCCTTTATCGCGGGCGAGACTGCGCATGCGCTCTTGCAGTTTTTCGAAGGCCCGCACCTCGATCTGGCGGATCCGTTCGCGCGAGACGTCATATCGGCCCGAGAGCTCCTCAAGCGTCAGCGGGTCGTCGCGCAGGCGGCGTTCCATCAGAATGTCCTTTTCACGGTCATTCAGAACATCCATCGCCTGCACCAGCATTTCGCGCCTTTGATTCAACTCATCGGCCTCGGCATAGGCTTCGGCCTGATTGGCATCCTCATCTTCCAGCCAGTCCTGCCATTGCGCCGTCGAATCGCCATCCGCCGAACCCACCGTCGCATTTAGCGAAGCGTCCGAACCCGCCATGCGGCGATTCATGTCGATCACTTCCTGCTCGGTGACATTCAGGTCATTGGCGATCTGGGCGACGTTTTCCGGGCGCAGATCGCCCTCTTCCATCGCGCCGATGCGGTTCTTGGCCTTGCGCAGGTTGAAGAACAGTTTCTTCTGCCCCGATGTGGTGCCCATCTTCACCAGCGACCACGAGCGCAGGATATATTCCTGAATCGAGGCGCGGATCCACCACATCGCATAGGTCGCCAGCCGGAACCCTTTTTCCGGATCGAAGCGCTTCACCGCCTGCATCAGCCCGACATTGGCTTCGGAAATCACCTCGGCCTGCGGCAGCCCATAGCCGCGATAGCCCATCGCGATCTTCGCGGCGAGGCGCAGGTGAGAGGTGACAAGCTTATGCGCGGCCTCTGAATCTTCGTGATCCGTCCAGGCCTTCGCAAGCATATATTCTTCTTCCGGTTCAAGCAGCGGAAATTTACGGATTTCCTGCAGATACCGGTTCATCCCCTGTTCGGGGCTTGGTGCGGGGAGGTTGGTATAATTGGGCATGTTCGGTCCTCTCACCAGTTCAACGCGATTGTGAAATGCCGGTTCCGCGCAGACTGGCCAGCAAATCCTGCATATCTGCAGGCAAGGGTGATGTGAATTCAAGTTCTTCGCCGCTGACCGGGTGAACGAAACCCAGCCGTGCAGCGTGCAGAGCCTGACGGTTGAAATCCTGCACTGCCTCGGCAGCAGGGCCGAGCGCCCGCGCCGAGGCTTTCCGCGATCCGCCATAGACCGGATCTCCGATCAGTCCGAGGCCGGCATACGCCATATGCACGCGGATCTGATGTGTACGTCCCGTCTCTAGTCGGCATTCCACCAGCATGGCGGCGGGCGGGGTGCCGAAGCTTTCCAGCATCCGGGCGCGGGTCACGGCGTGGCGGCCGCGTTCGCCGTCGAAATACACTGCCTGTTTCTGGCGGTCGGTCGGGTGGCGGTCGAGGCGCGAGGTAATTTTCAGCACGCCTCCTTGTTCAAGGCTGATACCGCGTGTGCCGCGCAGGCGTGCATCGCCCGGGTCGATCACGCCATAGGCAAGCGCCAGATAGGCTCGGTCGGCGCTATGGGCCTCGAATTGTGCGGCAAGCCCATGATGCGCCCGATCCGATTTTGCCGCGACCAGCAGGCCGGATGTGTCCTTGTCGATGCGATGGACGATGCCGGGCCGGGCCTCTCCGCCGATCCCCGAAAGACTGTCCGCGCAATGATGCAGCAGAGCGTTTACAAGCGTACCGTCGGGACTGCCGGGCGCGGGGTGCACGACCATCCCGGCGGGCTTGTCGATCACGATCAGATCGTCATCTTCATGAACGATGCTCAGCGGAATATCCTGCGGCAGGGTTTCGACCGGTGCCGGATCGGGCAGGGTGATGGCAAAGCTCTGCCCCGGAGTCGCGCGGGTCCTGACCTCGGTCACGATGCCGTCAGGTCCGCGCACCGCACCATCGCCGATCAGCCGGGCCAGTCGGGACCGCGACAGGGCGGCCTCGTCTGGTGCTAAGGCGGCAAGCACCTTATCAAGGCGGTCGGTCATGCCGTCAGGAACAGTCAGGGTCAGCACAGTCATGCAAAACGACATAAAGGATGGGTCCGCGCAGGGCGAGAGGGAAGTAGCCGGCCAAAGCGACGCGCCCGTGCCTCATCTGCTGTTTCTCAAGCTGATGGTGGGCGGGCTTTCCGTTGCGATGGTGCTTGGTCTTGCCGTCATCGTCGTGATTCTGTGGATCCGTCTGAGCGAGCCGCCTTTGCCGGAATTGCCTGCGTCTGTGGAGTTGCCCGCCAATACCAGTGCCGAAGCCGTCACTTTTGCAGGCAACCGGCTGATCGTCCTGACGGATCGCGATGAGGTTCTGATCTACGATGCCGACGGAAGTCTTCAGCAGACAATAACTCTGGATCAGCCCTGATCGCCGCTTCGATGCGCTTTTTCCAATGCGTCCAGCCGTGCTTTCAGTTCGGCATTTTCGGTGCGTGCCTTGATGGCCATGTCGCGTACGGCGTCGAATTCCTCACGCGTGACCAGATTGCGCTCGGCAAGGAACCGGTCCACCCATGATTTCATGGCGTTTTCGGCTTCGTCTTTCGCGCCCTGAGCAACGCCCATTGCGTTTGTCATCATTTTCGACATGTCGTCGAAGAATTTGTTCTGCGTGGCCATGAAGGTCCTCCGGAATCGCTTTGGCACTCATATGGTATGTCCCGTCAGCGGGTTCAATATTGACACGGGGCTGTCGGTGGCTAGCGTGCGCGCCGAGAAAGGACCCCCATGATCCCGTTTCCAGATATCTCACCCGAAATCTTTACGCTGAGCCTCGGCGAGTTCCGCTTTTCGCTCAGATGGTATGCGCTTGCCTATCTGGCGGGGCTTGTGCTGGGGGCGCTGACGGTCTGGCGGCTGATGAAGGCGGATGCGCTTTGGGGCGATGCCGCGCCCATGCAGGCCTCGCGCGTCGAGGAATTGCTGACATGGATCGTTGCCGGGGTCGTGATCGGTGGCCGACTCGGGTTTGTCCTGTTCTATCAGCCCGGCTATTATATGGCCAACCCTCTGGAGATCATCAAGGTCTGGCAGGGCGGCATGTCCTTTCACGGCGGGTTCATGGGAGTCGTCATCGCCGCGTGGCTCTGGGCGCGTCGCAATGACGTGTCGCCGCTGCGGCTGGCGGATGCGCTTGCGGTTGCCTCTCCGGTCGGGCTGTTTTTCGGGCGCATCGCGAATTTCATCAATGCCGAGCTCTGGGGGCGTCCGACGGATCTGCCCTGGGGTGTGATCTTTCCCGGAGAGGCCGCGCAGAACTGTCCCGGGGTCGAGGGGCTTTGCGCCCGCCATCCCAGCCAGCTTTACGAGGCGGGGCTGGAGGGGCTGACGCTTGGCCTGATCCTGCTGGTTCTGGTCCGCAGCGGCGGGTTGCGGCGACCGAGGCTTGCCCTTGGTGTGTTCCTGTCAGGCTATGCGCTCTCGCGTATTTTCGTCGAGTTCTTCCGCGTTGCCGATGCCCAGTTCATTACGGCAGAAAACCCTCTGGGCCGCGTGGCGCTTGGGATGAGTATGGGGCAGCTTCTGTCCCTGCCGATGCTGGCTTTAGGTCTGTTCTTCATCTTTCGCGCCCTGTCGCAACCGCGCAGATGACCCCGCTTTTCGATCTGATCGCGGATGAGATCAGACGCAGCGGGCCGGTTTCGGTCGCGCGTTACATGGGGCTGTGCCTGCTTCACCCGGATCACGGCTATTATGCGACCCGCGATCCGTTCGGCGCGTCAGGGGATTTCACTACTGCGCCCGAGATCAGCCAGATCTTCGGTGAGCTTCTTGGCCTGTTTCTGGGGCAGGCATGGCTCGACCAGAACGCGCCCGCGCCGTTTACGCTGGCCGAGATCGGTCCGGGTCGGGGTACTCTGATGGCGGATATGCGACGTGCCATGAGTGTCGTGCCCGGCATGGCAGATGCGGCGCGGCTGCATCTGGTCGAGGCATCGCCGCATCTGCGCCGGATCCAAAGCGCGAAGCTTGGGCGGGTCGTGCATCTGGACAGCGTGGATGCGCTGCCTGATCAGCCGCTTTTTCTGGTGGCGAATGAGTTTCTTGATGCGTTGCCCATCCGGCAATTCCAGAAAACCCCGAATGGCTGGTCAGAACGGCTGATCGGGATCAGCGGCGATTCGCTTGCTTTCGGTCTCGGCCCGGTCATGGATCTGGATCTGCCGGGGCAGGAAGGAGAGGTGATCGAACGCTGTGCGCCTGCCGGTGCGATTATAGGAGAAGTTGGCCGGAGGATCTGCGAAAGCGGCGGCGTGGCGGTATTCATAGATTACGGCGGCTGGAACGGTCGCGGAGACACGTTTCAGGCGCTTGCCGGTCATAAGCCGGTCGATCCTCTGGCGCGGCCCGGCGAGGCGGATCTGACCGCCCATGTGGATTTCGCTCCTCTGGCGCTTGCCGCGTCCCGAGCCGGTTGTGAGGTCGGTTATACGACGCAGGGCGCGTTGCTGCGCGGTCTCGGGGTCGATGCCAGGGCTGCGCGGCTGACCGCTGCGGGCGATAAGGGCGCGATTGCGGCGGCACGGCGCTTGACCCGTGACGATGAAATGGGTGAACTGTTCAAGGTACTCGCAATCTGGCCACGAGGCGCACCGGCTCCTGCCGGATTCGATGTCAGCCGCAACACCGGGAAGGTGGATGCAGACCGATGAAGTTGACGCTGGAAATCCTGAACCACCCTCTGCTGGACGGCGTTCGGCATGGGTTTTTCACCCGCAAGGGCGGGGCAAGTTCTGGCCTGTATAACGGGCTGAATTGCGGTCGTGGCTCAGAGGATCAGCGCGATGTCGTCGCAACGAATCGTGCGCGTGTCGCCGAAGCGATGGGCGTCGGACCGAATCGTCTGGCCGGAGTCAGTCAGGTGCATTCTGCGGATGTCGTGACGATTTCGGCAGGGGACGATCTGGAACAGGTGAGGCAGATTAAGGCCGATGCGCTTGTCACGTCCGTGTCCGGCATTGCCCTTTCGGTCCTGACGGCGGATTGCCAGCCGGTCCTGTTTGCAGATTTGGAAAACGGCGTGATCGGGGCCGCTCATGCAGGGTGGAAAGGGGCGATGTCAGGCGTTCTGGGGAATACCGCCGCCGCCATGCGCAAGCTGGGGGCGCAGCGGATCAGAGCGGTGATCGGGCCGACGATCTCTCAGCGGGCCTATGAGGTGGGTTGGGATTTCATGGAGGGTTTCACGGCGGAAGATCCGCAATATGAGCGGTTCTTCTCGGGCGGGCCGGATGGAAAGCCGATGTTCGACCTGCCGGGTTTCGGTCTGGCGCAACTGCGCAGACACGGGGTCGAGGCCGAATGGACGGCACATTGCACCTATTCCGATCCCGAGCGGTTCTTTTCCTACCGGCGCAGCACCCACAGGAAGGAAGCGGATTACGGGCGGCTGATTTCAGCAATCGCACTTTAGGCGCTCTGTCCTGCCGCCTTCTGAAAGCCTGCTGACCCGGATCAGGTCCCGGCGGCGGGATTATCTGGAAATTTCTCGAACGGGACACCCGGTTCATCTTTCGCGCAGCGGATCACCAGCGAGGTCTTGACCGATGCTACATTCGGAGCCGCGGTCAGATGCTGCGTCAGGAAGCTTTGGAAGCTTGGCAGATCGGCGGCAACGCATTTAAGGATAAAGTCGATCTCACCGTTCAGCATATGGCACTCACGGACCTGCGGCCAGGACTGCGCCCGTTCTTCGAACGCGGCAAGGTCACGCTCTGACTGGCTGTGCAGCCTGACCATTGCGAAGACCTGAACTTCGAAGCCAAGGGACAGCGCATTCACCTCGGCGTGATAACCGCGAATATAACCCGATTCCTCAAGAACCCGGACCCGGCGCAGGCAAGGCGGCGCGGATATTCCGACGCGGCGGGCGAGTTCGACATTGGTCATGCGGCCATCGGCCTGAAGTTCGGCCAGAATCCTGCGGTCTATTTCATCGAGCTTGTGGCCGCTCATTTCTGTTCCTTTGTCGCCTCGTGCGGGAAACTACCGTTTTGCGAGGGTTCGCGCAATATTATTTCGTGACATGCTGTATCGACCGTCTGCGATTGAAGGCTGCGGGCAGGCGCATTAGCTGTAGGTCAAACGACATGACAGGAGGGCGAAATGGCCCAGCAACATCGCAAGCTTCTCATCATCGGGTCAGGTCCTGCCGGTTATACCGCTGCGGTCTATGCCGCGCGTGCCATGCTGGAGCCTCTGCTGATACAGGGAATGCAGCCCGGCGGACAATTGACCATCACCACCGAGGTCGAGAACTGGCCCGGTCAGACAGAGATCCAAGGTCCCGATCTGATGGTCCAGATGGAAGAACATGCCCGCGCGATGGGGGCCGAGATCAAATTCGATACGGTCTCGAAGCTTGATCTGTCGAAGCGTCCGTTCACCGCGACCTGTGATTCGGGCGATGTTATCACAGCGGATGCTGTGATCCTTGCGACCGGGGCGCAGGCGAAATGGCTGGGTCTTCCGTCCGAGCAGAAATTTCAGGGCTTCGGCGTTTCGGCCTGCGCGACCTGCGACGGGTTCTTTTATCGCGGAAAAGAGGTCGTCGTGATCGGCGGCGGCAATACCGCTGTGGAAGAGGCGCTGTTCCTGACCAATTTTGCCAGCAAGGTGACTCTGATCCATCGCCGCGACGAATTGCGGGCCGAGAAGATCCTACAGCAGCGTTTGCTGAAAAACCCGAAAATCGAATGCGTCTGGGACAGCGAGCTTGTCGAGGTGCTTGGTGAAGAGGACCCTCTGGGCGTGACCGGCGTCAGAATCCGCAATGTCAAAACCGGCGAGGAAAATGTCATCGATGCGGCGGGTACGTTTATCGCCATCGGCCACGCCCCGGCGTCGGAGCTGGTCGTCGATCAGCTTGAGCTCCATAACGGGAAATATGTCAAAGTCGAACCCGGCTCGACCCGCACTTCTATTCCCGGCGTTTTCGCGGCTGGCGATCTGACGGATCACATTTATCGTCAGGCTGTGACAAGTGCCGGGATGGGCTGCATGGCGGCTCTTGATGCGGAACGCTATCTGGCTGAGATTGACGATGCCGGAGAGCCCGCTTCGGATGTCGCGCAAATTTCCGAGCCTGCGGAATAGACCAATGCCGCGCCGAGTGGTCGTGAATGACAGGATGCAGCAGGGCTATGCCTACGAGCTGACAGAGGAGGCGGGGCAGAACTTCCATGAGGGGTTCTCGCCCGAGCTTTCCCCGGCGAAGATGCTGCAACTTGGCATCTTCGGCGGCTGCTATATGACCGATTGCCGCGATGAGTTTCCCGGGGACTGGTTCAGCGAGGCGAGGCTGTCGCCGGGAAAGCCCGATAAGGATATTAACTATTTCGGCATCCATGCCAGCCAGAGTCTGTCCGAATGGCGCAGGAAAGGCTGGCTGCACGAAGACGACCCGCGCGGCTGGTTCCAGTGGTATTGCCGCTATTGGATGGGGCGCCGCCATGATGATGACAAGCGGCAGATCGGTCGCTGGCGGGCGATGCGCCGCCATGTCGGACAGGTCAGGAAGGGCTGTGACACGGGCGATCTCTCCTGCCGCCCCCGTCAGAGGCAGGCATTGTTGCATTGGGCCTATGACAGCAGGAAGATCTGATGCTTGCTGGTTAATCTCAGGCGATGGCGGCTGAAGCTTCGCATATGTCTGGCTGACCGCGCCATCGCGGGCTGGCGTTGGTTGGCCGGATCTGTTTCCTCCGGGCGACAGCCTGTTAAGCGCTTAGTGAAATGATCGGTAATCCCGGCTTGTGATGCTTGCAAGCTGCGGGGGCAGCCGCTATGGCCCGGATGAACAGGCGCTTGCCCGCAAGGGTATGGCGTAAGGTTTCATTTGCGAATTCGACCGAGTAGGCCCATGACCGAACCGAACTATACCCCGATCCCGGAACTTTATGTCTCTCAGGAAGCTGCCGAAAAGCTAAAGGATGATGCCGGCAATATGCTAAGCTGGGATCTGACCCCGCGGCAGATCTGCGATCTGGAATTGCTGATGAACGGGGGCTTTCATCCGCTGAAGGGGTTCCTGACAGAAGCCGATTATAACGGCGTGGTCGAGAATATGCGCCTCTCGGACGGCTCGCTCTGGCCGATGCCGATCACGCTGGACGTCTCGGAAAAATTCGCCGACGGGCTGGAGCCGGGCACCGATATCGCGCTTCGCGATCAGGAAGGTGTCATCCTTGCGGTCATGTCTGTCACGGATAAATGGGTGCCGAATAAATCGCTTGAGGCCGAGAAAGTTTTCGGCGCGGACGATCTGGCCCATCCAGCGGTGAATTATCTGCATAATCAGGCTGGTGCGATTTATCTGGGCGGTCCGGTCAAGGGGCTGCAGGCGCCGACCCATTACGATTTTCGCGGCCGCCGCAATAGCCCGAACGAATTGCGGGCAATGTTCAGGAAACTCGGCTGGCGCAAGGTCGTGGTGTTCCAGACCCGCAACCCGTTGCATCGCGCCCACCAGGAACTCACCTTCCGCGCCGCGCGTGAGGCGCAGGCGAACCTGATGATCCATCCGGTCGTGGGCATGACCAAGCCGGGCGATGTGGATCATTTCACCCGCGTCCGCTGCTATGAGGCGGTGCTGGATAAATATCCCTCCTCGACCACCACGCTGTCGCTGCTGAACCTCGCCATGCGGATGGCCGGTCCGCGCGAGGCTGTGTGGCACGGGCTGATCCGCCGCAATCACGGGGCGACGCATTTCATCGTTGGCCGCGATCACGCCGGCCCCGGCAAGAATTCGGCTGGCGAAGATTTTTACGGCCCCTATGACGCGCAGGACCTGTTCCGTAAGCACGAAGACGAAATCGGCGTGAAAATGGTCGATTTCAAGCATATGGTCTATGTGCAGGAACGTGCCCAGTACGAGCCTGCCGATGAGATCGAAGAGGGCGTGACCGTCCTGAATATCTCGGGCACGGAATTGCGCCGCCGTCTGCGCGAAGGTCTGGAAATCCCCGAATGGTTCAGCTTCCCCGAGGTGGTCCAGCAGCTTCGCCGGACCTCTCCGCCGCGGGCGCAGCAGGGCTTCACCGTGTTCTTTACCGGCCTGTCGGGCAGCGGGAAATCGACGGTTGCCAACGCGCTGATGGTCAAACTGATGGAAATGGGTGGCCGTCCGGTGACGCTTCTGGATGGTGATGTGGTGCGCAAGCATCTGTCCTCGGAACTGGGCTTCAGCAAGGAACACCGCGATATCAACATCAAGCGTATCGGCTATGTCGCGTCCGAGATCACCAAGAATGGCGGCATTGCCATCTGTGCGCCGATCGCCCCTTATACCTCGACCCGCCGCGCGGTGCGTGAGATGATCGAGCAATATGGCGCTTTTGCCGAGGTGCATGTCTCGACCCCGCTTGAAGAATGCGAGCGTCGGGACCGCAAAGGCCTGTACAAGCTGGCGCGTGAGGGCAAGATCAAGGAATTCACCGGGATTTCGGACCCCTATGAGGAACCGCAGGCACCTGAACTGCGTGTCGATACGACCGATATCGACGTGGATAACGCCGCCCATCAGGTGCTTCTGAAGCTGGAGCAGATGGGGCTGATCGGTCTGAACTGATCCGGTGAATTGAAGAAAATCCTGCGCCGGGCCATGATGGCCCGGCGTTTTCCGTTTCAGGGGGCCGGGATGTCCGGGATCGTCAATATAATTTGCATGAAATGGGGCAGCATGTACGGGGCCGCCGATGTCAACCGGCTGTACCGGCAGGTGGCCCGGCATCTGGACAGGCCGCACCGATTCGTCTGTTTCACTGATGATGATGCGGGCATTGATGCGGGTGTCGACTGCCAGCCTCTGCCCGAACTCGGCCTGCCTGAGGGTCACGGCGATACGCGATGGCTCAAGCTGGCTCTGTTCCGGCGGGATCTGGGCGGGATGACGGGGCAGGTCTCTCTGTTTCTGGATCTCGATCTGGTGGTGGTTGACGATCTCTCGCCGTTTTTCGATCTGGAGGGCGATTTCTTCATTATCCGCGACGACGATCTGTTCCGTGCTAAGCCTTTGCGCAAGGTAAACCCGGACCGGGACCGTTTTCTGCATTCGGTCGGGAACAGTTCGGTCTTTCGCTATGTCGTCGGCGATCACAGCTATATTCTCGATGCCTATCTGGCCGACCCGAAGGCCGCGACCGAGAATTACGAAATCAGCCAGCAGTTCCAGAGTGCGCAGCTTGAGAAGCACGGCCATCTGAATTACTGGCCAAAAGGCTGGGTTGTCAGCTTCAAGAATGATTGCGTTCCGCGCAATTTCCGCAGCTATTTCGCGGACCCTGCCTTGCCCGAAGGCGCAAAGATCGTAGCCTTTGCCGGTGCGCCCAAGATGGAAGAGGTCTTCGCGGGTCGGGGCCATAAATGGTATCGCCGGATCGGCAATATAGACTGGCTGCGGGCGGCATGGCAGGGATGATCGCTGACAGGTTTCGGCAATGGAAGCACCGTCGCCGCATAGCCCGCGCCCGTGCCGAGATTGCCACTCGCGATTCACATGCCGCTCCGCATGGGCTGGATGCGCCGCTGGTGGTCAGCCTGACCTCGTACAGGCCGCGTTTCCCTGCGCTTGAGATGGTTCTGGCGTCGCTGCTGCGTCAAAGCGTCGCGCCGGATCGGATCATGCTCTGGCTGGCCGAGGCGGATATGGCTGAATTGCCGCAACAGATCGCGGAACTGGATCTTGAGATACGCGTCTGCCCGGACTGGAGATCCTACAAGAAGATCATACCAACCCTTCAGGATATGCCCGACAGCTATATCGTGACGGCTGATGACGATATTTATTATGCGCAGGACTGGCTGGAGCAACTGGTCAGGCGGGCGGATGCCGGGGTGGTCTGCCATCGCGGGCACCGGATCAGCCTTGGCGAAGACGGCCTGCCGCGATCCTATGACGATTGGCGACGGAATATCACATCGCCCGATTCTGGCCCTCTGGTATTCCCGACCGGCGTCGGCGGTGTGCTTTATGCGCCGGGCGTGTTTAACCCCGATGTGACCGATGCAGGGAAATTCCAGGGCCTTGCGCCCTCTGCGGACGATGTCTGGCTGTACTGGATGCACCGCCTTGCCGGGTCCCGTCCGGCCAAGATCGGACAGAATTTCCGGGTCATCGAATGGCCCGGCAGTCAGGCGGAAAACCTCCGCAGCACGAATCTGGGGACCGGAGGCAATGACCGCGCAATTCAGGCGATGCTGGGGGAATATGGCTGGCCAGAGCCGTAGGCGACAATACGCAAACGCCGCCCTGAAGCAAAGGGCGGCGCGGGGCCGGTCAGGACATCAGTGAACGCTGACCGGGCTCAGATCGTTCTGGCGGGCAAGGAAAAACGCAAGCTGGCGGTCTTTTACAAGTGCCAGCCGCTCTCCGTCGATGCCGTGCACCGCATAGAGACTGTCGATGCCCGGTATCTGCTGACGAACTTCGTCGGGCAGCGTGTCGGTTTCGACACGGCGGATATAGACGATATTGCCGTTATCTTCCGGCAGATCCTGGAATTTGGTATTCATCGCGATCCCCTTTCTAGGTTCGGCTGATCGGTATGTTCTGGACGACGCTTTGCTGCGGCTTGCGCTGAAGAAAAATGCTCAGAAGCCCGTTTTCAAGCTTTGCACCCGAGACTTCGACACCTTCTGCCAGCACAAAGCTGCGCTGAAACGCGCGGGAGGCGATCCCCCGGTGCAGAAAGACCCGTTCTTCGCCGATCTCGGGTTGACGACCGCTGACCGTAAGCTGACGGTTCTCAAGCGAGATGCTCAGATCGGTCTCGGCAAATCCCGCAACGGCGAGGGTGATCGTGAAACCATCTGGTGCCTGATGCTCGATGTTATAGGGCGGATAGCCCTCGGCACCTTTCGCGGCCCGCTCGGCCAGTCTTTCGATCTGGTCGAAACCCAGCAGATGCGGGTGTGTGGCGAGTGTCATCTTCGTCATTTTGTTCAAGCCCTTAAGCAGCGACTCGTCGTCATGTGACAGGCCCCGTTATGGCGGCCCTTGTCGTTAATATGTGGATTGAGGGGCCTCGGGGCAAGGTGCAAGGAAAGAGTTAACTTTCCACCGGGCGGCGCTATAATTCCGGCAGCGCAGCAAGGATGAGCTACGAATGAACTTTCAGTCCGAAATGAGTCACGAGGAAATCGCACGCGCGCGCCTGGAGGTTCTGAAGCGTGAACATCGCGATCTGGATGAAGCGATTGCCGCCCTGGCCGAGCAGCCTGCGGCCCCGACCCTGACACTGCAACGGCTGAAACGGCAGAAACTTGCGCTGAAGGACCGGATTGCACGTCTGGAGGATGAGCTTTTGCCGGATATCATTGCCTGAGTGCTGCTGATGACGGTGCAGGAATTCCGCTGTTATGCGCTGCTGCAATTGCCTCTGGCGTTCCGGTGAATATAGTGCAGCCCTTCTGATGCGAGAGGGATCATGGACAGCAAGCAATCGCGCCCCCCGGTCGGTATCATCATGGGCAGCCAGTCGGACTGGCCGACCATGCGTGAGGCGGCCACGATACTGGATGAACTTGGCGTCGCCTATGAGGCGCGGATCGTCAGTGCGCATCGCACACCGGATCGGCTGTGGGATTATGGAAGAAGCGCGGCGGATCGTGGATTGCAGGTGATTATTGCCGGGGCGGGCGGTGCGGCGCATCTGCCGGGGATGATGGCCTCGAAGACCCGCATTCCGGTGATCGGGGTGCCGGTACAGACCAAGGCGCTTTCCGGGGTGGATTCGCTGTATTCCATCGTGCAGATGCCGAAAGGCTTCCCGGTCGCGACGATGGCGATCGGTGCGGCGGGCGCCGCCAATGCCGGACTGATGGCTGCGGGGATCCTTGCCCTGTCCGATCCCGCCCTTGCCGAAAGGCTGGATGCATGGAGAGAGGCGCTGTCTGCCTCGATCCCCGAGGAGCCGCGCGATGAGTGATCCTCTGGCACCTGGCGCGGTGATCGGCATTCTGGGCGGCGGTCAGCTTGGCCGTATGCTGTCCGTCGCTGCATCCCGTCTGGGTTACCGCACCCATATTTACGAGCCGGGTGCGGCCCCTGCGGGTGATGTCGCCCATGCGGTGACAAATGCGTCCTATGAGGATGCAGAGGCGCTTCGGCGCTTCGCGGAAGCGGTCGATGTCATCACCTATGAATTCGAGAATGTTCCGGCGGATTCGCTAGATCTCTTGGAATCGATCCGTCCCATCCGTCCGAATCGCCGCGCATTGGCGGTGTCGCAGGACCGTCTGACCGAGAAAGAGTTTCTGCGCGACCTCGGGCTGCGGACTGCGCCTTTCGCCGATGCAGCCTCAGAGAAGGATCTTCCGGCGGCACTGAAACGGATCGGAGTTCCCTCGATCCTGAAAACGCGGCGCATGGGATATGACGGCAAGGGCCAGATCCGGTTTGCCGATGTCGGGCAGCGTGACTGGACCGGAGCGGAAGCGGTGCTGGAAGGCTTTGTCGATTTCTCGGCCGAGATCAGCGTGATCGTGGCGCGGGGCATTGATGGCTCGGTTGCCGCTTACGATCCCGGACGTAACCTGCATGAGGGCGGCATATTACGAACAACCACCGTGCCAAGCGGCATTCCGCAGGCGATGGTCACCGATGCCGTATTGCTGGCGGCGCGGATTGCAGCGGCGCTTGATTATGTCGGCGTGATGGGGGTCGAGCTTTTCGTGACGGCAGAGGGGCTGGTGGTGAACGAAATCGCGCCCCGGGTTCATAATTCCGGTCACTGGACACAGGCAGGCTGCACCGTCGATCAGTTTGAGCAGCATATCCGTGCGATTGCAGGCCTGCCTCTGGGCGATGGCAAGCGCTACGCGGATGTGGTGATGGAAAACCTCATCGGGCAGGATATGGACCGGCTGCCCGAATTGCTGGCCTCGCCGGATGTGCAGATCCACCTCTACGGCAAGTCGGAAACGCGGGAGGGTCGGAAAATGGGCCATATCAATCGGGTGCTCCGATGAGAATGGCGCGGCCCCGGCTGGCGGTTAGGGCTGCGATCCTGAATCTCGACCGGCTTCTGATGGTGAATGCCTATCCGCCGGATTACGGTTCCGATCTGTGGTGCCTGCCGGGAGGCGGGGCCGAGGCCGGGCAGTCCCTGCACGAAAACCTGATCCGCGAGGTCATGGAAGAGACGGGACTGCGTATCGCCGTCGGCCCGATGATTCTGGTCAATGAGTTCAAGGATTCCAAGGCCGGGTTTCATCAGGTCGATCTGATCCACCGGGCGACCCTGATCGGTGACGAAGGCGAAAAGATCGTGCTGGAGGACCCCGAGGGCGTCGTGCACCGTGCCTGCTGGGTCACCCGCGCCGAGCTGGCGAAGCTGCATCACCGGCCACGTCTGCTGGCGCGTGCTGTGTGGTCGGATCATGCTGCATGGTATGATCCGATGGAGGAAACGATCTGGTAGGGGGCGCGTGGTAGCCGGGGGCGTTGCCCCCATCGCCTTTCGGCGATTCCCCAAGGGTATTTGGGTGAAGAAGAAAACTTCTGTGGGGTGTTTGGGGTCAGGTTTCGGGGAGGCTCTCCGAGAGATAGCGCATCATATTGCCGCCCATGACTCCGGCGATCTGATCTTCGCTGAGGCCCTCGTCAAGCAATGCCTGTGTCAGAGCGGCGAGACCGGCTGTGTCGAACGGCGCATCGACTGAACCGTCGTAATCCGAGCCGAGAGAGACGTAATCTTCGCCCACCAGCTCTATTGCGGCGCGGATCGAGCGGGCGATATCGGCGGGCGTGCTGCCGCAATTCACATCGGTCCAGTAGCCTATGCCGATGACTCCGCCCTTGGCCGCGATGTCACGGACCAGATCGTCCGGGATATTGCGCGGCGTTTCGCAATTGCTGCGAATGCCGGTATGCGAGACGATGGGGCGTGTGCCTTCAACCGCAAGCACGTCGCGCACCATTTCCGGGCTGGCATGGGCGAGGTCGATGATCATGCCGCGTTCCAGCAGCCCGTCAATGACCTGACGGCCGAACGCGCTGAGACCCTCGCCGCTTTGGCCATGCAGGGAGCCTCCGAGTTCATTGTCGAAGAAATGTGTCAACCCGATAACGCGGAACCCGGCATCGTAGAGCCGGTCGAGATTGGCCATATCGCCTTCAAGCGGGTGCGCTCCTTCGGTGCCGAGGATGCCGCCGACGGTCCGGGAGCCGCTTTCGCGGCCTTCCAGAAGCGCGGCCAGATCGGCACGGCTGCGGATGATGCGCAGCGCTTCGGGGTCGTCCGCAGCCATTCGGTTCAGCCGTGCCGCCTGATCCAGTGCGCGCTCAAGCAAGCTGTTCCAGGTCTGGATCGGTCGCAACTGGCCCATGAAAAGTCTGGTAATATTATCTGCGGTGTCAGCGCTGTTTTCGCCATAATTCAGGCCCGAGGGGCTTTTCGTCACAGTGGTAAACACCTGAACGGCGACATTGCCCTCCTGCAGGCGGGGAATATCGGTATGGCCGCGATCCACCCGTTTCAGAAGGTTGCGGTCCCAGAGCAGCGCGTCGGAATGCCAGTCTCCGATGATCAGCCGGTCGTGCAATTGCTGCGCGGCCTCACTGACGGGCCAGCCCTCTTCGGGCGTGGTCACGGGATTCAGGCTGCGTTCGACATAGCCGGGGGCCAGGGTAAAAAAGGCAATTGCGGCGATGACGATCAGGCCGGTCAGGCTGAGGAGGATTTTGCGGAGCATAGGGCCTCGGCGCTTTATGATGAATGTGGCAGATCCGCCCAAAGGATATGCTGAGGACCGCGCGAGCCGCCAGCATAGATCTCACCGTCATCGTGAAAACCTGCGTTGCGATAGACGGCATAGGCGGCCGGGTTCAGCAGGTTCACCGTCAGGATCAGCCGGGATTTGCCGGGATACTGGCTGGCCGCATAGGCGGGCAGCAGGGCCATCGCCTGCCGGCCCAACCCGCAGCCCTGATGATGCAGATCGATCAGGACGCCGCGCAGGCCCAGATCATCGGGATGCGCGAAGCGGTTACGCTCGGCATAAAGCGGGTCCAGTTTGAACATGCCGACCAGAATATCATCCGCATGGATCGCGTGGAAGCTGAGCTGCGGCGTGTCATCAAGGATCATATCGGCGCCGTCATTCGCATATTGCCCGGGATGCTGGCGCAGCCCGGACAGTTCATGCAGCCTGCTGGCAGGAACAGGCGAGATTGTGACACATGCGCTCATTCCCTCAGGATAAGGCAGAGCGATGGCATAGGCGAGCGTCATAAGACGCTCACCTTACGGCTTTTTGTCAGTCCTCGATCTTCTCCAGCTCGTCGAAGAGTTCTTCGATCATCGACAGGCCCTTGTCCCAGAAGGCGGGATCGGATGCGTCCAGTCCGAACGGGGCCAGCAATTCCCTGTGATGCTTGGAGCCGCCAGCGGCGAGCATGTCGAAATACTTGTCCTGGAACCCGTCAGGCGCGGCCTCATAGGCAGCATACAGCGCGTTTACCAGCCCGTCGCCGAATGCATAGGCGTAGACATAGAATGGCGAATGCACAAAATGCGGGACATAGGACCAGAAGGTTTCATAGCCTGGCATGAACTCGAATGCCGGGCCGAGGCTTTCGCGGCTGACCTGCATCCAGATTTCATTGATGTCATCCGGCGTCAGCTCTCCTTCCAGGCGGGCGGCGTGCAGGCGGCATTCGAAATCATAGAAGCTGATCTGGCGGACCACCGTGTTGATCATATCCTCGACCTTGCCGGCCAGAAGCGCCTTTCTCTGCGCGGGGTCGGAGATCCCCGAGAGAAGCTTGCGGAAGGTCAGCATCTCACCGAAGACCGAGGCGGTTTCGGCCAGTGTCAGGGGCGTCGCGGCAAGCAACTCTCCTTGCTGCGCTGCAAGGCGCTGATGGACGCCGTGGCCGAGTTCATGCGCCAGGGTCATCACGTCGCGCGGCTTGCCCAGATAGTTCAGCATCACATAGGGATGCGCCGTTACCACGGTCGGATGGGCAAAAGCTCCGGGGGCCTTGCCGGGTTTGACGGCAGCGTCGATCCAGCCGCGATCGAAGAAAGGTTCCGCCAGTTCCGCCAGTTTCGGAGAGAAGTCGGAATAGGCGTCCAGCACCGTCTGGCGGGCCTGATCCCAGCCGACGGTTTCGGGGCTGGCCGTCGGCAGCGGCGCGTTACGGTCCCAGACCTGCAACTTGTCCAGCCCCAGCCATTTTGCCTTCAGCGTATAGTAACGATGCGACAGGCGCGGATATGCAGCGGTTACGGCGTTGCGCAATGCCTCGACCACCTCGGGTTCGACATGGTTCGACAAATGCCGTGCATGTTGCGGCGAGGGCATCTTGCGCCATTTATCCTCGACAGATTTTTCCTTGGCCAGCGTGTTGTGAATCCGTGCGAACAGCTTGATGTTCTTTCCGAACACATCCGCAAGCGCACGGGCTGCGCCTTCGCGCGTGCTGCGGTCGTGATCGGTCAGCAGGTTCAGCGTCGCCTCAAGCCCGAGGGTTTCATCGCCGGGGTGGAATTCCAGCCCTGCCATTGTCTCATCGAACAGGCGGTTCCAGGCGGCAGCACCCACGACCGAGTTATCATGCAGGAATTTCTCCAGCTCGTCGGAAAGCTGATAGGGGCGCATCGCCCGCATCCGGTCGAAAACCGGTTTGTAGCGAGCGGGACCGTCAGGGGCAGAGAAAACGGCCTGATAGGTCTCTTCCGGGATGCGGTTGAATTCCAGGCTGAAGAAGACCAGCGGTGTGGTGAAATCGGTGATCTGCGCCTGAAGGTCGCTGAGTTGCTTGGCCCGCGCGGCATCGGTTGTATTCTGGTAATAGCGCAGCCCGGCATAGGACATGATCCGTCCGGCGAGGATGTCGATTTCCTCATAACGGCGGATGGCTTCCAGCATGGTGGGCGCATCCAGATCGGCCAGACGGCCCTCGTAATCGGTGGCGAAACCGGCTGCGTCCTTTTGCAGGCGTTCGATATCGGCAGTCAGTTCCGGTGCATCCGGCGCGGGATAGAGATCGCTGAGATCCCAGTCTGGCAATTGACCGAATTCGGTCGAGGTCGAGGTGATTTCCGCATCGCACAGGCGTTCGCGTTCAAAGCGCATCGGGGCTTCCTTTCTGTTGCCTCTGATGTGCCGTCTGAGCGGTGCGGGTTCAACCCCCGAAGGCGCGAGAGGCCGGAGCGATTGCGTCGATCCCGATATGGTTCAGGAACGCGCCAAGGAATTCCGCCTGACGTTCGGGGGATTCGAACAGGACTTCGTGACTGCCACCCTCGATTTCCAGCAATGTGCTGGCGGGCCATGATGACGCACGCTCGCGGATTGCGTTGACCGAGACGATCATCTCACGTGTGCCGACCGATACCAGCATGGGCAGATCGGGTGAGGCTTCCGTTGCAAGGCGTCGGCATTCGCGCAAAGCGGCGGCCACCCAGTCATAGGTAGCGCCGCCCAGTGTGAGTTCGGGCCATTCCGATGCCTCGCGTACCAGCCGCGCCCAGGCGCCAGCATAGCCGGTCAGAAGATTGTTCTGGAAGGGTTCATCCAGAACATAGGCACCGCCTCCGCCCGTACCCAATGCGGGGCGACCTCCGAGGCCGAGCCTGCTGCTGATCCGGGACAGGCCGAATGCGACGGCATGGGGCAGCGGTGCGTGATTTATACCCCACATCGGAGCGGAAAAGCTTGCGGTTTCAACCGGCAATCCGTTCAGCAGCGCGGCCAGTCCGATGCCGCCGCCCATCGAGTGCGCCAGAAGATGCCAGGGTTCGGGCAGATCCAGAGCGCCTGCCGCTTCGACCATTGCCAGCACATCAAGCTGATACTGGGCGAAGTCCTCGATATGACCGGCGCGGGTATTGTCCTGCAACCTGTCCGAGAGGCCCTGACCGCGCCAGTCCACCGTCAGAACATGAAGCCCCGCCGCCACCAGAATGGCAGCGATCGGAGCGTATTTTTCGGCATATTCGGTGCGGCCCGGGAAAAGCAGAACCGTCCCCTGCGGGTTTTCTGCCCGCCAAAGCGCCAGCCGCAGACGGATATTGTCGTCGCAGCGCAGCCAGAATGCGTCTGCCGGGACCTCTGCGGTATCGGCAAGCTGGTAAAACGGGGCAGGGGACAGGTCCATGAGGTCTTTCGGTCTGGAATATTGCCGTTCTCAGGTCGGGGTCAGGCGAGTGCTGAGCCAAGCTTCATGGCCAGCCCCATATTGCCCTCGACCTTCAGCTTTCCGGTCATGAATGCGGTGGTCGGGTTCACATCGCCGTTCAGCATGCCCTCGAACGTGTCGCGATTGGCCTTCAGGGTCACCTCGGCTTCTTCATCGCCTTCGCGGGCGCCGTCAGAATCCAGCATGATCGCGCCCTCATCCTCGATTACGAATTTCGCGGTGCCTTCGTCGAACCCTCCGACTTTTGCGTTAAGTGCTTCGACTGCGGCAGCAATAACTTGGCTCATAGATCCTCCTAAAACGTGACTGGTGGCAGGGTGGGTAGTCGGGTTACAACAGCGATATGAGTTTGCATACCACCATTTTCCATTCTGCCGTTACGGCGTTTGCCACCCTGACCCTCTCGGCGCAAGTATTTGCTGCGCCTGCCGACCCGGCATTGTTCGAAACTCTGGCAGAGAAAAACGGCGATGCCTGGATGGAGGCTGAAACGCAAATTCTCAACCGGTGGTCTGATACCGGATCGGAAGCTTTGAACATGATCCAGACCCGTGGCGAAACCGCGCTTGATGAAGGCGATTTCGTGGCCGCCATCGGTCATCTGACGGCGCTTGTCGATCATGCGCCGGATCACGCGATGGGATATCAGCTTCGCGGTCTGGCCTTCTGGCTGAACGGCGATTTCGGACCGGCCGCCGCCGATCTGGCCCGTTCGCTGGAGCTGGAGCCAAAGCAATATCTGGCGTTGTCCCAGCTTGGCGCGATGCTGGAAGAACTCGGCAATACGCAGGCCGCAACAGATGCGCTGAACCGCAGTCTTGAGATTCACCCTCATCAGCAGGATGTAATCGATGCCGTTTCCCGGCTTGACGCCGAGGATAACGGTACCGACATCTGACAGTCTTACGACCCGAAGGGCAGATATGTCGCGCATCACGGCCGTTCTGGGCCCGACCAATACCGGCAAAACCCATTACGCCATTGACCGGATGCTGGCGCATCGCACGGGCATTATCGGCTTGCCTCTGCGGCTGCTGGCGCGGGAGGTCTATGATCGCATCGTCAAGGCCCGTGGCCCTTCGGTGGTCGCGCTTGTGACCGGAGAAGAGCGGATCGTCCCGCCACGGGCGCAATACTGGGTGGCCACGACCGAGGCGATGCCGGATTTCGCCGCCGATTTCGTTGCCATTGATGAAATCCAGCTTTGCGCCGATCCGCAGCGCGGCCATGTATTCACCGACCGCCTGATGCGGGCGCGGGGGCTGCATGAAACGCTTCTGCTCGGCTCGGATACGATGCGCCCGGCGATCAATGCGCTGATCGATCGTGTGCAGTTCATGCGCCGGGAGCGGTTCTCGACGCTGAGCTGGTCCGGCACGAAGAAGATCAGCCGGATGCCGTCGCGCGCGGCGATTGTGGGGTTCTCGGTCGATGATGTCTATGCCATCGCCGAGTTGCTGCGCCGTCAGAAGGGCGGGGCGGCGGTGGTGATGGGGGCGCTGTCGCCCCGGACCCGCAATGCGCAGGTGGCGATGTACCAGTCGGGCGAGGTCGATCACCTTGTCGCGACCGACGCAATCGGCATGGGGCTGAATCTCGATATCCGCCATGTCGCGTTTTCCTCGACGGTGAAATTCGATGGTCGCCGGATGCGCCCGCTTTTCCCGCATGAGATGGGCCAGATCGCTGGCCGCGCGGGCCGGCATACGGAACCCGGCAGTTTCGGCGTGACGGGTGAGGCAGGGTCTCTTGACGAAGGTTTGATCGACGCCATCGAAAACCACCGCTTCGCACCGATCAGCCGGTTGATCTGGCGAAATCCTCATCTGGAATTCGGCAGCATGGACCGGCTTGTCGAAAGCCTTGAGGCCGCGCCCGACCATGAATTGCTGGTCCGTGGGCGCGAGGCGGATGACCTTTCCGCCTTGAAATCACTGCGCGATCTGCCCGAGATCCGCGACCGTGTGACCACCGCGCCCGACGTGCGGCTGCTCTGGGATGTCTGCCGCATCCCGGATTTCCGTTCCGTTTCGCCTGCCGAACATACCAGCCTTCTGCTGCGTATCTTCACCTTCCTGCAGGAAGGCCCGATCCCGGATGACTGGCTGGCGCGGTCAATTGGCCGCATCGACAGAACCCAGGGCGACATAGATGCGTTGTCCAAGCGTCTCGCCTTTATCCGCACCTGGACTTATGTGGCGCAGCGCACCGGATGGGTGCAGGACGAAAAACATTGGCGCGCGGCAACGCGCACTGTAGAAGACCGCCTGTCAGACGCGCTGCACGCCGCGCTGACGCAACGATTTGTGGACCGGCGCACATCCGTATTGATGCGCCGGCTCAAGCAGAAGGAGACCCTCGTGGCCGAGGTGAACGACAAGGGTGAAGTCAGCGTCGAGGGCGAATTCGCCGGACGTCTGGAAGGCTTCCGCTTCCGCGCGGATTCGACGCAGAACCCCGATGAGGCGCGGATGCTGAACCGTGCAGCTTATGAGGCGCTGAAGCCCGAATTCCATTTGCGTGCGGACAGGTTCTATAACGCGCCCGATACCGAGCTGGATTTCACCGAACAGGGCGGGCTGATGTGGGGCGATATCGCTGTCGGCAAGCTGGTCAAGGGCTCCGAGCCGATGAAGCCGGGCATAGAGGCGTTCGTGGATGAAGAGGCCGGATCAGAGATCGCCGACAAGGTACGCCGCCGGTTGCAGCATTTCATCGACCGCAAGATCGCCGCTTTGTTCGAACCGTTGCAGGCGATGGGCCGGGATGAGGCTCTGACCGGGCTGGCGCGGGGCTTCGCCTTCCGGCTGATCGAAAATCTGGCCCTGATCCGGCGCGAGGATGTCGCAACCGAGGTCAAAGAGCTGGATCAGGATGCCCGCGCCTTGCTGCGCAAGCACCGTGTCCGGTTCGGCCAGTTCACGATCTTCATTCCAGACCTGCTGAAACCGGCCCCGACGCGGCTGCGTCTGGTTCTGTCCGGGCTTTGGGAAGGGCTTGCGGAATTCCCGGAATCGCCTCCCGCAGGTCTGGTGACGATTCCCAACCTGCCCGATGTTCCCGCTTCGACCTATACGCTTTCGGGGTATCGTCCGGCAGGCGAACGCGCCATTCGCATCGACATGCTGGAGCGGCTTGCGGATATGCTGCGGACGCAGGACACGCGTGGCGGGTTCGAGGCTAATCCCGACATGCTCTCGATCACCGGCATGACGCTGGATCAGTTCGCCAACCTTATGGAAGGTCTTGGATACGCCGCCGAAAAGGGCGAGCGACCGAAGGCCCGCAGCGAGGCGGCAGCCACGGCTGCACCCGCCGATCCGGCAGAGACCGACCATGACCATCCGCTGACCGAAGAAGAATCGGTGCTGGTGGCTGAGACCCGCGCGAAATGGGAAGCCGAGCAGGCGGAAAAGAAAAAGGCCGCCGCAGAGGCCGAAGGCGTCGAAGACGCAGCCGCGCCCGATGCGGAAGCAGAAACCGAAATCTTCTATACCTTCCGTTGGGTGCCTCGGCAGCGCACGCCGCGCGGACAGAGCGGCACTCAGCGTCAGGACGGCCCCGCAGGCGCATTTGGTGGCCAGCGCACGGGTAAGCCCAAGGGCGACCGTCCGAAGGGAGGAAAACCCAAAGGCGGAAAACCCGGTCGGGGCAAGAATGACCGGAATGACAATAAGGCCAAGACATTCTCATCGCGTCCGCCCCGACCCGAAAAGAAAGCGGATCCCGACAGTCCTTTTGCAGTGCTGGCGGCGCTCAAGGATAAGAAATAACAATGCGGTGGCTGGTTCCGTCTGATCTTGCACAGATCTATGGCGCACCCGGTCCCGCCGCATTGCGCAAGGTTGCCACCCGTCTGACGGATGAATATCGCAGCTATATCGAGCGTGCGCGGTTCTGCGTTCTGTCCACCGTTGGACCCGATGGCACGGATGCAAGCCCGCGCGGCGATGACGGGCCAGTCGTGCGCATCCTCGATGCGGGCACGCTGGCACTTCCGGACTGGCGCGGGAATGATCGCATCGACAGCCTGCTGAATATCGCACAGGACGAACGAGTCAGCCTGATGTTTTTCCTGCGCGGCTCAGGCAATGTGATCCGCGTGAACGGCGCGGCCCGGATCACCGATGATGCGGCGCTATGCGCAGAGTTCGACCGCAATGGAAACCAGCCGCGCACCGTCATTATCATCCGCATTGCCGAGATCTATTTCCAATGCGCCCGTGCAATCCTGCGCGCCGGTCTCTGGTCTGGGGATGATGACAGTCAGGGTCTGCCCTCTCCCGGAATGATCCTGTCCGCCATGTCCGCAGGCGAGGTCGGCGGCGCTGCCTATGACGAGGAATGGCCGGAACGCGCCGCCAGGACCATGTGGTGATCCCGGCGCATTTCTGTCTGTTCACACTGGCTTAAATATCCTGGGGGGTCGGGGGCAGCGCCCCCACTCCGTCAGGTGGCCTGCTGCAACTGCTTAAGCAATGTCGTGTTCGCATAGCCGTCCTGCTCAACCCCGATCCGGCGCTGGAATGCCTTGATCCCGGCAATGGTATTCTCACCGATCGCACCGTCGGGTTCTCCGACATTATATCCCAGACGGTTCAGCAGGCGCTGCACTTCTTCCTTCTGATTATGCGTCAGAGATCCCGCCTCGCGCGGGAACGCCCCGACAATGCCCGGCCCGCCGCTGATGCGGTTCCCCAGCATGGCGACGCCAAGCGCATAGTTATCCGAGGCGTTATAGGCACGGATCGCGATGAAGTTGCGTGTCACAAGGAAAGCAGGTCCCGACCGGCCTGCGGGGGCGATAATCCCGCCCGAAGGCAGTGTCTGACCGTTCACGGCGCGTACACCCTGTGACGCCCATGCACTGCCCGAGCGCACATTGCTGCGCCCGGTCTGGCTATAGTTGAACCCGGAGGGCAACTGCACCTCGACCACGGCGGGCAGTCCCGGAACCCAGCCGGACCGGTTCAGATAGGCCGCCGTCGATGCCAGCGAGTCCGTCGGATCGTCCGACCAGATATCACGCCGCCCGTCCCCGTTGAAATCGACCGCATATTCCAGATAGGAGGTCGGCATGAACTGTGTGTGACCCATCGCACCGGCCCAGCTTCCCAGCATATTCGCGGGATCGGTATCCCCGGCCTGAAGGATCTTCAGCGCGGCGATCAGCTGGTTCGAGAACATCTCTCCGCGACGGCCATCATATGCCAGCGTGGCCAGAGACGGGATGATCTGCATTCTGCCGCGATTGCCGCCGAAATTCGACTCCATACCCCAGATCGCCATGACAATGTTGCGATCCACGCCATAGCGGCTTTCGATCTGACTCAGTACAGCGGCATGGGTCCGGGCCAGCCCGCGTCCCTTGGTGGTCCGGCTGTCCGATGCGGCGCTGTCCAGATATTCCCAGACCGGGCGGCTGAACTCGGCCTGCCGGCGATCAAGGCGGATCACCTCGGGGTTGTAGCGGGCGATCCGCATTGCATTGTCGTAAACCGCCGGGCTGATCCCCGAGGACAGGGCGCGGGGCCGGAAATTACGAATCCAGTTCTGAAGCCCTTGCTCAGAGGCCGGTGAGGCCTGAGGAATGGGGTCCGGCGCGACCGATGATCCGCTGGAAACCGTGCTGACCGGTGCGGCACAGCCCGCCAGGACCGCAAGCGATGCGGCGGTGATCGTCAGTCTGATAAAGGTTCTGCTCATGTTTTGCCCTGCCTGAAAGGTGATTTGCCGCCACGATAGCGCAGCCCTGTAACAAGGGAAACCGGGTGGTGCAGCGTGATTCGTGTCGGCGGAAAGCTGCGCATGGGATTTGTTAATCCTTGCCGGGAAAGAACGGCTCGACCTGCGCGACAATGACAGCATTTTCGTCAAGGGCGCGTTGCATCAGGGCACGATCCTCGTCACCGATCTCATGCCCCTCGGCCTCGCGCTCTGCGAGCGTACCATAGCCGGTCACATCGAGCGGTGCCATCTCGGCCTGTTTGAGAATGGCGACGGTTTCGCGCACGGCCTCGTCCTCATCCTTCCCCGAAGCATAGCACAGCAGACCCGCCCCGGTTGCTTTCCTGGGCAGCCCATCCCCTTTGCTGCGGCCGACCTGCACCAGCAGCGTATAGACTTGTTGCGCCATGCGGCTCCCCTTACTTCTGGTATCCAACAAGGGAGTGCTTGATGAGCAAGAGTTTGGCAAGAGTCGAAGCCGCGTTGAAAGAGGCGGGACTAGAGACAGAGATCCGGGAAATGGGCGATACCCGTACAGCGGCGGATGCGGCGGCCGCGGTCGGGTGCGAGGTCGATCAGATCGCCAAGTCGATCATTTTCCGGGGAGAAGACACAGGCCATGCCGTGCTGTTCCTGACCGCTGGCGGCAACCGCGTCGATGCGGAAAAGGCAACGGCGCTTGCGGGGCAGAAACTGGGCAAGGCCGATGCCGCGCTGATCCGCGCGGAGACCGGGTTTGCGATTGGCGGCGTCGCTCCGGTCGGGCATCTGACCGAGATCGCGGCTTTCATTGATCCGCGTCTTGAGGAGTTTGACACGGTCTGGGCCGCTGCCGGAACGCCGCGCCATGTCTTTGCGATTGCGCCCCCGGATCTGGTCAGGATCAGCGGTGCAAAACGCGGAGATTTCACCGCCTGATGGAGTGGCGCGGCGAAGGCACGGTCATCGGACGCCGCCCGCATGGTGAAAATGCGGTGGTTCTCGATCTGCTGAGCCTCGATGCCGGTCGGGTCAGCGGCCTTGTGCCGGGCGGGGCAGGGCGCAGTAAATCGGCCATGCTTCAGCCCGGAAGTCGCGTTTCCGCCCTCTGGCGCGCCCGGCTTGAGTATCAACTGGGGACGTTCAGCGTTGAGCCATTGCAGGCCCGGCCCGGCATTCTGAACTCGGCGCTTGCGCTTGACGGAATGAACGCGACCGCCGCCTTGCTGCGCTTTGCACTGCCCGAGCGTGATCCCCATCCCAGTCTTGTTCTGGCATCCGAAGCATTATGGGATGCGATGGATTCGGCAGAGGACTGGTCGGAAGCCTATGCACGATGGGAGCTGATGCTGCTGGATGAGATGGGTTTCGGCATCGATCTGTCCCGATGCGCCGTGACCGGGGCGCAGTCGGGGCTGAGCTATGTCAGCCCCGCTTCCGGGCGTGCCGTGACCGCTGAAGGGGCCGGTGAATATGCGCCGCGCCTGCTTCGCCTGCCGCAGATGTTCGGAGGACCGCCAAGCAATGACGATCTGGTCCATGCTCTGCGGCTGAGTGGGCATTTTCTTCACACCCGGCTGGCAGCGGCCCATATCTCACGGCCTCTGCCAGCAGCGCGGGAACGGCTTGTGGCCCGGCTTACTCGGCGGTGAAACGCAGGATGTGATCCGGTCCGCTGAGGATAAGCTCTTCTGCCTCGCGACGTCCTTCGCTGACCTGTGCCAGTGCAGTCAGATATTTCTGTTCGCCGCCCTCAACGAGGCACAGCCTTTTCGTCGCGGCGACGGCGGTAAGCTGTATCTGAGGCCATTCGGCAAGGTTTTCGCTGCGATAGGCATTGCATGGCCCCATGCCAGAGATCTGGCTGCCATCGACCATCAGCGTTGCGCTGCCCGTAATCGGCTGCCCGTCAATATCGGCGAGCCGGTAAGTGCCATCGAAACCCATCTGCCCATCCATGCTGCATGCAGCGGTCGCTGCAAGGAATACTGCCGCGACAATCCTAGAATACTTCATCGCCCCGTGCCTCTCTTGGTTCAAAAATCAATTCTGTGTCCGGTCCGGTCAGTATCATCAAGCCACCCTCCCGCTCAATGGCGATGGCGCGGGCAAGATGTGCCAGATATTCCGCTTCGGCCTCAACCCGGCCGGGATCGGCGCAGGCCATTTCCGTAACTTCAAGATCGAGGGCGCCGAAGGCAGGTGCTGTCCCCGCGCGTGCCCCGGAATAGGCGTTGCAGGGCAGAACGCCGGACAGCCGGTCACCGTCAAGCCGCAGGGAAACGTCATAGACCCAAGGCATGCTATTCACCTGCATCAGCTTCCAGTCGATGCCATCCAGCCGTTCTTCCGGCGGAAGCCCTGCGGAACAGGCCGTCAGCAATATGATCGAGGCGACAGAGACTGCTTTCATCTTATGTCCCGGGATCTGTAATCGGGGCAGAGGCGAAACGGATTTCCGCCAGAACACCTCGCCCCGGCCATTTCATGAGAAAACCCCCGCAGGCCGGGCCGACGGGGGTTTTTGAACCTCAAACGGTTCGCTCGTCTTACAGAGCACCTTCGCGCTGTGCCTTTTTACGGGCCAGCTTGCGGGCGCGGCGCACGGCCTCGGCCTTTTCACGGGCCTTCTTGACGGACGGTTTCTCGAAATGCTGCCGAAGCTTCATCTCACGGAACACGCCTTCGCGCTGAAGTTTTTTCTTCAGGGCGCGCATTGCCTGTTCGACGTTATTGTCGCGAACGTTCACCTGCATGTGGTTGTCACCACCTTCCTAGGTTAGAGTTAAATGAAATTGCAGGAAGCGTTGATATAAGGCGGTTTCGCGCCTTTGTCCAGCCCGGAGAGAATCGATGACCGACACCAGAGACAGGCTTGCCGAGGCCGCGATCACCCATGTGGCATTCGATGGCATGAATGACAAAGCGCTTCGCGCAGCCGCCCGCGATCTGGATCTTTCCGAAGATGTCGCCTTCGCCTTTTTCCCGGGGGGTGGGGTGGATCTTGCCGCTTGGATACACCGGCGCGGCGATGCGCGTTTGGCGGAATGGATGAAAAATGCGCCCGATGGCAAGATTCGTGAGCGTATCGGGCAGGCGATCCGGCAACGGCTTGAACTCTCGGACCCCGAGCTTGTCCGCGCGGCGTCCTCGGTGCTGGCGCTGCCACCGAATCAGCCGCTGGCGGGCAGGCTGATATGGGAAACGGCGGATACGATCTGGACCGGACTTGGCGACAGCTCGGATGACGTGAACTGGTATTCGAAACGCGCGACCCTCTCGGCGGTCTATGCGTCATGTGTGCTGTACTGGCTTGGCGATTTTTCGGAGGATCGCGTCGATACGCGCGGTTTTATCGAACGCCGGATTGACGGGGTGATGCAGTTTGAAAAGATTAAGGCTTCGGCGCGGAAACTGCCCGGTGTCGCCATTCTGACGGATCTGGCGACCGGATGGATCCGCGCCCCAAAAAACACCGAGGAAGGAAAAACCCCATGAACCTGCCCGACACGATGTGCGCGATCGAGATTTCCCAGCCCGGAGCACCGGAGGTCCTGAAAGAGACCACCCGTCCCGTGCCGATGCCCGGCCATGATCAGATCGTGATCCGGCTGGCCTATGCCGGGGTGAACCGCCCCGATGTCGCGCAGCGTCAGGGCAATTACGCCCCGCCGCCGGGTGCCTCGGATCTGCCGGGGCTGGAAGGGGCGGGCACCGTCGTCGCTGTCGGCAGCGGCGTCACCGGCTGGAAACCCGGCGATGAGGTCTGTGCGCTTCTGCCCGGCGGTGGCTATGCCCAATATGTCGCCTGCCATCACAGCCACGCCCTGCCAATTCCTCAGGGCATGAATATGCGCGAGGCTGCGGCTCTGCCCGAAACCGCCTTCACCGTCTGGTCGAATGTGGTCATGCGCGGCGGTTTGCAGGCTGGAGAGCGGTTTCTTGTGCATGGCGGCTCATCGGGTATCGGGACGATGGCGATCCAGATCGCGACGGCGCTTGGTGCGCGGGTCTGGGCGACAGCAGGTTCTGTTGAGAAATGCGATGCCTGCGCGGGACTCGGCGCGAACGCGATCAATTATCGAGAGCAGGATTTCGTTCAGATCATGCGGGATGAAGGCGGCGCGAATTTGATCCTCGACATGGTTGGGGGCGATTATATCGAAAAGAACCTCAAATCGCTGGATATGGATGGACGACTGGTTCAGATCGCGTTTTTGCAGGGACCGAAAGCGACGATCAATTTCGCGCATGTCATGATGCGGCGTCTGACGATTACCGGCTCGACCCTGCGTCCTCAGTCTGACGCCGCAAAAGCGCGGATCGCGGCAGAGCTGCGCCAGCATGTCTGGCCGATGATCGCCGCTGGAAAGGTCAGGGTGCTGATCGACAGTGAGTTCGATCTGACGGATGCCGCGAAAGCGCATGAGCATATGGAAAGCAGCGGTCATATCGGCAAGATCGTCATGCGGGTGCCGCAGGACTGATCCTTCGGATCGTCGCCGGACAGGATGCTGTCAGCGTACCTTTTCCATGATCACCGAATTGCGGCTGCAATCCCGGCGCACATCGGGGGCGCAGTCGCGGGGTTGCAGATCGCGCGTCAGGCAGATGCGGATTTCCTGCAGATCCTCGTTCCGGCAGGTGACGGTGATCCCGTCGGCGGTCAGTTCGGGATTGAATTCGATGAACGCCTCCTCAATCAATTCGGGCGGGATCGAGATATCCCGGTCCAGATCGACGAAATAATCGGGCAATGTCACCGAGCGGAATGCCTCGCGCGAGATTTGATAGTAATCCGCCGCTGACAGGCCCGAGCATCTTCCATGCTTCTGCCATTGATACCATGCCAACCCGCCCGAGCTCATGATATCGGCCATTGCCTGCGTCTCACGCCGTGAAGGGTCGCGTTCATCGGTGCGGCAATTTTCCGGCCAGCCTTCCTCATATTGCGGCCACAGTCCGTGCAGCACGAAATCAACCTTGCCGCCGGGGTCGCATTGCGCCGCGTTGCGTTGATCGCCCGTCGAGCGGCACCAGCTTGGCGACCAACTCAGCGCCATGACGTAATAATCGAATTCGCCCGCGCGATGCTGCTGAGCACTGGCTGGCGCAGCGAAAAAAAGAGCGATGGCGATCAGGACGGCGGCGATGCGCATGAGGTGCTCCGGCTATGCCGTGTCTTTTTACGCGTGATCGGAGCGGGATGCGAGTTTTGAAACGGGGGCTGTCTGCCCCCGCACCCCCGAGGATATTTGGTCAGGGTGAATGTGCAGGTTGTCGGGAAGCTGGCGAAAACCCCTTTTCCTTCGTCCTCTCAGTGCGTATAAAGACTGCCGAATTCTCCCGAAAACGTGGACTGGCCTTGCCAAAACGCCGTTTTCCCGGCCGGGAGAGATATGCGAAGGAGAGATCCGATGAACAAACCGCTGATGGCCAAAGCGACTGCCGTTTGGCTGATTGACAATACGACGCTCAGCTTCAAACAGATTGCCGATTTCTGTGGTCTGCATGAGCTTGAGGTGCAGGGGATTGCGGATGGCGATGTTGCCGCGGGTGTGAAGGGCTTCGATCCGATTGCCTCGCATCAGCTCGATCAGTCCGAGATCGACAAGGGCGAGAAAGACCCGGCGTACAAGCTGAGGCTGAAGCATAACCCGGCCGCTGAGGGCGAAGAGAAGCGTCGCGGGCCTCGTTATACGCCTCTGTCGAAGCGGCAGGACCGGCCTGCGGCGATCCTATGGCTGGTCAAGTTCCACCCTGAACTGGCCGATTCCCAGATTGCAAGGCTGGTCGGGACCACCAAGCCGACGATCCAGGCGATCCGTGACAGGACGCATTGGAATATCCAGAATATCCAGCCGATCGACCCGGTTGCGCTTGGGCTTTGCAAGCAGACCGAGCTGGATGCAGCGGTTCAGAAAGCTGCGAAGAAGCAGTCGGCTGAGGGTGGCGTCATGTCCGATGATGAACGCCGCAAGCTGGTATCGACCGAGACCTCTCTGTCGATGGAAAATGAGCCGCGCCTGCCGAGCGCCATTGCCGGGCTTGAGAACTTCTCGCTTTCGGATGACCGCGACGAGGACAAAGCGCCCGAGCGCGATCTGGATGCGGACAGCTTCTTCAACCTGCCGGATTCGGACGAGGATGATGAGGACGAGAACGACAGGTAAGACTGTCACAGGCCCCGGACTTCCGGGGCCTTTTCGTTCTTCGCATTCTCTTACCCGCCCAGAATGACCGCATCGGGGATTTCGTAGCGCTCATTTCCGATATTGATGACGGTCAGATCGCCGCGCCGTTCGGTGATCTGATCGTCGCGCTCGGCCGGTGCGCCATTTTCGAAATGGATCTCCCGTGAGCCGCCATCCGGCCAGTCAATCTTGAGCGAGGCATTGCCATTCCCCTGCCGGGTGACGGTGAAGCCGCAATCGCGGGTTGGCATCCCCAGCCGGGTCGAGCAGGGCAGAGCGCCTTTTGCGGTATCCTCGGGCATTGCTGGTTTCGGCGCGGGTTTTGTGTCGGACACAACGGCTGGAGGGCGCGGCGGTGTCGGGGCATTCGGGACAGTCGTCGGAGCATCCGCAGGACGATCAGCCTTGGTGGCGGGGTTTGGCGGAGGGGCTTCAGCGGAAACCTGTTCGGCAGGTGGCTCTGGCGCATCTGCCTTGGCGGCTTCAAGATAGCTGCCGACCGCCCATCCTGCGACCGGGGATGCAGCAAGGGTCTCGACCTGGCACCAGCTTGTGTCTCCGACCTGTTTGCAGCCCTGATTACGCAGCCGCTCTCCGGGTGGAACGGTGGTGGTGACCGTCGCTGTGGTAGACGGGTCCGACCGGATATTCAGATGCCCCTCAAGGCCGGTGACATTGACGAAATCAGGGCCTGCCCCGGCCGGGTCTGCAGTCGCTGTATCCGCCGCAGCATCGCCGGTGACGCTGACATCCAGCGTATAGGTCGCGTTTTCGTCGCGGCGTGCGGCGCTGCGCATCAGATAGGTCCGGATCAGATATGCCCCGTCCTCCGGCAGAGCCAGAGACGCCTCATTGCCGGTTGTGCTGCCGATAAACAGCGCCTCATCTTCGCCCGGGACCGCCCCCGGCGCGTAGATATTGAAATAGCTTGAGGCGTTATCGGTGGTCATCGTGATCTGAAGCGTCTGACCACGACGGGCGGACAGGATGTAATCCGTTAGCCCGTCGCCGGAGACGCTGCCATCGACCTTGATCCCACTGCTTCCGGCAGGGAAGATGATCGGCGTCGGAGCGGCCGCCTCCTGTGCCATAGCCGTGCCAGTCAGTGTCAGCGCAATGGCCGTTGCGCATAAAAACCTGCCGATCATGATTTGCCTCATTTTTGTTATAGTTTAGATTGAAAGCCTGCGGACACGCCGCGCAGCCGGACGCATCTGGTGCCTGAAAGGCACCGTCTTTGCGAAACCATATTTGCGGCGGAAGGTTCCGTCAGATCGACAGGCAGATATATTTCATCTCAAGATAATCCTCCATGCCGTGACGGCTTCCTTCGCGGCCAAGGCCGGACTGCTTGACGCCGCCAAACGGTGCGACCTCGGTCGAGATTATGCCGGTATTCACGCCGACAATCCCGTATTCCAGCGCCTCCTGAACGCGGGTCACACGACCGACATCCCGCGCATAGAAATAGCAGGCGAGGCCGAAAATCGTGTTATTGGCCTTCTCTATTGCTTCTTCCTCGGTGTCGAAGCGGAAAAGAGGGGCAAGCGGGCCGAAGGTTTCCTCGGTCGCGACCTTCATCTTGTCGGTGACGCCGGTGACGACGGTGGGTTCAAAAAACAGCCCGTCCTTGCGTTTGCCTCCGGTGACGACCTTGCCGCCGCCATCCACGACATCTGCAATATGTTCCTCGACCTTCTCGACGGCGCTTTCATTGATCAGCGGGCCGGTGGTTACACCGTCCTCCATCCCGTCGCCCACGCGGAGTTTCGCGACTGCGGCGGCGAGCTTTTCGGCGAAGGCTTCATAAACGCCGGACTGAACATAGATCCGGTTGGCGCAGACGCAGGTTTGCCCGTTATTACGGAATTTCGAGGCCATCGCACCTTCCACAGCTGCATCCAGATCGGCATCGTCAAAGACGATGAACGGGGCATTGCCACCCAGTTCCATCGAGCATTTCAGCACCTGATCGGCGGCCTGTCTCAGCAGGATGCGTCCGACTTCGGTCGAGCCGGTGAAGGTCAGTTTCCGGATCAGTGGGTTTTCGCAGAACTCCTTGCCGATATCGCTGCTGCGCGATGAGGTGACGATGGAGAGGATCCCTTTCGGCAGCCCTGCGCGTTCTCCCAATACGGCAAGGGCCAATGCGGAAAGCGGAGTTTCGGCGGCAGGGCGACCGACAAAGCCGCAGCCGACCGCAATGGCCGGACCACATTTGCGGGTGATCATTGCGTTGGGGAAATTCCACGGCGTGATCGAGCCGACAACCCCAATGGGCTGACGGATCACACTCAGCCGCTTATCGGGCTGATGTCCGGGAATGGTTTCGCCATAGACGCGCTTTGCCTCTTCCCCGAACCATTCGATGAAGCTGGCGCCATAGGCGATTTCGCCCTTCGCCTCGGCAAGCGGCTTGCCCATCTCGGCAGTCAGGATGCGACCCAGATCGTCCTGATTTTCCATCATCAGATCGTACCATTTCCGCATGATCTGGGCGCGTTCTTTCGCCGTGCGGGCTTTCCAGTCCTTCATCGCCTCGGCAGCGGCTTCGATGGCGCGGGCGACCTCGGCGCGGGACAGATCGGCAACCTCGGCGATCACGTCGCCCCGTGCGGGGTTGATCACCTCGAAGGTCTTGCCGTCATCGGCCTCGATCCACTCGCCGGCCACAAAGGCGCGGGTTTCCAGAAGCGAGGGATCGTTCAGCGTCATTTTCAGATCGGTGGAATGCTTGTTCATGGGAATATCTCCTCGGGAGGGGTTGCCGCTACGGTTGCGCGTTTGCTGGCATATGACAAGGGGGGTGCCATTCGTCTGCGGGACAGGTTGCAGGTGCATTCGGGCGGAATTCACCGATCACAGAGAGGTGAAAAAGGTATCAAATATAGCTGAAACTTTCTTGTATGCCGCCGCAGAAGAATGTTCTTCATCTATTTCTTTATATTTAATTATTGCGAATTTTTGATGGTTTCAAGAACACGCGATCCGCGACAGAATGCGATGTAAAGATTAACGGTCAGAAAGTTCCTGTGAACCCAGACGCCCCGAAATTCGTTTATCCTTATCGCTAAGTTCCCTCTTGGTGATCAGGAAGGCGGAGCAATGGCTCCGCCTTCCTCCGTTCCGGGCTTATTTTTCGTCCAGTTGCGACCAGCATTTCTGCAGATCCCCGGAACGAGGACTGGCTGCGTAGACGCCACGGGCGATGGCGCGGGCCAGAGTTGACGCGGCGGCGTGACCCAATTGAAACGGAGTCACATCCGCATCTGGAAGCTCGCGGGCAGCGGTGGATACGGCGAAGACAAGATCTCCGTCGAATGGCGTATGGCTTGGCACCAATGCACGCGCCATGCCGTCATGTGCCGCCGTCGCCAGGCGCTGCAAGGCCGGCTTGCCGAGGGCGGCATCGGTGGCGACGATGGCGATGGTTGTCGCCTCGCCAAGCGCTTTCGTGGGAAGAGGTTCATCGGCAGGGAGAAACTCACTGGGCATTCCCAGACCGCCAAATTCCCCGTTCAGCTCCCACGGTGCGGCCCAGAAATGACGCTCCTGCCCGATCGTGGCCGAGCCGAGCGCGTTAACCACGACAAGAGCTCCGACTGTCACCCCGCAATCAAGCACGGTCGAGGCAGATCCCAGACCTCCTTTCAGGTTTCCGGTCATCGCACCTGTGCCTGCGCCTGCCGTGCCGATGGCGAAATCCGGGTCAGCGGTTTCCCAGGCTTTCCGCCCGAGTGCAGGATAGGGGTTCTCCGGCCAATCCTTGTCGCCGCCATTGGTCAAGTCGAAGACAATCGCTCCGGGTACAATCGGAACCCGTGCGCTGCCGACGGCGAAGCCGCGCCCCGCCGCGTGCAGCCCGGCCATGATACCATCCCCCGCCGCAAGACCGAACGCAGAGCCACCCGACAGAAAGATCGCATCGACTTGCTGCACCATCTTGTCGGGCGCAAGCAGGTCGGTTTCCCGCGTCCCCGGAGCACCGCCCATCACATGAACGGCTGCCGCGAAGGGAGCCGAGCCGGTCAGAACCGTCGTCCCCGACCTGAGCGGATCATCCGCAGCGTTCCCGACCATCAGCCCGGCAACATCCGTAATAAGGTTCCGCTTCCCGGCTTGCATCATTCTCTCCGTGTGGTGAGTGTCAGCCTGTCGCCGGGCGGGATGAAAGGCAAGGTTAAAGCCTGCCTGAAATTAGCGTGCGCGGTCTTTTATCGGAGAGCCGAGAATATCTGTGGGACAGATGAGGTATGAGCTTCTCAACTGTCCCGGATCACAGATGGTATTGCCGCTCAGTCCGATCAAGCTCCGTTACAGGTTAAGACAAGAAGGGACCACCCCGGCAGCATGGGCAAGGGGCAGACTCAATGCCTGCCCTCTTCCTGATTTAGGTTGCCATGCATCAGCCGCGCACTCGCGACCGTGCCCTCGACCATGTCGAGCGCGAAGCGTTCCCGGTCGCGTTCGCGGAAATCGCGGATCACCTCATCGGCTTCTTCGGACGACTTACCGAGACGCAGCAGCGCCTCGCGGCCCATCTCAGTCGCGCTCTCAAGGGTCTCGCGGATATGGTAATCCGCGCCCGCCTTGACCAGTTCCACCGCATGTTCGCGGTCGAAGGCGCGGGCCAGAACCGGGACCAGCGGGAATTCGGCCTTGGCAAGTTCGACGATCCGGGTAACTGCCTCCGGCTCGTTCGCCGCCGCCACGATCAGTTGCGCATTCTGGGCCCCCGCCGCATGCAGGATGTCCAGTCGCGCCCCGTCGCCATACCAAACCCGGAACCCATGCTCGCGGGCATCCTGAATCGGCTGCGGGTCCTTGTCGATGATCGAGACCGTGTAGCCCTGCGCCAGAAGCGGCTGGCTGACGATTTGGCCGACACGGCCAAAGCCGATCAGCAGCACATTGCCGCGCAGGTCGTGCGCTTCCTCCAGCCCCTCGGTCGAAGTGCCTGCGCGATGCGCAAAACGTTCATGCAGCATGATCATCAGCGGCGTCAGCACCATCGAGATGATGATGATCGCGGTCAGATTGGCGTTCCATTCCGGCGTCAGGATGCCGAATTGGGTCGCCGAGGCATAGAGCACAAAGGCGAACTCGCCGCCCTGCGCCATCAGCACGGCGCGTTCGAGAGCTTCATGATGCGGGGATTTTGTTACCCGCGCCACGACATAGATCACCAACATCTTCAGGATCATATAGGCGGGGACCGAAATCACGATCACAGCCCAGTTCGCGGCAATCGTGTTCAGATCCAGCGCCATGCCGACGCCAAGGAAGAACAGCCCCAGAAGCAGGCCCCGGAAAGGTTCGATATCCGCCTCAAGCTGGTGACGGAAGCTGGATTCCGACAGCAGGACGCCGGCAAGGAACGCCCCCATCGCCATCGACAGCCCGCCCATCTGCATCAGCAGCGCCGCGCCAAGAACCACCATCAGCGCGGCCGCCGTCATCACCTCGCGTGCGCCGAAACGGGCCAGCAGCCGGAACATCGGGTCCAGCAGATAGCGCCCTGCCAGCACCAGCACAGCGATGGCGGCCAGACCGATGCTCACCCCCGTCAGCCGGTCGGCCATCGTCGCCTCTTCGCCCCCCGGCGCAAGAAAGGCCACCAGCGCCAGCAGAGGCACGATTGCCAGATCCTCGAACAGCAGGATCGCGATCATCTTGCGCCCCGGTGGTGTCCCCATCTGGTTTCTTTCCTGCAACATCTGCATGACGATGGCAGTCGAGGTCAGCACGAAGCCGGTGCCCGCGACGAAGCTCGCCTCGGTCGGATAGCCCAGCAGAATGCCGACCCAGATCAGCGTGAAGATCGCGATACAGACCTGCAACGCGCCCAACCCGAATATCTCGCCCCGCATCGCCCACAGCCGCGTGGGCTGCATCTCCAGCCCGATGATGAACAGGAACAGCACCACGCCAAGTTCAGCGACGCTGATTATGGTTTCCGCATCGTCGAAGAACCCAAGGCCATAAGGTCCGATCACCAGACCCGCGGCCAGATAGCCGAGTACCGATCCCAGCCCGATCCGCCGGAAGATCGGCACCGCGATCACCGCTGCCACCAGCAGGATCACAATCGGGGTAACATCGAAACCGTGATGCGCGGCCTCTGCCGCCTGAGTCGCAGGATCAGCCATCTGTAGCCTTTCGTTAACTCTTCAGTCTTTTCCGCCTATGCGGCGATCACGTCAGACGCGCAAGCGCGTTCTGACGTTTTACGCAGGATATTCTCGCTTCAGAGCTTCATATCGACTGCGATACCGGGCGGATGCATTAAAAATCAGTTATGGCTTTGCCTGACCTGCCACGCACCGACTGAAGCGCCTGCCACGACCGAACAATCAAACCGTATCGAGGTACAGCTCGATGGTTTCCTCGTCGGTCAGCTCTTCCATATAGTGAAGCTCCTGCCGTTTGGTCATGACGAAATTATCGATCAGATGCTGAGGGAAGATGCGTTTGACCTCAGGGCATTTGTCGAAAGCCTCGATGGCGTCGGACCAGGTGCCGGGAAGCTGTTCCAGGCCCTTATCATATGCGTTACCCTCGAATGGTTTCGGTGGCTCCTGCGCGTCCTCTATCCCGTTCAGCGCCGCACCGAGAATGGCGGCGATCATCAGATAGGGGTTTACGTCGCCTCCGGCCACGCGATGCTCGATCCGGCGGGCCTTCGGGCCGGAGGCCGGGATACGGATTGCCGCTGTCCGGTTCTCATAAGCCCAGCCGATCCCGGTCGGGGCATGGGCATTGGGAACAAGCCGGTCATAGCTGTTCTCATGCGGCGCGAAGATCAGGGTCGAGCCGGGCATGGCGCGGATCAGCCCGCCTACGGCATGACGCAGCTTGTCCGAACCCTTGTCGCTGCCATCATCGAAAATATTGCGCCCATCCGCGTCCAGCACCGAGAAATGCACATGCAGACCAGAGCCTGACCAGACATCATAAGGTTTCGCCATGAAACTGGCGGCAAATCCGAATTCCCGCGCGACGCCCTTGGTCAGCATCTTGAACAGCCACGCATCATCCGCGGCTTTCAGCGGATCGGGCTGGTGCATCATGTTGATTTCGAACTGACCGAGCGCCGCCTCGGAAATCGCAGTATCCGCCGGGATGTCCATTTCCTCGCAGGCGTCATACAGCCGGGTGAAAAAATGGTCGAACGCGTCGAGCGCACGCAGCGACAGAGTCTCGGCTCCGGTCCGGCGTTTGCCCGAGCGCGGGCTGACAGGAACGCGCAGGGTCTTGCCGGAATCGTCGATCACGAAGAATTCCAGCTCGGTTGCGACAACGGCGGTCAGCCCCGCTGCCTTATAGCGATCGACGACGCGGGCAAGTGCCTGACGGGGATCGCCGTCATAGGGGCGGCCATCGGGATGGAACATCCAGATCGGCAGAAGCGCGGACGGAGCACCCAGCCAGGGCATCGGCATGAAGCCGCGCTCGGTCGGCATCAGCAGCGCATCGGGATCGCCGGTCTGGAAGACAAGGGGGCTGTCTTCGATATCCTCACCCCAGATATCCATGTTCAGGACCGAGTAGGGGAATTTTGTACCCTCGGTCAGCAGCTTTCCTGCGAAACGCGCCGGTACGCGCTTTCCGCGCGGAACGCCGTTCAGATCAGCGGCGGCGACGCGGATCGTTCGTACCTCGGGATGTTCTGCAAGCCAGCTCAAAAATCACCTGATCAGTTGGGGCCGATAACGGATGCGCCTTACGGTTCCGGGAAGATGCCGGTTGAGGCGGCGATTGACCACCCCGAACAGTGAAATCAGCAGCAGCGTCAGAATGATGAAATATGCCGCAGCGATGGGATAGGCGATGAACGGGTTGAAGGTCTTATCGGCGAAGAAATTCGCATAATACAGGGCATCCCCTTGCTGAGCGAAGGCCGGGAAGCTGGAAAAGAACACCAGCGTCGTTGCGTGAAACAGGAAGATCGCCTCATTCGTGTAGGCCGGCCATGCCAGCCGCAGCATTGTCGGCCAGACCACGCGCCGGAATTTTTTCCAGCCGGTCATACCGAAAGCATCGGCGGCCTCAAGATCGCCTTTCGGGACGGATTGCAGCGCTCCGTAAAAGATCTGCGCGGAATAGGCGGCGGTGTTCAGCACCAGCACGATCAAAGCACCCGCCCAGGCCTTCGTCAGCCAGCTTGTCGCGACGGTGATGCCGAGGATCTCGATCCCGGTGCGGGGCAGCAGGACGAAAAGCTGATAGGCGAGGAAGAACTGGATGAAAAGCGGGCTTCCTCGGAAAATGAAGATGAACCAGTCTGCGGGTTTGCGCAGCCAGATACTGTCCGAGGTCTTGGCAACCGCAACGGCATTGGCAATGAAGAACCCAATCAGCAGGGCGAAGATGCCGAAATACAGGTTCCAGATCATGCCCGACCCGATCAGCGTGAACTGGGTGCACAGGTCGAATTCCGTGCGCGGCAGCAGCCTTTCGCCGATGCCGATTGAGCGCAGACCGTAATCGATGATCGTCTGATCGCAGCTCATGCGCCTGCCTTCCTGATCGCTTCGCCCGCCAGCGTTGACTGGCCAAGCGACAGGCGGCGGGTCACGCGGCCCAGAACGCGCTCCGAGACCCATGTCATGAACAGATAGAAGACAAGGATCGCAAGGAAGTAATACAGCCGCCAGTCGCCATGCGGATAGGCATAGCCTGCGGTCTTGGTGCCTCCGAGTTCACGCGCCCAATAGACGATATCCTCGACCCCCAGCAGGAACAGAAGCGGCGTTGCCTTGATAAGGATCATCCACAGATTGGACAGGCCCGGCACCGCATAGGCCCACATTTGCGGGATCAGAATGCGGCGATTCATCTGACGGCGGTTCATCCCGTACGCCTCGGCGGTTTCAAGCTGCGCACGCGGCACCGCATTCATCGCGCCGTAAAGCACATTGGCGGCAAAGGCACCGAAGACGATGGAAAAGGCCAGTATCGCCAGAAACATGCCATAGGCGTCATGCACCCATTCGGCACTGGAGGAAAGCGGCAGCTTGGCCTCGGCGCAGACGATGAATTCATTCCCCTGCCGGACCGGCACGGAGGTGTCGCAATACACGCGTGATCTGAGATATTCGAAAAGCTGGTCAAGCGCGATCGGCACGAACATGAAAAAGATGATGTCCGGCACGCCGCGCACCATCGAGGTGTAGATCTTTCCGAACCAGCGAAGCGGGGCGATCTGCGACCGCGCTGCAAGCGCTCCGCCGAATCCCAGCAAAAGCGCGACCGGCGCGGTCACGGCAAGCAGGAACAGAACCGTTCCGAAGCTGCCATAAAACTGCATATGCGTGCCTGTCGTGAGATAACACGACAGCCAGCGATACCCCTCAAGAGAGCCCAGATCGGCGCAATATTCGAACATTCGTCGATGCGCCCCGCCGCCGTTACGGGCGGCGGGGCATTGTCCTTATTCCGCAGCCGCTTCCGAGGCCGGAACGCCGGTGCCGTCCGCGCCGAAGACCAGAGCTTCCTCACCGAACCACTCGGTGATCAGGCCGTTCAGCGTGCCGTCTTCTTTCATCGAGGCAATTGCGGCGTCAAATTTCTCTTTCAACTCGGTATCGGATTTCCGCAGCCCGATGCCGATGCCTTCGTCAAGAAACACCTGATCGCCGACGAACATCAGATCGGGACTGGCTTCGACGAAGGGGCGGACGACCTCGTGATCGCCGAAACCGGCATCGGATTCGCCGTTGCCGACCGCTGCGGCGACCTCGTCGATGGTGGCGAATTCCAGCAATGTCGCGTCGCTTTCCGAGATATAGGCCGACTGCACCGTGCTGGTTTGCGCGGCGACCACGCCGGAAAGGTCAGGCTCTTCGGTCACGGCGAAATAGGATGACGGCGCGGGCGGAATATAGCTTTCGGAAAAGCCGATGGATTCCTTGCGCTCATTGGTGATGCTCATTGCGGCAAGAATGGCGTCGTAATTCCCCGAGACGAGGTTCGGGATGATCGAATCCCAGTCATTCTTGACCCAGACGCACTCAAGTTCGGCGCGGGCGCAGATCTCATTTCCGACAGCGATATCGAACCCGTCCAGATCGCCCGATTCATTCACGAGGTTATAGGGAGGATAGGCGCCTTCCGAGGCCATGCGCACGGTCTGCGCATAAGCCCCTCCGGCGGTAACTGCCAGCAATGCGGCGGCAAGGGTAAGTTTTTTCATCGTCTTCTCCTGTTGGTAATCAGTTCGCCATGCTGGCGCTAAGAAACTGGCGCAGCCGGTCGGTTTTCGGTGCGCCGAAGACCTGATCGGGCGGACCTTCTTCTTCGATCCGTCCCTGATGCAGGAATACGACATGGTCGCTGACATCTGCGGCAAGCCGCATGTCATGTGTGACCAGAATCATGGTGCGATGCTCGGCGGCAAGATCGCGGATGACTTTCACCACCTCCTGCTGCAATTCCGGGTCAAGAGCACTTGTCGGTTCGTCGAACAGCAGAGCCATCGGCTCCATGCACAGGGCGCGGGCAATCGCGGCGCGTTGCTGCTGTCCGCCCGAAAGCTGCGCCGGCCAGGCATCCGCCTTGTTGCCGATACCGACCTTGTCCAGCAAGGCCCGGGCGCGTTGTTCGACCTCGGCACGGGGTTGGCCCAGAACGGTCACGGGCGCTTCCATCACGTTCTGAAGGATCGTCATATGCGCCCAGAGATTGAATTGCTGAAACACCATCGCCAGCCTTGTCCGCATCCGGCTGACCTGATGTTTATCCGCAGGCACACGGGCGGAATCCGTGCCTTTCCAGCGCACCGGCTCTCCGTCGAAGATGATATCGCCTTTCTGGCTGTTTTCCAGAAGGTTACAGCAGCGCAGCAAGGTCGATTTGCCGGACCCCGAAGATCCGATAAGGCTGACCACATGCCCGCGAGGCGCTGTCAGCGACACGCCTTTCAGCACCTCCAATTCGCCATATGCCTTGTGCAGGCCGCGAATCTGGATCACCGGTGAGTTTTCAATTCTGTCATTCATGCTGCCGCGTATCTGGCGTGATTCCGATCCCGATTGCAACGCTTTCATGCGAAGCATAATCTGCGCTCAGGTAAAACCGGCGGTAAAACATGCAGATTGGCATTCTTCAATGTGGGCAGGCACCAGAGGCGCTGAAGGAACAGGCGGGCGATTATCCCGATATGTTCATGCGTCTGCTTGCGGGGCAGGGCTTCGATTTCCGCGTCTATCTTGTCGAGGAGATGCAGTTTCCCGAATCTGTCCGGGACGCGGAGGGCTGGCTTCTGACCGGCTCTCGCCACGGGGCCTATGAGCCGCATCTTTGGATTCCGCCGCTGGAGAAGTTCATCCGGGATGCTTACGACGCCTCGGTTCCGATGGTGGGGATCTGTTTCGGTCACCAGATCATCGCTCAGGCGCTTGGCGGCAAGGTCGAGAAATTCAGCGGAGGCTGGTCGGTCGGGGCGCAGCAATATGATTTCGACGGCGAGACGGTGACACTGAACGCATGGCATCAGGATCAGGTGACGATTCGCCCGGACAGCGCCGTCATCGCCGGAAGCAGCGGGTTCTGCGACAATGCGGCGCTGATCTATCCGGGTCATGCCTATACCGTGCAGGCGCATCCCGAGTTCAACGACGCATTCGTTCGGGGCCTGATCGAGACACGCGCGAAAGGTGTTGTCCCCGACGATCTGCTGGATCAGGCAATATCGCGAATGGGAGGTCATCGCGACAGCACACGCATTGCCGACCAGATCGCGGCATTCTTCCGCGCGGCGGATGTTCAGCGGGAAGGAACCGCCTGATGTATTGCCCGCCCGCATTCGCCGAAACCCGGCCCGAGGTGCTTAAGGCGCTGATCCGCAGCAACCCGCTTGGATTGCTGATCACGGCAGGTCCCTCTGGCCCGGTGGCGAATCCGGTGCCGTTTCAGCTTGGCCCCGACGGGGTGCTTCGCGCCCATCTGGCGCGGGCCAATCCGCAGCTTGGCGAACTGGAAGCTGCATCTGACGTGCTGGTGGTGTTTCAGGGCGAGCAAAGCTACATCAGCCCCGGCTGGTACGCCACGAAAAAGGAAACTGGCAAGGTGGTGCCGACCTGGAATTATCTGATGGTCCAGGCTAGGGGGCAGGCTCGGCTGACCAGCGATGCAGAGTGGCTGCGGGCTCAGATCGGCGCTCTGACCGATCTGATGGAGCATGACCGCAGCGAGCCGTGGGAGGTCTCAGATGCGCCGGAGAGCTTCATTGCCTCGCAGCTTCGCGGTATCGTCGGCCTTGAGATCGGGGTGACGGATGTGCGCGGCAAATGGAAGGCGGGCCAGAACAGGTCTCAGCCGGATCGTGACGGCGTGGCACAGGCGCTTGGGGCAACTCATCCGGGGTTGTCGGTGGCCGCAATGGGGGATTCATGAAGCCTGACTGGCTGGAAAAAGCACCGGAGGCGGCACAGGAATATGTCGAGGGCCGCCGTCTGGATGAAGTCGAATGTATCGTATCTGACATTGCCGGAGTGGCGCGGGGCAAGGCGATGCCTGCGTCGAAATTCGCGCGGCAGGATATGTTCTACTTGCCGAACTCGATCTTTCTTCAAACGATCACCGGAGAATGGGCGGATAACCCAAGCGGAGCTTTTACCGAGCCGGATATGATCCTCACGCCGGATTACTCTACCACGACTGCGGCTCCGTGGACGGCGGATTTCACCCTTCAGGTGATCCATGACGCATTCGATCAGCAGGGCCGGCCCGTTCCTGTCGCCCCCCGCAACGTGCTCAGGCGCGTGGTCGGGCTGTTCGAGGAAAAGGGCTGGAAGCCCATTGTCGCGCCCGAGATGGAGTTTTTCCTTGTCGCGCGGAATACCGATCCCAACCAGCCGATCATCCCGCCAATGGGCCGCACCGGCCGCCGCGCCGCAGCCAAACAAGCATATTCGCTTTCAGCAGTGGATGAATATGGCAGGGTCATCGACGATATCTATGATTTCGCCGAGGCGCAGGGTTTCGAGATCGACGGAATTCTTCAGGAAGGCGGCGCAGGCCAGATCGAGATCAACCTCGCGCATGGCGACCCGGTTAGGCTGGCCGATGAGATCTTTTATTTCAAACGGATGATCCGCGAAGCCGCGCTGCGCCATGATTGTTATGCCACTTTCATGGCGAAGCCGATCGAGGGCGAACCCGGCTCGGCCATGCATATTCATCACTCGATCGTGGATATAGAAACCGGGCGCAATATCTTCTCGGATGAAAAGGGGCGCGAGGCTCCGGCGTTTCTGCATTTCATCGCCGGGATGCAGACCCATCTTCCGGCAGCCATCGCGTTACTCGCGCCTTATGTGAATTCATATCGTCGCTATGTCCCGGATTTCGCGGCTCCGATCAATCTGGAATGGGGGCGCGATAACCGCACGACCGGGCTGCGCGTCCCGATTTCCGGGCCAGAGGCGCGGCGCGTTGAAAACCGTCTGGCAGGCATGGACTGCAATCCCTATCTGGGGATCGCCGCATCGCTGGCCTGCGGCTATCTGGGCCTCACCGAGGCGCTTGATCCGCGCCCCGAATGTATCGGGGATGCCTATATCTCGGAAGACGAGCTTCCCCTGACGCTTGGCGATGCGCTTGATCTGATGTCGGAAAGCGAACCGATGCAGCAGGTGCTGGGTGAGGAATTCGCAGCCGTATATGAGGCCGTGAAGCGGAATGAATATAAAGAGTTCCTTCAGGTCATTTCCCCCTGGGAACGCGAGCATCTGCTTCTTAACGTTTAGGCTGCGCCAACAGGCCCGGAGACCGTCTGGTGAATCTGCTTTTTTCCAATGACAGGCGCGGGGAATACCCGCCATCGGTCTATGCCGATCAGGTCACCCCGCTTCCGCCCTTCGCGTCGCTGTGGGGTGAGGCGCGGGCCGATATCTGCGTCGTTGGCGGCGGATATACCGGGCTGTCCGCCGCTCTGCATCTGGCAGAGGCGGGGTTCGATGTGATCCTTCTCGAAGCCCATCGCGTCGGCTTCGGGGCTTCGGGTCGAAACGGGGGGCAACTCGGCTCTGGCTATAATCGCGATATGGAAGAGTTGCAGCGCATGGCCGGTCGCGATGTGGCGCAGACGCTCTGGAAAATGGCGGAGGATGCCAAGCTTCTGGTTCGCGATCTGGCCCGGAAAAGCGGTGTAACGGTCCATGATGGCGTCGCCCATGCTTTCAGAAACTCTGCCGAACTGGATGAGGCCAGACGCCATGCCGCGCTGCTGGCAAAAGATTACCGTTATGATCGCATCGAGATTCTCGAAAAGCCCGAACTCCATGCGCTTTTGCCCTCGGAGACCTATTGCGGCGGAGAACTGGATCACGGCGCGGGCCATCTCAACCCGCTTGCGCTTGCGCTTGGTATGGCCCGGCTTGCCCATGAGGCGGGCGCGACCATCCATGAGATGAGCCATGTCCACCATATCGATCTTTCGAAAACGGCTACCGGGAAGTCGATCATACAGACCGATACCGGGCGGGTGATCTGCGATCATGTCATTCTGGCCGGGAATGGCTATCTCGGCGGGCTGTCCCGCAAGGTCGCCGCGCGTGTCATGCCGCTGAATAATTTCATCGTGGCGACGGAACCTCTTGGGGACCGCGCGTCAAAGGTCCTGACGCGGAATATCGCGGTCCATGACACGAAATTCGTGGTGAATTACTGGCGGCTGGATGATGAGGGCCGGCTGATTTTCGGCGGGGGCGAGAATGTCAGCTATCGCTTCCCCCGTGACATCGCGGCCAAGGTGCGCAAGCCTCTGACGCAGATCTATCCCGGTCTTGAGGATGTCGCCTTCACCCATGCCTGGGGCGGAACGCTGGCTATTACCATGAACCGGATGCCCTGTTTCATCCGCCTCGGGCCGAATACGCTTTCGGCAAGCGGGTTCTCGGGGCACGGCGTGGCGCTTGCGGCGCTTGCGGGCAAGCAGATGGCCGAGGCGGTTGCCGGGCAGGCGGGCGGTTTCGATGTCATGGCCGCGCTGCCATCCCGGCCCTTTCCGGGAGGCGCGATGCTGCGATGGCCCCTGCTGGTTGCCGGGATGACATGGTACGCGATGCGCGACCGGCTGGGGGTCTGATGGGCTTCGGTTACTCGACTGTCACCGATTTGGCGAGGTTTCGCGGCTGATCCACATCGGTGCCTTTTGCTACAGCGGTGTAATAGGCCAGATATTGCATCGGCACGGCATATATGATCGGCGCAAAGATGCCTCCGCCGGATGGCATGGTCAACGAGGCATAAACGCCGTCGCCGCCTTCTCTGATCCCTTCGCTGTCCGAGACCAGAATGACCTGACCGTGACGCGCCATGACTTCCTGCATGTTCGAAACCGTCTTTTCGAAAAGCGCATCGCGCGGGGCGACCACGACAACCGGCATATGCTGATCGATCAGGGCAATCGGTCCATGCTTCAGCTCTCCGGAAGCATAGCCCTCTGCATGGATATAGCTGAGTTCCTTCAGCTTCAGCGCCCCCTCAAGCGCAACCGGGTAAAGCGGGCCGCGACCGAGGAACAGCACATCCTGAAACTCCGACAGCCAGCCCGAGAGGTGCCTGCATTCTTCGGCAGTGGTCAGCGCCTGATTGACAAGGGCAGGGACAGAACGCAGATCGTCCAGATGCCGGGCCAGTTCCGCATCGCTCAGTCGGCCCCGATCCTGCGCGGCTTTCAGCGCCAGAACCGCCAGAACGGCAAGCTGACAGGTGAAGGCTTTCGACGAGGCGACGCAGACCTCGATCCCGGCCAGGGTCGGCAGGGCGATATCGGTATCACGCGCGATGGCCGAGGTGCCGACATTGACGACGCCGACAGTCTTTGCGACCTTGCCGCGAGCATAGTGGAGTGCTGCAAGCGTATCTGCGGTTTCGCCCGACTGGCTGACGAAAATCCCCCAGCTCCGGTCGGAAAGCGGTGGCTCGCGATACCGGAACTCAGAGGCGACATCGACATCGCAGGGCAGACCGGCAAGCTTCTCGAACCAGTATTTCGCCACATATCCGGCCAGATAGGCCGTCCCGCAGGCCACAATGGTCAGGCGGTCCACCTGAGAGAAATCCATTCCCTCGGGCAGAACGATGCGGTCATTCCTGATATAATGGTTCAGCACATCGCCCAGAACGGCAGGCTGCTGCGCGATTTCCTTGGCCATGAAGTGACGATAGCCGCCCTTGTCGATGACCGTGGCGCCGACATCTATCGTGGCGATCTCGCGATTGACCTGCCGGTTCGCGCTGTCGAAGATCTGGACGGAACTCCGCGTCAGAACGGCGTGATCGCCGTCTTCAAGATAGCTGACCCGGTCGGTGAACGGCGACAGCGCAATCGCGTCAGAGCCGATGAACATCTCATCATCGCCATGACCGACAGCCAGCGGGCTGCCTTGACGCGCGGCGATCATCAGGTCGCCTTCACCGTCAAACAGAAAGGCAAGTGCAAACGCTCCTTGTAGCCGGTTGAGCGTAGCGCGGGCGGCCTCAAGCGGGGACATGCCCTGATCGAGATGGCTTGCCGTCAGCATTGCCACGACCTCGGTATCGGTGTCGCTTTCGGCGATGTAACCGCTGCCGGACAGTTCTTCGCGCAATTCGCGGAAATTCTCGATAATGCCGTTATGGACCACGGCAACCTTGCCGCGCTGATGCGGGTGGGCATTCTCTTCGGTGGCTGCGCCGTGAGTGGCCCATCTTGTGTGGCCGATGCCCGAGCGCCCGGACAGCGGCTCATTGACCAGCCGGTCGGAAAGATTGACCAGCTTGCCGACGGCGCGGCGGCGGCGCAGATCGCCCCCGGCATCGATGGTCGCGACGCCCGCGCTGTCATAGCCGCGATATTCGAGCCGTTTCAGCGCCTCGACAAGCTGCGGCGCGACCTGATGCTGCCCGAGAATACCGATTATGCCACACATCGCGTCAGCCTTTTTTCGCTTTCTGCTCGCGCAGCGCCTGCATGATCCGGCGAGCAAGGCCGGGCTTGACCACCTGACGCGCCCGGCCAAGACCAAGCGCATCCGCCGGAACATCCTGCGTGATGACCGATCCCGATCCCGTCATCGCGTTATCCCCGATACTGACCGGCGCGACCAGCATCGTATCCGAGCCGATGAAGCTGTTCCGCCCGATCTCGGTCCGGTGCTTCATCACGCCGTCATAATTGCAGGTCACCGTTCCCGCGCCGATATTCGTATGCTCACCGATATGCGCGTCGCCCAGATAGGTCAGATGACCGACCTTGACGCCCTCATCCAGCACGCTGTTCTTGATCTCGACGAAATTTCCGACATGGACATCGCCGCCCAGTTCGGCCCCCGGACGCAGCCTTGCAAAAGGTCCGACCGTGGCGCCCGTCGAGACATGGCAGCCCTCAAGATGGCTGAAACCCAGCACCTCGGCACCGCTTTCGATGGTAACGCCCGGGCCGAAGACCACATTCGGGCCGATAATCGCATCGCGTCCGATATGCGTATCCAGAGCGAACCAGACAGTTTCAGGGACTGTCAGGGTCACGCCATCCTCAAGCGCCTGGCTGCGGCGGGAAGTCTGGAAAATGGCTTCGGCGCGAGCAAGCTCTGCGCGGCTGTTCACGCCAAGCGTTTCATCCTCATGGCAGGTCACGACGGAAGCACGATGACCGGCTTCGCGTGCCATTCCGGGAATATCGGTCAGATAATATTCGCCTGACGCGTTGTCATTTCCGAGCGCCCCGATAAAGCGCCGCAGCAATCCGGCATCCGCCGCCATGACGCCGGAATTACACAGCCGGATGGCGCGGGTGGTTTCGTCCGCGTCCTTATACTCGACGATCTTCTGAAGTGTCCCGTCATCTCCCGTGACCAGCCGGCCATAGCGGCCCGGATCGGCGGCCTCGAAACCCAGCACGACGACATCTGCGTCATGGCTTGCCAGTCCTGCGAGAGTGGCTTCGCTGATGAAGGGTGTGTCGCCATACAGCACGATGACGCGGCCATTGAAACCGTCCAGCAATGGCAGAGCCTGCGCGACAGCGTGACCCGTTCCAAGCTGTTCGGTCTGCAGGGCTATCTTCGCCTCGGGATCCAGCTTGCCGACGGCTTTCGTCACCGCTTCGGCGCCATGCCCGGCGACGACGATCATCTGAGCCGGATCAAGGCTCCGTGCGGCAGCAAGCGCATGCCCGACCATCGGCACCGCACCGACCTTGTGCAGAACTTTCGGCAGGTCAGATTTCATCCGGCTGCCCTGACCGGCCGCGAGGATAATCACGGCGATCTCGCCTTTTTCATGCTGTGCCGACATACTGCCCGTATTCTGTTCTGTTTCTTTTCACCTCGCGGTCTAGCCTCAGTCAGGGTATTGCCGCAAGCACCCGCAGCATCACAGCTTCTGACGAAAGGTTACAAAATGGCTGGTACGGTGGTTTTCGATCTGGACGGAACGCTTGCGGATACTGCCGGGGATCTGATCGGCGCGGCAAATGCCGTTCTGCAAAGGCGCGGGCTGACCGGGCTGGACCCGGTTGCGGATGCGGCAATCGCTTTTTCCGGCGGGCGGGCGATGCTCCGGGCAGGTTATGCGCGGGTAGGCTCGGGAACGCTGATCCCGCCGGGTGCCGAGGATGAGGACTTTCCGCAATTGCTGGAGGCCTATGATGCCGCGATTGCTGTACATACCCGGCTTTACCCCGGCGTTCAGGATGCTCTGACGGCGCTTTCCCGTGACGGGCACAGGCTGGCCGTCTGCACGAACAAGCCCGAGGCGCTTGCCGAAAAGCTGTTGCGGGTGCTTGGGGTGCGGGATGCGTTTGCCTCACTGATCGGTGCGGATACGCTGCCCGTGCGCAAGCCGGACCCACAGCCTTACAGGCGGGCTGTCGAGCTTGCGGGCGGAGAGGTCGTAAATTCGTTTCTTCTGGGAGACACCTCGACCGATCTGCAAACCGCTGCGGCGGCACAGGTGAAGATCGCCCTCGTCGCCTTCGGTCCCGAGGGGCCGGGGATTTCCTGTCTGAAGCCTGACGCCATTCTGGAACATTTCGAGGACTTGCCGACCCTCGCGCGGCAATGGCTCGGCTGAAAAATCAGGTCGCGCCCGGTATCGCCGTGATCAGCCCCGTCAGCTCAGCCCGCCCAACTCCATCAGCACCGCCCATTCCTCATCGGAAACCGGCTGAACCGAGAGGCGGGAGTTATTGACCAGCACCATATCTTTCAGTCGTGGCTCTTCCTTCGCCTGATCCAGCGAGACGGTTTGCTTCAGCTTCTCGACCGCTTTGATATCGACGCATTCCCATTTCGGATCATCCGCAGTCGAATCGGGATGCGCTTCGGCGATGACCTCGACAATGCCGACGCATTCCTTGCCGATATTGGAATGATAAAGCACGCCGCGATCGCCCTTTTTCATGGCCCGCATATTGTTGCGGGCCTGATAGTTGCGCACACCGTCCCATTCTTCTCCGTCCGCGCCCTTTGCGACAAGATCGTCCCAGCCGAAGACATTGGGTTCGGATTTGAACAGCCAATAGGGCATCAGCCGATCACCTTCTTCCATTCCCGGATGGAGACGCTGTCGAACAGCCCGGCGCGGGCATAGGGGTCGCCTTCGGCCCATGCCTCTGCCGCCGCAAGATCCGGGGCGTCCAGAATCACCAGTGATCCCGCCATATTGCCATCCTCCAGCAGGGGACCGGCCATGAACACGATACCGGTCTGCTCGATATAATCGAGATGGGCGGGCCGGTTTTCCTGTCTTAGGGGAAGGCCCCCATCCTTGTCTTTGCAGATAACGGCGAAATAGGGCATCATTCCTCCTTGAGCGGACGTCTCAGCAACTCCAATACGCTATCTGCCACGCTGGCGCGGCCCTCTGCAAGCGCGGCAACGGCATCGGCGATGGGAGTCGCGATGCCGCGTCCTGCGGCGATGGCGCTGACGGCTTGCGCGGTCTTGGCGCCCTCGACGGTGACGGTTTCGTCGAATGTTTCTCCGGCACCCAAAGCGTAGCCATAGCGGAAATTGCGCGACAGGCCGGATGTTGCTGTCAGAACCAGATCGCCCAGACCTGACAGCCCGGCCAGAGTTTCGGCGCGTGCACCCATATCGGTTGCCAGCCGCGTCATCTCGGCAAAGCCACGCGTGATCAGTGCCGCGCGGGCGCTGTCGCCGAAACCTGCGCCGATGGAAACGCCTGCGGCAATGGCGATCACGTTTTTCAATGCGCCGCCCAATTCGGCGCCGCGCAGATCGTCGGTCCGGTAGAGGCGAAGCGAGGGGGTAGATAGCAGATGCTGCAATGCGACCGCGCCCTCATCCGCGCAGGCCAGAGTCAGCGCTGTGGGTAGGCCTCTTGCGATATCGGCGGCGAAGCTTGGTCCGGTCAGCGTGGCGACAGAAGCGTCGGGGCAGGATTTCAGGATCAGCCCCGAGGGCGACTCGGCAGTCATCAGGTCGATGCCCTTTGCCGTGCTGACCAGGCGGCGGCCATTCAGAAGCGCCGCGTTTTCGGTCAGAAAGCCGCGCAGGGACTGGGCGGGCAGGGCCAGAACGACCGTGTCCGACAGGGCAGAGGCAAGATCATCCGTCAGCATGACCTGTTCTGGAATCTGTACATCCGGCAGCCGGGGCGACCGGCGATCCTCTGGCAGGCGACGCGACCAGAGCGTGACCTTCTGTGCTTGCGACCAGCTTACCGCCAGGGCAGTTCCGAATGCGCCAGCTCCGAGGATCGTTATCATTCATCGTCTCCGAGCAGATCAATCCCGTGCCTGCGACAGAACCAGATCAGGAACGGGGTTTCCATTGCTGCCATCGTCAGAACTGCGAACCAGAACCAGTTGGTTTCGAACAGGATCAGACTGAAGCGGATTCCATCGCCCGCAAACAGTGCTGCAGCCGTCACGACAGACAGAAGGGTCAGAACCATATCGTTGCGGATCAGTTTTTCCCGCGTCTTTTCGGGCATTGAGGAATTGATCAGCAGATATCCGATCAGAATAATCACTGCATTGATGGTCAGAAGCTTCATCTCGGGGCTCATGCTTTCGCGCCTTTACGGCCCGCACCCAGCATGGGAGCAGCATTTTGATCCAGAGGCCAGCGGGGACGACCGGCAAGGTCCATTCCGTCGCGCTGTCCCAGCCGGAAGGCCTCGATCCCGGCCCATGCAATCATCGCGGCATTATCGGTACAGAGCGGTAATGGAGGGGCAAGGAAACGCGCCCCCGCATTCGCCGCCACCGCTTCCAGCCCTGCGCGGATGGAGGCATTCGCTGCCACGCCGCCAGCGACGGCCAGAACGGGAACGGGGTGTTCCGCCACAGCGCGACGTGTCTTTTCCGTCAGCACCTCGGCGGTCGCCGCCTGAAACCCGGCGCAGAGATCGGCCCGGTCCTGCCGCGTCAGGCCTCCTTGCGCCGGGACAAGCTCATCCCGGACCCGGAGCACCGCCGTTTTCAGGCCCGAGAAAGACATATCCAGACCGGCCCGGTCCAGAAGGGGACGGGGCAGGGCGAAACGTGCCGGATCGCCCGAGGCGGCCTCTTTTTCGACGGAAGGGCCGCCCGGCTGTGCCAGTCCAAGCAATTTGGCGACCTTGTCGAAGGCCTCTCCGGGGGCGTCGTCAATCGTGCCGCCGAGGCGGCGGAAACGATCCGGCCTGTCAACTCTCAGGAACTGGCAATGTCCCCCCGAGACCAGCAGCATCAGATAGGGAAAGGCGATATTGTCGGTCAGGCGCGGTGTCAGAGCATGTCCCGCAAGGTGGTTCACCCCGACCAGAGGCAGGCCCGACCCTGCAGCGATCCCCTTTGCCATCATCACCCCCGCCATCACCCCGCCGATCAGACCCGGCCCGGCGGTGACCGCGACGCCATCCAGATCGGACAGGCTCAGCCCGGATGTCGCCAAGGCGTCCTCGACGCAGAGATCCAGCTTCTCGGCATGAGCGCGGGCGGCGATTTCCGGGACAACACCGCCGAAATTCGCATGCAGCTCGGTCTGACCGGCGACCACGGATGAGAGGATCTGGCCGTCTTCCCGCACCACCGCAGCTGCCGTGTCGTCACAGCTGCTTTCAATGCCGAGAAAGGTCAGTGTCATGGGCGCTGTCCGTTGATAAGTAGGGTCAGCACTCAGATAACCGTCAGGATGCGATGCTGCAATGACCGAGCCTGTTTGCCTGCTGACTCGCCCGCAGGCCCAATCCGAAGATTTTGCCGCGGGGCTTGCGGGTATCGACTATCTGATTTCCCCGATCCTGAAGATCGTACCGCTTCCCTTTGACAGCACAGCCATTGCCGAAGCTCCAGGTCTGGTTTTCACCTCGGCCAATGCGGTGGCGTTTGCCGGTCCGGGACAGGGCCGCTTGGCGCTTTGCGTGGGACCTCAGACCGGAGAGGCGGCGCGGCAAGCGGGGTTTGAGGTGACGACGGGACCGGGCGATGCCGAGGGGCTGATGCCGCTTCTGGATATACGGCGCGACTGGCTGCATCTGCATGGACGGCATCTGGCCCGCGAGTTGCCGCTTGCCGGGATCGAGGTTTATGACCAGCAGGCTCTGCCGCTGAACGCCGCTGCTGACGCGGCGCTTGCCGGATCGCGCCCGGTGATCCTGCCTCTGTTCTCCCGGCGCAGCGCGGGAATACTGTCGGATGCCGTGCGCGATGCACGGGCGGCGATCGGGATCGTCGCGATCAGCGAGGCGGTGGAAAGCGCCTATTCCGGGCCTGCCGATGCGCGTATCGTGGCCGCTCAGCCGGATCGTGCGGGGATGGTTGCGACGATAAGGATGCTCTCGCAAACGGAACGAAGCCGTCCGACGTGGGTTGAGGCGGAAAGGGGCGCTCGTTAGACTGCCGTTAATGCGGTCCGGTAACCGCGCCGACCGCAAGATATTCAGGGGGATAAGACGTGGCGACGTCCGACAAGTCCAGCAAGTCTGCCAATCAGAACAAATCCGGCACCGATACGGGAAATGATAAGAAACCAGCGACCTCTCCGGTGGTGCCCTCTCAGGAAGTAGAGGCCGGTAAAACCGTCGTGTCGCGGATACCGCCCTCGCAACCCATCGATTCGGGCCTTGTTGGCGAGTCCGACAGCGGAATCGCGGCAGCCGAACCGAAATTCCCGGCATCCCGTGCAAAAGCCGATACCCCGGACCCGGCGAACGCGGCGCAGAAAACCGGGGCTGAAACGGCATCCGCTGAACCTTCGGGTTCGGTGCCTTCGGTTCCGGCGCGGAAACCGGATGATGCGAAGGTGACGAGTTCTGCCCCTCCTCGCGATACGCAGCCTGTTCAGGTGAAGAAAACCGGCTTCTGGCCGACCGCATTTGGCGGTGTCGTTGCTGCGGGGCTTGGTGCGGCTGCAGCGATTTACGCATTGCCCTATATCAACCCTCCGGCCGAGCCAGCCCCCGCATTCGATGCCGATGCGGTTCAGTCCGAGGCTGTCGCCGCCGCAACCGAGGCAACACGGAACGAGGTCGGCGCCATTCGCGAAGATGCGGTAACAGCCGCGACCGACGCAGGACGTGAGGCCGGTGCCGAAGCTGCCCTGCAGGCGATGACGGAAATGTCGCAGGGCGCGGATACCACAGCCGAGGTTCAGGCGGCGATTCAGTCGCAGGAAGAACGGCTTGCGGCGCTTGAGGCCGTGGCGCATGAACAGCCTGCCGTCGCGGTGACGCCAACACCGGAAAGCCAGACGGGTGCCGCTGAGGATCAGCCCGACCTCGCAGCAGAGATCGCGTCGCTGCGTCAGCAAATCGACGCGCAGCAGCAGACCATCGCCGAATTATCGGCGCGTCCGCAGGTCGATCCGGAGGCCGTTGAGCGCGTCCAGTCCCTTGCCGCGAATGCCGAACAGATCCGGTCCGAGATCGAGGCCGCCGCGACTCAGGCGCAGGAAAGCCTGTCCTCGGTCCAGAGCGAGGCCGATGCAGCGATGCAGCGTGCTCAGGCGGTTGCTTCTGTCGCGGCATTGGGTGCTGCGCTTGAACGCGGCGGATCGCCGGATGAGGCGGTCAGGCAGCTTGAGGAATCGGGCGTCGAGGTTCCCGAACCGCTGGCGCAAGAGGATTTGCCGACTCTGGTACAGATACAGATGGGCTATGACGCGGTGGCGCGGGACGCATTGAAGGCCTCTTTGCAGGAAGGCGGAAATAATGACGGCGCACTCAGTGCCGTCGGTAATTTCCTGCGCGTCCTGACCGGCGCACGTTCCGTACAGCCGCGCGAGGGGACCGATCCCGATGCCATTCTGTCCAGAAGCGGCGCTCTGGTCGAACAGGGCGATCTGCCCGCCGCACTTGAAGAACTGAACGCGCTGCCGCAGGCTGGCCGGGACGCGATGTCCGACTGGATCGGACAGGTCGAAGCCTATCTTGCCGCCGAAAATGCGCTGAACGATGTCGCGCAGTCGCTGAACTGAGGATTGAACCATGCTGCTGTCACTTCTTAAGATCCTCGTGTTCTTCGCCGCCATTCTGGCGATTGCGATCGGGCTGAACACCTTGTCGGCGACCTCGGAAGGGGTTCGGATCGTTCTGAACGGGACGGAATACACGCTTGGCCCTATTCAGGCGGTCGTGGCGCTTCTGGTGCTGATGGTCGCAGCATGGGCGATCATCAAGCTGTTGGGGATCGCCTGGGCGTTCCTGCGCTTCATCATGGGCGATGAAACCGCGATCAACCGCTATTTTGCCCGGTCCCGCCGCGAAAAGGGCTATGAGGCGCTGTCGCAGGGTCTGCTTGCCGTCGCCGCAGGAGAGGGCAAGCAGGCACAGGAACAGGCGGCGCGTGCCGCCAAATATCTGGATGATCCCCGTGCGACGCGCCTTCTGGCCGCTCAGGCTGCCGAGGTGGCGGGCGATGAATCCCGCGCCGAGACGGTGTATCGCGAGATGCTGGAGGATGACCGCACCCGTTTCGTCGGGATGCGCGGATTGCTGAAGCAGAAACTGAGCGCGGGCGACACGCATACCGCCTTGCAGCTTGCGCAGAAGGCCTATGCGCTGCGTCCCCGCAATAATGAGATGCAGAACACTCTGCTGGAGCTTTCGACCAAAGAGCGTGACTGGAAAGGTGCCCGCAGCGTCCTCAAGGAAAAGCGCAAACAGGGTGAGCTGCCGCAGGATGTCCATATCCGCCGCGATGCCGTTCTCGCCTTGCAAGAGGCGCGTGATGTGCTGTCGCAAGGTGCTTCGATTTCGGCGCGTGAGGCGGCGATCTCTGCCGCGAAAGCCTCGCCCGATCTGATCCCCGCCGTGGTTCTGGCCGCGCGTTCCTATGTCGCGCAGAAGGACCCGCGCAATGCCGAGCGCCTGCTTGAGAAAGCCTGGGGGGTGAATCCGCACCCGGATCTTGCGGCGACCTATGCAGAAATCAGGCCGGATGAGACGCCGAATCAACGTCTGCGCCGGTTTGAAAGCCTGATGAAGCGCAAACCGGATCATGAGGAAACCCGGCTGCTGCGTGCGGAATTGCTTCTGACAAACGAAGATTTCCCCGCCGCCCGCCGCGCCATCGGCGATATCGCGGAAACCCATCCGACGACGCGCAGCCTGTCGATCATGGCCGCCATCGAGAGGGGCGAGGGCGGCGACGATGCCGCTGTTCGCGCATGGCTGGTCAAGGCGGTGAATGCGTCTCGCGGGCCGCAATGGGTCTGCGACAAATGCGAGCATGTCATGGAAGATTGGGCCCCTGTCTGCGAAAATTGCAGCGGCTTCGACACGCTGAGCTGGCGCGAACCAGTCACGAAGCGGTCGGGCAGCTCTGCCACCGGTGCTGAATTGCTGCCGCTGCTGATTGGTCGGCCTGATCACGGTGACAATGCGGATAAGGCCGATGCTTTGACTGGCGAGGTCGTGACGCAGGACGGTGCCGCGAAGCCTGAAGGCAAAAAGGCCGCTGCGTCTGCCACCGTCATTGCGGATGTGGCGCCGGGGATGGTGCCGCGCGAAACCGATTTCGTTGGAGAGCCATCGCGAACCATCACCGACCCGGAGCCTGCGCCCGCTAAAGCCGATGCCCCAATCCCGGCGGATAAGCAGGCTGCGGCAAGCGCCCGGACACCGGACACAGCCGGAAAAGCCGCCGCGCCTCGCGCCGAAAAGCCGAAAGACAGCACCGATGAGATCGTGACCGAGCCGGTGCGCCCGGATGTCGAACCACAGGGTGAGACCTCGTTCCCGCCTTCGCGCAGCACGCAGCATTCGGGCCGGTTGATTCTGGAAGGCGAGGAACCTGTTCGCCCCGATGTCGAACCGATCGATAATGAGCCGGGCAAGCGTCGCTGAGCTTTGTCGGATTGCTGATAAAAGGGTCTTTTCCCCCGTGCCGGAACCTGCTATCCGGCGCGGCACGCAGACGGGGCCGCTGTAGCTCAGCTGGTAGAGCACGTCATTCGTAATGATGGGGTCGGGGGTTCGAGTCCCTTCAGCGGCACCACCTTCTGCGGGAAAGCGGGCAGGCACGTTTCTGATCGCAGCGTCACGAAACGGCCATATAACAAATTTACATTTTCGCTATTGATTCATGTCAATGCCGCAGGTCCCGCAACCTGTCATCTGGTTTTCCTGCCCGACCAGCAAGGAGCGCTCAGATGCGTTTGACCGTACGGACCGATCTGGCGATGCGCATATTGATGTATTGTGCCGTGAACGGGGACAGGCTGACCCGATCCGGAGAGGTTGCCGCCGTCTGTAACGCGTCCGCGCATCATATCGCTCAGGTTGTCAACCAGTTGGCAAGCGAAGGATATCTGCGGACCCACCGGGGCCGCTCGGGCGGGGTCGAACTTGCGCGGAGCCCGGACGCGATCACGGTGGGCGAAATATTCGCGCATTTCGAGGCCGAATTGCCGCTGACGGAATGTTTCGATTCCGAAGGCAATACCTGCCCGCTAAGCGATGGCTGCAGGCTTCGCGGAGCCCTGATCAACGCAGTTGCGGCGTTCTATGGCGAGCTTGAAGAGATTACGCTGGCAGAGCTGGTTGCCGAGAATATGGACCTTGAAACAGCGTTTTCCGCAGGCGGTTGCGGGGCATTTCGCCGGGGACAGAGCGGTCCAGCTATTCCCGCGAATATCTGAGCGCGAAGCGGAAGTCGCAATAGCGATCTGGCCTGCGTAGAATAAAAATTTCGTTGGGGGGTGCTGCCGACGTTGGAGAGGTTACCCTGCTGTATTACAGCACGGATAATAAGGTGGACCCGTTCATTCCAAACTGCCGGGAACTCATACCGGGATGCACCGCAAGCGACGCGCCGGGATATACCCGGACCGGAGGGCGGAGAGGTGATCACGCCGCAGCCGGTGCGCTGAGGGTTCATTGACCGGTCGGGCCAACGCGCCTAATGCTGGCGCAAAGGCAAAGGGATCGGCATGAAGATCATCATATGCGGGGCGGGACAGGTCGGCTGGCAGATCGCGCGGCATTTGTCGGGCGAGCGCAACGATGTCACCGTCATCGACAATAATGGCGAACTTGTCCGCCGTGCGACGGAATCGCTGGATGTTCAGGGCGTCGAGGGGTTTGCCAGTCATCCCGACGTTCTGGACCGGGCAGGCGCACGCGATGCCGATCTGCTGATCGCGGCGACCTATTCCGATGAGGTGAATATGGTCACCTGTCAGGTCGCGCATTCGGTGTTTCGCGTGCCGCGCAAGATCGCGCGGCTGCGCAGCTCGGCCTATCTGGATGCGATTTATTCGGATCTCTATCGCACCGATCACCTTCCCATCGACGTGGTTATCAGCCCCGAACGCGAGGTCGCCGAGGCGGCGCTTGCCCGGCTGCGTGCGCCCTCGACCTTCGAGGCAGAGGATTTTCTGGACGGCAGGGTCCGGCTGCTGGGTCTGGTTCTGGATGATGACTGCCCGGTGCTGAACACGCCTCTGAGGCAGTTGAACGACCTGTTTTCCAGCTTGCGGGCCATCGTGGCGGGTGTCAGGCGCGAAGGGCGTCTGTTCGCGCCCGAGGCGAATGACCAGCTTTTCGAGGGCGACCAGATCTATATTTTCTCGGATCGCGACGATGTCGAACGCACGCTTGAGATTTTCGGCAAGGAAACCATGCGCCCCGAGCGCGTTGTCATTATCGGCGGCGGCAATGTCGGGCTGACCGTGGCGCGGTCTCTGGAAACCGGAAAGCACCGGGTGCGCACCAAGATCATCGAAAGCAATCGCGAACGAGCCGAGGTCGCCGCGGATGTTCTTGAACGCACGATTGTGCTTCACGGCGACGGGCTGTCCTCGGAACTGCTGGAGGAAGCCGCGATCAGCCGGGCCGATGCGGTGCTGACGCTGACCCATGACGACAAGGTCAATATTCTTGCTGCGGTCCGGGCCAAACAGGCGGGGGCAAAGCTGGTGGTCAGCCTTGTGAACGATCCGACGCTGGTGTCACTGATGGCACCGCTGGATATCGACGCCTATATCAACCCGCGCTCGACCACCGTTTCAACGATCCTGCGCCATGTCCGGCATGGCCGTGTGCGCGATATCTATTCCATTGGCGATGCCGAAGCCGAGGTGATCGAGGCACAGATCCTGCCGACCTCGTCCATGTCCGGCAAGATCATCCGCGATATCGACCTGCCCGAGGGTGCGTTGATCGGCATGGTCATGAAGGACGACAACAGGATCGTGAAACCCAACCCCGAAACCCGTATCGAAGAGGGCGACATTGTCTGCATCTTTGCCCTGACCGCCGATGTGCCAGAGGTCGAACGGCTGTTGCAGGTCGCGATTGATTTCTTCTGATGCAGAAGCTGAGCCGCCTGCCATTATTCGTCCTCGTGCTGGGTTTCGCCGGTGCGATGATGATGATCCCCGCCGCGCATGCCGCCGCCAGCGGATTGGGTGATATCGCCGCGAATTTCCTGTTCAGCGGCATATTGCTGATCGTGCTGACGGCGCTTCTGGCGATTGCGGCCTCGGGGATGGCAACGCCGGGACCGCATGGTTTCTCGGTTCTGGCGACGATGCTGGGGGTGTTTGGTGTGTTGCCGCTGGCGCTTGGCATCCCGCTGGCGATGTCGCTGCCCGATACCGGCCTGTTCAACGCCTGGTGGGAAATGGTCAGTTGCGTGACCACGACGGGAGCGACGCTTTATGCGGCTGACATGCTGGCCCCGCCTTTGCATCTCTGGCGGTCTCTGGTGGGATGGATGGGGGGGCTGTTCATTCTGGTCTCGGCCGTGTCCATTCTTGCCCCGCTAAAGGTCGGCGGGTTCGAGATCCTCAGCTCGCCCTATGGCCGCAATGAACGTTTCCAGCCGCTTCCCGAAAGTGCCGGAGGGCGCAGGCAGGCACCCGCCCATCTTGTCGATCCGACCCGAATAGCCACCCCCTCCGCTCGGTCGATCAGCGCATTCATGCAGGTTGGCCCGTATTATGCCGGCCTGACCTTGGTTTTATGGGTTGTCCTGCTGCTTGCCGGCGATCCCGGACTGATTGCTCTGAGCCGAGCGATGGGAACCCTTTCGACATCTGGGATTTCTCCGGTGGCGGGTGCGGTCGGAGGGCATTCGGGCATTATCGGTGAACTCACCGTGTTCCTGTTCCTGATGCTGGCGCTCTCTCGCCGGTTCTGGCCCGGGGGAAACCAGTTGAAGGCCTCGGATTCGCTGTGGACCGATCCGGAAATCCGACTTGGTGCCGGGGTTGTGGTGCTGGTTGCCGCAATCCTCTTTGCCCGACATTTCTTCGCCACGATCGAGCAGGCCACGCAAGGTGCCGATATCACCACCGGGATTGTGATCAGCTTTCAGAATGCGGCTGTCGCGACCTGGGGAGGGTTGTTCAACGCTCTGTCATTCCTGACAACAACCGGATGGAACTCGGTGGACTGGCAGGGTGCGCGCAACTGGTCGGGGCTGGAATCTCCGGGGCTGTTGCTGGCCGGGCTGGCGATCATGGGCGGTGGGGTTGCGACCACCGCGGGCGGGGTCAAGCTGCTGCGCGTCTATGCGCTTGGGCGTCAAAGTCAGCGGGAACTGGAACGCATCGTTCACGCCTCATCGATCAGCGGAGGCGGGCGCATGGACCGCCGGATCCGCGGAGAGGGGGCTTATCTGGCGTTCATCTTCTTCATGCTTTTCGCAATTTCCATTGCCATGACGGTGCTGCTGGTCTCGATCCGGCAGATCGAATTCGAGACAGCTGTCATGCTCTCCGTCTCGGCGCTGACAAATACCGGCCCACTGGCCAACACCATCGCGCTTTCCCCCAGCTTCGAGTCAAGCGCGGGCATTGCCTCTAACCCGTGGGAGGGCTGGTCCGGTCTGGCGGCTCTGCCGAAAACCGTGCTGGCTGGGGCGATGATCGTCGGCAGGCTGGAAACCCTTGCGATTCTTGCCCTGTTTTCACCGGAATTCTGGCGTCGCTGAGTCTCTGTTTCGCCACAGGGACTTGAATGCGAGGCTCTGCCCGCTTGTCATGAAATGATTCGTTTCCTAAATATCGAAAAATAATCAGAACAGGGACCTAACATGGCCGCAGACAGACAAAATCTTCAGGACGCATTCCTGAACCACGTTCGCAAAGCCAAGGTTCCGGTGACGATTTTTCTGATAAACGGCGTCAAACTTCAGGGCGTAATCACCTGGTTTGACAATTTTTGTGTGTTGCTGCGTCGCGACGGTCAATCCCAGCTTGTCTATAAACATGCGATTTCGACCATCATGCCGGGGGCACCGATCAGCCTTTACGAAGGTGACGACTGATTGGCTGACGCCTATACCACCGAACGGGCGCCGACCCGCGCCTATGTGATCCACCCCGAGATTGACGGCGCCAGTGGCAACAGGCGGTCCCCTGAAAATGCGCTGGAAGAGGCGGTTTCGCTGGCCGAAGCGCTGCCCGGAACCGTCATCATTGGCTCTCAGGTGGTGCGGCTGCGGAATCCCTCTCCGGGTCAGCTTTTCTCATCGGGCAAGCTGGAAGAAGTGGCCGGGACGCTGCGGGATAATGAGGCCGAACTTGTTCTGATCGACGGGCCGGTCACGCCGGTTCAGCAGCGCAATCTGGAAAAGGCCTGGGACGTCAAGATCCTCGATCGGACCGGGCTTATTCTGGAGATCTTCGCCGACCGTGCGCGGACCCGTGAAGGTGTGCTTCAGGTCGAACTGGCTGCGCTCAGCTATCAGCGGACGCGGCTGGTGCGGGCATGGACCCATCTGGAACGTCAGCGGGGCGGGTTGGGATTTGTCGGCGGTCCGGGTGAAACCCAGATCGAGGCCGACCGCCGCGCCATCGACGAACAGATGACCCGGCTGCGCCGTCAGCTTGAGCGGGTGGTGAAGACACGCACGCTTCACCGGGCCTCGCGGGCCAAGGTGCCTTATCCGATTGTCGCGCTTGTAGGCTATACCAATGCCGGAAAATCGACCCTGTTCAATCGGTTGACCGGGGCCGAGGTGCTGGCCAAGGACATGCTTTTCGCCACGCTGGATCCGACCATGCGCTCGATCCGACTGCCCGGTGGGCGGCAGGTGATCCTCTCGGATACGGTGGGGTTCATCAGCGATCTGCCGCATGAACTGGTGGCGGCGTTCCGCGCTACGCTGGAAGAGGTGCTGGAGGCGGATCTGATCCTGCATGTGCGCGATATTTCCCATCCCGAGACCGAGGAGCAGGCTGCAGATGTCGCGGAAATCCTTGAATCTCTGGGCGTGGATGAGGATGTCGCGCTGATCGAGGTCTGGAACAAGATCGACGCATTATCCGAGGCAACGCAGACGGCGCTTCGCCGCACCGACAGCCGGACCGAGGGGGTTCAGGCGATCAGTGCGCTGACCGGCGACGGGCTTGACGATCTGCTGGCCGGGATTGAGCACTCGCTGGAAACGGTTCTGTCCGAACCGCGCGAAGCTGCGGAACTGAGGCTGGATTTCAGCGATGGCCGCCGCCGTGCATGGCTGCATGAGGCGGGTGTTGTCGAGCATGAAGAAGCCACTGAAGATGGTCATCGCATCCGGGTGAACTGGACCGCACGTCAGCGTGCTGCTTTCGAGGCGATCTAGGCGCGGCTTCTGCCGGGCGTGCACCGGCTGTACACAGCTTGTACACCGCGCGTGATGACATCCGACAGCCGCCGGACAGCGTTACCGCGCAGGGAAATTCCGCGCGGCGATTATCTTACAAGTTGTTATGACTGTTCAGCAAATCGGCTGCCCGCACTGTCCGGCCGCCCGGCAAGCGGCACAGATCTGCGCGTCGTCCGCCAGAGACATTCGGAATGACCTCACCTCCGCTGCGCTGGCAATACAGAACGGACGGGGTGAGCGGTACGCTGGATGCTCCGCCCTGCTGTGACGAGGATGATCCGCCGCAGGCAGCGAGAAGCAGTGGAAGCAGAAAGAGACCGGGATAACGCACATTGGCTCCTATAGGTTGAGCTAATGGGCAGATATTCCGCCGATGCGCTTCGTGACGCAAGTGCTTTCATGAACCGACAGGCTCCGGCAGGTGGTTGCGCCGAACTTCAGTGCAGCTTGCGGGCCGGAATGATGATGGCTGAAGGAGCGATGGGCAGGGATCGCTTGCCGTGGAGGTGAGGCTTATGGCTTGATGGTTAACGCTGATCCGGCATCGCGCGACCTGCCTGCCCTGTCCGATTTGTCATAATAACCCCTCAGCGCGAAAACTGACCTCGCGACCGGCACCGATGATCAGGTGATCGTGGATGGTGATGCCCATGACCTCGGCCCCGATGCGGATGCGATGTGTCATGTCGATATCGGCATCGGAGGGTGTCGGGTCCCCGGATGGGTGATTATGCACGAGGATCAGCGCCGAGGTCTGTAATTCAAGCGCCCGCCGCAGGATTTCACGCGGATAGACAGGGACGTGATCCACCGTGCCGCGGCCCTGAGCCTCATCCGCGATCAGGATATTCTTGCGGTCGAGGAAGAGGACGCGAAATTCCTCGACCCCTTCATGCGACATGGCGGTATGGCAGTAATCCAGCAGCGCATCCCAGCCAGACAAAACCGGGCGTTGCATCACCTTGCCACGCGCCATGCGATGCGCCGCCGCACGGATGATCTTCAGTTCCGTCACCACAGCAGGGCCGGCCCCTTTCACCGCCGCAATTCGCGCGGGATCTGCCGAAAGGACGCGCGAAAAATCCCCGAAAGTTTCGATCAGCAGCCGCGCCAGAGGTTTGACATCCTGCCGGGGGATGGCGCGGAACAGCACCAGTTCCAGCAATTCGTAATCCGGCATCGACGTCGCGCCGCCTGCCATGAACCGTTCGCGCAGCCGCGCCCGGTGGTCGGCAATATAGGATGGCAGCCTGCCGCCCTGCCGTTCATCCGCTTTCCCGCCTGCCTCATCCCCTTCCGGGGAAAAAAGCGGCATCGGTGCTTCGTGGAATGCCTGATTCGCGCTCATGCAGTGAGACTGGCATGGAAATATTCACCAAAAGTTTAACCTCACAGGAATGCAGGCGATTGCCGGGCCCGGGCAAGGCATAAGAATCCGGGCCCGGGCAAGGCATAAGAATTCTGCATCCGTGACGTGCTTTTTACAGGCCCCTGCACGATTGCCAGCAAAACATACGGCATAATCCGCCTTGACCCCCGACCCGGCTTTCGCCCTAAACTCGGGACCATTCGCGGGCAGATCCGCCCGCATGAAACAAGAGGTTGCCATGACGGTGCAAAAAACCCTGTTCGCTTCGGCTGCTGCGATGGCGCTGATGGCGGGCGTCGCCTCGGCAGAGCCGGCGCTGATTTTCGATTTGGGAGGAAAATTCGACAAATCTTTCAACGAGGCGGCCTATAACGGCGCGAAGCGTTGGGTCGAGGAAACCGGCGGTTCCTATAAGGAACTGGAGATGCAGTCCGAAGCGCAGCGCGAGCAGGCCTTGCGGCGGCTGGCTCAGAGCGGCGCGAATCCGATCGTGATGACCGGCTTTGCCTTCGGTGAGGTGCTGAACCAGATCGCGCCGGATTATCCCGACACGAAATTCGTCATTATCGACACGGTGGTCGAACAGCCGAATGTGCAGTCGAACGTCTTCAATGAGGGCGAGGGGTCCTATCTGGCCGGGATCATGGCCGCGCAGGCCTCGGAATCCGGGACGGTCGGGTTCATCGGCGGGATGGATATTCCGCTGATCCATAAATTCGAATGCGGCTATCGTCAGGGTTTTCTGGCGGCGCGGCCTGATGGCGAGGTGCTGATCAACTATACCGGGACAACTCCGGCTGCCTGGAACGACCCGGTGAAGGGCGGCGAGCTGACCCGTGCGCAGATTTCGCAGGGTGCCGATGTGATCTATGCCGCTGCGGGCGGGACCGGGATCGGCGTGTTGCAGACCGCTGCCGATGAGGGCGTGCTGTCCATCGGTGTGGACAGCAACCAGAACCATCTGCATCCGGGGAAGGTGCTGACCTCGGTCGTCAAGAACGCGGATGTCGCCGTCTATGACGCCTTTATCGCCGGTGAGGCGGTCGAGCCGGGCATCAAGGTCTGGGATGTGGCCTCGGAAGGGGTTGGCGTCGCGATGGACGAAAACAATGCCGAACTGGTCACCGATGAGATGCAGGCTGCGGTGGACGAGGCCAGGGCGAAGATCACCTCGGGGGAAATCGAGGTGCATGATTACATGACCGACAATACCTGCCCGGTCGACTGATGCCGGCAGAGGCAAGACAGGACGGGGGGGCGGCTGCCGCCCCCCGATCCGCGCCACCGGCGATTGAGCTGCGTGGCGTTTCCAAGGCGTTCGGGCCGGTTCAGGCGAACAAGAATATTGATTTGACCGTCGCGAAGGGCTCGATCCACGGGATTATCGGGGAAAACGGTGCCGGGAAATCGACGCTGATGTCGATCCTGTACGGTTTCTACAAGCCCGATAGCGGTGAGATCCGCATCAATGGCAAGTCCGTGCAGATCACCGATTCCATGACCGCGATCCGTTCGGGTATCGGCATGGTGTTTCAGCATTTCAAGCTGGTGCGGAATTTCACCGTACTGGAGAATATCATCCTCGGGGCCGAGGATGGGCCGATGCTGCGGCCTTCTCTGGCGCGGGCGCGGACCCGGCTGCGCGAACTGGCCGAGGAATATGAATTGCAGGTCGATCCAGACGAGACGATCGAGGAACTCTCGGTCGGTCATCAGCAGCGGGTCGAGATCCTGAAGGCGCTTTATCGGCAGGCCGATATCCTGATCCTCGACGAACCGACCGGGGTGCTGACTCCGGCCGAGGCGGATCATCTGTTCCGCATCCTTCAGGGGCTGCGCGATGAGGGCAAGACGATCATTCTGATCACGCATAAACTGCGCGAGATCATGGAGATCACGGATACGGTATCCGTGATGCGGCGCGGTGAAATGGTTGCCAGTGTCCAGACCGCCGAAACCAGCCCCGAGGAGCTGGCCGAGCTGATGGTCGGGCGCAAGGTGCTGATGGAGGTCGACAAGAGCCCGGCGCGGCCTGGCGACACGGTCTTGCAGGTCCGCAAGCTGCGGCTTGTGGATAATGACGGTGTAGAACGCATCCGCGGCATTGATTTTGACATTCGCGCGGGCGAAATCGTTGGCATTGCCGGTGTCAGCGGCAACGGGCAGACGCAGCTTCTGGAGTTGCTGGGCGGGTTCCCGGAGAAAGGCGCGAAGGTCAGCGGCGAAATTCTGATGAATGGGCAGTCTCTGGATCTGACGGGGACGAAGTCGGATGCCTCGACGCGGCGGGCGCGGGGGATTGGCCATGTCCCCGAGGACAGGCAGGATGAGGGGCTCATCATGGATTTCGCGGCGTGGGAAAACGTCGCATTCGGCTATCACCATGCGCCGGAATACGGAAACGGGATATTCATGGACCGGGTGGCCATTCGCAAGGATGCGGAAGGCAAGATCGAGCGCTTTGACGTGCGCCCGCCAAATCCCGATCTGGCGGCGCGGAATTTCTCGGGCGGGAATCAACAGAAGATCGTCGTCGCGCGGGAGGTCGAGCGGAATCCGGATCTGCTGCTGATCGGGCAGCCGACGCGCGGTGTCGATATCGGTGCGATCGAGTTCATCCATAAGCGCATCGTCGAGCTGCGCGATGCCGGCAAGGCGGTGCTGCTGGTCAGCGTCGAACTGGATGAGATCATGGCGCTCTCGGACCGTGTCCTTGTGATGTTCGATGGCATGATCATGGGAGAGCGCAGCCCGGAAAACACCACTGCAGGTGAGTTGGGCCTGCTGATGGCCGGTGTGGCCGATACCGAACATGCCGCTGCCGCGGAGGGCGTCCCGCCCGGGCATAAACATCCGGCGGATCACCCGGATGAGATCACCGCGCAACCCGAATGAGGCGATTGATGCAGTTCAGACCAAAACCGGCGGAAATGCGGCCGATATTGCTGGCCGTTTCGGCGATGTTTGCTGTTTTCTTCGGTACTGCCGCGACGGCGGACAGGCCGTTCGGGCAGATGATCATGCAGGATGGCTCTGTCTGTTCGGTCACGCTGAAGGACCGGATTGCCTTTCCCGGTCTGCCGGAGACAGAGGGGATGCTTGAAGGTGAGATGGTGACTCCAGACGATCTGCGGCTGAAACAGACGGCTTATCTCAGTATTCACGGCTGGAACGCGGCCTATCGGCTGATCGGAAATGAGGCGGCGATGAACGGGTTGTGTCAAAGCATGATGGCGGGCGCAGAGCGTGCCCGGCAGGAAAGGCAGGGACGCTGAATGGACAAGATGCCGAGATGGGCGGATCTGATCCTGACGCCCCTGATTTCGCTGCTTCTGGCCTTCGCGATTTCCGCGCTGGTGATCCTTGCCATCGGAGAAAACCCGTGGGAGGCGCTGAAGACGATGGTGACGGGGGCGCTTGGCTCCAGCTATGGCTGGGGGTTTACGTTGTACTATACCACGAATTTCATCTTCACCGGGCTGGCCGTCGCGGTCGCCTATCACGCCAGCATGTTCAATATCGGCGGCGAGGGGCAGGCCGGTTTGGGCGGTCTTGGGGGGGCGATGGTCTGTCTGTTCATTCCCTGGCCGCATTGGTCGCTGGCGCTTCTGGGTGCGATGGCGGGTGCGGCTTTGTTCGGTGCGGCCTGGGCGTTCATTCCTGCGATTCTTCAGGCCAAGCGGGGCAGTCATATCGTGATCACGACGATCATGTTCAACTTCATTGCCGCCGCGCTACTGAATTGGGCCCTGGTCAACAAGCTGCGGCCTGTCGGCAGCATGGACCCGGCCTCGGCGAATTTCCCCAAGGCGACGCATCTGCCGAAAATCACCGATATCTTCGCCGCTTTCGGGGTCGAGTGGGGCACTCATACGCCGGTCAATGTCACCTTCCTGATCGCGCTTCTGGCCTGTGTCGCGGTCTGGCTGCTGATCTGGCGCACCAAGCTTGGATATGAGATCCGCGCTTTGGGCCGGTCCGAGACTGCTGCGCGGTATGCCGGGATTTCTCCGGTGCGGATCATCGTGATCACCATGCTTATTTCCGGTGCTCTTGCCGGGCTGATGGCGATCAATAACGTCATGGGAGAGGCTGAACGGCTGATCCTCAATAATGTCGAAGGCGCGGGCTTCATCGGTATCGCCGTGGCGCTGATGGGGCGAAATCACCCGGTCGGGGTGGTGCTGGCGGCGCTGCTGTTCGGGTTCCTCTATCAGGGCGGCGGCGAACTGGCGCTGTGGACCAGCATCCCGCGCGAGCTGATCATCGTGATTCAGGCATTGGTGATCCTGTTCACCGGCGCATTGGACAATATGGTCCGCGCCCCGCTTGAGGCGTTCTTCGTCGCCCGCCGGAAGAGGAGCGCGTGATGGATATCAACACCATCATCCAGATCCTCGATTCGGCTGTGCGGCTGATGACGCCCTTGTTGTTGGCCTGTCTGGCTGGGCTGTATTCGGAACGCTCGGGCGTGTTCGATATCGGGCTTGAGGGCAAGATGCTGATGGCCGCGTTTTCGGCCGCTTCGGTCGCGGCGCTGACGGGCAGTGTCTGGCTGGGCTTGCTGGCCGCCATTGCCGGATCGCTGCTGATGTCGCTCGTGCATGGGCTGGCCTCGATTACCTTCCGGGGGAATCAGTTGATTTCGGGTGTGGCGATCAATTTCCTTGCCTCGGGGCTGACGGTGTTGCTTGGGCAGAAGATCTTTGCACTTGGCGGGCGAACGCCTTCGCTGACCGGGGGCGGGCGGTTCGACACCATTACCCTGCCTTTCGCCGATACGCTGCGCGATGTGCCGGTTATCGGGCCGGTCTATGCGGATCTGATTTCTGGTCACTCGATTCTCGTCTATGTGGCGTTTCTCTGTGTGCCGCTGACCTGGTGGCTGCTGTTCCGAACGCGGTTCGGGTTGCGGCTGCGGGCGGTTGGAGAGAACCCGGCCTCGGTCGATACGGCGGGGGTCTCGGTGACGCGGCTGCGCTATACTGCGGTCGGGATTTGCGGCGTGTTGTGCGGGCTGGCCGGGGCGTATCTGTCCACCGGGCTTGGGGCCGGTTTTGTCAAGGAAATGACGGCGGGGCGTGGTTTCATTGCGCTTGCGGCGCTGATTTTCGCGAAATGGCGGCCCTGGGGTGCGCTTTATGCGACCTTCCTGTTCGGTCTGCTGGAGGCTATCGCCAACCGCTATCCGAATATCGAGATCGGTCCGCTGACCATCCCGTCAATGTTCATGAACGCGTTGCCCTATATCATCACCGTGATCATTCTGGCCGGTTTCGTCGGCCGCGCAGTCCCGCCTCGCGCCGGAGGAGAACCCTATGTCAAAGAGCGCTGAGCTTGCCCGTCTGATCCGCGACAAGGCCGGAGAGGAGGCGCCGGAATATGGGCTGATTCTGGGCTCGGGTCTGGGGCATCTGGCCGAGGCGGTGGACGGCGTGGCGATTCCCTATGACGATCTGCCGGGATTTCCGCATGCGGGTGTCTCGGGTCATGTGCCGCAACTGGTGATCGGTCAGCTTGAGGGGACACGCGTCGCGGTGTTCGGCGGGCGCTCGCATTACTACGAATCGGGCAGGGCGGATGCGATGCGCCTGCCGCTTGAGGTGCTGGCGGCGCTTGGTGCCGGGAAGCTGATTCTCACCAATGCGGCAGGCGCGGTGAATACCGGGCTTGCTCCGGGCGGGTTGATGCTGCTGAGCGATCATATCGCCTTTGCCGGGACGAATCCCCTGATCGGGGAAAGCACCGATGCGCGTTTCGTGCCGATGACCGATGCGTATGATCCGGCCCTGCGCCGTGCCCTGAAAGCAGCGGCAGAGGCGGAGGGCGTGGATCTGCCCGAAGGTGTGTATGGCTGGTTTTCGGGTCCTAGTTTCGAAACCCCCGCCGAGATCCGCGCCGCGAAGGTTCTGGGGATGGACGCGGTGGGGATGTCGACCGTGCCGGAAATCATCCTTAGCAGGTTTCTCGGGCTGCGCTGCGCGGCGATCTCGGTCATCACCAATATGGGTGCGGGGCTGAGCGACGAATCGATCAGCCATGATCATACCAAGCAGATGGCCCCTCTGGGGGCGGCGAAGCTGGAAAAACTTCTGCGCCGGTTTCTGCGCAGGTGAGAGATCGTCACCGGAAGAGTTCCGATTTGCGCGGTTTTGTCGCAGGTGTTTCTGCGGAAGGCGGACAGTTAAATCCTGAAAGACGGGAGGCCGCGAAAGGGCCGCCGTATAAAGGGAATAACCGTGTCTTTGAGATCGCTCAGGGCGAAATTCCTGCGGATGCGGCGATTTGGCCGAATAAGCTAGGCTGGCGCGGCTGGACTGGCGCGAAATTGATCGCTAGAGATGAGCACGCCAAGGTCGCGATTCAAGCGGCCCGTTAAAACATAGCTGGTCCGCCCGCGGGCCTGAACCGGAGATAAGCCGTGACCCACGTCGAAGAACACGAAGGCACGCGGAGGGACTTCCTCTTCTATGCCACTGCCGGGGCCGGAGCGGTCGCCACTGGCGCCGCCGCCTGGACGCTGATCAACCAGATGAACCCGTCTGCGGATGTGCAGGCGCTGTCCTCGATCATGGTCGATATCAGCGGTGTCGATGTCGGCACGCAATTGACCGTCAAATGGCTTGGTAAGCCTGTGTTCATCCGCCGCCGCACCCCCGAGGAAATCGAGGCAGGCCGCGCTGTCGATCTGGGCGATCTGATCGACCAGAATGCAGAGAACGCCAATAAACCCGGCGAGCCTGCCACGGACGAAAACCGCACGCTGGACGAGGCCGGGGAATGGCTGGTTCAGATCGGCGTCTGCACCCATCTGGGCTGCGTGCCGATCGGTGACGGCGCGGGCGATTTCGGTGGCTGGTTCTGCCCGTGCCACGGCTCGCATTACGACACCGCAGGCCGTATCCGCCGCGGTCCTGCGCCGCGCAACATGGATATTCCGCTGGCGTCCTTCGTCGACGACGCAACATTGCAGCTCGGCTAAGGAGGAGGCGCCCAATGTCCGGTATTCCGCACGACCATTACGAACCCAAGACCGGTGCCGAGAAGTGGCTGCACCGCCGTCTGCCCATCGTCGGGCTGATCTATGACACGCTGATGATTCCCACCCCGAAAAACCTGAACTGGTGGTGGATCTGGGGGATCGTTCTGGCGTTCTGTCTGGTGTTGCAGATTGCAACCGGCATCGTTCTGGCGATGCATTACACGCCGCATGTCGATATGGCGTTCAACAGTATCGAACATATCATGCGCAACGTGAATGGCGGGCATATGATCCGCTATCTGCACATGAACGGTGCGTCGCTGTTCTTCTTCGCCGTGTATATCCACATCTTCCGCGGGCTGTTTTACGGTTCCTACAAGGCCCCGCGCGAGGTGACATGGATCATCGGGATGCTGATCTATCTGTGCATGATGGGCACCGCCTTCATGGGCTATGTTCTGCCCTGGGGTCAGATGTCCTTCTGGGGCGCGACCGTGATCACCGGCCTGTTCGGCGCAATTCCCGGCATCGGCCCGAGCATTCAGGAATGGCTGCTTGGCGGACCGGCGGTGGATAACGCCACGTTGAACCGCTTCTTCTCGCTGCACTACCTGCTGCCCTTCATCATCGCGGCGCTTGTGGTCGTGCATATCTGGGCCTTCCACAATACCGGCAACAACAACCCGACCGGGGTAGAGGTGCGCCGGGGCTCGAAAGAGGAAGCCGAAAAGGACACGCTGCCTTTCTGGCCCTATTTCGTGATCAAGGACTTTTTCGCGCTTGCCGTGATCCTTGTGGTGTTCTTCGCCGTGGTCGGCTTCATGCCGAACTATCTTGGCCACCCGGATAACTATGTCGAGGCGAACCCGCTTTCCACGCCTGCGCATATCGTGCCGGAATGGTACTTCCTGCCCTTCTACGCGATCCTGCGCGCCTTCACGGCGGATGTCTGGGTCGTCATGCTGGTCGAGTGGGTAAGCTTCGGCATTATCGACGCGAAGTTCTTCGGTGTGCTTGCCATGTTCGGTGCGATCCTGGTCATGGCTCTGGTGCCGTGGCTTGATACGTCGCGTGTGCGTTCGGGCCGTTACCGCCCTCAGTTCAAGTGGTGGTTCTGGCTGTTCTGCGTCAACTTCATCGTGCTGATGTGGGTTGGTGCGATGCCGGCCGAGGGGATCTATCCCTATATCGCTCTGGCGGGGTCGGCCTATTGGTTCGCCTATTTCCTGATCATCCTGCCGGTGCTGGGTCTGATGGAAAAACCCGATCCGATGCCTACGACGATCGAGGAAGATTTCGATGCCCATTACGGCAAAATCACCCATCCTGCCGAGTAAGGAGAGGCAAGCATGACCCTGAGAATCAAGACCCTCACGGCCGTGGCCGCGCTGACCCTTGGTGCGGCAGCCTGGGCGCAGGACACGGAAGTTCAGACCACACAGCCGGGCAGCGATGCTGTTGCGGTGACGGTGCAGGAGCCTGAAGCAGAGGCCTCTGAAGCCGCGCCGGAAGCGAATGCTGAGGCGGTGACGGCTGAAGAAGCGCCTGCGGAGGCTGAGGCCGAAGCGGCGGATGAGGCTGCTGCCGATGCGCCCGCTGCGGATGAAGCTGAGGCGGAGCCTGTTGCTGAAGACGCGATGGCAGAGGACACCGCCGAAGAAGCACCGGCTGAGGACAGCACGGCAGAGGAACCCGCCGCTGCGGATGCCGAAGCTGCTGACGAAGAAGCTACTGCTGAAGAGGCTGCTGCATCTGAGGCAGAAGCTGCACCGGAAGAGGCTGCCGCTGAAGAAGCCACGGCAGAGGCCGAAGCCGCAGAGGCTGACGCCGGTGCCGAGGACATGGCTGCTGCGGAAGGCGAGGCTGAGGAAACCGGTGCCGGGGAAGAAGCGGCTGAGGAAGAAGAATCGCATATCACCGATATCTCCTTCAGCTTCGAGGGACCTTTCGGCAAGTTCGACCAGTTCCAGCTTCAGCGCGGTCTTCAGGTCTATACGGAAGTCTGCTCCGCCTGCCACGGCCTGCAACAGGTGCCGATCCGGACGCTTTCGGATGACGGCGGACCCGGCCTGCCTGCGGATCAGGTCCGCGCCTATGCAAGCCAGATGTTCATCTATGACCCGGAAATTGATGAGGACCGTCCGCGTCTGCCGACCGATCACTTCCCCAGCGTCTCGGGCCTGGGAATGGGGCCGGATCTGTCGCTGATGGCCAAAGCCCGCGCCGGGTTCCACGGGCCTTACGGCACCGGCCTCAGCCAGTTGTTCAACGGTATGGGCGGCCCGGAATATATCTATTCCGTGCTGACCGAATATAACGGTGAGGAAGTCGAACAGGCAGGATCCATTCTGTATGGAAACGGTGCCTTTGAGGGCGGGCTGATCTCGATGCCGCCGCCGCTGTTCGACGATCTGGTGACCTATGAGGACGGGACTCCGGCCACGGTTGACCAGATGGCCCGCGATGTGTCGGCGTTCCTGATGTGGACGGCTGAGCCCAAGATGATGGCGCGTAAGGCGAATGGTTTTGTCAGCGTCATCTTCCTGATCGCGCTTGCCTCGCTGCTGTATCTCACCAACAAGCGGCTGTGGTGGAATGTCAAACATCGCGATCAGGAGTAACTCCTTATAAACATGAGAAAACGCGCCTTTCGGGGCGCGTTTTTCATTTGCCGGATTGGCGGCGGTCGCTTTATATGCCTCTGCGGAGGAATGTGATGGCAATCTGGAATCTTGGCTCTATCAATATTGATCATGTTTATCGGCTGGACCATCTGCCTGCGCCGGGTGAGACGGTCGGCTCGGTCGAATATAGTCTGGGTCCGGGCGGCAAGGGCGCGAACCAGTCAGTCGCGGCGGCGCGTGCCGGGGCGCATGTGGTTCATATCGGGGCGCTTGCGGCGCAGGGCGATGACTGGGTGCTGGATCGCTTGCAGGAAGACGGCGTCGATGTCACCCATATTGCGCGGCTGCCGCATTCGGCCACGGGCCATGCGATTATCCTTGTCGATTCCGCGGCGGAGAATGCGATCATCGTTCATGCCGGAGCCAATCGCAGGCTGACCGAACAGCAACTGGCTGGGGCGCTATCCGGGATCGGACCCGATGATATTCTGCTGATCCAGAATGAGACCAATCTTCAGGTGGAAGCCGCGCAACTGGCCCGGAAGGCCGGTGCACGCGTCATCTATAGCTGTGCCCCGTTCGATGTGCAGGCGGCGCAGGCGATGATGGAGCATGTCTCGGTTCTCGCCGTGAATGCGCATGAGGCCGCGCAGCTTGCCGAAGCGATTCCCGGCGATCTGCCTGTTCCGGCGATGCTGATCACCAAGGGCGCCGAGGGGGCCGAGTATCGTGATTTGCAATCGGGACGTGCCGTGCATCAGAAGGCGTTTCCCGTGACTCCCGTCGATACGACCGGGGCAGGGGATTGCTTTGCGGGATATTTCGCGGCGGAACTGGATGCGGGGCGCGATCTGGCAGAGGCGCTGCGCCATGCGGCGGCGGCCTCGGCGATCAAGGTCACGCGGCGCGGGGCGGTCGATGCGATTCCCGAGGCGGCCGAGGTGCTTGATTTTCTTGCCGGTCAGGATCGGGCGGGCTGAACCGCGCCTGCCTGTGAAAAAATCCGCGCAGCGGGTGGCTGCGCGGATCTGATATCATTTCCGATGAACCCGGTTACAGGCCAAGCGAACCATAGACATTGGCGATCCGGCGGAGTGCCACGACATATGCGGCGGTGCGCAAATCGTTGACGCGGTCGTCGCCGAACCAGACCTCTTCCATCTTCATATAGCTTTCGCGCATCGTGTCATCGAGACCCGAGCGCACCAGCTCGATCTCGTCGGCACCGTGCAGATAGGCTTCCTTGAACCCGTCCGTCATGGTCCATTCCAGACCGGAATCCGCCGAGAGCCTGCCGATCTCATTGACCAGAAGCCGGTTGCGGTGCTCTTCATAGCGCCGCTCCATCCGGCCGAGGCTGATCTGGGACAGGTTCTTGACCCATTCGAAATAGGACACTGTCACACCGCCGGCATTGGCGTACATATCAGGGATCACGACAATGCCACGTTCGTTTAGCACCTTGTCGCCCTCGGCGGTCACCGGACCGTTCGCGGCCTCGATGATAAGCTTGGCCTTGAGACGCGGGGCGTTCTCTTCGGTGATGACGCTTTCGACGGCGGCGGGGATGAGGATATCGCATTCATCCTCCAGCCCCTCCATCCCGGCGGGACGGAAACTGGCGCCCGGGAAGTCCTCGACGCCGCCGGTTTCCTTGATATGCGCCTTCAGCGCTTCGATATCGAGACCGTTCGGATTGTGGACCGTGCCGTTATATTCGACCACGGTGACAATCGGGCAGCCATCCTCTTCCGACAGGAATTTCGCGGCGTGATAGCCCACATTCCCGAGGCCCTGAATGACGATCCGCTTGCCGGACAACTCACCCGACAGCCCGGCGCGTTTCACCGCCTCTGGGTGGCGGAAAAATTCCTGCAATGCGTATTGAATGCCCCGCCCGGTTGCCTCGACCCGGCCCATAATGCCGCCGATTGTGACCGGTTTTCCGGTCACGCAGGCCTTGGCGTTGATGTCATCGGGATGCAGACGCTTATAGGCATCCGCCATCCATGCCATTTCCCGTTCGCCCGTTCCCATATCCGGGGCGGGCACGTTCTGGGACGGAGAAATCAGGCTGCGCCGCGACAATTCATAGGTGAAGCGGCGGGTAATCCGCTCAAGCTCGTCCTCATCCCAGTCACGCGGATTGATCCGCAGGCCGCCTTTCGAGCCGCCGAAGGGCACTTCGACAAGGGCGCATTTATAGGTCATCAGCGCGGCAAGCGCCTCGACCTCGTCCTGATTGACTGACATCGCATAGCGGATGCCGCCTTTCACCGGCTCCATATGTTCGGAATGCACCGAGCGATAGCCGGTAAATGTGTGAATCGCGCCGCGAAGGCGGACGCCGAAACGCACCGTATAGGTCGAATTGCAGACCCGGATTTTTTCAATCAGTCCCGGAGGCAGTTTGCTCAGGGATGCTGCGTGAAGAAACATCCTGTCGACTGAATCGCGGAAGGACGTGTGCGGAGTGGCCATGTTTTCATCTCACCGTTGCCTCGTCTTTGAACAGACCATCGACGCTCCGGCGGAAAATCGCAACGAAATTCGTCAGAAGCCTTATGTGCTTGTCGCCGCCAATTCCCATGTGGAATATGTCTGTGTTTTGTAGCCAGGTTTAAGGCAAGTAAAATGATTGGTGATGAACGGCTTATTACGAAGGGCCGGAAATTTGATCAGGTTCTTGAAGGTGCGCGACGGGTTTTCATGCGGGAGGGTTATAAAGGCGCGAGCGTCGACGATATTGCCCGCGAAGCCGCAGTGTCGAAGGCGACATTGTACAGCTATTTCCCCGATAAGCAGCTTATGTTTCAGGAAGTGTTCCGGGGCGAGATTGAGCGGGTTCGCGGCGGAGCCTCGGCACTGGGGGATCTGGATCTTCCGATAGATCAGGTTCTGCGGTTCATCGGTCATGTCATCGCCAATAATATCGTTTCGGATGTCGGCTCTCGCACGCTTCGTCTGGCGATTGCCGAGGCAGAGCGTTTCCCGGGCCTCGCTGCCGAGTATTATGCAATCGGCCCCGGTGCCCTGCTCTCTGCGCTTGAGCGCCGCTTTCTGCACTGGCAGGAAGAGGGTATGTTGCGTGACGAAATCGGGGACATGAACCTGATTGCCGATAGTTTCGTGAATCTGAACACGGTCCGGGTGCGGGACCGGGTGATGCTGACGGGTCGTGCTTCGGTGAATGATGACATGATTCGCCAGACGGTCGACAATGCGGTCGGTATTTTCCTGCGTGCTTTCGGGACACCAAGGGCTATCGCGCTGCTTGATCGCTGACGCGGTTGTCAGTTTCGTTAACGGGCTGCGGGCTTAACATACGGTTCTTTGATGCGTATAGCTGGCACAAGGTCCCCGGTCAGCGGGACCGCGATGCAGGATTCAGACAGGTATCAGGGACAGATGAATAATTTCATGATGATAAAGCCGCGTTTTCTTGCGCCTCTGGCCGCCGCGCTTGCGCTTGCCGGCTGCGTTGTTGCTCCGCGGGCTCCGGTGGAAGAGGCGGTGGTGAATCCGCCCGTGGCGCCGCTGCCGACGGCGTCCGATGACGGGTTGCAGGAACGCAAGCCGGATCTCTGCAAGGCGAGCACCTATTCCGGCCAGATCGGCCAGCCGGGCAGCGTGATTGCCGGGCTTGGGATCGAACGCGATTATCGCATTGTCGAATATCGCGGGATTGAGCCACAGGAATATGACCCGAACCGGATCGTGTTCCGGCTGGATGCGTCCGGCAATATCTCGGGCGTGGATTGCGGCTGATGCCGGTGCGTCTTGCGGTTTCTGCGGGGCTGCTGGCGGCGATGGCCGCCTGCACCCAGCCTGAAGAACCTGCCCACCCGCCCGCGCCTTCGAATGCGTGCGGCGCGTCGGGGTTGCAGGGGCTGGTTGGCAAGGATCGCCGGGTTCTGAACACCAAAGCGCTTGCGCAGGATTTCCGTGAGATCGGGCCTGACATGCCGGTGACGGCCGATTACAGCCCCGAGCGGCTGAATGTCGAATATGATACATCCGGCAGGATCACGAAGATCGCCTGCTATTGATCCGCAGGCCACTTTGCATGGCCGGTCCTTTTTGCGATTGATCGTGACGCTGCGCGGTGTCACGATCCGCTTATGCAGAACCCTCAGCATCCGCTTATGCCGCAACAGGACAGGATCGCCTTCGACAGGGCAGAGCTTGCCATTATCCTCTCAGTCTATGGCCGTATGGTCGCTGCCGGTGAATGGCGGGATTATGCGATGGCGTTTCTGCGGGATGTCGCGGTGTTCTCGATCTTCCGGCACAGTGCCGAAACGCCGATCTACCGGGTCGAGAAGCGGCCCAAGCTGCGCAATGCTCAGGGAATGTATGCGGTCATCGCGATGGATGGCCGCATCCTTAAGCGCGGGCAGGATCTGGCACAGGTCATGCGGGTTTTCGACCGCAAGATGATCCGCGCGGTCGATCAGCCGAGATAGGCGGCAAGCGCCTCGGGCGGGTTGTCCAGAAGCTCAGCCGTGGGGGCGGGGGGTTGCGCGGTCCCGTCCATGACGACGATGGTCTGGGGTGCGAAGGCGCGTGCATCATCGGGGTCATGCGTGACCATCAGAACCGTTGCCCCGCTGTCATCGGCGATCCTTCCCAGAAGCGCCAGCATGTCAGATTTCAGCGCCGGGCCGAGCGCCGAGAACGCCTCATCCAGCAGCAGGATGGGCCGTGCCCGCAGCGCCACCCGTGCCAGAGCGACGCGCCCCTGCTGCCCGCCGGACATGTTTCCGGGGCGGCGTCCGGCCATGCCCTCCAGCCCGACATCCCGCAGGGCGCCCTCGACGGCGGCTTTCTGCTGCGCCGATAATTTCAGATCCGGGCGCAGCCCGAGCCCGGCATTCTGGGCGACGGTCAGATGCGGGAACAGGTTCTGGTCCTGAAACAGAACCGAGACGGGCCGATCCCCCGGAGGCTGACGCGACAGATCCGCTCCGTTCCAGTCGATCCGTCCGGATGAGAGGGGGACAAAGCCGGACACCATGCCAAGCAGGGTGGATTTCCCTGATCCTGACGGGCCGATCACGGCGACCCTTGCTCCGGGCTGGACGGTGAAATCGGCGCTTAGCCGGAAGCTGCCCAGAATGGCTTCGGCGCGGTCAAATTTCAGCATTCAGTCGTCCTCCGCGATCGAAAAGCCAGAACAGGGCGAAGCTGATCGCCATCAGCAGCACGGCGCAGGCCGCAGCATCAGCCATGCGATAGCTGTTCATCAACTGATACAGCCTCAGCGGCAGGGTTGCATTCTCGCTGTCGGCAAACAGGGTGATGACGCCCAGATCCCCCATCGCCAGCGCGGCGGCCAGCCCTCCGGCAAAGCCGATGGGGCGGGCCAGACGGGGCAGGGTCAGCAGCCTCAGCCGGGCAAGCCCGGTCATCCCAAGCGATGCAGCCAGCCTGCCGTAATCCGCATGCAGGCTTCGGGCCGCCGGGATCATGATCCGCAGCGCGAAGGGCAGCGCCATTGCCGCGTTGATCCCCACCGTGACAGGCAGTGCAAGCTGCGTCGGCGAGGCCAGCCCGCGCAGCATCAGATACAGCCCCGTTCCCAGCACCAGAGGCGATGCGACGATGGGTAACATGCCTGCTGCCTCGATCCAGCGCTGACCTTGGGCGACGGCCAGTGACAGGGCAAGCGCCAGAACCAGTGTCGCTCCGGTAGAGATCAGCGCCATGACGATTGACCGCAGCGCGGCGCTCCAGACCGTTGCGGGTAGGGTGGCGATACTTGGGGCGCCCTGCAGGATGACCGAGACCATCGGCACCAGCAGGAATGCCGCCGCCAGCAAGATGGCAAGCAGATCCGTCCAGAGATACCAGCCGCGCGGGGCGGTGATCAGCGTTCCGCGCCCCATCCCGGTGCCGAACCCGGCCATGATCGTCACCCGCGAGGACAGCAGCAGCGCCACAAGGCACAGCCCCACCTGGATCAGCCCCAGAGCAGCCGCCTTGCCCATGTCGAAATCAAAACGGAACGCCTGATATATCGCCAGTTCGACCGTGGTGGCCTTGGGTCCTCCGCCAAGGGCCAGAGCCACCGCGAAAGAGGTCAGGCAGACCAGAAACACCGCCAGCCACGCACCCGGCGCGATTTCCCGCAGCATGGGCCTTTCCAGATGGCGGGCAATATCGACGGGGTTGAAGCCAAGGGACTGCGCCAGGCGGAATCTCTCGGACGGGATCGCCTGCCAGCCATGCAGGATCATCCGCACCGACAGCGGCAGGTTGAAGAAGACATGCGCCAGAATGACTCCCTGCCAGCCATAGATCGAGACCGGCGGCAGGCCGAGCGCCGAAAGCGCCTCATTGACCGCTCCGCTGCGGCCGAAAACCGAAACCAGCCCCATGATCGCCACGATCACCGGCAGAATGAACGGAGCGCCCAGCAGGGTAATCAGCACATGGCGGCCCGGAAAGCTGCGCCGCGCCAGCGCCCGCGCCACCGGAACCGCAAGCAGGACCGAGACCGTTGCCGAGACGACCGCCTGCCAGATCGTGAACCACACGGCCCGCCAGTCCCAACTGTTCAGCCCCGAAAGCCCGCCCGCGTGAAGCGCCACCGCGCCGAGCGTTCCCAGAACCAGAACAATCAGGAGAATGGCGGCCAGAGGCCCGACCGGGTTTATTCCGCGAAGACGCTGAGCCATTCGTCCAGTGCCGGACGGCGTGCCGCCTCGGCAGCGTCTTCGTCAAGGAACAGGGTCTTTTCCGGGCGTGGCAGAGCCGCGAAATAGGCGGGCAGCATGTCGCGCGGCAGGTTCGCCGGATAGGACCAGTTCGCCTCGGCAATCATGCTCTGGAAGTCCTCCGAGACCACGTAATCCAGAAAGGATTGTGCCAGTTCGGGCTGATCGGTCCCTTTCAGTTGTGCCGCCAGTTCGACCATGAAGTAATGCCCCTCGGGGAAGATAATGGCGCGTTTGCTGGCATCCTGCTCGGCCCCGATATGGTAGGCGGGAGAGGTCGTATAGCTGAGCACCATATCTGCCTCTCCATCGGTGAACAGGCCATAGCTTTCCGACCAGCCTGGTGTGACCGTCAGCACTTTCGGACGCAGCTTCCGCCATGCGTCTTCCGACTCGTCCCCAAAGACCGACTTGACCCATAGCAGCAGCGCCAGACCGGAGATCGAGCTGCGCGGGTCCTGAATCACGATTTTCAGATCATCCGGCGCGTCCAGAAGTTCCTGAAAACTGCCCGGCGGATTTTCAAGCCGGGTGCCGTCATAGACGAAAGCCGTCTGAGACCAGTTGAAGGGCAGGAAAATATCGTCGCTCCAGTTGACCGGCATGGTCAGCCCGGACAGATCCTGACCGTGAGGCGTGAAAAGCCCGGATTCGCGGGCGCGTTTCGTGACATCGCTGTTCAGGCCGATCACCACATCCGCCTCGGTCCGGTCGCCTTCCAGCAGCAGGCGGGGCAGCACGTCGCCGGTCACGAATTTCAGGTCGCATGCGCAGATCGCCTCGAAACCTTCTTCGATTTTGGGGCCGGGTCCCCATTCCGATGCGAAATAATCCGGGCTATAGACGATCAGCTCGGCAGCGTCCGCTGAGGCGGGGGCGGCAAGGATCGTCAGGGCGGCAATTGCATGTCTCATCGCGTTCTCTCAATCAGTTCCGGAAAGAAAGGACAGCGATACCTTCCCTCCGCCGGGGTGAGCCGGATCAGGTTCAACGGGTTCGCAAGCTGCGTCTCAGCCGAAAGGCTCCCCGAGGCTTGGGCAAGCATGATCGCAGCCGGTCCCGGGTGCAACCCCCTGTCGTCTTTCTGGTGCTTGCCGCTGGCAGGCAGGGCCGGTAACCAGATGGCAAAGGAGATCCAGATGAGCCTCAACAGCTTCGGCCATGTATTTCGTGTCACGACCTGGGGAGAAAGCCACGGGCCGGGGCTTGGCGCCGTCATAGATGGCTGCCCGCCCGGCGTGCCGCTTGATGAGGCCCGGATCCAGCCCTTCATGGATCGCCGCCGGCCGGGAACGTCGAAGAACACCACGCAGCGGCAGGAAGCCGACCGGGTCCGTATCATGTCGGGCGTGTTCGAGGGGCGCAGCACCGGGACGCCGATCATGCTGATGATCGAAAATACCGACCAGAGGTCGAAAGATTACGGTGAGATCGCCCGCTCGTTCCGACCCGGCCATGCCGACATCACCTATCACCAGAAATACGGCATCCGCGATTATCGCGGCGGCGGACGGTCGAGCGCACGCGAAACCGCCTCACGCGTCGCTGCCGGAGCGGTGGCGCAGGCGGTTCTGGGCGAACTGGCGCCGGAATTGTCGATTCTGGGCTATATGGTCCAGATGGGTGAGATGCGTCTGGACCCCGCAAGATTCGATGCTTCGGCCATCGCGGAGAACCCGTTCTTTCTGCCCGATGCAAAGGCCGCACAGGAGTGGGAGGATTATCTGACCGGCATCCGCAAGGCGCAGAACAGCGTCGGCGCGGCGATTGAGGTTCTGATAAAGGGCTGCCCTCCCGGACTCGGTGCGCCGGTTTACGGAAAGCTCGATACCGATCTGGCAGCGGCGATGATGTCGATCAATGCGGTCAAGGGCGTCGAGATCGGAGAGGGCATGGCCGCCGCCTCGCTGACCGGCACCGATAATGCCGATGAGATCCGCATGGGAGAAAACGGCCCGGAATTCCTGTCCAACCATGCTGGAGGGATTCTCGGCGGTATTTCTACGGGGCAGGATATCGTGGTGCGCTTCGCCGTGAAGCCGACATCGTCGATCCTGACCCCGCGCCGCACCATCACAGTGGACGGCGACGAGATAGAGCTGATCACCAAAGGCCGGCACGATCCCTGCGTCGGCATCCGCGCCGTCCCGGTCGCCGAAGCGATGGCGGCCTGCGTGGTGCTTGACCATCTGTTGCTGGACCGGGCGCAGACCGGCGGGCAGCGGGGCCGGATCGGAAAAGGCGGTGCCTGACCGAAGATTCAGAAATCCAGCAGTGCGTAATGGGAGGCCGGGTGCAGGCCGGGCAGTTGGTCGGCCAGCACGTTGCGGAAGGCGGGGCGTGATTTGATCGTAGCGTACCACTGGCGTACCAGATCCGAGCGGTCCCAATCCACGTCCGAGATATAATCCAGACAGGAAAAATGCGCCGCCGCCGCGAAATCCGCGATGGAGATCGTCGGACCGGCCAGCCAGCGGCGCTCTTCCAGCAGGCTGTGCATATAGTCGATATGCGCTTTCACCGCCGCCAGCCCGGCCTTGACGACGCGGCTGTCCGGGTATCCGCTTTTCTGGACCTTCTTCCAGACCCGCTCGGTCAGGACCGGCTTCGTCACTTCGCTGTTGAACTTGTCGTCGAACCACGCACAGAGGCGGCGCACCTCATAGCGGCCCGCAGCTCCGTCCGGCATCAGCGGCGGGACCGGCACGGTTTCATCAAGATATTCGCAGATCGCCTGGCTTTCGGCCAGCAACATGCCGTCAAGCCTCAGAACCGGGATCTTGCCTGCGGGGTTGCGGCGGAAAAGCTCTGATCCCTGTTCCCAGTATCTTTCTTCGGCCAGTTCGACCTCGATTCTCTTTTCGGCAAGAACAAGTCGCACCTTTCGCGAGAACGGCGAAAGCGGAGTGTGATACAGCCGCGCCGGCTGGGTGGCGGCGCTGCGCATCGGGCTGCTGGAGACGGGGGCGTAACGGTCGGTCATTGCGTGGTGATACGCGAAGCCGTGGGCAGGTTTCAACAGCCAGAGAAGCTTGCGGCACGGTCTTGCCTGCATTGCCCCCGGAGGGGCGGGGCGTTATGTCAGGGACAAGCAGGAAAGGGCAGTCATGGCGCATAAGCTATTCATCGACGGAGAGGCCGGGACGACCGGGCTTCAGATCCGGGAAAGGCTGGAAGGCCGCGCGGATATCGAACTGATCCGCATCGACCATGACCGCCGCAAGGACAGCGATGCACGGCGCGAGTGTTTCGCCGCCGCCGATGTGGCGATTCTGTGCCTGCCGGACGACGCTGCACGGGATGCCGTTGCCCTGAGCGCCGATCTTCCGGTGCGGCTGATCGATGCCTCGACCGCTCACCGGATCGATCCCGATTGGGTTTTCGGCTTTCCCGAACTGACCCCGGATGCGCGGAACCGGATCGCCTCGGCGCGGTATGTCGCCAATCCGGGCTGTTATGCCTCGGGGGCGATTGCGATGATCCGGCCTCTGGTCGATGCCGGTCTGATCGCTGCGGATGAGAAGCTGTCGATCAATGCTGTTTCTGGCTATACGGGCGGCGGCAATGCGCTGATCGCGGAATATGAGGCCGGGACCGCGCCGCCTTCGTTCCTGTACGCTCTGGCGCAGGGGCATAAGCATATCCCTGAAATCATGACGCTGTGCGGCCTGACCGTGCAGCCGGTTTTCGCACCATCGGTCGGACAGTTTGCGCAGGGCATGGCGGTATCGCTGCCACTTCATCTGGACGGAACCCGCAGCCTGTCCAGCCTGCATTCCGTGCTGCGCGACCATTATGCCGGCGCCGAATTCGTACGCGTTCGCGAGGCTGAAGAGATCGGCGCACGCGTCGATCCGACCGCTCTGAACGGGACGAATATGCTGGAACTCTCGGTACACGGCGACGATTCCAGAGGTTGTGCCGTGGTCGTGGCGGTGCTGGACAATCTGGGCAAGGGCGCTTCGGGCGCGGCGGTGCAGAACATGAATATCATGCTGGGGATCGATGAAGGAGCCGGGTTATGAGCGGCAAGAAACCTGTCGTCCTGTGCATTCTGGATGGATGGGGCGTTTCTGACCGGCCAGAGCAAAGCGCACCGGATCAGGCGAACACACCGGCTTATGACAGGCTGATGGCCGGATGCCCGCATGAGACTCTGATTACTTTCGGCCCCGATGTCGGGCTGCCGAAAGGGCAGATGGGCAATTCCGAAGTGGGCCATACCAATATCGGTGCGGGTCGTGTCGTCCCGATGGATCTGGGGCAGATCGATCTGGCGATCGAGGATGGCAGCTTTTACGACAATACCGGCCTTGGCGCGTTCATCGACAGGCTGAAGCAAAGCGGCGGCACCGCGCATCTGATGGGTGTGGTCTCGGATGGCGGGGTTCACGGCCATATTCAGCACGTCATTGCGGCCGTGAACGCGGTGGCGCGGCAGAATATCCCGGTCGTGGTCCATGCTGTCACCGACGGGCGGGACGTGTCGCCGCAATCCGCGATGGGGTTCGTGACCGAATTGCAGGGCAGCCTGCCGGAAAACGCGCGGATCGGAACGGTGATCGGACGCTATTTCGCGATGGACCGGGATAATCGCTGGGACCGCGTTGGTCGCGCCTATGCCGCGATGGTGGCGGGTGAGGGGCTGGAAGCCGCCGATGCCGCCCATGCGGTCGAGGCTGCCTATCAGCGCGGAGAGACCGACGAGTTCATCCAACCGACGATCATCGACGGCTATCAGGGTGCCACGGATGGAGACGGGTTCTTCTGCATGAATTTCCGCGCCGACCGGGCGCGCGAAATTCTGGCGGCGATCGGGCAGCCGGATTTCGACCGTTTCGACACCGGTACGCGTCCCGAATGGGCGGCGCTTCTGGGGATGGTCGATTATTCCGAACAGCATAACGAATTCATGACCACCGCCTATCCCAAGCGGCAGGTATTGAATACTTTGGGGGCATGGGTCGCGGCAAAGGGGTTGCGTCAGTTCCGTCTGGCCGAGACCGAGAAATATCCTCATGTCACCTTTTTCCTGAATGGCGGCAAAGAGGAAGCAGAGCCCGGTGAGGACCGGAAAATGCCCTCCAGCCCGAATGTGGCGACCTATGATCTTCAGCCGGAAATGGCCGCCGATGAGGTTGGCGAGTATTTCGTGAAGGCGATTGAAGAGGGTTATGACCTGATCGTGGTCAATTTCGCCAATCCCGATATGGTCGGTCATACAGGCAGCCTTGAGGCGGCAACGAAAGCCTGTGAGGCGGTTGACCGCAATCTGGGCCGTGCATTGGACGCACTTGAGAAAATGGGCGGTGCCGCAGTGATCATCGCCGATCACGGCAATTGCGAAACCATGATCGACCCCGAAACTGGCGGGCCGCATACGGCTCATACCACCAATCCGGTGCCGGTCATCGTGTTCGGCGATGCCTCGGCGACATCCCTTCGCAGCGGTGGCCGTCTGGCCGATGTCGCGCCGACCGTGCTGGATCTGATGGGGATCGAGCCGCCAGAGGAAATGACCGGCAGGAGCCTGATCGAACGCGTATGAGACCCGTCCTTGCTTCCGTGATCCTGCTGGCCGCGACGCTTTCGGCTTCCCCTTCTTTCTCGCAGTCAAGCGCCGGTGAGGATGCCGCGCGTGCAGCCTATCAGTTGCGCGAGGCGACCGGGATGCTGGAAGAGGCGCTGACCAAGGACGATCAGGTGACCGCGCTGACCGAAATGATTACCGCCTATGAAACCGGGCTGTCCGCGCTGCGGGCCGGTCTGCGTCAGGCGGGCATTCGCGAGCAGGAAATCCGGGTCGAGTGGGAATCCCGCCGCGATCAGCTTTCCTCGATTATCGGGGTCATGACCGCGATGGAGAAATCGCCGGAAACGCTGATGCTGCTGCATCCTGCCGGTCCAGAGGCAACCGCACGATCCGGGATGCTGCTGTCCAGCATCGTGCCGGGTCTGCGTCAGGAGGCCGACAGCCTGAAAGAAGATCTCGATGAGATCGCTTCCGTCCGCAAATTGCAGGAGGACGCCGCAAATACGCTGGCCGAGGGGCTTGGCCGTGTGCAGGAGGCGCGGCGTCTTCTGGGCAGCGCCGTGACGGATCGCTCGACAATGCCGAAACGCTTTACCGAGACGCCCGAGGAATTGCAGGCCCTGGAAAAATCCGCCGCGACGCTGGATGCTTTTGCAGAGGGCATCGCGGATATCGAATCCGATATCGGGCCGCCTCTGGCCGATTTTGATGGCGCTCAGGGATCGCTGCCGCTGCCGGTGCGCGGCAAGGTGCTGCGCCGCTATAATGAGCCGGATGCCGCAGGGATCGAACGGCCCGGTCTGGTCATCGCCACCGCGCCTGCATCGCTGGTCACGGCGCCCTGGCCCTCGACAATCCGCTATCGCGGCCCGCTTCTGGATTACGGGAACGTGATGATTCTTGAGCCGGCGCAGGATTATCTTCTGATACTTGCCGGAATGGCACAGGTATACGGAGAAGTCGGGGATGTTCTTGCCGCCGGAGAGCCTGTCGGGCTTATGGGCGGCGCTGAACCCTCGGCGGAAGAATTCGGGATTGATTTCGTCGTGAATGCGGCGACAGGTGGGGATGCGGACCGGACCGAAACCCTGTATCTGGAACTCAGGCGGGATAAGGAAACACTGGATCCCGCAGATTGGTTCGTGCTCAACCACATTGTGGAGGGCGCTGAAACGCAGGCAGAGGAACAGGCGGAAACGCAATGAAGCATTATCTGATCGCGGGTATTGGCGGCTCTCTGGCGGGGCTTTTGCTGACAACGCAAATGGCGGGGCCGCTTTCGGCGCAGGATGTCGGGAAGAACGGGTCGCTTTACGAACAGCTCGATCTGTTCGGGAATGTCTTCGAACAGGTGCGCAGCCAGTATGTCGAGGAAACCGACGCCAAGGAACTGATCGAGGCCGCGATCAACGGGATGCTGCAATCGCTCGATCCGCATTCCTCGTTCCTGCCTGCGGATGATTACGAGGATATGCAGACCCAGACCCGCGGCAGCTTCGGCGGACTGGGGATCGAGGTCGGTCAGGAAGACGGGCTGGTGAAGGTCATCTCTCCGATGGACGACACCCCGGCGGATGAGGCAGGCGTCGAGGCGGGCGATTTCATCACCCATGTGGATGGCGATTCGCTGATGGGGCTGACTCTGGATCAGGCCGTTGACATGATGCGCGGCCCGGTCGGATCCGAGGTCACCATTACCATTCTGCGTGAGGGCGAGCAGGAGCCGTTCGACATCAAGATCGTGCGGGACACGATCAAGCTGACGGCGGTCCGGGGCAGGGTGGAAGGCCATGTCGTGGTTCTTCGCGTGGCGACCTTCAACGATGAAACCATCTCGTCGCTGGAAGAGGATCTGAACAAAGCCGTCGAGGAACTGGGCGGCATTGACAATGTAACCGGCTTCGTTCTTGACCTCCGCAACAATCCCGGCGGGCTGCTGGATCAGGCTATCTATGTCTCGGACGCGTTCCTTGAAGAGGGTGAGATCGTCTCGACCCGTGGCCGTCTGCCCGAGGAAAGCGAGCGCTGGAATGCACGGGCAGGGGATCTTGCACAGGGCAAGCCGATGGTGGTGCTGATCAATCGCGGTTCCGCCTCGGCATCTGAAATCGTGACAGGTGCGCTTCAGGATCACCGCCGGGCCATCGTCGTGGGTGAAAAATCCTTCGGCAAGGGGTCGGTCCAGACTGTGCTGCCGGTCACGTCGGACAGCGCCATGCGGCTGACAACAGCGCGGTATTACACGCCTTCTGGCCGGTCGATTCAGGCCTTGGGCATCAATCCCGATATCATCGTCGCACAACCCGCCCCGTCGCCGTCCAATGAAGAGGACGAAGACGGTCCGCGCACCAGCTCCAGCTTCATCAGCTCGGAGGCGGATCTGCGCGGTGCGCTGAATAATGACAGCTATTCCGAAGAAGAACGCCGTCAGCTTGAGGAAGAGGCCGCCGAGGTCGAGGCGACGGCAAAGCTGCGTGAAGAAGACTATCAGCTTGCCTATGCGATCGACATTCTGAAGGGCCTGGCAGCGGTCGACTTCCGCGCCGAAGAGGTGCCGGCAGCAGTGACACCGGCAGTCACCGGCGAAGATTCAGGAACGGATGAAGCTCCGGTCGGGGGTGAAACATCCAGGGAAGAGGCCGAATAATGGCCGCCAGCACCACCCCGGATGAGCGTCTGGGACCGTCCGGGCTGCCCTATCGCCCCTGCGCCGGGGTGGTACTGGTCAATGCTGACGGGCTGGTTTTCGCAGGACAGCGTATCGATAATCCGGGCCATGCATGGCAGATGCCTCAGGGTGGGATCGACAAGGGCGAGTCACCGCGTGAGGCTGCGCTGCGCGAGTTGACCGAGGAAACCGGTCTGCCTGCCGATGCGGTCGAGATCGTGGAAGAGGCCGCCGACTGGGTTTACTACGATCTGCCCGACGAATTGCTGGGGAAGGTCTGGAAGGGCAAATATGGCGGTCAGCGCCAGAAATGGGTGCTGATGCGGTTTGTCGGTCGCGACGATCAGGTAAATATCGAAACCGAACATCCCGAGTTCGACAAATGGGCCTGGATGCGCCCCGAGGATTTGATCGAAAAGATCGTCCCCTTCAAGCGCAGCGTTTACGAGCAGGTCTTTCAGGCATTCCGCGACCGTCTGGGCTGAACGGTTCGGATGGGCCGGACAGTCGCCTGCAAACTGTCAGTCGCAGGGCGTGGGGTCGAAATTGTCGATGATCTCGACAGCCTCGTCGGCGGTCTCGACATAGCGGAATAATTGCAGATCGCTTTCCCCGATCGTTCCCGCATCGGCAAGTGCCTGCCAGTCGATGATCCTGTCCCAGAACTCTTTGCCGAATAGCAGCAGGGGCACGGGCGTCATCCGTCCGGTCTGGATCAGTGTCAGCGTCTCGAATAATTCATCCAGCGTTCCGAAACCGCCGGGAAAGACCGTGACCGCCCGAGCGCGCATAAGAAAATGCATCTTGCGGATGGCGAAATAATGGAAGTTGAAGCAAAGATCAGGCGTGACATAGGCGTTCGGAGCCTGTTCATGCGGCAGCACGATCCCCAATCCGATTGACTGGCCCCCTGCATCGGTTGCCCCTTTATTCCCTGCCTCCATCACGCCCGGGCCACCGCCCGTACAGATGACGAATTCCCGGCCATAGGTCTTCAGGCTGCGTTCGGTCATGATGGTGGCGAAGCGATAAGCCTGTTCATAATATCTCGACAACTCTTTCAGAGTCTTCGTCCTGGCCTCGTCTTTGTTCTCAGGCGCTGGAATCCGCGCTCCGCCAAACATGACGACCGTCGATTCGACGCCGCGTTCGTCAAGGATCAGCTGCGGCTTCAGAAGCTCAAGCTGCAGTCGGACAGGGCGCAGCTCTTCGCGTAGAAGAAAATCCGTATCCGCGAAGGCAAGCCGGTGTGCCGGTGCGCGTGTCTGCGGCGTGTCGGGCATCTGCTGAGCCGCCTGAGCATCCTCACGACTGCGGGGGAAAGGATGGGCGCGGGAATCTTCGTCTTGCATTTTCGGCCTCTGATCGGTCGTGCGCATTGCGCCGGGTCACACCCCCGCTTATAGCGCTTGGGCAAGAACTTCTACCCTGACCGAGGAGAGCCACATGTCCAATGCCGCGCTGGAAAAGGCAATCGAAGCCGCCTGGGAGACCCGCGACACCATCACCCCCGCCACGACCGGCGAGACGCGCGAGGCCATCGAGGACACGCTGAACGCACTCGACAGCGGCGCGTTGCGGGTTGCGGAAAAGCGCGGGGCTGACTGGCATGTTAACCAATGGGCCAAGAAGGCGGTTCTTCTGGGGTTCCGGATCAAGGATATGGAGCTGCAGGAGGGCGGTCCGCAAAATGGCGGCTGGTGGGACAAGGTCGACAGTAAATTCGCCGGATGGGGCGAAAATCGCTGGCGCGATGCCGGGTTCCGCGCGGTGCCGAATTGCGTGGTCCGCAAATCCGCTTTCATTGGGAAGGGCGTTGTGCTGATGCCCAGTTTTGTAAACCTCGGAGCCTATGTCGGTGAAGGCACGATGGTCGACACTTGGGCGACGGTCGGCTCCTGCGCCCAGATCGGCAAGAATGTCCATCTGTCGGGCGGCGTCGGCATTGGCGGCGTTCTCGAACCCATGCAGGCGGGCCCGACAATCATTGAGGATAACTGCTTCATCGGCGCTCGCTCGGAAGTTGTCGAGGGCGTCATCGTCCGCGAGGGCTCGGTGATCGGCATGGGCGTATTCATCGGCCAGTCCACCAAGATCGTCGACCGTGAAACCGGCGAAGTGACCTATGGCGAGATCCCTTCCGGATCGGTCGTCGTGTCAGGGTCTCTGCCGTCGAAAAACGGCGTGAACCTGTATTGCGCGGTGATCGTCAAGCGCGTTGACGAAAGGACCCGCTCAAAAACCTCGATCAATGAGCTTTTGCGGGATTGAAGTATAATCCGCTGTCGTGTTGGTGACAGATCAAGAATGGATGTTTGGGCCAGCGCGAAGCCTGAGCGACAATCTATACGACTGAGCAAACCGTGGAACGCCACTATTCAAGCTTGCGTCGATCACCATGACATCGTCCTCGAAACTCGAAGCTTTTTCTCTACTCGACAGTGATACTGCCAAATGCTCGCCTGGATGCGGAGCTACGGTGAGCTCTAGCGTATCGGAGTCGAATCCACCGGCAGCTATGGTGTCGGACTTCTTCGCCTCTCGCTTGGCCGCATCCTTTTCCGCCTTCCACTGAGCCCGGCTGAGACGACGACGTTTCGGTCCGGTTCTTGTCGGCCCGCAAGGGACACTGACCTTGCGGTAATCGTCATCCTGCAACTCGCGTCGCGCGCTCGCGATAGGCTGCATTGCCGAGCCTCACAGCAGTTCGGTCATCCTCACCGGCGAGGCGGGCCGCCTCTTCCTTGGCGAGCCATGCCGGGCTCAACTGGCGGGCAGAGCAACCCGGATCATTGACTGGCAAGATATAAGCGTGGATATGGGAATGCGCTTCATCCCAGTATTCGACGACCGAAATCAGCCCGTCGAAGAACATCCGCCTGAGCCAAGCAATATTCAGACTGCGCCATTGCTCATACTCACGTCGCGCGTCAGTATCTGCTTGCACCAACGCGACCGGCACCGGATAGGACGCTACGGCGGTCAGCAGTATGTGACGATCTTTGCGGATGCCGCGTTGCGCGATCCTGCCGTCCTTCAAGGCGACATCCACGAAGCCTGCGGAAACCATCTCGTCCTGCTGTTTGTCGAGTTCTTCGATGGCCTCACCGTAAACGACCACAGGAGGAAGCGGTTCGGCGACATGCTTGCTGTATTGCGGTGCGCGAACGGCTTCGCCAAGCACTTGCTCAATGGACTGCCCCGCCTTGTTGGCCTTCCGCGAATAACTCTGGAAATGGATGAATTGAGGGCCAGACATCATCGCCCCCGAGTTTGAAAAGAAACGCAATATGGACCGACTGTTATGTTGCAAGCAACATGTCGGGCAAGGCGCTGCGCCCCTGCACCCAGCCGAGCGGCTGCGCCGCCGATCCGTTCCGGATCGAAGCCGCCTGTGGCGGCTGCAACCGCAGACTGCACACCTGATCCTCCCCCATGAAGTGGTCCGCCGTTATTATGAGGAAACGGAGGATTTGGAACTCACCCCGTTTCTGTTCCGGCCTTCATGCGACCTTTCGGGTTTTGTTTAGTTGAGCTGCGAAGTTGCTCGGCGTCAAGTTGCCGAGCGAGGAATGCGGCCTGGTTTCATTGTAGTCAGTTCTCCAGTTGTTGATCCGGGTTCGGGCGTCATCCATCGACAGGAACCATGATGCGTTCAGGCACATCGGTGAGCGGCTGCTAGGTGACCCCACTCCAACTCAGGCCAGCGAGGTCGGATTCCTGGAATCGACTGGCAACTTGGACAGCGCTGCTGGCGAGGATGTTGGCCGCATAGACATGATCCTTGTCGCCGAAAGCCTGCCAGCCGCTGCTGACATGAAGTGGTGTGTCGTCGAGATCCAAGCAGTGTATTTTTCGGGCCGAGAGATCGCAATCGAGTTCCGCGACATCCGGGAGCGCCAAGGTGTCGCGACCATGCCAGTCGAAGGGCGGCGCCCGGACTACAGGAGCAGCGGCCCAAAGAGGCTGATGCCGCAGCTGCAGATTAAAGTCCCGACGCTACGCCGGTGGGGCAAGAAGATGGCGATATTGGTCGATATGGCGTTTTTCATGTCGATGGGTCAGATGAAGCGGGTGGAACACCTGTCGAACTGCGACGTCGTATGGTTCCTGGCTGACTTCCACAGGCAACCCGGTGACGAACTGTATCGCCAAGAGATCGTGGACGAATTTGGCACAACCCTTGAGAGCGCCATCGAGGGCCTCGCCGGAGGCGAGGCGGTGTCCCTCGAAGAATTTGAAGTGTGGAACGGCATGCAAAACTGACCCCTATCTTGGGGTGATCGGCGTCCAAAAGTGACCCCCCTGATAATTCTGATCAGAAGCTTCCTCAAAAGCATGAGGGAGCAGTCAGGGGATGTTGGTTGTGGAAACGATCGCGAAGATCAGGCGCGCGCATTTCGTCGAAGGCAAGTCGATCAAGCAGATCTGCCGTGAGTTGCGGCTGTCTCGGAACACGGTGCGTAAAGTCATCAGATCGGGCGCGACCGAATTCACCTATGACCGCACGACGCAACCGCGTCCGAAGATCGATCCCTGGCGGTCTGCACTGGACGACATGCTGGCCGAGAATGCGCGGCGGCCGAAGCGCGAACGCCTGACGCTGATCCGGGTCTACGAGGAGCTGCGCAACCGTGGCTATGACGGCAGCTATGATGCTATCCGGCGCTATGCGGCCAGTTGGTCGAAGGTAACGCAGGAGGCATCGGCTTCAGCCTATGTCCCGCTGATCTTCGATCCTGGTGAGGCCTACCAATTCGACTGGAGCCATGAGATCGTGATCCTCGATGGCGTGACCACGACGGTCAAGGTCGCCCATGTCCGGCTGTGCCACAGCCGGATGCCGTTCGTTGGGGCGTATCCGCGCGAGACGCAGGAGATGGTGTTCGACGCGCATGACAGGGCCTTCGCGTTCTTCGGCGGAGCCTGTGCCCGGGGCATCTATGACAACATGAAGACGGCGGTGGACACGATCTTTGTCGGCAAGGATCGCGCCTACAATCGCCGGTTCCAGCAGATGTGCGGGCACTATCTGGTCGAGCCGGCTGCCTGCACGCCCGCCTCAGGCTGGGAGAAAGGTCAGGTCGAGAACCAGGTGGGCGTGCTCCGGCGGCGGTTCTTCGTGCCGCGGCCGAAGTTCAAATCCTATGCTGAACTGAACGCTTGGCTCGAGGACCGATGCATTGCCTATGCCAAGGCGAACAAACACCCCGACATTCCGGACAGGACGATCTGGGAGGTGTTCGAGGAGGAGCGTCCGAGCCTGGTGCCTTATATCGGCCCGTTCGACGGCTTCCATGCAGTGCCGGCCTCCGTCTCCAAGACCTGTCTCGTGCGCTTCGACAAGAACCGCTACTCGGTCGACGCCCGTGCGGTCGGGCGGCCCGTCGAGATCCGCGCCTATGCCGACAGGCTGGAATTTTGGCAGGATGGTCAGGTCGTGGCTCGCCATGATCGGGCCTTCGGTCGTGGCAAGGCGATCTACGACCCGCTCCATTACATCCCGGTTCTGGCGCGTAAACCTGGTGCCCTGCGCAACGGGGCGCCGTTCAAGGAGTGGGACCTGCCTCCAGCCCTGTGCCGGTTGCAGCGCAGGCTAGAACGCCAGCCCGGCGGTGACCGTCAGGTGGTCGAGATCCTCGGGGCTGTGCTCACCGATGGCCTGGACGCCGTCGAAGCCGCCTGTGCGGAGGCCCTGTCTCACAACGTTCATTCCGCCGGCGTCGTGCTGAACATCCTGGCGCGTCACCGCGAACCGCCGCCACCCCTGACGATCACGACGCCGGATGCGCTGAAGCTGGGCCGCAACCCGCCGCCAATTGCGACCGCTATGACAGCCTGAGGAGGAAACAAATGGAACGATCACAGGTGCTGGACGCCATGGGCCAGCTGAAGCTCTACGGCATGAGGACGGCCTACGACGAGATCATCACCACAGCGGTCAAGCGACAGCACGAGCCACAGCAGATCATCGGCGATTTGCTGACCGCCGAGATCAGTGAGAAGCAGGTGCGCTCGATCAAATACCAGATGACCATCGCCAAACTGCCGCTGGCCAAGGAAGTCGACGAGTTCGACTTCGCGGCCGCCGAGGTCAACGAGACCCTGATCCGCGATTTGGCCACCGGAGACCTCCTCGATCATCAGCGCAACCTCGTGCTGATCGGCGGAACCGGGACTGGGAAGACCCATCTCGCGGTCAGCATCGCGCGCGCCTGTATCCGAAACGGCCGCCGGGGCCGCTTCTTCAACGTCGTCGACCTAGTGAACAAGCTCGACGCCGAAGCCCGGGCCGAACGACAGGGCCGGACCGCGGAACTGATCTCCCGCCTCGACTTCCTGATCCTAGACGAACTTGGCTATCTCCCGTTCGCCCAGACCGGCGGCCAGCTCCTATTCCATCTGATCAGCAAGCTTTACGAGCGGACCTCGATCATCGTCACCACCAATCTCGCCTTCGGCGAATGGCCCAGCGTCTTCGGCGACGCCAAGATGACCACCGCGCTCCTCGACCGGCTCACCCATCATTGCGAGATCGTCGAAACCGGCAACGAAAGCTGGCGCTTCAAGAACCGGGCGTAGGGCAAGCGGAACCCCCGCTGGCCCGTCGCCGCGGCGTTACATGAAGACTACGCAGCGACGGGCCAGCTCAGCTCCAGAGGGGTCAATTTTGGACGCCGATAAGGGGTCACGATTGGATGCCGATTGACAAGCAGGTGCTCGTGCCGGAACTGGAGCCGGGCACCGTTGTCATCCTCGACAACCTTGCAACACATAAGAACGCCGCAGCCGCCAAAGCCATGCGCAAAGCCGGATGTTGGTTCCTGTTTCTGCCGCCCTATAGTCCCGACCTGACCCGATCGAGATGGCATTCTCCAAACTCAAGGCACACCTGCGCAGGATCGGTGCGCGGTCCTTCACCGACATGTTCCACGCTCTCACGGAAATCTAATATCTCATTCAGATATTTGTTTTCTGGCTGCCGCTGACCGAAGGCGAGAAGCGCTGCAATAGCTGAGGTCTCCGCGCTTCTCGCCTTCGCTTTGCTCAAGTCATAAATCATGTGACAGCACATAGAAACGCGAATGGACTCCATGCGGAGCAGCAAAGTACTACACCAAAGACACCCCGTTGTCTGTTACCCCTCACGTCAACCGTCTGGAAAGTCCTCATCAATGGCTTTCTGCCATGCTGCCATATCGAGTTCCCATCGCTCATGATCGTCCCCATATGCCTCATGATTTGGCGGCGCGGGAATATCTTCGGGATGGAAGCGATAGCGCGTCACGATCCTTACACAATCGCGGATTGTTCCAGGGTGCATCCTCGGGAACTCGCCGAAGGAGGTGGTCGCATGGAAACGGGCAACCTGATAGCGATCCTCAATGCCCATTTCAGGGTAGGTTATAGCGAGATATTTCATTACCACTATCGCTTCGTTGATAACCGTCTGAGCGGTCGTCTGGTGAGCAAATGGGGCCGGGCGTCCAAGCAAGATTTCGTTCAGGTCCCCGCCGGTCAATATGGCTAGGCGAACTATCGCTGGTGATGGAACCGGACGCAGACCCTCCTCATAGGCATAATACGTTCGCGGGGTCACCTCCAGCAAATCGGACATCTGCTGTTTTGTCAGCTGATGCTTGATGCGGTAGTCGCGCAAATTCTCGTGCAGTGCCTTTTCCGGCCCGGATTCATGAAACCATAATTCCTTATCGATCCGCTCGCCCTCCAGGCGTTCGTGTTCTTCCCGGGCCTCTTCGGTCCCTACGTCTTTCGTGAGCTTGAACATGACCCCTCCGTCTCAACCGGAACATTGTTTCCGGTTTTTGAGAAGTTAACAAGAACATAGTGACAGGTCGTGGAAACGGTATGATACTGACCGAAACTTGCAGAAACACGAGGATGACATGCCCGATTTGCTTATGGAAGGTAGGACACCAGAAGCATGGAGCCAAACCCTACTGACGCATGGGGTTCGTGTTTCGCCCCGGCTGATCCGGTCGAAGGCCCGTAGCAGCGGAAATTTTTACCAGATCGGACGGCTGATGTTACTCACCCCCACACAAATGGAGGCATTGCTCGAACCAGCCGAACAGCCAGGCGCACACATCGCGCTCCAAACGGGTTAGTCGGATGAGACCCTCACGCATATCAGCCGATTGGGGTGCTGCTTTGCGGCGAAGTGAAGCCGCAAAGTATTGTGGTCATCTGGCTGGGCACTTCGATAAGCTGGTCAGAACCGGGCTTTACCCTCCGGGCCGAAATGCGGACGGAGTGATTTTGTGGCTGAGGTCGGAATTTGGATAACGCCCTTTCTGACCTTCCAGCCGTGGGGGGCAAGTCTGGGATGATAGTAACAGTTGCGACGAGGTATTCGGTTGCAGATCAGGATGAAACATCTGAACCCATCCGGACGATTTCCGTCCGGCAACGTGCGGTTCTACTATCGCCCAAGAGGTCAGAAGGGCATAGCCATGCCCGACCTTCCTCCTTATCATCCACGCTTCATTGAAGCCAATTATGAGGCCGCTGGAACAGACGAACCTTTGCGCCCGCGCGCAGGCTCGGGTAGTCTTGCTTTGGTCGTTGAGGGCTACCTAAAATCAGATGCTTTTCTGGTTGGCCTAGCGAAAGGCACACGGACTGTCAGAAGGCGTATGCTGGATGAAATCCGCGCGCGCTACGGGCATGGTAGGGTCATTTATCTTCGGACCAAGCATGTCGAGGTCGATTTGAGCAGATTCTCGGGACACGCTCGGAACAACCACCTGAAAACGTGGCGCGGCTTTGGCAAATGGCTCGCTGAAACTTACAATATCACTGACCCGACAGCCGGAGCCAAGAAAGCGCCCGTAGCACAGTCTGATGGGATCGCGCCATGGTCGGAAGATGAGATCGAGACATATCGTTCGCATTGGCCTATCGGCACGCGTGAGCGGCTTGCATTCGAACTGATCTTTTGGACCGGCGCAAGAATCTCGGACGCGGTCAGACCTGGGCAGGGCAACGTGGATCGCGACGGATGGATTGTGTTCCGCCAACAAAAGACCGGCGGTGAAGTTGCTATTCCTTTCGACCGTGCCCTTCCAGATTTCGCCTATGGCATGGAAACCGACCTTACCTTTCTGCATGCAGCGCTGAAGGCTAGGAACGAAAGACACATCACTTGGATGACGACATTTCACGGGAAATCCCGCAGCGTGAAAGCAGCAGGCCAATGGTTTGCAGCGAAAGCCAGAGCGGCAGGCGTCCGTGGCCGCTCGGCGCATGGATTGAGGAAAAGTCGGGCGAGAGCGCTGGCCGAAGCAGAGGCGACCTCAGCTCAGATCGGGGCTTGGACCGGGCACGAAAGCCTGTCAGAAATCGAGCGATACATCCGGCATTTCAACAAACGGAAGGTCCTCAGCAGCACGAAAGTGGGACAGAAAGTTCCAACTTATCCGACCGAAGTTCCAACTCTTCCTAAAAAATCAGGAGAAACAAATGCTTAAGAAGGCGTTGGTGACCCCGGCAGGATTCGAACCTGCAACCTGCCCCTTAGGAGGGGGCTGCTCTATCCAGTTGAGCCACGGGGCCTTAAGTTGCGGACGATATGTCTTCGTAGACCCTCATAAGCGCTGGAGGGTGGCCGAGACAAGCCCATCGGCTGCGCAGACTGTATTGATGCGCCAGTTGTGTGCGTGAACGGGGTGTCAATCACACAGATTTCTGCGGAGGCGCATCTGAAACTGCCGATGGGGTTTGGCAAGACGCTTGCCGAATGCTGTTGTCATGCGCTAACTCAAGCAGAGAGTTCAGGGTTATGACATGCCACAACGCAAGAATCGCCGGCCGTTGACGCTTCGTGACGTGTCCGAAGCATCGGGCGTCTCCGAGATGACGGTCAGCCGGGTGCTGCGGAACCGGGGCGATGTGTCTGCGGCGACCCGGGAGAAGGTCCTGACGGCAGCAAAGTCATTGGGCTACGTGCCGAATATGATCGCCGGGGGGCTTGCAAGCCAGCGGGTGAATCTGGTGGCGGTGGTGATCCCGTCTCTGTCGAATCTTGTGTTTCCGGATGTGCTGACGGGGATCTCTGCCGAGCTGGACGATACTCCGCTTCAGCCGGTGGTCGGGGTGACGAATTACTCGCTCTCGCGGGAAGAATCGGTTCTGTACGACATGCTGTCCTGGCGGCCCTCTGGCGTGATTCTGGCGGGGCTGGAGCATAACAGGGCGTCGCGGGCGATGCTGACGGCGGCTTCGGTTCCTGTGGTTGAGATCATGGATACGGATGGCGAGGCGATAGATTGCGCGGTGGGGATCTCGCATCTTGAGGCGGGGCGGCAGATGGCTGCCGAGATCCTGGCTGCGGGCTATCGGAAGATCGGGTTCATCGGCACGCATATGCCTGAGGATCACCGGGCCAAGAAGCGGCTGGAAGGGCTGGAGGAGGCGCTTGCCGGGATCGGTTTGTCGCTTGCGGCGCGGGAATACTATCAGGGCGGCTCGTCTCTGGCGAAGGGGCGCGAGTTGACCGAGCGTATTCTGGCGCGTGAGCCGGATCTCGATTTTCTCTATTATTCCAATGACATGATCGGAGCGGGTGGACTTTTATGGTGCCGTGAGCAGGGCTTCGATATTCCGGGCAGGCTGGGGCTTGCCGGGTTTAACGGGGTCGATCTGCTGGATGGTTTGCCGATCCGGCTGGCGACGACGGATGCGCGGCGGGTCGATATCGGGCGGCGTGCGGCGCGGATCGTGGCGGGGAAGGAACCTCTGCCAGAGGGGGGCAAGCTGGTGCTGAACCCGTATTTCATGCCCGGCGATACGATCCGTAAACCGGCCTGAACCTGTCGCGCACCGGGCGTACACCTGCTGTACACAGCTTGTACACCGGAGATGCAGGACGGTTTCGGGACCTCATCATCTGGCAGGTCTTCCGCGCACAACAGAGTCGCTGCAACAATATAGCTTTGCGTTATCCTCGGCGCGGCGGACATCTTGCAACTGCCCGGAAGGCCCGATACCGCGCAAGGAAGACCAACTGAAATTTCGGGGCTGCGGGGGAGGGCGTCATTGCCGTTGTCCCGTGTTGCCGATCGGGACGGGGCCGGATCATGACGGATAAACTTGCGGCGGATGAGGCACATCGCGGTGCGCTTTGGCGTCATGCCGGATGGCGGGCGGTGACGGCGGCTTTTGCGCTGAACGGGTTTCTGTTCGGCTGCTGGGCCGCGCGTGTGCCTGGCTTCAAGGAGGCCTTTTCGCTTGAGCCTGCCACTCTGGGTCTGCTGCTACTGGCGCTTGCCGGAGGGGCGATTACCTCATTTCCCTTCGCGGGCGGTCTGACAGAGCGGCTTGGCGCCGAGCGGATGACCATGCTCTGCGCGGCGATCTATTGCCCGGCTCTGGTCGGGCTGGCAGTTGCGCCGACAGTGTTTCTGCTGGGTGTGGCGCTTTTCATCTTTGGTGCGATGCATGGGGCGATGGATGTTGCCATGAACGGATGGGCGGCGAAGGTTGAAAGCCGGATGCACAGATCCACGATGTCGATCTTTCATGCGATGTTCAGCCTTGGTGCGGGGCTTGGCGCGGCCAGCGGTTACGCTGCTATCCGTCTGGGGCTGGAGCCTCTTGGGCATTTCGCACTGGCCGCGATCATCGGCGGCGCGATTGCATTCCGGGCGATGGTTCCGGCGCGGGGTGCGGCCCCGCCGCGCGGGCAGGAAGGTGCCGCGTCGCATGGCATTTTCGTCCTGCCCTCGGGCCGTCTGGTGCTGGTCGGGCTGATCGCCTTTGCCTCTGCTATGGGAGAGGGTGCAATGGCGGATTGGAGCGCGGTGTTTCTGGAGAATTTCGACCGGGTGAGCGAGGCCGAGGCCGCGCTTGGGTTTTCCGCATTCAGCGCGACGATGGTTCTGACCCGGCTTTCGGGCGGGTTCGTTATCCAGCGTCTGGGGCCGGTGAGGGCGGCGCGGGTCAGCGGGCTGATCGCCTTCGGAGGGCTGAGCATCGTGATGTTCAGCGGCGGGCTTGCGGTTGCGCTGATCGGTTTCGCGATGATCGGGATCGGCTATGCGGTGCTGATGCCGCTGGCATTTTCCCGCGCGGCCAATGATCCCGATACCGCCCCCGGTCCGGCCATCGCCGGTGTCGCGATGGTCGGTTACAGCGGGCTGCTGCTTGGTCCGCCCGTTGTCGGTTTCGTGGCGCAGTTGACCGGGCTGCGCGTGTCCTTCGGTCTGCTGGCGCTGCTGGCGATTGCGGCGGCTCTTCTGGCTCCGGTCCTGCGGGTCGAGCCCGCGCAGATCACACGCCGGCAGCGCGAGGATCAGGGCAAGGCATCCTGATCCGTCGCCGGTTCAGATCGCGATCCTGCGCATTTCGTCCAGATAAATCTCGCGCAGGCGGGCGGCGGTTTTGCCCGGAGTTCCCGCGCCGATCTTTGCGCCGTCAATCTCTGTCACCGGCATGACGAAGGCCGAGGCAGAGGTCACGAAGGCCTCATCCGCATCCTGCGCCTCTTCAACCGTGAAACCGCGTTCCTCGACCTGCATCTGGGCTTCTTTCGCCAGCCGCAAGACGGCAGCGCGGGTGATGCCGTGCAGAATGTCATGGGACAGTTCGCGGGTGATGATCTTGTTTCCCTTGACGATATAAACATTGTTCGAGGTGCCCTCGGTCACCTTGCCATCCTCGACCAGCCAGGCATCGTCAGCGCCTTTCGCCTTGGCCGCCATTTTCGCCATGCTGGGATAGAGAAGCTGCGTGGTCTTGATATCGCGGCGGCCCCAGCGTTGATCGGGCAAGGTGACAACAGACCAGCCTTTCCGGGCGGCGGGGCTGTCGGCAAGTCCGGGCTTCGACTGGGTGAAGGCGACCACGGTCTGCGGCGTCTCGGCGGGCGGATAGGCGAAATCGCGGTCGCCGGGATTGCCGCGCGTGACCTGAAGATAGATCATCCCGTCGGTGATGTCGTTCCGGCTTACCAATTCGCGGAACATCGCAAGATAGGCGTCATCCGAAAGCGGATTGCCGATTTCCAGCGCATCGAGCGAGCGCGAGAGCCGCACAAGATGTCCGTCAAAATCGATCAGCTTGCCGTCCAGCACGCTGACCACCTCATAGACCGAATCGGCCATCACGAAGCCGCGGTCGAAGATTGAGATCTTTGCGTCTTCCTCGGGGAGGTAATCGCCGTTGACGTAAACGATACGGGACATGCGCGACTTCCTTTGTATTGTGGCGGTTTATCGCCGTCATGCGCCGCAAGGAACGATGCGTCAAGCATTAGACCGTCGGGTCAGGTTGACAGCGTGCCTTCCGGTAATGCAAAAGTGACCTCATGTCAGTCAATGTGACACTGGCATGACGGAATACGCAGGGTGTCAGGCGGGGAGGCCAGAGCACCCGCTGCGGGAGGAGGCAGACCCTTCGCCATCGGGCGAGGGGTCTGTTTCTCTCAGAGGGCTGCGTTCGGACAGGTTTCAGATCATTGCTGTCACGGTGCCGTGTCGCCTTTGCCCGCCCGGTATGTCAGGGCCGCGCCGGGGTGGGCGCGACCCTTTTTTGTCAGGCGGTCTGCGGGTCGAGCGTGGTTGACCAAAGCTCGGTATTGCCGACATCCATCAGCCGCACGGTCATCTGTTCGGTCTGCCCGTCAATATCGACGATGCCGAAGAATTGCAGCCCGGCCGAGGGCGGCAGGTTGACCTGACCTTCCTCGGGCGCCTTCACGAACTCGACCTTCGGCCCGAAGGTCATGTCCATCGCGTTCGGCCCGAAAGTCCCGGCATGCAGCGGGCCCGAGACGAATTCCCAGAACGGTTCGAATTCCTGGAATTGCGCTCGGTCCGGGCTGTAGTGGTTCGCCGCCGTGTAATGCACATCCGCCGTCAGCCAGACGGTATTCGCGATGTTCTCGTCACGGATGAAGCGCAGCAGATCGGCGAATTCCAGCTCGCGCCCCTTGGCTGCGCCGTCATCGCCATTGGCGATGGCCTCGACCCCTGCGGCTTCGGCGAAATTATCCCAGACGATGATGCTGATCGGCATGTCGCAGGCGATCACTTTCCACGTCGCGGTCGAGGCTTTCAGCGCCTCTTTGATCCAGGCAAGCTGGCGCTGACCCAGCACGATGGCTTCGGGTGTGATGCTGTCCTGCATGCCGTCATTATTGGCCGGGCGGTAGCTGCGCAGATCGAGGAAGAAGATATCCAGCGAGGGGCCGTAGGACATCTTGCGGAAGACGCGGCCCGGTTCCGCCGGGGTGTAGGAGATCGGCGTCATCTCGTGGAAGGCCCGCCCGCCGCGTGCGGAAAGAAGCGCGATGGATTTCTCGGTATAGCGGTCATCGCCGGACAGGTCCTTGCCGGGGGACCAGTTATTCGTCACCTCATGGTCGTCCCACTGGTAATAGACCGGGGTCATGGCGTTGAAGGCGCGGAGATGTTCGTCCAGCATGTTGTATTTGTAGCGCCCGCGATATTCGTCCAGCGTTTCCGCGACCTTGCGGACTTCATCGGTCAGGACAGCGTTCTTCCAGACCCCGCCCTCGAATTCCTGCTCCTCGGCCATCGGCCCGTCGGCATAGATCGTGTCGCCGGAATGGATCATGAAATCGGGTTCGTGCTGGGACATGGTGGCATAGCTGCGCATGCCGTCCTCATTGATCCCGTAACCCTGACCGGCAGTGTCGCCCGACCAGACGAAGCAGATATTGCGCTTCTCGGAAGGGGCGGTGCGGAACTGGCCGATCACCGGCTCGGAGACGCTGTTGATATCGCTCAGATCGGCGGCGGTGAAGCGATAGAAGATGCGCTGATCGGCGGGCAGATCGGTCAGCAGGGCCTTTATGGCGAAATCGCTGTCGGGAAGTGCGTCCAGCGAGGCGATCTGACGGGCATTTTCGAAGCTTTCGGTCGTCGCGACCTCAAGCATCACGCGCGAGGCGCGGTCGGGGCGTGTCCAGACCATGCCGGTGGTGGCGGTCGGGTCGCCCGACTGGACGCCGTGGCCGAAAACCGGGCGGCTTTGTGCGCGGGAGATGGCGGGCATCGCCAGCGAGGTGGCGAAGGCGGCCCCGGTGCCAAGAACGGCGCGGCGGCTGAGGCGGGGGAAGAGGATACGGGACATCACTGGCTCCTGTGCTGGCGAGGACCCGGGAAGGCTAAGCCCGCCGCGTAAAGCAGGGGTGACCGGACCATAACGGAACGGTAACAGCCATGTGTGCGTTCGCCCCGTGACCTTCGCCGCAAGGTGATGTGCAAGTCATTCGAAAGCCATGCATAAAGGACGCATGAAAAAACTCGCCCTCGCAATCGCGCCCGTCATCGCCCTTCTCGTTTCCGCGCCCGCTGCGCTGGCCGAGAGGATTCCGCTTAACACGATCTCGAACTATCTGAACGGACTGACCACGCTTCAGTCAGAGTTCACTCAGGTCAACCCGGATGGTACGATCTCGACCGGAACGGTCTATATTCACCGCCCGAACCGGGTCCGGTTCGAATATGATAACTCGAATCAGCTCATGCTGGCCTCTGCCGGTCAGGTTGCGGTGTTCGACGCCAAGTCAAATCAGGGACCGCAGATCTATCCGCTGTCGGAAACGCCGCTGTCGATCATCCTTGCGCCCAATGTCAATCTGGCGCGGCAGGGCATGGTGACAGGCCATAGCGAGGTGAAAAACACCACCGTCGTGACCGCTCAGGACCCCTCGAATCCGCAATACGGGAATATTCAGATGGTCTTCACCTCTCCGACCGAGCTGCGGCAATGGATCGTGACCGATAATGCGGGCAAGAAAACCACGGTCATTCTGGGTGAGATGCAGAAGGGCGTCAGCTTCCGGGCCTCGACCTTCGTTATCGAGAATGAATTGCAGCGGCGCGGGCAATAGATCCGCTCTCCGCGAAAGAACAGGGCCGCCCGGGATGGGCGGCCCTTTTTTGCGAAGGCTGTCCCGGACAGGATTACCGGCAGCTTTGCAGTTGTGCGTGATACATCTGGGCGCGGCGCTGGACGTTATTCGACACACCCACCAGCCAGCCTTTCGACCTATAGGACCCCCGCGCAAAGCCCGATCGCCCCTCGTGATAGGCCAGATATTGCGACCGCGCGTCCCATTTCGAGACACCCAGCCGGCGCGTCGTGCCATCCATATACCAGCCCATGAAATCGGTCGCATCGCGGATATCGTCACGGCGTGCGCGGCGATTGCCGGTTTCGGCCTGATATTCCTCCCATGTGCCGTCCAGAGCCTGACTGTAGCCATAGGCCGAACTTTGACGCCCGATCGGGATGATGCCGAGCGCGTATTGATGCGGTGTCCGTGCATCGCCGACGAATTTGGATTCCTGATGGATGGTCGCCATCTGCACGGCAACCGGAACGCCCCAGCGTCGTTCGGTGCTTTGCATGGCGCGGTAATAGGCCGGACGCTCGCGGATAATGGCACAGGCGTTTTCCAGATCGCGCGGCGCCGAGTAATTGCCCCCGCCACATGAGGCGACCAGCATAAGGATCGCCAGTTTCAAGAACCTGTTCATGTCTGCCTCACATTCTTTGTTTTTTGCTCATTCTAGGGGATTTGCCCGGCAGGTGAAACATCTTCCGAAAATGCCGGGAAAACCGGCGAAATTCGGAACTTGTCGGACAAGCTACCGTTGATTTGCCGTGATCGGCTTTCAAGCGAGCGCATAACGCGCCATTCTTGAAGCTGCTTCAGCAGGTCCGCGGAGGGGAACGAATGTATTATAACGAAATGTTCAACGGCGATCAGGTTCGTGAAGCCTACGCCCATCTGTCCGGATGGGTGGAACAGATGCCAGCGGATTTCCGACAAATGAAACAGGCCGAGGCCGAGGCGCTGTTCCGGCGTATCGGAATCACCTTCGCGGTTTACGGCGAAGGGGGCGATCCCGATCGGCTGATCCCGTTCGACATGATGCCGCGCGTCTTTACTCAGTCCGAATGGCGCAGGCTTGAGCGCGGCATCAAGCAACGCGCCAAGGCGCTGAACGCATTCCTGCATGATGTGTATTCGCGCGGAGAAATCGTCCGTGCCGGGCGCATTCCCGCCCGTCTGGTCTATCAGAATGAAGCCTATGAAAAAGCGGTGGTCGGGTTCGTTCCGCCGCGTGGCGTGTACAGCCATATTATCGGGATCGACCTTGTCCGCACCGGGCGCGACGATTTCTATGTGCTGGAGGATAATTGCCGCACTCCTTCGGGTGTCAGCTATATGCTGGAGAACCGCGAGATCATGATGAGGATGTTCCCCGAATTGTTCCGCGGCAACCGGATCGAGCCGGTGGACGGCTATCCCGACCTTCTCCGCCGCACACTGGAATCGGTGGCTCCGAAGAAATGTCAGGGACGGCCGCGCGTGGTGATCCTGACGCCGGGGCATTTCAACAGCGCCTATTACGAGCATAGTTTCCTTGCCAATTTGATGGGAGTCGAACTGGTCGAAGGGCCGGATCTGTTCGTCGAGGGCGAATTCGTCTTCATGCGCACGACCGAGGGGCCGAAACGTGTCGATGTGATCTATCGCCGGATCGACGATGCCTTCATCGACCCGCTGACCTTCCGCCGCGATTCCATGCTGGGCGTGCCGGGGCTGATGGATGTTTACCGCTCGGGCGGGGTGTCGATCTGTTCGGCACCGGGCGCGGGCGTGGCCGACGACAAGGCGATCTATACATTCGTGCCGGAAATGGTCCGCTTCTATCTGGGCGAAGAGCCGATCCTGAAGAATGTCGAGACCTGGACCCTCTGGAAAGAGGACGATTATAAATATGTGATGGATAATCTCGGCGATCTGGTGGTGAAAGAGGTTCACGGCTCGGGCGGTTACGGGATGCTGGTCGGGCCGCGCTCGACCAAGGCCGAGATCGAGAAGTTCCGCGGCCTGATCGAAAAGAAGCCGCATAATTACATCGCTCAGCCGACGCTGTCCCTGTCGACCTGCCCGACCTTTGTCGAGGACGGCATCGCGCCGCGTCATGTCGATCTGCGCCCCTTTTGTCTGTGCGGCGAACGGATCGAGCTGGTGCCGGGCGGGCTGACCCGCGTGGCGCTGAAAGAGGGCAGCCTTGTCGTGAACTCGTCTCAGGGCGGGGGCGTCAAGGATACCTGGGTCTTGTCGGAATAAGGGGGTCAACCATGCTCAGCCGTACCGCATCAAACCTTTTCTGGCTTGGCCGCCATATGGAACGCGCGGAAACCGCTTCGCGCCTGTTCGAGGTGGGCGCACGCATCACCTTGCTGCCGAACACGACCGAGGGCTATCAGAACGAATGGGAATCGTTGCTGCGCGCCTCGGCGGCGTCGCAGCTGTATCATCAGGCCTATGACGCGCTGACGGAAGAAAACATGGAGAAATTCATGATCTTCGACCGAAGCAACCCGTCCTCCGTGGCAAGCTGCATCTATAATGCCCGCGAATCCGGGCGCATTGTCCGCACCGCCCTGACCAGCCGGGTCTGGGACGCGCTGAACGTCGCCTGGCAGGAGATCCGCGCGATGGAGGCCGGTCAGGAAGACGCCGCCGATCTGGCGGATATGGTTGCGCGGCACGCCTCGACCGTGCAGGGCGCGATTGACGGCACGCAGCTTCGCAATGACGGTTTCCATTTCATGAAGCTTGGCTATGCGCTTGAGCGGGCGGATTCGACGGCGCGGATTCTGGACGTGAAATATTTCGTTCTGCTGCCGCGGGTGGAGTTCGTCGGCTCGGGTCTGGACAGCTATCAGTGGCAGGTGATCCTGCGGGCGCTTTCGGCGCACAGATCCTTCCACTGGGCCTATGGCGAGGATGTCAGCGCCGGGCGGGTGGCGCATTTCCTGATCCTGAACGGAGAGGCCCCGCGTTCGCTGATCACCTCGGTTCAGGAGGCGTTGTGGCATCTGGAAACGCTGGTGCGCCGCTATGGGGACATGGTGCCGCATACCGCGCGGGACCGTGCGCAGGCGCTTGCAGATCGCATGAATGCGCTAAATGTTGACGATATTTTCGACGAGGGGCTGCATGAGTTCCTCACCGACTTCATCATCGAGATCGGTCAGGTCGCAAGCTGCGTTCAGGCCGATTACTTCCACGGAAGGGGCTGATATGCGGCTGAAGATCACGCATCATACCGTTTATAATTACGAACGCCCGGTCAGTTTCGGTGTGCAGAGCCTGCGGGTCATGCCATCGGTCTTTCAGGGGCAGAAGGTTATCGAGTGGAATGTCGATATGGGCGAGCACAGCGAGCCGGGCGCGGGGTTTCGCGACGGTGCCGGCGACTGGGTGCAGCTCTGGACGATTCACGGGCCGGTGCAGCAAGTGCCGGTCCGCACCGAGGGCATCGTCGAGACCTCGGACCTTGCCGGGGTGCTGCGCGGTCATCGCGAGATGATTCACCCGATGGTCTATCTGCAATCGACCGAAACGACGGCACCTGACGACGCCATTCTCGATATTGCGGCGGGCCCCGGTCAGGATCTTTCGCCGCTTGATCTGGCGCATGAATTGTCGCGCCTGGTCCATGAAAAAATCGCCTATCGCCAAGGGGTGACCAACGGGATCACCACCGCCGCCGAAGCTCTGGCATTGGGCGAGGGCGTCTGTCAGGACCATGCGCATGTGCTGATCGCCCTTGCCCGGCAGCGCGAATTGCCCGCGCGGTATGTCTCGGGCTATCTTCATGCGGATGCCGAGGGCAACGCCCATGAAGCCGCGCATGCCTGGGCCGAAATCCATATACAGGGTCTCGGCTGGGTCGGGTTCGATGCGGCCAACCAGACCTGCCCGAACGAGTTCTATATTCGCACCGGATCGGGACTGGATTCCCGCGATGCCGCGCCCATCCGGGGCGTGACTGCGATGGGCGGTGCAGAGCGGCTTGATGTCAAGGTTGCGGTTGAGCAAGTCGAGGCGTAGACAGCCCGCGAAGCGAATCTCTGGGCAGATCTATGACCTATTGCGTCGGACTGAAACTGAATGCCGGGCTGGTGCTGCTGTCGGATACGCGGACCAATGCCGGGCTGGATAATATCTCGACTTACCGCAAGATGTTCTTCTTCGAGGAACCGGGCGAGCGGGTGATCGCGATCATGACCGCGGGCAGCCTGTCGGTGACGCAAACCACGATTGCCCGCCTTCAGGAGGCCATCGATAACAGCGAAGCCAATGAGCGCAATTCGATCATGAAAGCCACCTCGATGCTGGGTGTAGTCGAGATCATCGGCGATACGCTGGCCAGCACACGGCAGGAAATCGCCTCGCAATATCTGGATCTCAAGCAGAGCCAGGCCTCGGCCAGCATGATCGTGGCCGGTCAGCGGGCCGGTGGCGAAATGCGGCTGTTCCTTGTCTATCCCGAGGGCAACCATATCGAGGCGACCGAGGACACACCCTATCTTCAGATCGGCGAGCATAAATACGGCAAGCCGATCCTCGACCGGGTGGTGACGCCTGCGACCTCGCTGGAGGACGCGCAGAAAGCGGTTCTTTTGTCGATGGATTCGACGATGAAGTCGAATCTGTCGGTGGGCATGCCGCTGGATCTGGCGATCATCGAAACCGATGCCTGCCGCGTCAGCGCCAAACGTCGCATCATGCAAAGCGACCCGCAATTCTCGGCAATGTCCGAAGCATGGTCCGAGGCGCTGCGCGAAGCGTTCGTGCAAATGCCGCTTTAGAATTGAATAGAATTGACTTTTACGACCTAGGGGTGAGTAGAGGTTATCGGTATGAGATTGAAGGGTGTATGTGCGTCCTGCGGATGGAAAACCAAGCGGGAGTTCCGAAACATGTCTAGGCCTTGCCCAAAGTGTAAGGGCCCTGTCTACGTACATAAGGACGACAAGGATCAGGCGGTGATTATTACAGTCACTTCAGTGGCAGCAATGGTCGTGATTGCCATTATCTTTGCTGCTCTGGGTGTGGGCTAATCCTCAAAATTTCTTCAATCACTCAGTTAATCCTTTCAATTCATAGATCAGATCCAGAGCCTCGCGTGGGGTGAGGCTGTCGGGGTTGATATGCTTCAGCCGCGTTTCGGCGGCGCTTTCCCTGAGCGGAGCGGGGGCAGGGGGAGCGGTTCGGAAAAGGGGCAGATCGTCGATGATCTCGGCGGGATGGACCGCGCCGTCACGCTCACCCGATTCCAGCAGGTTCAGAATGTCGCGGGCGCGGGTCACGACGGCGTCGGGAAGCCCCGCCAGCCGTGCCACCTGCACGCCATAGGAACGGTCGGCGGCGCCTTTGCGGACCTCATGCAGGAAGATCACCTCGCCTTCCCATTCGCGAACTGCGACGGTGGCGTTTTCGACACCCTCCAGCTTGGCGGCAAGCGCGGTCAGTTCGTGATAATGCGTCGCAAACAGGGCCCGGCAGCGATTGACGGCTTGCAGGTTTTCCATCACCGCCCAGGCGATGGACAACCCGTCCCATGTCGCCGTGCCGCGCCCGATCTCATCGAGGATCACAAGCGCCCGGTCATCGGCCTGATTGAGGATAGCGGCCGTTTCCACCATCTCGACCATGAAGGTAGAGCGGCCGCGTGCCAGGTCATCTGCCGCGCCGACGCGGGAAAAAAGCTGGCTGACAAGGCCGATATGGGCTTTTGTCGCCGGCACGAAGGACCCCGCCTGAGCCAGCACCGCGATCAGCGCATTCTGGCGCAGGAAGGTCGACTTACCCGCCATGTTCGGACCGGTCAGCAGCCATATCGCGGGTGTGTCGCCGCCGGTCAGCGCACAGTCATTCGCGACGAAGCTTTCTGCCTTGCGCTTCAGGGCGCGTTCCACGACAGGGTGGCGGCCTGCCTCGATCTCGAAGGCGCGGGACTGGTCAAGCTGCGGACGCGTCCAGCCCTCGCCCGCTGCCAGATCGGCGAACGCCGCCGTCAGGTCTATTTCGGCAAGCGCCCGGGCCGCCTGACCGATGGGACCCGCCGCCGCCAGAACCGCATCGCGGAGGCGGGCGAAAATGGCGCGTTCCATCTCAAGCGCACGGTCGCGGGCATTGACGATGCGGGTCTCCAGCTCGGAGAGTTCGACCGTGGTGAACCGGATCTGATTGGCGGTGGTCTGACGGTGGATGAAGGTCTCCGACAGGGGCGGGGCCATCATCTTCTGTGCATGGGTCGCGGTTGTCTCGATGAAATAACCCAGAACGTTGTTATGCTTGATCTTCAGGCTGGAGACGCCTGCAAGCTCGGCATATTCGCCCTGCATCCGGGCGATGACGCCGCGGCCTTCATCGCGAAGCTGTCGGGTTTCGTCCAGATCGCTGTCGAACCCCGCCGCGACGAAACCGCCATCGCGGGCCAGCAAGGGCGGCTCGGCGACCAGAGCGTCATCCAAGAGGTCGATCAGGTCGTCATGGCCGGTCAAATCGCGTGCAGCATCGGACAGCAAGGTCACGCTGTCATCGCCCAGCATCAAGGCGATCGCGATGGCCTCTGTCAACCCTGTCCGGATCGCGCCCAGATCGCGCGGGCCGCCCCGGTCCAGCGCCAGCCGTGAAAGTGCTCGGTCGATATCCGGCACCCGCGCCATCGCCTCACGCAGATCGGCGGTCAGGCGGGCATCTTCGGCAAGATGCTGCACGGCGTCGTGGCGGGTCTGGATGGTCGCCAGATCGCGCGAGGGCGCACTGATCCGTCGTTCCAGAAGCCGCGCACCTGCGGCGGTCGAGGTCCTGTCGATGGCCCAGAGAAGCGACCCCTCGCGCCCGCCGGACAGCGCCTGTGTCAGTTCCAGATTGCGCCGCGTCGCCGCGTCGATCTGCATTGATCCCGCGATCTGTTCCCGCTGCGGAGGGCGGATCAGGGGAAGCTGCGATTTCTGCGTCAGGTCGAGATAATCGGCAATCGCGCCCATCGCCGAGAGCTCCGCGCGGGTAAAACTGCCGAAACCGTCAAGCGTGTCTACTTTGAACAGCGCCGCCAGTCGCCGTGTCGAGGCGGTAGAATCGAAACTGCCCTGCGGAAGCTCCGTCAGCGCCGCGCCTGCCTCTTCGGCAAGATCCTGCAACTGGCTGCCCTCGGCCACCAGCAACTCCCTGGGGGCGATGCGGGCAAGTTCGGGGGCCAGCCGCGTTTCCGGGCAGGTCATCACGCGAAGCGCGCCGGTCGAAATATCCACCCATGCCAGTGCGGTTTCGTCGCGTACCCTGGCAAATGCGGTAAGGAAATTGTGCCGCCGGGCTTCGAGCAGGGTTTCCTCGGTCAGCGTTCCGGGCGTGACCAGCCGGACGACATCGCGGGCAACGACGGATTTCGAACCGCGTTTTTTCGCTTCGGCAGGATCCTCCATCTGCTCGGCAATGGCGACGCGAAACCCCTTGCGGATCAGCGTCAGAAGGTAGGATTCCGCAGCATGGACGGGCACACCGCACATCGGGATCGGTTCACCCTGATGCGTTCCGCGTTTGGTCAGTGCGATGTCGAGTGCGGCGGCCGCCTGCACTGCGTCATCGAAAAACATCTCATAGAAATCGCCCATGCGATAGAACAGCAACGCACCCGGATTCGCTTCCCGGATCGCGAGATACTGGGCCATCATCGGAGTGGGCTGATCGGACATGGACGCCTCCTTCTGGCGGGAGGTTCTAACCTATCATGCGCCGAATGCCAGAGCGTCGGGAGTACGAGGGCAGATGTTTAACAAAGAAGAGCGGAGGAGATATTCAGATCAAGTTTCGCTTCGTTGTGCCCTGCCGCCTGCCGGTCATGATTGGCTTAATGCCGATAGGTACAATGTCAGAACATATAATCTGATGCGCCGCGGCAGCTTTTCGACAAACTCCATATTGCTGAAAGATGCGTTCCGTATCGGGCAGGCCCCGCCGATCAGCCGCTCGGCGGGGCCTGAAGCGAGTTGATCAGGCGACCTGCCGCCGTGACAGTTCCGGGAAGTCAGCGGTTTCGCTGGTCTCGAATTTTTCCAGCAATTTGGTGAGATCGTTTACCTGTGAAGACAGGGAACTCGCCGCTCCGGCATAGCTTTCAGACATCGAGAGATTCGCCTGATTGACCCCGTCAAGATGGGCCAGAGCCGAGGACACTTCCTGTACACCGGTTGTCTGCTCGGCGGTGGCATGTGCGATGCCCGAGATATGGTCCACAACGCCGCGCACGGCAGTTTGAATATCGTTAAGCGCACTGCCTGTCTGGCGGACGAGATCAGCGCCGGATTTCACCTCTGCTTCGCTTTTGCCGATCAGTTCGGCGATGCTTTGCGATGCCTTGCCCGATTGCTGGGCGAGATTGCGGACCTCTTGCGCGACGACGGCGAAGCCGCGACCGACTTCGCCGGCGCGGGCGGCTTCCACTGCGGCGTTGATCGAAAGGAGATTTGTCTGGAAGGCGAAATTCTCAATGACGCTGGTGAACTCGCCCATGCTTTTGGTGTGCTGTTCGATCCGCTCAATCGCGGCAACTGCATCCGCAACAACGTCATTTCCGTGGTTGACGACTTTTTCGGCATCCTTGGTGGCGGTGTTCACCTCTTGTGCGGAATTGCTGGTCATCGCGGTATTGCCTGAAATCTGTTCGACTGCCGCCGCAGTCTGCTCCAGAGAGGCCGCCTGGCTTTCGCCGCGTCGCGCAAGGTCGTCTGCACCCTGCGCGATCTGTTCGGCCTCTTTGTGGATCATGGCCGCACGTTTTCGGATATCGTTGACCATGCTGGAAAAATTATCAACAGTCCGGTTATAGCTGTCCCGCACGGCAGCAAATTCCGGCGGCATGTCCTGGGTCAGACGGTGCGTCACGTTGCAGTCGGCAAGTTTGACCAGCCCGTCGATAATGCTTGAGACCGCCATTTTCTGAGCGGTGATGTCGGTGGCCATTTTCAGCACACCCCTGACTTTTCCCTGATCATCCATCAGGGGCACATAGCTTCCGCTGATCCAGACCTGAGCGCCGGTTCGATTTAAACGTTCAAACTCTCCGGTGAAGGCTGCGCCCTGACCGAGCTGGCGCCAGAATTCCGAATATTCCAGCGTATTTGCCTGTTCCGCACGGACGAAGATCCGGTGGTGCCGTCCGACGATATCGTCACGGCGATAGCCCATCAGGCCAAGAAAATTCTCATTCGCTTCGACAATTGTACCGTCCGGCGTGAATTCGATCATCGCCTGAGCAAGGCTGAGCGCCCTGACGCGGTCATTGTCATTCAATGGTTTCGATTCGGTCATCGCCGTCCTCATAGCTGGTGCTGCCTGCAGCGATAAACATGGAAGATTAAGAACAGCTTTATCTTCAAGGCCTTCTGCGGGACGTGGTAAACGGGATGGGCATTGCGAAGGTGGACTCTGGTCGCGGCAAGCGCGTAACTGGACAAATCCGAAAAGGGGCTTCCGATGCGAATTCTATTCCTTGGTGATGTGATGGGCCGGGCCGGCAGGGCCGCGATTGCCGGGCAATTGCCGGAGTTGAGGCAGGTTTTGCGGGCGGATTTCTGCGTTGTGAACGGTGAGAACGCATCCGGCGGCATGGGCCTGACCGGAGGACATGCCCAGCTTCTGCTTGAGGCCGGGGCCGATGTTGTCACGCTTGGCGACCACGCCTTCGATCAGCGGGATATGTTGAGTTTTATCGAAAAAGAGCCTCGCGTGCTGCGTCCGATGAATTTCGCAAAGGACGCGCCGGGCCGTGGCGCAGGGGTTTTCGAGGCATCCAGGGGGCGCAGGGTCATGGTTGCTCAGGTATTGGGCAATGTTTTCATGAAACGGGCGTTCGACGACCCGTTTTCAGCGCTGGATGCGGTGCTGAGGGCACATCCGATGGGGGCGATGGCGAGTGTTCAGGCGGCTCTGGTCGATTTTCATGCCGAGGCGACCTCGGAAAAAATGGCGGCCGGGCATTTTTGTGATGGGCGTGCAAGCCTTGTCGTCGGAACGCATACCCATGTTCCGACCGGAGATGCGCAGATCCTGAACCGGGGAACGGCCTATCTGACCGATGCCGGGATGTGCGGAGATTATGACAGCGTCATCGGGATGGAAAAAACCGAGCCGCTGCGCCGTTTCGTGACCGGGATGAGCCGCGAGCGGTTCTCTCCCGCACAGCAGGACGCCACGTTGTGCGGCGTTCTGGTCGAGACCGATGACCGCACCGGTCTGGCGCAGCATGTCTGGCCGATCCGGCATGGAGGCCGACTTTCGCCTGCGATGCCTGCCGGGGCGTGACGTTGCTGCAGGTCCCTTGCGCAGCCTGCCCCTATACGACAAAGATGCGCCGATTGGCTGGCCGTTGCCGGTCGTGAGCTTGGGGATGCCATGTTCGGCTTCGAATTGACCGGAAACGCCTCTGCCATTGCGACGATCCTGATTATCGTTGGCATGCTGACATTGTTTGTCCGGGAAACCTATCCTCCCGAGGTAACGGCCATTCTGGGTGCTGTCGTCTTGCTGTCGCTTGGCATCCTGCCCGCCGGGAAGGTGACGGAGGTGCTGGCGAATCCGGCTCCGTGGACCATTGCGTTCATGTTCATCATTGTCGGAGGGCTGGTCAGGACCGGGGCGCTTGACTGGATCGGGCAGCATGCGGCGCGTCATGCGAAACAGCATCCGTTTCTGACGCTGGCCGGGCTGTCGGTGACGGTTCTGGCGATGTCGGCTTTCGTGAATAACACCCCTCTGGTCGTGGTGATGATGCCGATCTTCATCCAGCTTGCACGAGAGCTTGAAAAAGCGCCGTCGAAGCTGCTGATGCCGCTGTCCTATCTGTCGATCCTTGGCGGGACGGTGACGATGATCGGGACCTCGACCAACCTGCTGGTCGATGGTGTCGCCCGGCAGGCGGGGCAGCCTGCGTTCGGCATTTTCGAAATCACCCCGGTCGGTTTGGCGATGGCTGCTGTCGGGCTGACATATCTTCTGTTCGTCGCGCCTCGGCTGCTGCCCGAGCGCAGCTCGATGTCGTCGCTTGTGTCGAGCCGTTCCAAGATGAAATTCTTCACCGAAGTTGCGATCCCCGAGGGAAGCTCGCTGGTTGATCGCAAGCTGGAAGATATCGATATTTTCAACCGTGAGAATGCCCGCGTGATCGACGTGCTGCGCGGAGATGCCTCGCTGCGGCGGGATCTGGCGGCGGTGACGCTGGAGCCCGGGGACCGCGTGGTTCTGCGCACGCCCATGTCCGAGGTTCTCGGCCTTCAGGGCAACAAGGATCTGCGCATGGTCGATAAGCTCAGCTCGGTGCAGACCTCGACGGTCGAGGTGCTGATCACGCCGGGTTGCCACATGGTCGGGCGCTCGCTTGGGTCGATGCGTCTGCGGCGGCGCTATGGGGTCTATGTGCTGGCGGCGCATCGCAAGAACCAGAATATCGGGCGGCAGCTTGACGATCTGGTGGTGCGTGTCGGCGATACGCTGCTTCTGGAGGGCGCTCCGGCGGATATTCAGCGTCTCGCCGCCGATATGGAGATGGTCGAGGTCACCGCGCCCTCGGATCGTGCGTTCCGCCGGAAACATGCGCCTATTGTGGTGGCGGTTCTGGCCGGGGTTGTCATTCTGTCGGCTTTCGATATTGCGCCGATCCTGCTTTTGGCGTTTTGCGGCGTGGCAATCGTGCTGGGAACGCGCTGTATCGACGCGGATGAGGCGCTGAGCTTTGTCGATGGCCGGTTGCTGGCGCTGATCTTCGCGATGCTTGCGGTGGGGGCCGGGCTGGATAACTCCGGCGCGGTCGAGATGATCGTGTCATGGGTGTCTCCGACGCTGGCGACGCTGCCGCATTGGGGGCTGGTGCTGGCTGTCTATCTGCTGGCGACGACGCTGACCGAGACGGTGACGAATAATGCCGTCGCGGTGATCGTGACGCCGGTTGCGATCAGTCTGGGTCTGTCTCTGGATGTCGATCCGAGGCCGCTGATTATCGCGGTCATGATGGGCGCCTCGGCCAGTTTCGCAACCCCGATCGGATATCAGACGAATACGCTGGTCTATGGTCCCGGCGGGTATCGTTTCAGCGATTTCATCCGGGTCGGCCTGCCGCTGAATCTGCTGATGGCGTTGACGGCGTCGCTGGTTATTCCCATTTTCTGGCCATTATAAGGGGGCGAGAACCATGCGTGTTAAGCCGATCATGATCGCTGCCGCGACTGCGTCGCTTGCGGCCTGTGCGATCCCGGATGACCGGGCCAATCCCGATGATGTCATCTTGCTGAGCGACCGTCTGACCGTGATTTTCAGCAACGGAGAGCAATGCCATGTCGAGGAGGTCTCGAAACGGTTGATCGGCGATTTTCCGAGCTGTCCGGTCAATGCACGATATGAGATCAGCTTCATCGCGCCGGATTATTTCGGCAACCGCTATACCGAGCCTTATGCGGATGTGACCATCACCACAGCGGATGGGCGCGAGACCCTTTTCAAGACCCCGCATTCGCGCGATCCGGACTATATGAAAGCCACGAATTTCGACTGAGGCGGCCTTCCCGGCACTGTGTAAGCTGCGGTTGGTGTGCTTCTACAGCGGCCAGACGATCAGCAGCACCGGGACCGAAACCAGCATGACGATGATCTCAAGCGGCAATCCCATGCGCCAGTAATCCCCGAAGCGATAATCGCCCGGCCCCATGATCAGCGTGTTGTTCTGATGGCCGATAGGGGTCAGAAATGCGCAGGCCGCCGACACGGCGACGCCCATCAGAAACGCGTCCGGGTTGACGCCAAGCTGCTCGGCCAGCCTTATGCCGACGGGCGCGGCGATGATTGTCGTGGCATTATTGTTCAGGATATCCGACATGAACATGGTCGTGACCATCAGCAAGGACAGCGCCACCCATGCCGGAAAGCCCTCCGTCATCCGCGCCAGCCCGCCTGCAATCAGCGCCGATCCTCCGGTCGAATCCAGCGCCAGACCCAGAGGGATCATCGCCCCCAGAAGAACCACGACGGACCAGTCGATATAATCGTATATCTCGGTGATCGAGAGCACCCCGAACAGCACATAGGCCACCACCACGCAGCCAAGCGCTATCGGCATGGTGATCAGCCCGAAGCTGGTCAGCAGCACTGCCCCGACAAACAGCCCGAGCGTCAGCAGCATCTGCCTTTCGCGGATGACCGAATGGCCGGTACCCTCCAGCGGCAGGATCCCCAGCCGACCCGCAAGGTTTTCAAGATTGCCCTCGGGGACAAGCAGCAACAGCAGATCGCCCGCCTCAATCGGTTCGCCCTGAAGCTTGCCAGTGATGATGCGCCCGCGGCGGCGCAGCCCCATCAGAACCGAGTCGTGACGATTGACCAGCCCCGCGCTTCGCGCTGTCCGCCCGACAATATCCGAGCCAATCGGGACGAGGCATTCGACAAGGCTCTCATGCTCCTCACGCCGGGGGCGCGGTCGGGGTTCGGCGCGACCGTCAGGATAGCTGAGCTTGCGGGCCGAGCGGAACTCGTCAAGCGTCTCGGGCTCGGCGCGAATGGTCAGGACATCGCCGGGCGAGATGGTGATCTGATCGGGCTCGCCCTCGACCGGGTGATGATGATGGGAGACGCGGACAAGGCTCGCTCCGGCGGATTTCGCGGTTTCCTGCCATTCGGCAAGGGTCTCACCCTCGGATTGTCTGGTTTCCTCGGTCACGACAAGCTGCGTCTGATAGCGTCTTGTACGGTATCTGCTGTCCGGGCTTTCCTCATCGTCCCGGCGCACGGGGATCAGCCGCCAGCCGATCAGCGCGATGAAGGCGATCCCGGCAGTGGCGACGGCTGCACCGACCGGCAGGAATGAGAACATGCGGTAAGGCTCACCCAACACGTCCTGACGGAAGCCCGAAACGATCAGGTTCGGCGGCGTTCCGATCAGTGTCAGCATGCCGCCGAGGATGGTCGCGAAAGCAATCGGCATCAGGGTCAGCGCGGCGCTGCGCCCGGCCTTGCGGGCAACCTGCATATCTATCGGCATCAGGATCGCGAGGGCGGCGATATTGTTCATGAAACCCGACAGAAACCCGCCAATCGCGGACATCACGGCGATATGGGCGGGCAAAGGCCTGCCTTCCCGGACCAGATACCGGGCCAGCATCGCGACCGCGCCCGAGCGCATCAGCCCTGCCGTGACGATCAGGATCAGCGCCACCACCATCGTGGCGGGGTGGCCGAACCCGCTGAAGGCCTGATCTCCCGGCACGACGCCAAGCAGGACACCCGCCATCAATCCGGCAAAGGCGACAAGATCATGTCGCCATTTGCCGATGAACATAAGGATCATCACCGCGCCGAAAATCGAGAAGAGCGCAATCTGTGGAAAGGTCATTCGCGCGCCTGAAATGTCATAAATCTTATCGAGCATAGCGGCTGGATGCGGATCTGCAATTCGCGGATTGCGCACTGTCCCTTGCAGATCGGGTGCCCGCTGGATTAAAAGCGCCCGAAATCCGATCAATGCTGAATTCGAAGGATCACCGATCATGGCAGGCCACTCAAAATGGGCGAATATCCAGCACCGCAAGGGTCGTCAGGACGCTATCCGCTCGAAACTGTTTTCCAAGCTTTCGAAGGAAATCACCGTCGCGGCGAAAATGGGCGATCCCGATCCTGAGAAGAATCCCCGTCTGCGTCTGGCGGTGAAAGAGGCGAAGTCGAACTCGGTGCCGAAGGATGTCATCGACCGCGCGATCAAGAAATCGCAGGGCGGCGATGCGGAAAGCTATGATGAGATCCGCTATGAGGGCTATGGCCCCAACGGCATCGCGATCATTGTCGAGGCTATGACGGATAACCGCAACCGCACCGCCTCGAATGTGCGTTCGACCTTCACCAAGAATGGCGGCGATCTGGGGCAGACCGGCAGTGTCAGCTTCATGTTCGACCGTGTGGGCGAGATCAAGTATCCGGTGGATGCGGGCGACGCCGATTCCGTCATGATGGCCGCGATTGAGGCCGGTGCCGACGATGTCGAATCCGATGAGGACGGACACTGGATCTATTGCGCCGATACCGATCTGAACGATGTGTCCACCGCTCTGGAGGCCAGTCTGGGCGAATCCGAAACCGCCAAGCTGATCTGGAAGCCTCAGGCCCCCACCGAGGTCACCGATATGGAGACCGCGCAGAAGCTGATGAAGCTGATCGAGACGCTGGAAGATGACGATGACGTGCAGAACGTTACCGGCAATTTCGATCTCTCGGATGAGGTCGCCAGCCAGCTTTGATCAGGGCTGCACCAGTGTCGCCTGTGCTGATCGTCTGATCGCGCGGGTCAGCGGCAGTAGCGCAGGGGCCATGATCCGCGTGACCTGCCAGTAAAGCGGCACCAGAAGCTCTGCATCCGGCAGCAGAGGCATCAGCCTGCCGCTCCTTAGATCGTCCCTGATCAGCAGATCCGGGTTCATGCCCCACCCCATGCCCAGCCTGACCGCCTGTGCGAATGGCTCGGTCGCGGGGATCAGATGGGTGGGAAAGACGACCGGCCTGCCGATCCGGCTGCGCACCCAGCCGGATTGCAGCCCGTCCTTGCTGTTGAAGGTCACCGCCGGGGCGCGGCCAAGCGCGTCAGCCGTGACGCCGTTTGGGAAATGCCGGGCCATGAAGTCTGGCGTGGCACAGGCGATATAGCGCATCGCCCCAAGCGCATGGCTGTCGCACCCGGCAACAGGACCGCGCTGCGACGTGATCGCCGCGCTGACCAGCCCCGAGCGCAACCATGTTTCGGCATGTTCCTGATCGTCAATCACCAGATCCAACAATCCGGGCGCTTGCGGCAGCGCCTCAATGGCCCAGCTTGCGAGGCTGTCCGCATTCACCGCAATCCGGATCGTCGCCGGATCGGCGGCGCTGACAAGATCCGTTCTGACCGCCTGTTCAAGCAGCCGCACCTGATCGAAATGCGCGACCAGCCTCAGCCCGGCCTGCGTCGCCGAGACCGGAGGCCCCCGGTCCAGCAGAACCTGACCCGTCCGGCTTTCCAGCGTCTTGATCCGCTGGGATATCGCAGGCTGGGTCACGCCCAGAGCACTGGCTGCGGCGTCGAAGGAACCGCGGCGGATGATCTCTGCCAAAGCGGCAAGGGCGGGATAGTCGATCATAAACAAAATTTATCTGCTAGAAGTATTATCAATTTTCATTATTTCCCGGCGGCAGACAAGAACAATGCCAGAGAAATATGAGGAAACGGATGCACAGCTATCTTGCCGGTCTTGGAACGGGTCTTTCGCTGATCGTGGCAATCGGAGCGCAGAACGCCCTCGTTCTGCGGCAGGGTCTGCTGCGCAGCCATGTATTTGCGGTGTGCCTGTTCTGCGCTGTCTCGGACGCCATCCTCGTCTCGGTCGGCGTTTTCGGGGCGGGGCTGCTGTCGCGTATGGCTCCGTGGTTCACCGAGGTCATGCGTTGGGGCGGCGCGGTTTTTCTGTTGGTTTATGGACTTCGCGCGGCTCTCTCGGCTTTTCGCGGTGGAGATGCCTTGCGCGCCAGCGGACAGGCTCAGCTTTTCTGGCCGACAATGGCGACAGTGGCGGCAATGACCTGGGCGAATCCGCATGTTTATCTGGATACGGTGGTGCTTCTGGGTGCCGTTTCGGCCGATTTCACCGACAAGACCGCCTTTGCCGCCGGTGCCGTGACCGGATCGTTCCTTTTCTTCTTCGCCCTTGGCTATGGGGCGCGGCTTCTGGCCCCGGTCTTCGCCCGTCCCCGCGCCTGGCAGGTACTGGATCTGGGCATCGCCGCGATTATGTGGTCTATCGCTGTCAGGCTGATCAAAGGTTGACGACGTGACCGAGACAATACGCAACGACCTTGCCGGGGTTTTCTGGATGGTCGTGACGGGGCTGTGTTTTGTTGCCGTTAACGGATTGGTCAAATATTTCGGGCAGGGTCTTCCTCCGGCCCAATCGGCTTTTATCCGCTTCCTGTTCGGGCTGGTGCTTCTTGCGCCGATCCTTGTGAAGATCGCCCGACAAGGCATTCCGAAAGATCTGTACGGGCCGTTCATCCTTCGCGGAGCGCTCCATACCCTTGCCGTCATCCTGTGGTTCTATGCGATGACGCAGATCCCCATCGCCGAGGTGACCGCAATCGGCTTTCTCAATCCGATCATCGCGACGCTCGGCGCGGCGATCCTGCTGGGAGAGGCGCTGTCATGGCGTCGCGGCATGGCGATTCTGGTCGCTCTGGGCGGGGCGCTTGTTGTGTTGAGGCCGGGGATGAGAGTGCTGGAGCTGGGGCATCTGGCTCAGATTTCAGCGGCAGTGCTGTTCGGGCTGTCATATCTGGTCGCCCGCAGGGTGGCGCAGCGCGTCCCTGCCGAGATCGTCGTGGCGATGTTGTCCGTCACGGTGCCGATAGGGCTTTTTCCCCTTGCCCTGATCGGCTGGGTCACGCCCGATCCCGGCCAGCTTCTTGGTCTGGCGCTTGTCGCGGTCTTTGCCACGGCTGGCCATTATACGATGACCCGCGCTTTTGCTGTCGCGCCGATGGCCGTGACCCAGCCAGTCACTTTTCTGCAATTGATCTGGGCCGGTTTGCTGGGCATGGCCCTGTTCGCCGAGCCGTTTGACCCGATGGTCATGCTCGGCGGCGGGATCATGATTGCGGCGATCAGCTATATTACCTGGCGCGAAGCGAGACTCCGCGCCAGTGAGGACAGTCAGCGGAATTCCGAATAGTATATGGGGCTGTATCAGCGGCCCGAAAGCCGTGCGAGAACATCACGCCGGTGAACGACGCCGCCACCTTCAAGGGGGCGCGATTCGGCGTCGGACAATGCGGCAAGCAGCTCGCGCAGGGGCATTGAGGGCGGGATTGGTGGTCCCTCGGCGCTGCCCTCAACCGCCAGATCCTCGGCGGTCAGCACGTCCAGCGGGTTCATATGGGCGACGAAATCAGCCACATACGCGCTTGCCGGGGAGGCGATGATTTCGCGGGGTGTGCCGGTCTGCACGATCCTGCCGCCCTCCATCAATGCGATGCGGTTGCCCAGTTTGAACGCCTCATCGAGGTCGTGACTGACGAACAGGATGCTGCGGCGGGTTCTGGCCTGAAGTTCCAGAAGCTCATCCTGCAGGCGGGTGCGGATCAGGGGGTCGAGCGCACTGAAAGGCTCATCCATGAGCAGGATCGGGGCCTCGGTCGCGAAGGCGCGGGCCAGACCGACGCGCTGCTGCATGCCGCCGGACAACTCTCCGACCGGGCGGTCCGCCCAGTCACCAAGGCCGACCGTGGCAAGCTGATCCGTGACGCGTAATCGCCGCTGCGCTTTCGGCATTCCGGCAAGTTCCAGTCCAAGCCCGACATTATCCGCGACGCTGCGCCACGGCAGAAGGCCGAATTGCTGAAACACCATCGAGACATGGTTCAGCCGCAACTGCCGCAAGGTGGCTTTGTCGGCATCGCGCACAGAAATCATCCGATCGCCCATGCGGACCCGCACATCCCCGCGGATCACAGGGTTAAGCCCGTTCACCGCACGCAGCAGCGAGGATTTCCCCGACCCTGACAGCCCCATCAGGACTACGATCTCTCCGTCCTCGACCGTCAGGGTCGCATCATGGACGCCGAGCACGTCGCCGGTAGCTTCCTCAATGGCGCTGCGGTCCAGCCCCTCATCGGCAAGGCTCAGCGCCTGACGGGGCGCATCGCCAAACACGAAAGAGCACGCGTCGAATTCAATTGCCGTCACGATTTTCTCCGGAAGCGCAGAAGCCGGTCCAGCATGATGGCGACCACGACGATGACCAGACCGGATTCGAAGCCAAGCGAGGTATTGACGCTGTTCAGCGCCCGCACCACTGGCACGCCAAGCCCCGACGCTCCGACAAGGGCGGCGATCACGACCATCGAGAGGGACAGCATGATCGTCTGGTTCAGGCCGGCCATGATCTGCGGCAGGGCGCTTGGGATCTCGACCTTCCAGAGAAGCTGGCGCCCGGTTGCACCGAATGCGGTTCCGGCCTCACGCAGGGCGGCGGGCGTCGAGGAAATCCCAAGCTGGGTCAGCCGGATCGGCGCGGGCAGAACGAAGATCACCGTCGCGATCAGCCCTGGCACCATGCCGATTCCGAAAAACACGATGGCCGGGATCAGATAGACGAAAGTCGGCAGGGTCTGCATCAGGTCGAGAAGCGGTCTGACCCATGCATACAGCCTTGGCCGGTGGGCGAGGCCGATGCCGACCGGGACACCCACGCCCATGCAGACCACGCAGGATGCCAGCACCAGCGTCAGAGACTGCATCGTCTCATCCCAGTAATCCTGATTGAGGATGAACAGGAATCCCAGCCCGATCCCTGCCGAAACCAGAACCCGGCGCTGCAGCGCATAGGCAAGCAGCATGAACACCGCGATGAGGGCGAAGGGATGCGGCTCGGTCAGTGCGAACATGATCGCGTCGATCATGGATTGCAGGACCGTGGCAAGCAGGTCGAACACCGCGCGGGCATGGGTGGTCAGCCAGTCGAAGATCCATTCGGCGGCATCGCCGACAGGGATCTTCCGTTCGATGACCAGCTCTGTCAGTCGTTCCAAAAGAGGCTCAGCCTTCCAGCGCCGCAGTCAGCACCTCGACCGCGTCGCGACCGTCCTGCGCCGTCACGCCCTCCAGCCAGATGCTGGCCGCGTCAGGGTTTTCCTTCAGCCAGGAAGTCGCCGCATCCTCGGGCCTTTCCCCGTCATTCAGGATTGCGCCCATGATCTCGTTTTCCATCTCAAGCGAGAATTCGAGATTTTGCAGGAATTTTCCGACATTCGGGCAGTCCGCGACAAAGCCTGCGCGCGTGGTCGTGCGGACCTCTGCGCCGCCCAGGTTGGGGCCGAACACGTCATCGCCACCTTCCAGATAGGTCAGCTCGAACTGGCTGTTCATCGGATGCGGTTCCCAGCCGAGGAAGACGATCGGATTGCCGCTGCCGGTTTCGCGGGCGACCTGCGCCAGCATGCCCTGCTCCGAGGATTCCACCACCTCGAACGTGCCCAGACCGAACTGGTTTTCGGCCACCATTTCGATCAGCAGGCGGTTGCCGTCATTGCCCGGCTCGATCCCGTAGATCTTTCCGTCCAGCTCACCCTGATGTTCGGCAATGGCAGAGAAATCCGTGATGCCCAAATCCGCCCCTGCCTTGTTGGTGGCCAGCGTATATTTCGCGCCGGTCAGATTGACGCGTATCATCTCGATCGTGCCGGCTTCGCGATAGGGGGCGATATCGGCTTCCATTGTCGGCATCCACAGACCGAGGAAGACATCGACATCATTGGTGGACATGGCCGTAAATGTGACCGGCAGCGAGAGAACCCTGATCTCGGTCTCATAGCCGAGCGCATCAAGGATCGTCGTCGCAACAGCCGTGGTTGCGGTGATATCGGTCCAGCCCACATCCGAGAAACTGACCTGCTGGCAGGATTCCGGTTCCTGCGCGAAGGCGGGCAGGGCGAATGCTGAAGTCAGCAGCAAAGCGGCGAAGCGGGTCATGTCGTCTCCTCGAATATTGTCGATTGACCAGTCAATCAGTCCAGCCTCTCCGGGCATCTGCCGGCCGCGCGATGCGCGGATACGAAGCCGTGCGCGGGAGACTAGCGGAAAGACCGAATTAATCAACGTCGCAATCCGGATGATTGTCCGTATGTGATGCGCCGCGTTGCGGTAAGTTGCCGGATGGTAATTTCTTTGTGCTGATTGGGCATCAAAGGGTTAGGAGGGTGGCTGAATACCAGTCCGTTCCGTTTGATTAGGTAAACCGTGTTCAATGGCAGAAGCTGGGGAAACAGCATGTGTTGGCAGATTTGCGGGACATTGCTGTAGGTTGGTCTTGCTGCGAAATTGGTTTAATCGTGTTTTAAGGAAACGTCCGTGATTAATGAAGTTGATGAATACAAGCGGGTTTTGCTCGCGATTCTTCGTGCCCATACAAGCACTGCTCTATCCATGTTGCAGTCGATAAACCGCTGTCTACCAGAGAAAACACGCAGTGTTCGGATCATGGTCCACGTGCCTCAAGACGCAGAGGGGATGTTTTCTGTCGTGGTACATCTCGATGGACCTGACCTATTTGTTCTCAATAAGGCCATCGGCGACTTTCGATATCTTTTTGATGTGCGGGTTGTTAACGGGGCAATCACGCCTGATGTCCCCCTATTCGATCCGTTTGATCAACCTTTCAGTGTGAACGACGCCATCGTGGATATCGCCATGGTTTGGGTGAAAGAATTGTGGGCAACCTTCGGCGGGATGAAGGTTCACCTGCCCGTCACCATAGAGGGAGAAGATGGTTTTGGAAGCACTCCAACAATTTCCCTCACCGTTTGAGCGAAGGCAATGGAACACGAAGCAGGCTCAGCTATGACGGTCACGAACGGCAGCTTTTGAAATCACAATCTTCTCAGTCTTTTTGTCGCACAGCATAATCGTAGAAACATGAGAGAAATGTTGCCGCAATGCACGGACACAGGGAAAGCACGCATGTTACGTCCGCTGCCGGTCTTGCTGCCAAAGGGTGGTCCCGGTCGCCCCGACAGACAAAAAGCCGTGGTTTCCGGCTGACCTGCCGCCCGGCCCGGTTACTGCCCCTCATGACGCCCCTTGCTGCGGATTCTCACGCCTCCGGGAATTGCGCTTTCCGGCATCAGGCCATAGCTTCGCGTCATGCCAGAAAGTCAGCCGCGATTCATTCATCTCCGTACGCATTCCGAGCACTCGCTTCTGGAAGGGGCGGTTCCGGTCAAGAAGCTTGTTGAACTGACGAAGGCAGCGGGAATGCCCGCAGTGGCGCTGACCGATACGAACGCCATGTTCGCCGGGCTGGAGTTCAGCGTGAAGGCGATGGATTCGGGGATCCAGCCGATTATCGGCTGCCAGTGGACGCTGCTTGTAGGGGATGTTTATGGACCCGTCGTCGCGCTTGCGCAGAACCGGCAGGGCTGGCTGAACCTGATGGCGCTGTCCTCGGCGATGTATCTGCGGCAGGGCGGCGATCCGTGGCATATCACCGAGGAGGATCTGACCTCGCGTTCAGAAGGGCTGATCCTGCTGACCGGCGGGGCTGACGGTGCGGTGGGCAGACTGCTTCAGGCGGGCCATGCGGCGGGGGTAGAGGCGCTGCTGCGCCGTCTGAAAGACGCTTTCGGCGATAGGCTTTATGTCGAGCTGACCCGCCACAAGGACGAATCCGGCCGGATCATGGCGACCGAGGCGGCGACCGAGGACAGTTTCATCCGGCTGGCCTATATGCTGGAACTGCCTCTGGTGGCGACGAATGATGTCTATTTCCCCAAACCCGAGATGTATGAGGCGCATGACGCGCTGATCTGCATTTCGGAACGTGCCTATGTGGATCAGTCCCAGCCCCGCCGCCGCCTGACCCCGAACCATGATTTCAAATCGCCCGAGGAAATGGCGCTTCTGTTCGCCGATCTTCCCGAGGCCGTCGACAACACCGTCGAAATCGCCCGCCGCTGCGCTTTTGCCGTCAGCCGCCATAAGCCGATCCTGCCTCGCTTCGCCGATGACGAGGTTGAGGAATTGCGCCGTCAGGCCAAGCAGGGGCTTGAAGAGCGGCTGAAGGTCATCCCCCACGCCGTCAGCGTCGAGGATTACCACAAGCGGCTGGATTTCGAACTTGGCATTATCGAGCAGATGGGTTTCCCCGGCTATTTCCTGATCGTTGCCGATTTCATCAAATGGGCCAAGGATCACGATATTCCGGTCGGACCGGGCAGGGGGTCCGGCGCGGGGTCTTTGGTGGCCTATGCTCTGACGATCACCGATCTGGACCCGCTGCGCTATTCCCTGCTGTTCGAGCGGTTCCTGAACCCGGAACGGGTCAGCATGCCCGACTTCGACATCGATTTCTGCATGGATCGCCGGGAAGAGGTGATCCGCTATGTGCAGGATAAATACGGCGCTGAAAAAGTCGGCCAGATCATTACTTTCGGTGCGCTGCTGTCCAAGGCCGCTGTGCGCGATGTGGGCCGGGTGCTGCAACTGCCCTTCGGTCAGGTGGACCGGCTGTCGAAGATGATCCCGGTCGAAGGCGTGAAGCCGGTCAGCGTCACCAAGGCCATCGCCGAGGAACCCCGCCTGCGCGAGATCCGCGACAAGGAAGAGGTCGTCGCGCGGCTTCTGGACTATGCCGCCAAGGTGGAAGGGCTGTACCGCAACGCCTCGACCCATGCTGCGGGGGTGGTGATCGGCGACCGTCCTCTGGATCAGCTTGTGCCGCTGTATCGTGATCCGGCCTCGGAAATGCCCGCGACGCAATTCAATATGAAATGGGTCGAACAGGCCGGGTTGGTGAAGTTCGACTTTCTGGGTCTGAAAACCCTGACGGTCATCCAGAACGCGGTGGATCTGATCAATGGCGGCGGGCGGCCCCTGCATATCGCCGCCGATGGACGCAAGCTTTACGACCCGCCCGAGGGCGCGGAAAACCAGATCAACGCCATCCCGCTGGATGACAAGGCCAGCTATGAGCTGTTCGCTTCAGCGCGCACCGTGGCCGTGTTCCAGGTGGAAAGCTCGGGCATGATGGACGCGCTGCGGCGCATGAAGCCGACCTGTATCGAGGATATCGTGGCACTTGTGGCGCTGTATCGTCCCGGCCCGATGGAGAACATCCCGACCTATTGCGAGGTCAAGAACGGGCAGCGCGATCTGGAACCGCTGCATCCATCCATCGACCATATCCTTGAGGAAACGCAGGGCATCATCGTCTATCAGGAACAGGTGATGCAGATCGCGCAGGTCATGGCGGGTTACAGCCTTGGCGGCGCCGACCTGCTGCGCCGCGCGATGGGCAAGAAAATCGCCGAGGAAATGGCGAAGGAACGCCCGAAATTCATCAAGGGCAGCGTTGAAAATGGCGTGGATGAGAAGAAGGCAGGCGAAGTCTTTGACCTGCTGGAAAAATTCGCGAATTACGGCTTCAACAAATCCCACGCGGCGGCTTATGCCGTCGTGTCCTATCAGACCGCATGGCTGAAGGCGAACCACCCGGTCGAGTTCATGGCAGGCGTCATGAATTGCGATATCCACCTGACCGAGAAGCTGAGCGTCTATAAACGCGAACTCGACCGCATGGAAATCGAGGTCGTGCCGCCCTGCGTCAACCGCTCGGGCGCGACCTTCACGGTCAAGGAGGGGCGCATCCATTACGCGCTCGGTGCGCTGAAAGGCGTCGGGGTTGAGGCGATGCGGGCCATTGAGACCGTGCGCGGCGATCAGCCCTTCGCCGATATGGTCGATTTCGCCCGCCGCGTCGATCTGCGCCGCGTCGGCAAGCGGGCGCTTGAGATGATGGCGCGGGCAGGGGCGTTTGATCTGCTGGACGATAATCGCGCTCGGGTCATGGCCTCGCTTGACGGGCTGGTGGCGTTTTCCGGGGCCAGCCACGATCAGGCGGCGTCGAACCAGTCATCCCTGTTTGGCGGGGGCGAGGATCTGCCGCCGCCGCGCCCGGTTCTGGCGCAGATCTGGCTGCCATCCGAAAGGCTGGGGCAGGAGCATCAGGCGATCGGGTTCTATCTGTCGGGCCATCCCATCGACGATTATCTGCCCGCGCTGCGCCGGATCGAGGTCAACACACTTGCCGAAATCCGCGCAGCCGCCGCGGCGGGGCCGCTGGTGACCTATATCGCGGGCACGGTGTCCTCACGGCAGGAAAAGAAATCCGCCAAGGGCAATCGTTTTGCCTTTATCGGGGCGTCTGATCCGACCGGGCTATATGAGGCCGTGGTGTTCTCCGACGTGCTGGAAGCCAGCCGGGAACATCTGGAACCCGGCAGCAATGTCGTCATGCAGGTGCAGGTCGAGCCGCAGGGCGATGAGGTCAAGATGCTGGCGCGTTCCGTCGTCCCGCTGGAACAGGCGATTGCCAATGTCGGCCCGGCAGAGCTTGTGCTTCAGATCGGCGAAAGCGTCGATTTTCCGGTGTTGCAGGATACTCTGGTCGGTCTGGATGAGGATCGCGGCAGGCGCGGAAAGCTGATCCTGCGCATCCATGAGGGCGATGAGGTCTATGATATCGAGGTTACGGACCGCGCCCCTGTCGGCCCCAGCGCACGGCAGCGATATCGCGTGGTGCCGGGCGTTCTGGACGTGGTAGAGCAATAGGCTCAGCCTCGCGCAGGCTCATCATGATGCAGGCAGCGCCCGCCGGTCGGTGTGCCGGGCGGCCCTGCCTCGGTGTAGAATGCGGCGGCTGAGGGCTGTGCCTCGGGCGGCGGTGCGGCCTCGACCTGCATATCGTTCGCCTGCCGCCAGTTCCCGAAGCGATACAGCAGCACCGCCATGATCAGCGTGGCGACCATGCCCGCCGGAAAACTCAGCCAGATCGCATCCGCGCCAAGCATGCCCTGCAATCCGTAGGCAAAGCCAAGCCGCACCGGGAACATCGAGATGAACAGGATCATCAGCGGCCAGATCACCTGACCATTCGCGCGGATCGTGGCGAACAGCACCATCGTCACGCCGAAGGGAATGAACCCCCATGTCGCCAGCAGCGCGATATGCCGCCCGATTTCCACCGCGGGCGAGTCCGAACCAAGAAATACCTGCATCGCCAACCGGTCCCCGGCGACCAGAAGCGCGACCAGCCCTCCGGTCAGGATAATATTATAAATGATCCCGATCCGGGTGATCCTGCCCACCCGGTCCCATCGTCCCGCACCGATATTCTGCGCCGCCATTGCACTGACCGCAGCCCCAAGCGCCATCGCCGGCATCTGCACATAGGTCCAGAGCTGCTGCGTCGCCCCGAACGCCGCCGTCGTGTCCACCCCCTGCCGGTTCACCAGACGCATCACCGCCAGCATGGAGCCGGACACCACAACCATCTGAATCCCCATCGGCAGCCCCTTGCGCAGCATCAGCGCGAGGATGGACAGGTCGGGTTTCAGATAGGACAGCTCTGCCCCCCGCAGCCGCAGGGGCAGATCGCGGGCATAGATATAAAACAGCATCGCCCCAAGCGCGATATAATTGGAAATCGCCATCGCGAAGGCCGAGCCGCCGATTCCCATCTCTGGCGCGGGGCCGAGGCCAAGGATGAAGACCGGGTTCAGCACTATGTCCAGCACCACCGCAATGATCATGAAGATCAGCGGCGTGACCGCATCGCCGCTGCCACGCAACGTCATCATCAGCATGGTCATCATCAGAATCGCGGGCAGGGCAAGGAATGTGACCCTCAGAAAATCCCGCGCCAGCGATGTGATGGCCGCATCCGTCCCCAGCAGAGACAGTACCGAGGGCGCAAGAAACCAGCCCAGAACGGCCAGGGTCAGCGCGACCGGCGCGAATGTACCGATAGCGGTTCCGACGACGCGCCTTGCCGCGTTGATATCTCCGCGCCCGAAGGACTGCCCGACAAGGATCGTAGAGGCCATGCCGAAGCCGAACACGAATGCCGTCATCAGGAACATGACCAGATTGCCGTTCGTCGTCGCGGCCACCGCATTCGGCCCGATCAGCTGCCCCACCCAGACCGTCGCCAGCGACCCATTCGCCGATTGCAGCATCGACGATGCCAGTGTCGGCAGCGCAAAGGTCAGAAGCGTCGCAGCTATGGGCGCTGTGGTGAGGTTGTTCCGAGCAGTCATGATCTGATCCGCGACTTGTTAAGGGTGGCACGGCCGCTGACGGCGCGGGGGTCCGCCTCCGGGCCTAATCCAGTTTCTGCGGCTTGTCAGCGTCTCTTTTTCCGGCTGAGGTTGAAACCTGCCGCCTGGGCGCTCAGTTTGAGGCAAGGCTAACGACATCGCAGGATAGACCATGAGTGACGAATACACCCCGCCGGACGTCTGGAAATGGGAACCGGGCAATGGCGGCAAATTTGCCAGCACCAACCGGCCCACCGCCGGCGCAACCCATGACAAGGAAAGCCCGGTCGGCAAGCACCCGATCCAGCTTTATTCGCTGGCCACGCCCAACGGGCAGAAGGTCACGATCATGCTGGAAGAGCTGCTGGCCAAGGGTCACGCAGGCGCGGAATACGATGCCTGGCTGATCGATATCGGCGCGGGCGACCAGTTCGGCAGCGGCTTCGTTTCCGTGAACCCGAACTCGAAGATCCCGGCGATGATGGATCATTCCGTCAACCCGCCGCAGCGCGTCTTCGAATCCGGCTCGATCCTGCTGTATCTGGCCGAGAAATTCGATGAGTTCCTGCCCGAAGGTCCCTCCGCGCGGACCGAGGCGCTGAACTGGCTGTTCTGGCAGATGGGCTCTGCCCCCTTCGTGGGCGGCGGGTTCGGGCATTTTTACCATTATGCGCCGGAAAAGATCAAATACGCCATCGACCGCTATACGATGGAAACCAAGCGCCAGCTTGATGTGCTGGACCAGCATCTTGCCGATAACCGCTTCATGGCGGGTGAGGAATATTCCATCGCCGATATGGCGATCTTCCCGTGGTATGGCCGCCTGACGACCGGCGGCGTCTATGGCGAGGCTGTAACCTTCCTTGAGGGCAAGAGCTACAAGAACGTTCTCCGCTGGAATGACGAAATCGCCGCGCGTCCCGCCGTGCAGCGCGGCCTGATGGTCAACCGCACCTCCGGCGATGCGGCGGGGCAGTTGCATGAGCGTCACGATGCGTCGGATTTCGACACGAAGACGCAGGATAAGGTCGGGGCAGCGGAGTGAAACAGGAACCGCCCGGATGACAACTCCGGGCGCTTCCTTTCTGCAGCAACAGAGGGCAGGCACTTGTCCGGCAGTGCGATGCGCTTCCTAACGGGCTGAACGCTGTTGGCAGGTTTTTCTGAAAAGATGTTTCTGATATACGATCATCTATCCAGAAGCTTGAGCTATGCTGCTTGCCACTGCAAGGGCGTCCGCCGGTTCGGGTACAAGTTCCAGCAAGTCGGTTCTGGCAGCCTCCAGAAAGCCGGCCGCGGCTGTGGACGAGATAGATAGCAGCATTGGGGGCTGGAAAGGCAAGAGTGACAACCCCGCGAGACGTAAGCGTTCATCTGCGAATGTTCCTGGCCTATACGAAGCGCCGATACTCTCAGCTAGCTCAGGCAGAGAAAAAGCCTTGCAGCCAGCCAGTTCGTAGCTGCGTCCGGCATGTAAAGAAGGGTTAGCGAGTATTCTGACTGCCGCAAGAGCTAAGTCGTGTCGTGCCACCGCAGAAATTCGACCTTGTCCGAAAGGTGTAATGATCCTTCCGCCTTGAGGTGTTGCAAGCGCTCCGATCAGTTCGGCATAGAGACCGTTGCGCATTATTGTCCAACTCATTCCGCTGGCTTTGATTTCGCGTTCGGTCCAGCGGTGTGCCAAAGCGAAGACGAGGTGATCACTCGCTTCACTGAGACTCGTGTAGATCACATGCCTGACACCTTGCTTTCGCGCGGCTTCCAGTACCGCACCGTGCCGACGCATGACAACGTCATCCTCTGCGTAGCCTGCAGATGTAAGAAACAGGACATCAATCCCGTCGAAGTCGAGTGTTGTCGGGTCATCGAAATCCATGACGCGATCTGCTGCTGGCGATCGGCTTGCGGTGAGAACAGGTAGGTTGAGCTGCCTAGAAAGCACCACAATCTGGGAAGCGAGCTGGCCTGAAGCGCCGGTCACAAGGATCATGTCGTTTCCTTTTTGAAATTACTGTCCCACCCATCTAGTCTCACTAAATATGCTGCGTAAGGAGGCACAAATTTGTATGAAACGAACACGGATGTGCGCTCTTCCTCATCGCTTGAGCCGTGTGGTTCCGACGATCATGACGACTGTGGAATCCGTCTCATTCTGGATCGTCTGGGTGAGCGGTGGACCGTCATGGCGCTGGCGGAACTGTCGGTGGGGCCGCGACGCTATAGAGAGTTGGAGCGGGCGTTGGAAGGAATTTCACAGCGAATGATGACGTTGACTTTGAGGAGAATGGAACGTGATGGCTACGTCCTTCGCCATGTCGAGAAAACGATACCGCCCAAGGTGACTTACGAATTGTCGGAGCTTGGTCGCTCGTTCGCTGCTCAAGTCGCCATGCTTGTTGGTTGGACCAGGCAGAACAAAAGCGTCATCGAAAGGGCGCAAGTCAATTTTGATGCCCAGTTAGAAAAGAAAGAATAAAACCAATAAAACCCTTGTCGGTTTTTGCCCTCTTCTTTGTCTTGGTTTTGATGCAGGGCTGGCTTTCTAAATTTGCGGCGATTGAAAAAGCCCGGGACATCGCGCCCCGGGCCTTCTCATTCCATAAACCGAAACCTCAGTTCCGCTCTTTGTCCACCATCTTGCCCTTGGAAATCCAAGGCATCATCTCGCGCAGCTTCGCGCCGACCTGCTCAATCTGGTGTTCGTCGTTGATGCGGCGGGTGGCCTTGAAGGACGGCTGACCGACCGCGTTTTCCTGCATGAAGTCGCGCACGAACTTGCCGGACTGGATGTCGGTCAGAACCTCTTTCATGCGGCGCTTGGTTTCCTCGTAAGGCAGGATGCGCGGGCCGCTGACATATTCGCCATATTCGGCAGTGTTGCTGATCGAATAGTTCATATTCGCAATCCCGCCCTCATAGATCAGGTCGACGATCAGCTTGACCTCATGCAGGCACTCGAAATAGGCCATTTCGGGTTCATAGCCAGCCTCGACCAGCGTTTCGAAGCCCATGCGGATCAGTTCGACCAGACCGCCGCACAATACGGCCTGCTCGCCGAACAGGTCGGTTTCGCATTCCTGACGGAAATTGGTTTCGATAATGCCCGAACGACCGCCACCAATGGCCGAGCAATAGGACAGCGCGATATCCATTGCCTTGCCGGTCGCATCGTTATCAACCGCGACCAGACAGGGCACGCCGCCGCCTTTGACATATTCGCCGCGCACGGTGTGGCCGGGGCCTTTCGGGGCCATCATGATGACATCGACGCCGTCTTTCGGCTCAATCAGGCCGAAATGCACGTTCAAACCGTGCGCAAATGCAATCGCCGCGCCTTCGCGCAGATTGTCATGGACGTATTTTTTGTAGGTCTCTGCCTGCAATTCGTCGGGCATGGTGAACATCATCAGGTCGCACCATTTGGCGGCCTCTTCGATGCCCATGACCTGCAGCCCCTCGCCCTCGGCCTTGGCTTTCGACGGAGAACCCTCGCGCAGCGCCACGGCGACATTCTTGGCACCCGAATCGCGCAGGTTCAGCGCGTGGGCATGGCCTTGCGAGCCATAGCCCAGAATGGCGATCTTCTTGTCCTTGATCAGATTCACATCGCAGTCGCGGTCGTAGTAAACACGCATCGTGGCGCTCCTTCTTCTCGGTTTTTCTGATCATGTGATACGAATAATTCCGCTGGAGATCTGTGCAATTTTGGCATTAATATCCTAAAATATGAAAAAATCATGCCCATAAATAAAATGAAGAATAAAAATCATGCCCGATACGACGGATCGCCGCATTCTCCGCCAGCTTCTGGCCGATCCCGATCAGCCTCCGGCATTGCTGGCGGAACGTGCCGGGGTGACGTCGGCTACGCTCTGGCGGCGGATCGAGAAGATGCGTGCAACAGGGATCATTGCCGGGCAGGAAGCGCGGATCGACTGGCGCAAGCTGGGTTATGAGGTTGAGGTCAGTCTGAGATTCACGCTGGATAAAACCAACCCCCGCGCCTTCGACGAATTCACCGCCGCCGCGCGGGAGGTGCCCGAGGTGATCGAGATCCAGACCTTTCTCGGCAGCGTCGATTTCCGCCTGTCGGTGATTGCGCGTGACATGGCGCATTGGCAGGAAATCTATCGCGAACGCATCCTGACCCTGCCGCATGTCGAGGCTAGCGATGCGTTGATGCTGGTTTCAACCATCAAGAACAGTGCGGAGTTGCCGCTGTGACGCCTGACGCGACAGATCTGAAGATCCTGAGGCTTTTGTCGCGGGACGCCACGCTTGGCGCGGCCGAGTTGGGGCGAAGCCTTGGCATGACTCAGCCCGCGACATGGCGGCGGATCAGGCGGCTTCGCGATGAAGGGATCATCTCGGGGCAGCATGTGGTGCTGGACAATGCGGCGCTTGGTTTCGGGGTGACGGTGTTTCTGGGCATTCGGCTGGCGACGAAGGGGCGGACCAGTCTTGAGGAATTCGAACGCGCCGTGACTGCCATCCCCGAGGTGCAGCTTGTACAGCATGTGCTGGGGCAGTTTGATTATCGCCTGAGGATCGTGGCCCGTGACATCGCCGATTTCGAACGCATCCTGCGCCGCCGCATCATGACCCTTCCGGGGCTTGGGCAGGTCGAAGCGAATGTGATGCTGTCGGAAGAGCGCAGGCCGGGGCCGCTGGCAGGGTAGGGCAGAGGTTTCGGGGATATGTGTTGCAGGAGCCGGGTGCATTGCCGGGCTTCAGAACAGCGTCAACTGATCCCCTTTGCGGGGTGGAGGCCCGAAGCGTGAGCGATCCAGCGGCGGCGTGGTTTCGGCATATCCCAGCCGTTTCCGCGCAAGAAGGAAGCGTTTCATCATCAGTTCCGCCTCGATCCCTTCGCCGCGCATCCGGCTGCCGAAGCGCGGATCGTTATCGCGCCCGCCGCGCATCGCATTCACCCGATTCATGACATGCCGCGCCGCATCGGGGTGATGACGGTCCAGCCAGTCCCGGAACAGCGGCGCGACTTCATATGGCAGGCGCAGGGGAATCATGCTGGCATTCGTCGCGCCGGCTTCTCGCGCGGCGTCAAGGATGCGCTCTATTTCCGGCTCGGTCAGGACGGGGATGACGGGGGCGACCATGACGCGGATCTGGATACCTGCCGCCGCCATTTCGCGGATCATCCTGAGGCGGGTGGCCGGAGTCGGGGCGCGTGGCTCCATATTGCGGGCGAGGGTGGCGTCAAGCGTTGTGATCGACACGCCCACATGGACAAGTTGCCGCTTCGCCATTTCCGCCAGCAAGGGCAGGTCTCTCAGCACGGTCTGGCCGCGTGTGACAAGGCTGGCCGGGTGATTCCAGTCCAGAAGGACGCGCCAGAGATCAGGCATGATGCGCCGCTTTGCCTCAACAGGCTGATACGGGTCGGTATTGGTGCCGAAGGCAATCGGAGCGACGCGATAGCCGGGCCGCGCCAGCTCTGCCTCAAGCAGCTTCGCGGCGGTTGGTTTTGCCGTGATCCGGGTTTCAAAATCCAGACCCGGAGACAGCCCCCAATAGGCATGGCTTGGACGCGCGAAACAATAGATGCACCCATGTTCGCATCCGCGATAGGGGTTGATCGAGCGGTCGAAGGGCACATCCGGAGACTGGTTGCGGGTGATGATGCTGCGCGGATATTCGTCCGTCACCTCGGTCCTCAGAAGCCGCGTTTCCTCGACCAGATCCCAGCCGTCATGTTCGCGCTCCGGGTGCAGCCGGTCGAATCGATTCGCCGGGCGCGTATCCGCACCACGGGCTTTCAGCGTTTCGTCGGGATTGCGAGGCGGCAACATGTGATTTGTCTAGAACAAAATAAGAACATTGTCCAGCCAATCAAGGTTTTGGGGTGCGGTTCTTCCCATTCTCCCGCCGGTTGCCCATATTAACGACGAAGGGAGATTTGAGATGCCACTGCCACAATTTCTTCTGATGATCGTTGCCGTCGTTCTTGCCGCTGCTGCAACGCTTTGGTTCAGCCTAGCGAATGGCGTGCCGGTTGTCGGACTGGCCCTGGCGGCTCTGATCGCGGCGGCGGTCCTTCGTTTCACCCGCGACGATCACCGGCTGTAAAGCTCAGCTTTCCAGCTCGGCATCCCAGTAAAGGAAATCCATCCAGGTTTCATGCAGATGGTTCGGCGGAAAGCGGCGGCCCATTTTATGCATGTCCTCGGAACTTGGCTGCTGAGGCGGGCGACGCAGATTCAGCCCGCAATGCCGCAGCGAGCGGTTCGCCTTGCGCAGATTGCAGGGTGAGCAGGCGGCGACCACGTTTTCCCAGCTCGTGACGCCCCCACGGGACCGTGGAACGACGTGATCGAAGGTCAGATCGCCTTTCGATCCGCAATACTGACACTCGAAACCGTCCCTCAGAAAAAGATTGAAGCGCGTGAATGCCACGCGCTTCTGCGGTTTGATATAATCTTTCAGGACAACGACCGACGGTATTCGGAAAGCCTGTCTCTGGCTGTGAACGAATTCATCATATTCGGCGATAATCGACACACGATCCAGAAACACGGCCTTGATCGCTTCCTGCCAGGGCCAAAGCGACAACGGATAATAGCTGAGAGGTCGATAATCCGCGTTAAGAACAAGTGCCGGAAAATGACGCAGCGCGACGGGTTCGCGCACAAACTGCGTCCTGAAATCTGCGTGTTGGTGGTCGTCGAGCATCCGTAGCCCCGCTTTGCAGGTCATTCACCATATCGCCTGAGCCTGACTATATCTCGGGGTAAAGATCAGACAAGCCCCTGAATGTTGTCGAAGTAATATCCTCCGCTCGTGACGCCAATGTGACACGGAACCGGTTCTATGCAGGAAAATGACGCCTATCCTGTCGCGCGATGTATCACGGGCAATGCGCTGAGTCTTCCGGATTTTCGCGGTGGCGGAAATTCCGGCGTCGGGGTGTCCGACCGGGCGTATCCGCTTCTATTCCGGCAGATGTTCCCGAAGAAATTCCAGTGCCGCCTGAAGCCCATCCTGAGAGATGCCGTGGGGCGTTCCCCGCATGACATGGGTCGAGACTCCGAACCCCGCCGCCGCAAGCCCGTCTGCGGCCTTGGCCAGATCGGTGAACGGCACCACCGGGTCCTGATCTCCGTGCAGAAGCAGAACCGGCGGTTTGACCTTGGCCTCGGCGGAAAGAAGTTCCGGGGCCAGAAGCCTGCCGGAAAATCCGATGACGCAGGCAATCTGCTGCGACCTGCGCGGCACCACATGCAGGGCCATCATGGTTCCCTGCGAAAAACCGATCACCGCAAGACGGTCCGCGCCGATCCCTTCGGCCTTTAGAACCGTATCAAGAAATGCATTCACATCCTGCACGGCCTCACCCATCGAGGCGCGGGCCTGTTCCTCGGTCGAGCCGTCCATCCACGGGATCGGAAACCACTGGCGCCCGAACGGGTTTACCGTGCTGCGCTCGGCGGCGTCGGGGGCATAGAAGGCCGTTCCCGGCAGATGCGGACCCAGTACATCAGCGAGGCTCAGAAGATCGGCCCCGTCGGCACCATAGCCGTGCAGGAACACGACGGCACGGGTGGCGTTTTCGGGACCCTTGCGTTCGGATTGCAGTTCGCGCGGCATGATGGTTCCTTCTTGGGGAATGCTGCAAAAGACTTACGCCGGGCCTTGGTTGCCTTCAACCGCAGCGGAACCGATATTTACCAACTCGTCCAGCAGATCTTGCAAGCCGCGTATCGGACCCCATTTCCCTATTGAGCCAATATGAGGAATTTTTGCCGATGAAATGTCCGGTTGATGACGAAACCCTGCTGATGACCACGCGTAACGGAGTCGAGATCGACTATTGCCCGAAATGCCGCGGCGTCTGGCTGGACAGGGGAGAGCTGGACAAGATCATCGAAAGAAGCGCCTCCGAGGCGACACCGCCGGTGACCTTGCGCGAACCGATCCGGGAAGAACAGGCAGCGTTCGGCCATGCCGCAGAGCCGCGCCGCGATATTCCTGAAACGACCCCGCGCAATGAGATGGGCTATCGCGACCGGCTCGACCGGTTTCTGGCCGATGAGCAGCGCCGGGGCGGGCAGGATTCGTTCTATGACCGGGGCATGCACGGACGCGACCATGACGATGATGACGATTATCGCGACGGCTATAAGCGCAAGCACAAGAAGAAGCGTGACAGCTTCCTGAAGGATCTTTTCGACTTCTGAGGCAAGCCGGATCGGGCAGCGACCGCCTGAGACGCGGAGGCCGCCCGAATCGGAGCCGGGCGGCTCAGCCGATCTCCACCGAGTATTTCTCGATCACCGTGTTCGCCAGAAGTCCCTCGCACATGCGGGTGACCTCTGTGCGGGCGGTTTCGGGGTCGGTCTCGTCAAGCTCAAGCTCGATGATCTTGCCCTGACGGACCCCGTTCACGCCCTGATGGCCCAGACTGCCAAGCGCATGTCGGATCGCCTCGCCCTGCGGGTCGAGAACGCCGTCTTTCAGCATGATGGTCACGCGGGCTTTCATGGGTAATCCTCAGTTGATCAGAGTGGGCTTGTTCATGGGCGTGGCATTGGCGGGCATCAGGCCCAACCGGCGCGCGACCTCTGTATAGGCATCGGTCAGATTGCCCAGATCGCGGCGGAAGACATCCTTGTCCAGCTTCTGCCCGGTTTTCACGTCCCAGAGACGGCAGGAATCGGGGCTGATCTCATCGGCCACGATCAGCCGCATGAAATCGCCGTCCCAAATCCGGCCGATCTCGATCTTGAAGTCGATCAGCTTGATGCCGACGCCGAAGAACACACCCGACAGGAAATCGTTCACCCTCAGGGCGAGGCTGACAATATCGTCCAGATCCTGCTGAGACGCCCAACCGAATGCGATGACATATTCCTCGGACACCATCGGATCGCCGAGTTCATCATTCTTGAAGCTGTATTCCACGATGGGGCGGGGAAGCTGCGTGCCTTCCTCAAGCCCCAGACGCTTGGACAGCGAGCCGGCGGCGAAATTGCGCACGATCACTTCAAGCGGAATGATTTCCACCTGCCGGATCAGTTGCTCGCGCATATTGATGCGGCGTATGAAGTGGTTCGGCACGCCGATATTGGTCAGGCCGGACATGAAGAACTCGGACAGGCGGTTATTCAGCACGCCCTTGCCTTCGATGGTCGCCTTTTTCTGCGCGTTGAAGGCGGTGGCGTCGTCCTTGAAATACTGCACCAGCGTACCCGGCTCGGTGCCTTCATACAGGATTTTCGCCTTGCCTTCATAGATCTTCTTGCGCCTTGGTGCCATATGCGGGGCGTCCTTTCAGGGCGGAGTGGGAGTCCGTCATGGCTATAGGCGCAAACAGCGGTGGCGGCAATACTGGGACAGGGCGCATCGTGATACGGGGTTGTGATATAAGGGCTCTATGAGCATATGGGATATGGATGTTTAGGAGACATGTATGACCACCTTTGACGACCGCGAACGCTCATATGAGGCGAAGTTTGCCCGCGATGCCGATCTGCAGTTCAAGGCAGAGGCGCGCCGTAACCGGCTTCTGGGCGAATGGGCCGCTGAGCAGCTTGGAAAGACCGGAGAGGATGCCAAAGCCTATGCTCTGAGCGTCGTGACCTCGGATTTCGAGGAACCGGGCGATGAAGATGTCTTCCGCAAGGTCTCTGCCGATCTGGAAGGCAAGGCGGATGAGGCGCAGATCCGGGCCAAGATGGCCGAGCTGGTCGGTGTGGCACGTCAGCAGATCATCAACGAAAGCTGAGCCCACGCATCTATGCGGTTCAATGGTCCGGCAAGACTGCCGGGCCATTTTTGCGGCGATTGCCTAGCTTTCCGTCGAACGGCCCTGGCTGACGCCTAACCCTGCTTTCATCATCAGCCGCCTGACCGGCGGGATGCCGTAAATCGCACCAAGCCCGGCTGCTCTGAGATCGCGCAGTGGTCTTGCCCCGATCATGCTGGCCCGGTTCAGCAGGTCAATCCCTCCGATGCGCAGCCGCGCCTCCAGCCAGCGGCGGCGCTGGAACTCATCAAGGCTTTCGCGGCTGCCCGGATCGCTCTGCGACAGATCAAGCAGCAATTGCAGATCGGCGAGGCTCATATTCAGCCCCTGTGCGCCGATTGGCGGCAGGACATGCGCCGCTTCGGCGATCAGCGCGGTTCTGGGGCCGGTAAAACGCTCGGCGATCTGGCTGATGATCGGCCATGAGGTCAGCCGGGTCGCCTGCGTCAGATGGCCCAGAATGCCGGTTGATCTTGTATTAAGTTCGGTCTCGAAAAGCTCGGGCGGCAGCGCCATCAGCCGGGCGATTTCGGGGCCGCGTTCCATCCAGACCACGGCAGAGTAAGGTTTGCCGTCACGATCCGGCAACGGGACAAGCGTGAACGGCCCGCCAGAGCGGTGAATTTCAGTCGATACATTCTCATGCGGGATCTCATGGGTCACCGCGAAGGCCAGTGCCCTCTGACCATATCGCGTGGTGCGCACGCCGATCTTCAGCGCGTTGCGGATTGCCGAGTCGCGGCCATCCGCGCCCACGACCAAGCGTGCCGAGACATATGCGCCATCCGACAGGGCGACAATGGCGCTGTCTTCGCGGGTGGTCATTCCTGTCGTCGCGGTGCCCGGACGAAAATCGACATTGGGCATCTCGGCCAGATGCGCGGTGATTTCCCGGCGCAGAAGCCAGTTTGGCAGGTTCCATCCGAAGGGCGCGTCAGAAATATCCGAGGCGTTGAAGTCTCGCACCAGCCGCGCAGTGGGCTCGGTTCCTCCGGCGTCGATAATCCGCATGATCTGAAGCGGCGTCGCATGAGGGGCAAGCCGTTCCCACACCCCCGCCCGCTTCAGCAGGCGGACGGATGGCTGAAGAAAGGCGGTCGTGCGAAGATCCGATCCGCTGCCGCTTTCATCCGTCACAGGGGGTGCGGGATCGACGCAGATCACGCGATGACCGTCCGCGCCGAACGCGGCGGCGGCTGTCAGCCCGGCAATGCCGCCGCCTGAAACGAGGATGTCGGTACGCGGCGTAGCGGTCAAAATCAGTTCCCGATCATGAACATCAGCAACAGCGCGAAACAGGCGACCGTTCCCAGCAGCCCCAAAATCCCCAATGCGGGAAGGCCGAACACGGCGACCGCAACAATGGCGATAATCAGGACAGCGGCGGTCAGCAGCAGAATGCGGCCGGCAAGTGCATTTTCGCTGATGCCGTCAGCACTCTTGGTTTCCAGAACCTCTTCGGACATCGTTTTCTCCTTGGGTATGACGCTGGCGCAAATCCTGCCAGACCGGCGCTGCTCAGACAAGCGAGCGGAGGAACGCCGTCAGGTCGTGGGTGCGGTGCTGAATGTGATCTCCGGCGGGTGTGCCGACTGTCATCGCATCGGGTCCCAGGCGCCCTTCACCCACAAGAATCGTGCGCATTCCCAGCCTTGCGGGCTGTGACAGATTGCGGGGATCGTCTTCGAACATGGCGGCTTTTGACGGATCGAATCCCTCTGCCGTCATGACTGCGGCATAAGAGCGCGGATCGGGCTTCGGGTGGAAACCCACCTCTTCGATGCCGTGAATCGCCTCGATTCCACGCAGTCCGAGATGGTCGAGCACACGGTCTGCATAGGTGGAATCGGCATTTGTGTGGATGATCTTGCGTCCGGGCAGAGCTGCGATGGCGCGGTCCAGATCCGGCGCAGGCCTGAGAACCGAAAAATCGATGTCGTGAACGTCCAGAAGATAGGCGTTGGGATCGATATCATGCTCGGCCATCAGCCCGGCGAGGGTCGTGCCATAATCCCGCCAGTAATGCATCCGAAGCTGGTCAGCCTCGGCCTTTTCCACTCCCAGCATGTTCTGAAGATGCGCTGTCATCTTTTTTTCGATCTGACCGAATAGATTGGATTCGGGCGGGTAGAGCGTGTTGTCCAGATCGAAGATCCAGGTGGTGATGTCTGAGAAATCCATGACCCGGCTCATAAGAGGACATGCCGTCTTTCGCAATATGGCCGCGCGCGCAGGGCGGTATATGCCGCAAGCTTTAGCCGTGACTAACAAAAGATATGGGAACGATGATCCGGGTCACGAACTTGTTAGGACGGGTCACCGTGTCGGCAAGAACATGCCGAACTCTGCCTGCCGATACCGGTGCATCTTGCGGGCAGACAGCCTGCTTCGGGGGTTGGCGCGGTCGTTGAAATGGCTGCGCACCAGTTCAAAACGGGAAGGAATAATTTATGTCCAGTAAGCACTCGCTTCGTACGCTGATGCTTGGCACAGCGATGACGCTGTCGCTGTCGACGGTTGCATTTGCTCAGCAACTCGACGTCAATGTTGACGCACTCAGCGGAAAAAGCGCGGAATGCCAGGCTCTTGGCCGGTGGCTCGCCGAACAGGAAGGCGATATCGGTGCCATTGCAGGTCTGGAGCCTCAGGCCATTGCGGCGGCGATCAATAACGACGTTTCTGCGGAATGTGCCTCGATTGAGGCGCAGGTTGTGCAACTCGCCTCGGGCGGTGCCGAGGCGGATGCGGCTGCGGCTTCCGGTGAAGCGAATGCCGATATAGCTGCCGAGGAAGATATGAATGCGCAGGAAGATGCGACCGCGCAGGCAGATGTAACTGCTCAGGAAGATATGACAGCCGAGGCAGAGGCGACTGCTGAAACTGATGCAACCGCTGAAGTCGATACGACCGCTGAGGCCGAAGCAACCGCCGAAGCGGAGGCTGAAGCCGAAGTCACCGAACAGGTGGATGTCTCGCAGAATATCGAGGTTCAGGGCGAGGCCATCGTCACCGTCCCGGAACCCAATGTCGATGTACGCGTCCCGCAGCCCGAGGTCACCGTGACCTCGATGCCGCCGCAGGTCTCGGTCAATGAAAAGCCCACACAAATCGAGATCGAGCAGCAGCAGCCTGAAATCGCTGTCGAGATCCCGCAGATCGTCGTTCGCGTGAATATCCCGGCTCCGCGCATCTATATGCTGGAAGGCGATCCCGAGGTCAGCGTCACCGCCGCCGATCCGCAGGTCGATGTGGTTCAGGGTGCGCCCGAAATCACGGTCACGCAGGCCGAGCCGCGTCTTGAGGTCGATCTTGGTATCGAAGAAGATCCGAATGCGGACACCGAGACCGATAATACGGATGGCACCGCCGTTGCGGGTGGTGACGGTGAGGCTCAGGCTGTCGATGGCAATGTTGACGTCGCCGCAGAACAGCCGGTCATTCAGATCGTCCGCGCTGAAGGCGAAGCCGAGGTGACGGTCACTCAGGCAGAGCCTGAGCTTTCCTTCGTCGATGCCGAGGCGAATGTCTCCGTGACGATGACCGAAGAGCCGACAATCGAGGTCATGATGGGCGGCGAGCCTGAAGTGACATTCGAAACCGCCGAAGAACGCGAACAGCGCCGTGCCTCTGCGGGCAATGCGAACGCTGCTGCTCCGGCTGCTGCCGAGGGTGAAGCTGCCGCAGATGCGGAAGCGCCTGCCGAGGATGTTCAGGCGGCCTCTGATGCGACCGATGCCGCTGCCGTCACGGTTGGCGAGGTTCTGGATATGAATGTCGTCGGGGCGGATGGCTCTGATATCGGTTCCCCGCAGGCGGTGATCGAAATGAATGGAACGCAGCATCTGGTTCTGTCCAGCGGCGGCTTCCTGGGTCTCGGCGATACCGAAGCGCCGGTTCCGGTTGAGAACGTCACTTTCGACGGCGAAAATCTTGTGCTCGACAATCTCACCGAAGAGCAGATCGAGGCGGCGCGTGATTTCGAATATAACGAAAGCGCGGCACTTGCCGACGATCAGCCCGTGCGGATCGGTCAGTAAGTCGTCGCATATCCGGGTTCTGCCTGTTGGTGGAACCCGCTTTCAGGAATGTCCGGTACCGCCGGGCATTTCGCTTTTTAAGGGACGTCACCGCAGCTACTTGGCTGAACCACCCCGAAGAAATGAACGCCTGTTCTTCGCGCTTGCATTCGGTGAGGAAATTCCTGCAACCTTCTGACATGAAAGACGCCTATAGCCTGATTGTCGAAGCGATTGACGCCGGTACCTATAAGCCGGGTGACCGACTTGTCGAATCTGAACTGGCCGAACGTTTCGGCGTGTCACGTACGCCTGTCCGCGAGGCTTTGCAGCGGCTTGAAACCCAGTCGATGCTGAAACGCGATGGCCGGTCGATGATCGTCGCGACGCTGGATCACAACCAGCTTGCCGAGTTATATACCGTACGCACCGAACTGGAGGCGCTTGCCGCACGTCTCGCTGCACGCCACGCCACACCCGAAGAGCTTCGCGTGCTGCAGGCGATGATCGATGACGATCTGAAAATGCTGCATGATGCCGAGGCTCTGGCGCGGTCCAACCGCCGCTTCCATCATCAGATTCATCTGGCTTCGCATAACCGCTATCTGGTTCAGCAACTGGATATCGTTCATCGCAACATGGCCCTGATGGCCCGCACCTCTCTGGCGGTCGAGGGGCGGGGCAAAGCTGCGCTTTCAGAGCATCAGGAGATTGTGGATGCGCTCGAATCCGGCAATGCGGCGGCGGCGGAAACCGCGCTGCGGTCGCATATCTCGAAAGCGTTCGAGACACGACTGCGCGAAGATGCACGGCGCGACCGATGAGGCTGATCGAAACCGATGCCGATCTGGCCGAGGGGGCGGCGCATCTTTCCTCTGTCTGCCCGGTCTGGGCCGGAGTGCTTCCCGAACTGACCCTGCCGCTGCGCCGCCGGTCTGACGGGTTCGCGGCGATTCTCGACGCGGTGATCGGTCAGCAGATCTCTGTCGCGGCGGCTGGCGCGATCATGGCGAGGCTGAAGGAGGCGGGGCTGACCGATGCCGCCGCGATCCGCGCCGCAGGACCCGACGCGCTGCGCGAATGCGGTGTGTCGCGTCCGAAAATCCGCTATCTGACCGGGATCGTGGAGAATGAGCCTGACTGGCTCGCCCTGCGCTCTGCATCTGACGATGAGGTCGCGGCAACGTTGGTCGCGCTTCCCGGAATCGGGCAATGGACCGCAGAGATCTATCTGGCGTTTGCCCTCGGCCGCAGCGATGCCTTCCCGGCAGGAGATCTGGCGCTGCAAGAATCCGCACGTCTGCTTTACGGGCTGGAGACCCGGCCCGGCCCGAAGCAGCTTTTGAAAATGGCAGAGCCCTGGCAACCCTGGCGGGCAATCGCGGCACGCGGACTATGGGCCTATTATCGCGTCGCAAAGGGACGAGAAGGCGTGCGCAGCTAGGCGGTTTCAGCCCTTGGCGTCGTCATTGCTGTAGAACATCTTCCCGATCTCGATCGGCGCGCGCCCGACCTCGCGCCGGTGCCGGTTCGTGTCGCGTAGGGAATAGACGCAGCCGCAATATTCCTGCATGTAGAATTCCTCACGCTTGGAAATCTCGATCATGCGGTTCGCCCCGCCGCCCTTGCGCCAGTTGAAATCCCAGTATTCGAGCCCCTCATACGGCTTCACCGCCCGCTCTCCGCAGCCATTGATCTGCTTCATATCCTTCCAGCGCGAAATCCCGAGACTGGAGGTCATGACCGGAAACCCGTGCTCATGCGCATAAAGCGCGGTGCGTTCAAAGCGCATATCGAAACACATCGTGCAGCGTATGCCCCGCTCAGGCTCCCACTCCATCCCCCTGGCGCGGGAGAACCAGTTATCGCTGTCGTAATCCGCATCGATAAACGGGACATCATGCTGCTCGGCAAAGCGGATGTTTTCATCCTTGCGCAGCAGATATTCCTTATGTGGGTGAATGTTCGGATTATAGAAAAAGATCGTATAATCGATCCCCGAAGCCGTCATCGCCTCCATCACCTCACCCGAACAGGGAGCGCAGCAGCTATGCAGCAGCACCTTCTTTTCTCCATTGGGCGGAGTCAGGACGGGGCGGTCGATATCGGTGGTCATAGCGTTACCTTGCGGAGGCGCGGGGCAAATATGGTATGTAGCGGAAAACGGCGGGAGGAGAAAGGCCGCAGGTCACGGTCCTTAAAGCATCACCTATGATACTTAGATTAGTCGAAATCAAAGGAAGATAATGTCCTGGAAATTCAGCGGACCTGACCATTCGGACGTTGCTTCGTTTGTTCGAAGTTTTTGTATTGATTACAAATCTTGGAACGATACGGCTATGAAGATCAGCGATGGTTTACAGCATAGTGAAAAACTAGCGGCGCAGCGCGAAGCGCAAGATGCTTATTCCCGCTTTCTTGCACCATTCTTGGCTGATTCTGTACGGCTTCAGCTTATCTCATTCGGTACGGAGGCTAGCTTTGATCCTGAGCGCTTCAGGCTCACGGCTATTACCGAAAAGGCAAACGGCTGGAATGTGGAGTTTTCTATCTTGCATTCACATCTGAATTTCGCCGATGACTATATAGCCGAGATTGAAAACGCATCGGACGGTAAGTTCCTGTTGAGACAAGTCTGGTATGTTGACCCCTTCCCTGAAGCGGGGACTACATACTTAGCGTATCTCTAGTTTGCCAGCTGCACTGAAGGATAAGCGTGGTGGTCGCGATCAGGCTGTAAGAAAGCATTCAGAGTCGTGCAAAAGGCGAGCTAAGCGCTCGCCTTTTTTATAAACAGGGCGGGTTTCATCCCTTCGCGTCGTCCTCAGCCTTGTCGCCGGTGCCGCGAATCGTGGGGACGATCTGGTCGCCCCATGCGCCCGCGCCGTTGTGGAAGCGGGAGACGCGGATCAGTTCCACCGATACGCCTTCGTTCACGGCACGCTGTACGGCCTCGTTGACGCGGTGGACGGCCTCGGCCACGCGGTGGATGGCGCGGGTTTCGCGGTCGGCCTCGGGAAGATCGACGCGTTGGAATTCGGTGTCAGCGGGCATGTCTCGCTCCTCCAGTTTCGGAATCCCCGCCACATTAGCGGTGGGGATCAGGAGATTACAGGGGCATTCTTCCGCCCCTGTCAGTTCGGGGCCTTTATTCGGCCGCGAACTGGTTCATCGTGTTGGCGTGGCCGCCCGCTTTCAGCGCACGGTCGCCGCCGACCATTTCCTTGAACGTGTCGCCCAGATCCGAGCCGACCTCGTGCTGGTGCTTCACCGCGCTGATGCCGCGACGGATTTCCTCGCGCTGAACGGTCTTGACATAGGCCAGCATCTTGTCCTCGCCGAAGTAACCACGCGACAGCTCATCCATCGACTTGGCGGTCAGGTGGAAGGTCGGCAGGGTGATGAGGTTGTGGAACACGCCCGCACGGGTCGAGATGTCATGCTGGAAGTTCTGCAGACGTGCATCGGCTTCTTGACCCAGCTCGGTATCGTCGAATTCCGGCTTCATCAGCTCATTGCCTTCCGGATAGTCACCGGCCTGGATCTTGCCTTCGCTGATCCACTGGTCGCGGACCTGTTTGCGTAGGTTCAGCGTCCAGTTGAAGCTGGGCGAGTTGTTATAGGTCAGCTTGGCGTTCGGCACGACTTCGCGGACCGCGTTCACCATCCCGGCGATTTCGTCCACATTCGGCGTGTCGGTTTCGATCCAGACCATATCGGCGCCGCCTTCGGTCAGATTGACGATGCAATCCTCGATGACGCGATCGCGGCCCGAGCCTTCCTTGAACGGGAAGAGACCGTTCGGCAGGCGCACCGGTTTGACGAATTCGCCATCGCGGAACAGGGCCAGTTCGCCGTCGCGGATCGGGTTTGCGTCGGTGATCGGCTCGGTTTTCAGCCATTTGATATATTGCGAGGCAAGATCGCCTTCTTTCTGGCTGACCGGAACCTTCTGGGTCAGACCCGCGCCGAGGCTGTCGGTCCGTGCGACGATCACGCCGTCATCGACGCCAAGCTCCTCGAAGGCCAGACGGCAGGCGCGCAGCTTCTCGATGAAGTCTTCGCGCGGCACCGTGACCTTGCCGTCCTGGTGGCCGCATTGCTTGGCGTCGGAGACCTGGTTTTCGATCTGCAGGCAGCAGGCACCGGCCTGGATCAGCTCTTTCGCCAGAAGATATGTGGCGTGTTCGTTGCCGAAGCCCGCGTCGATATCGGCGATGATCGGAACGACGTGAGATTCGAAATTGTCGATCTTTTCGATGACCGCCTTGCGCTCATCCTCGCTGCCAGCGGCTTTGAGTTCCTTGAACAGATCGTTGATCGCGACCTCATCGGCCTGACGCAGCGAGACATAGATCTCGCGGATCAGATCAGCGACGGCGGTCTTTTCATGCATCGACTGGTCGGGCAGGTGGCCCCAGGTGTTGCGCAGACCGGCAACCATCCAGCCGGACAGATAGACATAGGCGCGTTTCGTCGTGCCACGCAGGCGCTTGACGGATTTGATCATCTGTTGGGCGTGGAAGCCCGACCAGCAGCCAAGCGACTGGGTGGACAGGGTCGGGTCCTGATCATAGGCGGCCATGTCCTCGCGCATGACACGTGCCATGTCACGGGCGACATCCAGATGCGTGTCATAGGTGTTTTGGAGCTTGAGCTGGATGATGTCATCCACGGAAACGCCGCCAGCGGCCTGGCCCTCGGGGTAACGTTTTTCCAGCTCGGTACGCAGCTCGGCGTAGGTTTTGCGCTTGGTCATGGTTTCTCCTTTCATGACGAATGCGATGTTATTCTATTTGCCTTGCGGGGCAGGCCTTGTCTCAGTTCGCGGGTGATTCCGCCTTCTCACATTTGTCACTCTAGTAATGTAATGCTGACTGTACATCAGCGAATGCAGGCAATAAGGTCATTTTGTAACTTTTGTCAGATTAGTTACGTTTGTAATGTAAGGAATGTAACATGGCGCGAGGCGAAAAGCTGATCATCGGTCAGCGCCTCAAGGTGCTGCGGACGACTCTGGGTCTTACACAGGCGCAGATGGCCGAGCAGCTTGATGTTTCACCCAGCTATATCACGCTGATCGAGGCTGATCAGCGCCCGGCTTCGGCGAAGCTGCTGATGCGGCTGGCGCAGGTCTATGATCTGAACGTGGCAGAGCTTGCGCCCGGCACCGATACGCAGCTTGCCGTCGATTTCGCGGCGGCGCTGAAGGATCCGGCGCTGGAAACGGATGGCGTCAGCCGGGCCGAGATCGAGGCTGTGTTGCAGGCCTCTCCGCGCATTGCCGGTGCGCTTGTGCGTGTTCAAGGCCGGCTGCGCGATGCGATGATGCAGAGCCAGGCTGAAGAAAGCCCGCTGGCCGACCGGAACAAGGTCGAGGTGCTGGCCCAGATCGCCAAGCCGGTCGAGCGGGTGCATGACTGGTTCTATGATAACCGCAATTATATGGACGCGCTCGATCATGAGGCAGAGCTTCTGGCCGAAAAGCACCGCATCCATCGCGATGAATCGGGGCAGGGGCTTCATGGTCTTCTGTCGGCGCATAATATCCGCGTACGCCGTTTGCCCGGATCGGTCATGGGCGGAACCTTGCGGCGCTATGATCCCCATCGCAAGGAGTTGCTGCTGTCCGAGCGTCTGGATGCTGCCAGCCGCCGTTTTCAGATCGCCGTTCTGCTTGCCCGGCTGGAATATGAGGATCTGATCGGCGAGGTGATGCAGGGTGCCGATCTGGAAGGCGAGGCGACGCGCAGCCTCGCGCGGGTCAGCCTTGCGAATTACTTCGCCGCAGCGCTGCTGATGCCCTATCAGCCCTTCCTCGCCGCCTGCGAATCCGAACGTTACGATCTTGAGGTGATCGGACATCGCTTCGGCACCAGTTTCGAACAGACCGCCCATCGCATGACCACGCTTCAGCGCCCCGAGGCGCGGGGCATACCGTTCTTTTTCGTGCGTGTGGACAGGGCAGGAAATGTCTCCAAACGGTTCAGCGCCGGGCGTTTTCCGTTCTCGCGTTTCGGGGGGACCTGTCCCTTGTGGAATATTCATGCTGTGTTCGAGACGCCAGGCCGGATCCAGACGCAGCTTATCAGAATGCCGGAGGGAGCGCGGTATTTCTCGATTGCCAGAACCGTTACACGCTCCGGCGGCAGCGCCTCGGCCCCTGCGCCGCGTCTTGCGGTCGGTCTGGGATGCGATGTCACCTTTGCACCGCGTCTGATCTATGCCGATGCGATTGATCAGGACAAGGTCGAGCCGACGGATATCGGGCTGAACTGTTTCCTTTGCGAGCGACAGAATTGCGCGTCACGCGCTCAGGCGCCGATCAATCGTAATCTTTCAGTGAATGAACTGGAACGCAGCGTCGCGCTGTTCAGCTTTGAAGGAGAATAGCAGGATCGCCCGGCTGATGCCGGACGATCCCTTTCCCGTTCGTGATCAGTTTGCCGAGGCAAGCAGATCCGTGATCCGGCGCACCGAGGCGCGGCGGTTTTCGCGTTCATCCAGCAGGGTGGGGACTTTCAGATATTCCTCACCATAGCCCTGCACGACCAGATTTTCCGGCGGAACGTTGAAATATTCCGACAGCGCAAGAGCTACCGTCTCGGCGCGGCGATCCGACAGGGCGAGGTTGAAGGTCGCGGCCCCCACAGCATCGGTATGGCCCTCGATCAGGAAGATTTCGCGCGGATTATTTGCAATGGCCTCTTCCAGCACGGTTCCCAATGTAGCCAGTTGCCGGGCCTGATCGGGATTGATCGCGGCAGAGCCGGTATCGAAGGTGATCGCGTCGATATCGACAGGTGCAACCAGATTGCGGACCTCGGGTATCGTGCGGACCTGGCTGAGTGAGAACCGGCGGTCGATTGCTGCCTCGCGTGCCAGTGCTTCGCGCAGGGCTTCTTCGGATGTTGGCGTTGCTGCCGGGCGCGGCGCGGGTGCCTGCGGAAGTTCGGACAGTTCTACCGGCGGCACCTCGACGGATTCGTCGATCAGCACGGTTTCGGTGCCATCCGATGCGACATGCACCCGGCGCAGCACCGTCAGATCGGCGGAGCGGATGGTGATCACCTGCGATCCGTCGGGCCGGGTGACCACGCTGCGCGACGAGCCATCCGAGAAATTCTCGGTGCGGACCTCATTGCCGGACTGGCGCAGCAAGGCATTATCGTCCTTCAGCACCTGTTGCGAGCCATCCTCACGCGTGACGATGACCCTGTCGCCGGTATTCAGTGCAACCTCACGATTGCCGTTCAGCACCTGCCCGACAGCAAGCGCACCCAGACCGGCAAGCGCGACACGGGCAAGGTCCCGTGCCATGTCGTTATCATCGTCGTCATCGCTTGCAGAGCTTTCCACCTGCTGCGCTGCCGCCGCGCGTTCGATGGCTTCGGCGATGGTGGTTTCGAAATCCTCATCAGAGCTTCTCGCATCATCGACGGTTTCGCTGACGACCTCGCCTTCAGCGTCCGAACTGAGCGCCTCGGCGGCCGGTGAGGCGGCTTGTGCAGCTTCTTTTGCCGCTGCCGAGTTGGAACCACGCGCACGAAGCTGTCCGTTATCGCCGAAGACATATTGTTGCTGCGCAGCAGGAGCCATGATGATCCGGCCATTCTCGGTGACATCTGCGGCGATCCCGGTGGGGCTGGTCAGGGCAATGCCGCCCGCGCAGGGCCGGTCAGAGCCATCCGCACAGACCAGATCATCCGCCGTCAGCCCGTTATTCACCTCATTCTGAAGGATCGCGCCCAGTTCAGGCATGTTTTCGACCCGGCGTTGCTGAAGCCCGTCCGCCTCTGCTTCCGCCACGCGCAGCTCATTGGCAGCGTGGCTGTCGCGGATCGTGGCGCTGTCGGAATTGTCGGCCTCGGGCTCCTGAGCCTGCTCCAGCATTTTTGCAAGTTCATCCTGACGCTGCTGCGCTTCGTTCGTCGCGGCTTCTGCTGTTTCGCGGCCTTCCTCCAGCATTGCCTCCATCGGGTCCTGCTGATTGACCTCCTGCGCGATTTCTGCGGCTTCCTCAGGCGAGATGTCGCTGTTTTCCAGCGGGTCTACATTGTCCCCGATCTCCTCCATCATGGCGGTATCCGCCGGATTTTGATCCGCTGCTGCGCCTGATGTGGCGGGCATCAGCGGCGGCGGTGAGCCTCCTTCGCGAAGGATCGCCAGATTGGCCTGCGCGGTTTCAAGCGCCGCCTCTGCAAGCGGGGTCAGCGCATTGTCCCGCACGGTTGTCTGACCGTCCCGCAGCAGATAAGGCTGCATCTCGGGCGCGGCCAGGATCATATTGCCGTCTGCGGTGAACTGCACCGAAATACCAAGCGGCGTGACCAGTGGCATATCATCCGCGCAGGGCCGGGCCGTTCCGTCCAGACAGCTGAGATCGTCGGCTTGCATCCCCGTCTCGACCTCATTCTGAAGCAGCGTCGCAAGCTGCTGCATCTGCTCGGCGCGTATCGGCCCCTGCTCGGCTGCCGCCTCGGCGCTGATCGTGATTTCGGCTGCTGCGGTCCCGGCAAGGCCCAGTGTCAGCAATGCTGCAATGGCCGTCGAACTTGCGTGGATGTTTCTCATGATCTCCTCCGTGCGCATCTGTCGGTTGAGACAGAAACCAGCAATATCGCGCATCGTTCCCGGCAGATTGCTGAATTCACTGTGACCGCGCAACGCGTGCTTGTGCAGATATTTCCCAACGATTATCCCGGGGGCAGGTGGTGAGGAGGCAAGAAATGGCAACCAAGAAGAAGGACTCCCCCGAGCTGGGGCGCTTCGACTGGGAAGATCCGTTCCGGCTGGACGATCAGCTGACCGAAGATGAGCGGATGCTGCGAGATGCCGCGCACAGCTATGCGCAGGACAAACTGCAGCCGCGCATTATCGATGCCTATCGCGATGAGGTGACCGATCCCGGGATTTTCCGGGAAATGGGCGAGATGGGCCTGCTGGGTGTCACGATACCCGAAGAATATGGCGGGATCGGCGCAGGTTATGTCAGCTATGGCCTTATTGCGCGTGAGGTCGAGCGCGTCGACAGCGGTTACCGCTCGATGATGAGCGTGCAGTCATCGCTGGTGATGTATCCGATCTATGCTTACGGCTCCGAGGAGCAGCGGCAGAAATATCTGCCGAAACTGGCAAGTGGCGAATGGATCGGCTGTTTTGGCCTGACTGAACCCGATGCCGGTTCCGATCCGGCAGGCATGAAGACCCGCGCGCGAAAGACTGAATCGGGCTATGTGCTGAATGGCTCGAAAATGTGGATCTCGAACGCTCCGATCGCGGATGTCTTCGTCGTCTGGGCAAAATCCGAGGCGCATGGCGGAAAGATCCGCGGCTTCGTTCTGGATAAGGGAATGAAAGGCCTCTCTGCTCCGAAAATCGGCGGCAAGCTGTCTTTACGTGCCTCCATCACCGGCGAAATCGTGATAGATAATGTCGAGATCGGTGAGGATGCGCTTTTGCCCGATGTCGAGGGGCTGAAAGGTCCGTTCGGCTGCCTCAACCGCGCCCGCTACGGGATAAGCTGGGGTGCCCTTGGCGCGGCCGAGTTCTGCCTGCATGCTGCCCGCCAATACGGGCTTGACCGGCAACAATTCGGCAAACCGCTTGCGCAGACCCAGCTTCATCAGCTGAAACTGGCGAATATGATGACCGAGATCGCTCTTGGTCTTCAGGGCTGCCTTCGCGTTGGCCGGTTGCTGGACGATGCCCGCGCCGCGCCAGAGATGATCTCACTCATCAAGCGGAATAATTGCGGCAAGGCGCTTGAGATTGCCCGGTGGGCGCGTGACATGCATGGCGGAAACGGGATTTCCGAGGAATTTCAGGTCATGCGCCATATGGCGAACCTCGAAACGGTGAATACCTATGAGGGTACGCATGACGTCCACGCGCTGATTCTGGGCCGTGCGATTACCGGTCTGCAGGCTTTCTTTTAAGGGAGCCGTTGAAGGGGGCTTTCGCCCCCGTCCTTCTGACTCCCCCAAGGATATTTATGCCAGGATGAAGGCCGCGTGTTTTCACCTTGGTCTAAATATCCACTGCTGAACGTCTCAGATGGTCAGGGCTGCTGTTATTTCAGGCAGTCCGCGCAATTGGCTTGCGTTTCCAGATCTTAAGTAAGGGTCGTTCGATCAGCAGGTAGAGGGCATAGCACGCAAAAACACAGATGATGGTCGCTGCCCAGACATAGAGCCAAGGATGCGTCCCAGCCTCATCCAATTTGCGCCAGATAATCTTCACGATAGCCAGAACAAACGGATGCGACAGATACAGCGTATAGGAGCTGTCCCCGCCCCACCTCGCAATCCCGCTGAGCGAACCGCTAAGCCGGGGGGGCAGGAAGAAAATGAATGCGACGGAAAACAGGCTGCTTGCTATTCCCAGCCGGATGAGACGACTGGATGAAAAGTCCAACAGCCAGCAGGCGACGAAGGCTGCCAGTATCAGAATGGCGAATCCTTGGTGGCTGGGGCGGCTGCCACGTGACATATAGATCCGCGCCAGGCAGACCCCGATCAGGAATTCCAGAATGATCGGGCGTCCCCAGAACTGTATCGGTCCGCCGTTGGTGAAGCTCCATATCAGAACGAAACCGAAGATGAGCGCACACAGCACGGCGAATCCTTGCTTGCGTACGAAGAACAGCGAAATGCCGAACAGCGCGTAGAAGAAGATTTCATAGTTCAGTGTCCAGCCGAGCGCCAGAACCGGCGTATAGTCCCCCAATGTGTTTGGATAGGGGAAGAACAGGAACGAGGACAGGACCATCAGCGGACTTGTCTCGGAATTGTTCAGCCTGCCTGGCAGCATAATGATCGCAGCCAACATCGCCAGGGTGTAGAGCCAGTAGAGCGGCACTACTCTCTGGAAGCGCTTCTTCAGGAATGTAGGGGGGCCGCCGGATATCCCGAACAGATGTGAGCTCGACAACCACATGACGAAGCCGCTGATGATAAAGAATATATCGACGCCAATGCCGAAATCGAACTCGATCCGCAGGAAACTTGCGGTGCTTTGAGTGGCTTCCTGCTGAGCATGTTCGAAGACGACGGCGGTGGCGGCTATTGTGCGCAGCAACTGTATGCTGACCAGATGCGGGGTTCCGCTTTGAGAGTTTGCAGGCATTGTTACCCCACAGGAAACATCTGTCCGGGGCCGGATCATGTCAGAGCGGCGCTCTGAATGTCGTCATAACCCTGGACGAAATCGTTAAATATGCACGCGCGGCTGACTAGCAGCGCGCGCAGGAGATGTTAACCCGAAAGGGATATAGAGTTGAGGCGCTTCGGCCTTAATCCGCCGATCAGATACCGTCGCCGACGAAGGCTTTTTCGACCACGAATTCCTTGGGCTCGGAATTTGCCCCTTCGCGCAGGCCGAAACCTTCCAGCACCTCTTTCACGTCCACATTGAAGGCGAGGCTGCCGCAGATCATGGCGCGGTCGTCTTCGGGGTTCAGCTTCGGCAGGCCGAGATCTTCGAAGACCTTGCCCGAGGTCATATTGTCGGTAATCCGGCCCATATGCTCGGTCGTTTCCCGCGTCGTGGTCGGGTAATACAGCAGACGATCCGAGAAGCTTTCACCGTAAAGCTCGGTCAGAAGCGGGTCCTGGCGCAGGTTTTCGACCAGTTCGCGACCGTAATTCAGCTCATCGGCGGTGCGGCAGGTATGCATCATGACGATCTGATCGAAGCGCTCATAGCTTTCGGGATCGCGCATCAGCGAGGCGAACGGAGCCAGTCCGGTGCCTGTTGCAAGAAACCACAGCCTTTTGCCCGGCAGAAGCGCATCCAGCACAAGTGTGCCGACAGGCTTCGGGCGCAGGATGATCTGGTCGCCCTCCTTGATGTGCTGCAATTTCGAGGTCAGCGGCCCGTCCGGCACCTTGATCGAGTAGAATTCCAGCTCGTCATCCCAGTTGGGAGAGGCGATGGAATAGGCGCGAAGGATCGGTTTGCCGTTATCGCCGGGCAGGCCGATCATCACGAATTCACCCGAGCGGAAACGAAGCGATGCCGGACGTGTCACCCGAAAGGAAAACAGCCGGTCCGTCCAGTGTTTGACAGAAGTTACCGTCTGCGCATCCGGCATGGTCGGCTTTTCGCGATTCGGGGCGGCGGCTTGGTTCACGGCAATATCCAGTGTCATCTGTGATCCTGCGGGGTCTCTAGGCCAATATGGCGTGTCAGTGAAGCCCTGTCCGGGTGTCAAAACGACACGGGGGGCCGGTCTCGCACCTGATCTAGAACATTTTCCGCGTTATTGGCAGGGGTGTGCGTCAGATAGGGATGTAAGTTCCCCAACGGGGAAATGGAAAAGAAAGTGTTCCGGTTCCGGCGTATTGCTGCGGTCAGCTTGCCCGCTTGCTGCCGGGATCAGGATTTATCGTCCACGATTGACAGAATATCAGGTACGGCGGGGCAGGGCAGCAGCTGATTTCGCGCGACATCCGCCAGAGTCGCATTATGCAGGAAGACATAGACATGCGCAGAGAGGCTCTGCCACAGCCGGTTCGACAGGGTTTGCGCCCGCGAGCCGGACACCCCGCCCGAGGCACCTGCGCCCACATGCAAGGCGCTGACGGTTTCATCGACCGCTGCCAGCACCTCTGAGACGCGAATCTCACTGGCCGGACGCAAAAGCTTGTATCCGCCCCCCGGACCACGCGCGGACTCGACCAGCCCGGCACGGCGCAGCCGGACGAAAAGCTGTTCGAGATAGGGCAGCGAAATATCCTGACGCTCGGAAATATCGGCCAGCGAGGTCAGTGAGTTCTCGGGTTGCAGAGCCAGATCGACCAATGCGGTCATGCCGTATCGGCCCTTGGTGGAAAGTTTCATATGCCGCTCCTTGGCGCTGAAATATTGACGAGCGCTTGGGGCTTGGGCTAACTGCGCCCGTCCTGGCCGCCCTTGTGCAGGCCGGTCCCGGCCCACATCTTCGGGGTTTGGAAATAGTTGTCGCTGTTGTCTGCGTCAAGAAACAGGTTTCGTGAAGGACCCCGATGCCCGAACTTATCTTTGCTGGTCCAGATGGCCGACTTGAAGGCCGCTATCATCCCCAGCCCATTCCCGATGCGCCGATTGCCATCATCCTGCACCCGCATCCTCAATTCGGCGGAACGATGAATAATCGTGTCGTCTATAATCTCCATTATGCGTTCCACAAGATCGGCTTCTCCGTCATGCGGTTCAATTTCCGCGGCGTCGGCCGTTCGCAGGGAGAGTTCGACCAGGGTGTGGGAGAGTTGTCGGATGCGGCAGCCGCACTGGATTATCTTCAAGCGATGAATCCGAATTCAAAGCATTGCTGGGTTGCAGGGTTCAGCTTCGGTGCCTGGATCGGCATGCAATTGCTGATGCGGCGACCGGAAATCACCGGGTTCATCTCGGTTTCGCCTCCGGCCAATATGTATGATTTCAGCTTCCTCGCGCCCTGTCCGGCATCGGGGCTGATCATCAACGGTTCCGCTGATCGTGTCGCGCCGCCGAAAGATACGGAAGGGCTGGTCGGAAAGCTGCGTGAACAGAAGGGCATCACCATCACCCATGAGGTGGTTGACGGTGCGGACCACTTCTTCCGCGACGATGAAAAGCACATGGAGCCGATGATTAGCTCGGTTCAGACCTATGTGCGGCGCAGGCTGACTGAAACCACGCGGTAATCGGGCTTTGTCACCTTCAGCCAGATCGAAATGCGGGTCGGTGCAAAGATCGCCCGTGGCTTGCCTGAGGTCTGGGAGATACTTCGCCCGCAGGCCCGGGCGCTGCTTGATCCATAAACATGGCTTAGTATCGTTTATTCCCCTGAAAAATGCTTGCGTAGCGCTGCGAGTTTGTAAATCTGTCGTCGGTGACAGCAGTGCAGATCATTCGGCATACAATAGTGTGCCGCCTTCCTTTCCGCTGCGAGAGCCGCTATACCGCGCGCAAAGCAAAACCTGCCCGAAGGAGCCCCTATGTCGAAGATCAAGGTAGAAAACCCCGTTGTCGAGCTCGACGGCGACGAGATGACCCGGATCATCTGGGACTTCATCAAGAAGAAGCTGATCCTGCCCTATCTCGACATCGATCTGAAATATTACGATCTGGGAATCGAGGAACGTGACCGGACCGATGACCAGATCACCATCGATGCGGCGAATGCGATCAAGGAATACGGGGTTGGTGTCAAATGTGCGACCATTACCCCGGATGAGGCACGCGTCGAGGAATTCGGCCTCAAGAAGATGTGGCGCTCGCCCAACGGGACGATCCGCAATATTCTGGGCGGGGTGATCTTCCGCGAGCCGATCATTGCGCGGAACGTGCCGCGTCTGGTGCCGCACTGGACCAAGCCGATCATTGTCGGCCGCCACGCTTTCGGCGACCAGTATCGTGCCACAGATTTCCGCTTCCCGGGAAAGGGCACGCTGATCATCAAGTTTGTCGGCGAGGATGGCGAGACCATCGAGCATGAGGTCTTCCAGTCGCCTGATGCCGGCGTTGCGATGGCGATGTATAATCTCGATCCGTCGATTGTGGATTTCGCCCGCGCCTCGATGAACTACGCGCTTCAGCGTAATTATCCGCTGTATCTCTCGACGAAGAATACGATCATGAAAGCCTATGACGGGCGCTTCAAGGATATCTTCCAGCAAGTCTTCGACGAGGAATTCGCCGACAAGTTCAAGAAGGCCGGGATCACCTATGAGCACCGTCTGATCGATGACATGGTTGCGTCCTCGCTGAAATGGAATGGCGGTTATGTCTGGGCCTGTAAGAACTACGATGGTGACGTGCAGTCCGATACCGTCGCTCAGGGCTTCGGTTCTCTGGGTCTGATGACCTCGGTTCTGATGACGCCGGACGGGCAGACGGTCGAAGCCGAGGCCGCCCACGGCACCGTGACGCGCCATTACCGTGAGCATCAGAAGGGCAATGAGACTTCGACCAACTCGATTGCGTCGATCTATGCTTGGACGGGCGGGCTGAAGCACCGCGCCAAGCTGGATGAGAACTCTGAACTGATGAACTTCGCTGAGACGCTGGAAAAAGTCACGGTTCGCGCGGTCGAGGATGGTTTCATGACCAAGGACCTCGCTTTGCTGGTTGGACCGGATCAGAAGTGGCTCTCCACGATGGGTTACCTAGAGAAAGTGGATGAATATCTGAACAAGGCGCTCAGCTAAGCGTTCAGGGATAGACGGAAGGGCCGGGCGGATTGCCTGGCCTTTTTCTTTTGCGATCTTTCACAGAAAGCGGTTTCTGGTTCCGATAAGATCAGGAAAATCCCGGTTTTCTGTCTCGCCGCACGTCTCCAGCAAATTGATATGTGCGGTTCGCCGGTGGGCGATACATCCCCCAAGGCAGGGGCTTGCAGCCATCCGTTGAAGCTTTTACCGTCAGATCAATCCGTTGGGGTGCCCGATTCGGGGCTGAGAGGCTTGGCCAACCCATCGAACCTGATCCGGGCAATACCGGCGTAGGGAACGGAAATCTTCGCAGACTGCCTTGCCGTGTCTGTTTTCCATTTCTCAGCGCTGTCGTCCGAAGCTGGAGGCGTAGTTGGGAAAGGTCGCGAAACTTCTTGTCATAGCCGGGTCCGACAGCGGGGGCGGCGCGGGTATTCAGGCCGATGTGAAAACCGCCTCGGCGCTTGGTGTCTATGCTGCCACGGCGATTACGGCGATCACGGCGCAGAATACCCGCACGGTTGCAGCGGTAGAGATGCTGTCGCCGCAGATCGTGGCGCAACAGATCGCCACGGTTCTGGAGGATATCCGGATCGATGCGATCAAGATCGGGATGCTGGGAACAGCCGCGATCACGCAGGCGGTCAGCGACGCATTGCAGGGCTTCAGTGGCCCCGTCGTGCTGGATCCGGTCATGGTGGCGAAATCGGGCGATGTGTTGTTGCAGGACGATGCGATTGCGGCGCTGCGCGAGCTTCTGCTGCCACGTGCCACCTTGCTGACGCCGAACCTGCCCGAGGCGGCGCAGTTGCTGGGGACCGAACAGGCGACGGGTTCTGATCAGATCGGGGAGCAGGCGGATGCGCTGCGCGATCTCGGCCCCGAGGCTGTGCTGATGAAGGGCGGCCATGCCAGCGGGACGTCATGCGTCGATCTTCTGGTTGACCGCGAGAGGGTGACGACGTTTGAACTGCCGCGCCTGAGCACGCGGAACACGCATGGCACGGGTTGCTCACTGTCATCCGCGATTGCCTCGGAAATGGCGAAGGGAGCTGCCGTGGAAACCGCCGTAAGCCGGGCGCATGGCTGGCTGCATGGTGCCATCGCCGCTGCGAATTCGCTGCATGTCGGTCATGGTCACGGCCCTGTGCACCATTTCCATGAGGTCTGGTCGTGACCGGCGACATCACCATTCTGGGGGCCGGTGTGGCCGGGCTTGCCGTCGCGCATGAGCTGCTGCGTCGCGGTGTGCGGCCGGAGATCATCGATCCCGCCGGGGCGCCCGGTCCGCATTGCTGCTCATGGTGGGCGGGTGGCATGCTGGCTCCGCATTGCGAGGGAGAGACCGCCGAGGAACCGGTGATCCGTCTGGGCGGACTGGCCGCGGGCTGGTGGCGCGATGCCGGGGTCGAGGTGACGCAATCGGGAACTCTGGTCGTGGCGCTCGACCGGGACCGCAGCGAGACAGAGCGTTTCTCGCGCCGGACAATAGGTCATGACCGTATCGCGGAAGCCGAGATCGCCGGGCTGGAGCCGGATCTTGCCGGGCGTTTCGACACGGCCCTGCATTTCGCGTCCGAGGCGCATATCAACCCGCGTCAGGCTCTGGACAGGCTGTGGGCGGGGCTGAAAAAGGCGGACGTTTCGATTGACTGTGAGGGGCAGCCGAAAGGGATCGTCATTGATTGCCGGGGTCTGGCGGCCCGTGATTGCCTGCCGAACCTGCGTGGCGTACGCGGCGAAATGGTGTTGCTGCGGGCATCCGAGATCAGCCTGCGTCGCCCGGTACGTCTGCTGCATCCGCGCCACCCTCTGTATATCGTGCCGCGCGGTGACGGGGTTTTCATGCTTGGCGCGACACAGATCGAAAGCGACGGGCGCGGTCCGGTGACGCTTCGTTCCGCTGTTGAGTTGCTGAATTCCGCCTATGCGCTGCACCCGGCCTTCGCCGAGGCTGAAATTCTGGAAATCGCGGCGGATGCCCGCCCGGCCTTCCCGGACAACCTCCCGCGCATCGTCCGCAAGGATGATCGTATATTCGTCAACGGACTGTTCCGGCACGGATTTCTTCTGGCCCCCGCCTTGGCCGGGATGGTCGCCGATCTTGTGCTGGACGGCAAATTACCGGAGCTGATGCTATGAAAATTGTCGTTAACGGCACAGAAGCCGAAATCGGAGCCACCACGCTTCAGGCGGCGCTGAAGGAACTGGGCTATGGCGAGGCCCGTGTGGCAACCGCTGTCAATGAAGGCTTTATCCCGGCAGCCGCCCGGGCTGAGCGCAGGCTGACAGAGGGCGACCGGCTTGAAATCCTCTCTCCGAAGCAGGGAGGCTGAGATGCCGGAGTTTTACGGCACCCGGATATCCTCGCGGCTGATGCTGGGGACCGCGCAATACCCGTCGCCCCAGGTGCTTTCGACGGCGTTTCGCCGCTCTGGCGCGGGTGTGGCGACGGTGTCTCTGCGGCGGGAAGCCGCGCGAGGGGATGGTGACGGGTTCTGGCAGGTGATCCGGGAACTGGGCGTGCCGGTCCTGCCCAATACGGCTGGCTGCCACTCCGTGAAAGAGGCCGTCACAACCGCGCATATGGCGCGTGAACTGTTCGACACGGACTGGATCAAGCTTGAGGTGATCGGCCATTCCGACAGTTTGCAGCCCGATCCTTTCGGACTGGTCGAGGCCGCGCGGATTCTCTCGGATGACGGGTTCAAGGTGTTTCCCTACACGACCGAGGACGGCATCGTCGCCGGAAAGCTGCTGGATGCAGGTTGCCGGGTGCTGATGCCGTGGGGTGCACCTATCGGAACCGGGCTGGGGCTGAATAACCCCTATGGTCTGAGGGCGTTGCGGGCGCAGTTCCCCGATATCCCGATGGTGATCGATGCCGGGATCGGGCTGCCCTCGCATGCGGCGCAGGCGATGGAGTTGGGCTTCGATGCGGTTCTTCTGAATACCGCCGTGGCGAAGGCAGGCGATCCTGCCGCGATGGCCGAGGGCTTTGCGCATGCGCTGGATGCCGGGCGGCTGGCCTATGAGGCCGATCCGATGCCGCCGCGGGATATGGCGCAGCCTTCGACTCCGATTCTTGGTCTGGCGGTGCTGAAATGACGCTGAGCCGGTTTTATCCGATCTTCGATTCCGCAGACTGGCTGGAACGTGCCTTGCCGTTGGGCGTCGGTCTGGTCCAGCTTCGCATCAAGGATCAGCCTGCGGGCCTGTTGCGGAATCATATCTCAGCCGCGCGTGACATGTGCCGGAAGGCGGGCGCGACGCTGGTTGTCAACGATCACTGGCGTCTGGCGATTGATTGCGGCTGCGACTGGATTCATCTGGGGCAAGAAGATCTCGACGATGCGGATATCACGGCGATCCGCCGGGCGGGTCTGCGTCTTGGGATCTCGACCCATGATCATGCCGAGCTGGATCGTGCGCTGTCCCTGTCGCCGGATTACGTCGCACTTGGGCCGGTCTGGCCTACCATCCTGAAGAAGATGAAATGGCATCAGCAGGGTCTGGACCGGGTCCGCGAATGGCGCTCGCTGATCGGCGATCTGCCTCTGGTCGCGATCGGAGGGCTGGCGCCCGCCCGCGCGGTCGAGGCATTCGCCGCCGGTGCCGATATTGCTTCGGTCGTTACCGATATCACGCTGAATCCCGACCCTGAGGCGCGGATACGCGAATGGATCGAGGTCACAGGGTGACACGCTATGCAAGACAACAGGCGGTAGAGGCGTTCGGGGCCAATGGCCAGAAGCGTCTGGCGGCGGCGCGTATTCTCATCGTCGGGGCAGGCGGGCTGGCGGCTCCGGTCCTGCAATATCTTGGCGGAGCGGGGGTCGGGCATATCCGTCTGGTCGATCCCGATCTGATCGAGGAGAGCAATCTTCACCGGCAGACATTATTCCGCATGTCCGATATCGGACGCCCCAAGGCTCAGGCTGCGGCTGATGCGGTTGCAGCGCTGAATCCCGGCTGCCATGTCGAGCCGGTGCTGACGGCTGCGGGGCCGGGAAATATCGCCCGGCTGGCCTCTGGCATGACGCTGGTGCTGGATTGCGCCGATAGTTTCGCGGCCAGCTATGTGCTGTCGGATTTCTGCATGAAGGCGGGGCTGCCTCTTGTCAGCGCCTCGGTGATCGGGACGGACGGCTATGCGGGCTGTTTTTGCGGCGGTGCTCCGTCGCTTCGGGCGGTCTTTCCCGATCTGCCTCAGCGCCTTGGAAACTGTTCGGAAGATGGTGTTCTGGGACCGCTTGTCGGCGTGATCGGCAGTGTTCAGGCGCAGATGGCGCTGAGCATTCTTGCGGAGATGCCGCCATCTCCACTGGGACGGATCGTCAGCTATGACGGTCTGTCGCATCGCTTCGGAGGGTTTGGCTTTGCGGGGGCACCGGAACCCGACCGGCAGCCTGTTTTCATGGATCAAGCCGATATCTCGCGCGACGATTTCGTCGTCGATCTGCGTGCGGCCTCGGAAGGCGAGATTGTCCGGCCATATGCGATCAGGCTGACGGCAGAGGATTTCGGCGCGGGCGGACCCGTTCCACAGCCCGGGCAGCGCGCGGTTCTGTGCTGCCGTTCGGGCCAACGCGCATGGCACGCCGCCGAGCGTCTGGCGCGGGAATGGCCGGGCGAAATCACATTGGTCGCGCTTGGTGACCAGATCGGAAAGGAGATCAGATGAAGTATTTTCCTCTTGCGCTTGCTCTCTGGGCAGCACCGGCACAGGCCGCCGACCAACTGACATTGATGCTGGACTGGTTCGTAAATCCCGATCACGGCCCGATCATCATCGCGCAGGAGAAGGGCTATTTCGAGGATCTCGGGCTGGAGGTCGAGATCGTCGCTCCCGCCGATCCGGCAGATCCGCCCAAGATGGCGGCGGCGGGAAAGGCCGATCTGGCGATTTCCTATCAGCCGCAGCTTCACCTTCAGGTGGCCGAAGGGCTGCCGCTGAAGCGCGTCGGTACTCTGGTCGCGACGCCGCTGAACTGTCTGCTGGTGCTGGAAGACGGGCCGGTCGATGAGATCGCCGATCTGAAGGGGCGGAAGATCGGCTTCTCGGTCGCGGGGGTGGAATCCGCATTGCTGAAGGCGATGATCTCACCTGCGGGGCTGACGCCGGACGATGTTCAGATGGTCGCCGTCAATTGGTCGCTGTCGCCCTCGCTGATGTCCGGGCAGGTGGATGCCGTAATCGGAGGCTTCCGGAACTTCGAGCTGAACCAGATGGAGCTGGAAGGGGTCGGCGGTCGCTGCTTCTATCCCGAGGAACATGGCGTGCCGTCCTATGATGAGCTGATCTATGTCGCCAATCCCGATAATATGGACGCCGACAAAGTGACGCGTTTCCTTGAGGCGACGGAACGCGCCGTGCAGTTCATCGTCAATCACCCTCAGGAAAGCTGGGAGATTTTTTCCGGGACTTCGGCAGAGCTGAAAGATGAGCTGAACGCAAAGGCATGGACCGACACGGTGCCGCGCTTTGCCTTGCGTCCTGCAGCACTCGACGAGGGGCGCTATGCCCGGTTCGAAAGCTTTATGCACCGCTCGGGCCTGATCGACGAAATCCGCCCGGTTTCGGATCTTGCCCTCGATCCGGGGCGCACCAAATGAGCTATGGTGATTGTTTCGGGCTCTGGCGTCAGGCGGCGGGGCAGGATTGGCATGATTATACGCATCATGGCTTTGTCGAGGCGCTGCGCGATGGCTCGCTTCCGCGTGAATCGTTTCTGCATTATCTGAAGCAGGATTATCTGTTCCTTGTCCATTTCGCCCGCGCATGGGCGCTGGCAGTGACCAAAGCCGGCACAATCGGCGAAATGCGGGCCTGCGCGGCAACCTGCTCGGCGCTGATCGACGGTGAGATGCAGTTGCATGTCAAAAGCTGCGCGGCTGAGGGCGTGGATGAAGCCAGCCTTGCTGCCACGACCGAGAGGGTCGAGAATATCGCCTATACGCGCTATGTGCTGGATGCGGGCCATTCAGGCGATTTCCTTGAGCTTCTGGCGGCGCTTGCCCCCTGTGTTCTCGGCTATGGCGAGATCGGCACAAGGCTGATGGAAAATGCCGAAAACACACCTTATCGCGACTGGATCGAGACCTATGGCGGGCCGGATTACCAGAAGAGTTGCGCCAGAGCCGGTGCGCTGATCGACGACGCGGTTCGCCGCCGTCTGGGGGACACACCGGAAAACAGCCCGGGCTGGCAGGTTCTGTGTGATCGCTTCACCACCGCGACACGTCTGGAGGTCGGATTTTGGCAGATGGCAGCCACGCCCTGACCGTCCCGCCCGGTCTTCGCTTCGATGGATTGGTCCGATCCGATAGCGGTCTCGTGCTGGGACCACTGCGGCTGGCGGTTCCAGGCGGGCAGTGGACATGCCTTCTGGGACCGTCGGGCATCGGCAAATCCACCTTGCTGCACTGCTTCGCGGATGTGGCCGAAGGCGTGATGCTGGACGGGCAGGCAGTGGCGGATGACGGGTATCCGCTGAAGGGCCGCATCGCGATGATGGCGCAGTCGGCCGGGTTGCTGCCCTGGCTGGATGTCACGCGCAACGTGATGCTTGGTGCCGCGATGCGGGGCGAGAAGCCCGACACGAAACATGCGCTTCACCTGCTGGAAAGAGTCGGTTTGGCGGGGCTTGGTGGACGCAAGCCGCATGCTTTGTCCGGCGGTCAGCGTCAGCGCGTGGCACTGGCGCGGACGCTGTATGAAGATCGCCCGCTGGTGCTGCTGGATGAACCTTTCTCGGCGCTCGACGTGGCCAACCGGGCGCGGATGCAGGATCTCGCGGCTTCTGAGCTGTCGGGCCGCACGGTGCTGCATGTCACCCATGACCCCGGCGAGGCCGCGCGGCTGGCGGATCATATCGTCGTGCTGACGCCTTGCGGCGTACAAGAGATCCGCCCTTGCGGGACGCCTCCGCCACGACCGGCGGACAGCACAGAGACACTGAGCATTGCGGCCGAGCTGACAGGGATATTGCTGAAATGCAGCTGATTTCGTTGCGCAGCATCTTGCCGCTTCTGCTGGGTCTTGGCCTGTGGCAGGTCGCGGTCATCGCGCTGAACATGCCGTCTTTCATTCTGCCGGGTCCGGTGGCCGTCGCGGAAGAGCTTTGGCAGAGCCGTGCGCTTCTGGCATATCACACAGCCATCACAGTTTCTGAAATTGCGCTCGGGCTGATGCTGGGGACCGCCCTCGGCTGGCTGTCTGCGATTTTCCTTGCGCTTTCACCGGCAGCCGCGCGTTCTGTGCGTCCGCTTCTGGTCTTTAGTCAGGCAATCCCGGTCTTTGCCCTCGCGCCGATCTTCACGCTGTGGTTCGGCTATGGCCTGGGCTCGAAGATCGCGGTGGCGCTGCTGATCATCTATTTCCCCGTGACCTCGGCGTTTTTCGATGCGTTGATCACGACGCCGCCTGCATGGATCGCTCAGGCCCGGATCATGGGCGCTTCAGAGATCCAGATCATGAGGCGGGTTCGCATCCCCGCTGCGCTGCCCGGATTGCTGACCGGGCTGAGGCTGGCCGCGGTCTATGCGCCAATCGGGGTCATTATCGGCGAGTGGGTCGGCGCGTCGCAGGGCCTCGGCTATCTGATGCTGCTGGCGAATGGCCGCGCGAAAATCGACCTGATGTTCGCAGCGGTGATTGTCATCGCGACGCTGACCATAACGCTTCATCTGGTGGTGGATGCTATTGCCGACCGCTTGATCATGAGGGGGCGCGGTAAATAGTGGTTTGTGAACAAACGATGCCGATATTTTTCGGAATGGGCCGCGAATTCAAAACTACTGAATGAAACCAGCGGGCTAATCCGAATATCTGTATTTTTTGCCCAAAATATTATATCATGGTTTGATTGGATCTGGCGCCGATCCAGTTTTCAGGGCGCTCTGGTGGTCCTGGGGTCCAGGGAATCTGCCGGGGCGCCCAACTCTGTCTGGATGTTCGACCTCGGTGCTTTTCAATGTCGGCGTTATCCGTTATCGGCTTCTCCGAACCTTACCGCGACACGGAGCACGTTCCATGAAAGCCGCTGTCATCACTTTCCCCGGATCGAACTGCGACCGTGATCTGCAGGTTGCGCTGAGCCGTGCCGAGGCTGATGTCACGCAGGTCTGGCACAAGGATGCGTCGCTGCCGGATGGCGTCGATCTGGTTGCGATACCGGGTGGGTTTTCCTTTGGGGATTACCTGCGTTGCGGAGCGATTGCGGCGCAGTCTCCGGTTGCGAGGGCCATTCGCGAGCATGCCGGGCGGGGAGGTTATGTTCTTGGCGTCTGTAACGGCTTTCAGGTCCTGACAGAGCTTGGATTGTTGCCGGGGACGCTGATGAGAAATTCCGGGCTGAATTTCATCTGTCGGCCCGTGACCCTGCGGGTTATGACGACAGACAGCGATTTCACTTCGGCATATCAGCCGGATCAACTTCTGACGGTTCCGGTCGCGCATCATGACGGGAATTATCAGATCGACCCCGAGGGTCTGGCCGCGCTGAAGCAGCAGGACCGGATCGCCTTCCGTTACGCTCCGGGGATCAATGGCTCGGTGGCGGATATTGCCGGGGTTCTTTCTGAAAACCGCCGGGTTCTGGGGATGATGCCGCATCCTGAACGTGCCGTTGATCGCGATCACGGCGGCACTGACGGAAAGGCGATGTTTGCGTCTCTGGTCGGGGCGCTTGTGGCCTCCTGACGGAGTCGCTTGGCAGAAGGCGCTGTCGGGAATAGATTGTCTGGAATGACCATCGCAGCGGAACCCGCCAATTGATCGCGACCCCGCCCGAAGATGATCGCCCCGCAGGAGGAGGCGATGAGTCTGCCGCGAACCCTTGGGAGCTTCGCGGAGCCCTTCTTCTGTTGCTGTGTCTTGCCGGTCTGCTTCTGTGGGCCACCAATGGCTGGTTGACCGAGCGGTTTTCCGAAACCGCGCGGAACCGGGCCGAACTTCGCGGTGCGCTGTATAGTGGGCAGTTGAAATCCGAACTTCAGCGCAATTCGGTCGTCCCGATGATGCTGGCGCGGGACCCGGCGCTGATCACCTCGCTCGCATCGGGGGATTTCGCATTTACCTCGGCCCGGCTGATTACCGCGCAGAAGGAAATCGGGGTGGCCTCTATCCGTTTGCTGGATGCTTCGGGTCGCACGGTTGCGGCGACCGACCGGCAGATATTGGGGACGAATTACGTATCGGCACCCTATTTCGTCGAGGCGATGCGGGCGCGGGAAACGGTGTTTACCGTCTCGGAAGGGGAAAGCGGCAGCTATGAATTCGTGTATTCACGGGCAATTGCCGATAGTTCCGGGACTCTGGGCGTTGTGGTGGTCAGTACGGATCTGACGCAGCTTGAGCAAAGTTGGGCCGGGATCACCGATGCGGTTGCGGTGACGGATTCGACCGGGCTGGTGATCCTGTCAACCGAGGCGCGATGGCGCGGCCTGCCGCTGGACGAAGCACTTTCCGTCCGGCCCGTTCCCAATGCGATTGAGCGGGCGTTTCAGGTCAGTGCGGATTGGAGCAATGCCGATGCGGATGCCTATGTGAAGGGCCGCGCGGTGATGCAGACCGAAACCAATATTGCGTTTCGCGGCTGGCGGATGTTCAATTTCACCACATATGAATCGATCCGTGAGCGGGTCAACGCCGCACTTGCGCTTGAGGCGATGGTGATGGCGGTGCTGGCGGCGGTGATGTTCTATGTCCTGTCGCGGCGGGCTCAGAGGCGAACCGTGGCCTATATGCGGGAATCCGCGGATCTCCGCGCCCTGAACTCAAGGCTGACCCGGGAAATCGCCGAGCGGGAGCGGGTGCAGCGTGAATTGCGCGTGGCCGAGCAGACAGTTCAGCAATCTTCGAAACTGGCCGCTTTGGGTGAGATGTCGGCGGGGGTCAGCCATGAGCTTAACCAGCCGCTTGCCGCGATGAAGACCTATATCGCCGGTGCGCGTCTTTTGCTGGACAGGGGACGCTCGGAAGAGGCGTTGTCGTCATTTCAGCGTATCGACGATCTGGTCGATCGCATGGGGGCGATTACGCGGCAGCTTAAATCCTATGCCAGAAAGGGGGGTGAGGCGTTTGAGCCGGTCGATCTGCGAAATGCCCTGTCCAATGCCCTGACCATGATGGAGCCGCAGCTTCGTGCACGTCCGGTTCGCATCATGCGCAGCCTGCCGCGACGTCCGGTGATGGTCTATTGCGACCGGATCCGGGTCGAGCAGGTTCTGATAAACCTCTTGCGGAATGCGCTCGATGCGACCAAGTCGGTACGCGATGCCCGGATCGACATCGCGATTGAGGCCACCGCTCAAGCCGTTGTGACTGTGCGCGACAACGGTCCCGGGGTAAGCGATCTGGATAAATTGTTCGAACCGTTCTTCACAACCAAAAAACCCGGAGAGGGAACGGGTCTGGGTCTGGCAATCTCTTCGGGTATCGTCGCCGATTTCGGCGGAAGGCTGACTGCGCATAATTCCGAGGACGGGTCGGGCGCCGTATTTGAAATGGCGCTGCCGCTTTATGACCCTGACGGCGGGCGCGATGAACGGCCTCTGGCCGCAGAATGAGTTAGGAAAGGCAGATTATGAGTAAGACGCTGAGTATCGCGATTGTTGACGATGAGCCGGATATGCGTGAATCCATCAGCCAGTGGCTGGTGCTATCGGGATTTAACACCGTGACCTTTCCATCCGCCGAGGATGCGCTGAAGGAGATCGGTCAAGACTGGCCGGGCGTTGTCATCACCGATATCCGGATGCCCGGTATGGACGGGATGGCCTTTCTCAAACGGCTGATGAGCATCGATTCGGCGCTGCCTGTCATCATGATTACCGGCCACGGCGATGTGCCGATGGCGGTCGATGCGATGCGGATGGGCGCGATGGACTTCATGGAGAAGCCCTTCAAGCCCGACCGAATGACCGAACTGGCGAAAAAAGCCACGCAGATGCGTCGTCTTACGCTGGATAACCGGGCGCTGCGGCGCGATCTGTCCGAAGGGCAGCAGGTCATGTCCAAGCTGGTCGGCCAGTCCGCCGCGATGGACCGGCTTCGCGAGGATATTCTGGATCTGGGGCAGGCGGACGGTCATGTGCTGATCGACGGCGAAACGGGGACGGGCAAGACGCTGGTTGCGCATGCGCTGCATGCGGTCGGGCCTCGGGCGTCGAAGAAATTCGTGCCGGTTGCCTGTGCCGCCTTCGATGCCGAAGCACTGACGACGCGTCTCTTTGGCCCGCTTGAGGACGGGATCCCTGCCATTGAAGAAGCGCGTGGCGGCACGCTGTGCCTTGAGGATGTCGAGGCGCTGCCCGACCCGCTTCAGGCGCGTCTTCTGGGGTTCATATCAGATCAGGGCTCTCCGGCAGAGACGCGGATCATCGCCATCTCGAATGCCCGTGGCGGCGGCCATCGGCCCGAGGATTCGCTGCGGCCCGACCTGTTCTATCGTCTCTCGGCGCTGCAGATCACGGTTCCGCCGCTGCGAGCGCGGGGAGAGGACATCCTGGCCCTGTTCACGCGCATGACCGAACAATTCGCGGATGAATATGGCTGCGAACCGCCTCAGGTGAATGCGCAGGAGGCTGCGCAGTTATTGCAGGCTCCGTGGCCGGGCAATGTGCGCCAGCTTATCAATGTCGCCGAACGCGCGGTGCTGCAGAATCGTCGCGGCTCGGGCTCGATCACCTCGCTTTTGATGACAGAGGGCGATGATGAGCAGGGGCAGGCCACCACGACCGAGGGTAAACCGCTGAAGGAATATGTCGAAAGCTTCGAGAAGATGCTGATCGACAACACCATGCGCCGCCACAAGGGCAGTATCGCAGCGGTCATGGACGAGCTTTGTCTGCCCCGGCGGACACTGAATGAGAAAATGGCGAAATACGGACTGTCGCGCAGCGATTACCTCTGATCGCTGACTTTGTCGTGAATGACCCCGGCTCTGCCGGGGTGTCGCGATTTGCTGCTGTGCCTGCTGTGTCAGGCGATGATTTGGGCTGTTGACGCAATGACGCCACGCCGCCGATCGCGGGCGAAAGTCTGATTTCCCATTGAACTTTCTTGCCCGACGCCATTATGTTCGGACCATGCGCGACGTCTCAGCTGTAAGTTGTTTCCGCGCCAACAGTTTCGCAGCGGAAGCCGGCCCATGACAGATGCGGTCTCTTCACGCCAAGAAAACGGTCCCGAAACGCTTGCGCCAGGGGCTGATAATCGTTGCCCCGCGGCTGTGGTCCGGGGCCAAGAGGTAACAGACGCGATGCAACGCGCAGAAAACAGTTCGGCAGAATGGATGCGGGTCCGAGGACCCGCAATCACTGCCGACGCCGCGCCCGCGTCCCCATCATGCCGCAACCCCTCTTTGTCTCTGGCGATATGCCGGGGCGGGTCGGGGTTGGGTGAAAGTAGCTCAAATGGCAAAGAAAATGCTGATCGACGCAACGCACGCGGAAGAAACCCGCGTCGTTGTGGTGGACGGAACCAAGGTCGAGGAGTTTGACTTCGAGACAGTCAACAAGCGGCAGCTTGCTGGCAATATCTATCTGGCAAAGGTAACGCGGGTCGAACCGTCGCTTCAGGCGGCATTCGTCGATTACGGCGGAAACCGGCACGGATTTCTGGCCTTCGCCGAAATCCACCCGGATTATTACCAGATCCCCGCCGCTGACCGGCAGGCTCTTTTGGAAGAAGAAAAGGCCTATGCCGAGGCGGTTGCCGCTGAGGATGCGGCGGAAAAGGGCAAGCCCGTACGTCGCCGCCGCTCCAAAGCCGAGAAGGCAGCAAGCGACGATGCCAAGGTCACGTCGGACGCTATTCCGGGAATGGAACTGGTTGATAACGAAGCCGAGGAGAACGATTCTTCCTCTGCCGATGAGGGCGTTGCGGTCGATGAGACGCAGGATATCGTCGCTGACGCGGCTGAAGACAGCGCGGCAGATGCGTCGGACAAGGATGACAGCATTGAATCGGTCGCCGATGAGGATGTGACCGAGGAAATCCGGATTCCGAAGAAGCCGCGTCCCCGCCGCTACAAGATTCAGGAGGTGATCAAGGTCCGCCAGATCATGCTGGTGCAGGTGGTCAAGGAAGAGCGCGGCAATAAGGGTGCCGCACTGACGACATATCTGTCTCTGGCCGGTCGGTATTGCGTTCTGATGCCGAATACCGCGCGTGGGGGTGGGATTTCGCGCAAGATCACCAGTGCATCCGACCGCAAGAAGCTGAAAGACATTGCCTCGGATCTGAAAGTTCCTCAGGGCGCGGGGCTGATCATCCGCACCGCAGGCAGCCAGCGGACCCGGACCGAGATCAAGCGCGATTACGAATATCTGATGCGTCTGTGGGAGCAGATCCGCGAACTGACATTCAACTCGACCGCGCCGTCGCCGATCTATGAGGAAGGCGATCTAATCAAGCGGACCATCCGCGACTTGTACAGCCGCGAGATTGACGAGGTGCTTGTCGAGGGTGAGCGCGGCTATCGCGTGGCCAAGGACTTCATGAAGATGATCATGCCGTCCCATGCCCGCAACGTGAAACATTATCACGATCCGATGCCGCTTTTCGCCCGCTATCAGGTCGAGGGCTATCTGGGCGGGATGTTCAACCCGGTCGTGCAGTTGAAATCCGGGGGCTATATCGTCATCGGCGTGACCGAGGCTCTTGTGGCGATCGACGTCAACTCTGGTCGGGCGACGAAGGAAGGCTCGATCGAGGATACCGCGACGAAGACCAATCTCGAAGCTGCCGATGAGATTTCCCGGCAGTTGCGGCTGCGCGACCTTGCCGGTCTGATCGTCATCGACTTCATCGACATGGACGAGCGCAAGAATAACCTCGCCGTCGAAAAGCGGCTGAAGGACCGGCTGAAGACGGATCGGGCGCGGATTCAGGTCGGCAAGATTTCCGGCTTTGGCCTGCTGGAGATGAGCCGTCAGCGCCTTCGTCCCGGCATGCTGGAATCGACCACGCAGCCTTGTGCGCATTGTCACGGAACCGGGCTGATCCGCTCGGATGACAGTCTGGCGCTGACCATTCTGCGTGCCATCGAGGAAGAAGGCACCCGGAAACGCTCGCGTGAGGTTCTGGTCAAGGCACCTGTCGCGGTGGCGAATTTCCTGATGAACGGCAAGCGCGAGCATATCGCGCTGATTGAGGCCCGCTATGGCATGGCGGTGCGGGTCGAGGCCGATCCGCAGCTTATCTCGCCGGATTTCGCGATTGAGAAATTCAAAAGCGCGACCCGTGCGCTGCCGGATTCCGTCCATGCCGTCCTGTCGGTGGATGCAAGCCTGATGGCTCAGATCGATGAGGATGACCAAGAGGAAGAAATCCCGGCGGAGGAAGAGGCCGAAAGCGATAACCGCGCCGAGACCTCCGATGCGGATTCAGAGGGCAATGGCCGCTCCAAGCGCCGCCGCCGCCGTCGCCGTCGCGGCGGAAAGGATCGTTCCGATGAGAACGGCCATATCTCCGAGAATGGCGACGATGCGCAGGACAGCGCCGATGGTCGCAGTGAAGGGGACGATCAGTCTCGGGAAGACGGTTCGGATCGCGAGGATGCAGTGGAGGGTGAAAAGCCAGAAGCTGCTGAAACAGCCAAGCCGAAATCGCGCAGCCGCTCCCGGTCGCGTCGCCGTCCTCAAGCCGAGGCCTCCGAGGATCAGCAGCCGGAAACGGATCAGGGCGAGGTTGCTCCGGCAGTGCCTGTGGCCGCCGCGAATGTCGTCGATCTGAGAGATCTGCCCGTCAGATCGGATGGGGCAGAACCCGTTCAGCAGGCGCTAGAGGATGCGGCTGAAGCGACACCGGAAACCGCTGAAATTCCTTCTGAGGTTGCCGAAGATGTTCCGGCAGATGCTCCGGTGGCTGAAAAACTGTCTGCGGTTAATGATCCTGTTGCGCCGGTGGCTCCGGCACCTGCGGTTGAGGAAGCTCCGGCTGAAGCAATTCAGAACGGGATGCCAGAAGCCTCAGACAGCGCCGCAGCCGAAGAACCGGCAGCAGATGCAGAACCTGTCGAGACCGAACCCACCGTGGAAGAAGAGGCCGCGCCTCCGCGTCCCAAACGCCGGGGATGGTGGTCCATCGGATGATCTGGCAAGGGGCCTGCCTGTAATGGCAGGCCCTTTCCGGTATGCGTGGTTACGGGACTGTGACCCTGTGACCTCTGGCGCGGACGGGGAAAAACGCTAATCTCGCGCCATGTTTGGAATTGACCTCATCGACGCGGCGCTGATGCCGGCTGCCACCGTGGCGCTTATCGCAGGCGTGCTGTCCTTTCTGTCGCCTTGTGTGCTGCCCGTCGTGCCGCCCTATCTGGCCTATATGACCGGCATCACCGTGAACGGCCTGCAAACAAGAGAGCGAAGCGCCGTGCCGCCCGCACTGATGTTCGTGCTTGGCCTGTCCACGGTATTTCTGGTGATGGGATTTGCCGCCTCGGCATTCGGGCGGCTGTTTCTGGAATACCAGATCTGGCTGGCCAGATTCGCAGGCGTCATGGTCATCGTCATGGGGCTGCATTTCCTGCATGTGTTCCGCATTCCCCTGCTGGATCAGGAAGCCCGTCTGGAAGCCGGGGATCAGGGCGGGTCTGCATTCGGGGCCTATGTGCTCGGGCTGGCTTTCGCCTTTGGCTGGACGCCCTGTATCGGGCCGCAGCTCGGCATGATCCTGTCGCTTGCCGCGACCGAGGCGGAAATCGGGCGTGGAATCGGGCTGCTGGCAATCTATGCACTTGGGCTTGGGATACCGTTCCTGCTATCCGCGATTTTCATTAACCGGGCGATGGGGCTGATGAACCGGATCAAGCCCTATATGAAGACCATCGAGCGTGTGATGGGTGCGCTTCTGGTCGCTGTGGGCATTATGCTGGTCAGCGGACGGATGGCGGATCTGTCCTATTGGATGCTTGAGACGTTCCCGGCGCTCGCCACGCTTGGTTAACGCCGTATATTCCGTTTCAGATCGGACAGAGATATCGCACCCGTCGCGAAGCTGAGCGCGAAATAGACAATCGCGCCGCCGATGATCAGCAGGGCCAGTTCGGGGATCCGCGCCATACCGATATTGTTTGTCCAGCGCAGAGTGAGCCACAATCCTGCCGCCATAAGCGCGGATGACAGAAGGATCCGGGGCGCGGTGCGGCGCAGCCGCGCATCCCATCTTGTGGATTGCCCCATGTTCCGCGTCCCCCACCAGAGCTGCGCGACCATAACCCATGCCGCTGCCGATGTGCCAATGGCCGAGGCCAGAAACCCGACCGACCCCATCAGCCCGACAGCGACAACCGCATTCACAACCATCGAATACAGCGCGAAGCGGAACGGGCTGCGTGTATCCTCACGGGCGAAATAGAGCGGTTGCAGGACCTTCTGCATCACGAATGCCGGAAGGCCGAGCGCATAGACGATCAGCGCCCGGGAGGTTTGCCGCACATCGTGATCGGTGAACTCTCCGCGGCCGAACAGCGTATCGACCATCGGCAGGGCGATGACGCCGATGGCGAAGGCGCAGGGCAAGGTGAGAAACAGGCCGAACTCGGTTGCCCGGCAGAACGCGGCCTGTCCGCCCGCATCGTCATTCGCGCGAAGTCTGCGGGCAAGTTCGGGCAGCAGCACCACCGCCACCGCTCCGGCAACGACGCCAAGCGGCAATTGATACAGCCGGTCAGAGTAATACAGCCAGGCCACTGCGCCTTCGAATTGCGACGCGACCTGCCTGCCGACCAGCAAGTTGATCTGAACGACCCCACCTGCAAAGGCGGCGGGTAGGGCGACCTTGACCAGCAGGCGCATTTCGGGCGAGAGGCGGGGCCGCTTGGGCAGGAATGTCCAGCCTGTGCGATGCGCGTCCCACCAGACGAGGCCAAGCTGTGCGATGCCGGTAATCGGGGTTGCCCATGCCAGCGTCAGGCCGAGATCCCAGCCAAACCAGCGGCCCAGCATCATCGCGACGATGAACAGGACATTCAGGATCACCGGGGCCGCCGCCGCCGCCGTGAAACGTCCATTTGCGTTCAGCACGCCGGAAATCATCGAGGCCAGCGAGATCAGCAGGATATAGGGGAAGGTAATGCGACCATATTCCACCGTCATGGCGAAACGCTCATCCCCGGCGAATCCCGATGCCATCAGCCAGACCATCACCGGCATGAAGATCATCGCAAGGGCCGATAACAGCAGCACCACGACAAACAGACCCGAGAATGCCTCGGATGCGAAGCGCGTCGCCTCCTCGCGGTTCTCCAGCTTCTTGGCGAACATCGGGACGAAAGCGGTGTTGAAGGCTCCCTCGGCGAAAAACCGGCGGAACATGTTTGGCAGGGACAGAGCGATCGCGAATGCCTCGGCCATCGGACCGGCACCCAGCCATGCGGCCATGATTTGATCGCGGATAAAGCCGAGAAGCCGCGAAAGAGTCGTCCAGCTTCCTACGGTCAGAAAGCCGCGCACCAAACCGCTTTTCATCTGTTCAAGCTCCTGCCTGCTCCGAGCCTGCGCGTTCCGCGCCTTCGCGTATGGCCTGACGCAGTTTCTTTTCCAGGCGTTCGCGGCGCGAGGCTTGCTGAAGCTTCAGCCCGAACGCGTCCTTGACATAGAAACTGTCCACCACCTGAGCGCCATAGGTCGCGATCACCGCAGATGCAATGCGGATATGGTTCGCGGCCAGCGTCCGGGTCAGGTCATAAAGCAGGCCGGGCCGGTCGCGCGTGTCTACCTCGATAATGGTGTAGATGTCGCTGCCCTCATTATCGAAGGTCACATGGGTCGGGAATTTGAAGGCCCGGTCCCGTTTCTTGAGCTGGTCCTTATCGGCGAAGGCATCCCGCGCGACGACTTCGCCCTTCAGGGTCCGGTCGATCATCTTGCGCAGCCGGGGCAGGTGGTCGGCATCATAAGGATGGCCCGAGGCATCCTGCAACCAGAACACCGCCGTCGCGAACCCGTCCTTCGAGGTATAGGTCCGCGCATCGACGACATTGGCTCCGACAAGTGCAAGCGCACCGGCCAGCCGCGAGAAAATGCCCGGATGATCGGCCAGCACGAAGCTGGCCCGTGTCGCGTCACGATCCGGATCGGGGTGCAGGTCGATGCGGATCTCGTTATCCCCCAGATCCTTCAGCAGGGTCGCGAAGACGATATGGGTTTCGCTTGGCAGGCCCTGCCAGTAATTCGCATAATGCCGACCCGTTTCCGCCCGGATCGCCTTCGCATCCCAACCCTGAGCGGTCAGGTAATGACGCAGCGCACGCTTTGCGTCATCGCGGCGCTGATCCCGGTTCAGCGCTTCCATGCCGTTTTCCAGAACGCTCGCGGTCTGTTCGTAAAGCTGACGCAGCAGAACGGCTTTCCAGTTATTCCATGTGTTCGGCCCGACGCCGCGAATATCGCAGACGGTCAGGACAAGCAGCAGATCGAGCCGTTTTCGGGTTTTCACCGCCTTGGCGAAGTCCCGGATCGTGCGCGGGTCCGAGATATCCCGCTTCTGCGCCACATCCGACATCAGAAGGTGATTGCGGACCAGCCATTCGATTGTTTCGATTTCATCGACTGGCAGGCCGAACCGTGCAGTCACCCGCCGGGCGATCTGCGCCCCGATGATCGAGTGATCCTCGGGCCGCCCCTTGCCGATATCGTGCAGGAACACCGCCAGATAGAGAACCCGCCGGTTTATCTTGCTCTGCATGATCCGGCTGGCGATGGGCAAATCCTCGATCTCGTGACCCTGTTCGATCTCGGACAATGCGACGATGCACTGGATGGTATGCTCATCCACCGTATAGCTGTGATAGACGTTGAACTGCATCATAGCGACAACGGGGTCGAATTCCGGGATGAAGGCCCCCAGAACGTCCAGTTCGTTCATACGCCGCAGCGCCCGTTCCGGATTCCCCCGCTTCAGCAGCAGATCAAGGAAAATGCGCACCGCTTCGGGGTTTTCGCGCATCTCGTCGTCGATCAGATCGAGATTCGAGGTGATCAGCCGCATCGCCTCGGGATGGATGAGAACGCCGGTCCTGAGCGCTTCCTCGAACAGGCGCAGAATATTCAGCGGATCGTCCAGTGCCCTTTCCGGATCGGCATAGGTCAGCCGCCCTGCATCCTCGGAAAAGCCGGGCCGAAGCTTCTTGCGGCGCCGGAAGATGCGTTTCAGCATCGGCTGCCTGAAAACATGGCGGCTTTCGAGCGCGGTCAGGAAGACCCGCGTCAGCTCTCCGACCTTGGTTGCGTGCCGGAAATATTCCTGCATGAACAGCTCGACACCGCGCCGTCCGGGCCGGTCATGATAGCCCATTCTGCGGGCCACCTCGACCTGCATATCGAAGCTGAGCGTGTCGACGGGCCTGTGGGCGATCAGGTGAAGATGGCAACGCACCGCCCACATGAAATCCTCGGCCTGCCAGAAGGCGAGATGCTCATCCCGTGTGAAGAAGCCCAGATCGACCAGTTCCACGGCCCGATCCACGCGATGAATATATTTCGCGATCCAGTAAAGCGTCTGAAGATCGCGCAGCCCGCCTTTGCCCTCTTTGACATTGGGCTCCAGAACATAACGCTGGCCGCCCTGACGCTCATGTCGCTTATCGCGCTCGGCCAGTTTCGCCTCGATGAATTCAGGGACGGAGGCTTCGAACAGCTCGGACCACAATTTTTCGCGCAGCTTCTCGGCCAGGGATAGCTGCCCCGCGACGGCGCGATGTTCGACCATCGAGGTGCGGATGGTCATGTCCTGACCTGCCAGCCGCAAGCAGTCATCGATGCTGCGCGTCGCGTGGCCGACTTTCAGCTTCAGGTCCCACAACATATAGAGCATCGATTCGACAACGCTCTCGGCCCAGCCAGAGGTTTTATAGGGGGTAAGGAACAGCAGATCGACATCGGATTGCGGTGCCATCTCGGCACGGCCATAGCCGCCCACGGCAAGGACGGCCAATTGTTCGGCCTCGGTCGGGCTGTTATTCGGATGCAGATGGGTCGTCGCGACATAATGGACGGTTGTCACAATCGCGTCGGTCAGGCTGGCAATGGCGCGGACGGTTTCCCGTGCTGCCCGGGGATGCGATTCGAATCCCGTAATAATGTCATCCATCGCCGCGTTTCGCGCGGCCTGAAGCATGAAGACGGTTTCAGTGCGCTTGGCGCGGGCATCCGGGACCTCGCTGAGACGCGCATCAAGCACGTGCAGGAAGGTCTTGGGGTCGAATACCGAATGCGCCCCGGGCAATGCCGGGGCGCTTTGTGGCAGAATTTCGGTCTTGTCCGTCAACTCAGAACCCGAAACCACCGCCAAAGCTGCGCGGCGCCGGGTCGATAATGACAACGCGACCGTTATTGATCGTCGCAATCGCCATGCCGCGCTCATTGGTTCCATCGCGGCGCAGACGGAATACCCCGTTTACTCCGGTGAACCCGGCAGAGCGGGTCAGCCCGATCGTATTGACCGCGTTCCGGTTCCCCGAACCCGCCAGAGCCGCCACTGCCGCGACGCCATCATAGCCGAGCGATCCGAGTTCATGCGGGGCCTCGCCATAGGCAGCGCGATAGCGCGAGGTGAACTGGCTTTGCAGCGTCGTATCGGGCAGCGCGAACCAGCCGCCCTGAACGCCGGGAAGTTGAAGCCGTGCCGCAGGCGTATCCCAACGGGTCAGCCCCATGAACTGCGCCTCACGCGAGGTCACACCGGCATTGGCAAGCTGATCCGTGAGATAGGGCAGCACGGCCTGTTGATTGGCGGTCATGAAGATCGCGTCGATCTGGCCGGATTTTGCCGCCTGAGAGACTGCGGGAATGATCGTGTCGATGCTGTCACGCGACAAAGCGTGTTCCTGCCGCCCAGCAAGGGTCGCTCCGTTCTGTGCAATCGCCGACTGGATCGCCGCCGCACCGATCTGGCCAGCCGCATCGTTTTCGTAGACCATCAGGAAGCGGCGGAGACCCTGCTTCACGCCATAATCCACCAGCCTGTCGGCGACGTTGTCGAAGGTATTTCCAAGCACAAACACATTGCTGCCGGCGATCTGGGTATTGTTCGAGAATGACAGCACGTTGAGGTTGTTATCCTTCATCGCATTGCCGACCGCATTGGCGGAATCGGCGAAAAGCGGGCCAAGGATGATTTGTGCGCCTTCGGCAGCGGCTGTCTCTGCGGCCTCGACAGCCGAGGCTTCGGCTGGTGTGGTCGTGTAAACGCGCAGGTCGATCCTCGCTCCGTTCGCGTCAGCGGCAGCCATGCGCGCCGCGTTCGCAAGGGACCGGCCCAGCCAGTCCAGATCGGCATTGCCGGTTCCGCCCGGAACCAGCATCGCGACCTGAACAGGTTGCGACGGATCGATCTGCGGGCCGATCGCGGGACCAGAACTGCCGAGGCTGGTGGGCTGACAGCCCGCAACGGCCATTCCGGCCGCCGCGATACAGGCAATCGCGGCTCGGCGCGTCATTCGCTTGGCAATGGTGAACATTCAGATGATTCCCTATTGTCAGGTGGCGTGTCTTTGTGCCGCAGCCTATTCACTACATTTGCACTTGGCAACGCGACGCCCGATTGATGAGGATCACGTGACACACAGCAACGACCCCGGCGAAATCCGTCATATCCGCATCGAGGCGAGCAGGCTTGATTCGGGACTTTATCTGGTCTCGACTCCGATCGGTGCTGCGCGGGACATCACGCTGCGTGCACTGGATGTGCTCAATTCGGCCGAGCTGCTGGCGGCAGAGGACACGAGGACGTTGCGTCATCTGATGGATATTCACGGCATCCCGCTGCGCGGAAGACGGATCATTGCCTGTCATGATCACAATGAGGGACGGCAAAGCAAAGCCCTGAACGAAGCTTATGAGGCAGGGCTGTCGGTCGCCTACTGCTCCGAGGCAGGCACCCCGCTGGTTGCAGATCCTGGATTCCGGCTTGTCCGGGATGCCGCTGCGGCAGGTGTGCGTGTTCATGCAGTTCCCGGGCCATCCGCAGCGCTTGCGGCGCTGACCGTGTCAGGACTGCCCAGTGATCGCTTCGTCTTCGCGGGCTTCCCGCCGCAGCCGGCCGCCGCAAGGCTGAAATGGCTGAAAGATGTCGCTGCAATCGATGCAACCGCGATTATTTTTGAAAGCCCGCGGCGCGTTAAACATACATTGGAAAAATTGTGCGAGATTGATGCGGATCGGAATATAGTGCTGTGCAGGGAACTGACCAAGAAGTTTGAGGAAATCTTGCGTGGAAACCCAGCCGAATTAGTCAGCCGGATCCCGGATGCCGGATTGAAAGGCGAGGTTGTTCTGGTTCTGGACCAGCCACAGCAAGCTGTTCCCAATGAAGAAGATATAGAGGCTGTGCTGTTGGAATTGCTAAATGAAATGTCGGTTCGTGATGCTGCTGCAGCGGCTGCCGAGAGATTCGGGATATCGCGACGCGACGCGTATCAGCAGGCGCTGAAACTTGGAGAAAGCAAATGACGCAGCTTTGCTTCGATTTCGACAAACTGCCAGTGACGGCTGTGGCTTTACCTTCTGCTGAAACTGCTTTGCAGCACAGCGATGGTTTCGGGATTCGTTCGCTCCGGGGCCGGACAGCGTATAACTCCGGTGCCTTGGCAGAGGCCTCGGTTTGTGACCGTTATTGTCATGAAGGCTATGAGGTTCTGGAAAAGCGATGGCGGGGGAAAGCGGGTGAAATTGATCTGATTTTTCAGAAAGATGGTATCGTCGTGTTTGTGGAAGTGAAATCCGCAAGGGATTTTGCAAGCGCTGCCGAACGGATCAGCAGACGTCAGATGGACAGGATCTGCCGTGCAGCATGTGAGTTCTGCGCAACGCTGCCGGATGGGCAGATGACAAATATGCGCATGGATGCCGCAATGGTTGATCGCTTCGGTCGCATCGAGGTCATCCAGAACGCGTTTGGCTGGCAGTAGGGCGATCTGCCTGATCGGAGCTTGAACTGCCCTTCGGAACGTCTCACAAGGCGGAAAACGGAGGATAATTCGATGAGCCTTTATGTCGCGCTGCAGATGGATCCGATCGAGAATATAGTGATTGATGCCGACAGCACGTTCCGCATCGCTCTGGAGGCAGAGGCCCGCGGGCACAGGCTGTTTCAATATACTGTTGACCGGCTTTCTTATCGGGCAGGCGTGGTATCTGCGAAGGGCCGACCGGTAACATTGCGTCGTGAGCCTGGGAACCATGTTGCATTTGGTGATTGGGCGACGGTGGCTTTGACCGACTTCGATGTGGTTTGGCTGCGCCAGGATCCGCCTTTCGATATGGGATATATCACCTCGACCCTGCTTCTGGATCGGATTTCATCGGATACACTTGTGGTCAATGATCCGTTCTGGGTGCGCAATTGCCCTGAGAAGCTGATGGTGCTCGATTTCCCGGAATTGACGCCTGAGACGCTTATTACCCGTGATATTGTGGAGATCAGAGAGTTCCGCGCCCAGCACGGCGATATCATTGTCAAACCGCTTTATGGCAATGGTGGTGCGGGCGTGTTTCATCTGCGACCAGAGGATCCTAACCTGTCTTCGCTGATGGAGCTTTTTGCTGGGATCAATCGTGAACCTGTGATTGCGCAGCGCTATCTTCCGCAGGTTGTCGACGGCGATAAGCGGATCATTCTGGTTGATGGCGAGCCGATCGGGGCAATAAACCGGGTGCCTGCGAAGGGCGAAGCGCGTTCGAATATGCATGTGGGCGGGCGTCCCGAAAAGACTGAGCTGACCTCCCGTGAGCGGGAGATTTGCCAGACGATTGCCCCGGTATTGAAGGAAAAAGGGCTCCTGTTCACCGGAATCGATGTGATTGATGGCTGGTTGACGGAGATCAATGTGACCTCTCCGACCGGGCTTCAGGAATTGGAGCGTTTCGATGGTGTTAACGGAGCGGCGCTTATCTGGGATGCAATAGAACGGCGGCTCAGTGCGCGGTAAGTGGCAGTTCGGCAATGCCGTGTCTCAAAACGGCAGATTAAAGAGTTGGGAAGACAAAGTTTTCCTTTGTCGCCTTGCGATTTGGAGAAATTATTTTGTCTATGCCGGAGCAATATGCTCCACTTTGCGAGGCGATTTGTGCCGTTTTCGATTCGGTTGTCATTCCAGAATATTGTTGTTTGGGCCGATCAGGAGGCAAGCCTGCTTCTGGCAAGGTGAAATTTTGCCTCTATTGAACCAGCGGATTGCATTCTGAGGCTCAAATAGAACATGTCCGGTGCCTTCCGCAGATCACCCGCCTGCGATGAAGGGGATGCGATAGCTGATCGCTTCGGCGATGTGATTGCTTCGGACATTTTCGCTGTCTGCCAGGTCTGCGATGGTTCGCGCCGTTCGCAGGATACGGTGATACCCGCGAGCGGTCAGGCCCAGTTTTCGGGCTGCGCTGTGGATCAGGTCGCGGCCGTCCTGATCGGGCTTTGCGATCTGTTCCAGCAATTGCGGCGGCGTATCGGCGTTGCATAACAAGCCCGCAGAAGGTGCTAGCTGTTCGAACCGGGATGCCTGCCGGGAGCGGGCAGAGAGGATCCTTGCGGCGATATCGGCGGAATCTTCGCCTGTCGCAGGCATGTCGAGTTCTTCCAATCCGACATTCGGCACCTCGATTCGCAGGTCGAAACGGTCCATGAGCGGCCCGGATGTTTTTCCCAGATAATCTCCGGCACAGGAGGGTGCGCGGGCGCAGGCCCGCTCCGGGTCGGCAAGATGCCCGCAGCGGCATGGATTGGCCGCGGCAATCAGCAGGAAACGGCAGGGATACCGGATATGTGCGTTTGCGCGGGCGACGACGACTTCGCCGGTTTCGATCGGTTGGCGAAGCGTGTCGAGCACCTGGCGGGAAAACTCCGGAAACTCGTCAAGAAACAGGACGCCATGATGCGCCAGGCTGATCTCGCCAGGTTTCGCGCCGCGACCTCCGCCGACGATGGCAGCGGTCGATGCGGTATGGTGCGGGTCCCGATATGGGCGATGCCGGGGGATGCCTCCCTCCTTGAGCAGACCGGCAAGTGAGTGGATCATTGACGTTTCAAGGGCCTCGGCAGGGGTGAGGGGCGGTAAAACAGAGGGCAGCCTTGCGGCCAGCATCGATTTTCCTGCGCCGGGCGGGCCGATCATCAGCAGGTGATGGCGTCCCGCCGCAGCGATCTCGATGGCGCGTTTGGCGCGTTCCTGTCCCTTGACGTCTCTCAGGTTATTCGTCGCATCGGGTGGCGATATCTGCCCGGGCCGAGCGGGTTGAAGGGGCGTGCGCTCGCTCAGGTGGTCGATGATCTGACGCAGATGATTTGCCGCGAAGACCGGAACCGCGCCGACCCACGCGGCCTCGGCACCGCATGAGGCCGGACAGATGAGCGAGCGGCCATCTTCAGCCGCCGTCATGGCGGCGGGCAATGCGCCCAGCACAGGTGCCACGCGGCCATCAAGCGCCAGTTCTCCGAGAGAGACAACCGACGCAAGCGATTCCGCAGGCAGCATGTCCAGCGCGGCAAGAACGGACAGCGCGATCGGCAGGTCGAAATGCGAGCCTTCTTTCGGCAGATCCGCAGGGGACAGATTCACCGTGATCTTCTTCGACGGCATGGCGATGGACAGGGCGCCGAAGGCCGAGCGCACGCGTTCCCGCGCTTCGGAGACCGCCTTGTCAGGCAGCCCCACGATAGCAAAGGCGGGCAGTCCGGCTGCGACAGAGCATTGAGCCTCGACCAGCCTGCCTTCGACCCCTTCGAAGGCAACCGTATAGGCGATTGCGACCATGACACCCCCAGCAATTGCCGCGCAGCCTAGGCGGGACGGTTTTAAGGAAGGGTTAACCACATCGGAGGGGCGGGCTTTCCTTGCCGTTCGCGCTTGCGTCGCATATCTGCGGAGGAGGCAGCTTTGATGGAGACGCTCAATGCAGGGCAGAACGGTTCTTCTTGTGATTGGCGGCGGGATCGCGGCCTATAAATCCCTGACCCTGATCCGTGAGCTGAAGCGCGAAGGCTGTCGCGTCGTGCCGGTGCTGACCCGTGCTGCCGAGGAATTTGTCACGCCTCTGTCCGTTGCGGCTCTGGCCGGGGAAGAGGTGCATCGCGATCTGTTCGATCTGACGCGAGAGGCCCAGATGGGCCATATCCAACTGTCTCGTGACGCGGATCTGGTCGTCGTTGTGCCTGCGACGGCGGATCTGATGGCGAAAATGGCCGGGGGACATGCTGACGATCTGGCCTCGACATTGCTGATGGCCACCGACAAGCGGGTTCTGGTTGCGCCTGCGATGAATGTGCGTATGTGGACCCATCCCGCGACGCAGCGAAACCTTGCGACGCTGAAGGCGGACGGTATCCTGACGGTCGGTCCCGATGAGGGCGATATGGCATGCGGGGAATTCGGGCCGGGCCGGGCCGCCGAACCCGAGGCGATTGTAGCAGCGATCCGGGATGCGCTTGATCCGCAGCGGCCCTCGCCCTTGCTGCTAGGGCCGGAGGTTGCGGCGAGACCGCTTGCCGGGCGTCATGTCATTGTGACCTCTGGTCCCACACGTGAGCCGATTGATCCGGTGCGTTATATTTCGAACCATTCCTCGGGGGCTCAGGGTACGGCGATTGCGGCAGCTTTGCGCGATCTGGGGGCAAGGGTCAGCTTCGTGACCGGCCCTGCGACGGTTGCGCCTCCTGACGGGGTCGATGTCATCAGGATCCAGACAGCGGCCGAGATGCGCGATGCCGTTGACGCTGCGTTGCCAGCGGATGCGGCGGTGATGGCGGCGGCGGTGGCGGATTGGCGCGTTGCGAATGCCTCTGACCAGAAGATGAAAAAAAGCCGGGATGGCATGCCTGTCCTGCAATTTGCCGAGAACCCGGATATTCTGGCATGGGTCAGCGGGCTGGCGGATCGCAGACCGGATCTTGTGGTCGGCTTTGCTGCGGAAACCAATGATGTCGTTGCGAATGCCACCGCGAAGCGCTTGCGCAAGGGGTGTGACTGGATCGTCGCGAATGATGTCTCACCCGAAACCGGGACATTTGGCGGCGAGAGCAACACTGTTACCCTGATCTCGGAAGCGGGCGCGGAAAGCTGGCCGCGCATGGGCAAGGATGAGGTTGCCCGCAAGCTGGCCGGGCGAATCGCGGAGGCTCTGTAATGCGCGATTATCTGGACTGGAATGCGACGACGCCGCTGCGGCCCGAGGCCAAGCAGGCAATGGCCGATGCGATGGAGATCGCCGGTAACCCGTCTTCGGTTCATACCGAGGGCAGGGCGGCGAAGATGGCGCTTGAACATGCCCGCGAGCAGGTCGCCACCGCCCTCGGGGCAGAGGGCGCAGATGTGATCTTCACCTCGGGCGCAACCGAGGCCGCGGCGATGGTGCTGGCTGGCAAGGGAATGTCCTGCGCGGCGGTGGAACACAGCGCGGTCAAGACATGGTGTGAGCAGGATCTGGCGGTGGATCGCGACGGGATCGTTTCGGTGCCGGATCCGGTGCGTGCGACGCTGCAACTGGCGAATAACGAAACCGGGGTGGTGCAGGCCCTTCCGGAAGGGCTGGCATCCTCGGATCTGACGCAGGCTTTCGGCAAGATCCCCTTCGCCTTCAACTGGCTGGGGATCACGGCTGGATTTGTTAGCGCTCATAAACTGGGCGGGCCGAAGGGCGTCGGTGCTTTGATCGTGAAGAAAGGCACCGATATCGAAGGCGTCATTCGCGGCGGCGGGCAAGAGCAGGGCCGCCGTGGCGGGACCGAGAACATGATCGGCATCCTTGGCTTTGCCGCCGCCGCCTCTGCCGCGCAGCGCGATCTGGAGGCCGGGCTGTGGGATGAGGTCGCAGCCCGCCGCGATGCGCTGGAAGCCCGGCTGCTTGCGGCTGCGCCGGGATCTGTCATCGCCGGAAAAGAGACGCGCCGCTTGCCGAATACGACCTGCATTCTTACATCAGGCTGGAAGGGTGAAACGCAGGTCATGCAGATGGATCTGGCAGGCTTTGCCATCTCGGCGGGCTCTGCCTGTTCGTCGGGAAAGGTCAGGGCCAGCGGTACGTTGCAGGCGATGGGTTTTGACGATGCCGCGGCGCAATCCGCGATCCGAATTTCGATAAGCCCGGCTTTGGGTGATGATCAGATGAACCGATTTGCGGATGCCTGGGAATCCGCGTATGGACGCTGGAGCGACAGGAACGGCTAGGTTGCGCCCGGCCCGAGGAAGGACAAAAGATGAACGACACCACCGATCTTGAGGTGCGCGAAGGCGTTGATCGCGAAACGGTTGAGACCGTCGCGAATATGGGCAGCTATAAATATGGCTGGGATACCGAGATCGAGATGGACTATGCCCCGAAGGGCCTGTCCGAAGATATCGTGCGCCTGATTTCCGAGAAAAACGGCGAGCCGGAATGGATGACCGAATGGCGTCTGGCCGCCTATCGCCGTTGGGTCACCATGACCGAGCCGAAATGGGCGATGGTGAACTATCCTGAGATCGATTTTCAGGATCAGTATTATTATGCCCGGCCGAAATCGATGGAGGAAAAGCCGAAATCGCTGGATGAGGTCGATCCCAAACTGCTGGCGACCTATGAAAAGCTGGGTATTCCTCTGAAAGAGCAGTTGATTCTGGCGGGGGTCGAGCGTGGCGGCGACGAAACTCCGGCAGATGCGCGGCGCGTTGCCGTCGATGCGGTTTTCGACAGTGTGAGCGTCGGCACGACCTTCAAGGAAGAGTTGAAGAAAGCCGGTGTGATCTTCTGTTCGATCTCCGAGGCGATCCGCGAATATCCCGATCTGGTGAAGAAATATCTGGGCAGCGTCGTGCCGCCCACCGATAATTTCTATGCAACGCTGAACAGTGCCGTGTTCTCGGATGGATCGTTTGTCTATATCCCGCCGGGCGTGACCTGCCCGATGGAGTTGTCGACCTATTTCCGTATCAACGCCGAAAATACCGGCCAGTTCGAGCGGACGCTGATCATCGCGGATAAAGGCTCTTATGTCAGCTATCTGGAAGGCTGCACCGCGCCCAAACGCGATACGGCGCAGCTTCATGCTGCCGTTGTGGAAATCGTGATCCTCGAAGATGCTGAGGTCAAATATTCCACCGTCCAGAACTGGTTCCCCGGCGATGAAGAAGGCAAGGGCGGTATTTACAACTTCGTCACCAAGCGGGCCGATTGCCGCGAGGCGCGGGCCAAGGTCATGTGGACTCAGGTCGAGACCGGCAGTGCGGTGACCTGGAAATACCCGTCCTGCGTTCTGCGCGGTGAGGAAAGTCAGGGCGAGTTCTATTCTATCGCCATCACCAATAATTACCAGCAGGCCGATACCGGGACCAAGATGATCCATCTTGGCAAGAACACCCGCTCGCGCATTGTTTCCAAAGGGATTTCTGCAGGAAAGGCGCAGAACACCTATCGCGGTCTGGTGTCAATGCATCCCCGTGCGACGAACAGCCGGAATTACACTCAATGCGATTCCCTGCTGATCGGCGATAAATGCGGGGCGCATACCGTGCCTTATATCGAGGTCAAGAACACCTCTTCGCGGGTTGAGCATGAGGCGACGACTTCGAAGGTGGATGACGACCAGTTGTTCTATTGCCGTCAGCGCGGCATGGACGAGGAAGAAGCCGTCGCCGTGATCGTCAACGGTTTCGCCAAGGAGGTGTTGCAGGCTCTGCCGATGGAATTCGCGATGGAGGCGCAGTCTCTCGTGGCGATCTCTCTGGAAGGCTCGGTGGGGTAATCTCGGATGAGTGACGTGGTCGCTGCCCAGGCTTCTCTGACACCCTCCGGCGTGGATGGTGAATCCGATGCTGCGTTCGGTCTGACGCTTCCGCCTGAGGAAGCAGACAAGCTGCGATCGGTGATCCAGCACGGGATGGTCGTGCTGGAATATGGCAGCGGCGGCTCTACTTTCGAAATGCTGCGGCGCGGTGCGTCGATGGTGTATTCCGTGGAAAGCGATGCCGATTGGGCGAAGCGGATCGATGACAGTCTTGCGGCTGAGTTCCCGCGCGAGTGTTTCAGCGTCATCCATGCTGATATCGGTCCGACCAAGGGGTGGGGGCATCCTGCCAGCCATGACGGGTTCCGCAATTATCACCTCTATGCGCATTCTGTCTGGGAGCAGGAAGGTTTCCGCGAGCCCGACCTGATCCTGATCGACGGCCGGTTCCGGGCCTCCTGCTTCGCGACCGCTGCGATGCGCCTGACGCAGTCGGCGACGGTGCTTTTCGATGATTACGATGATCGTCCCTATTACCATTGGGTCGAAGAAATCTGTCCGATACAAGAGATGGTCGGGCGCATGGCGGTGTTCCGGCTTGAGCCGATGGAAATACCCGGAACTCTGCTGACACGCATTGCGGGATCCTTTGTTGACCACCGCTGAAAAACAGGAAACGGAAGAAATATGCTCAAGATAGAAAACCTCCACGCCAAACTTGAAGACGAGGACAAGCAGATCCTGAAAGGGGTCTCGCTGGAGGTTCCGGCTGGTGAGGTGCATGCGATCATGGGGCCGAACGGCTCGGGGAAATCGACCACCTCTTATGTGCTTTCAGGCCGTGATGGCTATGAGGTCACGGAAGGTAGCGCCACGCTGAATGGTCAGGATCTGTTGGAAATGGAGCCGGAAGAGCGTGCCGCTGCCGGTCTGTTCCTGGCGTTCCAGTATCCGGTCGAGATCCCGGGCGTCGGCAATATGACCTTCCTGCGCACGGCGCTGAACGCTCAGCGCAAGCGGCGCGGAGAGGATGAATTGTCGGCTGCGGAGTTCCTCAAGCTGATCCGCGAGAAAGCGAAATCGCTGGATATCGACGCCGAGATGCTGAAGCGGCCGGTCAATGTCGGGTTCTCGGGCGGTGAAAAGAAGCGCAACGAGATTCTGCAAATGGCTATTCTTGAGCCGCAGATGTGCATTCTCGACGAGACGGATTCCGGTCTGGATGTGGATGCGATGCGGCTGGTGGCGGATGGCGTGAACGCGCTGCGCTCGCCTGAGCGCGGGTTTCTGGTGATCACCCATTACCAGCGTTTGCTGGATCACATCCGCCCTGACGTCGTGCATATCATGGCCGATGGCAAGATCGTCAAATCCGGCGGTCCCGATCTGGCTCTGGAAGTCGAGAAGAACGGTTACGCGGATATCCTGTCGGAGGTGGCCTGATGGCCGATACAGCAGTCAAGACCAGACAGGTCACACCGGAAATTGCCGGAAGCGGCGATGACCCGGCGCTGTCCGCGCGGCTGGAGGCTCTGGACCTGCCACAGGGCGGCTTTACTGCCCGTGCACGGCAAGAGGCTCTGGCGCGGCTTCGCAAGATGGGGTTGCCGCGTTCGCGCGATGAATATTGGCGTTATACCGATCCGGCAGCTTTTAATGCGCCGCGTCCCGACCCCATAGCGATTGCGGGGCAGGGACCGGACGGCCCTCTGTTTCAGGATCTTGACCGGGTCAAGCTTGTCTTCGTTGACGGGGCGCTTGATCTGGCGGAGTCGGACGATCTGGCGCTGGAAGGGGTAGAAATCGCTTCGCTGGCTCAGGTCGATGAGGCTGGCGGGGATCACTGGGCAGCGGATCTTTACGGAACGCTCGAAGGCGCCGCGCATGAGCATGTGGCACGCCCGCTCGGGGCGCTGAACACGGCTGTTGCGCGTGACGGGGCGTTGATCCGGGTCAGCGGCAAGCCTTCAAGACCGCTGCATATGATCCACCGCCGCAAGGACGAAACCGCGGATGTCTATTACCACCATGTCATCCGGCTTGAACCGGGCGCAGAGCTGACGCTGCTTGAAACCGGGATGACCGGGGCACGGTCGAATTTCGTGCTTGAGGTCGATCTGGGCGAGGCTGCGCGGTTCCACCATATCGCGGCCAAACGGGCCGGGCATGAAAAGCTGGGATGGGGTGGGGTTTTCGCCCGTATCGCTGCCGAAGCGCAGTTCAAATCCTTTGCCTTGTCGGTAAACGGCACGTTGATGCGCCATGAATCTGTGATCGATATCGTCGGAGATGATGCCGTCGCCCATATTGCCGCTGCGGTTCTGGGCGATGCAAATCGCGGTGATTTCCACCACGACGATACGGTGTTCATCACCCATGACGCCGAGCGCTGTGAATCGCGGCAGGTTTTCAAGAAGGTGCTGAAGAACGGCGCGAAAGGGATTTTCCAGGGCAAGATCCTTGTCCAGCCCGGCGCTCAGAAAACCGATGGCTATCAGATCAGCCAGGCATTGCTGCTGGATGAAAACAGCCAGTTTCTCGGGAAGCCCGAACTTGAAATCTACGCCGATGACGTCCAGTGCAGCCACGGCTCGACCACGGGTGCGATTGATGAGACCGCCTTATTCTATCTGCGTTCCCGTGGTGTACCGAAAGAAAGAGCGATCATCCTGATGGTCCTGTCCTTCCTTGCCGATGCTCTGGCAGAGGTCGAGGATGAGGGTCTGCGCGAAGAAATCAATGATCGTCTGGATGCATGGCTGACAAGGCACTCGTGACAGCGGGCATAGTTCCGCGCATCATTGCGTCCTGGCGAAGCCCGGGCCGGGTGGTGCGCGAACTGTCTCCGATGGGCGAGGGCGCGATGCTGGCCGTGCTGATGGGCGCGATGCTGGTGTTTCTGATCGCTCAGGCACCGGGACATGCGCGTGCGGCTGCACATGATCCCTCGGTTCCCCTTGGCGGACGGATTGCCGGAGCGATTATGGCCGTGATGTTTCTGATGCCGCTTCTGGCCTATGCGCTGGCGTCGTTTGTCAGCCTGCTGGCATGGTTGACGCCCTGGCGGATTGAGCCTGCCGCGTCCCGTCTGGCGCTGTTCTGGGCACTTCTGGCAATCGCGCCTGCGATGCTGCTGGCCGGGCTGGCAGAGGGGTTGATCGGGGAAGGTGCGGCATTATCCCTGACCCGGCTTGTTGCAGGTCTGGGATTTCTGTTTATCTGGGGTGCCGGGATCAGGACGCTGGCGACACGGAAATGACTTTTCACGATCTGAAGATACTGGCACGCAATTCGCTGCAAAATCCGCCGCTGGCCCTGCGTCAGTTGCAGTCGCTGGATTTGCCGGTGCCGGCCCGCTGGATGGCCTTGGCTTTGGCTGTGGCGCTGTCCTCTATTCTGGCCGTGTTTGCCGTGCGACTGATGCCTGCGCCGATGGAGGCAGGGCTTGATGCGGCTATGGGCCAGCCGCTGAAAATCGCTTTCATGCAGATGATCTGGATGTCGCTGATGGCGTGGCTGATGGCGACGGTCGGGCGCGGCTTCGGCGGGCGCGGCAGCTTTGCCGATGCGGTGCTTGTCGTCGCCTGGCTTGAGCTTCTGCTTTGCGTCGTGCAAGCCGCTCAGGTCCTTCTGATGCTGATTTTCCCGCTTGTCGCCAGTTTGCTCGGCTTTGCGGGGCTTTTCATATATCTCTGGCTGAGCGTGCAGTTCATCAAGGCTCTGCATGGTTTTCGCAGCGGGGCCATCGTCTTTTTCGCGGTCGTCGTTACCAGCATTTTCGCATTGATTTTCCTGTCGGTGATGGCGGGCGCGTTTGGCCTGCTTCCCGAAACCCCTGCTGAGGTGCAGCCATGAGCTTCGATGTCGAGACCGTCCGCGCCGATTTCCCGATCCTGTCGCGGAAGGTGAATGATCGCGCTCTGGTTTATCTGGACAATGGCGCATCGGCGCAGAAACCGCGTCAGGTCATCGAGGCGATTACCCGCGCCTATGAAGATGAATATGCCAATGTCCATCGTGGCCTGCATTACCTCTCCAACCTTGCGACCGACCGCTATGAGGCAGTGCGCGGGATCATCGCGCGGTTTCTGAACGCAGCGGATGAGGAAGAGATCATCTTCACCACCGGCTCGACCGAGGCGATCAATCTGGTCTCTTATGGATGGGCCGCGCCGCGCCTGAAGGCCGGGGACGAGATCGTTCTCTCGGTGCTCGAACATCACGCCAATATCGTGCCCTGGCATTTCCTGCGTGAACGGCAGGGTGTGGTGCTGACATGGGTCGAACCCGATGCGGACGGCTCGCTGCCGCCTGAAAAAATGCTTGCTGCGGTCGGTCCGAAGACAAAGCTGATCGCCGTTACCCATATGTCGAATGTCACCGGAACCGTGGTCGATGTCGCAGCGATTGCGCGAGGGACCGATGTGCCGGTGCTGGTGGATGGCAGTCAGGCGGCCGTGCATATGCCGGTGGATATGGGTGCACTTGGCGTGGATTTCTACTGCATCACCGGCCACAAGCTTTACGGCCCTTCGGGCTCTGGCGCGATCTGGATCAGCCGCGAGCGGCAGGCAGAGATGCGCCCCTTCATGGGCGGCGGCGACATGATCCGCACCGTCACCCGCGAGGCGGTCGACTATGCCGACCCGCCCCTGAAATTCGAGGCCGGAACCCCCGGCATCGTGAACCAGATCGGTCTGGGTGCGGCGCTTGAATATATGATGTCTCTTGGAATGGAGAATATCGCCGCCCATGAACGCCGCCTTCGCGATCACGCCCGCGCCCGCCTGCGAGAGCTGAACTGGCTGCAGGTGCAGGGCGATGCACCTGAAAAGGGTGCCATTTTCTCGATCACGATGGATGGCGCCCATGCGCATGATATCTCGACCATCCTCGACAAGCGGGGCATCGCTGTGCGCGCCGGAAGCCATTGCGCCATGCCGCTGATGGAGTTCTATGGCATCACCGCCTCGGCCCGGGCAAGTTTCGGCATGTACAACACCGAAGCCGAGGTGGACGCGCTGATCGAAGCCCTGCAATTCAGCCGCGAACTTTTCGCCTGACCCGCGGCTTTTCGCGCAAGCCCCATTGCAGCGCACGCCGATTGCCGCTAATCACCCCCGCAGGCACCCGTAGCTCAGCTGGATAGAGCGCTGCCCTCCGAAGGCAGATGTCAAGTCTGGTTATAGCTGCTGGTGTTGGAAGAAAGAAATGACTAAACAATGGCTTGAGCGAATGTCGGGTTCGCTCTTCCTGTAGACGAAAAACTCGCGTAAGCATGGCGTAAGCATCTCGCGAACGGTATGCACCCGTAGCTCAGCTGGATAGAGCGCCGCCCTCCGAAGGCGGAGGCCAGAGGTTCGAATCCTCTCGGGTGCGCCATTTCTTCTAAATATATCAATATCTTAAAAATTCGTTCCTGCCTGCAGTTGCTGCTTACGCGGCAAATTCGCGTAAGCGGCAGGGCCGATTCTTCTTGCCGGAACAATATCTTAGTTCTGTTCTGGCGTTGCGACCCTCTCAGGCGGCGCTGCGTTCGTCGCTGAGAGTTAGAGCTTGTCTGGGTGTTCCGTGACGGGTTGAGGGTTGGGGGAGTGGCCTCCGGCGCCCGTCGCGGAGGATATCCCGATGGCCAGACAGACCCGCGCGGCGCGCGGCGGCGCGCGCAGCAACCTTTACGACGACATCACCTACAAGATCATCGCCGAGTTGGAGGCGGGGCGGCAGCCCTGGGTTCAGCCCTGGGGGACGGCGGCGGCGAAGGCGCCGCTGGCGATGCCGCGGAATGCCGCGACGGCACGGCAGTATTCCGGGATCAACGTGCTGATCCTCTGGGGTGCGGTGGTGCAGCATGGCTATCCGACGCAGGCGTGGCTGACCTTTCGGCAGGCGCTGGCGCTTGGCGGCAATGTCCGCAAGGGCGAGCGTGGCACGACGGTCGTCTATGCAGACCGTTTCACGCCCGAAGAGGAAAAGCGCCGCGCTCGCGAGACGGGCGAGGAACCGGGGCGCATCCCCTTCCTCAAACGCTTCACGGTGTTCAACGCCGCTCAATGCGAAGGCCTGCCTGAGGACATCGCCATCGCGGCCCCGCCACCAACGCCCGGCATGATCGAGCCGACGGTTGAGGCGCTGATCAAAGCCACAGGCATCGATTTCCGCATCGGCGGAAATCGGGCTTTCTATGTTCCTGCCCATGATTATGTGCAGGTTCCACCGCCGCAGGCCTATTTCGAGCCGATCAACTGGCACAGGACGGCGCTTCATGAACTGGGCCACGCCTCGGGCCATGCGTCTCGTCTCGGACGCGATCTCACCGGCAGCTTCGGCACAAAGACATACGCTTTCGAGGAACTGGTCGCCGAGATGAACGCCGCCTTCTGCTGCGCCTCGCTCGGGATCGTGCCGACCGTGCGCCACGCCGATTACATTGGCTCCTGGTTGGAGGTGCTCCGTGGAGACAATCGCGCCATCGTCCGCGCCGCGTCGCAGGCCAGCAAGGCGGCGGACTGGCTGCTGGCGCATCTGCCCGAGGCGGATAGCGCAGCTATGGGTGGGAGGGCGGCGGCATGATCCTCCTGACCTCTGTGCAACGTGACCGACTGCTGGCCAATGGCCAAGAGGCTGGCGCCGACCGCGCCCCGGTGGTCAAATTCTTCAATCCTTTCGGCGCCGGCGTCTGGCTGGCCACCGAACTCGATGCAGGGGGCGATATCATGTTCGGCTTGGCCGATCTCGGTTGTCCCGAATTGGGTTCCTGGTCCTTTGACGAGCTGCGATCCATCCGCTTGCCCTTCGCCATGGGGATCGAGCGCGATCTGCACTTTGCTAGCGATCTGCCGATTTCGGTCTGGGCGGAAGCTGCGCGGGAGGCTGGCAGCATTCGGGGCGCTGAGCAGTTGCTCCACGCCTGCGCCGGCCAATGACCTTCCGATGAAGATGACGGGAGGGCATGATCTTCAATCGTCGCCCCTATGATCCGGCGCCGCTCTCTTTCGAGGAAGAGGGCGGCGCTGTGCGTCGTGACGGGTCGGTTGCCGAGAGAGAGGCTTTCGGCGCCCGTCGCGGAGCAATCCTAATGGCCAATGCCAATCAGAAGATTATCCTCGCGTCGTCGCGAGACATCCCTTTCAACAAGCTGGTGCTGAGCCAGGCCAATGTCCGGCGGATGAAGGCCGGGATCTCGGTCGAGGAGCTGGCCGAATCCATCGCCCGGCGCGGACTGATCCAGTCGCTGCATGTGCGGCCCGAACTCGACGCGGATGGGCAGGAGACCGGGCTCTTCGAAGTGCCTGCCGGCGGTCGGCGCTTCCGGGCGCTGGAACTGCTGGTCAAGCAGAAGCGCCTGAACAAGATCGCGCCGGTGCCCTGCGTGGTCTCGGAGGCGGGCGATGTGCTGATCGACGAGGTCTCGCTGGCCGAGAATATCGAACGCGCGCCGCTGCATCCGCTCGATCAGTTCCGCGCCTTCCAGACCCTGCGCGACAAGGGCATGGGAGAGGAAGAGATCGCGGGGGCCTTCTTCGTTGACGCGAAGGTGGTGAAGCAACGCCTGCGCCTGGCAGCGGTCGCGCCATCCTTGCTGGAGGTCTATGCCGAGGACGGCATGACGCTCGAGCAACTGATGGCGTTCACGGTAACCCAGGATCATGCGCGGCAGGAACAGGTCTGGGATGCGATCAAGGACAGTTGGCAGAAGGACCCCTACCACATCCGGCGTCTGCTGACCGAAACCACGGTTCGCGCCGCCGACAAGCGGGCGCTGTTTGTCGGCCTGGAAGCCTATGAGGCAGCGGGCGGCACTGTGCTGCGCGATCTCTTCCAGCAGGACGATGGTGGCTGGCTGCAGGACCCGATATTGCTTGACAAGTTGGTGGACGAAAAGCTGAAGGCTGAGGCCGAGGTCATCGCCGCCGAGGGCTGGAAATGGATCGAAGTCGCGGTCGACTTTCCCTACGGCCATGGCAACGGCCTGCGCCGCCTGACCGGCGCCACCATTGACCTGAGCGATGCGGAGCGTGCGGAACGGGAAAAGCTGCGCGACGAATTCGACGCGCTCGAGGCGGAATATGCCGAGGCTGACGAATTCCCCGACGAGGTGGACGCGCGTCTAGGCGAAATCGAGGAAGCGCTGGACGCCTTCGAGGACCGTCCCCTGCGATATGACGCTGATCAGATGGCCCATGCCGGCGTCTTTGTCAGCATCCGTCACGATGGTGAGCTTGTCGTCGAGTGTGGCTTCGTCCGTCCCGAGGATGAGGTGGTGGAAGGCCAGGAGGGCGATGGCGCCGATGGTTTGCGCGTCGAAAGTGATGAGCCCGGCAGTGTCCAACGCGCTGTGATCACCGTGGGCGGCGTAGCGCCGGAGGCCGACGAGGACGATGAGACCGATGCCATCAAACCGCTGCCCGACCGCCTGGTCAGCGAGTTGACCGCGCATCGCACGCTGGCCCTGCGCGACGCCGTGGCGCAAAATCCGCATGTGGCCCTGACCGCGTTGCTGCACCGGCTGGTCAGCGATTGCTTCCTGCCGCATTCGCCAAAGGGCTGCCTTGAGGCTCATATCCGCGAGGTGCATTTCCCCATGCAGGCCGAGGGGCTGGGCGAGAGCGCTTCGGCTAAGGCCATCCAGGAGCGGCAGGAACGCTGGGGTGATCACATCCCGGCCGATGACGCGGCGCTTTGGGACTGGCTGGAGGGGCAGGACGATGGCACGCGCATGGAGTTGCTCGCCCATTGCGTCAGCTTCGGCGTCAACGCGCTGCATGAAAAACCGAACCCCTATAGCGGCATGGGCGTCAGCCAGCATGGTCTCGAAGTGCGGCTATCGCAGGCCGACCGGCTGGCACGCGCGACCGGGCTCGACATGGTGGCGGCGGGCTGGCGTCCGACGGTTGGCAACTATCTCGGTCGGGTGACCAAGCCGCGCATCATCGAGGCGGTGAGCGAGGGCGCGGGCGAGCGGTCGGCGCAGCTGATCGACCATCTGAAGAAGGGCGACATGGCGCAGGAGGCTGAGCGCCTGCTGGCAGAAACCGGCTGGCTGCCCGAGCCGCTGCGGATGGTTGATCCGGATGCCGGAGCCGGTTAGGCGAATGACGTGGGGGCTGAAGCCGAAGATCTGCCGGATTTCCTCGCCGGTGACAGCGACGAGGATGAAGGCGATCCACAGCACAAGGTCGCCGCCGAATAGCGCAAGACGCGGCGGCTTGTGCCGCCTCACCGTTCCGTTTCCACACTTTGCCCGGTCTCTGTTACCGGGCTTTTTCTTTGGAGGAACCCGATGTCCGCATCCATCGATATTGATGAGATATTCCGCGACGACTGCCGCATCCCGCCTGCTGAGCGATCCCTGCCCTGGGAAGAAACCCGTGATGGCGTCACGGTCGTAATCGAGCCAAAACCCCATTGGGCGGCGGACCTGCGCGCCTTTCGCCTCAATGCCCGCGAATATTGTTACTATGCCGAGTGGACAGCGCGTGGCGGTTGGGCGCGGTTCTACGGGCATATCGACACATCCGGCGACGATGTGATGATGAAGGTCCGTGCCATGATCGCCCGCGAGATCGCCGAAGGGCTCTGGGATTGATGCCTGCCAGAACGGGGCGCAAGCGGCAGGTCATCGCCTCACGGACCAATGTCGAGCTTCACCATGTCATCCCCATTCTGATGGCGGGGCCGTTGGTTCCATCCCCCGGCCTGAATAGAACGCGGCTCTGACGTCCGCATGGCGGCACGGCTCGCGCGGCGGCATCTGCGGACATCCGGCTCCTGTCTGATGCAAAGCCCCATCCCCGCTTCCATTCGCAAACCTTGGTCTGATCCGCCTCTTTGCAGTCAACCCGTGAAGGGTCGGCTTACGCGCGCGTGCCGCCCTCGGGGACCCGAGGGTGATTGCAGATCCGGTCAGACACATCGGGCACCCGTCACGCGGGGGATGGTCCTCCGCCTCCAAGACAGGAGCCGAAAACATGTCCTACGCAGATGCCACCGCCTTCGCCGCCAGCCTCGCCGCCACGCTGATGGTCGAGATCGTCGTGTTTCAGGCCGGGGATGGCACCCATGCCGCATGCCCCGCTGCCGAATGGGATGGCGATGATGAAATGGTGAAGCTGGAAATCGATCCGTGGACATGAGGCGCGACAGCGCCTCATCCCTGCGCCCGGCGGTGAGACCCCGCCGCGGCCAGAGGAAAAGGCGGGCCGGGAGGGGGCAAGCCTGCCGGTTTGAGAGAGCGCCGGTCGGTTCGTCCGTTCACCGCTCTCCGGGAGACCACGCATGACTAATCCCAAACCGCTCGACTTTGCCGCCTCGATGGCGCGGTTTCAGGCGGATCGCGCCACCTTTGAGGCCCGCGGCGCAACCATCCGGCCAGCCAACAAGACCGCCCTGTTCGACGCGCTGGCAGCAGCCGGCATCACGCAGGTCATGGTTACCTTCGACGGCTATGGCGATAGCGGCCAGGTCGAGGATATCTCGGCCCTTTCCGGTGGCGAGACCGTGAACCTGCCCGAGGCCCAGATCACCATCGCCAGCACCAGCTGGGGTGACGACACAATCACCGAACGGGCTATGACGGTCGCCGAGGCCGTCGAACAGCTTGCCTATGATTTCCTCTCGGAAACCCATGGCGGCTGGGAAAACAACGATGGCGCCTATGGTGAATTCACCTTCGACGTGGAGAAGGGGACGATTACGCTCGACTACAACGAACGTTACACCGCGACCGAAACCTACGAACACATATTCTGAGGGAGGCAAGGATGGCGCATCCTTATCATCATTCCCTGTCCTCGGTGAAAAAGTGGGGCGGCGAGTTCGATGACTTCATGCCCCTGCATGCATGGTTCGACCAAAGCAAGGAAATCACCGCCGACTTCCGGCATCGCGCGTTGCGCCACCATGCCGAGGGCGTGTTCATGCTGGAGACGATTTTTGGTCCGACGATCACCCTCTCCACGGGCCGGGTGATTCCGACCCGCTGGGTGGGCGAGCAGCATGTGCGTGAGGATCTGGGCTTTATTCCCAGCTTCGCGGACTGGGCGCGCGCGATCCGGCCGGAGCCGTGGATGGGCCGGACGCAAAAAATCGAGGTACTGGTCGATCCGGCGATGGCGGACGGATAGAGGCAGAGGCGGGTCGGGGTTTCCGTGACTGGTTGCAAAGGTGGAGGAAAGGCCTCCGCCGCCCGTCGCGGAGGCTTTTGCCATGAACACCCATGTTGTTTCCCGTTTCCCGATTGAAGTTCCGTCCGCGCTGACGGCCTATGCCGGTCCATTCAGCCTGTCCTGCGCGGGCGAGGCCGCCGCGCATGACCCTGATCTAGGCGCCTGGCCGGTGCAGAGCTCGATCCTTCTGGGCCGGTTCCGCAGGTTTGGCGAGGCGACGGCCTGCGCTCTACGCCGGGGGCGGCAGGGCGGCATTCGCGCCGATCTCCTGCCGGGTTTCACGCCAAGCCTGCTGATCATCACGGATGGCCAGCAGCGGCTTTGCCTTGCCGGGCGGATCACGCCCACAGGGCTGATCTGGTGCGAACCGGTCGCGACGGATCGCGAGGCCTGGCATGTCGTACAGGAAGCCTGCCGCTTGCGGGCGCAGGCCATGGCGGCGCTGGATCGCGACGATCACGCCGAGGCGCAGGCCCTGCGATTCCGTGCCGCCGCGCTCGATGGTCGTCTGGTCCATTCTTGCTGGCGCAAAGCCGCCGCCGGTCTCTGTGGTGGCGGGCATGTCCTTGATCTCGGCACCGACGAGACGGTGGATAGGGTGTCTACCGATTGCTGGCTGTCCACCGCTCTGGCGGGAGGTGGCGCCCATGCCTAGCGTGATCGAGACCACCGTCTATGGCTTCGACGAGCTGTCCGATGCAGCAAAAGACGCTGCCCGTGCTTGGTATCGCGAGGGCGGGTTTGATTACGACTGGTATGATGCTGTCTATGAGGACTTCGAGCGCATTGCGGAAATCATCGGCCTTGATCTCAAGACCCGATCCGTTCGCCTGATGGGTGGCGGCATGCGTCAAGACCCCTGCATCTGGTTTACGGGCTTCTGGTCGCAAGGGGATGGCGCCTGCTTTGAATCGCGGTATTCCTATCGAAAGGGCGCGCCGCGCCGGATCAGGGAATATGCGCCGCAGGACGCGGAACTACACCGTATCGCCGATGCTTTGCAGGCCGTTCAGCGGCGCAATTTCTACGAGCTTTGCGCCGATCTCAGCCATCGGGGTCGCTATTACCACGAATATTGCATGGCGATTTCGGTTGAGAGAGACAGTCCAACATATCAGGACATGACCGTCGATGCCGAGGGATTGCTCATCGAGGCACTGCGTGATCTGGCCCGCTGGCTGTACCGCCAGCTTGAGCGGGAATACGATTATCTCACCTCGGATGAGGTGGTTGATGGGGCCATCGTTGCCAACAGATACACCTTCACCGAAGCCGGGCGTCGTTTCGGATGAAGTCAGATTCGATGAACAGTCGCGTGCTGCTTGGGATGATTTCCCTGCTTTGTGCCTGACAGCATAGGGTTCACTGGGCCTTGGAACCACGCTATGTTTGGCGCCTCCCGGCAAGCCGTGACCAGGCTCTGGTCGTGAACGACGGGAGCCTGCGCGGCAGTCTCCTCCCTTCGGGCGACGATCCCTTGCGCGGGCTGCGCCGGGTCAATCCGGGCGCATGGTCTGTCTGGGCTTGTCCTTCCAGAGTCAGAGCTTCGCCGGGGTCGGGTAAGCCGGGTCAGCCCAGAGAGAGCGCTGCCCGTCTTTCCTGTTCCCGCTCTCCCGAGGTTTTCCGACATGAACATTTCGTCTCCCGCGGCCGCGCCGGTCACGCCGCTGGCGGCTGCGCCCGCGATCCTGGCTGCTGCCAATCTCCTGCTGCCCCATCTTGAACGCGGCCAGCGCGTCGATGCTGTGATCCTGCGCACCGCGATGGAAATCGCCTTCGGCGCATCCGACGCCAGCGGCGTCTGGGACTGGAAGCTGGCCTATGAGGCTTGCGAGGTCACCACCGTTCTGTTCCTGCGCAAATACGGACGGGCGCTGCTTCGCAAGCCGAAATCCCCTGTGGCGCGGCTGGATCACCTGACGAAGATCGCCGGGCTGCAGCCGACCCAGACCCGGCGTTCCGAGGAAAGCCAGAGTTTTCAGCAATTCAGCACCCCTCTGCCGCTCGGCCTCGCCGCGCTGACCGCTGCTGCGATCAGGGCCGATGATGTGGTGCTGGAGCCGTCGGCGGGCACCGGCCTGATGGCGATCCTCGCGCAGATTTCTGGCGCGGCGCTGATTCTTAACGAATTGGCCGAGATCCGCGCCGATCTTCTCTCATCGCTCTTTCCGGCCTTTCCCGTCACTCGCTTTGATGCTGCCCAGATCGACGATCATCTGGCGCCGGACGTCATCCCGTCGATGGTGCTGATGAACCCGCCATTCTCGGTCATGGCGAATTTCAGCGGGCGTGTGGCGGATGCAGCCTACCGGCATGTCGCCTCGGCGCTGGCCCGCCTTGCGCCGGGTGGGCGGCTGGTCACGATAACCGGGGCGAATTTCAACCCCGAGGCCTCGGCCTGGCACGATGCCTTCATCCGCGTGCAGGCCCGTGGCCGCGTGGTCTTCACCGCCGCCATCGACGGTGCGGTCTATGCGAAGCACGGCACCACCTTCGATACAAGGTTGACGGTGATCGACAAGCAACCCGCCGATGATCCGTCCGTCTTCCCGGTCTCGCCGGGGATCGCGCCTGATATCGCTACGCTGATCGGCTGGATCGAGGCGCAGGTTCCACCGCGCCTGCCGGTCACGCTGTCGAAAGTGGCGGCTTCTGCTCCGACCGCCGCACCGAAGTCGGTACGAGGCTATCTTGCCCGCGGCGCAGCGGCCGGGCCGGTCGCGCCTCCGGCCGATGATCCCGAGGGGGTGGAACTGGCCTATGAGACCGTCGACTGGGTGCCACCGGAAGGCGCGCGCCTGTCCGACGCCATTTATGAAGAATATGCGCTGCAATCCCTGCGCATCCCCGGCACTGCGCCGCATCCGACCAAGCTGGTGCAATCGGCCGCCATGGCCTCGGTCGCGCCGCCCAAGCCCTCTTACCGGCCGATGCTGCCCGCCGACATTCGCGAGCGCCTATCGGATGCCCAGCTTGAGACGGTGATTTATGCAGGCCAAGCCCATGCCGAACATCTCGCCGGTACCTGGACTGTGGACGAAACCTTCGACACCGTGAGCGCTGCTCCCGAGGATGCTGGCGCCGTCCGCTTCCGGCGCGGCTTCATGTTGGGCGACGGCACCGGCGCGGGCAAAGGTCGGCAATCGGCGGGGATCATCCTCGACAACTGGCTGCGCGGGCGACGCAAAGCGGTTTGGATCTCCAAATCCGACAAGCTGATCGAGGACGCGCAGCGCGACTGGTCGGCCCTCGGCATGGAGCGCCTGCTGGTCACGCCGCTCTCGCGCTTCCCGCAGGGCAAGCCCATCACGCTGTCGGAATGCATCCTGTTTACAACCTATGCCACGCTGCGCTCCGACGCGAGCGGCGAAAAGGTTTCGCGTGTGCGCCAGATCGTCGATTGGTTGGGGGCCGACTTCGATGGGGTCATCATTTTCGACGAAAGCCATGCCATGCAGAATGCCGGGGGCGGCAAGGGAGACCGCGGCGATGTCGCCGCCAGCCAGCAGGGGCGTGCGGGCCTGCGGCTGCAGCATGCGCTGCCGGATGCCCGCGTGGTCTATGTCTCGGCGACCGGCGCCACCACGGTGCACAATCTCGCCTATGCGCAGCGGCTCGGCCTCTGGGGCGGCGAGGACTTTCCGTTTCAGACCCGCGCCGAATTCGTCGAGGCGATCGAGGCTGGCGGTGTGGCGGCGTTGGAGGTGCTGGCCCGCGATCTGCGGTCGCTTGGCCTCTATACCGCCCGTTCGCTCTCCTATGATGGCGTTGAATATGAACTCGTCGAACACCGGTTCACGGGGGAACAGCGCCGCATCCATGATGCCTATGCCACTGCGTTTTCGGTGATTCATGGGAATCTGGACGCGGCGATGCAGGCCGCCAATATCACCGGCAGCGGAGGCACGCTGAACCGGCAGGCGAAGTCTGCCGCCCGCTCGGCGTTTGAATCCACCAAGCAGCGTTTCTTCGGCCATCTGCTGACCTCGATGAAGACGCCGACCCTGATCGGGTCCATCGAGGCCGATCTGGAAGCGGGCCATGCTGCCGTCATTCAGATCGTCTCGACCGGCGAGGCGCTGATGGAACGGCGGCTGGCGGAAATCCCCACCGAGGAATGGAACGACATCTCCGTCGATGTCACGCCGAGGGAATATGTCGGCTCGTATTTGCAGCATTCCTTCCCCGTCCAGCTTTACGAACCCTTCACCGATGGCGAGGGCAATCTCTCCTCGCGTCCCGTGTTCCGGGATGGCCAGCCGGTCGAGAGTCGTGAAGCTGTCGCCCGGCGTGACGAGATGATCGAGCAGCTTGCCAGCCTGCCGCCTGTTCCCGGCGCGCTCGACCAGATCGTACAGCGTTTCGGCACCGATATGGTGGCCGAGGTGACGGGCCGTTCGCGTCGGATCGTGCGCAAGGGCCAAGGCGCTTCGGCACGTCTCGCGGTCCAGAACCGGGCGCCGTCGGCCAACCTGGCCGAGACCTCGGCCTTCATGGATGATCAGAAGCGTATCCTGATCTTCTCGGATGCCGGTGGCACAGGCCGAAGCTACCACGCAGACCTAACGGCGCGGAATAAGCGGCTGCGAGTGCATTATCTGCTGGAACCAGGCTGGAAGGCCGATGCCGCCATTCAGGGGCTCGGGCGCACCAACCGTACCAATCAAGCGCAGCCGCCGCTCTTCCGCCCTATCGCCACGGATGTGAAGGCCGAGAAGTGGTTCCTTTCGACCATTGCCCGCCGCCTCGATACGTTGGGGGCAATCACACGCGGTCAGCGACAGACCGGCGGTCAGGGCCTCTTCCGCCCTGAGGACAATCTTGAAAGCCCATACGCCCGCGACGCGCTGCGTCAGCTTTATCTGCTGATCGTCCGCGGGAAGGTGGAAGGCTGCTCGCTGGAACGGTTCGAGACTGCCACCGGCCTGAAGCTGATGGATTCGACCGGCATCAAGGACGATCTGCCGCCGATCACCACCTTCCTCAACCGCCTGCTTGCCCTGACCATCGAGTTGCAGGGCATCCTGTTCTCAGCCTTCGAACAGCTTCTGCAAGCGCGGATCGACGGGGCGATGGCCTCGGGTACCTATGACATTGGGTTGGAGACGTTGCGCGCCGAAAGCTTCATCGTCACCGAGCGGCAGGTGATCCATACCCATCCCGGCACCGGCGCGGAAACGCGGCTGCTGACCCTGACAGAACGCAAGCGCAATCAGCCGGTCACGCTTGATGCGGCACTGGCGGAACTGGACGATCCGCGCGCGAGGCTGCTCATCAACGAGCGATCCGGTCGCGCCGCCGTGCAGATCCCGACCACCAGCATCATGCTGGACGATGGTGAGATCGAACGGCGCGTGCGGCTGATCCGGCCCATGGAGGCGATGAATATCCCGGTGCGGGCAATGGGGGAAACCAATTGGGCTGAAGCTGACCATGCCACGTTCGTTACAGCCTGGGAGGCGGAATTGTCCGAGGTGCCGGAGTTCACGGACAGCGTTTTGCAGATGGTGACGGGCCTTTTGCTGCCGATCTGGAAACGCCTGCCGCAGGATTCCGCCCGCGTCTATCGGCTCCAGACCGATGAGGGCGAGCGGATTATCGGTCGCCGGGTCTCGCCCGCATGGGCTGCAAATGCTTCAACCAGCGGTGTCAGCAGCAGCATCACGCCCGATGCCGCTTATGCCGCTTTGCTGGAAGGCCGCACGATCCTCGATCTTGCCGAAGGGCTGCAACTGCGCCGGTCCCGTGTCATGGGCGCAAACCGGATCGAACTTTGCGGCTTCACCGATGCGATGCGCGAGCGGCTCAGGGCCTATGGCCTCTTCAGCGAGATCATTTCCTGGAAGCTGCGTTTCTTCGTGCCGGTCGGGGCAGTAGGCCCGGAGGTCACGGCCAAACTCCTCGAGCGTTTCCCGATCGTGCACATCTCCGAGCGGGAGGCGGCGTAATGGCGCGTCTCAACGCTTCGGAGCTGGCGCAGCGTCTTGGCCGTGAGGCCGAGGCTGTGTGCCGCCATTATCTGTCGAATGGGCGCAAGCAGGGCAATTACTGGCAGGTCGGCGATGTGCGCAACACGCCGGGACGTTCGATGTTCGTGCGTCTGACCGGATCGGAGGCCGGCAAGGGCGCGGCGGGGAAATGGACAGATTCCGCCACCGGGGAGCATGGCGATTTGCTCGATGTCATTCGCGACAGCCTCGGGCTGGTCGAATTTTTCGATATTGCCGAGGAAGCCCGGCGCTTTCTCAGCCTGCAGCATCCCGAACCGGGGCCACGGTCCCGCCGGTCCGGAAAACCGCCAGCACCATCAGGCTCCTCCGAGGCGGCCCGCCGCCTCTGGCGCATGACGCAACCGCTGGCCGGCTCAATTGCAGCGACCTATCTGCGCAATCGCGGCATTACCGATCTGCGCGAAACCGCCAATTTGCGTTTCCATCCGAATTGCTACTGGCGGCCCGAGGGCGATGGAGCGACCGAGACATGGCCCGCCATGATCGCCGTCGTCACTGACCTCGACGGCATAATCACCGGGGCACATCGCACCTGGCTCAAGCGCGACGGCTCCGGGAAAGCACCTGTCGATCCGCCGCGAAAGGCGATGGGAAATCTGCTCGGGCACGGCGTTCGGTTCGGGTGTGCGAGGGATGTCATGGCGGCAGGCGAGGGGATCGAGACCATGCTCTCGCTGCGTCAGGCACTGCCAACGATACCGATGGCTGCGGCCCTTTCAGCCGGTCATCTCGCCGCCACCCGGTTTCCGCCGCATCTGCGCAGGCTCTATATCGTCCGCGACAACGATCCGGCAGGCGACAGCGCGCGGGATAGCGTGATGGACCGGGCCATCGAGGCCGGAATCGAGGCGATCACGCTCTCGCCCATGCTGGGGGATTTCAACGACGATCTCGTCAGCTTTGGTCTGGAGGCGCTTCGGGCGCAGATCCGGGTGCAGATTGCCCCCGAGGATGTCAGCCGTTTCATGACCTTGTGACAGCGCTGGAACGGGGAATGTGATCAGGGCATCGGCCTCGCCATGCGCAAAGGGTTGCAAATCCATCGGCAGGGGACCGCGCCTTGGCCTTCTCAGGGGGCGAGCGGCCCACAAGCGCTCCGGCCCGGCAATGGCGGCGCCCGACTGATTTCCGTCGGCGGGCAGGCCCGCCTTTACAGCGCGAAGCAAATCAGCCGGGCTTTGCCATCAAGGCTCTCGCCAAGGGCTCGGGCTGCCCGGCCGGATCGCCCGTGGGCGTGTCGTCGCCATGAAGGCCGCGACGGTCGCGGTCCAGCCGAAGGACACATCCCATGTATGCCCATGACAATTTCGAACCCGATCACAGCACATCCTCGACCGGCCATGTCACCGACGCCCTCGAACTCTATGGCTACCACCCCGCAGAGGGCGAAGCCGATCCCCGGACCACGCCCGAGGATCATACCATCCAGACCGCCGTCGCCGATATCTTCGATGCACTCATCGCCACCATGGCCGATACCAGCCTGGATGCCGATCTCGACGAGATCATGTGGTCCACCGTCAATACCTTCCACCGCGCCGCAGACCGGATCGAGCGCAAACTCGACGATAACGAGCAGGCCCAGAAGCGCCTTCAGCGCGAACAGGATGGCAGCGAGGTCAAATCCGTGCAATTGGAAATCCTGATCGACATCGGCCAGAGTCTGATTACCCGCCGTGATAGTATGGAGGTCTTCCGCGACACCGCCGCCGACATCTATCTGCGTACCACCGGCACGCCCTGGTCGCCGCGCTCCGGCTCACGGGTCAACCATCGCCAGATGACCTCGGCCATGATCGACAGCCGCGATTTCCTCGCCGCCAAACGCCGGGCAGACAATGAAGTGCTGCTGCCCGCCGGGCCGAAGATTGCCTTCTCGGGCGGCGACACCACCGATCACCGCGCAATCTGGGCCAAGCTCGATCAGGTTCATGCCAAGCACCCGGATATGGTGCTGCTGCATGGCGGATCGCCGAAAGGTGCCGAGCGCATCGCCGCCACCTGGGCCGATAACCGCAAAGTGCCGCAGGTCGCCTTCAAGCCCGATTGGACGAAACATGCCAAGGCGGCACCCTTCCGGCGCAACGATGCGATGCTGAATGTGCTGCCGATCGGGGTCATCCTCTTCCCCGGCACCGGCATTCAGGAAAACCTGGCCGACAAAGCCCGCAAGATGGGCATCCCGGTGTATCGGCTGGCAAAGGGCGGCGCGTGAGCGCCGCCCCAATCCTGCAGACTATCGCAGCAATCCCGGCAAATCTCGTGCGCCCTGGAGCACGCGCACGATTTGCACCTCATCACCGTCCTCAACGAAAAAGATCAGATAGCGTCCATGGCGCGCGTGGCGCAGCCCCTTGTGCAGGTCGTCGCGCTTCTGGAAGCTGCCGGGGCGCTCGCCTATCTCCATGATCTTCGCCTCGATCTCGGCCACGAAGGACGCGGCGCGGGGCGGATTGTCGAGCGCGATGAAGTCGCCAATGTCGATCAGGTCCGCCTGCGCGGCGGGCAGGATAACCAGCTTTACCACGTCAGGACTTGTCAGCGTAACGCGCCCGCAACTCGGCGAAGACCTCATCGGCCGGAATGCCCGGACCGCTGTTCAACCCGGCCTTGATCGCGTCCCGCAGGGCCTCAAGCTCGCGGCGCTCGGTATCGCGGTTGCGCGTCCACTCGCGCAGGGCCTCGCGGACAACTTCGCTGGTCGAGGCATATTCACCACCGGCCACGGTCTGGCGCAGGGCCTCGGCCATATCCGAGGGCATTGTGATGGTCATTCGCTCGGCTGAAGCCATGACATATCTCCTTCGCGGCGCGTCATACATAAGCATACTTCTGATGCTCTGAATGTCGAGTCCAATCACCAATATCTGATTCGCCGCCAACAAACATTCCACCCTCTCGCTCAAAAGCGCGGGGGCTGTTATCCTGAAACCCGCGCCTGTGGTGGTGGTGGAAGGCGCGCTTGTTCCATTCCTTGCACGGTGACACCACCATGATCATTTTCGGAATCCTCATCTCCATCACAGCCATCGGGACCCTTTGCTGGCTGCTGTTCAACCTCGCCGTCGTTGCGCTGCCGGTCTTTCTTGGCGTCAACGTGGGTATCTGGGCCTATGGCACGGGTGCGGGCTGGCTGGGCGCTATTGTCACCGGGCTTCTCGGTGCGGGCCTGACGCTGGCGGCCGGTCAGGCCTTGCTGATTCTGGTCCGTCCGGTCTGGGCGCGGCTGCTGATTGCACTGGCCTTTGTCGCGCCGGCAGGCACGGCCGGTTTCTACGCCACGCTCGGGATCACCCGGCAGATGATGCCCTCCGAGACCTGGCAGATCATCTTTGCGGTGATCGGTGCGGTCGCTGTCGGAGCCACCACCTTCCTGCGCGTTGCGGGCATGGCGGTGACCGACGCTGCGGACGGAATCCCCGTGCGTGGTTGATGCCGCAGGCTGTTGTTGGCGGGTCAGAAGCTGGCAGAAAATCAGCCGTCCCCGTCACAAGGTTCCGGGCGATATCGGCGTGTTGGTTTCGGATCAGGTAGAGGCCCGGACAGGGCCCGGTCAAAGCGCGGAACTGTCGGCGATGGGATACGCGGGCCGACTCTGAACCCGGTGAGGGCATTTTGCCCTGAGCGGGCCGGGAAGGACGGATACGCAGGGCCTGAACCGGCAGGTGACAGTCCGCCGGAATTGCTGGTCCGGTCTGCCTTGACATGCCTTCCGGTCGCCGTCGTCTCCGTTAAAGCCCCCGTGTCTCGACCGCTCCAAACGGCCTCTTCAATGGCCTGATCTGCCCGAAGGACAGCGCATGCGCTTCGACGGCTTTGGCGCAACAGCGACGGCGTAACTTTCTTCCCCTGGGCTGCGCCCATTCCTCGCGCAGACAAGAAACTTCCGCCTCTGCTGTCCAGCCCCGTTCCGGGGTGCGCCAGTCCTCGCCTCCGGCCGGTCGATCGCCATCGAGGCCGCAATGGTGCGGGCTCGGAAACGGAAAAAACGGAGACTGAAAATGGCTACCATCGGCACCTTCAAGAAGACCGGCAACGAGTTCACCGGCGAGATCGTCACCCTGAGCGTTCAGGCCAAGGGCGTGCGCATCATCCCCGACACCCGCAGCGCCGGCGAGAACGCCCCAAGCCACCGGGTTCTGGTCGGCCGCGCCGAGATCGGCGCCGCCTGGTCCAAGCGCTCGAACGAGGGCCGCGACTATCTGGGCCTCAAACTCGACGATCCGAGCTTCACCGCCCCGATCTACGCGAACCTCTTCGATGACGAGGATGGCGAAGGCTACTCGCTGATCTGGTCCCGTCCGAACAACCGCCGCGGTGACTGACGGCGCGAGGGCCCCGGCCACAAGGTCGGGGCCTTTGCCATGCCCGCAACCGAATCGGATGCGTTGATGCGGGTCGCCGACCCGCATCCGATTGACCCGCCAGCGCCATTTTTGATTGGCATCCGCGCTAGAGCGACTATTATAGATGGGGTATTCGGACGTCGGTAATCTTGATCCGAATAACTCAATGTGATTTCCGCAGTGATCGCTTGATAATCAGCGGATAAACATGAATAGCACGTTCCCCCTGTTCGTTCAGATGACCATTGCGTACTGAAGTACTCGTCTCCGCTATTTCTGTTCTTCCGGCGGCTTGATGTGGCGGAACTGCGCAAGCAGCAGCAGGTCATAGGTGATCTTGAGCCCACCGCAGATCAGGAGCGGCCAGGCTTTGTAGGATGCGGCGAACAAGGCTCCGGCCAGCGCGGGACTGGCGGCTGCGGCGAGGCTGCGCGGAACGGAGGTGAAGCTCGCGGCGGCGGCGCGCTCAGCCTCCGTCACCACGGCCATGACGTATGACGAGCGCGTCGGCACGTCCATCTGGGAGAGCGCGGCCCGGATCAGCAGTAGGGCAAGCGCAACGCTGAGGTTGGGGGCGAGCGCCGCCAGCATCAGGGCGATGCTGGAGGGAATGTGGGTGAACACCATCGTATTGACGAGCCCGATGTGCCGCGACAGCCAGGCGGCGACCGGAAAGGAGAAAGCTGCCAGCACGCCCGACCAGAAGAAGAATATGCCCGCGGCCGACAGCGACAGATCGAAGCGCTCGAACAGCCACAGCGCCAGCAGCGACTGCACGACGAACCCGCCGGCGAAGGCATCGAGGCTGAAGAGTGCGGCGAGCTTGAAGACGATTGCGCGGGAAGGACCAAGAGCGGCGGCCGCCTCGCCTGTCGGCGGGCGCTTCGGGATGCGTGCATAGAAAAGACCCCCCAAGAGTCCTACAACCGCATAGAGGATGAACATCAGCTTGATCGCAGTGAGCTGGCCGAGGCCGACGGTGGTCATCACATCGGGAATGGTCGCGGCGAGCGCGCCGACGGCGCTTGCGAGCGCTCCCACAAGGCTATAGCGCGCGAACATCCTCGTCCGGTTGGCGTCTTTCACTTCCCGCGTCAGCGCCGCGTGCTCGATCGGCACGAACACGCTCACACTGCCGGCCGACGGGTTGATCGTGCCGGCAAAGGCAACGACCAGAAGGAGCCCGTAATCGTGAACCACGGCGAAGGCGACGCCGGTTGCGATCATCAGGCTGGCGGCCGCCAGCAGAAGCTGACGATGATCAAAGCGCGGGCCGAGAAAGCCGACCGCGATGGTCAGCAGCGCCGAGCCGAGCAGCGACGCGGTGGCGAGGATGCCGACCTCGAGCGGGCTGAAGCCGAGCGCAAGCAGGTAGACCGGCAGAAGGATGGCCACGAAGCCGTCGCCGAAATCGCGCAACGCCCGCGCCGCGAAGAGACAGGTCGCCGGGCGGAGCCACGGGCGCGGCCGAGCGTCCATTTGAGTGTCAGAGGAGCCCATAGGCGAGCCCCGCCAGGGAACAGGCGGCGAGCACCTTGAGCATGCCGACCTTGAAGCGGACCACAGCGATCAGGGCGCCGAGCGTGAGTATGAGCGAGGCCACGTTGACCGAGCTCAGGACCGGCGCATCGACGCTCATACCGAAACCACTCACCTCGATCAGCTCGCCGAAGAGCACGTGCAGGCCGAACCACACCGCGAGATTGAGGATGACGCCGACGACGGCGGCCGTGATCGTTGCCAGGGCTGCCGACAGCGCCTGGTTGCTGCGCAGCGCCTCGACATAGGGCGCGCCGAGAAAGATCCACAGGAAGCAGGGCGTGAAGGTCACCCAGGTGGTGAGAAGCCCGGCGAGCGTGCCAGCCAGCAGCGGATCGAGCGACCCCGGCGAGCGAAAGGCGCCCATGAAGCCCACGAACTGCGTGACCATGATGAGCGGCCCGGGCGTGGTCTCTGCCATGCCGAGCCCATCCAGCATCTCGCCGGGTTGGAGCCAGTGATAGCTCTCGACCGCCTGCTGCGCGACATAGGCGAGAACGGCATAGGCGCCGCCGAAGGTCACCACGGCCATCTTGGAGAAGAAGACGGCAATGTCGGCGAAGACATTGCCGGGACCGAACGCAGCAAGAAGGGCGGCGACCGGCGCAAGCCACAGAACGAGGAAGGCGCCCGCGATCTTCAGCGCCCAGCGGACCGAAGGATGGGCATGCGCCGGGATCGTCTCGCCGAGGGCACTGTCGGCGTCGGCGACCTGCTTGTCGCCCACCTTGCCGTGCCCGTTGGAGGAAAGGAAGGGGGCAAGGCCCGCGCGCCCGCCGGCAAAGCCGATCAGAGCCGCTGTCAGAACGATGAGGGGAAACGGCACCTGGAAAAAGAAAATGGCGATGAAGGCGGCCGCCGCAAGCGCCACCATGACGTTGTTCTTAAGGGCGCGACTGCCGACGCGCACGACGGCTTGCAGCACGATGGCGAGCACCGCCGCCTTCAGCCCGAAGAACAACGCCTCGACCGCGCCGACATTGCCGAAGAGCGCATAAATCCAGCTCAACGCCATGATGGCGACGAGTCCCGGCAGCACGAACAGCGCGCCGGCGACGAGCCCGCCCTTGGTCTTGTGGAGGAGCCAGCCGATATAGACGGCGAGCTGCTGCGCCTCCGGGCCGGGCAGGAGCATGCAGTAGTTGAGCGCATGCAGGAAGCGGTTCTCGCCGATCCAGCGCTTCTCCTCGACGATGATCCGGTGCATCACCGCGATCTGCCCTGCCGGGCCGCCGAAGGAGAGCGCCGCGACCCGGGCCCAGACCCGCACGGCCTCTCCGAACGGGATGCCGTGGTCGGGCGCATCGTCGCGCTCGATGGATTGTGTGTCGTTGCCGGCGTTTCTGTTCATGGATCCATCCCTGCGCGTCCGCGGCGCGTCTTGTGAAAATACTGGTAGAGGTTGTCGAGGACGGGCTCGCCTTGAGCGATGCGCTCCTCGTCGTCCGCATGCGCCACGGCGATGCCGGCGATGAGATGGGCAATGCCGGCGGCTTCCTCGCGCCCGAACTTGCCGTCCTTGAGGTCGATGTCATGGACGATCTCACCGATCGCCCGAAGGGCCGGGTCGTCGAGACCGGCGCGGGTGAGCAGCACCTCGAAACTGCAACGGTCGCCCTCATGGGTGAACTCGCCTTCGAACATGTCGAAACGCAGCTCGCCCGGTTCGGGGACATAGTCCTTGCCCGGCACGAAGCGGATGACGGCATCGGGGTCGATGAACCGGCGGATAAGCCAACTACAGGCGATGCGGTCGATGTGGACGCCCTTGCGCGTGACCCAGACACGGCCTTTGAGGTCTTCGATGGCCGGCACAGCCTCTGGCTCTGCGGCGTCCGTGTCCACGTCCACTACGAGCAAGCCCTCGAGTTCAGTGATGGCACCTTCTGCGGCGAGGCGGCCGGTCGCGCCGAAGAAGTCGATCGCCGCAATATCGGCGAGCCGCTTGCGTAGCCGCCGGACCTGGGCGCGCGCTTCCGTCTTCTCCTCACCGCTAGCCGCCACATCGAGAGTTGCTGTGAGTGCCCGGGCCTCGTTGGCGATCGCCTCATAGTCGTCATCGCGCGCCGTATCGAACAGGGCCCGCACCTGATCGTCCGATAGACCGTCGATCAGGCGTGCCTCGCACACCATTGCCTCGCCGCCGCCCTCGACAATCTCCTTCAGGAGCCACGCGAAATCCTCCCGCGTCTCGGCCGTCGCCGGCAGCGCGTAGACGGTGCTCTTCACCGCGACGGCGCCAATGCCTTGCAGCCGGCGCCAGACCTTCACGCGCAAATAGGCCGGCTTGCTGGGAAGCTGGTGGATCAAAAGAAGCCAGGGTGGGTTCGGCAACGGCTGCTTGTCGTTCATGTAGTGACTGTATCATTGCGCGAATTATCTGCAACATTTGTATCAAGAGAGATCGAGTCTCTTACTCGCTCAGCCGGATCTGACCGGGCTCCGCGATGTCAGATCCGGTCCAAATCACGCCAGCTGCCGATGGGCGCGCTCGATCATTTGGCGAAGAACAACTGAAATAGTCGTAGTTTACAAAACCGTCTGAAGATTGGTTATGAGAAGTGCCGTTCCTTGATTCGGAGAGGATTCGGTATGTCTCAAGACCACTACATCGGCCTGGACGTCTCGGCACGCAGCGTGAACCTCTGCGCAGTCGATCACGAAGGCCGAGTTGTTCACGAAGCAAAGCTTACTTCCGAGCCGGAGGAAATCGCGCGACATATTCTGGCACTGCCCTTTGCCGTTTGCCGCGTGGGTCTGGAGGCCGGAATGTTGTCACAGCATATCTTCGGCACACTTGCCGAAGCAGGCATTCCCGCCATTTGCGTCGAAACCCGGCACATGAAGGCTGTGCTTGCCGCGCAGCTCAACAAGACCGACCGGCACGATGCGCGCGGCATTGCGCAAATGATGCGGGTCGGGTTGTTCAAGGAGGTTCATGTCAAGACGCCGACGAGTCGGCGCCTGCGGGCCGTCCTCACCGCCCGGCAGCTGCTCCGCAACAAGCTTCAGGATGTCGAGAACGAAATCCGGGGGCTGATGCGCGACTTCGGCTATCATCTGGGTAAGGTGACGGCTCGTGATTTCGAGCCGCGTGTGCGCGAACTGACCGCAGACACGGAACTGCACGTCGTCTCAGATACGCTTCTTTTGGTTAGGCGTGGATTGCGGGAGCAGTTCGGCAGATTGGACGACCTGTTGGTCAAATTAGCGCGGCAGGACGAATTGACCCGGAGGTTCATGACGGTGCCCGGCGTAGGGCCGCTCGTCGCGCTGACGTTCCGGGCGACGGTGGATGTTCCCTCGCGCTTTGCGCGATCTCGGACCGTCGGTGCCCATTTTGGCCTGACGCCGCGCAAGCAGCAATCTGGTGAGGTCGATCGGAGCGGCAGGATTTCCAGGTGGGGAGACGCCATGATGCGCAGCCTGCTCTATGAGGGCGCACAAGTCCTGCTGACACGTGTAAAGAGATGGTCTGCGCTGAAGGCTTGGGCGATGCAGGTGGCGCGGAGGCGCGGCCACAAGAAAGCGATTATTGCTCTGGCGCGCAAGATCGCTGTCATCTTGCACCGCATGTGGGTAGACGGGACCGAATTCGAATGGGGCAAGCGGCCGGAAACCGCTGCGTCATCAGTATAGAGTTCGACCAGGTTTTGCTGGTCGAGGCACTTCCCCGCGAGGGGACGGGGAACGGCGAGCGCGCAAATACGACTTGACCGCCAAGGCGATGCCGAGGTGATGTCGCATTATAGATTGTCCCGCCGGCTCCTCTGATCCCATCCTGTGGCGGTCTCGTACCGACCACGAAGAGAAGCATGATCCTCGCGGGGGTGCCATTCAAACCTCGTCGTCGGGAACGACCAGATCGACGTGGCTGACGCCGAGGGCTTGGGCAAGCTCATACAGCGTGATCACGGTCGGATTCCTCCGGCCGCGTTCAAGGCTGCTGAGATATTGTTGGCTGAAGCCGGAACGCGCTTCAACCACTTCCTGGGTCAGGCCCTTCTCCCGACGCAGGCGGGCGAAGTTCCGGCCGACCAGTTTGCGCATATCCATGCGCAGGAAGATCGCGATTTACATACTTTAAGTTTATCAACTATAATATGTAATTGGGCCGCTGGTGAGGGAGAAGTCTTCTCTATCCGGTTGGTCCGAATAGAGAAGTCGTAGTTCTGGCGCATGCGCCGGGCCGGATGGGAGGTGATCATGCATGATCACCGCCCGACAATCACGGGCCGCGCGGGCGCTTCTGGGATGGACGCAGGAGAGGCTGGCGGATGAGGCCCGGGTATCTCTGACCGCGCTCAAGCGCCTCGAATCCGAAAGCGGGCTCGAGGTCTATGAAAGCACGCGCGATCAGGTGCGCCGGGCGCTGGAGACCGCCGGGGTCGTTCTGCTATCGACTGACAAGGGGCAGGGGGTGTTGTTGCTTCATGGCCGGGCTGATGAGAAGACGACACGCGGTTAGACGCGCTGAAGATGCTTTCCGGTGTCGATTGTCCGGGCGCTTATATTGTTTGTTCCAAAAACTTCCAGAGTGTCGGCATGACGCCTGAATCAGTTGAGCCGTTTCAGGATGAGCCGCCGACCGGCGAGGCACTGACGCCCTATGATCGCGCGCATATGGCGCTCTATCTGCGCATGCTCGACGCCCATCGCGATGGCGCGGACTGGCGCGAGGTGGTCGAGGTCCTGTTCGGCCTCGATCCGGTGGCGGAACTAGATCGCTGCCGCAGCCTTCATGACAGCCATCTCGCCCGTGCCCGCTGGCTCAGCGAACAGGGCTATCGCGAATTGCTTCGCGACAATCGGCGCTGAGCGGCCGGTGATGCCGCTGCGGCATCACCCTCTGCGAAACAATGGGGTTCCGAACTTCGGCTTTCGCATGAATGTTGGCTGGCATTCTCACGGCATGCGCTGAAAGCGAGGTAGACCATGCCCTACGATCCCTCCGGCTGGCGATCCTCTGCGGGCTACGATCATGTCGAAGACCTGACAGCATCTGACCTGGCCTGGGAATGGCTGCGCCGCAGTGACGACTATGCGGCGGATTACAGAGCGCTGAACGAGGCGCAGGAAGAAGGAGCCCCCACGCTCGCGCAAATGCGCGAACGCTGGGGGCTACGATTTCCCGCTCGATCCGTCCCTGGCGCCTCCCGGCGCGCCTGTCTTCTGGGAACCAGAGATCGATACCGGCGGCGTTGTTTTGGTCGAGGCACCGGAAGTGCTGAAGGCGGAGGTCGCGGCGTTGCCCGACTTCGACCGTCTGGGGGCAGACGAGGGTGAACCGGCAAAATTCCTGATGATCGACGGAGGTGGGCATCTCTGCCTGTTTCATGCCGAGATATCGTCAGGAACTGAGACCCCTGCTGCCGTGGTGCCGCTTGGATTGGAAGGTTTCGACCGATTGGAAGCCGTCCACAGATTGCTGGCATCGCTGCACCAGCGCGCGATTCCGCCCGACACGCGGCTGACGCCACAACAGCGCCTCCGTATCCGACGCATGTTGCAGGCCCATGATGCGCGACAATCCGGGGCGACACAGAAGGAAATAGCGCGCGGTATATTCCGAACAGGTGATCTAAGCCGTGACGAATGGCAGGTTCACTCGACACGCTATGCCGTCATCGGATTGCTCAGGGACGCCAAGGCTCTGGTTGCCGGTGGCTATCGTCGCCTGCTGCGGCATCGACGCAAGAGGTGAGCAGTTCGAACGACAATTCTGGACGTAACATCCTCCCCGGTGTTGGCTATGGAACTCGCGCCCGAGGCTGCGAATGGGAAGCCAATCTTATCATGGCGTTCTGTGGTACCGCTCTGGATCCGCGGAAATTTAGCTATTGCTGCGTTGAACTTCTCGGAAAGCTATGATGTGCAGGTGCCATGGCCCGCATTTTGATCCTGTTCGTTGTCATCGCACTGTCCGCTTGTTCATATGACCAGCTAGCCGGGGCGCAGCCTGAAGCCTCTGCTGGTGTGTTTTCTGGCCGTGCAGATGTTATCGATGGCGATACTCTGGACGTCGCCGGAACGCGTATCAGGCTTTTTGGCATCGATGCACCGGAGGTGAGCCAAACCTGCGGGCGTGGCGATGGATCCGCTTGGTCCTGCGGGCAATGGTCCCGAAGCGAGCTTGTTCGTCTGCTTGGCGGACGGCCCGTCGAGTGCCAACCGCGCGACGTTGATCGATACGGTCGGATCGTCGCTATCTGCTATGTGCAGGGGCGCGATGTGAATGCAGCCATGGTCGAATCCGGCGCGGCTCATGCCTATCGGAAGTATACGATGGGTAGATGCTGGCGCCCAACTGTTTCTTGAAGTTTTGGGCGGACAGCGGACTTTCGGCGCACAACCCGCCGATGTCGGCTTTACACCGGCCGGACCTGTAATCGCCCCTATTCTGCTACGCGGCTCTGGAACGAAATTTACCCCAATCGCTGCGGATGTTATACTGTACCGCGACAGGTCTTTTTCCGCCGAACCTGCGCAGTGTCGTGGTCGCGTTGAACTGTTGATGCAATTTTCAGCAACCGTCGAAAAATTGGGCAGCGATGGTCCAGCGGCAACTACATATCGTTCTCGATATTGTATTCAGCTTACTGCAACAGCAATCTGCGATCCAAATGCACAAGAAGCTTTTGATCGTTGTCGTTGAGCCCGATTCCGACCGGGCCAAGTCCATCGTCGATGGGCTTCGTCAAGCTGGGGATCATGAGATTCGTGTGATGGCCGAGCAGGCCGGACTGGCCCGGCAGGTTGCCAGCCTGCAGCCGGATGTGGTGCTGATCGACATGGCCAACCCGTCCCGGGACGTTCTTGAGGAACTAGCGCTGGCCTCGGGGCCTTCCGAGCGGCCGGTCGCGATGTTCACGGACAGCACCGATGAGCAATTGACGCGTTCTGCCATAGAGGCGGGGATCTCGGCCTATGTCGTCGATGGGCTGCGACCTGAACGGATCAAGCCAATCCTCGACGCCGCCATCGCGCGCTTTTACATTATGCAACGAATGAAGGCCGAACTGGCTGCGACGCGCGCCGCGCTGGAAGAACGAAAAGTCATTGATCGGGCCAAGGCGGTGCTGATGAAGGTGCGGGGAATCGATGAGGAAGCGGCCTACGCGCTGTTGCGCAAGGCGGCGATGGATCAGGGCAAACGCCTCGCCGAGATCGCGCAGCAACTGGTCATGGCTGCAGGGCTGTTGGGCAAATGATGTCGCTGCGCCTTGGCTATGTGCCCTTGATCGACGCGGCACCGCTGATCGTTGCCCAGGAACTTGGCTTTGCCGCTGAAGAGGGGCTGCGGCTGGAATTGGTACAACTGGGCGCCTGGGCGCAGGCCCGCGACATGCTGGGCGCTGGAATGATCGACGCGGCCCATATGCTGATGCCGATACCCATTGGTCAGGCGCTAGGGCTGGGGCCGCCGCTGCCGGCAATGGATTTGGTCATGTTCATGTCCCAGGGCGGGCAGGCCATCGCGGTCAATCGCGTGATCGAGGCGCGGCTGCGCGGGATCGGTTATGGGTTCGATTTCGCCGACCCTCGCGCCGCAGGGCAGGCCTTGCGCCAGGTGGCTAAAGCACCGCTGCGTGTGGGTGTCCCGTTCACCTTCTCAACGCATCTGGAGCTGACGGATTACTGGCTGCGGGTCAGTGGCTTTGCGCCGGAAGAGGTCAAACTGATCACCGTGCCGCCGCCGCGGATGGCCGATGCCACGGCGGCGGGCGAGGTAGAGATGTTCTGCGTGGGCGAGCCCTGGGCCTCCTTCGCGGTCGAGCGCGAGGCCGCTGCGCTGTTGCTGCCCGGAACGGCGATCTGGGCCGCGCCTCCGGAAAAGGGCCTTGTCCTGCGGCGCGATTTCACCGCCAATCGGCCCGACGAGACCGGCGCGCTGATGCGGGCCGTCTGGCGGGCGGGGCGCTGGCTGGATCAGCCGGAGCAGCGCGGCCTCGCCGCCGAGATCATTTCGCGCGCAGGCTATCTGGATCTGCCGTCGGAACTGGCGGACAGGGGCCTGAGCGGGCGTCTGCTGCTATGTGCGGATGGCGAATTGCGCGACACGCCACGTTTCATCGCATTCAATGACGGTGCCGCCAGTTTCCCGTGGCGCAGCATTGCCGCGCTGATCGCAAAGCGGATTGCGCTGCGCCATGGGAAAGACCTTGACGTTGCCATGGCCCGCGCGATGCAGCATTTCCGCACTGATCTTTATCGTAAGCATCTTCGTCCGGCAGGGGCGGCTTTGCCTGGGGCGTCCTCGCGGCTGGAAGGAATGCTGGCCGAGGACCGTATGGTCGCAGCCGAAAGCGGACAGATGATTCTGCGTGCAGATGGGTTCTTCGACGGCTTCACGTTCGAGCCTCCGGAACAGACCTCATCCGAGGCTTGATTAAAATTTGGGCGCGCCGCCGGGTTGCCGCGCGAATTTCCGGCATTTACAGCCTGAATGACTTGGATTTCGCTGCTCTGCAGCATTTTGACTTGCGGCAGCGGTACTCCGGGATGATCCTGAGGACATAGCCCGGTGCAATGGCGCGCCTGCGGCTCGCTCGCAACGATGCGGCATCTCTCCTGAAAGCGCGATGGCGGTTCGCCGTGTCGCCCGTGGTCGGGCGCGCCTCTCCATATGCCCCGCGCTTTCCGACAGCCACTGCAACCCAGTTTTGCCATCAGAGCACCTGCATCCATGACCGTAGCGTCCGCACATGAATCGGGTCAGGCACTGACCCTGTCCACCATCGCCTTCACCATCTGCTTTGCCGTCTGGACGATCTTTTCCATCATAGGAATCCAGATAAAAGAGCAACTCGGCCTCACTGAAACGCAGTTTGGCCTGCTGATCGGGATGCCGATCCTGACCGGATCGCTGGTCCGGCTTGGGCTTGGCGTTTTGACCGACCGTCTGGGCGGTCGCATTGTTTATACGCTGACCATGCTGGCCGCAGCGCTTGCGACGTTCCTTCTGGGCTGGGCCACGACCTATCCGCAAATGCTGCTGGCTGCGCTTGGCGTTGGTCTGGCCGGCGGGTCCTTCGCGGTCGGCGTCGCCTACGTCTCGCGCTTCTTCGACGGTAAGAAGCAAGGCACCGCGCTTGGCGTTTTCGGTGTCGGCAATGTCGGCGCGGCGGTGACCAAATTCGTCGCCCCCTTTGTCATGGTCGCCCTTGGCTGGCAGGCCACGGCGCAGGTCTGGGCCGCCGCGCTTGCGGTGATGGCGGTGCTGTTCTGGTTCCTCAGCAAGGATGACCCGGTCACCGCGGCGCGCCACGACACCAAGGCACCGCTGCGCAGTATGAAGGCGGAACTCGCACCACTGAAAAACCTGCAGGTCTGGCGCTTCTCGGCCTATTATTTCTTCAGCTTCGGTGGCTTTGTCGCGCTGGCGCTGTGGCTGCCGCATTACCTGATCGGCGTCTACGGCTTTGACGTCAAAACCGCCGGCATGGTCGGCGCGGCCTATTCCATTCCTGCATCCATCTTTCGTGCCTATGGCGGCGTCCTGTCGGACCGCGTCGGCGCGCGCGTGGTGATGTATGTCACGCTGATCGTTTCCGCCCTATGCGCGGCCATCCTGTCGCTGCCCACCGGTGTGCCGGTTTTGGTGTTCCTGGTGGTGATCTTCGTGCTGGGCTTCTTCATGAGCCTCGGCAAGGCCGCGGTCTATAAGCATATCCCGTCATATTACCCCGACAATGTGGGCGCGGTCGGCGGTCTGGTCGGCATGATCGGCGGCTTGGGCGGCTTTGTCCTGCCGCTGCTGTTCGGCTGGCTGAAAGAGGAAACCGGCCTCTGGTCCACCTGCTTCATGGTGATCTTCGCGCTGGTGATCGGTTGCCTCATCTGGATGCATGCCTCGATCCGCCGGATGGATCGCGCTGCCACGCCGCAAGCCGCCTGACCTGAAGGAGAAAGAGCGATGAAAAAGAAACTTGTGGTTATCGGGGCGGGCATGGCCTCGGGCCGGATGCTGGAGCAGCTGTTTGAAGCCAATCCGGACGCCTATGACGTGACGCTGTTCAACGGCGAGCCGCGCGGAAATTATAACCGGCTGATGCTGTCTCCAGTTCTGTCGGGCGAGAAAACATACGAGGACATCGTCACCCATGACGAAGACTGGTATGCCGCGCATGGCGTCGATTGCCGCTTCGGCCAGCCGGTCGTCAAGATCGACCGCGATAAGCGCGTGGTTCATTCCAACCATTCCAGCGCGGAATATGATGCGCTTGTCATTGCGACGGGTTCCGCCCCTTTCATCATTCCTGTGGCAGGCAAGGAACTGCCCGGCGTGGTCACCTATCGCGATCTTGAGGATACGAATGCCATGATCGAGGCGGGCATGGCCGGCAAGGATGCCGTCGTGATCGGTGGCGGCCTGCTGGGGCTCGAAGCTGCGGCCGGCATGGCGTTGCGCGGGGCGAAGGTGACCGTCATTCATCTGATGGATCACCTGATGGAGCGTCAGCTGGACCCGGCCGCAGGCTATCTGTTGCAGAAGGACCTGGAAAAGCGCGGCATCACCGTTCACTGCAAAGGCGCGACCAAGGCGATCATGGGCCATGGCAGGGCCGAGGCGGTGCTGCTGGAAGACGGCACCGTCTATCCCGCCGACCTGGTCTGCATGGCCGTCGGCATCCGTCCCGAAACCCGAATCGCCGTCGATGCTCATCTGGAGGTCGAACGCGGGATCACCGTCGATGACGCCCTGCGCACCAGCGATCCGCATATCTTCGCGCTTGGCGAATGCGTCGAACATCGCCAGCAGTTGTTCGGGCTGGTGGCGCCGCTTTACGATCAGGCCAAGGTGCTGGCGAAAACTCTGCTGGAAGAAGAGGACGCGTTTCAGCCTGTCCAGACCGCGACCAAGCTGAAAGTCACCGGCTGCGACCTTTTCAGCGCGGGCGATTTTGCCGAGGGCGAGGGGCGCGAGGATATCGTTTTCCGCGATCCGGGGCGCGGCATCTACAAGCGTCTAGTCCTTCAAGAGAATCGCATCATCGGCGTCGTCATGTATGGCGACACAGCGGATGGTAACTGGTTCTACGGGCTGATGAAGGAGGGCACGGATATAGGTGAGATGCGCGAGACGCTGATCTTCGGCCCCGCCTATCAGGGGGGTGCCGCACCGGACCCTATGGCGGCCGTTGCAGCATTGCCGCCTGAGGCGGAGATCTGCGGCTGCAACGGCATATGCAAAGGCACGATCGTCGAGGCCGTGCAGGGCGGCGCGACCACGCTGGATGCGGTGCGCGCAACCACCAAGGCCAGCGGTTCCTGCGGTACCTGCACCGGGCTGGTCCAGCAGGTCATGGCCTTTACTCTTGGCGGTGACTTGGCGGAGGCCCCGGAGGGCATGTGTAAATGCACCGATCACAGTCACGAGGATGTGCGCCGCTTGATCCGGGCGATGGGTCTGAAATCGATCCCCGCCGTCATGCAGGAACTGGGTTGGAAATCGGTCGGTGGCTGCCATTCCTGCCGTCCGGCGCTGAATTTCTATCTGCTGGCCGAATGGCCGCTGGAATACCGCGACGACCGCCAGTCGCGGTTTGTGAACGAACGCAACCATGCGAATATCCAGAAAGACGGCACCTATTCGGTCGTGCCCCGCATGTGGGGCGGTGTGACCACCCCGGACGAGTTGCGGGCCATTGCCGATGCGGCGGACAAATATAACGTTCCCATGGTCAAGGTCACCGGCGGTCAGCGGATCGATCTGCTGGGCGTTCGCAAGGAAGACCTGCCGCATATGTGGGCCGATCTGAACCAGGCCGGACTGGTCAGCGGTCACGCCTATTCCAAGGGGCTGCGCACCGTCAAAACCTGTGTCGGGTCGGAATTCTGCCGTTTCGGCACGCAGGATTCGACCGGGCTGGGCATCCGTCTGGAAAAGCTGCTCTGGGGCTCGTGGACGCCGCACAAGGTCAAGCTGGGTGTCTCTGGCTGCCCCCGCAACTGCGCCGAGGCGACCTGCAAGGATGTCGGCGTCATCTGCGTGGATTCCGGCTTCAAGATCAGCGTGGCCGGTGCCGCCGGGATGGAGGTGAAGGAAACCGAACATCTGGCCGATGCCGCGACCGAGGACGAAACGGTCGAGATCATCACCGCCTTTGTCCAGCTTTACCGCGAACATGCGCAATATCTGCATCGCCCCTGGAAATGGGTCGCAAAGGTCGGGCTGGACTGGGTGAAGGAACAGGTCGTCGATGATCTCGACAATCGCCGCGATCTGGTCGCGCGGTTCGAGATCAGCCAGTCAGTCTATCGCAAGGATCCCTGGGCCGAGCATTCCACCACCTTGGAGACGCCCAAATGGGCGCCGCTTGCCGATTTCACACTGGAGGCCGCCGAATGACACATTTCGTCGATATCGGAGCTTTGGATGATGTGCCGAAACAGGGCGCACGGGTGGTGAAGACCGCGCAGGGCTGCATCGCCGTCTTCCGCACCGCGGATGACCAGGTCTTCGCGCTGGACGACCGCTGCCCGCATAAGGGCGGGCCGCTTTCTGAGGGGATCGTGCATGGCAGCTCGGTCACCTGTCCGCTGCATAACTGGGTCTTCGACATGAATTCGGGCGAAGCGCAGGGCGCGGATGAAGGCCATGTCCGAACCTATCCGATCCGTGTCGAGCATGGCCGCATTCTGATCAGCGCGGGGCTGATGGCCCGCCGCGTAGCCTGAGGAGTTTCAAGATGTCTTACGTGACACCCAGCGATTTCGCGAAAAAGATGGTCGATGCCGGTGAGGCGAAGGTTTTCATGTCCACCAAGGACACGCTGATCCGCGCCTTTATGGCAGGCGCGATATTGGCGCTTGCCGCGGCTTTTGCCGTGACCGTCACCGTCAATACCGGCAATGCGCTGATCGGGGCGCTACTTTTTCCGGTCGGCTTCTGCATGCTTTATCTGCTGGGCTTCGACCTGCTGACGGGGGTGTTCACGCTGGTCCCGCTGGCGTTGCTGGACAAGCGGCGCGGCGTCACCATGAAGGGGATGCTGCGCAATTGGGGCCTTGTGTTCTGCGGGAACTTCGCTGGCGCCTTCACCGTGGCGATCTTCATGGCGATCATCGTCACTTTCGGCTGGTCCGAGGCCCCGAACGAAGTCGGTCAGCGGATCGGCCATATCGGCGAAGGACGGACCGTCGGCTATGCGGCACATGGCGCGGCCGGCATGCTGACGCTTTTTGTCCGTGCGGTGATGTGCAACTGGATGGTCTCGACCGGGGTGGTCGCGGCGATGATGTCGACCAGCGTGTCGGGCAAAGTCATCTCGATGTGGATGCCGATCATGGTGTTTTTCTACATGGGCTTCGAACATTCCATCGTGAACATGTTCCTGTTCCCCTCGGGGCTGCTGCTGGGCGGCGATTTCACCATCGCCGACTATCTGATCTGGAACGAGATCCCGACGGTCATCGGCAATCTGGTCGGCGGGCTGACCTTTGTCGGCGCAATGATCTATGCCACGCATTACAAGACCTCGCCCGAGCTTGACCGGGATGAGCCGGTCAAGCCGCAACCCGCCGTCATGCCCGCCGAATAAAGGGCCCGGACCATGAACATGCAGCCCGCAACCAAACCGATCCGGACGACATGCCCCTATTGCGGAGTGGGCTGCGGCGTTCTGGCCACGCCGCTGGCCAATGGCGGGCTGGCGATCGAGGGCGATCCCGATCATCCCGCGAACAAGGGCCGGCTTTGCGTCAAGGGCGCCGCGCTTGGCGAGACATTGGGCCTGCGGGGACGCCTGCTCGATCCCTATATCCACGGCAAAAGATCGAGCTGGGATCAGGCGCTCGATCTGGTCGCGCAGCGTTTCAGCGATGCCATCGCCAAACATGGGCCGGATTCGGTCGCCTTCTACGTCTCGGGGCAATTGCTGACCGAGGATTACTATGTCGCCAACAAGCTGATGAAGGGCTTTATCGGCAGCGCCAATATCGACACCAATTCAAGGCTTTGCATGGCGTCTTCGGTGGCGGGTCACAAGCGCGCCTTTGGCAGCGACACGGTGCCGGGGCTCTATGAGGATCTTGAGCTTGCCGATACGGTGGTCCTTGTCGGCTCGAACCTCGCCTGGTGTCACCCGATCCTGTATCAGCGTCTGGCAGCGGGCCGAGAGACGCGCGGGACAAAGGTCGTCGTCGTCGATCCCCGGCGCACGGCCACCTGCGACATCGCCGATCTGCACCTTGCGCTGAATGCGGGAACGGATACCGTCCTGTTCAACCTGTTGCTGGCGGAAATCGCGCGCCGTGGCCTGATCGATCACGGTTTCGCCCCCAATCTGGACGGGATGGAGGATGCGCTGGCCGCAGCACAGGCAACTCCGCTATCCTCGACCGGTCTGCCCGATGCCGATCTGACCCGCTTTCTGGACCTGTGGACCGCAAGCGAGCGTGTGGTGACGGTCTATTCCCAGGGCATCAACCAATCCGAAAGCGGGACCGACAATGTCAACGCGATCCTGAACTGTCACCTTGCCACCGGCCGGATTGGCAAGCCCGGCATGGGGCCGTTTTCGGTCACCGGTCAGCCCAATGCCATGGGCGGGCGCGAGGTTGGCGGGCTTGCGAATATGCTGGCCTGCCATCTCGATATCGACAACCCGGATCACCGCGACGCCGTCCGGGGTTTCTGGCAGGCGCCGCGTATCGCCGAGAAACCGGGCCTGAAAGCGGTGGACATGTTCCGGGCCGTCGAAGAAGGCAGGATCAAGGCGCTTTGGATCATGTGCACCAATCCCGCCCTGTCCATGCCAGAGGCCGACCGCGTGGCCCGTGCCATCAAGGGCTGCGACTTCACGGTCGTTTCAGACATTGTGACGCAAACCGACACAACGCGTCTGGCGGATGTGCTGTTGCCTGCGACCGGCTGGGCGGAAAAAGACGGAACCGTCACCAATTCCGAACGCCGGGTCAGCCGCCAGCGCCGTGCTCTTGCCGCTCCGGGGCAGGCGCGGGACGACTGGCGCATCATGGCGGATGTGGCCAAGCGGTTGGGCTGGGCCGATGCCTTTGATTGGACGGGGCCTGCGCAGATTTTCGCGGAACATGCGGCGCTTTCCGGCGTGGCTGGCGGGCTTGGCAGCGACTTCGACATCTCGGATTATCGTGAGACGACAGCGCCTGAATATGACAGGATGGAGCCGTTCCTCTGGCCGCAATCTCCGTCGCGCCAGGGTGGGCGCTTTTTCGGAGACGGGCTTTTTCAGACGCCATCGGGGCGCGGGCGCATGGTCCCGATCTTTCCCGCCAACCGGCGGCCGGTCGATATTGCGGCACCCTTCACGCTGAATACCGGGCGCGTGCGCGACCATTGGCACAGCATGACACGGACGGGACGGGCTGCCAGGTTGTCCCGCCATATCGCCGAGCCTTTCCTTGAGCTTCACCCACGCGATGCCGAGCGGCTGGGTCTTGCCCCGGCCGGTCTGGCGCAGGTCGAGAACGAACATGGCCGCGCAATCCTGCGGGTTCTGATCACGGATCGTGCAGCACCCGGCCATCCTTTTGCGCCCATTCATTGGACCGGCGAGACGTCATCGGCGGGTCGTGTATCTTCGCTTGTTCCGGGTCTGACCGATCCGATCTCGGGGCAGCCCGCCCTGAAATCCGCCGCCGTGAATATAAGCGCCTTCCGGGCAGGCTGTTACGGGTTTGCCGTGTCGAAATCAGAGATCAACGCGGCCGGCGATTACTTGGCCATCGCCAAACTTCCTAAAGGCCATCAGGCAGAACTTGCGTGGAAGGAACCCCCCCGTGATTGGATAGAAGAGGCCGCAAAACTTTTCGGCCTGGATACCACGCCAATGATCATGCGTGACCGCCATCACGGGACTGTCCGGCTGGCCTTTCTTCAAGACGGCCGCCTGCAGGCAGCTCTGTTTGTTTCGCCCGGGCCAGTGGCCCTGTCCCGCAGTCATATCGCCGAGGCATTGGACAGCGATCAGACTGCAGACATCCTTGCGGGCAGGCCGGGAGGCGATCGGCAGGACGAAGGCGCTGTCGTTTGCGCCTGTCTTGGAATCGGTGCTAACAGGATCGCGCGCTTCATCGCGACCCGGAAAACAGCTACTCTTAATGAAATCGGCGCTGCCCTGGGTGCGGGGACGAATTGCGGATCATGCCGGCCCGAGTTGAAAAGGATGCTGGCTCGGACTGCAGGGGCAGTTGATCGCTGATCTGATGCGGGTTTGCTGGCGTATTCGCTATTCCCTTGCTTTGGCGTGGATGCGGGTACTTAAAAAGCAAAGGTAGAAAGGCTTGCTTCAGTGTCCCCGACCATCCGTAGGGGCTATTTCGTCCAAGCAGTCGCTTCTACTAGCCATCTCTAAATGGCGCTTAGCAGTGGTAACTCTTCTGTATCAACATTCGCCATGCCTATCCTGCTTGTAGTATTTTGTTATCATCATGCCGCGGCGCAACATGAAAGACTGCTTTCGGAGAAAAATTGAGAAGCCACATTTGTCCTGAATGTCGGCATTGGGCCGCTGATGTCGGGCAAAGGCCCTGCCCAAAGCTACATCCGGTGCTCTTCCAATCCGAGCTCGGCCCACATCCAGCTGAAGTCGTATTCGGTAATCGGACCCTCATCATGCCTGGCGCTATGGTTTTCCAGCAGCTTCAACCAATCGATCACCTTCTCGCGCCCCGCTGCCGTGTGGACGGCCTGCCGCGGTGATTTGCTTCCAAGCGCCGGGATTGGCGCGTCCAGCGTTTCGCGGTAATGCTTGTCCATGTGATCCCGCATCAGTTGGCGCGCGATGTCTGGTGGAATTTCCTCGACCTCCTCACTCGGCCTGTCGCGCTGTTGGTCGGCCCGCATCTGATCAACCGTCCGGATCGTGGTCAAATGCGATCTTAACAGGTCCCCGGCGGCGTCGCGGATCAACTTCCGGACCTTGTCCGCCCGCTCGGTCGAGTTGACGGTCACGAGCAGCGCCTTGCCCTTCAGTTCCATGGAGCCCAGAACGGTGACCCCCTCCATCTGCGTGTCCAGCATGATGTCATAGCCAGCCTTGCCGCCGCGCCCCTTCCGCTCCGCCAGCCAGCTCCAGAGCTTCGGTCCCTGCGGCAGGAAACCCTTCACCCGGTCCAGCCGCTCTGCCACCGCCCTTTGCGTGACGCCGCTGGCAAACAGGTACCGCAGGTCGTGGAACAACACATCATCCCCGTCCGAATTCGTGAACTGCGGTTGCGCCGGGGTGAGGGCGCGATCGATCTCGATAAATAGCCATGCGGTGGTAAAGATGGGTGCGCAGGTCAGAAGCTGATCGCGGGTGAGCCGCAGTGCATCTCGCTTCTTCAGCTTCAGAGCATCGCGCAGCCCCGAAATCAGGAAATCCACTGTCTCGGCCCGAAAGGGCAACAACGCCCCGGAGATAACGTGGTGCTCTCGCTCGGGCACCACGCGCACGGCAATCCGGTCCCATTGCTTCAGTGTGCGTGTAGCGGATATCTCCTTCACTGTGACCGGGGCAGCATCCGACAACAGATCGCGTAGCGTCATCGACGTGCCGGGCTGGACATTACTGACTTCATACAAGCTGACCGGCGCATCCCGCAGCGCCGCAAAATAGGCCCGGTTCAGCGCCGTCTCCTTCCAGCCGCGCCGCTTCAGGTAGAGATCGACGATGTTTCCGTCCTCATAGCGCTGGCCAAGGAAGTCCTCGAACCCGCACCCCCAAAGCACGCCCGTCCACTGCTCGCCCAGGAGGTCGGCCAGGCCTTCCTGGTCGAGCTCGAATTCTTCCAGCGCGGGTATCAGGTGTTCCGCGACCACATCCTGCAGCCGTTCCCGCCAGTCGCCTTCCCTGCCAATGAAGGCCAAAAGACCCGATATGTCATTGCGTTCGGCCATCGCCTCTCACCCGTGTTCCCACAACAACATCTTGCTATTCACCTCGGTAAGCAAGATGCCGGTTAAAGCTGCTCAGCCGCCTGTGCCGCTGTTCCGACGTGGGTAGGCATATAAGAAAATGCCGCGTCACAGCGCGAAACGAGTGCCCTTTTCTGACATCGCCTGTAGGGCGGGCTTCAGCCCGCCCTACGGCAAAAATGCAGACCGCAGCTTCGTCCTGCTTAGCTGCCTTCCATACGATCGCGAAGGGCCGCTGCGAGATTGCGGGAGGTGTGAAAGACGGCCAGAATTGTGACTGCCTCGACGTTGACCTCGTAGACAATGAGATAGGGTGACCCTGCCACATTCATTTCCCGCGTCCCGGAAAAGCGCCCCGGACGGCCGAGTGCGGGAAACTCCGGAAGCTTCGCGGCTGTTCGGGCAATCTGCCTGTACACATTCTCGGCCGCAGCCGGGTTTTCCCGCGCGATATAATCCACGATGGCTTCAAGGTCTCGCCCGGCCGGCTCGGCAATGAGAAGTGTCTTCAAGCCTGCCAGCCATGCTTGGTGGCAATGGCGCCAAAGACGTCGTCGGCAGAACTGACGTTACCCTCGCGCGCTGCGGCCACCCCGGCCGCGATCCGTTCCATTTGCCAAGCGTTGGCTTCGAGAAACTGATCGATCGCCTGATTGACCACATAGTTGCGAGAACGATCCATCGCGGCGGCCAAGGCATCGATCTCCGAGACCCTGGCTGTGCGGACGGTCATGAGTTCTGTTTCGGCGCGCTGCGGCATGGTGTGCTCCAATGTAATCGTATGTAATCATACGCCTTGCCAATGTAGATTTCCAGTCATGCGCTGATCAGGGTCGGAAACGCTTGCTGCGGAGCGGATGTTCTCTGTATGTTCCGGACATGCCAGCGGGTCATCCATCTGCCAACAAGTTCCGAAACCGCACCTTGCGGCACATCGAGCATTCGGGGCGGCTGGCGCTCGTGACCTGCACCGGCTGCGGGCGTGCCTGCCGTTATTGGGCTCATGATCTCATCAAGGTTCTTGGCCCGGATCATGATCTGCTAGTGCCGCCATTCATTTGCTCGAAATGCCGCCGCCGCGAATGGATGGATATTCACTGGATTGTGCCGTCTGCGACCGAGTTACAGGACGGCTTGACGGTCCGCCGTCCCGTCAAGCAGGTTGTTCGCTGGATCTGGCGCGACGAAAAGGCGTGAGAAATTGTGCAATTTATACTCCAACATCACCGCCCAGGAGGCCATGCGCAAACTGTTCAGCGGGCTGGCTGATCGGGCCGGCAATCTTCAGCCCGGCCAGGTCTATCCCGACCAGCTGGGCGCGATAGTTCGGCATAACGAGGATGGCCTGGAATTGGTCAAAGCTCGCTGGGGAATGCCCTCACCTAAATTTGCCCTAAAGACCGAGCGAGATCCAGGCGTGACAAATGTGCGCAACCTGTCCAGCCCACATTGGCGGCGGTGGTTGGGCAAAGAGTGCCGTTGTCTGGTGCCGGTGACGGCCTTCGCAGAGCCGCTCGGCAAGGGAAAAGGCAATCAGTGGTTTGCGCCCGCAGATGCTGGCGCGCAGATGTTTTTCGCGGGCATCGAGACGCGGGGCTGGAAATCGGTTCGCAAGGTGAGGGATGGCGAAACGACCGACGACCTCTATGCCTTCCTGACCTGCGGGCCGAACGCCGAAGTGAAGGCGGTGCATCCAAAGGCTATGCCCGTGATTTTGATGGAGCCTGATGCATGGTCGGCCTGGCTCAATGGCACTGACGCGAAAGAATTGCAGCGTCCGCTGCCCGATGGCGCGTTGAAACTCATCGATGACGCCCAGTAAGGGCACTGTCTAAAGTCAGGCGAATGTCGACTTTGTCGGTCCTCGTCGCCCTGCTCCGTCCATCTCGGCCCTGGCGGGAGGCGCCCGCATGACGCGATCACCGGCATTACCGCTGAGATCATGGCCCAACGGTCGATCCCAGGCGGGTTGTCCAGCCTGGGACGGCAGCGCCGCACGGGCCGAAGCAGGCTGCAAGCGAGACGCCAGGGATCGAGCGCAGCAGCCTGTGGGCAACCTGACCAGTCAGGCGGCTTCAACTGGACCGAAGAAGATCCTTTGAGGCCCGCCTCGGCGGGCCATGTCCTGCGGGGGGATTCGGACAGAGCCGAACGCCCCCGCTTTCCCGGGCCGCACGTTCCGTGCGTCCGTCAGGGAACCGCCGGTTCCCCCACGCAAGGCCGTCGGCTTGACGGGGCGAAGGGGTTTCCCCGGCCTTCCTCCGCCTCGCGTCGTCGTGCAGGCCGGGTGATCCCCCTCCCCTTCGCCCCTACCGACAACCTTGCGCGGGTCCCCCTCCTGCCCGAAGGTATTCCTATCCGCCGTCGCCCTCGCAGCAACCGTCATGTTCTGGCTATGAAACGAGAACGAGTCCTGACCCTAGTCAATCACGCGCTTGACCGGCACAAGAAGCTTCATGGCTGCATCTCCTCAGAAGAACGCCTGCAGGCCGGTCTGGGCACGGCCGAGGATCAGGGCGTGGACGTCGTGGGTGCCTTCGTAGGTATTGACGGTTTCCAAGTTCACCATATGGCGCATCACCGGGTATTCGTCCGAGATGCCGTTGCCGCCGTGCATGTCGCGGGCCACGCGGGCGATCTCCAGCGCCTTGCCGCAGTTGTTGCGCTTGATCAGGGAGATCATCTCGGGCTGCATCTTCCCGGCCTCGAACAGCCGCCCCACGCGCAGGGCGGCGTTCAGCCCCAGCGTGATCTCGGTCATCATGTTGGCGAGCTTCAGCTGGTGGAGCTGCGTCTGCGCGAGCGGTTTGCCGAACTGCTTGCGGTCCAGCCCATACTGGCGTGCGGCGTGCCAGCAGGCCTCGGCCGCGCCCATCGCGCCCCAGGCGATGCCGTAGCGCGCCCGGTTGAGGCAGCCGAAGGGACCGCCCAGGCCCTCGGCGTTCGGCAAAAGCGCGTCCTCGCCCACCTCGACCTCGTCCATGACGATCTCGCCGGTGACGCTCGCCCTCAAGGACAGCTTGCCCTCGATCTTCGGCGCCGAGAGGCCCTTCATGCCTTTTTCCAGCACGAAGCCACGGATCTTGCCGCCATGCGCGTCGGACTTGGCCCAGACGACGAAGACATCCGCGATGGGGCTGTTGGTGATCCACATCTTGGACCCGTTCAGCCGGTAGCCGCCGGGGGTCTTTTTCGCGGTGGTCTTCATGCCGCCGGGGTCCGAGCCCGCATCCGGCTCGGTCAGGCCGAAGCAGCCCACCCATTCGCCCGAACAGAGCTTCGGCAGGTACTTGCGCCGCTGCTCCTCGGACCCATAGGCGTTGATCGGGTGCATGACCAGGGACGCCTGCACCGACATCATGGATCGGTAGCCCGAATCCACCCGTTCGACCTCGCGCGCGACAAGGCCGTAGCTCACATAGCCCGCACCGGTGCCCCCGAACTCCTCGGGGATGGTGACGCCCAGCAGGCCCAGTTCTCCCATCTCGGTGAAGATGGCACGGTCGGTCTGCTCGGTCCGGAAGGCCTCGCGCACGCGGGGAGCGAGGTGGCCTTGGGCATAGCTCCGCGCGGTGTCGCGGATCATGCGCTCTTCCTCGGTCAGTTCGTCTTCCAGCAGGAAGGGGTCTTCCCAGCGGAAGCTGCCGATGCGGTCCATCTTCATGGTGGTTTCTCCTATCTCCATCAGGCGAGTTCAATAAGCATTACGGTGGTCATGCCAGGCCTATCTTGGGGTCGCGAGGCACCGGCCTTCTTACATGTTGGGATAGTTCGGCCCGTCGCCGCCCTGCGGCGTGGTCCAGACGATGTTCTGCGACGGGTCCTTGATGTCGCAGGTCTTGCAGTGGACGCAGTTCTGGAAGTTGATCACGAAGCGCGCACCTTCGGGCACCGACTTGTCCTCGACCACCTCGTAGACGCCGGCCGGGCAATAGCGCTGCGCCGGCTCGGCGTATTCCGGCAGGTTCACCCGGATCGGGACCGTGGGGTCCTTCAGCTTCAGGTGGCAGGGTTGGCTTTCCTCGTGGTTGGTGAAGGAAAAGGCCACGTTGGTCAGCCGGTCGAACGACAGCTTGCCGTCGGGCTTCGGGTAGTCGATCGGGCGATAGTTCTTCGCGGGCCGGGTCGCGGCGGCGTCGGTCTTGCCGTGCTTCCAGGTGCGCAGGATGTTGCGGTTGAAGAGGCTGGCGACCCACATGTCCATGCCGCCCAGCATCAGGCTGCCCACCATGCCGGTGCGCGACCAGGCGGGCTTGACGTTGCGGACGCGCTTGAGGTCATGGGCGATGAGGCCCGTGCGGACATCCTGTTCGTACTCGACCAGCTCGTCGCCCTCGCGTCCCGCGGAGATGGCCGCCGCGGCCGCGTTCGCCGCCGCGATCCCCGACAGCATGGCGTTGTGGTTGCCCTTGATGCGGGGAACGTTGACCATTCCCGCCGAGCAGCCCAGCAGCAGCGCGCCCGGCACCGTCATCTTCGGCAGCGACTGCCAGCCGCCTTCGGAAATCGCGCGGGCGCCATAGGCCACGCGCTTGCCGCCTTCCAGCAGCTCCGCGATGGCCGGGTGGTGCTTGAAGCGCTGGAACTCGGCGTAGGGGTAGAGATACGGGTTCTCGTAGTTCAGGTGGACCACGAAGCCGATGAAGACCTGGTTGTTCTCGGCGTGGTAGATGAAGGACCCGCCGCCCGCGTTCTTGCCCAGCGGCCAGCCCATGGTGTGGACGACCGTGCCCGGCTTGTGCTTGGCCGGGTCGATCTCCCAGATCTCCTTCATGCCGATGCCGAACTTCTGCGGCTCGTGTCCGGCGGACAGGTCGTATGTCTCGATCAGCTGCTTGGCTAAAGACCCGCGTACGCCCTCGGCGATCATGACGTATTTGCCGCGCAGTTCCATGCCCGGCTCATAGGACGGGCCAGGGGTGCCGTCGGGGTTCTTGCCCATCTCGCCCGCGACGACGCCGGCCACGCGGTCGCCGTCCATCACCAGCTCGGAGGCCGCCATGCCGGGGAAGATTTCCACGCCCAGTCCTTCGGCCTGCTCGGCCAGCCAGCGGCAGACGTTGCCCATGCTGACGATGTAGTTGCCGTGGTTCGACATCAGCCGCGGCATCGGCCAGTTCGGGATGCGCGCCGAGCCCGCCGGCCCCAGCACCACGAAGCTGTCCGAGGTGACGGCCGTCTTCACCGGCGCGCCCTTGTCCTTCCAGTCGGGGATCAGGGCATTCAGGCCCACCGGGTCCAGCACCGCGCCCGACAGGATATGGGCCCCGACCTCGGAGCCCTTTTCCAGCACCACCACGTTCAGGTCCGGGTCGATCTGCTTCAGGCGGATCGCCGCCGACAGGCCCGCAGGCCCCGCCCCGACGATCACCACGTCGAATTCCATCGATTCGCGTTCGATCGTGCTCATCCTTCCTCCTTGGTGTCGAGCGCATCGCGGAACGTCTCGATCAGCTTCTGCTTGAGGATCTTGCCGTTGGGCGAGGTCGGCAACGCCGTTGTCACGATGATGCGCGAGGGCCGCTTGTAGGGCGAGAGACGCTCGGCCACGTGCTCGCGCAGGTCGGCTTCGCTGACCACGGCGGGATCGTCGGCCTGGCAGAAGGCCAAGACCTCCTCGTTGCCGCCCTCGACCTTGCGGCCGATCACGGCGGTCTGGACCACGCGGGGGTGGTCGTTCAGCGCGGCCTCGACCTCGGGGGGATAGACGTTGAAGCCGCCCCGGATGATCAGCTCGCGCGAGCGGCCGGCGATGTGCAAATTGCCGTCGCTGTCGATGCGGCCCAGATCGCCGGTGCACAGAAAGCCCTCGGCATCGAAGGCCGCGGCGGTGGCCTCGGGGTTGCGGAAATAGCCGGGCATGACATGCGGGCCGCGGGTCTGGATCTCGCCCACGCCATCGGCGCCGACATTGCGCAGGCGCAGATCCACGCCGGGCAGGGCCGGGCCAACGCTGACATCGGGCACGCCGGGCGGGTTGGTGGTCAGGGTGACGCCTGCGGTCGTTTCGGTCAGGCCATAGCCGTTCTGCAGCGCCACGCCGTAGAACGCTTCGGCCCGCCGCTTCCAGTCGGGGTCCAGCGGCGCCGCGCCCGAAGAGACATAGCGCAGCCGCCCCGGCGGCAGGCGGCCCCTGCCGCTTTTGCTGACCTCGTCCATGATCAGCGCGTGCATCTGCGGGACCGCAGGAAGGACGCTGACGCCGGATTGCAGGGCCTCGACCACGGCCGGGGCCGAGAAGCGCGGGAACAGCCACAGCTCGGCACCGGCGACGGTGCTGGCGATCATCATCGAGGTCAGGCCGAAGACATGCGTCATCGGCAGCACGCCCAGGATCAGGTCGTCCGAGGCGATCTCTCGCATCCGGGCCGAGGTCTGGCCGCCAAACAGCAGGTTGGCGTGGCTGAGCATGACGCCCTTGGGCGTCCCGGTCGAGCCGGTGGTGTAAAGGATCACCGCTGTCTGCGCGGCGCCTTCGGCTACCGGCTCGGGCGTGGCGGATGGGTGCGGGCCGGCGATCGACAGCTTGCCAAGCGGCGTGTCCCACCCGGCCGCGCCCGCGATCTCGGCATGGGTGCCGGCCTGCGGCGAGACATGGTTCAGATAGACGGTCAGGCGCGGGTCGGCATGTTCCGCGATGCGGTGCAGCTCGTGTTCGGTCATGCGGGCGTTGACCGGTACGGCCACAGCATCAAGGCGCGACGTTGCCATCAGCAGCCCGACCAGCGCCGCACAGTTTTCGGCCAGGATCAGCAGCCGGTCGCCGGGGCGCAGGTCGCGCGCCTGCAGTTCCGTGGCCAGCACCTCCACGGCGTCGGCCAGTTCGGCATAGCTATAGGTGCTGCCGCCGTCATCGCGCAGCGCGGGCGCGTCCGGGCGGGTGCAGCGCTGGATGTCGAGCAGGTCGTGAACGCGGGTCAGGGTCATGGGCGGGGTTCCTTCTTGTCGGCGCCAGAGCTGCCGCGGCCGAAATCGGGCGTCGTGCGGTTCAGGCGGGCGGTCAGGCCGGCGGCGGCCTCGGGGGCGGCCAGCGCATCGGCCATGGCCTCGGCCTCGCGGTCCAGTTGAGAGTCAAAATCTCCCTCGCGGGCGGCGGTGAGAAGCTTTTTGATCGCGCCCTGGGCGGTGGCCGGGCCCTGCGCCATGCGCGCGGCCAAGGCGGCGGCATGGGCCAACGCCTGCCCCGGCGCGACGAGGTCGGTCACCACGCCCATGGCCGCAAAGCTCGCGGCGGGGACGGGATCGCCGGTCAGGCACATGCGGGCGGCAAAGCCCGCCGGCACCCTGCGCGCCAGCGAGGCGGTCAGCCCGCCATCGGGCACCAGCCCGACGCGGACATAGGCGGCGGCAAAGCTGGCATCCTCGGCCGCGACCAGCAGGTCGCAGGCCAGCGCAATCGACAGCCCCGCCCCGGCCGCCCCGCCTTCGACGGCGGCGATGACCGGGCGCGGGCAGGCGCGGATGGCGCGGATGGTGGCGTGCAGATCCTCGATCCGGGCGCGGCGTTCATCCCGGGGCATGGCCGCGCGGGTGGCCAGCGCGTTCAGGTCGCCGCCGGCGCAGAAATAACCCTCGGCCCCGGTCAGCACCACGGCGCCCAGTCGATCCTGCGCCGCGGCCTGCGCCAGCGCCTCGCGCAGGCGGGCATACATGGCGGGGGCCAGCGCATTGCGGCAGCCGGGGTTCGACAGCGTCACCCGCAGGTAATCGCCGCAATCCTCGATCAGGGCGTCGGCCTGCGGGGCGGTCATGGGCTGTCCTTCGGGCGGCTTTGGGCGGCGGCGGGGACGCGCTTGAAGATCCCGCTGGCGGTGGCGATCAGGGTGCCGTCGTCATGGACCAGCTCGGCCGAGACGAACAGTAGGCTGCGCCCGCCCCCGACCACGCGGCCGGTCGCGGTGACGCCGCCATGCCGCGCCGGGCCGACGAAGTCGATGTTCAGCGAGACGGTCAGGAAGGGCTGGCGGCCGCTGTCATCGACGGTCAGGCTGGCGGTGGCGCCCGCCGCGCTGTCCAGCAGCATCCCCGCGATTCCGCCATGCAGCACGCCGTGGCGGTTGGTGTGGCGCTCGTCCAGGACCAGCCGGCAGCGGGCGCGGCGGTCCGGCTGGCCCACGTCGAGCACATAGCCGACCATACGCTGCGCGCCGGTCTCGCCCTGAATGATGCCGCCGTCGCTCATGCCGCGCTGGCCGCGATGAAGCGTTCGAGGTGATGGTCGCTGTCGCCGAACCGCGCATCGGCGGCCAGCAGGCGGCGGGCGAGGGGGGCCAGCTCGTATTCCTCGGTCATGCCGATGCCGCCATGTAGCTGGATGGTTTCCTCGGCCACATACAGCGCGACCCGGCCCAGCAGCGATTTCGTCGCCGCCACATGACGGTCGCGGTCGGCGGTGTCGATGTTCCCGGCCAGGTTCCACACCGCCGAACGCGCCTGCTCGACCTCGGTCAGCAGGTCGGCCATGCGGTGCTGGAGCGCCTGGAACGAGCCGATCGGCCGGCCGAACTGCTTGCGGGTCTTGAGGTAGTCGGTGGTCAACTCGACCGCCTTTTCCATCGCCCCCAGCGCGTCGGCGCAGACCGCAAGGATCGCCGCCGCCAGCGGCCGGTCCAGCAGCGCGGCGTCGCCGATGCGGCGGGCGGGGGTGCCCTTCAGCGTGACCTCGGTCGCGCGGCCGCCATCCATCAGGGCATAGCCGCGCAGGCCCAGCCCCTCGGCCCCGGCCTCGACCAGCCACAGCCCGTCGGTCGCCTTGACGATCAGATGGGTCGCATCCTCGGCCCCCGGCACCAGCGATTTCTCGCCGGTCAGCCGCTCGCCCTCGGCGAGGGTCGACACGTTGCCGTCATAGCGCTGGCCGGGTTCGTCAAGCGCCACCGCGATGCGGGCCTCGCCGCTGGCGGCGGCCTCGGCCAGATCGGCCTCGCCCGCGGCGGACAGGATGCCCGCGCCCAGCACCACGCTGTCGAGCAGCGGTGTGACGGCGGCGGCGCGGCCAAGGGTGCGGAACACCATCAGGATGTCCGGCCCGGTGCCGCCAAAGCCGCCCGCCTCTTCGGTCATCAGGGCAAGGCCCGCGCCCAGTTCGGACAGGGCGGCGGCGTCCCCGCCCCGCTCCAGCGTGCGGGCGAGGCTTTCGCCCAGCATGGTCTGTTCGTCGGTGAACCCGAAATCCATGACGCGTTTCTCCCCTTAAAGGCCCAGCAGGGATTTCGCGATGATCCCCCGCTGGATTTCGTTCGAGCCGCCATAGATCGACAGCTTGCGGTTGTTCAGATAGGCGCGGGTCGCGGCTGCCGCCTCGGGCGGGCCGGGGGGCAGGTGGTCATTCGCGCCCTCGACCGCCTCGGACGGAAAGGCCAGCGCCCAGGGGCCGACCGCGCGGCGGGTCAGGTCGTTGATCGCCTGCCGGATCTGGGTTCCCTTCAGCTTCAGCATCGAGCTTTCCGCCCCCGGCACCTGCCCGGCCGCCGCCTGCGCCAGCATCCGCAGGTTGGTGGTCGCCATGGCCATCAGGTCGATTTCGATCTCGGCCAGACGCGCGGCAAATAGCGGGTTCTCGATCAGCGGCTTGCCATGGGCCTGCTGCGCCCGCGCGATGCGCTTCAGCGCCGCGAGGCCCGCCGTGGCGAAGCCCACGCCGGCGATGTTCGTGCGTTCATGCGTCAGCAGATATTTGGCATAGGTCCAGCCCTTGTTTTCCTCGCCCACAAGGTTTTCCGCCGGCACCCGGACGTCGTCGAAAAACACCTCGTTCACCTCGGGCGTGCCGTCCAGCAGCACGATGGGGCGCACGGTGATGCCGGGGCTGGTCATGTCGATCAGCAGAAAGCTGATCCCCTCTTGCGCCTTGGCGGTGGGATCGGTCCGCACGAGGCAGAAGATCCAGTTCGCGTGCTGGCCCAGCGTGGTCCATGTCTTCTGGCCGTTGACGATATAGTCGTCGCCGTCGCGCACCGCCGTCGTCTTGACCGAGGCGAGGTCCGATCCCGCGCCGGGTTCGGAATAGCCCTGACACCACCAGTCCTGCCCGTTCAGGATGCGCGGCAGAAAGCGGTCCTGCTGTTCCTTGCTGCCGAATTTCTGCAGCACCGGCCCCAGCATGGCGATGCCGAAGGGCAGGACGCGGGGGGCGCTGGCCAGCGCGCTTTCCTCGTCAAAGATGTGGCGCTGGATCGCGGTCCAGCCGGCGCCGCCGAATTCGCGCGGCCAGTTCCCGGCCAGCCAGCCCTTTTCGTTCAGGACCGCGTGCCATTCCTCGATCTCGGCCTTGGTCAGTTCCTGCTGCAGCCGGACCTTTTCCGACAGCCGCTTGGGCAAGCGGTCCTGAAGGAACTGGCGGACCTCGGCGCGAAAGGCCTGGTCGTCGGGCGAAAAGCTCATGTCCATGGTGGTTCCCCTCAGAAAATCTCGATCAGGCCGGCAGCACCCTGGCCGCCGCCGATGCACATGGTGACGACGCCCCATTTCGCGCCGCGCCGCTTGCCCTCCAACAGGATGTGGCCCGCCATGCGCGCGCCGGTCATGCCGAAGGGGTGGCCGATGGCGATCGAGCCGCCATTCACGTTGAAGCGGTCCGGGTCGATGCCCAGCCGGTCGCGGCAATACAGCGCCTGGCTGGCGAAAGCCTCGTTCAGCTCCCACAGGTCGATGTCCTCGACCGTCAGCCCGGCGCGTTCCAGCAGGCGCGGCACGGCAAAGACCGGGCCGATGCCCATCTCGTCCGGCTCGCAGCCGGCGACGGCAAAGCCGCGAAAGGCGCCCAGCGGCGTCACCCCCTCGCGCACGGCCAGATCGCCCTCAATCACCACCAGCGCCGCGGCGCCGTCGGACAGTTGCGAGGCGTTGCCGGCGGTGACGAAGCGGTCCTCGCCCTTGACCGGCTTAAGCGCGGCCAGCGCCTCCAGCGTGGTCGAGGGACGGTTGCATTCGTCCATGGTGAAGGTGACGTCCTCGTTCCGGCTCTCGCCCGTGGCCTTGTCCAGCACGGCGCGGGTCACGTCGAGGGGGATGATCTCGTCCGCGAACAGCCCCGCCTGCTGGGCGGCGGCGATGCGCTGTTGCGAGCGCAGCGCGTATTCGTCCTGCGCCTCGCGGCTGACGCCATAGCGTTCGGCGACGATGTCGGCGGTGTCGATCATCGGCAGATAGAGGTCGGGCTTGTGCGCCTCGATCCAGGCCTCGCGCGAAGGGCGGGGCGGCGGCTGCACCAGGCTGATCGATTCCACGCCGCCGGTCAGGATCGCCTGCGCTCCCTCGACCTGCACCATATGGGCGCCAATCGCCAGCGCCTGCAGCCCCGAGGCGCAGAAGCGGTTCACGGTGGCACCCGCGATGCTGACCGGCAGGCCCGCGCGGATGACGATCTGGCGGGCGATGTTGCCGCCGGTGACGTATTCCGGATAGCCGCAGCCCCAGATGCTGTCCTCGATCAGCGCCGGGTCGATGCCCGCGCGTTCCACCGCGACCGAGGCGATGCGGCCGCCCATGGTCGCGCCATGGGTCAGGTTCAGGCTGCCCCGGCCGGCCTTGCCGATGCCCGTGCGGGCGGTCGAGACGATGACGGCGTCTTTCATGTCGCGTCCTTTCCAGTGTTGGCGTCGGCAAATCTCCCGCCCTGATCCGCAAGCCGGTCCAGCAGCGGCGAGATTTGCCAGAAATAGGGGTCTTCGGCGGCAAAGCGGGCGATGTCGGCGCGGATCGGGTCCAGCCCCTGCGCGTCGGCCCAGTGCATCGGCCCGCCCTTCCAGCGCGGAAAGCCGTAGCCATGCAGCAGCACCACGTCGATGTCCGAGGCGCGGGCGGCGATGCCTTCCTCCAGGATCCTGGCGCCTTCATTCACCATTGCCGCCATGTAGCGAGACTGGATCTCCTCGGGCGTGAAGCTGCGCGGGGTAATCCCTAGCTCGCGGCGGATGCCGTCCAGCATCTCTGCAATCTCGGGGTCGGGGCGGCCCTGCAGGGACTGGTCGTCATAGATGTAATAGCCGCGCCCGGTCTTGCGGCCTAGACGTCCCGCCTCGACCAGCCGGTCGGCGAAGACCGGCACCCGCTCACGCGCATCGCGGGTGGGCGCCTTCCGCTGCCGGGTGGCATAGCCGATGTCCAGCCCGGCAAGGTCGCCCACCTGATAGGGACCCATCGGGAAGCCGAAGCCGACAATCGCTTGATCGACGTCGTAAGGCGAGGCGCCGTCCAGCACCATGTGGTCGGCCGCCGTGCGATAGGCCAATAGCATCCGGTTGCCGATGAAGCCGTCGCAAACGCCCGAGCGCACGCCGATCTTGCCCATCCGCTTGGCCAGCGCAAAGGCGGTCGCCACCACGTCCGGGGCAGTGCAGTCCGCCACGACAATCTCCAGCAGCCGCATCACGTTGGCGGGCGAGAAGAAATGCAGCCCGATGACGTCCTGCGGGCGCGCGGTCGCCTGCGCGATCAGGTTCACGTCCAGATACGACGTATTCGTCGCCAGCACCGCGCCGGGACGGCAGATGCCGTCCAGGGTGCGGAACACCTCGCGCTTGACGTCCAGATCCTCGAACACCGCCTCGATCACCAGATCGACCTGTGCCAGCGGGTCATAGCTTGCGACGGCGCGGAAGGCCTGCGACAGCATCTGGTCGCGCGCCTCGGCCGCCAGCTTGCCGCGCTTGACGGCGCCGTCCAGCATCCGGCCGATGCCAGCGGCGGCCTTGTCGGCCGAGGCCGCATCCCGTTCAACCAGCGTCACGTCCAGCCCTGCGGTCAGCGCCGCCGCCGCGATGCCTTGGCCCATGGTGCCGCCGCCGATGATGCCGACGCGGTCCAGACGGCGCGGGCTGACGCCCTTCAGGTCGTCCTGCTGCGCGGCGCGGCGTTCGGCGAAAAAGGCGTGGATCAGGGCCGCGCGCTCGGGCGTCTGCATCAGGTCGGTGAAGGCGCGGCGCTCCAGCGCCATGCCTTCGGCAAAGGGCAGCGCCAGACCTTCGACGATGGTGTCCAGCGCGCGCATCGGGGCGACCTGCCCGCGCGCGGATTTCGCCACCTTTCGGCGCGCGTCCTCGACCGCCGCCGCGTCCACCGTGGGGGCGTCGGCCTGCGCCAGACGGCGCGGCCCCGCGCCCTGACCCAGCAGCCGCCGCGCCTCGGCCGCGCCCGCCTTAACGGGGGCAGTCGCGTCGGCCAGGGTGTCGATCAGCCCCAGTTCCAGCGCGCGGTCCGCGCCGATCTGACGGCCAGAAGTGACAAGCTCGATCGCCGCCTCGACCCCGACGACGCGCGGCAGGCGCTGGGTGCCACCGGCGCCGGGCAGCAGGCCCAGCGTGACTTCGGGCAGGCCCATCCGGGTGCCCGGCACCGCGACGCGGTAATGGGCGCCCAAGGCGACCTCTAGCCCGCCGCCCAGAACCGTGCCGTGCAGCGCCGCGACCACGGGCTTGTCCGAAGCCTCGATGGCGGCGACGACATCGGGCAAGCCAGGCGGCACCGGCGGCTTGCCGAATTCCGAGATATCGGCCCCGGCAATGAAGGTCCGGCCGGCGCAGAACAGCACTGCGATCCGCGCCTCGGGGTCTTGGGCCAGGCGGTCGATGGCCTCGGCCAGCCCTTGCCGGACGGCCGCGGACAGCGCGTTGACAGGCGGGTCGTCGACCTCGATAAAGCCGATCTCGCCCTCGCGGCGATAGGTGACGGGGGTCGGTTCAGCCATGGTCAGGCCTCCATGCGGATCAGGCCGGGGGCCTGTCCTGTCAAGCGTTCCAGGGTGCGGACGGCGGTGGCGAGCTGCGGCCCGACCGCGCTCTCCATCCGCTCGATCGGGGCCTCGCGCGGCAACGCGCCGCAGGTGAATACCACTGGCTCGGCCAGATTGCTGCTGCGGAAGGGCACCGAGACGGCGTTATAGGCGGCCGACGTCCCGCCGCCGGCGGGGGTCGAGACAAAGCCGCGCTGCGCCAGTTCGTCATGCGCCTGCGGCCGGTGGTCCATCATCGCGTGCAGCGCCTGCGCGTCCGGCAGAAGCTCGTCAGCTATGCGCTCGATCTCGGCCGGGCTGGTCGCGGCGATGAAGGCCCGCCAGGAGGAGAAGGGCTGCAAGGGAATCCGCTGCCCGACCTCGAGCCAGATCGAGGCCACGCGCCGCGGCCGCCAGGTGCGGATCAGCACCAGCTTGTCGGCGTCGCGCACCGCCAGCACGACCAGCGTCCCGGTATCGTCGGCCAGATCCTGCATCAGCTCATGCGCCGGCACCAGGAAGGACAGCGAGGCCGCCGCGACATGGCCCACCGCGACCAGCGTCGGCCCCGGCCGGAACCGGTCGTCGCGGGGCGACTGGACCAGATAGCCCAGCTCAAGCAAGGTGAAGGTCAGCCGCGAGACGGTCGATTTCGGCAGCCCCGTGCGCTGCGCGATCTCGGCATTGCTCAACCCGTCATCGGTGACGCGGAAGGCGCGCAGAACCGACAGCCCCCGGGCCAGGGTGGTCGCAAAGCGGGGATCGTTCTGCTCGGTCATCGCCTGCCTCACAAGCCGTTCGGGATCAGGGTCGAGATGGCGGGCACCAGGATCAGGATGGCCAGCACCACAATATCCATCGCCAGGAAGCGCATCACCCCGGCAAAGATCTGGTCCACGGTGATATCCCGCCCGGTGACGTTGCCGATGACAAAGACGTTCAGGCCCACAGGCGGCGTGATCAACCCGATTTCCAGCAGCTTGACCACGATCACCCCGAACCAGATCAGGTCCATGCCCAGATTGTCGACCATCGGGATCACGAAGGGCAAGGTCAGCACGATGATCCCCACCGGGTCGAGGAACATGCCCAGAAAGATATACAGCACCGAGATCGCCACCATCAGCAGCAGCGGCGACAGCCCGGCATCGGCCACCCATTGCGACACCATGCCCGCCGCCCCGGTCAGCGCGACGAAGGACACGAAGATCTTGGCGCAGGCGGCGATCAGGAAGATGGCGGCGGTCTGGATCAGGCTTTCGCGGATCGCGATCCACATGGACCGCAGGCTTAGCGAGCGTTCGGCGAAGCCGATCAGAATGGTCAGCAGGACGCTGACCGCCGCCGCCTCGGTCGCGGTGAAGATGCCGCCATAGATGCCGCCGATGATGACGGTGAACAGCACCAGCGCCGGCCAGGCCGACACCGCCGCCCGCAGCCGCGCCCCCCGGACCAGCGGCGTGGGGTCCACCGGCGCCGCGGACGGATCGCGCGACACCCACCAGAAGACGACGATGACATAGCCCCCCAGCGTCAGAAGACCGGGCAGGATGCCGGCCAGAAACAGCTTGCTGATCGAGGTCTCGGTAAAGATGCCATACAGGATGAACAGCACCGAGGGCGGGATCAGCGACCCCAGCGTGCCCCCCGCCGCGACCGAGGCGGTGGCGAGCCGCGGGTTATAGCCCAGCCGCAGCATCTCCGGCACGCAGATCCGCCCCATGGTCGAGGCGCAGGCGATCGACGACCCCGAAATGGCCGAGAACCCGGCGCAGCCCATCAGCGAGGCGACGCTGACGCCCCCCGGCACCCGGCGTAGCCAGACATTGGCCGCGTCATAGATGCGGGTGGTGATGCCGGTGTGATAGGCGATGTTGCCCAGCGCCACGAAGAGCGGGATCATAGACAGGTCATAGGAGTGGATCAGCTCGAAAAAGCTGTTCACGACCATGGACGAGGTCGGGTTGATGGCGCGTTCCGGGGCAAAGCTGCCGCTGCGGAAGGCATAGATCAGGAAAGTGCCCACGGTCGCCACGCCGGCCAGCACAAAGGCGATCGGCACGCGCAGCGCCAGCAGCACGATGACCATTCCGAAGGCGACAAGTCCGATGGTTGCTGGATCCATCTCAGACGGACTCCTCTTCGGTGTGGGTGGTGACGGTCCCGGTGCGGCGCAGTTCCAGCGCGTCTTCCAGCGCGACCAGCGCCAGCCGGATCGTCATGATCACAAGGCCCAGAAGAAAGGCCAGCTTCATGGGCCAGCGCGGGATGCCCAGAAGCCCGTCATAGAACTCGTTCGACCGCCACGATCCGGCAAGGTTGCGCCAGCTGGCATAGATCAGCGGCAGCACGGCCAGCAGCGCGATGATCCAGCCGAAAACGATCAGCCGGCCCCGCATCCGCGGCGACATGCGGTCGGTGACGAAGGTGACGGCGATATGGGCGCGGCTGGCCGTGGCCGCCGCCAGCGGAAAGACGATGGTGGGGATCATCAGCTCGCGGACGATGATGACGATGTCGGGCACGCTCCAGCCGAAGAACTGGCGGCCGATCACATTGGCGCTGATCGCCAGCGTCAGCGCCAGGGTCGAGACGACCGCGAATTCAAGCAGGATACGTTCGATGGCCTTCATGGTCGCACCTCCGGGTCCGGTCGGACGGGTTCGATCAAGGGATGGCCGGGACCGATGGCGGTCGGGCCGGAAAACGGGCGCGCGTGGGGATCGGCGCGCCCGCTTCTGTCAGGTCAGGCGGGGCTTAGTTGGCCTTGGGCGCCCAGGGATAGCCCTGCTCGTCGCGCTGCTTGGTGTATTCCACGATCAGCGCGGTGTATTCGTCCACCAGCCCTTGACCGTCGAGACCCGCAGCATTCGCGCGCTCGATCCACTCGCCGACATATTTCTTGCCGCCTTCGGCCAGACGCGCGCGATCCTCGTCCGAGATCTTCAGGACCGGAGTGCCCTGATCTTCCAGAATCTTGACAGAGCGGGCGTTGGCGTCGGTCAGGATGCGGGCAAATTCATCGGCCAGCCCCTCGCCCGCGGTCATGATCGCGGTCTGCTGCTCGGGCGTCAGCGCGTCGAAGCTGTCCTTGTTCATCATGATGCCAAGGGCGCCGATCTGGCCGAAATCCAGCTCGGTATAGCTGTCGAAGACCTCGTCGAACTTCAGCGCCTCGACCAGATAGGGATAGGTCTGGGTGCAGTCGATCAGGCCCGTGTCCAGCCCCTGAAACGCCTCGTAGACCGACATGTCGACCGGGGTCGCGCCAAGGTCGTGGAAAACCTTGCCATAGGCGCCGACGCCGCGGATCTTCAGACCCTTGACGTCGTCCAGCGACTCGATGGTCGCGCCCTTGCACCCGACCTGCACGGCCGATGTGGTATAGGTGCCGATATAGACCAGGTTCTGGCTGGCCAGGTTCTCCCTGATCTGCGCGTTCTCGCGCATCAGCTTGTCAGTGGCCTTCATTCCCACCCAAGGATCGGGGTTTGGAATCGGCAGGTCGGCCAGGCCATAGGCGATCATGTCCTGCGGAAAATAAACCCCAATGACCGAGCCCATGTCGGCGACACCATCCCGGATCGACTGAACGGCGACCTTCTCGGAAAACAGCGCGCCGCCCCAGTTCACGTCGATGGTGAGTTCGCCGTTTGTCCGTTCGGCGACCTGGTCGACGAACCACTGCGTGGCCTCGGCGCGCACGCCGCGGTTGGGACCGGCCTCGCCGTAGATCAGCGTCATGGCCATCGCCGCGGACGAGGCCGAGCAGAGCAGGCCGAGGGTCAGGAAACTTGTCGTCAGAAAGCGCATGATGATTCTCCTCCCGTTCCAATTAGTAGCACATTGTGCCATACAATGGAACAAACTTGCGTCGCCTCGAGAAAATTTGCGAGAGTGGCGCGGAGGCTTCGCAGAAAGGATAAAGAGTCGTGTTCAACTTGGCGGGAGAGGGCGTCGTCTTCATTTCCGGCCACGATGCCTGGCTCTACTGCGGCCGGCTGCGCACGCCCGCTGCCCGGACGCCCGCCTGAATGCAGCCTTTTCCCCCGCCGGAACGCTCTGCCCGCACGTTGGTCGCACAGGGCTGCATCATCGTCGTCATTCTGGCGTCCCTTGCCGGCATCTTCATCCACTCTGCCGCCATCGGCCTGACCGCCGGCGCGGCGCTGGCGGTCTTTCTTGTCCTGTGCTGGCGGCAGTTTACTATCGCCACGTGGTTGACCGTCGGCCTTTGCGCCCTGCTGCTGGCCGCGGCAATGGTGTGCGGCATCGACATCGAGACGCTGTCCCGGGGGCTTGAGCGGATGGCTTTCCTGGCAGCGCTGCTGGCGCTTCTGGGCGCGCTGCGGGTGGTTGCCTCGGAGGCACCCGAGGTCGTCCGCGCCGGACGCTATCTCACGACCCGCCCGCCCGGCCGGCGCTATCTGGCAATGAACTTCGGCGGCCATGTCTTCGGCGTCCTGATCAATCTCGGCGGCATCGCGCTGCTGCTGGACATGACGCGGCGGTCGCTGGAGGAAACGAGCGCGCATCTGCCCCCGGATTTGCGGGAATGGCGGCTGCGCCGGATAACGACAGCCGTGCTGCGCGGCTTTGCGCTGGCCCCGCTCTGGTCGCCCATCGGGCTTGGGTTGAACGCCCTGCTGCTGGCGATGCCCGAACTGGAATACGCCGACATCGGGCCTGCGGGGTTGCTGGCAGCGGCGCTGTTCCTTGCTTGGGGCTGGTTTCTGGACTGGGCGGGGGCGCCGCGCATCCCGCTTACGTCGCGGGCAGCCCCTCGACCGGATGCCGCCGACCGGGGCGGGGTTGCGCTGCTGGTGATGCATGTGGCGCTGCTGGCTGGGCTGGTCTTCGGGCTGCACGCGGCCACCGGGCTGCAGTTCCAGCAGGCGCTGCTGATCGCCGTGCCGGGCTACAGCCTGGCTTGGGCGGCGCGGATCGGGCGCGGCGGTCCGGGCCGCGCGGGTGCCGCGATGCGCCGCGCCACCGCCGGGACGATCCGGCGCTTTCCCCTGGCCGCCGCCGAGATCGGCGTCTTCGCCTCGGCGGGGCTTCTGTCGGTGCTGGCGCTGGAACTGCTGCCGATCGACCGGGTGCAGGCGCTGGTCGCCGCGCTGATCGGGGCCCCCTGGCAGATGGTCGTCCTGCTCAACCTCTCCATGTTCGCGCTGGCCACGGCAGGGGTGAACCCGATCATCACGGCCTCCGTCCTGGGCGGCCTCGTGACGCAACTGGACGTGCCGGGACTGAGCGATGCGGCCGCGGCGCTGTGCCTTGCGGGAACCTGGAGCTGCGTCATGGGCTTCACGCCGCTGATGACGACGGTGGTCTATGCCGGCGCATTGGTCGGACGGCCCGCGGCGGTCGTGGGCTTCCGCTGGAACGGGCTCTACTGCCTGTCAGGGCTGGCCCTGTGGACGATCGGGATGGCGCTGCTCGTGCAATCGGGCCTGATGTGAGGCTCGCCCCCCTTTTCTTCTGCCACTTGGACAACGGCGCGATGGATGCTGGCGACCGAGGGCTGCGGATCGAGAAGGGCCAGACCCTCGATCAGTTCGACCATCTCCTTCGGGAAGATGCGCGTCCCGGCTTCCGGCCGGATCGGACGTGCAGGGCCTGCCGGCCCATCCGCCCGGTCGCGGGCCGGCCAGCGGCGCGCGGTCCGCATCGGGAGGCCCGCCCCGGCTGCCACCCTTGATGGTGGAGGTGCGGGCGCCGCAGGGCCATGCGGCGGGCGGCGTCCGCCCTGTCCGGCCCCATCCTCCGGTCCCTCCGTCATGATGGTCTTCCCGTCCGCAAGGGGATGGTTCACCGGACGGTCTGAGAATGCGGCGCGGCTCCCTGTAGATTTCTGCGTTTGATGGCGGAAGTCATTCTCATTTGATTGGTACGTTTATGGTATCATTGATGGGGCCTTTAGTGTTACATTCGGGCACGGTCCGCTCTGTGCGCGGCCTCGTCATGACCAGGAGGCACCCATGTCAGAGACCCGCATTGGCTACGCCCGCTGCTCGACCGACAAGCAGGACCTCGCCGCGCAGCGGGTCGCGCTCCTCGATCTCGATGTGGCGGAAGACCGGATCTATACCGATCATGGCCTGACGGGCACCAACCGGGAGCGGCCGGGTCTCGCGCAGGCCCTGGCCGCAGTCCGTGAAGGCGACACGCTTGTCGTCCCGAAGCTCGACCGGCTGGCGCGGTCGGTCCCGGACGCCCGCGCCATCGCCGACGAGTTGGCGACGCGCGGGGTCAAACTGGCATTGGGAGCATCGGTCCACGATCCGACCGATCCGATGGGCAGGATGTTCTTCAACATCCTGGCCACGTTCGCCGAGTTCGAGGCTGACCTGATACGCATGCGCACCAGGGAAGGCATGGCGGTTGCGCGCGCCAAAGGAAAGCTGAAGGGCAAGAAGCCCAAGCTCTCGGATCGCCGTCAGACGGAGTTGCGCCGCATGTATGACACGGGCGATTATTCGATCACCGATCTGGCGGAGCTGTTCGCCGTCTCGCGGCCGACCGTGTATCGCGTCCTGCAGCGGATACCGGGCGCCGATGGAGCCTCATCAGCCGCGCGGTAGAGGATCGTCACTGCGCCTGTGCAATAAGCGCCCCGCGGGCACGGCTACGGCAACCCGAAGGGCGGAGAGCCGACTTGCGGCAGTGCGGCGCAGCATTGGCAACAATCTGTAATAAGCCGACATTCAGGGGCAAGATCACGAGAGACCGGCACGAGCTACTGGTCGGGCGGGATTTGCACCTACGACCTTCAGGTTATGAGCAGATCAGAGGCGAAATTCGGGCACCCCGTAATTTCAGTATGTTACGGGACAATCGATTGATTTATTGCGATTTCCATGCCGACGCTCAACTGCATTGAGCGACATCTGACGGAACAACCTGCACGAGAACTGCAGCCAAGGGTTGAGGTGGCGTTGAGGTAGATGATTTTTCCAGCATCGTAAGTCTGACAACAAAAGTGCGGCCCATGCGTTGCCAGCAAGAGAGGGCCCGCTGAGAAGAAAACTCACATCTCCAACGGTTGTCGTTTATGTAGTCGCCCTGATGGAAAGCCGCGTCATCTGTTTTGGACTACCCTGATCGGGCTGAAACCGAAATTTCAAACCCACACGCCACCTCCTCAACCTTATAGCTTCACCCGTTTCAGCCTCAGCGCATTGGCGATGACCGAGACCGAGGACAGCGACATGGCGGCGGCGGCAATCATCGGTGACAGCAATATTCCGAAGAACGGATACAGCAGACCGGCGGCAACCGGGATGCCAGCCGTGTTATAGGCGAAGGCGAAGAACAGGTTCTGGCGGATATTGCGCATGGTGGCCACGGCCAGCTTGCGGGCGCGGACGATGCCGGTCAGGTCGCCGCCCAGCAGGGTCAGCCCGGCGCTTTCGACCGCCACATCGGCGCCAGTGCCCATGGCGATGCCCACATCCGCCGCAGCCAGCGCGGGCGCGTCGTTTACCCCGTCGCCCGCCATGGCGACCTTGTTCCCCTTGCCGCGCAGCCCGTCGATCAGATCCTTCTTGCCCTCAGGCAGCATCCCGGCGCGGACCTCGTCGATGCCCAGCTTGCTCGCCACCGCCTGCGCCGTGCGTTCGTTGTCGCCGGTTGCCATGATCACCTTGATGCCCAGATCGTGCAACTCGCGGATCGCCGCCTCGGCAGTTGGCTTGATCGGGTCGGCCACGGCGACCAGACCGGCCAGCCTGCCATCCAGCGACACGAACATGGCGGTCTTGCCCTCGCCGCGCAGGCGGTCGGCAGTGTCCTCGCCGGTGTCGCAGTCGATCCCAAGCGAGGTCATCAGCGCGTTATTGCCAAGCGCCACGTCGCGGCCATCGACCTTGCCGATCACCCCCTTGCCGGTGATAGCTTCGAACTCCTCGCCATTACCAAGGCTCAACCCGCGCGTTTTTGCGCCTTCGACAATGGCTTCGGCCAGCGGGTGTTCCGAGGCCCGTTCCAGCGCCGCCGCAGCACCGAGCAACTCGCCCTCGGGCACGTCACCGAAGCTGGTCACATCGGTCAGTGCAGGCTTGCCTTCGGTCAGCGTGCCGGTCTTGTCAACGATCAGCGTATCGACCTCGGCCATCAGCTCCAGCGCCTCGGCATTCTTCACCAGCACGCCCGCCTGCGCGCCGCGCCCCGCCGCCGTGGTGATGGAAATCGGCGTCGCCAGCCCAAGCGCACAGGGACAGGCGATGATCAGCACCGAGACCGCCGAGGCGATGGCGAAGACATATGAGGGGCTGGGGCCGAAGATCAGCCAGACGATGAAGGCCAGCACCGCGATCACCACCACCGTCGGCACGAAGATCGCTGACACCCGGTCGGCCAGCCCTTGAATCGGCGCCTTGGACCGCCGCGCCCCGGCCACCATCTGCACGATCTGCGACAGCACCGTATCGGCGCCGACATCGGTGGCGCGGATCGCCAGCGTGCCGTTCTTGTTGATCGTGCCGCCGGTCACGCGGTCGCCCTGCACCTTCTCGACCGGCACCGGCTCGCCGGTGATCATGCTTTCGTCGACGGAGGACCGCCCCTCGACCACCTCGCCATCGACCGGCACGCTATCGCCGGGCCGCACGCGCAAGAGGTCCCCGGCCGCGATGTTTTCCAGCGGCGCGTCATATTCCGTGCCATCGGGCAGGATGCGCCGCGCCGTCTTGGGCGCCAGATCCATCAGTGCCCGGATCGCATCACCGGTGCGTTCCCGCGCCCTGAGTTCCAGTACCTGCCCGACAAAGACCAGGGCAACGATGACCACCGCAGCCTCGTAATAGGTGTCGACCATGCCGCCCATTCGGTATTCCTCGGGAAAGATGCCCGGCAGGAAGGTGGCGAAGAGCGAATAGAGATAGGCCGCGCCGACACCCAGCGAGATCAGCGTCCACATGTTCGGTGAGCGGTTTTTGAAGGAATCCAACCCGCGCTGAAAGAAGGGCCGCGCCGCCCAGAGCACGATGGGCGTGGCTAACAGGAATTCCAGCCAGACGGCGGTGCGGTGCCCGATCCAGTCACGGACCGGGATGCCCACCATCTCGCCCATGGTCAGGATCAACAACGGCACCGCAGCGGCCACGCTGACCCAGAGCCGCCGGGTGAAATCGGTCAGTTCATGGCTGGGTTCATCCGAGGGAATCATCTGCTCCAAGGCCATGCCGCAGATTGGGCAGGCGCCGGGTTCGTCGCGGACGATCTCGGGATGCATCGGGCAGGTCCATTGCGTGCCCGCCGGGGCGGATTTTTCGACCTTGGCCGCCGCGCCCGAGGCGTAGAACCACGGGTCGCCGTCGAACTTCGACTGGCAACCGTCCGAGCAGAAATAGAACGTCTGTCCCTCATAGTCGCGGTGCCGGGCCTCGGGCTTGATCGTCACCTGCATCCCGCAAACCGGGTCGATGGCCTTACCGGGATCAGCCTGTGCCGGTGCGCCACCGTGTGTCCCGTGATCGTGATGCCCATGCGAATGATCGTGCTTGTGGTCCATGACTCTCTCCCGGCAGATACCTATAGGGGGTATATCAGACTTGCTCTATACCCCTTGAGGGTATAGTACAAGCCTCAGATGTTGAAGTTCGGAGCCCTCCTTGGCGCATGACAAGCAGAACCGAGACGCGATCCTGAAGCGGCTTTCCCGCCTGAACGGTCAGGTGCAGGGCGTCTCGCGCATGGTCCAGGATGGGCGCTATTGCGTCGACATCCTGAACCAGACCGCCGCCATCCGGTCTGCCCTGCGCGGCGTCGAACGCTTGCTGATCGAGGATCACGCGCGAAGCTGCATGGAAGACGCGATCCAATCCGGCGATCAGGACCGTCAGCGGGTGATGTTCCGCGAGGTCGTCGAACTGATGGAAAAGGTACGCGACTGATGCGGTTCCTGCTATCGGCACTGCTTGCCGTCATGCTGGCGGTGACGATGCCACTGGCCCTGACCGGCGCCGCCTCGGCGGAAGCATCGTCGATGGCCTCGATGGCCGAAACATCCGCGTCGCCAGTCGCGCATGAATGCTGCACCACGCAGCCGGATTCTCCACATGGCGACTGTGCGGCCTGTGCCGCCATCGGCAATGCCGAAATCACGCCCAACGCGGCCCGCTTGCCACGCCGAATCCGACACTTTCCCCCGCTGCAAGATATGAAATCGGCCAGGCCGCGCTTGCCGCTGCCCCCTCCGCGATCCGCTGCTCTCTGACGCCACATGGCCCGAGGGGCCACAAGCCGATCAACTGCGCCATGACAGGGATGAATGACCCTACGGCGCGCAATATCCTGAAAGACATCAGATATGAGCAATCATCACTTCTCGCGTCGCGGGGCGATCCTTGCGGTCGCGGCGATACTGTCGACAGCCTCTACCCTTGCCTTTGCCGCCATCGGTTCGGACGAAAAGCCGAACCTGCTGAGTGTCACCAAGGACCCCGGCTGCGGCTGCTGCGGCGCCTGGGCCGATCTGGCCATCGAGGCGGGGTTCGAGGTCGAGATCACTGAGGCCAGCGACTATGTCGGTATGAAGCGCGACGCCGCTGTGCCCGAAAACCTGTGGTCCTGCCACACGACCCGGATCAGCGGCTATATCGTCGAGGGCCATGTGCCCTTCGCGGCCATAAGGCAGCTTCTGGAACAGCGCCCCGACATTACCGGGATCGCCGTGCCGGGGATGCCCGCCGACTCGCCGGGCATGGGTGGCGGGGTCGAGGCCACCGCCGAGGTCATCGCCTGGGGCGGCATTGCCGGTGACGGTCGCGCCTTTCCGCTGGACGGGTAGCAGATGACGCGCAACGCACTCATCCTCATCGCAGCGGTCGGTCTGGCCGCTGCGATCCTGATCCTCTGGCGCGGCAGCGGGGCCACCGGAACAGCCGCGCAGGATCAGGCCGTGATCGCGCTTGGCCAGCGGCTCTACGTCGATAACTGCGCCAGTTGCCACGGCGCCGATCTGGAAGGCCAGCCGGACTGGCAGACCCCGCTCGCAAGTGGCCGCTATCCGGCGCCCCCGCATGACGAGACCGGTCACACATGGCATCACGCCGACGCGCTTCTGGTACAGATCATTCGCGACGGCACGGCCGCCGTGGTCGGCGATGGGTATAAAAGTGACATGCCCGGCTTCGGCGATGTCATGAGTGACGACCAAATCGCCGCCGTTCTGGCCTATATCAAATCTACCTGGCCTGAACGGGAACGGGCAATCCAGAGCCGCATCACCAAGGACAGCGCGCCGTAACACCCCGGCGCGACACCACCATAGCCAAGGAGTTTCCCATGAAGAAAAGAACCGCCGCCATCGCCCTGACGCTGCTCGTCCTTGCCGGATGCGCGGCCCAGGCGCCCGATATCGCTGCCGAAGCGGCCTCGCCGTATCCCATTCCGAACGAGGTCGTCGCCATCGCCGGCCCCAACCAGGACCTGACAACGGCGCGGCTGGACCCGGCGGATGATTGCTATTGGTATTATCATGTCGGGCCGGTCGAAACGACGCTGGTGCCGCTGCGGGCGGCCAACGGCAACCATATCTGCAACGCGCGTACGTCCTGACGCCCGGCCTCGCCAGAGGGCGACCGTTCAGCTGATGGCCGTCACGCTGCCCTCCGGCGAATAGAGATAGGCGGTCGCGCCGATCTGGACGCGTGGATAGAGTCCGTTGATATGGGCCATGACCATGCGGACGCAGCCGGAACTGGCGCGGCTGCCGATCGAGGTCGGAAACGGCGTGCCGTGAATGCGCAGATAGGTGTCGCGCTCGCCGAGATAGAGATAAAGCGCCCGTGACCCGAGCGCATTCCGGGGACCGGGCTCCATGCCGTTTTCATACTGCGCATAGACCTCGGGTTCGCGCTCGATCATGTTCCTTGTCGGGGTCCAGTGCGGCCATTCGGCCTTGCGCTTTATTGTATAGGTCCCCGGCTCGTAAAGATCGCCCCGGCCGATGGCCACGCCGTAACGCATCGCCGTGCCGCCCTCTTCGATGTGGTAGAGGTATCGGGCCACGGCATCGACATGGATATCGCCCGGCACCAGACCGTCATTCGCGACAATCCGCTGCGGCAGGAAACGCTGGTGCAGGCCCCAAGGATTGGGGCCGCCGGCTTCCACCTCGGCATCCCAGGCGGCCTTCTGCGCCGCGTCGGGCCAGGTCGAGGCCATAAGCGGGCTGGCGGCGGAGGCCGCGAACAGCGCCGTCGTCGTTCGGATGAAATGTCTGCGTGTCAGCATGTGATTGCTCCTCGTAATGGTTGTACCTTCAGATGAATGCGGCAAGCGCAGCGGGATCCGCGATTGCCGAACCGTATCGCATCAGCGCCCATCGACCTCGGGCGTCGCCGCTGGCCCGCCTTCCAGATCGGCGATCAGCGCCTTCATCTCCGCGATTTCCAGCGTCTGGGCCTCGATGATGCTGTCCGCCAGCGCCCGCACGCGAGGATCCGAGATATCCGCGCGGGTGGATGTCAGGATCGCAATCGAGTGATGCGGAATCATCGCCTTCATCCAGGCGGTATCATCGACCGTTGCCTGACTGCGAACCAGAAACAGGCCGAGGGCAAAGGCCAGAATTGAAAGGCCTGCGACGGTCATATTGGCGCGCTGGTTGCGATACATCCCAAGCATGAAGGCCAGCATGATCAGCGCCATGGCGCCGCCCATGTAAAGCGCCATCCACATCCGGGTCTGGCTGAAAAAGACATGATCCATCGCCCAGGTGTTCAGATACATCAGCCCGAACATGATCACCGTCGAGGTAGCGATCATCGCCGCAAAACGGCCATAGCTTCCGCCGCTCTGGCTTCCGTGGCTATTGTGTCGATCAGAATTATCCATAGCGTTGTCCTTTCGTGAAATGCTTCAATTGCCACGCGAGGCCGCAACCAGTTCGGCCAGTTCCGTTGATGAAATGGCGCCAAAGCGCGAATCCGATCCGGCGATGAAGGTGGGTGTGCCGACAAGCCCCATCGCCTCGGCCAGCGCATTGGACTGCTGGATATGTTGGGCAATCTCCGGGCCGCCCATATCGCGCTGCAACTGCTGAGTGTCTAAACCCATGGATCGCGCAACACGCAGGACGCTGGCCCTTTCGGCCCGGGGTTTCTGACTCATCAAGGCGCGATGAAAGTCGGCGTAGCGGCCCTGCTTGCGCGACGCCAGCGCCGCGCGGGCCGCGAAAACCGAACCCTCGCCAAAGACCGGCCATTCCCGCATCACCATCCGCAAGCCGGGATCGGCTCCTAACACGGCATCCACCACTGGCATCATCGCACGGCAGAACTGGCAGTTATAGTCGAAGAACTCGATCAGAGTCGCATCGCCGTCAGGATTGCCGAAGATCGGCGCATTCGCGTCATGTTCAAGCTGCCTGCGGAATTCGGGTGGAAGCGAATGACCAGCCCAAGATAGGCGCGGTGCGATGGCCATCGCCGGGGCGGTAAGGGCCAGGGTCAGGATCATGCGTCGCTGAAACATCATGTCACTCCCGTCACGCCGAGACCGCGAACGTCGTCATCATGCCGCTGGCAAGATGCGGCATGTGGTGACAATGCAGCATCCATTCCGCCGCCTCGCCCGCATCCAGCGCCACCGTGACCATCGACATGGGCGGCACATAGACCGTGTCGCGCAATGCACCGGAAAACCGTCTGCCATTGATCGCGACAACTTGGAAATGATGGCCATGCAGATGCATGGGATGGCCCATCATCGACATGTTGTGGCACATGATCTCGACCCGCTGGCCTGTTTTGGCCGTAACCGGAATCCGATCCTCGAACACGCGGTCGTTGATGGTCCAGCGATAGGGCTGCATCTGCCCGCCCAGCATCACCATGGGTGATGCATCGGCAACTCGTTCCGTCAGCGGAGCAACGGCCCGCAAGGCGGCTTCCTGTGCAAGGTCGATATCGAATGCAGGTGCGGCCTCGTCTGCCATTCCAAGCATGACCGGCACCTTGGCGCCAGCGGTCGCAAGGATAAGGCCGGTGCGCTCCTGCGCGCCTTCGCGCAGAGCAAGGATCGGCCATGCGCCGCCTCCGGTGGGCAGGTCAAGCTCGATATCCAGGCGCTGCCCCATGGCCAGACCAAAGCGCGTTCCTGGCAAGGGCTGCACCGGCTGGCCATCCACCGCAACAAGCCGACCCGGAACCTCGCCGCTGTCGAGCCAGAATACCGTGGCCGCAGCCCCGTTGATGACCCGCAGCAGGATACGGCCGCCCTTCTCGACCTGCACGACCTCTGGGTCGCTCAGGGTGCGGTCATTCGCCAGATAGGCATCGAAATCGAAGTCGTTCAGGTCCATCTGCATCCCGCTCATACCGGCCATGGTCATGCCACCCATTTCCGACATCCCGTTCATGGGCATGCCGCCACCCATGTCGTGACCGGCATGGGGATCGGCTGGTTGCGACATTTCGGCTTCGGCGGCCTCGTCATGCCCCTTTCCCGAGCGGATTTCTTCCAGCACCTCTTCCGGCGAGCGGAACGAAAAGTCGTGAAGGAACATGGTGACCTCTTGCCGATCAGCTCGCAGATCCTCGGGGCGGCGGACGATCAGGGGTGCGGCCAGCAACTGCATCTCCTGAATGGGCACATGGCTGTGCATCCAGTGCGTGCCTGCTGCGGCCTCAAAATCATAGGCACGCGTCTCTCCTGGCTGCAGCAGCGGCATCGGCATATCGGGAACGCCGTCTTGCGCGTTCGGCGGGATCTGTCCATGCCAATGAATGATCGTCGGCTCGGTCAGATCATTGGTCAGGTCGAGCAGGAAACGCTGGCCGGGATCCAGTATCAACCCGGGCGTTCCGTTGCCGTTGATCAGCCCGAAAACCGCGGCGGCGCGGCCATCAATGTCAAGCGTGCGCGTCGTTGCCTGCAATGCCAGCGCAGCTGGCTGCGCAAAGCCCGCGCGCGGGATGGCAAAAGCTGTGGCCATGGCAGCGGATGCGGTCAGAAAGCCGCGGCGATTCAGTGTGCAAGTCATATGAATAATCCATCAGACCCCGTAGGGCGAACCATGTTCGGCACCTTGAAAGGTGCGGCAAGCAAGTGTTCAGATGGATTTCGGAGGGCGGTATCCGGGGCCGACCAGACGGCCCTCACGTGTCACCGCTATAGAGTGCCATTTCAGCGAATGCTCAGTCTCAACAGGCGCAAGTTGTGCGGCAGCAAGCCAGGGCGTAGGTGTGCCGACACATACAATCGCACAGGCATCGGTCATATCGTGCCGAGAAGGCTCTCCCGAATAACCGTGCTCATGCCCGCCTGTGTCGCCGGGATGGCTGATCGAAGCGACAACGTGATCGGCCGACAGTCCGGCTGTACCAGCACTTTGCCCATGCTGCGTCACGCCCGCGAACACGAGCAGGACAACAAGCAAAGAACATATCGCGCCGCGCATCATTTGGTTGAATCGGAACATATGCAACTGGCTTGACAGTAAGCAGGACAGGCTCTCGTTGCAATTCACGGATTGATCAACAGAGGGTGTAGGTTTTTCCCTTCTGAGCCATTGACCGGCAGCCCTCCCCCGAGGTTCTGCCACCTTCCGCCTCCCCGCCGGGCTGACCGGCGATGTATGACTCGCGATGCGCGCGAGGCTGAGCCTCATGTGAGATGCAAGAAGGAGGCGCTGGGCATGGTGAAGCGATTGAGGCTGAACGAGAAATCGGTGCGGGAGGCCGCGCCGGAACCGGGCCGGGACTATCAGATCTTCGACAGCGAGGTGCGGGGCTTTGCCATCTGCATCTACCGCTCGGGCAATCGGGCCTTCACGCTGGATTACCGCCATGCCGGGCGGCAACGGCGGATGACGCTGGGGCGCTGGCCGGAATGGTCGACGGCGGCGACGCGGGAACGGGCAAAGGAGCTGCGCCGCAACATCGATGCCGGTGGCGACCCGCTGGGCGTGAAGGAAGACGGGAGGGACGCGCCCGCAAGCTGCAGGGATCGAAATCAACGCCGGTGTGCGCCAACCGGGTCGGCGAGGTGCTCCGAAAGATGTTCACCTATGCGCAAAGCTGGGCTGGCGTGAGGACAATTCGGCATCGGGATTACGCCGCCGGATCGAGAACCAGCGCGAGCGGTTCCTGCCACTGGGGGATCAACAATCGTGGTCGGAAGTAAGTGGTTGCCGCTTGCCGTCAACGGGCCAACGTAAAATGCCGCGCCAAGCATGCAATGGCAGGTCTGGTGATTGCTGCAATGTAGCGCCGAACCGAGCGCAAAAGTCCGCTCTGGGCCGACCAGGCCGGAACGGACCGAGGCGGCACGTCGGCGGATCCTGCTTCACCCTCAACGCGGATCTTGCATCGACCGTCTCGCTCGCTTCACAATAGGGGAAAATGAGGGGCGCGCGCCGAAATATTTGAAATGCAGAAGCTTTCCCACCAGCAATCCGGTAACCTCGGCGAGGTCCTCGCCCTCGCGAAGCTAAATTCTTTGGGAATCGCGGCCTATGCCAGCCCCGAGGGGGCACCAGGGCACGACCTGATGGCCGTGGTGGATGGCGTGGCGCACTCGATCGAGGTGAAGACCCGTCAGTTCCTCGAACGGCCGACCGAGATTTCGCGCTGGCCGGTCGACATGGCCACGAAAGGTAACGCTGACTTTTTCCTCTTTGTTGAGCTCGATCTGCGAACACTCGCACCGACGTTCTACCTTTTGACGAACGAACAGGCGCGCGCCACGCACCGCGTCTCGAAGGGGCTCGGGAGCTGCTATCCGTCGCACGTCCGCAAGGTGGCCGCGGCAAATGACTTCTCGCCGCTTTTCGCCGCAGGTGCGCCTCATGCGCAGTCGTAGATATCAGCCGCGCCCAACGGACTTAGCGCAGCCTCGAACGCCCTTGCGGGACATTTTGGAGCGGCAACAGGTGTGGATCTACTTCATGGCTGTCGCGCTTGCCGCAATCCTCGGATTCACCGTGTCAGGCACTCGCGAACTGGAAGGCACGATCAACCCGGCGCTGGCCTTCATGCTGTTCGTCACCTTCTTGCAGGTGCCATTGCCAGGAATTGGCCGAGGATTCAAAGAAACACGCTTTCTAGGCGCTCTTCTGGTCAGCAACTTCATCGCCGTCCCGATGCTTGCGTTCCTGCTGTCACAGCTTGCCATAGATGACGCTCTGTTGCGTCTCGGCATCCTCATGGTGCTACTGACGCCCTGCATCGACTATGTGATCACCTTTGCCCATCTAGGGCGGGCAGATGCGCGGTTGCTGTTGTCATCGACGCCGATCCTGCTTCTGGTGCAGATGGCCCTGTTGCCGATCTACCTTGGCCTATTCCTCGACGACGAGGCTGCCGACCTCGTGCGCATTGGCCCGTTCGTACATGCGTCTGTCTGGCTGATCGCTGTGCCGCTGATCTGCGCTGGCGCTGTCCAGCTTTGGGCCGCGCGACACACGACAGGGCAGCGTGTCAGTGACGTTCTGGGGCTTCTTCCGGTTCCCGCGACAGCCGTGGTCCTATTCCTCGTCGTTGCCGCCACAGTCCCTGTTCTGGGAGCAGCCAGCCCCCGCGCGATGTCTGCCCTGCCCATCTACATCGCCTTTGCCGTCATCGCCCCATTCATCGGTTGGGGCATCGCACGCGCCTTCGGATTGCAGCCTGCTGCGGGGCGGGCAGTGTCCTTCTCGACCGCTACCCGAAACTCCCTCGTGGTGCTGCCGCTGGCCCTTGCTGTTCCGGGCGCGATCCCCGTGCTTCCGGCTGCGATCGTGACTCAGACCTTGGTCGAGCTTGTGGCCGAACTGATCTACATCCGCATCCTTCCGCGCTTTGGAAGAGATCGGGAGGCGCAAGTTCCGGCCGCATGAACGGCAGGAATGTCCGCACTGCTGACCTTGGGGCCCTGGACTATGCTGCGCGGTGCCATGAAGGTCCGGTATGGGGAAGCCACGCTGCGGCAATGGTGATCCTGGCCAATGACCGGTGTGGGGCGTCCCTTGCCTGTTCGATTTGAGGAGCGATGATGAGCGAAACTGCAGTTCGCTTGACCTAATGTCTCGGGCAGCTCGCGCCGACAAAGCCTCCGTTCGAGGCTGAAGCTGGAGCCGTCGAGACTTGCCTCACGTGAACCGATAAATGGGTGAATCTGGGTGTCTAGAGGCCTGTCCTGAGCGTTACGAGCTTCTCGAACGAGAATTCCAGGCCAAGCGCGAACAGCAGGAGTAACACTCCGATCTCGCCAATGCTGCTCAGGGCAGCGCTCTCAGCAATCAGGCCGAGGCCGGCAGGTCCGATGACTATGCCGGCAAGAATGTAACCGACGATACTGGGCACGCCGATCCGTGAACATATCGTCACGAGCACGAACGCGGCAAAGACCAACAAGGCCGCACTTTCAACAAATCCGGTCACGCCATGCATGTTCTTCTCCTTCTTCTCCTGATGGCATGGCGCAGGTAAGGCCAATACCTGTAAAATCTAGACGTGCGACCGCGCCCACTGCGCTATCTGCGCGGCAGGCATCGCACCGCTCGTTCTCGCGATTTCCTTCCCGCTACTGAACAGGATCATGGTGGGAATGCCGCGGATCCCGTAGCGGCCCGCAATCTGCTGTTCGGCCTCGGTGTCGAGCTTGCCCAGGCGGACATGGGGTTCGAGCGAGCGCGCCGCCGCCTCGAACTGGGGCGCCATCATCTTGCATGGCCCGCACCACTCGGCCCAGAAATCGACAAGCAAGGGCAGTTCGGCATTCGCATGACGGTCAAAATTAGCCGCTGTAAGCGTGACGGGCCTGCCTTGAAAGAGAGGCGCGCGGCAACGTCCGCAATTGGGATTGTCGGTCAGGCGCACTTGCGGCACTCTGTTGGTGGAATTGCACTGCGGACAAGCGACCGTGGGCAGTATCCGTCCGGTATAGGCGCGGTCTCAGGCGTTTTTGGCCTGCCAGTTCCAAGGCATAAGATTGTCGATGCGATTGATTTTGTGCTCAGGCAGGCGCTGGAGGACCCATGTGAGCCATGCCTCGGGGTCGACGTTGTTCAACTTGCAGGTTTCCACGAGCGTATAGGCGATTGCAGCCGCTTTTCCGCCGCCGATTGACCCCATGAACAGATAATTCTTTCTTCCCAATGCCAGTTCCCGTTCATTCTGCCCATGTCGGCCAAGTTTATCGGGTTCATTATCAATGGCATGCCTATTTTGGCTCGGACGTGAAGGTTTTCCGCACGCTCAGTCGCGGTGATGGCCAACATGTCGGTCTCGAGCGCGATCCAGGTATAGCGATCCTTGCACCCGCCTGGATTCTGGATGCTTCTGTATGTCAGGGTTTCGATCTTGGTGAACCCGTGGTGTCCACGGAGGCGCTTTACGATCTTCATTCGGTTCTCCGGCACCTCGGTTTCCGGCGAAGGTTCCAGGGTGACGACTCACCCATGGAGGCCCCGAATGACGCATCACAGATCCCCGACACCAACCCAGTTGCCACTGCCGTTGGCACCGGCGCCACTGCTGACGGAACCGGAATACCGGTCGATCGTGACGGCGCTGGCGCAAGTGCTCCTGACCGCAGCAAAATCGGATCCGGAAAGGCACAGCGATGAATGACATGGCCCTCGCGTTTCCACCGGAACTGCTGAAGCGTCAGGCGGTGATTTATGTACGCCAGTCGACGCAGAGCCAGGTCATGACGAACCTCGAAAGCCAGCGTCGGCAATATGATCTTGTCGAGATGGCCCGCGGGTATGGATTTGCCGGGATCGATGTCATCGACGACGATCTTGGTGTATCAGCCAGTGGCTGTCAGGCCCGCCCCGGCTTCGAACGGCTCGTCGCCATGTTGTGTTCGGGGTCGATCGGCGCGGTCTTCTGCCTGGAAGTGTCGCGTCTGGCCCGCAATGGGCGCGACTGGCACCATATGCTGGAGCTTTGCGGCCTGGTAGATGCGCGTGTCGTGGACCATGACGGCGTCTACGACCCTCGCCATCCAAATGACCGGCTGCTTCTTGGCATGAAGGGCAGCATCAGCGAGTTCGAGCTCGGCGTCCTGCGCACGCGCATGGTTGAAGCCGCAAGGGCGAAAGCGCGCCGGGGTGAACTGCGTTATACCCCGCCGATCGGCTACCTGTGGGATCGCGACGCCGGGGTGATGTTCGATCCCGATCTCCGCATCCAGGAGGTCATCCGGCAGCTTTTCCATCGGTTCCGTGAGCTTGGAAGCGCCCGGCAGGTTCTTCTGGCGATGTCGAGCGAGGGCATTCACTTTCCTCGACCCTCCGATGGCATTCGACTGACAAGTTTCGAATGGCAGCCCATTCGGTATCGCAACGTGATCAGCGTCTTGAAGAACATGTTTTATGCCGGGGTCTACGCCTATGGTAAGACCGGGCGGCAAGCAAAAATCCGAGACGGCCGCGCGCATGTCACCTACAAGAACCGCAAGTCCCCTGAAGATTGGGATGTTGTGATCAGGGATCACCATGTCGGCTATATCGATTGGGAGGAATATGAACGCAATCAGGCGCAACTGGCCAAGAACGCTTTCGGACGTGCTGGCGGGAGCAAATCCGGTCGCGGCGGCGGTGCGCTCCTTGCCGGTCTCCTCTGCTGTGCGAGATGCGGGCGGCGGTTGCATGTGGTCTATACAGGCCGCACGCCGCGCCCCGTCTACCGCTGTGACAATCCAAACCTTCTTCTCGGACAGAAACGCTGCATCACCTTCGGTGGGTTCCGCCCAGACAAGCTTATTGCAGACGCTGTTCTCGAGGTTGTCGCGCCATTTGCCATCGATGCCGCCATCGAAGCACGTGCAATGTTGAACCAAGCGGCCGAAGACAAGCGGTTGGTGCTCGAGATGGAGTTGCAGCAAGCCAGATACGATGCGTCCCTGGCGGAACGACGCTATGCCGCTTGTGACCCTGATAATCGCCTTATCGCATCAGAACTGGAGAAACGGTGGGAAGAAGCCTTGGGACGCGTTCGCAGTTTCGAACAGCGTCTCGATACGGATTTTGCAGCAGCACCGGAGGTGGATGTCACGCGCCTTGAAGGGCTGGCGCAGGACCTTGAGACAGCCTGGACAGCTCCGGCGACATCCATGCGCGACAAGCAAAGATTGATCAGGACACTGATCGAAGACATCGTGGCGGATATCGACGACCATACAGGAGAAATCGTTTTGGTCGTCCACTGGAAAGGCGGCCGGCATACGGAATTGCGTGTCAAGAAACCGAAGACCGGTGAACACAATGCCCGCACCAGTGAAGAGGCTTTGGGGATCATCCGCGAGATGGCGGGACGCTGGTCCGATGAGGCGATCGCTGCCTGTCTTAACCGAATGGGAATATCGACTGGTCAGGGCAAGACCTGGAATGCGAAACGCGTTTCATCCATCCGGCGTGTAAATGATATTCACGGATACCTGTCTGCCGACAAGGATGGCCCGTGGTGCACCATGACCGAGGCGGCGAAAGAGCTCGGTGTGACCAATCACGTCATCCGCAAGCTGATAAAGGACGGTATTCTGCCCGCAAATCAGGTGGTCGATGGCGCACCGTACCAAATACAGACAACTGACCTGCATTCGGATACCGTCAAAGCCGCCCTTTCACGAAAAGGACGCCCGTGTCGCGCTAAGCTCGACGACCAGCTATCAATGTTTCCAACCACTTACGAAGGGGGTGCATAATGACCAACCAACGGCAATAGGTCTGATCGAGCGCTCACAGGTGTTGTTGTCCAGCTCGCGATGCCCGTCGCTGAGATAGCCCCGCGCTTTAGGCATGCGGTTCAGCGCGTAGCGGATCGTTTTGGCCAGTTTGGTTTTGCCGGAGATCTTGCGTAGCTGTGCCTGTAGCCAAAGTTCCAGATCGTCGAAGACCGGCTTGGCCTTGGCCTGCCGCAGGACCACGCGCTCTTCTGGAGATATCCCCCGTGCCTCTTTCTCCACAGCATAGAGCTGTGCAATCTGTTTGATCGCCTGTTGGGCGATGGGGGAGCCAGTGCGCTCGACCTCATCGACAAATTTGCGGCGCACATGGACCATGCAGGCCTGTTCGTCAGCCTTGCCCTTGCCGAACAGGCCATTGAACCCGGCAAAGCCATCGGCATGGACCGTGCCGGTATAGCCTGCAAGATGGTTGGCGGGGTGTTCGCCCTTTCGATCGACGCTGAACTGATACCAGGCGCAGGGGGGTGCTGCCCCCACCACGGGCGTTCGTCCCGGACATAACTCCAGAGCCGGGCGGTTTTGGTTTTTGTCGTGTTGGCGCGAACCTGCAGTTTTACGGGGGTATCGTCCGCAAACAGGGCGGGCCCCGCCCGGACCAGTTTGCCGATGTGCTCGGCCAGAGGCTCCAGCAGGGCCGTTGTGCGCCCAACCCAGTCGCTCAGCGTGGAGCGATGCAGATCCACGCCTTCGCGTGCGTAGATCCTGGATTGCCGCTCAAGCGGCAGATGATCGCAATATTTGCCGACCAGCATGTGCGCCACGAGGCCAGGGCCGGGCCGTCCGCGCTCGATCAGGCGCGATGGCAGCGGGGCCTGGGCGAAGGCTTCACAGCAGGTGCAGGCCATGCGCGGGCGGATGAAGCGGCGCACCACGAAGTGACCGGGGATGTAGTCCAGCTCTTGGGTGATATCCTCGCCCACCTGGCGCAGGGTGCCGCCGCATCCAGCACATGCCTCACCGGGTGACTGGACCTCATCCTGCCGATCCAAATGATCTGGCAGCGGCTTGCGGCTGTGCTGGCGCTTGTTGGGTGGGGCCTCTTCATGAATGGCCGACTGTTCGGTGTGTTGATCCTCTGCCGCCCGCGCGATCTCATCATCTTCTGACAGATCCAGCGCCAGTTGATCCATACCCTCTGACTTCGCGCCAAAGCGCGCCTTGCGATGGCCGTGAAGTTCAGCCTTCAGCTTCTCGATCTGGTAGGCTTGAGACTGGATGTGCTGGAGCATTTGCGCGCTGACAGTGCGCAACTCATCAGGGTCTTCGGGCAGGGATTTGAAGGCCTCCAGCATGGCGCAATTTATACCCGAGCGCCCCCTGCGAGGGAACGCAAAACTGCGCTAAATCCCATGTTTTGTTGACAATTTATGTCACCCCGCGACCAGTGGTCGCCAAGTCTTTTGTGGTGTCCGCCAGTCGATTCCTTCGAGTAACATCGATAGCTGCGACGGGCTCAGGCTGACTTTGCCTTCCTTGGCAGCGGGCCAGACAAACCGGCCCCGTTCCAGCCGTTTTGTAAATAGGCAGGCCCCTTGGCTATCCCACCAAATTATCTTCAAAAGATCACCCCGGCGACCACGGAAGACGAACATGTGGCCCGAATATGGATCCTCGGCCAAAACCTGTTCAGCCTGTGCCGCCAGCGTATTGAAACCGCGCCGCATGTCCGTGACGCCAGCCGCCAGCCAAACCCGCGTGTTGCTTGGCACCGGGATCATTGCGCCAGTGCCTCAACCAACGCCGAGATCGCTGACAGCGCCGTCGGACCCTCCACCAATATCCGCCGACCATCCGACAACGTGATGTCCACGCGCTGCGCGGTGATCGGATCCGTCGACGGAGTGCGCGAAATGGGTGCCACCATGACAGGCTCCATGCCCGCAACCTCGACAGGAAGAAAGGTCGCCCCTTCAGGCGCCGACAAATCCGCAGCCTGATCCTCTGATGCAAACCGAGGGTCGCGAAGCCATTTATGGATCAGGTTGGTGTTCATCGCGTAGCGCCGCGCGACCTGCGCAACCGAGACACCGGGAACCCGCGCCTGCGCGCAGATCGACCGCTTCTCATCGTCTGACCAGACCCGCTTCTTCTGGCCCTTCTTGCCCGCCATCGCCCACCTCAAGATGTCCACTATCGATGGTGGACATCTAGCAGGCACTCCATCTCCCCGTCAGAGCGGGGAAACCGGACGGATACCGTGGGCATCCTGTATCCTTTCGTTGACGAGCCGGTCTTGGCGGCCGGCTGATGCAAGCGTTCAGCGCGTGGATATGGCGCGGCGGGCCTCTCGCTGCCGCGGTGCGGGTAGGTAGCAACCGATCACGCCCGCGATGGCCCCCGATGCGCCAAGCGCGGGAACGACTGAGTGGGGGTTCGCCAGCGCGTGAGCCAGTCCGGCCGCCACACCACAGAACAGATAGAACAGTGTGAATCTACCCGGTCCGAGCCGATCTTCGACGGCGGGGCCGAAGATCCAGAGCGTCCACATGTTCAAGATGAGATGCAGCCAGCCCCCCGTGCAGGAAGATTTTGGTCAGGAACGGGGTCCAGTAGGACGGGGCGACGAGGCGGAGCTGACCGAAGACGCGCGACGGCACCAGCGCGAGGTCGAACAGGAACCGGTTGAGCGCACGCGGCGGCAGGCCGCTCTGGTAGAGGAAAGCGAGAAGGCTGATCCCGACGACTGACCAGACGGCCACGGGGGGTATCTGCGAGCAACGGTATCGGCCCGTGGAAACATCTAATTTCCCCGAGCGCATGCAGTTGGCCGTCATCACGTCGTCTTTCTTGCAATTGTCACACCCGTCCACGCTGGAGGATCAGAGGCGGGGAAGGATTCGAGCGAGGCTTCGAGGACCGGATCGAAACTCTCCTTGTCGCTGGTAGACGGGTCGGCCGTTCTCTCATGCTGGACGCCTCTTGAGAGGCGGCGATCGGGGCGGAACGCGACCCGGAAGGCTCCCGGGGCATCGACGCCCCTGTGCAGCCGGTGGCGCGTCTCACCCGCCCAACGGTTCGCCATCCGGGCTCCCCCAGCGTCCTCGCGCACGACATAATGCCAGTCCTGCCGCTCTGCGAAGTCCACGGCGCTATCGCGGTCGGGGAATTTCAGCCGGATCGGGCGATAGGGATCGTCGCTGGAGGTATGTCCCATCAGCGGGTCGATCTGCGGCGGCCGGGACGGCTCGAACTCCAGGACCCAGTAGTTGGGCCGAGGCGCCGATGTCATCGCGGAACGGGCAGGACGGTAGATGATTGCCGTCGGCACGTCCCAGGATGACAGATCGGTTCCGGGAATTTTCGGCGGGAATGGTGGACGATTATGGCCGCGCATATCAGTTCTCCCGGGTGTCGGTGGATACGAGAAGGTGACGTTCGAGCTCGTCGAGTTTTTCCATTCGCCTCGAATTCAGGCGAACGGCGCGTTCGGTGTTCTGCGAAGGAAAGGCAGCAGCGTGCAGGACGTCCGACCGCATCGCTATCGTGAGATCGGCGACGGCATTCATCACGCCCTCTCCGTCCCCGTCCGAGAGCGTGCCGTCAGCAAAACCGGACTGCAAGCTCTCCAGTACCTGCTCGAAGCTGGACACGACCCCTGCACTCGCGACCACAGCCAGCTTGTGGCTGAGAACACGCAGTTCATCGATCAGCTTCGCATCGTGCCTTGCGGTTTCCACGATCTCTGCGACCTTCTCGATACAGGCCATGTAAATGTCGCATTGCTGCTGGAGGATGATGACCCTTCCTTCCTTGCGAAGCTCGAGATCGGTCTGGCGATTGAGAAGCGCCGCGGTCAGAATGATCGTCACGACAGCGCCGAGGAAGATGAGCGTCATCTCCTGCGCGAAAGGCAGTATGTCTTCGGCAAGATACATCGAACGAAAAACGAAAAGGATTCCGATGCCCAAGGCAGCGGCCGCACCAGCAAATGCCAAGTCAGGCAGGCGGTTCGACATCAGCACCTCGCATTTTCGGTGTCAGGTGGCATGCACGGCTTTGCATCGGCGTCCGGCGCCTCTGCGTCCCGGTGCCGCAGGAAGATTGGCGTCGGACCGCTGCCGAACGGATTGAAGCCGGTGCTCAGGCAACGGTCGAAGATCGTTTCGTCCCATCGGATGAAATCGTGCTCCTCGCCGGCAAGTCGCCCGTCATGCACCACAGGGCACCTCACGCCTTTGCCGATGGGGGAGCGTCATCGAAGGCCGCACCGTCCGAACGATCCGCCTTGCGAAGCCGTAACCCGAGGAGGATCATCATCACCCCGAAGAACGCGGCGTAGAAGCCGATCAGCCAGCCGAGCGCGAGGAAGCTTTCGACCGGGCGCGTCAGCAGCATCCAGGTCACGACGACACCGAGAACGACCGAGAGAAGGCCGCTTAGGATCAGCCAGATTTCGCCGTCGATTTCCTTTCGCAGGCGGATCGCTGCCGCGATCTCGAGGGCACCCGAGAACACGGACCAGAAGGCGATGCTGGCCCAGAGGAATGTCGCAAGCACAAGCGTCGCGACAAAAGGCGAGACAACCACGACGACGCCCGTGGCGATGCCCAGAATGCCGCTGAACATCAGCCAGCCCCAGCGTTCGCCCTTGCGGATGTTACGTATCGCGGCGACGAGGCCGAACACGCCGTCGGCAAAGGCGAACGCGCCGAAGACCAGCGTGAGCGCCAGAAGCGATTGCGCAGGCATGACGAAGGCTAGCACTGCGATGATCAATGCGAGCACGCCGCGTAACACGAATGCCCACCAATTCCGGGACAGGCTGCACAGCATGTCCTGCATCTTGTCGGTCGGGTTTTCAGAGGCTGTGGTCATTGGTCGATCTCCTATTCAGTTCCATGTCAGGTGTCGGAGCCGGCCTCCTCGCCGGTTAGGGCGGCGGCCACGCGGCGGCGATCCTCGATCGGCTGAGGCAGACGCTGCGTGTGAGCGATTTCCCGTTCGATGGGCGCGCGGCCTGATGGATCTCTGACCAACCCGGCTTTGGCAAGCCTCGCGCGTAGTGTCGCGCCCGCATTTTCTGCGATCTCGGCGACCTCTGTCTCGGTCAGGCCGAAAAGGTCTGCCGTCTCCGCGATCGTGGCGTCTTCCAGGTACATCCGATACAGGACGCGGCGCTCGACCGGAGCAAGATCTGCGATAGCCCGGTGCAATGCCATGGCGATCTTATGACGATCCACTTCGGTCTCGGGGTCTGTGCCGCCGTCGTCGGCGATGAGGTCCTCCACCATCAGCACTTCGTCGGGCTGGTAGAACTCGAACATCGCCTGATCCGCTTCGGTCGGATCCTCCGCCGGGGCCTCGGGTTCCGCCTCGATGGAGGCGGCATCCTCAGGCACGGCGCGGCGGGCGGCGCGGGATTCTTCCTCGATGGTCTCAAAAGCCAGCCGTTTCAGCCAGTCGCCGACGGAAAACTCCGAAGGCCGATCCTCGAAGCGGGCCAGCCCCTTGAGGATCGTCGCATCGACGATATCGCGAACGCTCAGGTAGCCAGCCGGCACAGACCCGCTACACTCGAGATAGGTCAACTCGCGCCTGACGGTATCGTAGACCGTATCGAGATGATCCTCGATCAGGTCAAAGAAGAGCTGGCGCCGGTCCGCTTCCGCCGCATCCCGCGCGGGCGACAGCGGGGCGCCGATCCGGCGCCGGCGGGCGGGACGCTTGTATTCAGGCTCGTGCTTGAGGCGCGCCACATGCCGATCGACCTGGTGGCGCAGGTCGGCAAAGGCCTTGCGCAGGACAGGCTCGATCTCGAATCCCTCTTCCCGCGCCGCGATCACGCCCGACGGCAGTTGCAGGCGCAGGCTGACTTTGATGCGCTTCTTGCCCCTCGTCTGCGAGGCAACGACTTCGAGCCGGACCAGATCCTCGCGAAAGCGCGCAAGGTGCGGTTCAAGTTGCCGCACCTCTTCCTCGATGACCTCAGGCGCGCGCTGTTGGCCGTGCCGGTCGAGATTGCGGAATGATCTAATGACGTTCATGCCGTGGACCTTCCTATAACTCTCCGAAGAGATGGCCCGGCGCGACCGATATCGCGCCGGGCCAGTCTTTTGCGCTGTCACTCGGCGGACTTGTCGTCCTTGGACTGCACCTCATCCCCAACGCTGGGCTTCGGAACGTCCGTCTTGTTTTCGGCAACTTCGCTGGGCTCCTCGATCCCGGCCTTGGCCTGATCGTCCGGGCTGTCGTCACCGGTGTCCTTTACGATCTTTTCGAACACGACCCTCTGTTCGTCTTCCGACCAGGCGACGCGGACCTTGTCGCCATCCTCGATCCGCCCCGAGAGCAGTTCGCGAGCCAACTCGGTCTCCAGCTCCGACCTGATCAGCCGGCGCAGCTCGCGGGCGCCGAATTCGGGGCGGAAGCCGACCGCGCCGAAGTGATCCACGACGCTCACATCGAGTTCGAGTTCGACGCCCTGGGTAAGGGCGGTCCGCTTCACCCGGTTGAGCTGCAACTCGACGATCTGGCGGATCTCCGACTGATTCAGCGAATGAAAGACGATGATCTCGTCGATCCGGTTGATGAATTCGGGCCGGAAATGGCCGCGCAGCACCTCCATCAGTTCGGATTTCTGCTTGGCCTCGTCGAACTCACTGCTGCCGCGTTTCGTGAGGTTGCGCTGGATGATGTCCGAACCGAGGTTCGAGGTGGCGATGATGATGGTGTTAGTGAAGTCCACCACGCGGCCCTTGCCATCTGTCAGGCGGCCATCGTCGAACACCTGAAGCAGGATGTTGTAGACATCTGGATGCGCCTTCTCGATCTCGTCGAGCAGCACCACCGAATAGGGCCGGCGGCGGACCTTTTCGGTCAGCTGCCCCCCCTCGTCATAGCCGACATAGCCCGGAGGCGCGCCGACCAACCGTGCCACCGCGTGACGCTCGCCATATTCCGACATGTCGATCCTGAGAAGCGCATCCTGATCACCGAAGATCACCTCGGCCAGCGTCTTGGCCAGTTCCGTCTTGCCGACGCCGGTCGGCCCGAGAAAGAGGAAGGTCGCAGTCGGACCGGAGCCGTCGCGCAGACCCGCGCGCGCGAGTCGCACCGCATCGGCCACGGCGTGGATCGCTTCTTCCTGGCCGATGACGCGCTCGTGCAGCTTGTCTTCGAGCTTGAGGAGCTTGTCCTTCTCCTCGGTGGTCAGTTCGGTGACCGGAACCCCGGTTATCTTCGAGACGATCTGGGCGACGTGATCGGCGCGCACCTCGGCGGTCGCCGAAGCCTGGTCGCGTTTCCAGATCTCCAGAAGCTCGTCGAGCTCCTTCTGCTTCTGCTCGAGTTCCTTTTTCAGCTCAGCCGCCCGGTCGAATTGCTTGCGCGCGGCGGCATAGTCCTGTTCGCGCTTGATCTGCGCGGCTTCGGCCTCCAACTCCTGGACGTCCACGGGCCGCGCAGTGGCCGAGATCTTCACCCGCGCCGCGGCCTGGTCGATCAGGTCGATCGCCTTGTCGGGCATGAAGCGACCGGTGATATAGCGATCCGAAAGCTCCGCGGCGGCGATGATCGCCTCGTCGGTGATCGTCACCTTGTGGTGGCTTTCGAGCGTGTCGCGCAGCCCGCGCAGAATCATGATCGTCTGTGCGACCGTGGGCTCGTCCACATAGACCGGCTGGAATCGGCGTTCGAGTGCCGCGTCCTTCTCGATGTATTTCTGATACTCGTTGAGCGTCGTCGCACCGATCAGGTTCAGCTCGCCCCGCGCCAGCGCCGGCTTGAAGGTGTTGGCAATGTCCAGACCGCCTTCGCCGCCGCCCTGGCCGGCGCCGACGATGCTGTGGATCTCGTCGATGAAGAGAATGAGGCTGTCCTTTTCCTCGGTGATCTCCTTGAGGATCTTCTGGACTCGCTCCTCGAACTCGCCGCGATACTTGGACCCTGCGACCATCGAGTTGATGTTCAGTTCAACCAGCCGCTTGTCGCGCAAGGCCTCGGGCACCTCGCCGGCCACGATCCGCTGGGCGAGCCCCTCGATGATGGCGGTCTTGCCGACGCCGGGCTCGCCGATCAGCACGGGGTTGTTCTTCTTGCGCCGCGCGAGGACCTCGATCGTCGTTTCGATCTCGCGGGCGCGACCGATCACAGGGTCGAGCTTGCCCTCGCGCGCGGCCTTGGTGAGATCGCGGCTGAACTGGTCGAGATCGGGGGTGTTCGACGGAGTCTCGACGCGGCCTTCCTCGGCACCCTTGCCGACCACCTTCGTCACCTGCTGACGCAGCGCCGGCGGCGTCAGCCCCAGCTTGCGCAGCATCGCCGCCGCGAGGCCTTCGCCCTCTTCGGCGAGCCCGATCAGCAGATGTTCCGGCCCGACATAGGAATGGCCGAGTTCGTTCGAGGCGATGAAGGCCCGGTTCAGCGCGTCCTTCAGGCGAGGACTTACGCCGATTTCGCCTTCCGTCTTGGCGTCTCCACGCTTCGCTTCCTTCTCGATCTGGCGCCGCAGATCGTCCACATCGACCTTGAACTGTTCCAGGATCGTCTTGACGACGTCAGACGAGGTCAATGCCAGAAGCAGATGTTCGGTATCGACCTCGCTGCGCCCGAATTCCCCGGCCTTCTGTGCGGCATCCTGCAGCAGCTTGTTGCCCTGTTCGCTCAGCCGGTCGGCGATGGTGCGTCCGCCGCCGCGCCGCGATCCACGCCGCGGCGCGCCCTCGCCGACAGTGGCGTCGACGACAGCGTCATCGCCATCACCCACAGAGCCGAGCGTGCCGCCTCGCAGCGGACTGTCACCAAAGAGGCTGCCGAAACCGCTCTCGCCGAAGAATTCGTCAAGAAGGGAACGCCGCCCGAACAGGGACTCAAGCGGCGAGGCGCTGCGACCCGACCGGCGCGCTATTTCGCTGTAGTGCTGATCGCACAGCTCCATGTTCTGAACCCTGCCGTTCACCGAGGCGCGCACGCGCGCCGTCGCCGGGCGACCGCAAATATCGCAAGCTCCGTTTGCCATTCGTCTTCTCCGTTTTCATTATCCAGTCAGGGTTGTTCGCCGATCATCTGCGCAAGTGACAGTGTCACGCAGCGACCGCTTCCGTTCTTTCACCTTGGACCCAATTGCCACAAGATCGGGCTCGCCCAGTGTCTCTCGTTGCAGGAGATCTTGCACCGATTGCTCGAGAAGATCCAGTCTTCCTCTCCATACCGATTCGCCCCCTCTAGCTTGAAAGCCGCGCATCTATGCGTTCGAGAAGTGCGAGAAGAACGCGCCTCTCATCGACTGATAGGTCCTGTAAGATGTCTTCCTTCAACGCCGCTCGTCGGGGATCTAGGTCTCGCAAGATTTTTTTGCGTCTTTCTCGTCGGCACAACGATCTGCGACCGCCGATCATTCGGTGACGGCGAACGCTCAACCCAGCCGCCGCGCACCATGCGGTCCACGAGTTGCCCGGCTGTCGCACTGCCGACTTCCAGCCGCGCCGCGATGTCGCCGATCGCGAGGCCCGGGCACTCGTCCACATGGGCGGCTGCCATCCAGACTGTCTCGTCAGACCGGTCTCACGACTTTCATCGTCGATCCGCTGCTGGATGTGCTGGGCGACCCGATGGATCGTCGTCCTGATCAACGCATGGTCGGATGCAATCATCATTTGACCTCCAAGGATCTGTAGGCCGTCGCGAAGCTCCATCAGACGCCAATAGAGATTGAAATGCTAGCATAAATTATGCCTGCGTGGTATCCTTGTGAGCGTAGAATTGTAAAGGTTTCGGGATCGATATCTCTTGCCGTGGGGATCGAACCGCGAAAGCAGTGTTTTCCTGCACGACGTCGTTGAGCCACAGGAGGCCAGCAATGCTCTATCCGACATATCTGCGCCGCAGCGATCCCTTTGCGCTGATGCGCTTCATGATGCGCGATCTCGACCGCAGTTTCTGGCCGCCGTCCCGCGCGGCGTTCCCGGCGGTGAATGACTGGCAAGGCCCTGAGGCCGTTGCCATCGCCGCTGAACTTCCCGGCATCGAACCGGGCGACATTGAAATTTCGTTCAAGGACAACGTCCTGACGCTGTCGGGCGAAGGCAAGCTGCCCGAGGTTCCCGAAGGTGCGCGCTGGCACCGCAACGAACGCGGTTATGGCAAGTTTTCTCGCGCGATCCGTCTGCCATTCGCGGCCGCGGATGACAAGGTCGAGGCGAAAATGGCGAACGGCGTACTGCGGATCGTCATCTCCCGGCCCGAGGCAGAAAAACCAAAGAAAATCGAGATCAGGGCAGCCTGAGAGGAGCTGGAACGATGAGCACCGATATCACGCCAGCCACCGAAAAGACGCTGACCGACGCGCCCGAGACCGCCGGCGGCCGCATCTACCGCCCGCTGACTGATATCGTCAAGACCCATCAGGGTGTCTCCATGATGCTCGAAATGCCTGGGGTCGCCGCCGATGCCGTCGAAATCACACTCGAAAACCGCGTGCTGACGAGCCGCGGCAAGGTTGAGCCGATGCGGCCAGAAAACCTGGAACTTGCCTATGCCCAATATGGCGAGGGTGATTTCGAGAGGGCCTTCACGCTTTCCGAGGATTTCGACCCCGACAGGATCGAGGCCGAGATGCGCGGAGGCGTCCTCACTGCTCCCCCGAGCCCCTGAAGCGCAGCCAAAAAGGATCCCCGTCAAAGGCGCCTGAAAACCGAAGGAGACCATATCATGCAGATCAAAGAACTCATTCCCTGGGCGCGCAAGGACGGCGCGCCAGACGCCAAGAGCAGCGAAGACAACCCGATCGCGACACTCCAGTGCGAAATGAACCATGTGTTCGAGAACTTCTGGAACCGGGTCGGTCATTTCGAATGGCCCTTTGGCAGCGGCGAAGCGAAATCCGACGTGGTCGAGACCGACAAGGCGATCGAAGTATCGATCGAGCTGCCGGGCATGGAGATGAAAGACATCGAGGTGACGGTCAACGATGACATGTTGACTGTGAAGGGGGAGAAGAAGATCGAGCGCCAGGAGGAGAAAAAGGGGTATTACCTGTCCGAGCGCAGCTACGGCGCGATCTACCGGACAGTCCCGCTCCCCCCCGGTGTGGATGGCGAAAAGGCGCAGGCATCCTTCAAGAACGGGGTTCTGACGATCAAGCTGCCGCAAACGCCCGAAGCCCAAGCCAAGGTCAGGAAAATCGCGGTCAAGGAGGGCTGAGCCGGGCATTGATCGTGCCAACTCTGCGGCGAAACCGCCGTAGAACCAATCACAGCCGAAAGGAACAGACTGATGAAACTCAGGAGTCTTTGCGCGGGAACAGCTTTGGCCCTGCTGATTGTCAGCGCCGGCCCTTCCTGGTCTCAGGATACGTCTCAGGCGGAAGCTGAAGCGCAGGCGGTCAACCGGGAGCAAGTCGAAGAGAGCGTGACCGCCGAAACCGATTCACAATTCGCCGATAAACGCACCGCCCTGATCCAGGAGGCGGTCGACGCGCTCGATGAAACGAACGCTGCGATCGCCGCGATCGAGAAGGGCGATACAGATGCGGCGATTGCTGCGCTCGCGTTGGCCACGGGGAAGCTCGAGACCGTCGTCGCGCGTGAACCGGATCTCGCTTTGGCGCCCGTATCGATCAATCATTTCACCTATGACGTTCTGGGCAGCGTCGAAGCCGTCCGAGGACTCGGCAAACAGATCGAGGACTTGGTCGACGATGGGAAGTTCCAGGAAGCGAGACCGCTGCTGAGCGAGTTCGCGTCCGAGGTTGTCATCCGGACAACCAGCCTTCCGCTTGCGACCTATCCCGACGCGATCCTCGCAGCGACGGCACTGCTTGATGACGGAAAGACAGACGAAGCGATGACGGTACTCAACGCCGCACTGAGCACCCAGGTGGTGACCGACACAGTGATCGCCCTGCCTCCGCTCAGAGCCGTGGCGATGATCGAGAAGGCCAAAGCTCTGCTCAATGACGACGGTGAGGCGGCGAACGACAAAGCCGCTACTGAAGATGCCGATCTGACGGCCGCCGACTATGTTGAGGCGGCACGCCAGGAACTCGAAATCGCCGAAGCGCTCGGCTACGGCCGCGAAAGCGATTTCGAGGATCTGCATGAGGCGCTGGATGAGTTGGACCGTCAGATTGAGGCGCAGGAGGATACCGGAGGGATCTTTGACCGTATCGACGATGGGTTTGGACGCCTGAAAGAGCGGTTGTTCAATCGAAACAGTGACACCTGACTTTGCTCATGTCTCAGGTTTGAACGCGGAGGGCTGTTGTGGCCCTCCGCACATCAAAACAGCGAAGGATACCGATCATGACCTCTGAACAAGAAACTATTCAAGAGACCGAAACGGCCGGTGATGCCACGAAGTCTTCCACGGAATTGGCAGAGAAGGCTGGGGCGACCAGCGGCAACGATGCACCGCGCGAACACGTCGACGGCAGTGTTTCGGAACATGTCTCCGCTGAGCTCTCCGATCGCAGGGATCAATTGATCAAGGAAGCGGTCGATGCTCTGGCAGAAACAAAGGTAGCGATCGAGGCCTTGCGTGGAGGGAATAAACAGGACGCCATCGACGCGTTGGCCCGGGTGACTGGAAAGCTTGAGACGGTTGTCGCGCGAGAGCCGGACCTCGCAATGGCCCCTGTCGCCGCTGACTATCGCATCGTCGACTTGATTGCTACGCCGGAAACGGTACGAGATATCGGCATCTTGATCGAGCACCATGTTCGCCGCGGAGACTTTCAGATCGCGCGATCGCTGATGCGTGATTTTGCCAGTGAGATCGTGATCGAGCTCAGGGCATTGCCGTTGAAGACCTACCCTGACGCGATCCTCGAAGCCACGCGTCTGATTGATGAAGGCAAGACAGAGGCGGCAACCACGATCCTCAACACAGCCCTGTCGACAGTCGCAGTTGTTGAAACCGTCGTCCCTCTTCCAACCGTGCGGGCCAAAGCGATGATATCCAAGGCCAAGGCGCTACAGGCAGGTGAGGCTTCCGATGCTGACGGAAAACCGTCTCTGGATGACTATATCGAAGGAGCCAGGGTTGAATTGGAGATCGCAGAAGCACTGGGCTACGGGCGTAAAAAAGACTTTAAAGACCTACATAATGCGATAGCGGATTTGAAGAAATCGCTAAAGGACCGCAAGGAAGCGGCCGGGATCTTCTCAAAGATAGCTGATCACTTCGAAGACTTGAAAGCCCGATTGTTCGACGCGTCGCGATAGAGTTCCCACCACGCGGATCAGTGCGTTTCAAATGGATAGGCCAGAACGCTGCATGACACGTTCTGGCCTTTTTTGATGAATGATCTGTAGTGGTTCGGATCTGACCGGCTCTGTTGCGCAAATCGGGTGATAGCCGAGGTTCCCCTTTCCCCGGACGGACTTATCCCTTTGTAAGCGGCGCCTGTGCCCCACCTTCCTTGTTTTCACACGGTCTGAGATTTCGCGCCTGACGGAGATTGTGCGGGAGTTTCGCGATGGCGACTACGTTGGAGTTTCTCAGGGACTATGGGGTAGACATCCGACCGAACGGGCAGCGGCGCTGGCCGGATGAGATCAAGGCGCGGATCGTGGCCGAGAGCTTGAAGCCGGGGGCGACGGTTAACGCGGTCGCGGCGCGATATGGGCTTCGGGCGAACCATCTGTCGGAATGGCGCGGTCGGGCGCGGGATGGCCGCTTGGTTTTGCCTGCAGACGAGGATGACGGCCTTTGTTTTGCGCCGATCGTGCTGCCTGACCGGGGCCTTTCCGCCCCTGTTCCGGTTCTTTCAGGTCCGTCGGGCAAGTCCGAAGCGCCAGATACTGGAGCCATCGAGATTGCTGTAGGCCAGATGACCATCCGGCTGGATAGCGCCACGCCTGCCGCACGCATTGCCGAGATCATGCTGGCGATCGGATTGCGGTCATGATGTTTCCCTCCAATCGTGTGCGGGTTCTGGTCTCGACACAGCCCGTCGACTTCAGGAAGGGCCATGATGGTTTGGCGGCACTGGTGTCATCGGTGCTGCGCAAGGATCCGTTTAGAATGGGCGCATCACCGATGTGGCTCCCGGTGACTTCGACGGCCCGGATCTCCAACGTTTCTTCATCGATCCCAAGGTGGAGCTTGCGCCAGACGCGCCGTTTCGGGCCGCCATGCTTGCGTGCGTGCCACTCGCCTTCACCTTCGACCTTGATCCCGGTGCTGTGGATCAGCAGGTGCAACGGCGCCTTGGAGCCGCGGTAGGGGATGTTCACGGCCAAGGTCTTCTGGCGGCGAGATAGCGTGCTGAAGTCGGGCACCGTCCAGTTCAGGCCGACCAGCCGTAGCAGGCTCTCGACGAACCCGCCTCGCCATGGTCACTCGGACCAGTGGCGTTCCCATGGCTCGATCTGCCGGAGCGCCATGCCGAACAGCACTTTCATCGAGAGGCACGTCTGGATAGCGGCATCGCTGTAGGTCTGCTGGCGGCCACGCCTGCCTGTCGGCGCGGCATCCCAGCTCATCTCGGGGTCAAACCAGATCGTCAGCGAGCCCCGGCGCTTGAGTGCTTCATTGTAGGCTGGCCAGTTCCTGGTCTTGTAGGTCGGGGGTAGGGGTCTGCTCATGCATCCCAGCTACCACCCTGGATTCGCGAGATGAATCCCTCACGCGATTTGTGCAACATGTGTAACCGCCCCAAGCGCAAGAGGGATTTTGAAGCTGATCTTGGCGCGTTGTCGGGTGCTGACATGTGTCCGGCCTCATGATGCGGCGCGATCCATGCCGCAGGGCCCGTATGGTGTTCGAAGGTCGGGTCCAGATCAAAGCCGCGTGCTCATAGGCACTCTGTTGCACACTGGTTTTCCCGATCCCGTCTCACAACTGTTGCGCCAAACTGCTCCTTGCCCTCTTCCGCTCCGACGTCCTCGCGATCTGCGGCGGCTTACGCCGCTGCGACCGGAGACTGGTAGATGCCACCCCGAGCCATCAAGGCCCAGACGATCCGCGCCATCTTGTTCGCCAAAGCCACCCGCACCAGCATCGGTGGCTTGCGCAACAGCAGGCTGCCCAGCCATGTTCCGGGCTGCGCTTCCTTGTGAACGTTACGTTTGATCACCACGCTGTTGGCGCCAATGATCAGCAGGCGTCGCAGGGATCGCTCGCCCATTCTGGTCGTTGCTCCGAGACGTTGCTTGCCGCCGGTCGAATGCTGCCGAGGCACAAGACCAAGCCAGGCGGCAAAGTCGCGTGCCTTGCGGAACGTCTCGGGTGGCGGCGCCAGAACAGCGATGGCCGTGGCAATCAGCGGCCCGATGCCCGGCACCGTCATCAGTCGCCGGGCGACGTCATTCTCCTTGGCGCGCCGGGCGATCTCGGCATCGAGCTTCCTGATCTCTGCCTCCAGATGCGTGAGTGCCGCGATCAAAGCCTTCAGCGTGGGGACGGCATCAGCAGGGAGAGCGCCATCCGGATCCTCCACGATCGCGATCAGCCGCGCAGCGTTGACCGCTCCCTGTGGCACGATCTGACCGAACTCGGTCAGATGGCCGCGCAATGCGTTGATCGCCTGCGTGCGCTGCCGGATCAGCAACTCCCGGACCCGGAAGACCATTGCCGCGCCCTGCGTCTCTTCGCTCTTGACCGGAACAAAGCGCATGGTGGGTCGCATAGCCGCCTCGCAGATGGCCTCGGCGTCCGCCATGTCATTCTTCTGGCGCTACACAAACGGCTTCACATAGGCCGGCGGGATCAGCCGCACCTCATGCCCCAGCTTGCCAATTTCCCGGCCCCAGAAGTGAGCGCCGCCACAGGCTTCCATCGCCTCGACGCAAGAGGGCAGCTGGCTGAAAAACTCCAGCACCTGCCCTCGCCGTATCTTCTTGCGCAGAACGGCTCGTCCTGCGCCGTCACTTCCATGCACCTGGAATACATTCTTCGCCAGATCGAGCCCGACCGTGATAATCTCCGACATGACCGCTCCCCTTTGTGGATCGTTGCAGACCCACCTTGGCACATCAGATGCCGTCGGGGGGCGGTCACATCATGTGTGGGTAGCCCCGGTTTTAGCGGGCTGTCGCCTCGGCTGGCATGATACGATCGAATGCGTCCATGTGTCAGGCCTTTTCGCGAGGCGTGCTGCCTCTTGGCCGGTATGGGATCCGCGGGCTGTGGTCAAAACATCAAAACGAGCTCGGAGCTCTCCATGTGACCCTGATTTCCCCAACCCCGATCTGGTCGATCGGTTTCATACAAGCTTCAGCTTCTCCCGCATTTTCGAGGCGGTGCTGCTGACTTCATCAGTTTGCCATCAGCGGTCCCCCTCGAAACTCTTCATCCTTCGTTATCATGGCCCACAACATGCGAGCCATCTTGTTCGCCAACGCGATGGCCGCAAGCATCCGGGGCTTGCGGGCCAGCATACGCCCCAGCCAGGAGTTTTCCGCAGGCGGCTTGATCTTGGCACCGGAGATCACTGCCATGGCACCGATGATCAACAATCTTCGGATATCCCGCTGCCCGGATTTGCTCGTGCGACCGAGCCGTTGCTTGCCACCGCTGGAATGTTGTCGTGGAACGAGGCCAAGCCAGGCCGAAAAATCACGCCCCTGACGGAACGTCTCCATAGGCGGGGCGAAAGCGGCCAATGCCATCGCCGTAACCGGGCCAACCCCGGGCATCTTCTGCAGCCGGGCAGAGAAAGGCGACCGCTTGCTCGCCGCCGCGATCTGTGCGTCAAGTTCGGCGATCCGTCGGGACAGGTCATCAATCTGGTCGAAGCAGAGCTGTGCCATATGATGAACGGCCGGAGGGAGGTCTTTCGTCCCATCGTGGCCCGGTTCCAGAGCGGCCCGCAGTTTGTCGATGTTCTCGCGCCCCTTGCCGGCGATGAGCCCGAACTCGGCGAGATGTCCGCGCAAGGCGTTGATTGTCTGCGTCCGTTGCCCGACCAGAAGATTACGCAGCCGAAAGATCATGCCGAGACCCTGCTGCTCCGGTGTCTTCACCTCGACGAAACGCATGGTCGGTCGACTGGCCGCCTCCGCGATGGCCTCGGCATCCGCCATGTCGTTCTTCTGGTTCTTCAAATACGGCTTGACGAACTTCGGGGCGATCAGGCGCACCTCGTGCCCGATCGGCGCCAACGTCCGCGCCCAATAATGAGCTGTCGCGCAGGCTTCCATGGCAACGAGACATCCGGGGTGCCTCTGCATGAACGCAAGAAACTGTTTGCGCGACAGCTTCTTGCGAAACACGACTTCGCCTTCCGCTGTCGCTCCGTGCAGTTGAAAGACCTGCTTCGCCAGGTCAACGCCGATGATCGAGACTTCCTTCATAGCCAATTCCTCCTGATCCTGTCCGGATCAATCTGGCACAAGTGCCGTCAGGAGGGGCTACCCAACCCATCATCAGAGCCATGGTCTCCGCCAACTTCAATCCGCCGCCTGATCACGCGTCACCAACTTTCGCGCATATCTCCGGAGAATATCGAACGCGTCTTTCGTAAGCGGCGGCCACGCCCCATTGAATTGATGTGTTTCTGACGCCTGACGCGCCTGCGATAGGGTCTGCTTGAGCAGATGGAGGTTGCGCATGGCGGATGGTGGTGATGGGTTCATGGGCCGGTGCGAGGTTGTCGAACCGCGGCGACGAGGCAAGCGGCGGTGGCCAGCTGAGTTGAAGGCACGGATTGTTGCCGAGAGCCTTCTGCCGGGTGTCCGGGTTGTCGATGTGGCAGCGCGCTATGACATCCTGCCCCATCACCTGTCAGATTGGCGCCGCCATGCCCGGCAAGGTCGGCTGGCACTCCCTGGTGACCTGATGGACGGGCTGACCACATCTTCAGGCTCGGCGGTGGCAGAACCTGCCTTCGTGCCGCTGTCGATTTTGCCTGAAGCTTCGGATCAGCCGGTGCCCTCAAGAGGCGTTGATGCACAGGGTGGTTCCGGGGTGATGGTGATTGAGGTCGGACGCGATCTGTTGCTGCGGATTCCCGGCGATGTTGCAGTGGAACGCGCGGCCGCACTGGTGCAGGCGTTGCGAGGGGCGTCGTGATTGTCGCTGGCGGGCGGCTGCCGATCCTGATCGCGACACGCCCAGTGGACTTTCGCTGCGGGCATAATGCTCTGGCACTGATGGTGCAGACCGAATTGAAGCTGGATCCGTATTCGGGTGTGACGGTGGTGTTCCGCTCGAAGCGCGGGGACAGGCTGAAGATCCTGGTCTGGGATGGCACCGGCATGGTGCTGATTTACAAGGTATTGGAACATGGCAGCTTCGCCTGGCCGAAGGTTCAGGATGGGGTGATGCGGGTGTCTCGGGCGCAGGCGGAAGCCCTGTTCGAAGGCTTGGATTGGCGCCGGACAGTTGCGCGCCGGGTGCAGGCCCCGACTGCGGCAGGATGACTCACCGGGTGAGTTTTGGTGTTGTTTTGTTGGGCTTTCTGTCCCCGATCGGGTAGAAATGCGTATGTCGCAGACCTTCGATCTCAGTCAATTCCCGGACCTGCCGCCCGAGGTGGTGAAGGCCTTTGCAGCGGTTCAGTTCGAGCTTTCGGTCGAACGTGCGGCGCGCCAGCATGAAGAGGCGGTGGTGGCCGAGAAGGAGGCCTTCATCACCGAGCTCAAGGAGCTGATCGAGAAGCTGGAAGGCCAGGTTCAGGATTACCGGCGCGCGAAGTTCGGACCGAAATCGGAAAAGCTGGACCCCGGGCAGCTGGAACTGGCGCTGGAAGACCTGGAAACCGCGATTGCCGAGACGCAGGCGCAAATCGCCGCTGTCGAAGAAAAGATCGCGGCCAGCGAACGTGATCCCGAGAAGCGCAAGCCGCGCGCCCCTCGCAAGGCGCGGGCGCTGCCCGAAAGCCTGCCGCGTATCGAGCGCGTGGTCGAACCCGACAGCATTGCCTGCCCCTGCGGCTGCGGCGACATGGTCCGGATCGGCGAAGACCGTAGCGAACGGCTGGATTACATCCCCGCGCGCTATCAGGTCATCGTTACGGTGCGCCCGAGATACGCCTGTCCCAAGGGGCGCACCGGCGTGGTGCAGGCGAAGGCCCCTGCGCATCTGCTGGAAGGCAGTTGGCCGACCGAAGCGCTTCTGGCGCAGATTGCCGTCTCCAAGCATTCGGAACACATGCCGTTGAACCGGCAAGCCGTGGTCATGGCCCGGCACGGGGTGCCGATCGATCGGTCGGTTCTGGCCGACTGGATGGGCCGGACTGGGGCGCTGATCGCCCCCATAGTCGATCACATGGCCAAGCAGTTGATGACCGACAGCACGCACCTCTATGTCGATGAAACCACCGCCCCGGTGCTGGATCCAGGTAAGGGCAGGACAAAGACAGGTTATCTCTGGGCAGTGCTGCGCGATGATCGTGGCTGGAACGGCCCCGCGCCGCCCGGCGTGGTGTTCCATTACCGGCCCGGGCGAAAGGGCGAATACGCCGCTGAAATCCTCAACGGCTTCAATGGCACGATCCAGGTCGATGCCTATGGCGCCTATACCCATCTGGCCACGCCGAAACGCACGGGCGGCGATCCGCTGCGGCTGGCATTCTGTTGGGCGCACGGTCGGCGCAAGCTGATCAAGGCCATACCGAAGAAGGGATCACCCATCGTCGATGAGGCGCTCTTGCGGATCGCCGCCCTCTACAAGATCGAGGAGGCCATCCGTGGCTCAGACCCGGATCGTCGCATAGCCGTGCGTCAGGAACTGTCCCGCCCGCTGGTCGATGAGTTCTTCGCCTGGCTGGCGGCCCAGGCCGCACGGGTCTCGCACAAATCCGACCTCGGCGAGGCCATGGCCTACATGCTGAAACGTCAGGATGGCTTCCGGCTGTTTCTCGACGACGGCCGCGTCGACATCGACTCCAACCTCGTCGAAAACGCCATCCGCAGCCCCGCCGTTGGTTGGTCATTATGCACCCCCTTCGTAAGTGGTTGGAAACATTGATAGCTGGTCGTCGAGCTTAGCGCGACACGGGCGTCCTTTTCGTGAAAGGGCGGCTTTGACGGTATCCGAATGCAGGTCAGTTGTCTGTATTTGGTACGGTGCGCCATCGACCACCTGATTTGCGGGCAGAATACCGTCCTTTATCAGCTTGCGGATGACGTGATTGGTCACACCGAGCTCTTTCGCCGCCTCGGTCATGGTGCACCACGGGCCATCCTTGTCGGCAGACAGGTATCCGTGAATATCATTTACACGCCGGATGGATGAAACGCGTTTCGCATTCCAGGTCTTGCCCTGACCAGTCGATATTCCCATTCGGTTAAGACAGGCAGCGATCGCCTCATCGGACCAGCGTCCCGCCATCTCGCGGATGATCCCCAAAGCCTCTTCACTGGTGCGGGCATTGTGTTCACCGGTCTTCGGTTTCTTGACACGCAATTCCGTATGCCGGCCGCCTTTCCAGTGGACGACCAAAACGATTTCTCCTGTATGGTCGTCGATATCCGCCACGATGTCTTCGATCAGTGTCCTGATCAATCTTTGCTTGTCGCGCATGGATGTCGCCGGAGCTGTCCAGGCTGTCTCAAGGTCCTGCGCCAGCCCTTCAAGGCGCGTGACATCCACCTCCGGTGCTGCTGCAAAATCCGTATCGAGACGCTGTTCGAAACTGCGAACGCGTCCCAAGGCTTCTTCCCACCGTTTCTCCAGTTCTGATGCGATAAGGCGATTATCAGGGTCACAAGCGGCATAGCGTCGTTCCGCCAGGGACGCATCGTATCTGGCTTGCTGCAACTCCATCTCGAGCACCAACCGCTTGTCTTCGGCCGCTTGGTTCAACATTGCACGTGCTTCGATGGCGGCATCGATGGCAAATGGCGCGACAACCTCGAGAACAGCGTCTGCAATAAGCTTGTCTGGGCGGAACCCACCGAAGGTGATGCAGCGTTTCTGTCCGAGAAGAAGGTTTGGATTGTCACAGCGGTAGACGGGGCGCGGCGTGCGGCCTGTATAGACCACATGCAACCGCCGCCCGCATCTCGCACAGCAGAGGAGACCGGCAAGGAGCGCACCGCCGCCGCGACCGGATTTGCTCCCGCCAGCACGTCCGAAAGCGTTCTTGGCCAGTTGCGCCTGATTGCGTTCATATTCCTCCCAATCGATATAGCCGACATGGTGATCCCTGATCACAACATCCCAATCTTCAGGGGACTTGCGGTTCTTGTAGGTGACATGCGCGCGGCCGTCTCGGATTTTTGCTTGCCGCCCGGTCTTACCATAGGCGTAGACCCGGCATAAAACATGTTCTTCAAGACGCTGATCACGTTGCGATACCGAATGGGCTGCCATTCGAAACTTGTCAGTCGAATGCCATCGGAGGGTCGAGGAAAGTGAATGCCCTCGCTCGACATCGCCAGAAGAACCTGCCGGGCGCTTCCAAGCTCACGGAACCGATGGAAAAGCTGCCGGATGACCTCCTGGATGCGGAGATCGGGATCGAACATCACCCCGGCGTCGCGATCCCACAGGTAGCCGATCGGGGGGTATAACGCAGTTCACCCGGCGCGCTTTCGCCCTTGCGGCTTCAACCATGCGCGTGCGCAGGACGCCGAGCTCGAACTCGCTGATGCTGCCCTTCATGCCAAGAAGCAGCCGGTCATTTGGATGGCGAGGGTCGTAGACGCCGTCATGGTCCACGACACGCGCATCTACCAGGCCGCAAAGCTCCAGCATATGGTGCAGTCGCGCCATTGCGGGCCAGACGCGACACTTCCAGGCAGAAGACCGCGCCGATCGACCCCGAACAAACATGGCGACGAGCCGTTCGAAGCGGGGCGGGCCTGACAGCCACTGGCTTGATCACCAAGATCGTCGTCGATGACATCGATCCCGGCAAATCCATACCCGCGGGCCATCTCGACAAGATCATATTGCCGACGCTGGCTTTCGAGGTTCGTCATGACCTGGCTCTGCGTCGACTGGCGTACATAAATCACCGCCTGACGCTTCAGCAGTTCCGGTGGAAACGCGAGGGCCATGTCATTCATCGCTGTGCCTTTCCGGATCCGATTTTGCTGCGGTCAGGAGCACTTGCGCCAGCGCCGTCACGATCGACCGGTATTCCGGTTCCGTCAGCAGTGGCGCCGGTGCCAACGGCAGTGGCAACTGGGTTGGTGTCGGGGATCTGTGATGCGTCATTCGGGGCCTCCATGGGTGAGTCGTCACCCTGGAACCTTCGCCGGAAACCGAGGTGCCGGAGAACCGAATGAAGATCGTAAAGCGCCTCCGTGGACACCACGGGTTCACCAAGATCGAAACCCTGACATACAGAAGCATCCAGAATCCAGGCGGGTGCAAGGATCGCTATACCTGGATCGCGCTCGAGACCGACATGTTGGCCATCACCGCGACTGAGCGTGCGGAAAACCTTCACGTCCGAGCCAAAATAGGCATGCCATTGATAATGAACCCGATAAACTTGGCCGACATGGGCAGAATGAACGGGAACTGGCCATGAACCGTCGCAACGCGCTATTCGCCGGCCACGATGAGGGCGGAAAAAACTGGGCCCGCTTCGCCAGCCTGATCGGCTCGTGCAAGATGAATGGTGTCGAACCCTATGCCTACCTGCGCGATCTGTTCACGAAACTGGCCAATGGCCATCTCGACAAGGACATCGATGCCCTGATGCCGTGGGCTTACGCCCAGCAGGGCTGGGATGCATAGGGACCTCGTCTCGTAGTCCCTGACGAGCTACCGACCGTCATCCGCTTCATCCCACCGCGACACCGCGCAAGGGCAAAATCAATGGGGCGTGACCGCCGCTTACCGTCTTTCCAGGGTTCGAACCCGTTGGTTTCGGACCATTCGTTGAAGTCCCCCGCGATCAGGGCCGTCTCATACTGTCCGTTTGCCAGAACCTCTCGAATACGCTCCATCTGTTGCAACCGATGGCTTCGCATGAGTCCCAGATGCGTTCCGACGACGACCAGACCTGCGCATCGCGCCAACACGGCTCCGCGTGGTTCGAGCCCGGGAAGGTCAAGCCTGTCCATCGCCTCTACATCAAAACCATCACACGCGAGAATCGCGTTTCCGTGCCAGCCGAGGCTCACGTCGCTGCCCGCTGATCGACGATGCGGTAATCCGTTTCTCCCCGGATCATCTCCGGCGGCAAGGCGGCAGATCGCCTGCCCAGACGGCGATCGGCCTCCTGCAAGACAACGATGTCGGCATCGACCTCGCGCAGGATGGCGAGAATACGCTCCGGGTCGCGCCTGCGATCCAGTCCGACCGCCTTTCGTATGTTGTAGCTGACAATCCTCATTACTCTCAAAGAAGCGGTGCCCAAAGCCGCGCAAGAGGCGAACTGATCCGGATGTGAAGCGGCTGATCGACAAGCGCGCTGATCAGTTCATCGCTCTGTACAAAATCGTCAGACAGCATGCGCTCCACGTCGGACGCAAAGGCCCCGTCTGCGACGAAGACCATGCTCTCGAAATTGAGCCGGAAGGAACGGTTGTCGAGGTTCGCGGTCCCGACCGCTGCCAGATCGTCATCCACGAGAATGACCTTCTGGTGCAAAAAGCCGTCGCAATAGCGGAAGAACCGCACGCCTGTTGCACGCAATTCGTCGAAATAGGCGTGCGAAGCGAGCCACGGCAGATAATGGTCGATCGTGGAGGGGAGCAGAATCCGCACATCCCGACCTGAAAGGGCCGCAGAGACGAGCGCGGACATGATGTCGGTGTCCGGTACGAAATAGGGCGAGGCGATCCAGATCCTGTCCCGGGCAGCCGTGATCGCGGTGAAGAACATCAGGCTACCGCTGTCGATCGGGTCTCCGGGCCCCGTTGGCACTAGGGCTGCAAGCGTCGCGTTTTCCGGGTCCGTCGCGTCACCCGCCTCCCATGGCAAATCGTCCGTCAGCGACTCGCCGCTGGCCCAATGCCAGTCCTCCGCGAAAACGGCTTGTATCTGCCCCGCGACCGGCCCCCGGATCTCGACATGTGTGTCTCTCCAGCGGCCGAACTGCGGGTCAAGGCCGAGATACTCGTCGCCCACGTTGTGCCCGCCGACAAAGGCCACGTCACCGTCGACGACAACCGTTTTGCGATGATTACGAAAGTTGATCTCCAACCGCGATGTTGGACCTCTGGAGTGATCCGGGTTCAGCACGGCGACACCGGCGTCGCGCAATCTGGCGGCCCAGGCCTCCGGCAGTTTCTGGCTGCCCACCCCGTCATACATCACGCGGACCTTCACGCCGCGCGCGGCGGCAGCAACGAGGTGATCCGCCAAACGCCGTCCAAGCCCGTCGTCTCGTATGATGTAGAACTGCACACATACGCTTTCGCGCGCGCTGTCGACCACTGCGCAGATGGCATCGAAGGTCGCGCCGCCGTCGATCAGCAGCCGGACCTCATTTCCGCCGGTAAAGGGCAGTCCCCCGATGCGTTCGAGCGCGCGCAGCGTTTTCTCCCGTTCAAACGGGAGGGTGCCTCTGCTCGCTTCGGTATCTTGTATGCTGAACAGGTCATGGCTTTCTCGCCATGCCGCGCGATAGTCGCGGACTTTGCGGCGACCGAGCACAAGGAAGGCTGGAACGCCGAACCACGGCGATGAAACGAGAAAGACGACCCAAGCGGCTGCACCCTGTGGTGTGCGCGCCGATGCAATCGCGGCCCAGACGCAATAGGCGACTGCCAAGGCGCCAAAAACAGCCAGTATTGTCGCAAGAACTGTCGTCACCTGGCGAGCGGCTCCCGAGTCAAAGAGTAAAATAGCGCGCTTATCGTAGCAGCGATTTTAGAAACGGAAATGCCATGGTTAGTGCGGCGACTGCCTAGGGTTAATATAGTGTCAAATTCTGCAATGCAGCGAATGGCAGGTTTGTCTAAGATTTTTTGATGCGGGCCAGTGCGTTAGGTTTGTGTTGGGCGGTGTGGCCCGCGTTGACAAATCTGACAAGGTGGAAGCCGCGGGACGCTGGCGCTGTTCTATGGGGAAAGTGCGGGCATCGGTCGCTGATGTCGTTTTGAGTTTGGACAGCTCGTAGATGTTTGGAGGGTTGGTTGCCCGATCTTTGGGCCACTATCGGGCGTCTCTGTTGGTCTTTTGGCTTTGGTTTGGCTCTCATTGCGCCGCATGGATGGCATTGAGACAAAGCGTCCCTTCGACCGACGTGGAGAGCGTCGGACCGGTGAACGCGTATGAGGCGGGCGGTTCATCATGCGGCCTGCTTTCTTGGTGGTGCCCGGGTTCGGGGGATTTGGCCACGCCGGAAGGTCTCGACGATGCGCATCTGTCCACCACAGTCGGGACATGGCTCGCGCAATGTGAGGGGTGGTGGCGTTTCTTCTGACGGCGGGTCCGGCTCCGCCTGTTTCATGTCCCCAAGCAATGCGCGGATCCGGGCGACTTTCTGTTTGCGACCGGCCCCGGCCAGGAAGCCATAGTGGCGAATGCGATGGAACCGGTCTGGTAGGACGTGCATCAGGAAGCGGCGTATGAACTCGTGTGTTGGCAGGCGCATCACCTTCATGCGGTCCCCGTTCCTGATCCTGTAGTCCTTCCATTTGAACGCGACGGTGGCGGCATCGGCGCTGACCAGGCGGTGGTTGGAGATGGCGACGCGGTGGGTATATCGTGACAGGTATGCCAGCACGGCCTCCGGTCCGCCGAAGGGTGGCTTGGCATAAACCACCCAGTCGGTTTTGCGGAACGGCGTGAGCCATTCGGCGAAGGCGCGGGCCTCTGCCAATTTGGTGAGATCACCGAAGAACCTCAGTTGTCCTGCGCGGTGCAAGGCCATCAGCCCTTCGACAAACAACCGCCGGAACAGCCGCGACAGCACGCGCACATGCAAAAAGAACCCAGGCTTGCACGCAACCCACCTTGTGCCGTCCGACGACAGGCCACCACCTGGGACGATCATGTGGATGTGGGGATGATGGGTGAGCGCTGATCCCCACGTATGCAGGACGCTGGTCATGCCGACGCGTGCGCCGAGGCGTTTGGGATCGGCTGCAATGGTCGCCACCGTCTGAGCCGACGCTTTGAACAACAGGCCGTAGACCGCCCGTTTGTTCCAAAGCGCAATGCGTGCGATGTCGGCTGGCAGCGTGAACACCACATGGAAGTATTCCACCGGCAACAGGTCTTCGGCGCGGGCCGCCATCCAGTCACGCGCCGCCGGTGCCTGGCATTTGGGACAATGCCGGTTCTTACAGCTGTTATAGGCGATATGCTGGTGGTTGCACTTCGTGCAGGCTGCCACATGCCCCCCGAGCGCCTCTGTGCGACAGGCCTCTATCGCCGACATGACGCGCAGTTGGCTGAGGTTCAGATGCCCAGCATTGGTCCGCCGATAAGCCGGACCATGAGCGCGAAAGATATCGGCAACCTCGAGCTTCGAGCGCGGCACCGCCCGTGCCGATCACTCCGACCTTCGGTCCTGAAGCTGTGCCAACAGCTCATAGGGGCTGTCGGTGTCGCGGATCAGCTTGGTCGCCACATGGGTATACTGCGCGGTGGTGCTCAGCTTCGCGTGGCCCAGCAAAACCTGAATGACCCTGACATCCGTCCCAGCCTCAAGTAGATGCGTCGCGAAGCTGTGGCGCAAACTATGCAACGTGCTGCGCGGCTTCTTGATCCCCGCCAAATGCTTGGCGGCGCTGAAGGCGCGATGTAATTGCCGGGGCGACAGCGGGTTGATCCTCGGCTTGCCCGGAAACAGCCAACCATCGGGGCGCGCTTCTTTCCAATAGTCCCGCAACAAGCCAAGCAGTCCTGGCGAGAGCATGACTTTGCGGTCTTTCCCGCCCTTACCCTTCTCGACATGGATCAGCATGCGGTCGCTGTCGATATCGGTGACCTTGAGATTGCAGACCTCCGACGCCCTCAGCCCCGTACCATAGGAGATACTGAGCGCTGCGCGATACTTCAGCCCCGGTCCTGGCGCGACCCTGAGTATCTCGAATACCTCCTCAGCGCTGAAAACGACCGGGAGTTTCCGTGGCTCCGTGCGAAAATGCAGGCAGTCCTTCATCTCAGGGCGCTTGCACGTCGTCTCGAAAAAGAACCGCAGCCCGACAAGTCGCGCGTTGTAGGTCGATGGCGTGACATTCGTGTCGACCATATGAAGTTGGTAGGCGCGCAAGTCTTCGGGCGTCGCAGTATCTGGCGACCGCCCCAGGAACTCGGCAAGATATCGAACCGCCCTGATATGCGCCTTCTGCGAGCCTTCGCTCAGCCCTTTTATCCGCATGTCTTCGATCATCCGCGCACGCAGCGGTGTTGTCTGTTGGTCCACCATGGGAACCTCCTATCCGTTGATTGAGAGACCCCAATCGTCGGATAGACGTGCCCATTTCCAAAATCCCGGTGGTCAGATCATCGCGCCGCACTCACAACAAGCGCCCCTGCCGCGGCAGCGGCTTCGTCCTCGTCCCGCAAAATGACCGATGTGAGCCCTTAGCTGCCGGTCACACGTCAGCCCGGCAACGTGACGATGATTGCGCCGCGACGGGTCGCCACAACGGTATGCTCATATTGTACAACTGGCGCGGCTGGCTCGCTGTAGAGGGTCCAATCGTCATCGGCGCCTGACGTTGCCCACCTTCCGCCGCGCGAAAGGAACGGCTCAACGGTCAGCACGAGGCCGTTGTGCATCCGGCGCTTGTCTCCCTTGGTAGGCCAGGTCGGAACCTCTTCGGGAGCCTCATGCAGAGCTTTGCCAATTCCGTGGCTGGCCAGGTTCCGGATCAGTGTATAGCCGCGCTTGGTGGCGAAGGTGCCGATGGCTTTGCCGATCCCGGCCAGCGGCTTGTCATGCCCGACCTGCGCGATGCCGATCTGCATGGCGCGCTTTCCGTCGCGACAGAGCTGGTCAAGGGACGTTTGAAGCGGGCCGAGGCCAAAGGTCGCCCCGGTGTCAGCAAAGTAGCCATTGAAAGACGCGGACACGTCGATGTTGACCAGATCCCCGGTTGCAAGCCTACGCTCGCCGGGGATGCCATGGGCGATCTCCTCGTTGACGCTGATGCAAGTCGTGCCCGGAAAATCATACGTGGCCTGAGGTGCCGAGACGGCTCCCTCCCGTTCCAGCAACTCGTGGCCGATGCTGTCGAGCTCGCGCGTTGTCATGCCGGGCTCCATGGCCGCTGCCATGGAATGCATGGTGTTGGCGACAATCCGGCCAATCTTCTTTAAGCCTTCCAGTTCATCTTGGTGCGTGATCGTCATCTTGTGTCTCATCAGCGGTGTCGGAGCCTCAGGGCATTAACACCGGGAGGCAGCTTTGTCCCGCTCAGCGGACCTTCGTCCTCGGAAAATGCTGCATCATGGACGAATGGCCGGTCTGGTGAAGCTGCGGCGCGGCATCGGCGTGCTGGATGGAAGGCCGCTTTGGGCCGGGAGCGACGGCCGCCGCTGCCTGCCAGGCGCACGACCCGCTGCGTCACCGCATGACCGCTCCGAGCCCAACTCGCCCATTCGACAGGTGCGGCGAGTGTCCGGTTCTACCAGCCTGCTATCCGAAGATTGCGGCGATATAGCTCCTCAAAGAGGTAGTCCCGAGGATAGGTTCATCCGCTGGCATCGTTTTCCCGTCGATCATGCGACGGGTCATGCAGGCATAAGATGCTGCGGCTTCGTGCGAGAATCCGAACTCGCGGAACGTGTCTTCGAGCGCATCCCGGGGAATTTCCTGAACCTCTACTTCGCGATCCATCTTCTCTGCAAAGGCAGAGGCGACATCGTTGGCGGAATAGCGCTCTGGTCCTTCAACATGTTGGATGCCAACATCTTCGGTTCCCGACATCAACCGCCGCGCGGCGGCTTTTCCGAGGTCGGACGGGGCCACCATCGGGATTGACAGATCGGCCGGAAAGAAGCTCGGAAGGGTGCCGTTCTCCTGCACGGGTTCCGCCATCCCGGCCCAGTTGCTCAAGTAATACCCCGCCCGATTGATCGCGGCTGGTATTGATTGGCTTTTCAGGGCCTGCTCGAACTCGTGCAGGACAGTCAGGTCGCCGCAGCGTTCGCCATCGAAGGCACCGTAGGTCGAGGCGGCAACAACCTTTTCGAGTCCCGAGCCATCGAGCGCCGCGATGATCGCAGCGACATTCTCACGTTCTTCTTTGTCTGTGTCGCTTGACGGGTCCGCTGGCGGGTTAAGAAGAAAGGCACGCTTGCCGGACTGAAAAATGCCCCGTAGCGCCTCCACGTCGCGAACATCCGAAACGGCAATGCTCGCCCCGGCTTTCTTGAGGTCTTCGCCATGGCTTTCGTCGCGAGTGACGATAGTGACTTCCTCTCCTTCATCCAAAAGCGCCCGCGCCGTTGCCGATCCAACCTGCCCGGTTCCACCAAGTATCACATACATCCCAGACTCCTTTCCAAATAACGACCGGGGGTTTAACAGCCGGGTTTGACAGAATGTGTCAGGAGTCTTCGGTCAGAGGTTCGCGTGCGGTTCGAGCATGCGATAGTCGGCGAGCAGGCTGTTGCGGGAACGCGGAATGTTTTCTTCGCGCAAGATCAAGCTGTCGATCCGGTCGATGCGAAAATGGCGGAAGGCATCGCGCAGCTCGCACCAGGCCGCAAGCATTTCCACCTGATCGAAAAAGCCGAGTGCGACAGGCCAGACAACCCTGTTGTTCGGATTTCGACCATCGGTCCGGTATGTGATTTGGAGCTTCCGACGATTCCGCATCGCGCGTCGGATCGTCTTCAATTCCTCGCGCCGCTCAGTTTTGGCTGAACCGACGGTCAGCCCGTTCCCCAGCATCTGTGCTTCAGCTCGGTCTCCCATCCCATCCGCTATTTTAAACAATGCGGAATCAGCCGCTTTCGCGATCTCGCTGTCACCTCGCGCAAGCACGAAGCGCAAACCCAACAGAACGGCATCAGCCTCGTCTCGTGTAAATGCCATCGAGGGCAGAAAAAAGCCGGGGCGCAGGATGAACCCGGTGCCTGCCTCGCCTTCGACCGGCACGCCTAGTTCCAGCAGTGTTTCCATATCCCGATAGATGGTGCGCTCTGAGACGCCAAATTGTTCTGCCAAGGCTTTCGCGGTCACGGCCCCCCGCCGTTCCCGAAGAGATTGAAGAAGTTGAAGAAGTCGGCCTGACCGTTGCATCTGACAAATATAGCTGGACGAAAGAATTCCCGAAAGCTGCCGTTCGCTGGAAGGTCAGCAAAGTCCCGCTGTGCCGTCGCTCAGGCAAGCTGCGGCGATGGTCGGGAGCGAGCCCAGACCAACGTTCCTGCTGCGTCGCGGCGAATATCCGTTTGTAGAAATAGTTTGCTAAACGGCCAACTTTTTGTATAGTTGGCTACATGGAAAACTATCAATCCGCGCTCGATACTGCCTTTCATGCTCTTGCCGACCCGACTCGTCGGGCCATGATCGCACGGCTGATTGAGGGACCTGCGTCGGTCAAGGAGCTTGCGGAGCCTTTCGAAATGGGCCTCCCGTCATTCCTTAAGCATGTGAAGGTTCTGGAAGCCAGTGGGCTAATCAGCTCGGAGAAGACCGGACGGGTTCGAACCTGTCGCCTAGTGCCAACGCACCTCGCTGCTGCGGAAGGCTGGCTTAATGAACAGCGGGCTATCTGGGAGGCTCGAACCGATCGCCTGGCCGCATTCGCCGAAAATCAACATGCATCGGAGACGAACAATGACGTCGAATAACCAACTGTCCGTATCCAGACTGATCAATGCTCCGCGTTCTGCGGTCTGGCGGGCCTGGGCGAACCCAAAGAACTTCGAGCAGTGGTGGATACCCGCCCCTATGGTTTGCCGGGTCGAAAAGATGGACCTTAACCCCGGCGGGGGCTTCGAGACCCTGATGAGCGAAGACGGCGGTGAATTTAAGCCTCATGTGGAGGGGTGTTTTCTAGACATTGTCCCGCAGGAACGGATCGTTTTCACCACGGCGCTGAAGGAAGGATGGGAGCCTGCGGAACCATGGCTGACGTTGACCTCAATCATCACAATGGAGGACGAAGGTAGCGGCACACGATACATCGCCCGTGCCCTCCACAAGAATCCCGAGGACAGCCGAAAACATGAAGAGATGGGGTTCGAGGAAGGCTGGGGAAGCACCATAGACCAGCTAGCGAAGTTGGCCGAAAAACTTTGAAGCAATCAGCAGGCAGATAGAGCGGACATCCGAGTCCGCGGAGCGAGGGGCAGGATGGTCCGCATAGCAGACTGTGACCTGCCGATTTCGTTGCGCCAAGCACGAACGTCTGCTCTCGGGAAGCTGCATGGCAGCATCAATCGGGGGACGACCGACCGCAATGGTGAAGGATTTTCGACGCGGGCCGTGGCGCAACATTTCCTGGCGGTGCTTCGTCGGCCCGCGTTGGAAATCCTCCCAAGGTGGAAGCCGCGGTGGCCAGGTGCTGTCTATGGGGAAAGTGCGCTGAGGTTTCCAGCGCCGGTGCAGCGTGGTGTGCGGTTCGAAGGCTGTAGACCGTTCCCAATGGCGCCCTGATCCGCCCAGATGATGCTGTTCGGTCTCGGATGGCGCATTCCGTCGGCGGCTCGTCGGTGCGGCGCCGCGTAGTGCAAAGCTGAGCCGGGCCGGGCCGACTGCAAGATCCGGAGTGGTGTTCGTGACAGTGACGGGCGTTTCGTCATGCGGCCTGCTCCCGAGGTGGGGCGCGCGACATCGGTTTCTGGCCGCGGCGGAAAATTTCGATGATGCGCATCGGGCCGCCGCAGCAAGGGCACGGCTCGCGCAGGGTGAGCGGCGCTGCCTCGGCGGCGGGCAGAGCATCCCGGACCGGCATGGTCTGGCCAAGCAGGGTTCGGATCCGGTCGATGTTGACCTTCCGGCTCGCGCTGGCCAGCAGGCCGTAGTGCCGGATGCGGTGGAAGCCGTCGGGGAGGACATGCATCAGGAACCGGCGGATGAACTCCGATGTCGAGAGGCGCATGACCTTCTGCCTGTTACCGGACTTGATGCGGTAGTCCTTCCATCGAAACGCCACCGTCTCGGCGTCTGCGCTGATCAGGCGATGGTTCGAGATCGCGACGCGGTGGGTGTAGCGGCTCAGGTAGGCCAGCACCGCCTCGGGGCCGCCGAAGGGCGGTTTGGCGTAGACGATCCATTCGGATCTGCGGAACGGTTTGAGCCAAGCGGCAAAGGCATCTGCTTGCGCCAATCCTTCGAGACCGCCGTAGAAAGCCAGCTCTCCGGCCCGATGCAGGGCCAGCAGGCCGTCGAGGAAAAGCCGCCGGAACAGGCGGGACAGCACGCGAACATGCAGGAAGAACCCCCGCTTGCAGGCGACCCATCGGGTGCCATCCAGCGACAGGCCTCCGCCCGGCACGATCATGTGGATGTGGGGGTGATGCGTCAGGGCCGATCCCCATGTGTGCAGCACGCTGGTCATGCCGATCCGGGCGCCGAGGCGCTTGGGATCGGCGGCGATGGTCATGACCGTTTCCGCGGACGCGCGGAACAGCAGGCCGTAGACGGCCTTCTTGTTCCAGAAGGCGATCTGCGCGATCTCGGCTGGCAGGGTGAAGACGACGTGGAAATACTCCACAGGCAGAAGGTCCTCGGCGCGGGCTTCCATCCAGTCGCGTGCCGCCGGTCCCTGGCACTTCGGGCAGTGGCGGTTCTTGCAGGAGTTGTAGGCGATGTGGTGGTGGCCACACTTGGCACAGCCCGCGACATGCCCGCCGAGCGCTTCGGTCCGGCAGGCTTCAATCGCCGACATCACCTTCAGCTGGGTCAGGCTGACATGCCCCGCATTGGCCTGCCGCCACGCGGGACCATGAGCGCGAAAGATGTCAGCGATCTCCAGCGTTGGCCGGGGCACCCCGGCGCCCCGTCACTCCAGACTTCGCTTCACCGTCTGATCCTGCAGCTTGGCCAGCATCTCGTAGGGGCTGACCGTGTCACGGATCGTCTTGGTCGCGACATGGGTGTATTGCGCCGTCGTGGTGAGCTTGGCATGGCCGAGGAGGACCTGGATCACCCGCACATCCGTGTTGGCCTCGAGCAGGTGCGTCGCAAAGCTGTGCCTGAGCGTGTGCAGTGTCGCCGGCTTGCTGATCCCGGCCATGTGCTTGGCCGAGGTGAAAGCCCGGTTCAGCTGCCGAGGCGAGATCGGATTGATCTTCGGCTTGCCCGGGAACAGCCAGCCCTCGGGACGCGCTTCGCGCCACCAGTCACGAAGCAGGTTCAGCAGGCCCGGAGAGAGCATGACCTTGCGGTCCTTCCGTCCTTTACCTTGCTCGACATGGATCAGCATGCGGTCGCTGTCGATGTCGCCGATCTTGAGATTGCAGACCTCGGCGGCGCGCAGCCCCGCACCATAGGAGATGCTGAGCGCGGCCCGATACTTCAGGCCCGGCCCGGGTGCCGCCATCAGGATGTCCGAAACCTCCTCGACGCTGAACACCACAGGCAACTTCCGCGGCTGGGTGCGGAACTGCATGTAGCGCTTCATGTCCTCGCGCCCGCAGGTCATGCCGAAGAAGAACCGCAGCGCCACGATCCTCACGTTGAACGTGCTGGCCGTGACCCCGGTGTCGGTCATGTGCAGCTGGTAGGCGCGCAACTCCTCCGGGGTGGCGGTATCAGGTGAATGCCCAAGGAATTGGGCGAAATCCTTGATTGCCCTGATGTGGGACTTCTGTGCCTTCTCGCCCATCCCCCGGATGCGCATGTCTTCGATCATCCGCGCCCGTAGCGGCGAAATCCTCTCCTCGGTCATGGGAACCTCCTGTCTGTCGATTGAGAGGCCTCAATCGTCAGGCAGGTGCCCGCATTCCCAAATGCACAGGGTGGCGATCAGCCCCGAGCGCCCGTCACGGGCGCCATTGCCGCGCGAGCGGCTTCGTCCCAGGGCCGATCTTACCGTTCCTCCCTGACCCACACGGGGCGTCGCGCGGCACTTGAGGTTGACAGATTCGGCTTGTCGCTATCAACCAGCCCCCAGAACCCTGCCTTGCGGGGGTGGGCTTTCTTCAGCCCGGCTAGATAGGTGGCGTGGTCGGTCATGCCGTTAGGGCGGGCGGGGTCCGCGTCGACGGCCAACAGGGTCAGTTTCGCCAGATACTTCGCGCCATGCGAATAGGCCTTGGAGCGCGCGCGGGTCAGGATGTCGTCCAGCAGTGCCCGATAGAGGATCATCGCCGCGAGCGGGTGGTCGTGCTCCATGGTTCCGGCGATTTTCGGCAGGATGTGCCAGTCGCGGCCATCCCAATGGTGACGATGCGCCACAATCACTTGCGCCGCCCGATCGAGCCGCGGCCAGTCGAGAAAGAACTGCAGCGCCGTCTCCGGGCTGGCGTGGTTCAGCGCGATTGCATGGGCCTTTTCCTCGGCCTCCATATCTTCGAAATCCGGCAGGTTTTTCAGGTATTCGCGTAAGGTTTCGGCAGAGAGACGCGCCTCAAAACATCGCCAGCGCAGGGCCTGCGCGGCACGCCTGTCGTCCATCGCCTCAAGGATGCGGGCCTCGAGCCTGACCTGGTCGGGCGACAACCCGTCATCCGGCTCGCCATAGGCGCGCTGACCCGGCTTGCGGAGCCAGTCCAGCGCGTCGGCGGTCCGCCCGGCCTCCAGTAGCTTGGTTGCAATCCCCAGCGTGTCCTGCATATGCGCATGCTTTTTCGCCTCCAGCGCGATCAGCAGGTCGAGATCGCCGCGCGCGGTGGCGATGCTCTGGCGCATTTCTGACCACTGCGAGGTCATGGAATAATGCCAGCCATCCGATTTGCGCTTCTCCTCTGCAGCCTTGCGCTCAGTGATGGCGGCTTTCAGATCGGCATCCCAGCGGGTCAGCGTGTCCTTCGGCAGATGCGGTACCACCGCGCGGGTCAAATCGGCCAGATAGCCATGGCTGCTTTCGCCAAGCGCGGCCATGATCTTGTCGGGCAGCAAATCGGCATCGGCGCTGGACAGTTTTTCCACCAGATCGCACGCATCGGAAATCGCTTGATAATAGACATCCTGAATGCTGCCCGAGGAATCATCCATGCGCTCGAACACTTTTTCATGCGTGGCGACGAAGCGCAGCAGGCGATCCATCGCCAGCGTCGGTGAGGCCGTGCCAAGTTCCGTGGTGATCGTGCCGGTCAGGCTGCGCAGATCGTCCCGGAACGCGCGGGCCTTGTCCCAATCGATGTAGCTTTTGGCACGCTCCAGCCCCGACAGCCGCCGGTCGATCAGCTTGGCGATGGCCTCGGGGCCGGTCTGGCCCGCCAGTGCCGCCTTGACCTGACGGCGGAAGCCTGCATTGCGCTCGGCTTCTTCCAGCACCAATTGCGCGAGCTTGTCCGCGCCGAGGCCTTTCAGCTTGTCGGTCGAGAGGGCGGATTTGCGGGCCATTGGCGGTAGATCGGGTTGAGAACAATCGGCTCCATCAGTGCATTGAAAGTGGCAGGTTCACAAGGTTTTGGCGGCTCTCGCGGGGCTGTCTTCTGGTGTGCGCATTCACCCCCCTCTGTCTTCCCACTGCATCCTGCCGGTTTCCCTCCGCCATTGTGACCTCCGACAGCCGCTCCTTTCCGGCGGCGCGCCATACCCGACGGAGACCCGATCATGCGACCCGACACCGCCGCCCTTCCGCCAAGATACCTGCGTACCAAGGAGGCGGCGCGGTTCGTGTCTCTCTCGCCCCGGACGCTGGAGAAGCACCGCACCTATGGTACCGGCCCGGCCTATCACAAGCTTGGTGGCCGGGTGGTATATTCACTGGAAGATCTTGAGGCCTGGGTCTCTCGTGGCGCGGTGACATCGACAAGTGACCCGCGCGGTGGACAAGTCCTGCCTGCCAAGCGGCATGCGCTGGTCGAGCGCCCGCTACCCAGCTCCGCCGCCCGCTGATTGCAGGCGGCCCGATGATCAACCGGCGCAAATCAGGCTCGGAGCGCGGACAGCTCGATCTCTTCCGCGCGCTGCCAGGCGGATTCGCGGCCCGCGATGCGCAGGATCTGATGTCCTATCCGTTTTTTTCTCTGTCCAAATCCCTTCGGGTGGCGCCCATCGATTTCACGGCGGGCAAGATCTCGATCCGGGTCGAGGCGGTGCCCGATCACGGCATGGCCACGATCTGGGATGCCGATATCCTGATCTGGGCGGCCAGCCAGATCGTCGAGGCGCGGGATGCGGGGCTGCGCACCTCGCGGCTGATGGCGGCCACGCCCTACGAGATTTTGGGCTTCATCGGCAGAGGAAGGTCCGTGCGTGACTACCAGCGCCTGAAGGCAGCGCTGGACCGGCTGCAATCGACCACGATCCGCACCTCGATCCGCCAACCTGCTGCAGGGCGTCTGCATCGCTTCTCCTGGATCAATGAATGGCAGGAGCGGACCGATGCTGCAGGTCGCCCGGACGGGATCGAAATGATCGTGCCGGACTGGTTCTACCGCGCGGTGCTGGACGATGCGTTGATCCTAACCATCGACCGGGCTTATTTCGGGTTGACCGGGGGGCTGGACCGCTGGCTCTATCGGTTGGTGCGCAAGCACGGCGGGCGGCAGCGCGACGGCTGGCGGTTCGACATTCGCCATTTGCACCGAAAATCCGCCGCGCTGTCTCCCTTCAAGCGCTTTGCATTTGAACTACGCGAGATCGTCCGCCGCCAGCCCTTGCCGGGATATCGCCTATGTCTGGAGGGGGATGAGGCAGGGCGCATCTTCCTCGCCTTTGAGCCGTCGACTGGCTGTGGACAAGCTGTGAATGGCCTCGTGCTATCAGGAACCTCAACTATCGTGCCATCGGGAACCGGGGTATCGTGCTATCAGGAACCCAAGCCGGGGTTAAGGGACGGAAAGCAAAGCGCAAATCGGCCCCTTAACTTAGACTCTAACAGAGATACTAACTTTTGTAGGGCGGAGCCCGCTGGGGATAAGCCTGCAAAAGGCGCCGAAACAGGGCCTGAAACCTCCACCGACAGCGCCAGATTTGAACCGGAATTTGGCTTAGAAAAAGATGCGCCCGAACTGCCGCTTGCTCCCGGATCGGAGGGCGAGCGATGAGCGGGTTTCAGCATTTCCCCGGTGATGCGCCGTCTGACCTGACGCTGGTCGAGCTGACCTGGCGCGAAGGCCAGATCGAACACTGGATCCGCTTCGGGCGGCCGGCTCGGGAACGCGCGCTGGACCGTCACAAGCGCATTGTCGGCTTCGCGCCGGGTGCGGTCTTCGCCTTTCTTCGCTGGGCCTCGAACGACTATGGCACGGTGATCTCGCGCATCGATATCCTACGCGCGATCCCGCCCGGCGCGCCCTATCAGACGCTGCCGCATGTCAGCCCCGGCGGTGAGATGCTGCTGTGCAGCCATGGCTGGCCCAAGGTCGAGCAGGCCCTGCAGCATATCGACGCCATTGAGGCGCAGGGGATTCATCCGGCGGATGTCTCCGCCGCTCACTGGCGGCATGTCCATAACCGGCTCAGCATCGGGCAGGCGCCGCATCGCTATTCCGCCGCGCAACACCGGGCATGGCGCAAGCGCCGGGACATTCTGACATGAACTCGCGCCGTGTCACACTCGGGGCGACAGCGCTCGCCGTGGCGCTGATCGCGATCCCCGCTGTCATTGTCTGGTCACCACGCCTGATCTGGAACGCCTCGGCCAGCGCGCCTGTTGGACTTTACGCCGTGCATGCGATTGACCGCATCCAGATCGGTGATCTGGTCGCCGTTCAAGCGCCTGACGACCTTGCCGCCTTCCTCGCCGCACGCGGCTATCTGCCCGCCGATGTGCCGCTCCTTAAACATGTCGTGGCGTTGCCGGGTGCCGAGGTTTGTCGCATCGGAAGCAGGATCACCGTCAACGGAAATCATCTTGGCATGGCGCGGGCGCGCGACCGAATGGGCCGCGATCTGCCCGTCTGGCGGGGCTGCCGGGTCATCGCCGGGGACGAGGTCTTCCTGATGAACCCCGGCGCGCCTGACAGTCTCGACGGGCGGTATTTCGGGCCGCTGCCCGCCAGCACGATCACCGCACGGCTGTCGCCGCTCTGGACCGATGCGGCGGGCGATGGCCGCTTCATCTGGCGCGGCGGCGCGCCATGATCGCGCAATCTCACCCGTTTCACCACAACAGAAAGGACCAGACCCATGCCACAGATCGGCGAGTTTACCCGTGATGCCAACGGATATGCAGGGCGTATCCAGACCCTCACCCTCGACCTTGAGATCACCATCACCCACGCCGAGCCGAACGAGGCCGAGAACGCCCCGGACTATCGCCTCCATCACGGCGCCGAGGACGACGCCCGTGAGATCGGAGCCGCGTGGTCGCGCAGCGGTGAAAAGGCGGGCGAATATCTCGCGGTGCTGATCGACGATCCGATGCTTGCCCATCCCATCCGCGCTCATCTGTTCCAGAATGGCGCGGACGCGACATCCTGGTCGCTGCATTGGAACCGCCCGCCAAAGCGCGACGGAAGGGGCTGAGCAATGCCTGACCCATGCATCCGCCGGCGCCCGAGACCCGCATCCGGGCGGTGGCCCATCGCCGGCCGCAGCGCCTCTCTTCTTCTTTCCGGCCTCTTCCTGATCATAGTGCCGGGCGCCACCGCTCTGGCGCAAGAGGCGACCCCGGCCATGCAAACCGCCGCCGATCCCTTTGCCGTACATATTGCGGAAGCCGCCGCGCGTTTCGCCATCCCCGAGCACTGGATTCGCGCCGTGATGCGCGTTGAAAGCGCGGACAATCCGCGCGCGATCTCCTCTGCCGGGGCGCAGGGCCTCATGCAGATCATGCCCGAGACTTGGGCCGATCTGCACCGACGGCATCGCCTTGGCGCGGACCCGTTCGATCCGCGCGACAACATCCTCGCAGGCGCGGCCTACCTGCGCGAAATGCTCGACCGCTACGGCAATACCGGCGCGATGCTCGCCGCCTATAACGCCGGTCCCGCGCGCTATGACGACTACCTCGCCACGGGGCGCGCGCTGCCCGCCGAGACCCGCGCCTATGTCGCCGTACTGGCGCCAATGCTGGACGGCGCAGCGCCTGTTTGGGCGGCGGCGCGGCCTACCGATTGGCGCGAGGCCTCGCTCTTTGTCGGCATTGCCGATGCAGCGTCTGCGCAGGCTGGCGGCAGTGCGATGGCGTCGACACCGGAGACGGGTGGCCTCGCACCAAGTGCCTCCGGCGATCTGTTCGCCCCCCGTGCCGGTGGGGAATCCTCTCAATGAGCGCAATCGAGGCATGGCGTGGACTGGCGCTTGTTCGGAAAGCTCTGACGGCAGGGCGGGCCGGAAAGGAGAGCGGAAAGGAAGCATGGCAAGATAAAAGCGCCTGCCACGAATGCCGCAAGCCTCTGACGAGGCTGGCGTTTTCGTGGCTCTGGCGGTCGGTCGATTGCAGGTTTTCGAGATTGTTCAGCGATTTCAATGCCCCGGCATGCACAGTAGCCATCGGGGCCGGAACCGAGTCCTGCGATGGCTGACTCCGAGCGCGAATTCCGCATCCGTCCCGGCAAGCCCGGCTCCACCCGCGCACCCCGCGCAAAGAGCTTTATCAACCAGGTGCTACGCGCCGCGCAGAAGGCGGGGCATGTCTCGCCGTCGCGATCCGGCGCCGGTCCCGTCCGCAGCCGGGGCGGCGCCAGCTTCGGGCGCGGGCGCAATCGCTTCGGGCGGTCCCGGATCTTCGCTCCGTCCCGCCGCGTGGTGGTGGCCGCGCGGATCGCCCGGCACAAGGGCCGCGCCTATCGTTCGGCGCCGCTGACCCGGCATCTGTCCTATCTCAAGCGCGAGGGCGTCAGCCGGGAAGGAGAGAAGGGCCTGGCCTTTGACGCCGACTCGGACCGCGCCGATGATCTGGGGTTTGCCGGGCGCTGCGAGGATGACCGACATCATTTTCGCTTCATTGTTTCACCCGAAGACGCTGTTGAGATGGCGGACCTCAAGGGCTTCACCCGCGATCTCGTCCGGCAGATGGAGGCCGATCTCGGCACCAAGCTCGACTGGGTGGCTGTCGATCACTGGAACACCGACAACCCGCATGTGCATCTGCTGGTCCGGGGCGTCGATGATCGCGGCGGCGATCTGGTGATCTCGCGCGATTATATCAGTTCCGGCCTGCGCTCACGCGCCGAGGATCTGGTCTCGCTGGAACTCGGCCCGAAGCCCGAGCATGAGATCCGCAATGCGCTGGAACGGGAGGTGACGGCGGATCGCTGGACGCGGATTGATCGCGAGATCCAATACCGTGCCGACGATCTCGGCCTGATCGACCTGCGCCCCGAGGCGAAGGGGCCGAATGATCCCGCGTTGCGGCGGCTGATGATCGGTCGTTTGCAGCATCTGCGAAAGATGGGATTGGCCACCGAAGGCGCGCCCGGCGAATGGATGGTCGGGTTTGAGGCCGAGCAGACCCTGCGCGACCATGGGACGCGTGGCGATATCATCAAGACCATGCACCGGGCCTTCGCCGCGCGGGGCGAGGGTCGTGGCGTGGCGGAGTTCGCAACCGACAGCGCTGATGCCGGATCACCGATCATTGGGCGGCTGGTCGAAAAGGGCCTGCACAATGAGCTGACCGGCGAGGCCTATGCCGTGATCGACGGCACGGATGGCCGCGCCCATCATGTCCGGTTCCGAGGCATCGAGGCGTTCGACCACGCGCCGCCCGAGGGCGGGATCGTCGAGCTTCGTCGCTTCGGCGGCCCGGACGATCCGCGCCCGACGCTGGTGCTGGCCAACCGCTCGGATCTCGACCTGCAGACCCAGATCACCGCGCCCGGCGCGACCTGGCTCGATCATCGGCTGGTCGAGAAGGACCGCTTGCCGCTCGCGATGGGCGGCTTTGGCCGGGAAGTGCGCGAGGCGATGGAAGCGCGGGCCGATCATCTGGTCGATGAGGGGTTTGTACACCGGCAGGGCCAACGCCTCGTCTTGCAACGCGACCTTCTAGCCACCCTGCGTCGGCGCGAACTTGATGCCGTAGGCGAAAAGCTGGCCGGCGAGACCGGCCTGCCGCATCAGCCCGCGCAGGTGGGCGAGCATGTCAGCGGAACCTATCGGCGGCAGGTGACCCTGTCCTCGGGGCGCTATGCGATGATCGAGAGGATCGATCCGAATGGCGGTCCGGGCTTCCAGCTTGTGCCCTGGTCGCGCGAGATCGAAAAGAGGCTTGGAGAGCATGTATCGGGCATTGCGACGTCGGGCGGCGGCATCGACTGGAGTCTCGGGCGAAAGCGCGGGTTGGGGATATGAACGTCATATGGGCATATTGTGCCTCGAAATTTGGTATCCGCGTTACGAGGGTGGAAATCGCCACGCAGCGCTCTATCCTTTCTGCACGCCATCGCCGCTGTCTCTACGATGCGCGTGGCATTTACGTTGCAAACCCCTTCGTGCGACCACTCATGCTCCTTCATGACCGCTACGAAAATTCTCTGGGGCCAGATCCTCATCGTCTTCCTGATCGTGCTTTCTACTACCTGGGGCGCGACACAATGGGTCGCGTGGCGGTTGGGGTTTCAGGCGCAGCTTGGGGCGCCATGGTTCGATCTGATGGGTGTGCCGATCTATCCGCCGCCTGCCTTTTTCTGGTGGTGGTACTTCTACGACGCCTATGCCCGTGCAATTTTCTGGGAAGGCGGTACCATCGCAGCTTCAGGCGGGTTTCTCTCCATCGCCGTTGCCATCACGCTTTCGGTGATGCGGGCGCGGGAGGCGGCGGATGTCGATACCTATGGCTCTGCGCGATGGGCAGCGCGCAAGGAGATCGAAGAGGCCGGGTTGCTTGGTCCCGACGGTGTGGTTCTGGGTAGGCTCGACCGCGACTACCTGCGCCATGACGGGCCGGAGCACGTGCTTTGCTTTGCGCCGACACGATCCGGCAAGGGTGTCGGGCTGGTGGTGCCCTCGCTCTTGACCTGGCCTGACTCGGCCATCGTGCATGACATCAAGGGCGAGAACTGGGAGCTGACCGCCGGGTTCCGCGCGTGTCATGGGCGCGTCCTGCGCTTCGATCCGACCTCCATGTCCTCGGCGGCTTATAATCCGCTGTTGGAGGTCCGGCGCGGTGAATGGGAGGTGCGCGATGTTCAGAATGTCGCCGATGTGCTGGTCGACCCCGAAGGGTCGCTGGAAAAGCGCAATCACTGGGAGAAGACATCGCATTCGCTGCTGGTCGGCGCGATCCTGCATGTGCTCTATGCCGAGAAGGACAAGACGCTGGCCGGAGTCGCAGCCTTCCTGTCTGATCCGCGCCGTCCGATCGAGGCGACGTTGACGGCGATGATGACCACGCGCCATCTGGGCGAAGCCGGGCCGCATCCGGTCATCGCCTCAACGGCGCGGGAGCTTCTGAACAAGTCGGATAATGAACGCTCTGGTGTGCTGTCGACTGCCATGTCCTTTCTGGGCCTCTATCGCGATCCAGTTGTTGCCCATGTCACCCGTCGCTGTGATTGGCGTATCGTAGACCTGATCGCGGATGACAGGCCTGCGACGCTATATCTGGTCGTGCCGCCCTCGGATATTTCGCGCACCAAGCCGCTGATCCGGCTGGTGCTGAACCAGATCGGTCGCCGGTTGACCGAGGATTTGCATGCCAAAGATCGCAGGCACCGCGTGCTGATGATGCTGGATGAATTCCCGGCGCTCGGGCGGCTGGATTTTTTCGAAAGTGCGCTGGCCTTCATGGCCGGCTACGGAATCAAGTCCTTCCTGATCGCGCAATCGCTCAACCAGATCGAGAAGGCCTATGGCCAGAACAATTCGATCCTCGACAATTGCCATGTCCGGGTGAGCTTCGCGACAAATGACGAGCGCACAGCGAAGCGGGTTTCGGACGCGCTCGGCACCGCAACCGAGATGAAGGCGATGCGCAACTATGCCGGCCACCGGTTAGCGCCATGGCTTGGGCATCTGATGGTCTCGCGCTCTGAAACCGCCCGTCAGTTGCTGACGCCCGGCGAGGTCATGCAATTGCCGCCCGATGACGAGATCGTCATGGTCGCGGGCACGGCGCCGATCCGGGCGAAAAAGGCGCGCTACTTCACCGACCCACGCCTGAACGAACGCATCCTGCCGCCGCCCGACCAGTTGGAAACACCGGTTTCGCCGCAGAATGATGGCTGGTCGGCAATGCAGCCTCGACAGCTGGACGCGGCGCTGCAAGCCAAGGCGGATGACGAGGCCAATGCCGGCCTGCGCCGCGAACCGGAACTGCCGGAACATGTCGCCATAGCGCCTGAGGTGCCGCCGGAACCGTCGAAGGAATTCGAGATGATGCTAGATGAAGAGCCGGAAGATACGGCCCGCCAGCGACAGGTCCTGGGGCGGCAAATGGGGCAGGTCGCGCGGCAGGCGACACTAGACCGCAATGATGGGATCGAGTTGTGAGGTCCGAACCATGCGCGACCGCCTGAACCTTTCGCTGCCCGTCGAGATGATCGCTCGGATCAACGATCTGGCGGATCGCAAGCGATTGACCCGATCAGCGTTTGTAGAGGCTGCCGTCGACAGCTTTCTCTCGCCCGATCACGTCGACATGCAGGAAGCGGCGCTGACCCGCAGGCTTGACCGGCTGTCCAGGCAGGTCGCGCGGCTGGAACGGGATCAGCGCATTACAGCTGAGACCGTCGCGCTGTTTGTCCGCTTCTGGCTGACCATCACGCCACCGCTTCCCCCCGATGATCAAGCGGCGGCGCAGGCCAAGGGGCGGGAACGGTTCGAGGGATTTGTCGAGACGCTGGGGCGCCGCGTGCAGAAGAGCAGGAGCTTTCTGGACGAAATTCCCGAGGACCGGACAGCGTCGTGATTCCGTGCGAAGCGGTTCGGCAGGCTGCCAACCATCGCGAAGCTTGCGCCAAGCCCGAGGCGACTCGGATGAGAAACCCGCCTTTAGCTATCCCAATCTACGCCAGCACGCGCCCGCTACGAAATCCCTGTTGCTCACCCCTCAAATCCGGCTTTCTTAATCGACCCCGATCCAGGGCTGCTTGTTGGAGGCGCCCGGCGACGGAACGGGGGCGGTATGCCGGATATCGATCAGCGACTGGAGGCGATCCAGCGAGGCGCGCGGATGCTCCGTACAGCGCTCGGGCCAGCGATTGCCCGTTTCCTGGAAGATCCGGCTGTCGTCGAGGTGATGCTCAACCCCGATGGGCGGCTCTGGATCGACCGGCTCTCCGAAGGACTGTCCGACACGGGCGAGGTGCTGCGACCCGCCGATGGCGAACGCATCGTGCGGCTGGTGGCCCATCACATCGGCGCCGAGGTACACGCCGGTGCGCCGCGTGTTTCCGCCGAACTGCCCGAGACGGGAGAACGCTTCGAGGGGCTTTTGCCGCCGGTGGTCGCGGCCCCGGCCTTTGCGATCCGCAAGCCCGCCGTCGCGGTCTTCACTCTGGACGATTATGTCGATGCCAGGATTATGACGCGGATTCAGGCCGAGGCGCTGCGGGTCTATGTCGCCACCCACGCCAATATCCTCGTTGCCGGCGGGACCTCCACGGGCAAGACCACGCTGACCAACGCATTGCTGGCCGAGGTCGCTAAAACCACCGAGCGCGTCGTCATCATCGAGGATACCCGTGAGCTGCAATGCGCGGCGCCGAACCTTGTGGCAATGCGCACCAAGGATGGCGTCGCGACGCTCTCCGATCTGGTCCGGTCATCACTGCGATTGCGCCCCGACCGCATTCCGGTCGGCGAGGTGCGGGGCGCCGAGGCGCTGGACCTGCTGAAGGCCTGGGGCACCGGTCATCCGGGCGGTATCGGCACCATCCATGCCAATTCGGGTATCGGCGCGCTCAGGCGCATGGAGCAGCTCATTCAGGAGGCTGTCGTTACCGTGCCGCGCGCCCTGATCGCCGAGACCATCGATCTGGTGGCGGTCCTTGCCGGGCGCGGTTCCGCCCGTCGCCTGGTCGAATTGGCCCGCGTCGAGGGTCTCGGCCCCGATGGCGATTACCGCATCAGCCCCGCCGAAACTTCTCTCACCACCACTCACGCAACTGGAGACCAGGAATGATCCGTTTCGCCTTGCGCTGTCATCAGCGCATCACCACCGCCACCATATTTGCCGCGACCGGCCTGATGCTCGCTGCACCGGCCCATGCCGCCGGCTCCTCCATGCCCTGGGAGGCGCCGCTGCAGTCGATCCTGGAATCCATCGAAGGGCCTGTCGCCAAGATCATCGCGGTGATCGTCATCATCATGACCGGCCTCGCGCTGGCTTTCGGCGATACCTCGGGCGGGTTTCGCCGTTTGATCCAGATCGTCTTCGGGCTCAGCATCGCCTTTGCCGCCAGCTCCTTCTTTCTCAGCTTCTTCAGCTTTGGCGGCGGGGCGCTCGTCTGATGGCGGGCGGCTTTGAACAGCTGGATTCAGTTGCCGGTTTTTCCGTTCCGGTTCACCGGGCGCTGACCGAGCATATCCTGCTCGGCGGGGCACCGCGCAGCATCGCGATCATGAACGGCACGCTGGCCGGCGCCGTGGGTCTCGGCCTGCGCCTCTGGCTGGTCGGCATCGCCATCTGGGCCATCGGCCATTTCCTGGCCGTCTGGGCGGCGAAGCGCGATCCGCAATTCGTCGAGGTCGGACGGCGGCATCTGCGCATCCCGGCGCATCTCACGGTCTGAGAGTCCCAACGATGATGAACCTCTCTGAATATCGCCGCAATGCCGCGCATCTCTCGGACTATCTGCCCTGGGCGGCACTGGTCGGGCAGGGCGTCGTGCTGAACAAGGATGGCAGCTTTCAGCGCAGCGCGAAGTTTCGCGGACCCGATCTGGATTCGGCAGTTGCGGCCGAACTGGTCGCGGTGGCCGGGCGGATCAACAACGCCTTTCGCCGCCTCGGCTCTGGCTGGGCGATCTTCGTCGAGGCTCAGCGGTCCGAGGCCGCAACCTACCCGGACAGCATGTTTCCCGATCCGGCATCTGCCTTGCTCGATGCCGAGCGCAAGGCTGGCTTCGAAGAGGTCGGTGCACATTATATATCGACCTATATCCTGACCTTCCTTTGGCTACCGCCCGCAGAGGATAGCGCGCGGGCCGAGACCTGGCTTTACGAGGGCCGCGAGCGGTCTGGCGTCGATCCGCAGGAGCTGTTGCGCGGCTTTGTCGATCGTACTGATCGGGTCTTGGCGCTTCTGGATGGCTTCATGCCGGAATGCCGCTGGCTCGATGATGGTGAAACGCTGACCTATCTGCATTCGACGATATCGACGACGCAACAGCGCATCCGCGTGCCGGAAGTGCCGATGCACCTTGATGCATTGCTGGCCGATCAGCCCCTGACCGGCGGTCTGGAGCCGTGCCTTGGTGATCAGCATCTGCGCATCCTGACTTTGACTGGTTTTCCGGGTGCGACCACGCCGGGCCTCCTGGACGAGATGAACCGGCTGGCCTTTCCCTATCGCTGGTCGACGCGTGCCATTCTGATGGACAAGACCGATGCGACCAGGCTGTTGACCAAAATACGCCGCCAATGGTTCGCCAAGCGCAAATCCATCGCGGCGATCCTGAAGGAGGTGATGACCAGCGAGCAATCGGCACTGGTCGATACCGACGCGGCCAACAAGGCTGCCGATGCGGACCTAGCCCTGCAGGAACTGGGCGCAGATATGGCGGGGTTGGCCTATGTGACGGCGACGGTCACCGTCTGGGACAGGGATCCGCGCCTGGCCGATGAAAAGCTGCGGCTGGTCGAGAAGATCGTACATGGGCGTGATTTCACGGCCATGCCGGAAACGGTCAATGCCGTCGATGCCTGGCTTGGCAGCTTGCCGGGGCAGGTCTATGCCAATGTCCGCCAGCCACCGATCTCGACGCTGAACCTCGCCCATCTGATCCCGCTGTCAGCGGTCTGGGCCGGGCCGGAAAGGAACGATCATCTGGAGGGGCCGCCGCTGCTTTACGGAAAGACAGAGGGCGCGACGCCCTTCCGCCTGTCCCTCCATATTGGCGATGTCGGCCATACGCTGGTCGTCGGCCCGACCGGCGCGGGCAAGTCCGTGCTGCTCGCACTGATGGCGCTGCAGTTCCGGCGCTACGCGCGATCCCAGATCTTCGCCTTCGATTTTGGTGGGTCCATCCGTGCGGCTACGCTTGCCATGGGCGGCGACTGGCACGATCTGGGCGGTGGGCTGACGGTGGGTGAGGAAGGGGGCGTTTCCCTGCAGCCTCTGGCCCGGGTCAATGAGCCTGCCGAACGCTCATGGGCGGCGGATTGGATCGCGGCCATCCTTGTCCGCGAGGGCATCGCGATGACGCCGGAGGTCAAGGAACATATCTGGACGGCGCTGAATTCGCTGGCATCCGCACCCGTCGCTGAGCGTACCATCACCGGGTTTGCGGTTTTGCTGCAGGCGAATGATCTGAAACAGGCGCTGCGACCCTATTGCGTCGGTGGCGCCTATGGCCGTCTGCTCGATGCGGAGGTCGAACATCTGGGATCTGCGTCGGTGCAGGCCTTCGAGATCGAGGGGCTTGTCGGCACCGGCGCCGCGCCAGCGGTGCTCGCCTATCTCTTCCATCGCATCGGTGACCGGCTGGACGGGCGGCCGACGCTGCTCATCATCGACGAGGGCTGGCTGGCGCTTGACGATGATGGTTTTGCGAGTCAACTCCGGGAATGGCTGAAGACGCTCAGGAAGAAGAACACCTCCGTCATCTTCGCCACACAGAGCCTCAGCGATATCGACGGCAGCGCCATCGCACCCGCTATCATCGAAAGCTGCCCGACGCGGCTTTTACTGCCGAACGAGCGGGCCATCGAGCCGCAAATCAGCGCCATCTACCGCCGCTTCGGCCTCAATGACCGTCAGATCGAGATCCTGGCCCGCGCGACACCCAAGCGCGATTATTACTGTCAGTCCCGGCGCGGCAATCGCCTGTTCGAACTGGGCCTCAGCGAAGTGGGTCTCGCGCTTTGCGCGGCCTCATCGAAGAGCGATCAGGCCGATATCGCCCGCATCTTTGCCGAACACGGGCGTGACGGTTTCCTTGCGGCCTGGCTGCGACATCGCGGGGTCGATTGGGCGCCTGGTCTCATTCCCGATCTGACCAATCTCGCCGGAGACGCGACTGATGATGCCCGGTCCGATCGATCCGATCCTGAAGCCGCAACTATTCACCATGAAGAGGAGATCATGCCATGACCCGTTTCCCCGCCCGCTTCGCCAGCGCCTCCATGCTGGCCTTCTCGCTTGCCGTCCCTGCGGCCCTGTCGCCGATCCTCACCGGTCCGGCCCATGCCTGGCGCATCGTCTACGACCCTTCCAACTACGCACAGAATGTCCTGACCGCCGCGCGGACACTGGAGCAGATCAACAATCAGATTCAGAGCCTCCAGAATGAGGCGCAGATGCTGATCAATCAGGCCCGCAACCTCGAAAGCCTGCCGCATTCCTCGTTGCAGCAGATCCAGCAGAACGTCCAGCGCACCCGTCAGCTTCTGGATCAGGCGCAATCGATCGCTTTCGATGTCAACCAGATCGATCAGGCGTTTCAGCAGGACTATGGGGGCCTGTCCCTCTCGACCAGTGATGCGCAGCTTGTGGCGGATGCCCGGTCCCGCTGGGAAACCACAGTCGGCGGGCTGCAGGACGCCATGCGCGTGCAGGCAGGCGTTGTCGGCAATATCGACGCGAACCGTACCGAGATGTCGGCTCTGGTCGATGAGAGCCAGAATGCCGTCGGCGCGCTGCAGGCCACCCAGGCAGGCAATCAGCTTCTGGCGCTGCAATCGCAGCAGCTTTCCGACCTGATCGCAGTCATGTCCGCCAATGGCCGCGCCGATGCGCTACTGGAGGCGGATCGCGCCACTGCGGCAGAACAGGGGCGCATTCAGCGCGAGCGTTTCCTGACGCCGGGCTCGGGATACCAGCCGGGCAGTGCCCGAATGTTCAACTAGGGCGGGCAGCGAAGGATGCAGGGGAATGTGCCGATCCGGATCGCCGCCATCGTCTTCGTTGCGATTGCGATCACCGCGAGTTTGATCGACATGGCGCGCGATGAGGATCCAGCGCCGGTCAGCGCCGCGCCGGAAATGCGGCCCGCTGCAGATCCGCTGCGCGCCACGCTGCGGCGCTGCCAGCAATTGGGTGAGGAGGCCGGCGATGATGTGGACTGCCTTGCGGCCTGGGCACAATCGCGAGACCGGTTCCTCGGACGCAGCTCCGATCCTGCTCCGGTCAGGGCCGCTGACTGATGGGGGGCACTGGCGTCATCGACAGTTTCCTGGGGGTCTTTACCACCTATATCGACAGCGGCTTCGGCCTGCTGGGCGGTGAGGTCGCCTTCATCGCCACCACGCTGATCGTCATCGATGTGACGCTGGCCGCGCTTTTCTGGTCGCTCGGCGCAGAGGACGATATCATTGCCCGACTGATCAAGAAGACGCTTTTCGTCGGCGTCTTCGCTTATCTGATCGGCAACTGGAACAGTCTCGCCCGGATCGTCTTCGACAGTTTCGCGGGGCTCGGCCTGCAGGCCTCCGGCACCGGGTTTTCTGTGGCCGATCTGCTGCGTCCCGGTCGCGTCGCCCAGACCGGCCTCGATGCCGGGCGGCCGCTTCTTGAATCCATCGCCGATCTGATGGGTTTTGTCGCCTTTTTCGAGAATTTTATCCAGATCGCCTGTCTGCTTTTCGCCTGGGTGCTGGTACTGCTGGCCTTCTTTATCCTCGCCGTGCAGCTGTTCGTGACCCTGATCGAGTTCAAGCTGACCACGCTGGCAGGCTTCGTCCTCATTCCCTTCGGTCTCTTCGGCAAGACGGCGTTCATGGCTGAACGGGTGCTGGGCAATGTCGTCTCATCCGGCATCAAGGTGCTGGTGCTGGCCGTCATCATCGGCATCGGCAGTACCTTGTTTTCGCAATTCACCACAGGTTTCGGCGGTGTGACCCCGACCATCGATGATGCGATGGCAATCGTGCTGGCCGCCTTGTCGCTGCTGGGGCTCGGCATCTTCGGCCCCGGTATTGCCTCGGGCCTGGTTTCCGGCGGACCGCAGCTTGGCGCAGGTGCCGCCGTTGGAACCGGTCTTACGGCGGGAGGGATGGTGCTGGCCGGCGGTGCTGCCGCGGGTATGGCCGCAAAGGGTGGGGCAGCGGCGCTGTCCGGCGGCGCGGCAGTTGCGCGGGGTGGTGCAGCCATGGCAGGCGGTGCCAGCACCGCCTATACGCTCGGATCGTTCGGCCAATCTGGCGCGGCGGGCGTTGCCTCGGGCCTGGGCGGCGTGGCGCGCGCCGCCGGTTCCGTGGCGGCGTCTCCGTTGAAGCGCGGTGCCTCGCATGCCTCCGGCAGTGTGGCCTCCAGCTTCTCCGACGGCGCGAAGACCGGTTTTGCGGCGACGGGTGGATCATCGACGAGCGGAACGATCGGTGGGCCACCTGATTCCGCACATTCACCCGCGGCCTCCGACAGCGCGCCTGCATGGGCGCAACGGCTGCAGCGCAAACAGGCCCTCAGCCATGGTGCGACCATGGCCGCCCATGCCGTCCGATCCGGCGACGGCCATGGCGCGGGCTCCTCCATCTCCCTTCAGACAGGCGACCGCCCATGAGCATCTTTAAACGCCCCGCGACCCATTACGGCAAGACACCGGAACCTGAGACGCCCTATCAGAAAGCCGCCCAGGTCTGGGATGAACGCATCGGCTCCGCCCGTGTGCAGGCGAAGAACTGGCGGCTCATGGCCTTTGGCTGCCTTATCCTGTCGGCGGGTTTCGCCACCGCTCTGGTCTGGCAATCGGTGCGCGGCACCGTGGTGCCTTGGGTGGTGCAGGTCGACAATCTCGGTCAGGCGCAGGCCGTCGCGCCAGCAAGCGCTGACTATCGCCCAAGTGATCCGCAGATCGCCTTTCATCTTGGCCGTTTCATCGAGGAAGTCCGCTCGATCCCCGCCGATCCGATCATCGTGCGCCAGAACTGGCTCCGCGCCTATGAGTTCACCACGGATCGCGGCGCTGCGGCGCTGAACGACTACGCGCGTGCCAGTGAGCCCTTTGGTAAGGTCGGGCGACAGCAAATCGCGGTCGAGGTCTCATCCGTGATCCGCGCTTCACCGGACAGCTTTCGCGTTGCCTGGACCGAACGCCATTACGAGAACGGTCAACTGTCCACCACGGAACGTTGGACCGCCATCCTGACACTGGTGATCCAGACTCCGCGCAGCGCTGAGCGGCTGCGCGCCAATCCCCTCGGGATCTATGTCAACGCCATCAACTGGTCGCGGGAGATGAGCCAATGAATATTTCCATCATGCACCGCTTTCCTGCCATCACGACGTTGATGGCCGCAACGGCGATCGCAGGCTGTGCAACCAATCGCCCGCCAGCCATCAGCTATGATGAGAATGTTCCACCGCTGTCTGCACCGCCCGTTGCCACCGACGACCGACCGCGTCCGCTGCACACACCACCTGGCTGGCAGGTCGCGCGCGGCGGTGCTGCGGCGGCCACGCCGACCGCGCGCGTCACCAATGCCAATGCCGCCGCCCGGGTCGAGCCGCGCCGCGAAGGCTATTACAACGCCATCCAGGTCTATCCCTGGTCCGAGGGTGCGCTGTATCAGGTCTATGCCGCGCCCGGTCAGATCACCGACATCGCGCTGGAGCCGGGTGAGAACCTGACCGGAGCCGGACCCATTGCCGCCGGTGATACCGCCCGTTGGATCATCGGTGATACGCTGAGCGGGGCAGGGGACGCGGCCCGCGTCCATATCCTCGTCAAGCCGACACGGCCGGACATTTCGACCAATCTCGTCGTCACCACCGACCGGCGCAGCTACATGATCGAACTCAGGGCGCAGGAAGATCTCTATATGCCGTCCGTGACCTGGTCCTGGCCAGCACCGCCAAAAGGGGCAAGACCGGCAGCGGCTCCGCGTATCCCATTGCCAGCCGCCCGGAACCATCGCTACGGGCTGCAGATCCGCGGTGACAGCCCGCCCTGGCGCCCTGCATCGGTCTTCGACGATGGCCGCCGGGTCTATGTCATCTTCCCGGCCGGGATTGCCCAGGGCGAGATGCCGCCGCTTTTTGTCATCGGTCCCGAGGGCGAGCTGCAGATCGTCAACAGCCGGATTTATCGCAATGTGCTGATCGTCGACCGGCTGTTCGGCGCAGCGGAACTGCGCCTCGGTTCGGGAGATCGGCAGCAGGTGGTTCGCATCGTGCGGATGCCGGCCGAACAGAAGGTTGCCTCGTCAGGTGACGCGGAGCATCGCGATGACCGATGATGCCCAGCCGATGCGCCTGCGCGCCGATCCCCCCCGTGTCACCCGCCTGTCGCGCAAGGTGCTGGCGGGTCTCGGTGCTGTCCTTCTGCTAGGCATTGGTGGGGCGCTGATCTACGCACTGCAGGGTCCGGAACGGGACGGGACATCTGAGGAACTCTATTCCACCGAAAACCGCACCACCGCCGATGGTCTGACCGGTCTGCCATCCGATTATACCGGCCCGACGCTCGGGCCGCCCTTGCCGGGCGATCTCGGCGGGCCGATCCTTGATGCCCAAAACCGGGGTCAGCCGGTGGCCCCGCCAGTGGTCGCCGCACCTGCGCCTGATCCCGATGAACAGCGACGACTGGCGGAGGAAGAAGCCGCCCGGCTGAGTTCGGTGTTCTTTCCGACCGAGACCGGGGCGGCTGGTGGTGCGTTGGCGGGCCTTGGCGGGCTGGCTGGGACGGGCCAGTCCGGACAGACAGGACAGGACCAGCATACGGCTTTTCTCAGCGCCGCGCCGGACCGACAAACCGTGGCACCGGACCGTATCTCACCACCGGCCTCGCCCTATATCCTGCAGGCGGGTTCGGTCATTCCCGCGGCACTGATCACCGGCATCCGATCCGATTTGCCTGGCCAGATCTCAGCCCAGGTTACCGAAAACGTCTATGACAGCCCGACAGGCGCCCTGTTGTTGATCCCTCAGGGGACGCGGCTGATCGGCCAATATGGTGCGGGCATCAGCTTCGGTCAGCGCCGGGTCCTGCTGGTCTGGAACCGCCTGATCCTGCCAAACGGTCGCTCCATTGTCCTCGAACGCCTGCCGGGCGCTGACGCTGCGGGTTACGCCGGGCTGGAGGATGGTGTCGATCATCACTGGTGGGATGTGATGAAGGCCGCAGGTCTGTCCACGATGCTGGCCGCGAGTGCCGAACTTGCCGATGATGACGAGGACCGACTGATTCGTGCCATCCGGGACGGTGCCCAGGACACGATCAGCGAGGTTGGCCAGCAGATCGTCCAGCGCCAGTTGCAGGTCGAGCCGAGGCTGACCATCCGCCCCGGCTTTCCGTTCAGGGTCATCGTGACCCGCGATCTGGTGCTGGAACCCTATAGGGATTGATCATGACAAAGCTGAAACTTGGACCCTTGCCTGATGACAAGCCGGTGAAACTGACGCTGGAACTGCCGGCCAGCCTGCATCGCGACCTCGTTGCCTATGGAGAAATTCTGGGGCGCGAGGGAGGGCAGCCGACCTTGGCACCGGCGAAGCTGATCGCTCCGATGCTGCAAAGGTTCATCGCGACGGATCGCGGCTTTGCCAAGGCGAGGCGTTCGGCGTCATTCCCGAAATCGCCGTCATAGCGTTCTTCGGCCTGACCGATAGCCTGGCGCGCGAAACGTCCTCAGGTGAACGGAATGTCTGAGAACCAGGCTATTGTGCTCCTACTGTGCGCCCTGCTTTCAGTTGGTCGGACCGTCACTTCCAGTTCTCACCATGAGTGCTTTCAATTGGTCGAGCGTTGACTTTCAATCGGTCGGGCTTGTAGTTTCGGATGGTCGATAAATCTCAGGCCCGGAATGTACCCCAGATTCGCCAGATCAAGAATAGAAGAGGCTCTGGCTGATACCCGGGTCGTCCTGATCGCGGGGCCGCGGCAATCCGGCAAAACCACGCTGGCGACCGATCTTGCCGCAGAGAAGGTGCCGTTTCTGACCCTGGACGATGCAACGGTCCTGCGCTCCGCAACCGATGATCCCGTAGGCTTTATCCGGGGGCTGGATCGGGCGGTGATCGACGAAATCCAGCGCGCACCCGATCTGCTTTTGGCGATCAAGAGTGAGGTTGATGCTGACAAGACACCGGGAAGGTTCCTTCTGACGGGGTCGGCCAATCTTATGACCATTCCGAAGGTCGCGGATTCTCTGGCCGGCCGGATGGAAATCGTCCGGCTTCTGCCCCTCTCGCAGGCGGAAATCCTTGGCCGCAAATCCGGGTTCATCGACAGGGCCTTCTCAGGTCAAACGCCTGTCGCAGAGCATATAATTCTCGGCGATGATCTGGTTGAGACCGTGCTTTCGGGCGGCTATCCCGAGGCGCTTGGTCGCAAAAGATGGGCACGAAAGCAGGACTGGTATCACGATTACATTGACGCGATCGTCCAGCGCGACGTGCGCGATATCGCCCAGATCGAACAGCTTGCGATCATGCCAAGGCTGCTGTCGGTTCTGGCCGAGCATTCCGGCCAGTTGGTGAATTATTCCGGGATCGGCGCGTCGCTCGGCCTGAACCATGTGACGACGGCAAAGTACCTGCACATCTTCGAAAGCCTCTATCTAGTTTACAGCCTGCAGCCCTGGTTCACCAACCGGCTGAAACGGCTGACCAAATCACCCAAGCTGCATTTCCTCGATGCCGGGCTTCTCGCGGCCATGCGCGATATCTCTCCGGATATTGTCGCCAAAGATCGAACGGCCTTTGGTCCAATCCTGGAGACTTTTGTCTTCAGCGAGCTGCGCAAGATCGCGTCCTGGAGCGAACAGCGATGTGCGTTCTGGCATTTTCGGGACAAGGACAGGAACGAGGTCGATATCGTGCTGGAGAACCGGCGCGGAGAGATCGTGGGGATCGAAATCAAGGCCTCGGCAACGGTCTCGGCCAGCGATTTTTCCGGGATGCGCAAACTTGCCGAGGCCTGCGGCGATAAGTTCGTTCAGGGGCTTGTCCTCTATGACCATGATCAGGTGGTTCCGTTCGGCGACAATATGTTCGCCGCGCCGCTTTCCTGCTTGTGGTCGGCGTGAACCTGACGGCTGCTTGAGGGATTCGTGCCGGTTCTGGCTCCGAAGAAAGTCAACAAGAAATCCGTGCTATTCTTGCACCGATTTGGCGAGCTTGAGAAACAGGGGCAATGCGGGATTGTCATTCTCTTCTGACCATATTGCGTGGATGAGCCTCGGCTCGGCGATGGGGCGGAGGGCAACACCCGGCATCCTGGCAATTGTCGCAGGTTCGAACGCGAGAGTGATCCCATGTCCCAAGGCAACAAGGAGGGGCAGGCTTTCCTGGTCGACATCCTGATACCGGATCTTGGGCCGGCAACCAAGCGCACCGAGCCGGCGATGCAGATACTGACTTGTGCTCCGCCCTCGTGCGGAGTCGTTCAGAAGGAACGTCTCGTCGGCCAACGCGCCGATATTGATATTGCTATCTTTGGCACGCGGATGTGCTTCCGGCAGTACCGCGAAGAGCCGTTCATGCCAAAGGCATTGGCTCGAAACCTCATGAGGCAACCTTCCTTCCGAAACGAAAGCGACATCGAGCGTGAGGCCGCCCGCCTGAAACAGATGCGCTTCGGCGGCCGCTTCGACATAGGTCGTATGGATCTTGGGGTGCTGTTCAGCAAAATCGCGCAGCAGAGCAGAAAGGGTGCTGGAAGCCAGGGAAGAGATGACACCAATTGTCAGCATGCCCGACATGCCTTGTCGAACGGCTTGAATCTCCGACTGCGCATGTCTGATCTCAGTCAGAAGATAGCGGCACCGGAGAACGAATTTTTCGCCCGCGAATGTCAAGCGAACCCCGGCTGCTGATCGAATAAATATCTTGGTGCCAAGCCAAGCTTCCAGATCGGAAATGCGGCGGCTGATCGCGGATTCCGGCACATTGAGATGAATGGCGGCACGTCGAAAGCTGCCAAGTTCCGCCGCTGCAACAACGTAACGGATATGCCGTATATGCAATGCGGAAGAAAGGTCGACCATATCCCTGTTCCTTGGGATTATCGAGTTTCAAGTCGAGTGCGACTGAATTCTTCTTTTCCAAGTTATCGCAATTATTTGCTGGAGAAAGCACCAGTAAATGACGGTCCCGGCCAATTTATCAGCGCCGCGCCGTCGCAGATTTTTGTTCGGTGTACTGATGTTCCGAGATAGCTTGATCACCGGCGATATATTGAAGAACCGGCTCTTCGATTCGGTAGAAACTGCGGGTTGCGTTCAGCGCGCCGGTATTGGTGTCAGTGATGAGGCCGACGATGTCACCTCCCTGATGTGAATATACCGGACCCAGCAGTCGCGGCTTCCAGCCAAGACTGGCGAGACGATCGATCCAATAGGTCTCGCACACGATGGACAGGTTCTCGATTTTTGACTCAACGCAATATTCCTGGATGCCGCAATAGATGAGGCCGGCTGCCAATGCCGGTCTGGACGGCGTTCGCAGCGCAGGTGCGATGAAAATACGCGTCCATTCATAGATTTCCTTGCCTCGCGGCACCCCATCCGGCGCGAGGTTCGGAAAAACCTCGCTCATCAGATGTGGCTTCAGACTTGGCACCAGACGCGAGCCCCCGACGACCTCCCCGGCAGGCGTGATCCCAAGGAGATAGATGGTGTCATCATTGTCGAATTGATCGATTTCCCGCCCATCAGCGCGGGCAATATCCGTCCAGCCACGCTCTCCGATATAGATTTCGTGTCTCAGCCTGAATTGTTGCTCAAGTTGATCTGCATAGCTGTTTTTGTTGAATTTGTTGACGATGTGAACGCGAAACATGTGTCTGCCTCCATGGCTGCAAAGAGCATGCCGACAAAAGGCGTCGCCGCTATCACCAGAACTCGGTATTGATCAGGGCTGTATTTCCTGCCTCAGGAAAGCCGTCACCACGGCGTGGACATTGTTGGCAGCGCCCAGTTTGTTCTTTGCGTTTCGCTGATGCGTGAGCACCGTATGCTCGGAAAGCGACAGGATGCGGGATATTTCCCACGCTGTTTTCCCCTCAGCGACCCAGCGCAGGATTTCCTTTTCCCGTTGGGTCAGAGCCGCAGTTGGCGGAGGGGCGCTGTGTGACATGATGCGCAGTGCGGAGCTCAGGGCTTGCCGGGCAAGGATTGTGACAGTCGGTCGGGTCAGGTCCGATTTCTCTACTTTTCGACCGGAAAGGCTGATAACTGCTGGTGCCGAGAACGGGGCATGGACGGGAATGCAAATTCCTTCCCTCAGGCCAAAATCTTTGGCCTCTCTCATGACACGGTTGGCTGCCGGACTAAGTGAACGCATCTCGATCTCGCGCCATGTGAAGGCTTCCGCGGTTCTGAGGCTGCGGGCGACACAGGGATCGTATCGATAGTGACCGGCGGCATTGTAGTGGTTGTACCAATCGTCGGGCCAGTCATTGGCCATGATGTTTTCGTGCCATCGCGGGCGCTTCATCATCGTCAGATTGGTGATCAGGCAGGCGCTGTAGCCAAATTGGCTTACGGCGCCAAGGAGCGCGGTGTGAACGTCACCGATCGAAGTTGCCTCATCGATCTCGATGGCAAGTGGCAAGATGTCTATCAGATCATTCTGCGCCATGGCATTCGCGGAAACGAAGGAAGCCGCTGCATTGTGGAATTTGAGAGGTGGATGGCAAAGCATATATAAGGCGAACTTCCTCAAGCAAGACAGCAGCTTACGAATGCTCACTATATTAGGTGGATGCAAAAACTCTCCGCTGCCTTTGTCGGCGGATGAGGCTAAGGTCGATCATTGCCAGAAATCTGCGGCTGCAGCGCCAATCGGCGCGGCTGACCCAGGAGCAATTGGCTGACCTGGCGGGGCTCGACCGGAATTACATCGGAAAGCTCGAACGCGAAGAAAATTCACCGACCGTCGACACGCTGGAGTCCATTGCTTTGGCGTTGCAAATTGACGTCGAAGCCATGTTCTGCCGAGAATTTCTGCGCCGTCAGGACTGAGCTCAAATCTCATCCTCAAGCCGTCTGGGGCTGATCCAAGGGCAAGCATTGCTCGACGCGGACCGATCGCAGTCAGGCAATTGATTGGCGATCATATTGTCTACTTGCGAGCTTTCTCAAAGAACTCGCCGGGTTCGCTTTCCAACGCTTCTGCGATCTGCGCGAGGAAGACAACGGTAGGATTGCGACGACCGGTCTCGACGCCACTCAGGTAACCCCGTGTGCAATCTGCGCGCAGTGACAGCTCCTCCTGCGAGATGCCGCGTGCGCGTCGCAGGCGCTGTATGTTGAGACCGACGAGCACACGGATGTCCATGCGTCTCGGATCGCATCGCGTTCACTATATCGCGACACACTATAGTGAACATTCGTACTTGACAGCCGCAGGGCGAATAGCGTCTTTTAGATATTATCGGAACAGCATTCCTAAATAAGGAACAATTATGTCGGGTAGCCTATCTCTTAATCGTGGCCTGATGGTGCTTGAAGAGCTCAACGCATCGGTAGAGCCGCTCGGTGTTCGTGAATTGGCACGGCGCGTGGAGCTGAGCGCCCCGGCGATCCAGAGGATCCTCAACACCCTCGGTGAGTTCGGCTATGTCGAACAGGACTGTGAAACCCGCCGCTATCATTTGGGCTATGGTGTGTTGGCCCTGGCACAGCGTCTCCTCGGAAGGGACAGGCTGATCGAGCTGGCGCAGCCCGAGCTGCAGTTCCTGGCGTCGAAAGGCCATTTCAATGCTTTCCTCGGAGTTCGCCGGGGCTCTCTGGGCCTGTATCTTCGTGCCGTACAGAGCGACAGCCCGGTCGTGATCCGCTCCGCGCCGGGCGAGACCATGAAGCTCCACGCCACCGCGCTTGGGAAGGCTCTTCTGATGGGCATGCCGGACGAGGCTTTGGCCGAATTTCTGAAGGAACTGCCACTTGAGAAGTTGACGCCCCGGACGGTCGTCGATGCCGGGCGATTGGCCGAACAGGTTCGCGCCGCGCGAAAGATCGGCTACAGCACCTCCCTCGACGAAAACATTGTCGGCGTGATCTCCATCGCCGCCCCGATCCGTGACGTAGACGAGGCGGTCGTGGCTGCGGTCAGCGTTGCTTATCCGCGTGGCGTGGGGCCGCAGGTCGAAATCGCCGAAACAGGTGAGCTGGTCATGGCAGCCGCCAAGCGCATTTCCGCGCTTCTGGGTCGCGCTGTTCCAGAAAATAATGATCCGGAGGGCGCGCGGTGAAATCTGATCGCATTCTTCTCAACGTCGAGCGTCTGCACGAGCAACTGCAACACGAGAGGCTCGACGCCATCGTGGGAACCGCACCAGAAAATGTAACCTATATGAGCGGTTTTTGGGCGCTGTCGCAATGGATCCGTCGCGGGCCGCAAGCTTACGTGCTCTGGCCTGCTCCCGGCAAGGGTGAGCCGGAGATTATTACCAGCACATCCACTCTGGACCTCGTCGCTGATCAGAGTGTTTGGATTTCAAAAGTACGCAGCTTCGGCGCTTTCCATGTCGATCAGCATAGCAAAGTCCGGCTGACGTCATCTTCCGAAGCCTTTGCCTCGCTTTTGAAAGTGCCGAACCAGGCGGATTCTCTTTCTGCCCTTGTCGCGGCCCTGCAGAGCGCCGGAATTCGTCGCGGTCGTGTCGGCATCGATGAGATCGGCCTGATGCCCGGACAGTTCGAAACGCTCGCTGACCGGATGCCGGAGATTGAATTCGTTCCTGCCGCTTCCCTCTTGCGGAATGTCAGGAGGATCAAGACAGCCGAGGAAGTCTTTCGGCTTTCCAGAATCGCGAAAATTACCGAGCGCTCGATTGAGGCAGCGCTGGCGGTTGCCAGCACAGGCGTAACGGAGGCAGAGCTTGGACGGGCGTTTCATTCGAAGACGGTTCAGGACGACGCACTCCCGGTCCTTGGGTGCATCGGTTTTGGTGAAAGAAGCGCCTTGCCGAATGTTCTGCCGTCGCAGCGGAAGCTGCAGGAAGGTGACGTCATTCGGTTCGACGTCGGTGGTCGATATCAGCATTATCGCGCGGATATTGCCCGTATTGCAGCCTTTGGAGATCCCGGGCCCGAAGTTCGGCGCTATCACGCCGCGCTGCTTGCTGGCATCCAGCGGGCCTATGAGGTCATTCGACCTGGCGCCCGTGTTGCCGATATTTTCGATGCGGTGGTTGAGACCGTGCGCCGCGAGGGCATTGGGCATTACCAGCGCAGTCATGTCGGTCACGGGATCGGCCTTGATGGGTATGACGCTCCAAGCCTTACGGCGGCGAGCACAGAAATCCTTGAAGCGGGAATGGTCCTGTGCGTCGAGACGCCTTATTACGAATTGGGTCGATGGGGCCTGCAAGTCGAAGACATGATCGTCGTTCGGCCCGACGGTGTCGAAAGTTTGATGACGACTGGCGGCGATCTGATCGAGGTCGCGCCATGACCGGATGCCTTGAATATTCATGTCTTCGCTGCGGTCTGCGCCAAGCTGACGATATCCCAATTGACTCGCGTGGCTGCAGGGCCTGTCGTCCGGAGGCCCCATCAAATCTGAGGCTGGTTCCGCCGGGCGGCAGGAGCGGCGCGATAGCCGCAGGTGTGCGGGCGTCGTCCCTTCCCTCGCTGTGGCGCTACGCTGACAGATTGCCCTGCAGCAGCGAGGACGCCGTTTCTCTGGGCGAGGGGTTGACGCCACTGATCGGCGCCAATCGCATTGGCACCCGCCTTGGAATTCAGCGTCTTCTCATAAAGGACGAGAGCCGGAACCCGACGTGGTCCCACAAGGACCGTTTTTCGACAGTGGCGGTGTCGATGGCGAAGCGTCGAGGCGCGTCGATTCTCGCCACAGCCTCATCAGGTAATGCGGGGGCTTCTCTTGCTGCCTACGCAGCCAGGGCCGGTCTCAGATGTATCGTGGCGACATTCGCGGGTGGCCCCGCGCCGATGCTGACGCAGATCAGGAAGGCAGGGGGTATCATCGTTCCCTTCGCGCAGAAGCCTGACAGGTGGGAGTTCATCGCGAGCGGTGTGGAAAGGCATGGATGGTTCGCAACCTCGCCTTTCCAGGCGCCTGTCGTCGGCAGCCATCCACTGGGCATAGAGGGCTATAGGACAATCGCCTATGAAATTGCAGAGCAGTCCGACGGAAAAATGCCGGATTGGTGCGTTCTTCCGGTCTGTTACGGCGATGCCTTGGCTGGCATGTGGTGGGGCTTTGAGGAGCTCTTTGCTGAGAGATTGATTGATCGTTTGCCGCGCCTTGTTGCGGCCGAAATTCATGGGTCGCTGATGACGGCCTTAGCCATGACGAGCGATCGCCTGCCGAATATGCCAGCGAAAGCTCCGTCACTCGCGCTTTCGATTGGGGCGACGCAAAGTACCTTTCAGGCACTACAGGTACTTCGCCAATCGGACGGAAAGGCTGTCGCCGTTGGTGGTGCGGATCTCATCGCATGGCAGGAGATGTTGGCGGCCGAAGAGGGGGTTTTTGCGGAACTGGCCTCAGTGACACCCTTTGCGGCGATTGCTGCCATGCGGGAGAATGGGCTGATGAAGGCCGACGCAAGCGTTGTCGCCATCGTCACTGCATCGGGCCTGAAGGATATCGACCTGTCCATGCGCATGGACACAGTTGTCGAGCCCTTCAGATCGGTTCGCGATGCCTGGAATGCACTGCCCCTGGCCGCCGGACCAGATGAACAGACGGCGCGGCAGCAAGTTTGAATTCGACCAAAATCGATAGTGGGAGGTAAAGATGGAAATGAATCGACGCAGCATGCTCTCCGGGCTCGCGGTGACTGGAATATTGCCGCGCGTCGCATGGGCCAAGGCCGATGGCTATCCGGCGAGAGATCCAGAAATCATCGTGGGTTTTTCTGCTGGCGGTGCAGGCGACTTGGCGGCGCGCGTCGTTGCCAAATACGCCCAGTCAAGTCGGGGTGTGCCTGCAACTCTCGATTTCCGACCCGGAGCCGGCGGTACGATTGCCAGCGACCAGGTCGCGCGCGGTGCAAAGGACGGGTCCATGCTGGCGCTGTTCTCTGTCAGCCCGTTCATGGTCGCACCCCATATTCAGGATGTGGCTTACGATCCCGAAACGGCATTCACCTACATCGCGGCTTTTGCAGGTATCTCGATCCCGCTCTTCGTGCGCAGTGACAGCCCATATGAAAAATGGGATCAATTGCTCGATTATGCCCGCGCAAATCCGGGCAAGCTGCGTTGGGCGACTGCCGCGCCGCGCGGGCTGGCGCATATCGCGACCGAGGCGGCTTTTCGCGAAGAGGGCGTGGCGGCGACCTATGTTCCTTTCGGGGGTGGGGCCGAGGCCGTAGCGGCGCTGTTGGGTGGCCATATCGATGCCGTGGTCGCCTCGGGCTATGGTCCCTATCTCGAAGCAGGATCTGTCAGACTGTTGATCGAGACGGGGCCGGACCCGATTGCGGAACAACCCGATCTGCCAACTTTCAAATCACGGGGCTATCCGCTTGCGATTCCCGCTGCTTATGGGTTGGTCGGTCCGGCAGGGTTGTCGCCAGAGATCGTAGCCTGGTGGGAGAACCTGATCCTCGAAATGACGAAGGCACCGGAATATGGTGATTTCCTGACAAGTCTGCATGGTCATGCGCTTTACCAGAGCAGTGCGGATTTCACCCAAAATGTGCTGCAAGGGTATCGCAGTATCGGGGAACAGATCGATCAGCTGGGACTGCGCCCGTGACCGCGGTTCGTTTCGTATCCGCAGTCATGGTGGGGCTGGGCTTGGTGGCGGCAATCATCGCCTGGCATCTCGGTGTCTGGTCGGCCGGCCAGCCGGGTCCTGGGCTTTTCCCTGCCATTGCCGGATTGTTGCTGGCGGGCACGTCGATTGTCTGCATGGCAACTGCGGGCGAGGTTGCGGAAGAGGAAGAGCCCGTCGATAGACGGCGGTTGCTGCAATACGGCATGGCGATTGTCGCCTTCGGACTCGCCATGCAAATCCTGGGTGCGGTGATCGCCACCTTCGGCCTCATCTTCGGTGTGCTGCGCTTTATCGAGCACCGATCATGGCTGAACGCTGCGGTCGTGGCAGCCGTCCTGGCGATCCTTTCCTGGGCGATTTTCCGGCATCTGCTCGGCGTGCCCCTGCCAACAGGTCTTCTGGAGTTCTGACATTGGACAGTATTGCTAATCTTCTCAGCGGGCTGTGGATCGTTCTGCAACCCGACAACCTCGCCATTGCCTTCGTCGGGGCCGTTCTGGGAACCGCGATCGGCATTCTGCCTGGACTTGGACCGACGGCGACGATCAGTCTGCTGCTGCCGGTGTCGATCATGCTTGATCCCACGGCGGCAGTCATCCTGCTCGCGGGCATCTATTATGGCTCGCTCTATGGCGGGTCGACGGCTTCGATCCTGCTGCGGGTGCCGGGCGAGGCCGCCAGCGTCGTCAGTTGCTTTGACGGCTATCCGATGGCGCAATCGGGGCGGGCTGGTGTCGCCCTCGGGATCACCGCCTTTGCAAGCTTCTTCGCGGGGATCGTTGTCACTTTTGCAATTGCCCTTGTCGGCCCAACTTTTGCTTCGGCGGCTTTGGTGTTTGGACCTGTGGAAAAGACGGCATTGGTTGTTTTCGGGCTGACATTGGCTGCCAATATCGGGGAAGGCCCGCGTATCCGGGCCTGGGTGATGGTGGCCTTGGGGCTGCTGCTCTCGACAGTCGGTGTGGATCTTGTCTCGGGCGAAGAACGGTTCACATTCGGCGTGCCATCGCTGCGCGACGGTCTCCATGTCGCCGTGCTGGCCATGGGCATGTTCGGCGTCAGCGAGGTTTTGCTTCTGGCCGAGCGCAAGCGGGATTTCACGCCAGCTCTTTCAACAAGCTACAACCTACGGGATCTCATGCCGGATCGTGAAGACTGGCGGAAATCGAGCATGCCGATGGCGCGCGGGACGGTGCTGGGCTTCGTTCTCGGGTTGTTGCCTGGAGGAGGCGCGCTGATTGCCAGTTTCGCAAGCTATGTCATGGAAAAGCGCCTTTCCAAACATCCCGAGAGCTTCGGCAAGGGCGCCATCGAAGGCCTCGCAGGTCCGGAAAGCGCCAATAACGCAGCGGCGCAGTCCAGCTTCATTCCCCTGCTTTGCCTCGGCATACCTGCCAATGCGGTGATTGGCGTCATCATGGGCGGCTTGCTGATGCAGGGCGTGGTGCCCGGACCGCGGCTGATGTTTGATCACCCAGAGCTTTTCTGGGGCGTTATCGCCAGCATGTTGATCGGCAACGCAATGCTGATCATCCTCAACGTGCCGCTGATCAGGGTCTTCGTGCTTCTGCTGCGCATTCCGCCGGCGATGATGGCCCCCGCCATCCTGATCTTCTGCGTGATCGGAGCGTTCTCGATCAGCAACAGCATGTTTGATGTCGGGATCGTGATCATTTGCGGCTTCCTGTCCTACGGGTTGCGCAAAAGCGGCTTCGACCTCGCCCCGCTGCTTCTGGCATTCCTCCTGGGCACTTTGCTCGAGCAAAACCTGCGGCAGGGACTGATCCTCGGTTTCGGCAGTCCGGTTCTCTTTGTGACGAGCCCGATCAGTCTGGTATTCCTTGTCATCGCCGCTTTGACGATGACATTGCCGGTGCTCGGCAGGTTGTTGGCAACGCGAACGGGCAATGCAGCCTCATAAGAAAAGCGCCGGGGATCGACCTGCAAGGATCATGCGTCAGGTGTCCTCAGTCGATCCCCGGCACCAGGCAAGTCGCGTCCAGGCCTCTTCACCTCGCGGTTCGATCCGTTCAAGCGTTTCAGGCCCTGACGGAACCGGCAGCGGCCAGCCCTGTTGTAGGGCGAGCCAGTGATCGTCATAGACAGTTGCCTGATATCGATGGCCTTCGTCGGGCAGGATGACGAGGGTCTTCTTTTCCGGATTGGTTTGCGCATACCAACCGGCGACCAGGGCGGCCGCGCCGCTGGTTGGTCCTGCATAGACAGCATGATCGCGATAAAGCTGCCGCGTTGCTGCGAAGGCGGGCAGGGCGCCTACCCAATGCACCTCATCAATCATGTTCTGCCATAGGTTTGCTGGTCGAATGGAGTTACCCATGCCTCGCAGCAGGCGCGGGCCGGGGACATGTCCGAAGAGCGAACTGCGATGCGTATCGACCGCGATCATGGTAAGCTGTGGAAACATCTCGCGCAGGAAGCCGCCGGTCCCACACAGGGATCCCCCGGACCCGACGCAGCCGATCAGGCAATCGACCTGACCGAACCTATCCAGAATCCATTCGGTCAGCCTTCCATAGGCTTGCCTGTTGTGGGGATTGTCATATTGATGCGGCCAGAAGGCAGTCGGCATCTGCCGGCGCATCTCCTGAAGGGCGTTCACCCGCTCTATCTGCGCGCCTGTTTTTCCCGGATCGCCGACGATATTCACCGTCGCGCCCAATGACGTCAGCCGCCGGAGCATCACGTCGTCAATCAGGCTGTCCGCGCTGACGAGGTTCAGCTTATAACCTCTGATCGCCGAGAGCATGGCCAGTGCCAGCCCCAACGTTCCGGAAGTTGTTTCGATGATGTGCCCGCCCTGCTTCAGCAGGCCCTCATCGACGGCACGATCCAGCATGAAACGTGCCGGCAAGAGTTTCATCAGCGGAAAGAATGCGGCGAAGAGATTTCGGCGCAGTTGGACCGGTCGCGGCATTTCATAGGCGGCCAGGAAATTCGCGGCGTGTTTCATGATAGAAAATCCAACTCGGCATTAACAGCGAATGCGGTGATCTTCCGCCTGCCGGTTTCTTGAAGGGCATCCATGAACGGCAGGATTTCAGCTTCGAGCCCGCGCTGCGTGGCATCGAACAGCGCCCCAACGAGCGTCCCGCTATGAGATACCTGAACGCCGCAGGCGCCGTGTGCTTCGGCCAGCTGGACAAACTCATGGAATTGCGGCTTCGGAAGGTGGCGCTGACTGATCAATGCGCTGCAACTTGCCAGTTTGCCCAACAGGCGCGGGTCCTGATACAGGACGGCGCGGCGGGCCGCGCCGCGAAGGGCGCGAAACATCTCGATCTCGAACGTGCTGTATCTGGCTCGGGGGAGTGCCAGGGTATCGATGGGCGCACACAGGGCGCGAATGCCAATGACGATGAGCGGCGGAAGTTCTCCGCCGAGATGTTCTATGGCCCGACCCTCGCGTTGGGCGAAGAGCACGGTCTGATCTTCATAGGCGATGGCGTCGCTTGCGCCCTCTGCCTCCGACGCTAGCCTGCAAATTGTGTCACTCCGCAGGGTCGTGCCAGCGGCATCGGCGACCGCCCGTATCGCTGCCACAACGTCCGCGGTGGATGAGCCGTATCCGTGACCGACTGGAATGCTGTTTTCGATGGTTAAATCTCCGCCAGCCTGCGCAAGTCCGAGATGGGTCAGGGCGAGTTTGGCGGCGCGGGCGGCTTTTGTTCGGTTCTCCGGACGCGTTGAGATTGTGCCGTCAGGCCTGGGCCAGAAGGTCGCCACGGAGTCTTCACGCGCCATGGGCAGCGTCATCAGCCCGCGATGCAGTCGTCCGTCGGAGCCCTCGAACACGCCTTGCAAAAGCTCGCCATGATGACCTGTTGCGCGGCCCGTACCGATCCGCAAGGGGCGCTCAGCGTCGAAGGGCAGAGGCGGCTTTTCTTCCGATGTTACTGTTGAGGCGCTCTTTGGCATTGGCTCATCCCTCCGCGACCGATGCAGGATCGGTCAAGGATGCTAGCCGGGCGTATCGGCCGTCACTCGCAAGATATGGCGAGGTACGTGATTATGCCCAGACCGGCACCATTGCTGGGCCATCCGTCATTTCGGCGACTGCTGCGACGACACCGGCCGTGTCGATGCCGTGGTGGCGGTAGAGATCGGCGATGGTGCCGGTCTGGCCGAAGCTGTCGACGCCAAGGGCGATGCTGCGATGGCCAGCAACGCCCCCGAGCCAGGACAGGGTGGCGGGGTGGCCGTCGATCACAGTTACGAAGCTGGCATGGCGGGGCAGCGACCCCAGCAGCGTTTCGGCGTGGCTGGCGGCGCGTTGGCCCCGCCGACGCAGGCGTTGCGCGGCGGTCCAGCCGGCATGCAGCCGGTCAGCCGAAGTGACGGCCAGCACCGCGACGTCGCGGCGGTGTTCGGCGATCAGGCCGGCGGCGGCGATGGCCTCGGGCGCGACGGCGCCCTGATAGGCGATGACAACTTCGCAATTCGGGCCGGGATTGCGCAGCCAATAGGCGCCGTCGATGGCCCCCTGCGCGGCATCCGGCGGCAGCATCGCCTGCTCAATGGGCCGCGTTGTCAGGCGCAGATAGACCGCGCCGCCTTTGTCATCGGTCAGCGAGGTACGGGGATCGGGCGTGCCCGCGCCTTCACGCTGCATGTAGTCAAAGGACCAGCCCATGATCGCAGCCAGTTCTTCGGCGAAAGCAGGCTCGAAACTGGCCAGCCCGTCCTGCGCCATGCCGATCAGCGGGGTCGAGATTGACTGATGCGCGCCGCCTTCGGGGGCCAGCGTGACGCCGGACGGCGTGCCCGCGATCAGAAACCGCGCGCCCTGATAGCAGGCATAATTCAGTGCATCGAGGCCCCGGCAGACAAAGGGGTCATAGACCGTGCCGACCGGGATCAGCCGCTTGCCGAACAGCGGACCCGACAGACCGGCGGCGGCCAGTTGCAGAAACAGGTTCATCTCGGCGATGCCCAGTTCGATATGCTGGCCCTCGGGTGAGAAATCCCATTTCGCGGTCGAGGGGATCCTGTGTTCGCGGAACAAGTCGGTGCGCGGGCGCCGCGCCCACAGCTTGCGCCGGTTGACCCATGCGCCAAGCCCGGTCGTGCCGGTCACATCGGGCGACATGGTGACGATCCGCTGCGCCAGATCGCTGTCGCCGCGCGCCAGATCGTCCAGGATCTTGCCAAAGGCTGTCTGCGTGGACTGCTCGGCCCCGGCGGGCGCTGGCAGCGCCGGCACCGTCAGGGCAGGCGTCTGATGGCGGCGTGGGCCGGCGGCGAAAAACGGCACCCGGCCCAGAAAATCACGCAGTGCGGCGGGGTCGGGGGCAGTGGCGAAGGGTTCCCATTCCTGACCCTCGGGCACGCCCATATGCGCCTGCCAGTCCTGCATCTGCGCCTTGGTCATCAGCCCGCCGTGATTGTCCTTATGCCCGGCAATCGGCGTGCCCCAGCCCTTAACCGTATAGGCCAGAAAGCAGACCGGGCGGTCATGGTCGATGGCTGCAAACTGCGCCGCCATCGTCTCGACGCAATTGCCGCCGAGGTTCTCCATCAGCGCGGCCAGGTCTGCATCGCTGCGCGCCTCGATCAGCGCCGAAACATCACCCTGATCGCCCAGATCGTCCATCAGCCGCTTGCGCCATTCGGCCCCGCCGCTGAAGGTCAGCGCGGAATAGAGCTGGTTCGGGCAGGCGTCGATCCACTCGCGCAGCCGTTCGCCGCCCGGCTCGGCAAAGGCGGCCTGCTGCAACACGCCGTATTTGACCCGCACCACCTCCCAGCCAAAGGCCTGAAACAGCCTTTCGATCCGGTTCCACAGCCCTTCACGCACCACCCCGTCCAGCGATTGCCGGTTATAATCGATGATCCACCAGACATTCCTCAGATCATGCTTCCAGCCCTCTTGCAGGCATTCATGGATATTACCCTCATCCATCTCGGCATCACCCATCAGCGCGATCATCCGCCCCGCGCGCAGATCGCTGCCCCAAGGCTTACCGGCGATGTAATCCTGCACCATCGAAGCGAAAGAGGTGATGGCCACGCCCAAGCCCACCGAGCCGGTCGAGAAATCGACATCATCCACATCCTTGGTCCGGCTGGGATAGCTTTGCACCCCGCCATAGCCGCGGAAATTCTGCATCTTGGCCCGGTCCAGATTGCCCATCAGATACTGCATCGCGTGAAAGACAGGCCCGGCATGGGGCTTGACGGCCACCCGATCCTCGGGCCGCAGCGCGGTGAAATAGATCGCCGTCATGATCGACACCATCGAGGCGCTCGACGCCTGATGCCCGCCGATCTTGATGCCCTCGGTCTTGGGGCGCAGATGGTTGGCGTTGTGGATCATCCAATGCGACAGCCACAGCAGGCGTTGTTCGATGGTCTTCAGATGGGCGCTGGCGATTGTGTCGGTCATTGTGAAATTTCCCAAGGATTGCCCGCGCAGGATAAATAGCGACGGCGCAGCTTGTCCTCGCGTTCTGCGCGCGAATGCGGCAGGCTGGCGCAGGAAATCTGCCTAAAAGAGGGGGTTCGTGGTGGTAACCGCCAATCTTGATGAATTCGACCTGCGAATCCTGCGTCTCCTACGCGAGCAGGGCAGGATGCCGTTGCAGGAACTGGCTGATCGTGTCGGTCTCAGTCCCACGCCGGTGGGCCGCCGCGTCCGCCATCTGGAAGAGGCGGGGATCATCGCCGGCTATGCCGCGCTGATCGACGAGGCGGCACTGGGGTTTCCGGTATCGGTCTTTGTTTCGGTGAAACTCGACCGGCAGGTCGACCGCGATCTGGCCGAGTTCGAAACCGCCATCCAGAACTTTCCCGAGGTCGTGGATTGCTGGCTGATGACCGGCAACCGGGACTATCTGCTGCGCGTGGCAACGGACGGACTGGCGGGATTCGAGGATTTCCTGATCCGCCGCCTGACGAAACTGTCCTGCGTTGCCAATATTGAAAGCTCGATCCCGATTAGGAGAGTCAAGGCGGGCATATGTCGTGGGCCATGAGGGGCAGAGGATCTGCAAGGATCTCACGTGTATTTGCCGTTTACTTTGGAATCGTAGATGGGCTGGCCATGAAGTCCAGCGACTGAGAGATGGAGACGAGTTGGGTAGCGACCTTCTTTCGTAGTCCCCGGCGATTTCCGAACGCCGCCGCTCGCCCGAGGCAAAGCCCAGCATCAGCACGGCCTGGTCACGTACCCCCCCGGACACTGTCATCGCAGGTCTCTAGTACTACAGTTGCGCATTGATGCGCAACTTCCGATGTGCGATGGCAGCGATCGCTTGATGTTCTCGTCGCCATCGTGACCAGTCCCAGACAAAGGCGACGGTCAATATCGGGCGCAGCAGGAGGCGGGCGATCAGGTAGCGAATTTCCGCTGTGGTCAACGTGTTTCGGAGCCGTTTGACTATGCTGCTGCCGGTTGGCTCCGCGGACTCGTTTTGTTCGGTTTGCTGAAGGCCGTGCGGCGCTGATCAGCGCTGAGGCGTGCGAGGAGCGCGGCGGCGGCCATCACCAGGCTCATATGTCGATGCCAACCGTGCCAAGAGCGCGCCTCGCAATGATCGAGCCCGAGATCATCTTTGGCGCGCAGGAAGCATTCCTCGATGGTCCAGCGCAGTCCGGCGGCGGCGGCCAGTTCCGGCAGTGTTGCATCGGTGTGGGCATAAGCCAGGTAATACGCAATGTTCTCCGGGTCACGCAGGCTTCGACGAGCCAGCAACCACCGGGAAAAACCTTCTGCGGCCGTATAGTTGAGCGGCACCCTGGCCCAGTCATGCAGCCTGTGCCCCTTGGTGCCTTCGCCTGCGCTGAGCGCCTGCCAATCCTCGGGCGACAACTCTGCGATCATTGTCGCGGGGTCGGTCTGAACCAGGTGCCATTCATCAAGAAACCGCAGGTGGTGTGTCGAGCGCACGGCCAGAACATAGGGCTGGTCCCGCGCCTCCAGCATCCTGCGGAACCGGAAATCGGACCCGTAGACCGCATCGGCCAGTACGAAAGCACAAGGCGTTCCCTCGTCCAGCAGGTTTGCTATCATGTCGCAGGCCATAGCGGGCTTAGTGGCGAAAGACATCTCTTTGGGCACATGCGCCTTGGCACGGCGGTCAGGATCATCGGCCCAGGCCTTGGGAAGATAAAGCCGTCGATCGATCAACGCATGGCCCCAGCGGCTGGCATAGCTTGCGAACACACCGATCTGGCAGTTCTCGATCCGCCCTGCGGTGCCGGAATACTGCCGTGCAACGCCGGCGGAGTGTGTACCCTTCTTCAGAAATCCAGTCTCATCCACGACCAGTACACCATCCGGATCGCCAAGCGCCTCAATCGCATACCTCCGAACCCGCTCGCAGAGCGTATCTGCTGACCAGGAGGATCGGCCCAGCAAAGACTGAATCCGATAGGGCCGCGCCAACCCAGCTTCTTCCGCCAGCATCCAGCCCGTCTTGCGTTCCGCTCCAGACAGCAGGCCATCAAGAAACACGCCCGCGGAGGCGCGTTGCTCAGAACGTTTGAACGCAGGGGCGATGAGCTCCTTCAAACCGGCAAGCGCATGCGACCAATCTGAAACACTGCCCGCCCAATCCGCAACAGACATGACAATCCCTCCCAATCCCAGAGAAAGATGAACCAGAAACGCAAGGCAAATGCAACTGTAGTACTAGGTCGTGTTGACAAAAGGGATTCCCCTCGGGCGTAGGGCATGATTCAAGCTGGCATCTGCGATGGAGACCAGTTTGGCACGAAACCTTATATCGGACGAGGAATGGGCGTTCTTTGAGCGCTTCATCCTCGCCGCCCGCGCCCCGAACGGACGCAAAGCCACCAACCACCGCCTCGTCCTTGATGGGATTTTCTGGATTGCCCGAACCGGGGCGCCATGGCGGGACCTGCCTGGCGAGTTCGGCAAATGGTCAAGCGTTTACCGACAGTTCCGGCGCTGGACACTGGCGGGCCTCTGGGAGGACATAATGGATGCTCTGAACCAGAGCGGAGCCGTGCCAAGCGCCCTGCAAATGATCGACAGCACCGTGATCCGCGCCCACCATCAGGCAGCGGGCGCTAAAGGGGGACTCCACGACAGGGTTTCGGCCGTTCTCGAGGTGGCTTTACGACCAAGATCCACCTCCTCGTCAATGCACACGGGCTTCCCATGAGGACAGAGATCACGCCAGGCCAGACGTCGGACTATCTCGGCTTCAATCTGGTGATGGCGGATAATCTGCCCCGCCCGAGCGTGCTGCTCGCGGATCGCGGCTACGATGCAGACAAGATCAGAGGAGGCATGGAGGCGCGCAACGTCCTGCCCGTGATACCGATGCGCAAGTCCCGCAAGAAGCGGATTGGTGTCGATCGCTCGCTGTATCGCCTGCGGAATCTGGTCGAACGCTGCTTCAACAAGCTCAAGAACGCCAGGCGTGTCGCGACCCGCTACGACAAGACGGCGGAAAGCTTCCTCGGCTTCATTGACATCACGTCGATCCGTCTCTGGATCCGCCATTTGTCAACATGACCTAGAACTGCATAGCGATGACCCGTTTCGACCGCTTAACCCAGACGGTCGGTCAGGCAGGCGCAACCGAGGTCAGCTTTGTTCGCGGTTCGGTCGCTGCTCCTAAGGGTTTTGCTGCGCGGCATGCGAACGACCGAACCCGCAGCTGCGATGCGGCATGAAAACTTGCGGCGCCACAGCGAATATTCCGCTGCTAGCGCGCGCAGCAAGAATTTGACGCTTCTGCAACGGGCTCCTTCCGGACGTTCTCCGCAGCGCAGTATGGGCCCAAACCCGTACGTTTTTGTCACCGGCGCTTACCACCGTTTGTGGCAAGAGCGAACGAATAGAGGGCCGCTAGGAACCGGAGCAGCCTCCCATGGTGCGTGCGAAGGAGAATGTGCTGCCCCTTCGCCCGACAGTCGGTTGACCTCGGATTAAGTGTACCTGGAAGTCGGCGGGCTGGTCATCTGGCTCTGGAATAAGCTGATCAAGCGGGACTGTTGCGTTAATGGTCGGCGTCGGCCAGTTTTGGGCTTTTGAGGTTGAGCATGCCACGCAGTTCCCCGTTCAAGCATCACCGTTTTCCGCGCGACATCATCCTTTGCGCGGTGCGGTGGTATCTGCGCTACCCACTGTCCTACCAAGACGTGGTGGATCTGCTCGCAGAGCGCGGGATCACTATTGATCGATCGACGGTATATCGCTGGGTTCAGAAATTCGGAACTGAATTGACCAAACGAGCGGAGAAGCTTTTGCGCCGGGCCAGCGTCGATTGGCACGTTGATGAGACCTATGTGCGGGTGGGCGGCAAGTGGCGCTACCTGTGGCGGGCTGTCGACGCGAACGGTCAGATGGTCGATTTTCGCCTTACCGCACGACGGGACGCGAAAGCCGCTAAAGCTTTTCTGAACAACGCGATCGAGCGTGTGCGACTGCACCGGCCTGTGACAATTGTGACCGACAAAGCGCAGACCTACCGACGCGACATTCGCGAAATCAATCATCGCTATGATCCACATTTTGACAGCATCCGACACATCGACAGAAAGTGGCGCAACAATCTCATCGAGAGCGATCATGCAGCCATGAAACGGCTTCTCGGCTACCGGCAAAGCTTTCGGTCCTTGCGATCAGCCAAAGCTACCCTGAGCGGGATTGAGACGACCAGAACTATCAAACGCGGCAACATCCATCACAAGCAACCAGGCGTTCGAGGGGAGATGAAATTCATCAGCCAGTTATTTGCCGACGCATGATCCGGGAAACTACATCGCCCCAAACCGGCATCACCTAAACAATGCAACAGTCCCGTATTTTGCAGCCAGCACGGGATTTTATTCAGTTCCTCTGACGCCATACGAGGTTCTCCGCAAATAGATATGGCCATATGCTTCGGCAAATGCCTGCTGTTCTTTGCAGGTCATCGGCCACTGGGTTCCCAGCACGGACGATTGATCTCGTCTGTCGATGCCAGACAGACGATACCTGCATCTTCGGGGATAACATTCATCATATTGTTTCGGAAGATAAATATGTGATGACGGTGAGGATGGTGCAGGGGCCAGTCACAGGCGGTCATTTCAGACAACTTTCAGGTAGTGATAGTAGGGGTAGGAAACCGCTTTCAGCGGTGAATGCAGGCCTCGGCGCGGACAGTGCAGTTGTCACGCTATCAAAAAGGACCGTTTTTGGCGCATGGGTTCTGGCAGGGAGTTTATGTCCGGTCTGCGGGACTTTTCTGCCGTTCGTAGGAGCCATACAGTCGGATTAGGATCGTGGACAACAACTGTTACTAGGTGTTCAGTCCCGGCACGGGCGCGCCGGGAACAAAAGGTTGCGGTTGGCCTCGCGTAAGATGTCAGGAAAAGTGCTGGGGTTGCAGCACATGGCCAGCGGTGGCCTGACGGCGCCTACGCGGCCCCCGTGAGAACAGGGATGCCGCGCTACTTTTCGGTATCAATGCGGCTCGGGCGGCGGATGCGTCCGTCCTCGCCGGCGCAGGTCATCAGGTAATTTGCCGCTTCTACAATGTCGGCGACAATCTCGGCCTCGGCCGTATCAGCGTCTGCGGCAGCGATGGCCTCGACGATGCGCGCGTGGTGGTCGGATCCGCGCCGCGACGTGACGTAGTCGGGCACCACATAAGTCAGCACCGGGCCGGTGCGCAGCCAGAGGTTCTCGATCAGCTCGTTGAGCAGCGACACCCCCGCGCTACGGTATATCATGAAGTGAAACTTGCGGTGCTCGTCAAGGTAGCTGTCCATGTCGCGGGCGCGGATCAGCCGCCGCATGACGTCGAGCTGTTCCACCAGCCTGGCGACCATCTGCGGGTCGGCGCGGGTCGCGGCATCGCGCGCCGCGCGGCCCTCAAGTTCGGTGCGCACCAGAAGGATCTCGCGCAGCTGGTCGGCAGAGACGTCCGGCACCATTGCCGCATTGCGCGGGCCGGCCTCGAGAATTCCTTGCGCGACAAGATGGGTCACCGCGTCGCGTATCGGAGTGACCGAAGTGCCGAACATCTCCGACAGGGCACGCAGCGTCAGGATCTCGCCCGGCTCGAAACGGCCGGCCAGCAGCGCCTGCTTTATTTGGTGGCGAACCTTCGTCCAGAGAGGAGCGTGGTCGAGTTTGGCGAAGGATTTGGACATGAACACTATCGGAAGGTTTCGTGAGTGAGACAGCGTAGCCAATAGAGAGAGGTTTGACAAACCAATTACAACATGTTTGTTATAACGAACAACGAGGAGGAGAAGTATGTTGTATAAGACGATTCTGAGAACCGTGCTGGTGACCACGGCTGCGACAGTGGGGGCTGTTCCGGCTGTCGCGCAGGACTACCCGTCCAAGGAGGTGCGCTGGGTGATTCCGTGGAACGCTGGCGGATCGAACGACATCATGGCCCGATACCTGCAGCCGCTGCTGGAGGAGCAGGGCGTGTCGGTGGTTATCGAGAACCTGCCGGGAGGCACCGGTGCCGTCGGCATGGGGGATGTCGCTGTCTCGCAGCCGGACGGCTATACCATTGGCAATGGCACCAGTTCGACGCTCGCGATCATGGCGCAGGGCAAGGCCCCGCTCAGCAACGATGATTTCACCAATGTCATCCGCGTTTCGGTCGATCCGCTGATCCTGGTGATACCCGGCAGCAGCGAGATTGATACGCTGGCGCAGTTCCTCGAGTACATGAAGGAAAACCCCGGGGATGTGACCATCGGCACGCCGGGGACCAACAACCTCAACCACATCTTCGCTGCGATGACCGCGCAGGGCGCCGGCGTCGACTATCGTCATGTGCCGTTCCCGGGCGGCTCGAGGGTCATCGCCGAGCTGATGGGCAACCAGATTGCGGCGGGGGTGCTCAAGCCCTCTGAGACCATCGAGCAGATCAGCAACGGCGATCTCAAGGCGCTGGGGGCCTTCTCGGACGAACGGCTCGAGGTATTGCCCGACGTACCGACCTTCGCCGAGGAAGGCGTCGACGTCTTCCCCTACGGCCCCGTGGTCCAGATGGCCTACATCCAGGCGCCGGCGGGGCTTGCCCCGGAGGTCGAGGAGACGCTGGCCGACGCCTTCGAGGCGGCGCTGACCAGCGACCAGTTCCGCGAGTTCGCGGACAAGAACGGCTTTGTCATCGACCCGATCCGCGGCGACGCACTGGACGAGGAGGTGACGGGCGTGTCGAACGCCATTGCTGAAGTCGCCCAGCAGGTCTTTACCGACTGACCCCGCCTCACCCGTAACTTTGTCAAAGACCCGCGTTCCCGGCTGCGTGCCGGGGCGCGGGCAAGAGGAGGACGTGCATCATCATGCCGCACCTGAATCTCTTCGCGAGCGTCGTGACCTGCCTGTTCCTGATCGGGCTCTCGCTGGTTCTTGCCGGACCCGCGTTCGAGCTGCCCGGACTTGGGCCGAAGGGCGGGCTGCAGTCCGGCACGCTGCCGCAATTCGTCGTGGTCACCGTCGCGGCCCTGTCCGTGCTGTCGCTTGCCTCGGACATCCTGAAATGGCGTCGGGGAATGAAGCCTGGTGTCGAGATCGAGCCAGAGGTCGCGCCGCTGCGGCAGGTGCTGGTGGTCGGAGGTGGCATCATGGTGCTGCTGGCGGTCTATGTTTTTGCCTGGCGGCCGCTGCCGTTCCCGCTGATCTCGTTCGTGTTCTTCGCGCTGGTCGGCGCGATCCTCGCGCCGCCGGCGGCGCGGAGCACGAAGGGCTACGGGGTCATCGCGCTGACCGGAATTGTGTTCTCGGTCGCCGTCTGGCTGCTCTTCACCTACGTCCTCAAAGTTCCGCTGCGGTGATCCAATGGACATCCTGAACAACCTTGCAATTGCCTTCGGCAACGAATTTTCCAGCCCGCTGTCGCTCGCGCTGATCCTCGTCGGTGTCCTCGTCGGCTTTGTCTTCGGCGCGACCCCGGGCCTCACAGCGACGATGGGCGTTGCGCTGTTCATCCCGCTGACCTTCCCGCTGCCGCCGGACGTGGCCATCAGTATGATGATCGCGCTCTACTGCGGATCAATGGCGGGTGGGGCGATCCCGGCCATTCTCATCAACATACCCGGCACTCCCTCGGCGGTGGTGACCACCATCGACGGCTACCCGATGACCCGCAACGGACGCGCGGTCGAGGCCTATGGCTGGGCGCTGGTCGCCTCGGTCGTAGGGGGTTTCGTGGCCTGGGTCGCGCTGGTCAGTCTGGCGCCTGCGCTGGCGCGGCTCGCACTGAAGCTGGGCTCGGCGGAATACGCCGCCGTCGCCTTCCTCGGCCTTGCCATCATCTCGTCGGTGGTGGCGGCACCGTTGGTCAAGGGCGTGCTGGCCACGATCATCGGCATCGGCCTGTCGGTGGTTGGTTTCGACCAGATCACCGGCGAGGGACGCTGGACCTTCGACAGCTTGCAACTCACCCGCGGCATCGGCATCATGCCGGCGCTGATCGGCTTGCTGGTCATACCCGAACTGATGATGACGCTGTTCCAGCGCGAAGCCCATGCTGAGGCGCCGAAGTCGCTCAGGGGCATGTTTCCCGGCCTGCGCAGCTTCTTCGGGCAGGGGGTCAACATGATCCGCTCAGCGGTGATCGGCGTGGCCACGGGGATCATCCCTGCGCTCGGCGGCAGCGTCGGCGCGCTCATAGCTTATGACCAGGCCAAGCGGTTCTCGAAGCACCGGGCCAACTTCGGCAAGGGCGAGCCCGAGGGGGTCGTCGCTTCGGAGAGCGCGAACAACGGGGTGACCGGCGGCGCGCTGATCCCGCTGCTAACGCTGGGCATCCCGGGTGACACGGTGACCGCCATGCTGCTGGGCGGGCTGATGATCCACGGGCTGCAACCGGGCCCGCGTCTGTTCGAGACCAGCGGCGACATCGTCTGGAACATTCTTGCGGCGGTGCTGCTGGCCAACATGGCGATCATCATCGTGGGCGCCATCGGCTTCCGGCTGTTCGTCCGGGTGCTCGACGTGCCGCGGCATCTGCTGGCGCCGGCACTGTTCGTGCTGGCCGTTGTCGGGACCTACTCGCTCGCCAACAGCTGGTTCGACGTCGTGATCATGCTCGGCCTCGGCATCTTCGGCTTCATCGCCACGCTCGGGGCGATCCCGGTCTACCCAATGGTGATTGGAGTGATCCTCGGGCCACTGCTGGAATCCGAGACGCGGCGCGCGCTCGTCATCAGCGGCGGCGACTGGACTACCTTCCTCACGCGGCCTGTCTCGGTCGTGCTCGTGACGCTGGCCATCGCGATCCTGATCGGCCCTTCGCTCACCCGACTGTTCCGCCGCCGCACTCCGAGTGCAGCGCCCGAACCCCAATCCCTCGAACCCAGGAGAGACCATGAAGATTAAGTCCGTCACTTGCCACCACCTCAGCGCCCCCGTCGCGCGTCCGTTCACGTCTTCGCGTGGCTGGCTCTACAAGACTCGAAACACCTGTCTGGTCGAGATCGAGACAGAGGACGGTATCGTCGGCTGGGGGGAATGCTACGGCCCTTCCGCGGTGGCACGCGCCTTCATCGAAAGCCAGCTGGCGGGGCAGATCATCGGCCGGGATCCGTTCGACGTCGAGGTGATCTGGGAGCATCTGTACAACCGCATCAAGGATTACGGCCAGACCGGCATGGCAATCGCCGCGATCAGCGGTATCGATATCGCGTTGTGGGACATCATCGGCAAGGCCACCGGCAAGCCGGTACACAAGCTGATCGGCGGCGCCTTCCGGACCGAAGTTCAGGCCTATGCCACTGGACTTTACTTCATCGACATGGACCGCGTGACCGAGGAGGCCGTGGAAGAGGCACAGAAATTTGTCAACGAGGGGTTCAGGGCGATCAAGATGAAGATCGGCCTCGGTTCACTGCAGAAGGACATCGACCGGGTGGCGGCGGTGCGCGAGGCAATCGGCACGGACATCCGTCTGATGGTGGATGCCAACCACTGCTATTCGGTGCCCAACGCCATCCGCATCGGGCGCAGGCTGCAGGAGTTCGACATCGACTGGTTCGAAGAGCCGATCTCTCCCGAGGACGTGGACGGCTATGTCGAGGTTACGCGGGCGCTCGACATTGCCGTGGCCGGGGGAGAGAACGATTTCACGCGCTTTGGCTTCCGCGACAAGATCGTCCGCAAGGCAATGGACATCGTGCAGCCCGACGTCTGCGCGGCGGGCGGGCTGACGGAATCCAAGAAGATCGCCGCACTGGCCAGCGCGCATGGGGTGGAGTGCGTGCCGCACGCCTGGGGCTCGGCGGTAGGGCTGGCCGCCACGATCCATTTCTTGGCTTCCCTGCCGGACCAGCCGCCCTGCCTCGTGCCGCAGCCCGTGCTGCTGGAGTTTGAGCAGGAAGAGAACCCATTCCGCGATTTCCTCGCGACGGAGCCCATCGTGCAGAAGGCCGGCATCGTCGCCGTGCCGGGCGGACCGGGGCTCGGGATCGAAGTCGACCGCGAGATTATCAAGAAATACCGGGTGGCCTGATGCGGTTCGTGACCTTCGAAGAGGGAGGCCGGGTGCGGGCAGGGGTGCTTCAGCACGCGCCTGCCGCAGACGGTGGCCCAGGGACCGCTGATCTGCTGGCCGACCTCTCCCATCCCGCTCTTTCGGACTGCCTCGGCGAGGTGCCGCCCGATCTGCTGGCGATGATCACAGACGGGCTTGGGACGATAGCGGAGCGCATCGCGGCACGGCTGGACGAGAGGCCCAATGCGGGGGCGCTCGGACCGCTGACGGGGGAATGCCTGCACCTTCTGGCGCCGATCCCCACGCCGCCGCGCATCGTCGGGGCGGCGCACAACTACGCCTGCGCCTTGCGGGAGCGCGGACTGACCCCACCCGAGGCACCCGTGCTGTTCGAGAAGAACCCCTCGACCGTGATCGGGCCCGACGCGCCGGTCGTCCTGCCGACGGGCGTCGGCGGCATCACATACGAGGCCGAACTCGCGGTGGTCATCGGTCGCCGCGCCGAGGCCGTCTCGCTGGGCGCCGCGCTGGACCATGTTGCAGGATACACGCTCTTCAATGACGTGAGCGCCAGCGAGGTCATACGTGCGGATGGCGGCTTTGAACGTGGCAAGAACTTCGCCACCTTCGGCCCGATGGGACCCTGGCTGGCCACCGCCGACAGCTTCGACCCGGCGCAGGGCCAGCGGGTGACGTTGACGGTGGACGGGACCGTCCGGCAGGACGGCAGCCTGGCGGACCTGCTCTTCGGCGTGGCCGAGCTGATTTCGCGGCTGTCCCGCGAGGCAGCGCTCGAGCCCGGCACCGTAATTGCCACGGGTACCCCCGCCGGGGTTGCGCCGGTGCAGGTGCCACCCACCTGGCTTCGGCCCGATAGCGTGATGGTCACCGCCATCCAGGGGCTTGGTCAGCTTCGCAACCCAGTCCGCAGCGAGGTACCAGCAGATGCCTGACAACGTGATCCTTCTCACCAATCCGATCCATGACGACGGCCTCAAGATCCTTGACAGCCTCGGTCGGATCGTCGTGGCGCCGGACACATCCGCTGCCACGCTGCGTGGACTCGCGGCAGAGGCGACCGGCATCATCGTGCGCGCGCAGCTGCCCGATGACATCGTCAGCCACGCCCCGCGCCTGCGCGGCATGGTGCGCCATGGCGTCGGACTCGATTTCATCCCTGTCGCCAGTGCCACCGAGCATGGCGTGGCGGTGGCGAACGTGCCGGGCAGCAACACGGCCTCGGTGGCAGAATACGTTTTCGCCTCGCTGCTGACCCTGCGACGTCCGGCTGCCCGCTTCGACGCGCTGCTGCGCTCTGATGGCTGGGACGCGAGCCGCGCCACGGCTTCGAGCACATCCGAGATCGGCTCCGGCACGCTTGGTATCGTGGGGGTCGGCGCCATCGGACGCCACGTCGCCCGCATCGCCGGCGCGGGATTCGGGATGCGGGTGCTGGGCGCGTCGCGGCGCAAGGGGCACATGCCTGAGGGGGTCGAGGAGACAGACCTGGACCGGCTCTTCACCGAGGCCGACGCCGTGGTGCTGTCCTGCGCGCTCACCGACGCGACGCGCGGCCTCGTGGATGCCCGGCGGCTGGAGTTGATGAAGCCCGGCTCGGTGCTGGTGAACGTCTCTCGCGGGCCGGTCGTCGACACGGCGGCACTCTGCGCGGCGCTGCGCGAGGGGCGGCTGGCAGGTGCCGCGCTCGACGTGCATGACGCGCACCCGCTGCCGCCGGACGCCGAGGTGCTGACCGCCCCGAACCTGCAGCTCTCGCCCCATGTGGCCGCGATCACCGCAACCAGCATGCGGGCCATGAGCGTCGGTGCCGCCGAAGAGATGCGTCGCGTCCTGACAGGGAAGGATCCAGTGCATTTCGTGAACCCCGAGATCCGGGCCAGATGAGCGTACCGACCTGACGCGACAGGCCCTGCCGCGTCAGGCGAACAGAGATTGCAGGAAGCAGGAAGCAGGAAGCAGGAAGCAGGAAAAACAATGCGTATCACCGAAATCAAGGCCGTCCCCGTCTCGTTCCGCGTGCCCGAGGGGAAAAACGTCCGGCTCGGAATCGGCCGCGCCGTGAAGCGCGACGCTGTGCTGGTTCGAGTCTCGACCGACGATGGCGTCACGGGTTGGGGCGAGGCTCATCACGGGCGCTGCCCCGGCGCCATTGCCAAGCTGATCGACACCACCATGCAGGACCTGGTGCTGGGGGCCGATCCGCTCGACTCCAATGGCGTCTGGAGCAAGGTGCACCGGATGCAGCTGGCCAGTCACGGCATGGGCGCGGCTGCCTGTATGGCGCTATCGGCAATCGACATCGCGCTGTGGGACATCCGGGGCAAGGCGGCGGGGCTTCCGATTTATCGGATGCTGGGCGGCGGTAACAGGCCCACGCCCGCCTACGCGGGCGGCATCTCGCTGGGCTGGCAGGCGCCGGAGACACTTGCCGAGGAGGCGGCAAGCTATGTCGCCTTGGGCTACCGCGCGCTGAAGCTGCGTGTGGGCGACGCGCCCGGAATTGACGTGGTGCGGGTGCGCGCGGTGCGCGAGGCCGTGGGGGACGCCGTCGAGATCCTTGTCGATGCCAACACCGGTTACAGCCTCGACGACGTGCGCCGGGTGATGCCCGCCTACGAGGAGCTAGGCGTTGGCTGGCTGGAAGAGCCTTTCCCGCCGCAGGACTACCGCGACTACAAGCTAGCCACATCCTGCGGGCGGGTGCCCCTGGCGGCAGGCGAGAACCACTTCACCCGCTTCGAGTTCACCCGCCTGATTGAAGACGGCGCCGTACGCCATGCACAGCCGGACCTCTCGAAGGCGGGTGGCATCACCGAATGCGCCCGGATCGCCACGCTGTGCTCGGCCTGGCGGATGACCTTCAATCCTCACACCTCGGCGACAGGGCTCAACATGGTGGCAACGATCCACATGCTATCGGCGGTGGACAACCCCGGTTACTTCGAGGCTGACCTTGCGCACCACAACCCGTTCCGGGACCAGGTCTGCGGGCTGCCCTACGATCTGGACCCACAGGGCTGCGTCGTGCCGAAGGACGGTCCCGGCCTCGGCGTCGAGATCGACGAGGCTTTCATCGCCGCCCATCCGCTGATCGAGGGACCGTGCTACGTTTGACGCCCCGCGTCATGCAGATCGAAACTCGGCGCCAGCATCCAGAGCGGCTATCCAGGCTGAGCAAAGGTCTTCATGAAGCTTTCGAAAAGCTGAGGGCCTTCCCGCTTAGGGAAGGCCAGATGATCGCAGCGGTGCCCAGTCATTCGGAGAGACTGAAGGTCGCCGAGAAGCGCAGGGACCTTCGCCGCGCCAAGCATGAACGGCAGCTCGGTATAATCCGCAAGGGCATCGAGCGTTCCGATATTTGGTGTCTCCACGCTCGATGCCCTTGCTAACGTCAGTCTAGGGCGTTGACCAAGACCACACGGTAGATACTTTTGGGAAGATGAAGTCAGATCCGATGATCTGGCTCCGTCGCGTCCGCGACCTGATCCAGGATCATGGCAGGCACAACACCGATCGCACGGGCAAGAACCACCAACTCAACGACATCAATCCGGCGCTCGCCACTCTCGATCCTGGCAACCAGAGACTGATGGCACTTAAGTGTAACGACCTGCAAACATAATCATCTCGGCTTGCAATCATCGCGATTTTGGGCCCGGATTACTTGCGTTTATCCGGGGCGGTGAACCCGCATTATTTGCGAATGAGCCCGGATTATTTGCAACCGGCCTGCAATCATCGGGCCAAACCCGGATTACGTGCGAACGAGTTAATGCAGCATGGAACGGCGCCCGCAGCACTGTTTGAACTTCTTGCCGGACCCGCAGGGGCAAGGCTCGTTCCGGCCGGTCTTGCCGCCTGACCGGATGAATGTCCCGGATGGCGGCGTGTAAAGATTGCGCTGTTTCAAAAAATACCGGTGCATGCGCATGACGCCTGCGGCGGCGCCAACCAGCAGATCCTGCCGTTGACCCTCGGTGACAGGATCATCGAAGGGGCGCATTTCCGGGTCTTCATGATGTTCATAGGCGAGTGCCCATATCGGCACCATGGCACCGCCTTCAGCTTCATCCTCCATGATCTGGAACCAGATATCGCGCCGCAGCTCGGTTCCGCGCAGGAACCCCTGCGCCCAGTCGTTGGCCTGGTATCTGCCATTCTCATCTTCCAGCACGAGAGGCAGGTATACCTCCTCGGAATCGAGCTGGTGGTTCACATGGTTCCAGTGCCGGTTGACCAGTTCGACAAACAGTTCGGCCTCCGCCATGTCCTCAAAGACCAGATCGCCGTCTTCCGTCGCGCCGTTTTGTAGGACGGGCATGTATTCGCTTGGCATGACCAGATCCGGACAACAAGCCAGCGCCGCGAAGAAGCCGTCGAGCGCTTCGACATTCGGGATTGCGCCGCCGCGCACCCGGCCAAGGAATTCTCCCAGCCTGCGTTCTTCGCTGTCGGAAAGTTCGGTATTGCGTTTCATATCGGCAGCCCCGCTTTTCGCATGAGGGTTGAGAGTTCGTCGGTTCTGTCTGTATCCAGCTGGCCCTTGAGGAAGCGGCGGATTTCGGGAAGGCGGGTGTCGGTCAGATCGGCCAGCGCCTTGGGGCTGTAGCCGATCCGGGCCAGCCGGGCGTCAAGATCGTCAAAGCCGACCGAAATGGTTTCCTCTACGATCTCGCGCGTGACCTGATCCGCGCCCATCCGGTAGGCATCGGCAAAGGCCCGGTTCAGGTGTTCGGCAAACTGCAAGGGCGTGGAAAGACGCTCCGCAAGATACTGCTGCGCCGCATCCTCAAAGACGTCCAGCGGCTCAACCCCTTCGGCCAGGCATTGTCCGAGAAGCCAGGACACGAATTCACGGCGTTCGTCGCCGATGCTGCTGAATTCGAACTTCACCGTCCGGTGGCCGACTTCCTCCATCGTGGCGCGGCGCAGGTCATTTCTGAGCCGCGGGTGGCCAACCAGCACCACGGACAGGGTGCCGCCCCCGGCGCCGATGACTTCCCGCAGCCGTTTCAAGCCGTTAAGCGTATTGCCGTGCAGGTCATGGGCTTCGTCGATGAAGAGGGCAATCGGCTTTTTGGCCTTGCGCACGGCCTCTTGAAGCAGCCGCTCCCGGCGCTCGGGCTGGGTTGGAACTTTCATGTCCGGATCGCCGCTAATGTCGAGAAAGAGCGCCGTGATCAGGGCCGGCAGCACCACGCGCGGCTTGTCCACCGAGAGGCTGCGCGCCACGATGATTTTCTTGTCGGCCGTGATCTGTTCCTGAAGACGGTTGATCATCACTGTCTTGCCGACCCCCACAGGGCCGGAAATGGCGATCAGATGCCCGGCCATAATGGCGGCCATCACGTCCTCCCGGAACTGGGTCAGGCGTTCGGTCTCGAAATACCCCGCCTGGTTCCACGGCCGCTCGATGCGGAAATGTTTCATGACCTGTCTGCTGAGCATGAGACCCGCCCCCTTCCTGTCATTGTTCGCGCCGGAAGCGCTGCTTGATTGCCGCCTCGATCTCGGCCTTGTTGAGCGTCCGGCCAACCAGATCGCCGATGAAGGCACGGTCCTCCTGCGAGAGTTCAGCAAGCGGCCGGTCCAGCAGATAGGAAATGGCCCGCCGTGCGCTCAGCGCATTCTCATAGGAAATCTGCCCCCAAGGGTCCGGATCGCTGAAGCGGACCTTGGGCAGCGGCACAATCTCGGCCGGGGCCGCGTCCAAACCTGACCCGCCAAGAGCGGCACGCGGCAAGCTGATCTGCTCGGCCAGTTTGGCTACCGCCTCGGCGCGCTTTTCACGGGGCGAAGATTTGCGCTTGCGATACCGGTGCAGGGGGATTGGCCCGCCCTCGGGCCGATAGGGGCCGTAGCGCTTGTCCTGCCATTCCACGAACAGCTCATGATCGAAAAGGCCCCACCACAGCAGTACCTCCTCGCCTGCGAGATCGCCATCAACCTCGTAGAAGGCCCCGTCGATGGAAACGCGCGCATCCGCTGCGACCTTCCGGCGCTCGGGCTCCCGGGCAAAGGCGCAGAAGCGTTCCCAGGAACACATCTCGCGAATACCGGTTTCTGGCAGATTGGCCACCCAATCCTCGATCCGGCTGTGCGGTTCCCGGCGATGGGGTTTGTCATTATATTTGTTGATGAAATTCCTCAGCCAGAGATTGGCCTCCGCCTCGGTTTCCGGTTCGTGGAAATGATAGAGCGTCTCATGGGCCTCCTTCACCGTCCGGAAAGGTCTTTCTACCTTGCCCTTCGACCGGGCGGTAACCCGCGCCCCGTCGGAGCCGGCGGGCATATGCGTCTTCCATTCCACCCCAAGCCGCTCCATCACCGTCTGAAACACCAAGCTCTTGGCGACGGGGCCATTGTCGAGATAGATCATCCCGGGAATGCCTTGGAACTCCGTATCCTCCTTGGGCGACATTGCATTGAACAGGACCGCAGCGCGCTTTCCGCATCCTCGCCGTAGACGCAGCGGTACTCCTGATAGGATGTGCCGGAGCGGTCATCCACCACGCTGTAAAGCATCATCGTTGGCTGTCCCCGCTTGGGGTCCAGCCAAGCCGGCTGCGCAATATGCTTCAGATCCGAGGGGCTGATGTCAAATTGCCAGCATGCGTTGGAATGGCGGGCTTCAAAGCGGGCTGCCGGCGCCGCGCGGGTCATGCGGGGCTGGTCGTATCCCCAATCTTTCAGCCACCGGTTCACGGTCGATCGTTTCAACAGGCCTTTCGGGGGCTGCACATGGCCCTCCGGCGTCTGGACACCATGCTCTTCCAGGAGCTCGATGGCCCGGGTGGTCGAAAGATGCCGCCCTTTCCTGTTGCTCGTGCGCATCTTCAAGGCGGCGATGATCTCGCAATAGCGCGCCAGATCACGTTCCTGGATGCCACGCGGTTTCCCGCGGTCCGACCGCCGCAAGCCCTTCGGCTGATGCAGGGACTTCAGGGCGCGGTAGACCGTGGACGGGCTGACGCCAAAAAGGCCCGCGATCCGGCCAACCTCCTCCCGCCGCGCCGCTGACCGGGGCGGCAACCCGGCCAGCCGGGTTCTCAGCGCCAGCAGCGTCTCGGCCGGAATGCGGATGCCCCTATTTGCCATCGGCAAACTCAGCGACATAGGCATAGAGCGTGGCCCGTGAGATCCCCATCAGGCTGCAAATCTCCGGCACCGTGTGTTTGCGGGAGCGGTAGAGGTCCACCGCATGGGCTCGTTTCTTGCGGTCCAGCGCTTTCTTGCGGCCGCCCTTGCGGCCGCGCGCCCGCGCTGCAGTCAATCCAGCCAGGGTGCGCTCCCGGATCAGGTTGCGCTCAAACTCGGCAAGAGCGCCGAACATGTGGAAGATCAGCTGGCCGCCGCTCGACGTGGTGTCGATGGATTCCTGAAGGCTCTTCAGCCCGACGCCCATCTCCTTCAGCTCTTCGGCCCGGGCGATCAGATCCTTCAGGGACCGCCCCAACCGGTCCAGCCGCCAAACAACCAGCGTGTCACCCTCGCGCAGTTGTTCCAGGGCGCTGGTCAGGCCAGGCCTTGCTGTCTTGGCTCCGCTCGCTTTGTCCTCGAAAATCCGCTCGCATCCTGCCGATCTCAGCGCGTCATGCTGCAAGGCAAGGCTCTGATCCCCGGTCGAAATACGTGCGTAGCCAATGAGCATGAAAAACCGTCTGACAACCTGATCCGCTCACAGGAACTCATACGTTGATTTCCAGACGCGGTAAACAGACAAAATTGAGCCGTAAAATCAATCGGGAGAATTCGGCTACAGCTGCCGTCCAGCAAACGGGCGTTTGTTGAACGGCCCGTTCGCACGTAATCCGGGTTCGGCCCGATGATTGCAGGCTGGTTGCAAACAATTCGGGCTCATTCGCAAATAATGCGGGTTCGGCACCCAGGATAGACGCAAATAATCCGGGCCAAAAATCACGATGTTTGCAAGCCGAACTCAGGATGATTGCAGGCCGTTACAGATACCGATTTCGCCGCCCGTTCCATGAGCCGGTCCAGTGCCCGCGGCCCGTCCGGCGGTTCGGGATGATTTTCCCGGCTGTCCCGGGCCACCGCGACGATCCGGTCCCCGGTCAGCCCGAGATCGGTGATCCAGCGCCGGACATGTTCGCGGGCTGGCCAGCCCTGCCACCAGGCGGGAAGGGCGGCCTCAAGGTCCAGACCCAGTGCATCGAGCAGTTCCCCGAAAAACTCCTCAAATCGATCATCGCGCGCCCGCGCGTCCTCCTCCTCCTTTACTGGTTCCCTTAAAGGTTCTCTTACAGGGTTAGTGTCCGAATTTCGGACACGGAAATCGCCATTTTTCGGACACGGCTCTGCGGAAAATTCGGACACGGCTTCCGCCTCGACCCCGTGTCCGAAATCTGGACATGGCGCGGTGTCGGACACGGAATTTGTGCCATCGTCGGGGGCGGTTTCGTTGCCGTCATTGCCATCTCCGGAATCAGGAGGTGGATCCTGCGAGAACTCTTCCTCGAAGCCCAGAATGTAGCGGGTCGGCAACTGGCGCCGGGTCAGCGGATCGATGCGTGGCACCCGGCGCAGAAGACCTGCGGCTTCCAGCTGGTCGAGCTGGTCGTTCAGCGAGGAGCGGCTGATTTCACAATCATGCGCCAGCCGCACCTGCGTCGGAAAGCAGCCGAAATCCGGATTGTGGCGGTCGCAGAGATGCCAGAGCACGATCTTGGTTGCGGGCTTCAACCCGCGCTGCTGGATGGCCCAGTTGGTGGCGGCATGACTCATGGGATGACCCTCCGGGCCGGGGCCGCGATGCGTGTCGAAAACCCGTGATCGGCCAGAGCGGTCAGCGCATCGTCCAGTGACCGGACCAGCGCCCAGCCAAAGCCCTGGGCCAGCACGGCATCGCGAAAAGCTTCCTGCGTCGGTCGCAACCGACCCTTCGGAGCTTTCAACTCCAGAAACAGCACGCGGCCATCGCAGAGAATCATCAGATCGGTAAAACCGGCATGAACGCCCATGCCGACGAGGATCGCCTGGCGTTTCGCGCCGCGCGGCCCGGGTTCTGTGACCTCGTTGGCGCAGTGATGGATAATGGCGGTGCGGGGCAGGATCTGGCGCAGGGCGCGGACCACGGCGCGTTGCAGATCGGCTTCGGGGGTGCCTCGGCGCTTCATGGCTGCACCCCGCAGGTGTCGTGATCATCGTCATTCCGTCGGCCGCGAACCGGCCGTCGGGCATCGACGATCAGCCGCAGCAGCCTTGCCTCTTCGCGCTCCTCGTCGGTCGCGCCGTGGCGAGCCAACACCTCGCAGGCGATGGTAACGAGGCGGTCGCTGTGATGGGCGGCATCGGCGATGACTGCCCTTGCCTCGGCCACGCGATCGGCGGGCCAGTCGGGCTTGTGACTGAGATTGGTCATCAGCGGCGGCCTCCGACGCGACGGCGGCGCGGGGCGGCCTGCTCCTGCTCTTCCAGCCAGTCCTCGACGGCGGCGCGGCGGTAATAGACCTTTCGGCCGGCACGGACGCAGGGTGGGCCCATCCGCTGCGCCTCCCAGCGGCGCAGCGTGTCGACCGAGAGGCCGAGTTCCATGGCGAGGTCCAGGCGGCTGATCCAGCCACCCATCAGCGTGCGGGGTTTTGCGGTCGGTTCCGGCATCGATCCGAGATGCGGCATCGGGGTCTCCATCATTGCTGTGGAGGCGATTGAGCGCAGATGCCGGGGGGTGGCGGCGAGGCGGAGAGTGGCGCGAAGATTTCCGCATGCGTGCCACCCCATGTTTTGCTGGGATTGAGGGGTTCAGAGGGATGTAGCTGGGCTGGGTGGCGGCGACCGGTGATCACCGCCGGATTGACGCCAAAGCGGCACACACCCGCGAACAGCCGGAAATGCGGGTATTGACCGGCATTGGCGGGCGAAAAGGGGGTGGCATCCGACACGGCACCGCGCCACTCATTGAAATCATTCAGGATTTAAAAAATCGAGTCTGCCGATCCCGAGAAAAGGCCTGTTCTTGATGGCGATTCCGGTGATGGAGGCCCTGTCGCGGGCAGATGTGACAGGCGCGCAGAACGCGGCCCAGCGCCGTAAACCACAGCAAAACAAGGGGTGGCGCGGTGATGGCGACGTTTATGCCACTCTCCGCCTCGCTGCCACCCGTGCTTCCATGCTCTGCTTGATAGAGCCGCGGAACCACGCTTCATGTCGGGTGCCAGAAGGACCGAACGACCATGCCCGAGCGCATCAAACTGACCGAAAAGATCCTGCGCGAGGCCGAGCCCGTGCTGGGGCGGGACTACCAGATTTTTGATTCCGAAATGCGCGGCTTCGCCGTCTGCATCTATCGCGGCGGCGGGCGAGCCTTCACGCTGGATTACCGCCACGCCGGGCGACAGCGCCGGATGACCTTTGGCCGCTGGCCCGACTGGTCGGTCTCGGCGGCGCGGGAGCGGGCGAGGGAGCTCCGCCGCGAGATCGATGCCGGGGCCGATCCGCTGGCCATGCGTGAGGAAAAGCGCGAGGCACCCCGCGTCGACGATCTGATCGAACGCTACTGCGCCGAGCATCTGCCGAAACTGTCGGAGCGCAGTCAGGCCGATCAGCGCTCGGTCATGGCGAAACTTGTCGCCCCTCGCTGGGGTCGCAAACTGGTGTCGGAAATCACCCAGAGCGATGTCGACAGGCTGTTGACGCAGATCGCCGAAGGTCGGGCAAGGCCGCACAAGGCAAAGCCGAACAACCGGGCGCGCAAGCTTCAGGGGCCGAAACCGACGCCGGTCCGTGCCAACCGGGTCGGAGAGATATTGCGAAAGATGTTCACGCTGGCGGTGCAATGGGGCTGGTGCGGGGACAATCCCGCCCAGCGCTTTCATCGCCGCATGGAAACCCCGCGCGAGAGGTTCCTGTCGAAGGAGGAAATCGCCAAGCTGGCTGCGGCGCTGGATGCGGCCGAGGACCGGCGCGCGGCTGATATCATCCGGCTCTGCATGCTGACCGGTGCCCGTTTGGGCGAGGTGCGGCAGTCCCGGTTCGAACAGTTCAATCTCGAACAAATGAGCTGGTCGAAACCGCCCGCGATGACGAAACAGCGCCGAGCCCATCGGGTGCCGATCTCCGACGAGACCGCCGCCATCGTCCGTCAGCGGCTGATGCTGGTGCCGAAGGGCGTGCCCTGGCTCTTTCCGGGTGACACGCCCGGCCAGCCGGTGCAGGAGGTGCGCCGCTTCTGGGCGCGGGTGCAGAAGGACTGCGGGCTCGACGATGTCCGCATCCACGATGTGCGCCACACCTTCGCCTCGCTGCTGGTCAGCGGGGGCGCCTCGCTGGAAATGATCGGCAAACTGTTGGGCCACAGCCAGATGCAGACGACTTTGCGCTACGCCCACTTGATGGGTTCGCCCCTGCGCGCCGGGGTCGATGCCGTGGCCAGCGCCTTCCAGCCGAAGCCCCGGCTGGTGCATGATGCCAGCGCGGCAAAAGATCGGCGATCTGCCTGATCCGTCCCGCTTCGGTGGCGATCGTCACGCTTCCTCGCGTCGCAGCGCCTTCCAGACCGGCGTGACCCGCCGCCGGATGCTACGGCCGTCGGGAATCCGCTCGCCATCGGTTTGATCGGCAAACCAATCCTGCATCTCGGCGATCAACTCGGCCTGTGTCGGTGGCAGCCCCTGATCGTGAATCCGTGTGATCAATGCGACATTCATCCCCTCCCAGTCATATGGCGTCGCCGCGCCTGGTCCGGATGCCACGCGTCGCACCATGTCGTTCTCGTCTTCGAAGGCGTGAACTTCCTCGGCCAGGATCAGCATGTCGGCGATGGTCACCGACACCCCTCCCACGGGATCCGTGATCAGCAGCCAGTCTTCCCGGTCGATGGGTTGGATGCGGCGCATGACGCCTTCCGTGGGGCCTGTACCGCAGCGGCGAAACAGCGGCAGTAGTTCCATCGGCGACAAGACGACCTTGCCCGCCACGGTCTCGCTACCACAATGCACCACCGCGATGCCCGTCATGACCCGGAACCGGCCCGCATCCGCCCAGCCGGCGATATCGGCGATATTGCAACCCCAGCGGGCGGTGACTTCGTGCAGGGTGTAATGCGTGCGCGGCGGCAGGGCCATGATCTTATCCTCTCCGTTTCTGCTGAGGATCGCCGTCGCTCAAACCCGGTGCAGCCCGCGCCCGAAGGTGCGGGGGAAGTGGAATTGGCGGCATTGAGGGCAGGGCGCTTCCTTGCGCCCGATTTCCAGTCCCTGAGCTATATTCCGATGAGGCTGCTATGCTTCTGGTTGAGCTTGATTCTCCTCTTGCGCGTGGTTGTGCACTGTCCGACCGGCGAGAACAAGTCAAGAACATGCGTCGCCGTGCAACCACGCGGATGCTGCCGCGATGTGGTTTGGAGGGGCGTTTCGGCGGTGGCATCGGATGCCTCTGTCGGGCTAGAAGCGGGGCAGTCACAGGCGGAGAAAATCATGGCCGAGCGTAACGACATTTCCGATCTGCTCACCTTCATCGGCCGGGAGGGCGACTGGCGTGAGCGGCTGCAGGAGGTGGTCGCCGAACATCTGATGCCGGCGCTGGAAGAGTTCGAAATCGACAATGACGGGCTGGTCGATCTTCTGGGCGAGCAATGGTCGGGCGTGCTCTGGGGTTGCGGCTTCGAGGACTTCCTGTCCTGCCGCTATGAGGACGGCAATATTGTCGATCTGTACCTGAAGCGCCGGGGCTGGAAGGAAACGGCGCTGAACCGGGACTATTTCGCGGCGCTGCGCGACACGCCGGTCAGCCTCTACGAGGTCAGCGATGTCCAACCCGGCACATCGATGGCGCTACGCGATCTGCTGACAGATGCCGATCCTGTCACCGTGCGCGAAAAATCCGCCAGCCGCACGCTGAAGCAATGGGATCGGATTGCCGTGCGGGTGGTGGCCGAGCGCGATCACCATGTCATCTCGGGCGCGCTGCTGCCGTTCCGGACCGAGACGGTGGAGTTCCTGTTCGAGGGGCTGCGCGATGCGCTGAAGCTGAAGAAGCGTGATGCGTTGCGGCTGAGCCGTGAACAGTTGCTGGGCTGCGCGCCGATCTTCACCGCCGCCTGGCTGTTCACCGAGCTCGACCGCGCGCTCAGTCCGGCGGAGATCCAGCTCAGCAATTCCGATGGTGACGATGTGCAGTTCCATGATCTGCGCTTTCCGCTGGCCAGCGGCGTGACGCAGAAGGCGGTCGCTGAACGGCTGGAAGGGGTGAAGGGTTTCATGCCCGAAGGGCCGAAGTTCTGGAACTGGCTGGCAGCGCGCAAGGGCAGGGGCGGACAGGCGGGTGGTGGCCTGATGCTGGACACGCAGATGGATGGGGCCACGATGCTGGGCACGCTGGAGCTGAAGGGCAAGGCGCTGCTGGTCAATGTGAATTCGGCCACGCGTGCGGCCATGATCGAGGCGCTGGTAGCGGAAGCCTGCGGGGATCTGCTGAAGCGCCCGCTGACCTCGATCCGGACGGTGGAGCAGATGCGCAATGAACATCGCGGCCTCGAGCCGCAGGCAGGTGCCGACGAGATCCCGCCCGAAATCGCCCGGCAACTGATGCAGGAACATCTGGACCGCCATTACGGCGAGACCCTGGACGCGCCGATCCCCGCCTTGGGCGGAAAATCCCCGCGCGCGGCCGTCCGCACCGCGGCCGGGCGGAAGAAGGTCGTCGAGTGGCTGAAATATCTGGAGAACGGCAGTGCCCGTCACGCAGACGACCCGATTGCAGAATACGATTTCGGCTGGATGTGGGAGGAATTGGGGCTGAAGGAGTTGCGGAGGTAATGGTTGTAGGGGCCGATTGCGTATGATCGGCGTAACGAAAGCTGGCCCTGTAACCGTTTCTAGGTATTTCGTTCGCCATGAAGACCAACTTTTGCGATTGGTGTGCAGATGCACAAATGCGACCGACACCGCAAATGGGCAACGTATCAACCGGTCTTGATGAACAAAATATTGGCCAATCTGGCGCAGAGTTGAGAGGATGCAGCAGTCATCTGCCACAAAACCGCCCTCGGGAGGTCCAGCCAAAAGTGAATCACCCTGACTTCAGAAGAAAAATTGACGACCAAGGTTACGTGTTGTTCTCGGAGTTTGAGTCGGCGGCGAGCACCCTTGAGGTGGCGAGCTCTCTAGGGGTGCCGTTGACGCCGTGGGAGGGGGGGCTGGTGCAAACCCTGAAGCCACAGGCAAAAGCTGCACCCAATACCTATAGCGGTAACTTCGGCTTTGGCCGTTTTCCGTTTCACACAGATTTAGCTCATTGGCGTGTTCCGCCTCGATATCTCTTGTTGCGGTGTCAGATTGGCTATCTGGATGTTCCGACGTTGATGATTGACGGACGTGTACTTGTGAACTCTGTGAGCAAAGATATTCTGGCTCGTGCAATTTTTAAGCCACGCCGACCAAGGAATGGAACATACGATCTACTGCGCCTTTACGAGGTAGATATAGAGGGTGTGGATCGACTTCGATGGGACGAGCTATTCCTCAAACCGGCAAGCAGGATCGGCGATACGGCCGACGGCTTGATACGCGAATGGCTCAGAGCTGCCGAATACCGAGGAATCGCGTTGGTACGTCCAGGCGATACGCTCGTAATTGACAATTGGCGGATGTTGCATGCTAGAGCTCCGATATCGCCGGACCGCGAGGATCGGTCCATCCAGCGTGTGTATTTGGAGGCCATCCATTGAAGCAGACGGTCAAACCAGGAGCGACGCCACCAACCTGTGATCCCGAAGCACTTTATATGAAGGCAGAGCGCTACATTCAGCATATGAGTGCGTTCAATAGCGATGAGTGGGAATATGCGCTTTGGTCGAGCCTTGCACTTGAATTTCTTGCGCGCGCGGCTCTTGCCAATGTTAGTCCCGCGCTTCTTGCTGACACCGACAGAAATTGGTCAAGCCTCTACCACGCCCTCGGCTTCACCCCGGTAGAGGAGAAATTTTCACCCAAATCGATCACGATCACCGAAGTGTTTAGACGTTTATTAGCTATCGTGCCCGAGTTTACCAAAGAGCATGAGAGCTTTGGCATTATCCATACTGGTATGCGCAATGCGGAGCTGCATTCCGGCGAGCTCGCCTTTGATGGTGTTAAGGGATCGACTTGGCAGCCGCGATTCTATCAATGCTGCCAAGTTCTTCTCGCTTCGATCGGCGCAACCCTTGCCGATTTCGTGGGTGATGACGAGGCCAGAGTTGCGAAGCAGTTGATAGAGGCAGCCGCCGACGATGGTGCGAAGGCCGTGAAGGGTGAGGTTGATGCCCACAAGAAGGTCTGGGAGGCAAAGGCGAAGGATGAGCGCGAGTCGCTTCGGGCCCAAGCGGAGGTATGGGCGTCGCGCCATAATGGTCATCGGGTTGCCTGCCCATCTTGTGCGTCAACTGCTTTGGTTGCCGGCGAGCCGGTTGCGCCGCCGAACCAAAAACTCGAAGAGGGAGAAATCATTGAAACCCAAGAGTATCTTCCAAATCAGTTCGAGTGCATTGCCTGTCGTCTTAAGATTTCTGGCTTGTCGCGACTTGCCGCCATAGGCCTGAGTGATCGCTACAAGAAGACGCAGATATACGATGCCGCCGAATATTATGCTCCTGAGGATAGTTGGTCTGCCTATGAAGAAGATAATAACGAGCCATGAGAACACGACGGGATCGCAGATCCCGGTCCCTCTGCAGGCTGGCGAGGTGTGCTTTGAGCGTCCGCAACGGCCCTCGTCGGCATTTTGTGCCGGTTTACGATCATGAGCAACGAGGCAGGATGCCAAGCTACATCAACGCCACATCAACCTGCGACTGCGGGATTCGCGCCTGTTTTGCGCATGAATCCGTGCCAATGCTGCTTGGTGCGGGGGTAAAAATTCCGTCAAATCAAAGGCTTGTTGCGTAAGCTATTGATATTGCTAAGTTATTGAAATTTCAGGATTATGGGCTCATAACCTGAAGGTCGCAGGTTCAAATCCTGTCCCCGCAACCACTGATAACGACAAACCCGTAGCATCCGCTGCGGGTTTTGTTGTTTTTGCAGCCTTTCCAATGGCTTGCCGCTCCGTCCAATTGAGGATCGCGCCCAGTTCACCGTGCAGTGTCGCGTAAATCTCGCCACGTTCCGGCCCCGGTGTGAGCGAAATCTTCTCGATCAACCCACGTAAAGTCTCTGCCGCTTCCTGGCGCTCTTCCTTGCGATTGAGCGCCTTCGTCAGGGCAGAAACCTTCTTCGCATAGATCGCCGAGGCGCTCGGCAGAATGTCCGGTGTGTCCTCTGGCGCGTCGGCCAACAGGGTGTTCAGTTCGGTTTTTCGCGCCTCCAGCGTGTCCATCTCAGCCTTCATGCTCTCATGGAACATGCCAGCCTTGATCGCCTCGATGATGCCGCGGATCTGCTTCTCGGTCTTGACCAGTTCTGCTTTCCAGGCATCACCGCTGGAGCGGCGTTCCCGGTTCAGCCGGTTGGTCTCTTCGGCATAAGCGCGCATCGCCTCCTCAACGATCTCAGGCGCCATCATGCGATCCTTCAGACCGGACAGCACGCGGGCTTCCAGTTCCTCACGCGGGATCGTGCGGCTGTTTGAACAGGCGCCCTTGCTGATGTGGTTCGAGCAGGCAAACCGATCAGCGCCGCGAAGCGAGTAGGGGCCTCCGCAGCAGCCACAGAAGACCAGGCCGGACAGAAGGGACTTCGGCCGACGTGTGCCGTTCAGGCGGTTCTTTTTGTGGTGCTTTCGCACGGCTTCGGTGACGTTGGCAAACTTCTCGGCGATCTCGTCCTGCCGGACACGAACGGACTGCCAGAGTTCGTCATCGACAATGCGCAGCTCCGGCACATCCTTGATGATCCATTCCGATTCCGGGTTCAGGCGTGAGACGCGCTTTCCGGTCGATGGATCTTTGATGTAGCGAAGCCGGTTCCAGATCAGACGACCGATATAAAGTTCATTATTCACCAGCCCCGTGCCGCGCTTCACATGGCCCCGGATGGTGGTGTCGCTCCAGAGCTTCCCAGCCGGACCACGGACACCTTCCTCGTTCAAGGTACGAGCGATGGTGCGCGGGCCGATGCCAGCGGCAAACTCGCGGAAGATGCGACGGACAACATTCGCCTCGGCTTCGTTGATTTCCCGGTCGCCGCGAATGGGATCACCGCGCGCATCGAGCTGCTTGACGACATTGTAGCCAAAGCACAGGCCGCCGCCTGACTTGCCGTCCTCGACGCGGCCACGGATGCCGCGATGGGTTTTGGCGGCAAGGTCTTTCAGGAACAGTGCGTTCATCGTGCCCTTGAGGCCGACATGAAGCTCGCTGATCTCGCCCTCGGACAGTGTGACAATCGGAACACCAGCAAACTTGAGGTGCTTGTAGAAGGTAGCGACATCAGCCTGGTCGCGGCTGATGCGATCCAGTGCCTCTGCCATCACAATGTCAAACTGGCCAGCTTGCGCATCCTGAAGGAGCGACTGGATGCCGGGGCGCAGGATCATGCTCGCGCCGGAGATGCCAGCATCCTTGTAGGTTCCGACGATCTTCCACTTCTCGCGCTTCGCCTGCTCGCGGCAGATACGCAACTGGTCCTCGATCGACGCCTCGCGCTGGTTGTCGGAAGAATATCGGGCATAGAGCGCAACGCGGGTCATATAGGCAGTCCTTTCAAGCTCCGTGTCGGGGGAGGTATCTTAATTCTGTTCAGGTTCGGAGGCGGCTTCGACGGCCTTGCCGCTGCGATGCGCGGCTGACAGCAGTTCGTCATATTGAGCGGCCGACATCAGCACAAACTCGCGCCGGCCATGTCGCGTGATCTCTACCGGCTCACGGTGAGACTCGTTCAGATACTGTCCGAACTTGCGCTGAAATTCGAGGGAGGTGGTGGTCGGCATCGCAGACTCCGGGAGAATAGGTCTGCGTAAATAATACGTGTTATACGTATAAATGCAAGGGGATTTGCAAGTCAGCTACGCCAGATGGCGTTGAGCTTTGCGTTCCGCTGCCAGTTTGCGCTCGAACTGCTCACGGGCGATCTGGCGACCGATCAGGCGAGCCAGCGACATCAAGGCAGCGTCTTTGCGCGCAGGATCGTGCCGGATCGTTTCCGGTCCGGTCGAGGCTGTAACCTCGATATTGATCCTGCTCCGCTTGACCGCCATCGTCTCCAAAATCCCGCGCCCGGAAAGGGGCTGGGGCAATGGAAGCGTGGAATGTCATTGCAGGGAAGGGCTCGGGTACCCGTGTGCGGTGAATAGGATGCCTTGGCGCGGAAAAGGGACGGGTTAGACACCGACAGTCTCGCCGTGTTCGATTCCGGATGCTCCGCTATTTGTATCTCTATGCCTCGCGAGCGGTGTTGCGTCTTGCACCGATGTGGTGCAAGGTGGTGCAAAGGCAAATCACATTAGAGCTGCTATGCAAAAGGCACCACATGTCCACGATGACAAGTCGGCCCATCGCCTGTCAGTCAGCCTGACAGCGGAGCAGCATAGGGAGCTAAACGAGATTGCCCGCAAGAATCGAGTATCAGTAGCATGGGTCGTCCGCGAAGCGGTTGACCGTCTCCTCAAGGAAGACATGCCTCTGCTTCATATGGGGAAAGAATGACTTCCGCTCGCACCACCAAACCCCGCGCTCCTAAGTCAAAGGTTGCCGCCTCTACAGTGTCACCGCGCGGTCGCTTTGCTGACCTAGACAAAGACAAGTTGCGAGGTGGGTACTACACGTCTGCACAGGTCGCAGCGTGGCTTTGTGAATGGGCGATCCAGTCTGCTGATGACACCGTACTGGAGCCGAGCTGCGGTGATGGCGCTTTCTTGGAAGCAGCCGCCCAGAGACTTTTGTCGTTGGGCGTGACACCTGCGAAGATTCCACATCACCTCACCGGTGTTGAGATCGTCACCGCAGAAGCGCGCGCGGCGACGGAACGCCTGCGCCCCGATCTCGGAAAAGCCGCGGACAAAATCGTTTGCAACTCGGATTTCTTCGGTTGGTGGCAGGGAACCGATCAACCCGCTTTCGACGTGATCGTGGGCAATCCTCCCTTTATTCGTTATCAGTCTTTCCCCGAACCGCACCGCGCCCGCGCCATGACGATCATGGGCGATCAGGGGCTGAAACCGAACCGTCTGACCAACATCTGGGTGCCGTTCGTCGTTGCGGCGACGGCCAGCCTAAAACCGGGTGGCCGCTTGGCGCTCGTCCTGCCGGCGGAAATTCTACAAGTCACCTATGCTGCTCAACTCCGGTCGTACCTGACAGATCATTTCGAGCGTATCGACGTTATCGCCTGCAACGAGCTGTTCTTTGAGAACGCTGAACAGGAGGTTGTGCTGCTGCTGGCAGATGGCGCACTGGCCGCAGCAACCGAAGACAACACCTGCCGGGTCGCGCTGACGGCGGCGGAGACGGTGGCCGACATCACCGACATCAGGCCCGCCCTGCTGCTCGATCGCGCCGAACCGAAGATCATGCGCCATGACAGTGAGAAGTGGCTGAAATACTTCCTAGACAACCGGCAGATTTCTTTCATGCGTGAGCTACGCGATGCGGAAATCACCTCCTCCATGTCCGCACACGCAAGTATCGACGTGGGTGTGGTCACGGGTAAGAATGAGTTTTTTGTACTTTCAACTGATCAGGTCAAAGACTTCGGTCTTGAAGGCTACACGACACCTTTAGTGTCGCGTTCCGTACAGCTCAAAGGAAGCCAGCTGGGCAAGGCCGATTGGAGATCCCTTGCCGCCGATGGAAACCGCGTGCATCTGCTCAATATCAGCGCGGCACAGGCCAGCGAATTGAGTGCGAAGCTACGGCAATACATTGAGGATGGCGAACGGAAGGAGTTCCACAAGGGATACAAGTGCTCAATCCGCAAACCGTGGTATCTGGTGCCTTCTGTTTGGGTGCCGGATGGCTTTGCCTTCCGGCAAATTTATGACTTTCCGCGCATGGTGTTGAATGCTTCAGGGGCGACCTCCACCGACACAATCCACCGGATGCGCAGCCATGGTGCGAAGCCGGAGCGGGTGATCGCCAATACCTATACATGGCTTACAGCCGCTTCGGCCGAGATCGAGGGGCGTAGCTATGGCGGCGGCGTATTGGAGCTGGAACCGACCGAAGCCGAGCGGCTATTGATGCCGACGAAGCTCAACGGCGCCATGCCGCTTAAAGACGTCGATCAACTTGTCCGCGCCGGACGTTTGGACGCGGTGCTTGAGGAAAACGCGCAAATTATCTTACGCGAGCATATGGGCCTGAGCGCCGCAGACTGCGACCTTCTGAAAAGCGTTTGGACACAGATGAGGGACCGTCGCAATTCGCGCCGGCGCGGTACGCGGAAACAGGCGACATGACTAGTCCAGACCTGAAGGCAGCCGCGCGTGCTCGGGTCGGCGAGCTGGTTCAGAGCTTCAGGCGCAACGAAGCAGACTATCTGCGCGCTGTCTATAACGAGACGCAGGCCCGCACCGACTTCATCACGCCATTACTCGCGGCGTTCGGATGGGACGTGCACAATGCAGCTGGCCAGCCTCTTGGCCTGCGGGAAGTAATTGAAGAGGCCACGGTTGAGGTTGGCGAAGAGCGGCTCTCCAAGAAGCCGGACTATGAACTGCGCCTTGCTCGCCAACGCAAGCTTTTCGTCGAAGCCAAAAAGCCGAGCATCCATATCGACCGCAACCGGGACGCGGCGTTTCAGACGCGGCGTTACGGATATTCCGCCAGCCTGCCGATCGCGGTGCTGACCAACTTCCATCAACTTGCGGTTTATGACTGTAAGCCCAAGCCCGACCTGGCCGACGAAGCGAATGTCGCGCGCATTCTGCTGGTGCGCTACGACGAGTTCGAGGCTCGCTTTGACGAGCTGTGGCCGCTGCTCTCCCGCGCGGCGGTCTACTCGGGTGATTTCGACCGGCGTTTCTCTGTTGATGTGACGCGCCATGGGGCGGAACAGTTCGACGATTTCTTCCTCCGGCAAGTGCGTTCCTGGCGCGAACGGCTGGCGCAGGACATTCACCGCAACACGCCCGGCCTCTTGCCGGAAGAGCTTACGTATGCGGTGCAGCTTTTTCTTTTGCGGATCGTATTCCTGCGTATCTGTGAAGATCGCGACATTGAACGCTATGAAACCCTACGCGACCTCGCCGCCGGTGACGGCAGTTTCAATGCCTTACTGGCGGAGCTGCGGCGAGCGGATGCCTTCTATGATTCCGGCCTGTTCCGGCTTCTCGACGACGCCCGGTTAGGCGTCCGCATCAGCGATGATGTGCTGAGTGGGATCATTAACGAGTTATATTATCCGCAGAGCCCATACACCTTCGCCGTCGTCGAAACCGAAGTGCTTGGTGAAATTTACGAGCAGTTCCTGGGCGAGATCATCACGATCGACGCTGCCGGCGCAGTCGATATCACCAGCAAGCCGGAAGTCCGGGAAAGCGGCGGCGTGGTGCCGACGCCCCGTTATATCGTTGATGCCATCGTTCAGCGCACGCTTGGTCCGCATCTCGCCGGCAAGGCCCCGACCGATCTCGCGGTCTTCACGGTTGCCGACATTTGCTGTGGCTCCGGCATCTTCCTGCTCTCGGTGTTCGAGTTCCTGAACGACCATTATCTGGCTTGGTATCAGGCCAACGACCGCGCGGCGCATGTCGGACGGACGATCTACGAAGCCGGGGCAGGACTGTGGCGGCTCACCTTCGAGGAAAAGCGCCGCATTCTGCTGGCCCATGTCCGAGGCGTGGACATTGATGCAAATGCCGTAGAGGTGGCCCGATTCAGCCTCCTTCTGAAGCTGATCGAGGACGAAGGCGCGGCCGGCTTGCGCGATTACGTCGAGCGCACCGGCACGCCGGCCCTGCCGGAGCTGGAAGGAACGCTGCGGGCGGGCAACAGCCTAGTCAGTCAAGCGGAATGGACGGCCGCGCGGGGAGCTCTGCCCGCCCGGCTGCTGGAGAAGGTCAATCCGTTCTCGTGGGCCGACGAGTTCCCCGTCGAAACTGCACGTGACGGATTCGACGTGATCGTAGGGAACCCGCCCTATATCCGCATCCAAAACATGCAGGCGTATTCCCCGGAAGAGGCCGCTTTCTATCAGAACGCGGCCTCGCCCTACACGACGGCGCGGCAGGACAATTTCGACAAGTATGCGCTGTTTATAGAGCGGTCCTTGTCTCTTGTCCGGCCGGATGGGCGGCTTGGCTTCATCATCCCGCACAAGTTCATGACGATTCATGCTGGGCGGGCGCTCCGCCGCCTGGTGACGGCCGGTCACGTCCTTGAGGAAATAGTGCATTTCGGCGTGCAGCAGGTCTTCGGGCGGCAGGCGGCTAATTACACCTGCCTGCTAATCCTCGACCGGCAGGGCAAGGCTGATGTGACGGTGGAGCGTGTCGACGCTCTGGAGCCGTGGCGCTACGGGACGCCCGGTCCCAGGAATGTGCTGCCGGCGGAAGAGCTGACGGATGATCCTTGGCAGTTCGCGGACGACGACACGCGCGCGCTATTTGCGCGTGTGCGGGCGGCCTGCGGCCGCGAGCTGGGGAATGCGGCGGAAATCTTCGTAGGCGTCCAGACCAGCGCCGACCCGATCTATATTTACCGCGCGGTGGCTGAGACGGCCGACACAGTGACGCTACGGTGGGACGGCCGGGATTGGCCGATCGAGCGCGGCATTCTCCGGCCCTGCCTGCATGATGCTAGGCTCCACCCCTACACGCGTGCCGAAGCGAACGCATGGATGATCTTCCCCTATGAGATCGGCCACAACGGCACTCGCACCATGGCCCGGTTGATCCAGCCGGCAGACATGGCACGGCTTTTTCCGGTATGCTTCGCATATCTGACGGCCCGACAAGCCGAGCTGGAACGCCGCAATGTCGTCGGCGGCACCGCCGCTGATCGGCAATTCTACCAATTTGGCCGCTCCCAAAGCCTGACAAAGTTCGACAGCCCGAAGATCATCCTGCCCATTCTCTCGCTCGAAGCCCGATATGCTTACGACGAGAGTAACATCATGATGACTGGCGGCGGGAACGGCCCGTATTACCTGATCCGTCCACAGGACGGCGCACCGGAAAGCAATTTCTTCCTACTGGCGGTGCTGCATCATCCCCTGAGCGAAGCGATGGTCAGGACGCATACAAGCCCCTTCCGGGGCGGTTACTATTCTCACGGCAAGCAGTTCATCGAGCATCTGCCGATTCCGCCGGCGACTCCGATTCAGCGCACCGAGATTGAAACGCTGGTTCTCCAGTTGATCGACGCCAACGATGCCGTGCTAGCGGCGCGAACGCCCCGCCAAAAAACGATTTACGAGCGCAATGCGACCGCATTACGCGAGCAGATTGAAGACCGTGTCAGCACATTGTATGGACTGTCTGCCGCAGATGTTATCCTAGCGAAAGCAGTTCCGATCCCTGCGTGAATTTTACTTCTGCAACTTGTTGAACAGGGAGGACTGCCCATGAGCTCCCAGCCCATTTCAAGTATTTCGTGTCGCTCTCAGTTCAGTCCACTCCTGCTGCTTCCGCGACCTGTGGATTCGGCGGCAAGGGGACGACATTATCTTCTCCAAACAAATCAGTGATTTTCATCATCGCAGCGGGGCTCACGAGTTGAGTAAAAAGCAAAGCTAGGCGCACCTTGGGGCGTGAACATGCAACATAGAACAAATTCCGATTGTTCTCGAAGAACTCCTGTTTGTCAGCAGGAGGCGCTGCATCCATCCATTCTAGGGTCTGTACAAAGTTGTATTTGTTCCAGCCACGTCCCACGATCACCAGAACATTCTCGAACTCCGCGCCCTTCACGCCGTGCTTCGTAGCAAATGGCGTGTGCCCGTCGATGAAACGATCCAACGCTATCAATTCCGTATAGTGAACCGTCCGTAGCTTTCTAAGCTGGGTGATCCGGCGGGATTCCCCTTCTACGGGTTCATCTCCGACTTCAGCGAGCTTCGCTTCGCGTTGTTCCACAGCGGCCGGCAGCCGCATGTGCGGCTGGGCGGCGATGAAGTCGATTATCTCGCCAATCGTTCCAGTCTGCCGCAACGCAATGAGGACGTTCATACCATTGGTCCAGGCGATCTTGTCTTCATGACGACGGATGCGCGGCATGCCAGACCCGAATGCCTCGAACATTTCCCCATACCGGTTGGCCTCGAACGCAGCGCAGGCGGGTTCCAGCTGGTCCGCAAGAAACTTGATGTGAGGATCATCCTTCTTCAACCAAGGATCGTTGAACTGGCCATAAATGCTCCGAATGTTCTCGTATCCTTGCTCCCGAGCAAGGATACTGTGGCTGAGCATCAGTATTTTTGTTTTCTCTACCGATAGATCCCAGCCCTCCGCTGCCAGCCGATCCTTCACATGCTGAAAGTAAGCACGAGCTGCCTCGGGACTGGTATCATCTTTCCAGTGGCCGCCTCCCTGTCCGGTTCGTCGCTGCCCCGCCCAGTTATTTGTATGAAATACACGGGTCTCACCCTGTGCAGCGGGATCGCTAACCATCTGCGGCAAGTCTGGACGCATACGGTTGAGGACCTGCACAATCGCATCGACGGACCGGAAGTTCGCTTGCTTGTCTATAACCTCCAGTGCCTGGTGTTCCACCAGCCCACATCCCTCGCCGTAAATCTTCTGCCAGTGGTCCCCGAAAAGACCAATCAAGGGGCCTTCACCTCGATCAAGAAACCACTCTTTCAACGCATCAACGAATCCGGCATCCGTGTCCTGATATTCGTCGATAAGCAGAATGGGATATCGTGAAGTCAGAACCCGACGAAACTTGGGGCGACTCATCGCCTGATTCATCAGCGACAATACATCTTCATGGCGAAGTGAAACCTGATCGTCTGTCACGCCGGGGTAGCCAAGTTCATAATGAATACGACGATGACCGACGCCGCCGGCTTCCGCAAGCCGCTCTTCCCATGTCGGCAACCCGGGAACCAGTTCACGAAGCGTAGGCTGAAAATCCTGAAGGACTGACCAGCAAAAACCGTGCACGGTTTCGGGTCTCACCGCAGGGTGCGCGTTCGTTCTGGCAATGATCTCGTCCTTGGCGACGTTGGTGTAGGTGATGCAGCCGATCTGTTGGCGCTGCCGCAGCAACGCGGAGCCTTGCTTTTCAATCAATCTGCGAAGTGCTCTCTCAAGAGAATAGGTTTTCCCAGCTCCGGCGCCCGCCTCTAGACGAAAGCTGCGTCCTTCATCCAGGCAAGCGAACATGCGTTCCAGAGCAATGCGACCAGCGGCATCTGCGGGGCTTTCTTGTCCCTCAGCCATGTTCGCCTCCCTGGATCGGGGCGATCTCGACCCCGGCAGCTTCGGCGAGAATTTCGACCGCTACGGCCCCCGGGGGAGGCACAGGGGCGGGATTACCCTGTGCCAACCATCTCAAACCTTCAGAGATGTAACGGGGAACACTCCACTCGGTGTTTGTGATCGCGTATTGCAGAGCAAAGGCGGACTTTTTCTGTTCCGCAGCGAGGTCATACGCCGCCGTTGCAACATCTTCCTCTCCAAGCGCGAAAAGGCCAGGGTTCGCGATTATGAACGCGTCTTCGAAGCTCCGCCCGCACGCTCCACCATCCTGCTCTGGAATCTGGTACGCGATGCGCCTGCCATTGGTAATCTTCTCGTCTGGTGTTTTGATGAGCAAGGCTGCCGGAGATATATCGGCACCGTACAATGCTTTTAGGCAACCGTTGCTCGTGAATTGTCCTTGGGCGACAGGTACGGCCTCGCGCTTGTTGTTTGCATTGGGACGAACCGCATCTATGTCCGTGATAATCAATGTGCGGAGTTCGAGGAACGTCAGCAAATCGAAGAAGCGGTGAGCATAGGCTCCACCTACTTCCATGACGGTGAGGTATTGACTGCCGAGCTGCGGTGCTCCAGGTGCCGCATTGTCCGTTTTTCGAATCATTGTCGGAAGGAGGAGGCGTTCCGACGTGCCCTCGATCAGGACGGCCTTATCGGCAAAGAACAGATCGCAACGGGTGAGCGTCAGATACTGATGTAGAAACTCCCGATCAGGCTCGGGCGCAGCTCCCATGCCCCGGCGAAGATCTTTGATGATGGTCCGCCGGACGCCATTTTCGTCCGCTTTCGACAGGAAATAGCGCATGGATTCAAAGCGGGCCTCGTTAGCCATGTGCGGCGAATGGGTCGTAACGACAAACTGGACGGGCCAAGGGTGATTATCGTTCAATTGAGTGACGAAAGCATTCGTGATCTGATCGAGTTGCCGAATGAATACCTCCTGCATCTGGGGATGAAGGTGCGCTTCCGGCTCTTCGATGAATATTAGATGCACTCCAGCCGCCGTCGGTGTTGCCTGATACTCACGAAAGAAGCGCAAGAGTTGCAGCAGCATGAAGACGAGATTACGCACGCCGAGACCATTGTAGGTTTCGGGAAGTGTTATCCCGTTCTTCCCGACATAACGGACCTTGGTGTGATCGCTTAGCAATCTCTCGACGTCAAAGCTCGTCTCAGTGATGAGTCCTGGATCAGCCAGTCCGGGGTAGCCGAACAGTTCGAAGGTGGGCAGCAGCGATGTAAGCTTGACATTGAAGTCGCTGTGCAGATCGCTTTGAATGTCTTCGACAGCGATTTTCAACTGCTCGGCGGTAGTCCGTTTTTCAGGGTCGATCGGATCGCTTAGTGCCGACTGAAAAAGTATTTCTACGACTTTTCCAAGAACATCTCGTTCGCGTTTCGTGTCATCACCCAATCCACGTTGCGCATTGATGAAGCCGCCTTGTACTATAGAAGTGAGCACTTTCGTTTCGAGAGGCTTCCTATTCGTGGGATCGTTAGGATCAATCGCTTCTAAAGTCGAGATGTAGGCGGCAGAAACCCGCGCTCCCAGAGCACGGAAAAGCGCACTTCTGGCAACCTCTGCATCTTCTTCTGATGCAGGGAGATCGGCGAAGAGAAATGTAGTTGCGTCGGGTCGAGGGCCAAAAGTCAGGACAAGACGCGCATATGTACAATCTGGATTTAGGTCGATGATGCAGTCGCCCAATGCTCCAAGGTCCGGCATGTCAACGTCGTACGAAACATCAATTATTACACGAATGACGGGAAGTGTATCCAGTACGTCTGAAACCTCCGCTCCGGCGCTGAGCGCCTCAAAAGCGTTCCAGAACTTCTCGTGACAGCCGAGAGAAAAATCTTCGAGACGGAAGGTGAGAGTCTTTTCTGAGAGGAGCCGGCGGAAAAGCTCTGCAATAGATGTTTTGCCACTATTGTTTCGCCCCACGATCAGCGTGGTTCTATCTTCGAAACCAATCTCGACATCCTGCAGCAATCGGAAGTTTTCTATCTTCACATTGTGTAGCTTCAATTTTCACGCCCCCAAATATAATGCCGCGGTCTAATCGTTGGTGCTGTTGTTATATTTCATCAAAAGCCCGACGCGGGTGGATGCAAATAGTATGTTTACATGGCTCTAACTTCTTCTGAAGTGGTGAATTGTCAGTGTCTATAAACTTCTTTCAAAAATGATCGTGCCGCCTGCAGGCTTATCGCAAAACTGATCTCATCATCGGAATATCTGCCATGGGAGGATTACTGTCTTCCTTACAATGGATCATGGCGTAAGTGATGATCTTCCAATCCTGTCTTTTTCTTGCCTGTGCCAAATCGACTTGCCAAATTTCCACCCTGCGGTCTGTGGCGGTATAGTGCCATGTCGTTGGCGGCGCGCGCTTCCGTCCAGGATAGAGAAGTATGACACGGCTTGCATTGTAGGCAGCCCCATAGGACGCGAGCTGGTAAAGATCGGCTTGGCTCACATTTGGCGTAGAGCCGGGCTGTTCGCCCAGATCTTTCCATTTCGTATCAATGATCAACGGGCCATTAGGCGTGTCAATTACGATGTCTGGGATCAACGGGTAGGCCCCATGCTGCAACAGGGTGTACTGTCGGCGCTGAACTGACACCGATCCTGGCGGAAGAACCCGTTGCAGCCAGCGGGCAACATACCGTTCAAACAGCAGGTTCATCGGAAAGAGCAACGAAATGCCCGCGCCGTGTCCGGAACTCGTGTTTTGCCACTCTGCTTCCAGCAGCATACGCGCAAGCATATGCGCCTGACGAAAGCGCTCATTCATCCGGTTCCAAACGATACGCTCTCTCAGTGGGGCGGGGCTGGCGGGAATGTCGGCGAAGCGCCCTGTCAGGTTGGCGATCCGGCGGCGCAGAGGCTCGGAGCGCACAAAGGAGATGATGCGCAACAGGCTGGTCTTGAACAGCCGGTTGAGCGGCGTGTTCTCAGAAAACTCGTCAAACCGGCAATGCAGACGGGAAGGATCAACCGAGCGGCGAACGATCTGCTGCCTCACATCGAGCACCCCTCGCAGTTTAGGCAAAACATCGTCCTCAGGCACATAGTCGCGCGTCAGACCGGATTTCGCCTGTTCCGCAAGGCGGGTGACAAACAGATTGATAAAGGCTTCGAGGAGGTCGCTCTCCTGTGTGCCCATCTGCGCGATCTGCCCTTCTGAAAGCGGAATGTCGAAGGCGACCGCAATCATCCGCACAAGGGTTGCTCGCAATTCACCGTCCTCGTCGGTGAGCTTGGGCAGGATTTCCAAACTTGTCCCTGGAACGGAAATAATGCCGCAAACCTGCTTGGTTTCCAGCTTCTGAAAGCCGCGCGCCAGTACGCCGTTCTCAGCCACGCCGAGCCTGCGGGCAGCCGTGATAGCGGCAAGATGCAGTTGCTCGGCTTGTCCTTCGTTGATTCCGTCGGGGCCAATGGGCAGGGAGGACCATTCCGGCAGAGAGTAATGGCTTTTCTTTTTGGGCATTATTCCTGTCCCAGAAGAGCCATATAAGCTGCTTCAGGGTATGCTCCTTCTTCCCGAAAGATATCGGAATAGCGATACCGATCTTCAGCAAATCCCTCAGCCCCCTTGGGAACCGGAATAGGGGTTCGATTCAGAAAGCCGTCGCCGCCACCCAGAACAATGCGAACCCGTTCAATGTCGTCATGGAAATACTCACGCAGCAGCGGGATGACCTTGAACGCCATGACGCGATCGAGTTCGGCTTTCATCTTGACGCCCATAAACCAGGCGTGGCCGATCTGGGCATCCTCTCCCAGGAAATAGACAATACGCAGATTGAGGTTGTCCAGAATGGCTGCAAGATCGAGCGCACTATCGTCGAGTTCGATGCCTGCGAGTTCTGCAGAATCGGGTGGCAGTTCCTCAAACACGAAACGCCGACGCAGTGCTGTATCCAGCAGCGAGATAGATCTGTCGGCCGTGTTCATCGTGCCAAGGATGTACAGATTGGCCGGAAGGGAGAATGCGGTTTTGGAATAAGGAAGTGTGACGGTGATCGCCGCAGGCGCTCCTTGTCTCTTGTCTGCCTCCAGAAGCGTGATGAGTTCGCCCAGAACCTTCGAGATGTTGGCGCGATTGATCTCGTCAATGATGAGGACATGGTTGCCGGCCTGCTTCGAAGCCCGCTCTGCCATCACTTTCAGCACACCCGCTTCCGGTTCGAGCGTGAAGCCTGCGCCCGATGCCATAGGCTTGGGTCGCAATCCCTCGACGAAATCTTCGTAGGTATAGCTTTGATGGAAGGTGACGAAGCCGATGCGCCCGTCCCTGACCAGTTGCTCATAGGACGCGCGCACTGCACCCGGATCGGACGCCGCCTGGCCTAGACATATCTCGACGGCGCGTTGTGCGGTGCTGAACGTCTTGCCCGTACCCGGGGGGCCATAGAAGATCGTATTCAGTTCAAAACCGGATGGAGATGGCACGACGGCTTCTTCATCCAGTTTATCTGCCGAGTGCGCCTTCTTTTTTTTCGGCTTCTGCCAGACAGGCCTGAAGTCACCCTCGTAGAAATCGACGTGTGAACCATGCTTGGCTTCAAGGCTCTTGCGCAAAGTCAGAAGTGCGTCATCGAGCTTGGCTATGCTCATGGCGCCGGTATCGGCTGCGGTTGTGGCCCCGAAGCCAGCCAGAATATCCCGTTTATGCTGGCCGGCGCTGATGCGCTCGAAGCTGTCAGGAAAAAGCAGGAAGGGCAGGATATGACGCAATTGCCGATTCTCGCCGTTCACCTGTATCTCGAACCAACTGGCAAATGCGCCGCCGTCCCCAAGCAGGCGTCGACGTTCATCAACAGGCCTGGATTTGAGATCCTGCATGGCGGTAATCAGCAGAACGAGCTCGCGCCATTTATTGTTGTTATACCCTTGGCCAGCCCGGCCGACACCGTAAAGAACCTGTTCTGTCAGGGCTGTCACATCTTGTGGCAGATCCTGGCCTGACCAGGACCAAACCTCGCGGACTTTCCGATCCTTGGTCGGAGGAGAGACATCGCCACGCTGGAAGGCATAAAGTAGCCAGATCAGCTCGGCCATCAGGCAGTGCGCTTCAGCGGTTGCGTCAGACAGCTGGACTTTCAGCTTTTCGAAGAACTTGCCTTCGCCCTCATCGAGGTTCTGCACGTAGGTACGCTGCAATTCCGCAAAGTGTTCAGCGGTCCAGAGTGAGCGTCCAGGTGACAGCAGGGAACCATCGCCGATCAGGCAATCAGTGCGAAGACGATCCATCGTCTCGTAAAGTGGAGAAAGATCAGCATCTGGGTTATAACGGGCCACGAAAATTCCTCGGAAATACTTAGATAACCATTGCGGCATGCAATATTCGTCTTCCGACTGGCGCGAGTCGGTCCAGCTTGCATAAGAAACCAGCAAAGCTCTTTTTGTCCAGTATACAGAGGCATTTGGGGGAAAGCCTTCCCCCTGGTCGGCACCGGCGTTGCCGACGCACCCCCATCAGCGGGGAGACCCCGCAACGCCCCCTTCAGAGTGAGAGTGCGGACGGGTTTCCCGTGACGGGTTGAGGGCTGGAAGAAAGGCTTCTGGCGCCCGTCGCGGAGATCATCCCGATGGCCAGACACGATCGCAGCGCTGCGGAAGGTGGCGCGCGTAGCAACCTTTACGACGACATCACCAACAAGATCATCGCCGAGCTGGAGCAGGGCCGGCTCCCCTGGGTCCAGCCCTGGGGAGCGTCGCCCGATACCGCCCCACTGGGCCTGCCGAGAAATGCTTCAACCGGCCGGTCCTATTCAGGCATCAATATTCTCATTCTCTGGGGCGCTGTCATCCAGCATGGCTTTCCCGGTCAGGCGTGGCTGACTTTCCGCCAGGCGCTGTCGCTTGGCGGCAATGTCAGGAAGGGCGAGCGCGGCACCACTGTCGTTTATGCCGACCGTTTCACCCCCGAGGACGAAAAACGCCGTGCCCGCGAGACGGGCGAGGATGCACATGCCATACCGTTCCTGAAGCGGTTCACGGTCTTCAATGCCGCACAATGCGATGGCCTGCCCGATGACATCACGGCAATCGCGCCACCACCCGCACCGGGCCTGATCGAACCCCGGGTCGAGGCGCTGATCCGGGCCACCGGCATCGACTTCCGTATTGGTGGCAATCGCGCCTTCTATATGCCATCCCTCGACTATGTGCAGGTGCCGCCGCCACAAGCCTATTTCGAGCCGATCAACTGGCACCGGACAGCCCTGCATGAGCTGGGTCACGCCAGCGGCCATCACAGCCGTCTCAACCGCGATCTGACCGGTTCGTTCGGCTCGAAGAAATATGCCTTCGAGGAAATGATTGCCGAGCAGACCGCGGCCTTCAGTTGCGCCGCGCTCGGGATCGTGCCGACCGTCCGCCATGCCGATTACATTGGGTCGTGGTTGGAGGTCATGCACGAGGATTCCCGCGCCATTGTCCGCGCGGCCTCGCAGGCAAGCAAGGCGGCTGACTGGCTGCTGTCGCATCTGCCGGCCGAGGACACCGTGGAGTCGGATGCCAGCGTAACCGACCGGAGGGCTGCGGCATGATCCTCCTGACCGGCACACAGCGCGACCGCCTGCTGGCCAATGGTCGCCAGCGAGATCAGGATCACATCCCGGTCGTGAAGTTCTTCAATCCCTTCGGCGAGGGCGTCTGGCTCGCCACCGAACTGGATGAGGATGGCGACATCATGTTTGGCCTGGCCGATCTCGGCTATCCCGAACTGGGGTCGTGGAGCCTTGGCGAGATGCAGTCAGTCCGGCTGCCCTTCGGCATAGGCATCGAGCGCGATCTATTGTTCACCGGGGATTTTCCCATCTCGGTCTGGGCCGAGGCCGCCCGTGAGACCGGCAGCATCCGCGCCGCCGAGCGTCTGCTCTACCGCTTAGGCGCGGGTCTTTCCCGTACATCCGCCGATACAGAGAACCGGAGTGCCTGATTTCCGGGTTTCAGGTTCTGCGGCTAGCGTCGCTCTCTTCAGAGGAAGAGGGCGGCGCTTCGCTTCGTGACGGGCTGATAGCCGGAGAGAGAGGCTCACCGGCGTCCGTCATGGAGTAACTGACATGACCACTGCCGTTCAGAAGATCACCCTGTCGTCGTCGCGCGACATTCCTTTCAACAAGCTGGTGCTCAGCCAGTCCAACGTCCGGCGCGTCAAGGCCGGGATATCGGTCGAGGAACTGGCCGAGTCAATCGCCCGTCGCGGCTTGATCCAGTCCCTGCATGTCCGCCCGGTCGTGGATGCCGAGGGCAAAGAGACCGGCATGTTCGAGGTGCCCGCCGGCGGTCGCCGCTTTCGCGCGCTCGAACTGCTGGTCAAGCAGAAGCGCCTCGCCAAGGTCGCGCCGGTCCCCTGCGTCGTGTCGGAAGCCAGCGCCGATGTGCTGATCGACGAGGTATCGCTCGCCGAGAATATCGAGCGGGCACCGCTGCATCCGCTCGATCAGTTTCGCGCCTTCCAGGCCATGCGCGAAAAGGGCATGACCGAGGAAGTCATCGCCGCCGCCTTCTTCGTCGATGCCAAAGTGGTGAAGCAGCGCCTGCGGCTGGTTTCTGTCTCACCGGCATTGCTCGATCTCTATGCCGAGGACGGCATGACGCTGGAGCAGTTGATGGCCTTCACCGTCAGCCCTGACCATGCCCGCCAGGAACAGGTCTGGGACGCGATCAAGGATGGCTGGCAAAAGGAACCCTACCACATCCGCCGCTTGCTGACCGAAACCACGGTCCGCGCCGCTGACAAGCGGGCAGTGTTTGTCGGCATTGCCGCCTATGAGGAGGCTGGCGGCTGCGTCTTGCGCGATCTCTTTCAGCAGGACGATGGCGGCTGGCTGCAAGATCCGGTGCTTCTCGACCGGCTGGTGGGCGAGAAGCTGAAGGCCGAGGCCGAAGCCATCGCCGCCGAGGGCTGGAAGTGGATCGAGGTCGCCATCACCTTTCCCTATGGTCACGATCATGGCCTTCGCCAGATTGTCGGCACCACGGTTGATCTGAGCGAAGAGGAACGCGCCACCCGCGAGGCATTGCGCGACGAATATGACCGGCTTGAAGCCGAATATGGCGAGGCTGACGAACTGCCTGACGAGATCGACGCCCGCCTCGGTGAGATCGAACAGGCGCTGGAAACCTTCGAGCACCGCCCGATGACCTTCGAGCCGGACCAGATCGGCATGGCGGGTGCCTTCGTCAGCATCGACGCTGATGGCGCATTGCTGGTCGAGCGCGGCTATGTTCGCGCCGAGGATGAAACGCCTGCGGAACCGGAAGCTGAGATCGTTGACCCGGAAACTGGCGAGGTGATCCAGCGGGCAGAACCGGAGGAAGGCCGCATGCGTGCAGTCATCACGCTGGGCGGTCGGCCGGTCGAAACGGAGGAGGAAGATGATGCCGACACCATCAAGCCGCTGCCTGATCGGCTGGTCAGCGAGCTGACCGCGCATCGCACGCTGGCACTGCGGGATGCGGTGGCCGTGAACCCGCATGTCGCCATGACGGCACTGCTCCACCGGCTGGTCATGAATTGCTTCATGCCGCATTCCAGTCGCGGGTGCCTGGAAGCACAGGTCCGGGAGGTTCATCTGCCCGCTCAGGCCGAGGATCTGCGCGATAGCGCATCGGCCAAGGCCATCGCTGACCGGCACGAACGCTGGGGCGATCATGTCCCGGCAGACGATGCCGCCCTCTGGGATTGGCTGACCGATCTGGACGATGGTTCGCGCATGGATCTGCTCGCTCATTGCGTCAGCTTCGGTGTGAATGCGCTTTATGAGAAGCCGAATCCTTACAGCGGCACAGGCGTCAGCCAGCACGGGCTGGACATCCGCCTGTCGCAGGCTGACCGGCTCGCGCGTTCGACCGGCCTCGACATGGTGGCCGTGGGTTGGCGGCCGACGGTTGGCAATTATCTCGGCCGCGTGACGAAGCCGCGTATCCTTGAAGCTGTGCGCGAAGGGGCCGGAGACCGGGCCGCCGATCTGATCGGACACCTCAAGAAGGGCGACATGGCCAAGGAAGCCGAACGCCTGCTGGCGGAAACCGGTTGGCTGCCCGAGCCGCTGCGCATGGTGGACGAAGGTATCGAAGTCGATCCGGCATCGGGCGCTGCGGCGGAAGCCGACGATCTGCCCGATTTCCTCTCTGGTGATGGCGAGGACGACCCGGCTGACGACGAGGAAGAACAGCATATGGTCGCTGCTGAATAGCACTCATGCGGGGCGGCTTCGGTCGCCTCGTCTATCGCCCTCCGTTTCCGCAACTCGCCCGGTCCTCGTGATCGGGCTTTTTCTTTGGAGAGCCGCCATGGCTGCCAGCATCGACATTGACGAAATCTTCGCCCAGGATCGGGAGAACCATCCGAACGAACGAACGCTGCCTTGGGAAGAAACCCGCGACGGCATCACCGTCGTCGTCGAGCCAAAGCCCCATTGGGCCGAGGACATGCGCGTGTTCCGCCTCGATGCCCGTGAATATTGCCGCTACACCGAATGGACTGCCCATGGCGGCCGTGCGCGGTTCTATGGTCATATTGACACATCGGGCGACGATCTGATGATGAAAGCACGCGCCATGATCGCCCGAGAAATTGCCGATGGGCTTTGGAGCTGAAGGTCCGATCGCAGGGTGTCGGGCCGTGAGGATGGGAGGTCTGCACCGGACGGGTCCATTCCGGCTTCACCATGCAATCCGCCGTCTCCTTCAGAACAAGCGGCAGCCATCTTTGGCCTGAAGGGAACACGATCCTGATGCCAGCATGGTGGCAAGGCTGGCGCGGCAGAGCATCTGCGACGGGTAGCCGGCATCCAGTCAGATGCGAAAAACCACCCCCGCTTCCATTCGCAAACCTTGGTCCGATCCGTCTCTTTGACATTCAACCCCGAAGGGGTCGGCTTACGCGCGCGTGCCGCCCTCGGGGATTCGGAAAAAGTCCGAACGCCCTCGGGTGATTGCAGATCCGGTCAGACACTTCGGGCGCCTGTCGCGCGGGGGATGGTCCCCCGCCTCCAAAGACAGGAGCCGGAACCCATGTCCTATGCAGATGCCACCGCCTTCGCCGCCAGCCTCGCCACCACGCTGATGGTCTCGATCGTCGTGTTCCAGGCCGGGGACGGCACCCACGCCGCTTGCCCCGCCGCCGAGTTCGACGGCGACGACGACATGGTGAAGCTGGAGCTGGACCCGTGGGAATAAGGCGCGGGAGCGCCTCATCCCCGGCGGCCCGAACGCGACACCCGCGATCGGGCCTTCAGCCTTGCGATGGTCGCCCATCGCCGGCAGCGGAACCGGGGACGAAACCCCGGTCAGAGAGGAAGAGTGCGGGCCGTTCGGCCGTGACGGGTTGAGGGTCGGAGAGAGAGGCTTTTCGGCGCCCGTCATGGAGTGATCCCGATGACCTTTGCCCGTTCCGAAACCTTCCGTTCCATCGGTCATATTCTGGCTGCCGATGTGCTGCCCGCGCTTTATCGGTCGCAAAAGCTGCCGCTGCGCATCTCGTGCCTCGGTGTGGCCAGCTATGACGCCAGTGATGCGGCGACCAGCTTTGACCGCGTGATCCCGCTTGGCGAATGCCCGTCACCGGAAAAAGCCATACAGGCCGCGGCCTTGCGCCTGTCGCGCGGCGATATTTGCACAGGGCCGGACAGCTTCCCGTCCTTTCAGCCGCGCATCATGCTCATTCAGGACCGCGATCAGCGCCTGGTCCTCGCCGGCGAAATCCGCGCCGGCATTATCCTCTGGCAACAGCCAGTCGCATGCGATGCCGAGGCACGCAGGATCGTGACCGAGGCCAGCGGCCTGCGCGGTATGGCATTCCGGGCCACGGACCCCGGTGACGCGAGACGGCTGCGTTACCGCGCCGCTGCGCTGGAGGCCCGGCTGGTCGATCCCTTCTGGCGCGATGCCGCGGCTGATCTGCTCCGCCTGCCACAGGCCGCCTGAGCTTCACCCATTCCATCCCATTCGGCTCGGCCTTATGCCGAGCCATGTCATGTCCGGAGACCGTCATGGCCGACTATTTCACGCACTTTTCCTGCCTCCTCGACGTAGGCACCCCCGAAAACGCTGCCCGCGCGCTGGATCTCTACAACGCTCTGGCGGATGACAATGCCGCCGAAGATCCGCCATCGGACGGCTTCCTGCTCTCCATCCAGCCAGAACATGGTGGCACACAGCTCTGGATGCGTGATGACGTCACCGGCGATCCCGAGCATGTCATCCAGTTCGTCAAACGCTGTGCCACCGAGTTCCACCTGACGGGCCTATGGGGCCTTCAATACGCAAACAGCTGTTCTCGTCCGAGAATCGACGGCTTCGGCGGCGGCGCGCATGTCCTTGATCTTGCCACCGGCGAAACGGTCGACTGGATCTATACCGATGGTTGGCTTTCCTCAGTTCTCGAAGGGAGAGATCCCTATGCCTGAGATCATCGAAACCACCGTCTATCGCCTGGGCGAATTGTCTGATGCGGCGAAGGACAAGGCCCGCGCCTGGTATCGTGAGGGCGGCTTCGACTATGACTGGTACGATGCGGTCTACGAGGATTTCCAGCACATCGCGGAAATCCTCGGGCTGAACCTCAAGACCCGCACCATCGGGTTGATGGGAGGAGGCACACGGCAAGACCCCTGCATCTGGTTCCGGGGCTTCTGCTCGCAGGGCGACGGTGCGTGCTTCGAGACCTTCTATTCTTACCGGAAGCATGCGCCGCGCCTGATCCGGGAATACGCCCCGCAGGACACCGAACTGCACCGCATCGCCGACGCCCTTCAGGCAATCCAGCGCCGAAACTTCTATCAGCTTAGCGCCGATGCCAGCCATCGCGGCCATTATTATCACGAATACTGCATGTCGATCTCGGTCGAGCGAGACAGCCCGACTTGGCAGGACATGACAGCCGATGCCGAGGAGACGATCATCGAGGCGCTGCGCGATCTGGCCCGCTGGCTGTACCGCCAGCTTGAGCGCGAATATGATTATCTGTCCTCGGACGAAGTGGTCGATGAAACCATCGCCGCCAATGAATACACATTCACCGAGGTCGGTCGCCGCTTCGGATAATCCCGGGAAGACACTGACAAGCGCCCCGCCGTCCGGTCGGGGCGCTTTTTTTGTGCTACACTTTGAGAGTGAGAGGCGGGCCGAAAAGGGTCAGGTCCGGGTGGTCGAGAGAGAGCGCCGTCCGGACTTGTCCTTCCCGCTCTCCTAAGGTTCCCGACATGAACATGGTGTTTCCCGTGACCGATCCGGTCACGCCGCTGGCGGCTGCGCCCGCGATCCTGGCTGCGGCCAATCTTTTGCTCCCCCATCTCGAACGCGGCCAGCGCGTCGATGCCGCCACCTTGCGCGGCGCGATGGAAACGGCCTTCGGCGCGTCCGACGCTACCGGCGCGTGGGACTGGAAGCTGGCCTATGAGGCGTGCGAAGTCTCTACGGTTCTCTTCCTGCGCAAATACGGAAAGGCGCTTTTCCGTAAAGCCGTGTCTCCGGCTGCACGGATTTCCGTGCTGGCAAAGATCACGGCGCTGTTGCCCACGCAGACCCGGCGTTCCGAAGAAAGCCAGAACTTCCAGCAGTTTTCGACGCCGATCCCGCTCGGCCTTGCCGCTCTGACAGCCGCAGCGATCACGCCCCATGACCGTGTGCTGGAACCATCAGCGGGCACCGGCCTTCTGGCGATCCTGGCGCAGACCATCGGCGGCTCGCTGATCCTCAACGAACTCGCCGAGACTCGCGCCGATCTGCTGGCCCAGCTCTTTCCCGCCTTCGCCGTCACCCGGTTCGACGCCGCCCAGATCGACGATCATCTGGCCGCAGATGCCGTCCCGTCCGTGGTGCTGATGAACCCGCCATTCTCGGTCATGGCCAATGTCAGCGGACGTGTCGCAGATGCGGCCTACCGCCATGTTGCCTCGGCGCTGGCCCGTCTTGCTCCGGGCGGTCGGCTGGTGACGATCACCGGCGCTGGCTTTGGCCCCGAAACTCCGGCATGGCGGGACGCTTTCATCCGCTTGCAGGCGCGTGGCCGTGTAGTGTTCAGCGCCGCCGTCGATGGCGCGGTCTATGCAAAGCACGGCACCACGATCGACACGCGGCTGACTGTGATCGACAAGCTGCCCGCCGACGATCCGGCGAGTTTTCCGGCATCACCGGGGATCGCACCTGATGTTGCCACGCTCATCGGATGGATCGAGGCGCATGTTCCTCAGCGTTCGCCTGTCTCCTTGCCGAAGATCGTGGTGCCTGCTTCGACCGCCGCGCCGAAAACCGTGCGGGGCTATCTGGTCCGCGCGACTGCTGCTCGGCCTGCCGCTGCTCCGGCCAACGATCCTGAGGGCGTCGAACTTTCCTATGAGACCGTGGACTGGACGCCACCGGACGGCGCTCGCCTGTCTGACGCGATCTACGAGGAATATGCGCTGCAATCGCTGCGCATTGCTGGCGCCCAGCCGCATCCGACCAAGCTGGTGCAATCCGCTGCAATGGCCTCGGTCGCACCGCCGAAGCCCTCCTACCGGCCCATGCTGCCCGCTAACATCTGCGCGCGTCTGTCGGACGCCCAGCTTGAGACAGTGATTTATGCCGGAGAAGCCCATGCCGATCATCTCGCCGGCGCATGGACCGTGGACGAGCATTTCGACAATGTGAGCGCCGCGCCCGAGGATACTGCCGGATCGATCCGTTTTCGCCGGGGCTTCATGCTCGGTGACGGAACCGGTGCTGGCAAGGGCCGCCAGTCCGCTGCCATCATTCTCGACAACTGGCTGCGCGGTCGGCGCAAGGCGATCTGGATCTCCAAATCCGACAAGCTGATCGAGGACGCGCAGCGCGACTGGTCGGCGCTCGACATGGAACGGCTGCTGGTCACGCCTCTGTCACGCTTCCCGCAAGGCGCAAAGATCACGCTGTCGGAAGGCGTCCTATTTACCACCTATGCCACGCTGCGATCCGACGATCGGGGCGATAAGGTTTCGCGCGTGCGTCAGATCGTTGAATGGTTGGGCTCCGATTTCGACGGGGTTATCATATTCGACGAGAGCCATTCCATGCAGAATGCCGGTGGCGGAAAAGGCGAACGCGGTGATGTCGCCGCTTCGCAGCAGGGACGTGCGGGCCTGCGGCTTCAGCACGTGCTGCCCGATGCCCGCGTGGTTTACGTCTCGGCGACCGGCGCCACCACCGTCCACAATCTCGCCTATGCGCAGCGCCTCGGCCTCTGGGGCGGTGAAGATTTTCCGTTCCAGACCCGCGCCGAGTTCGTTGAGGCGATCGAAGCCGGTGGCGTTGCGGCCATGGAGGTGCTGGCCCGCGACCTGCGATCCCTCGGTCTCTATACCGCGCGCTCACTTTCCTATGATGGCGTCGAATACGAACTTATCGAGCATCAGCTCACGGACGAACAGCGGCACATCTACGACTCATATGCTGCCGCCTTCGCAGTGATTCATGGGAATCTCGATGCGGCGATGGAAGCCGCCAACATCACGGGCAGCGAAGGAACGCTGAACCCGCAGGCGAAATCGGCCGCCCGTTCGGCCTTTGAAAGCACCAAGCAGCGCTTCTTCGGCCATCTGCTGACTTCCATGAAAACCCCGACCCTGATCCAGTCCATCGAGGCCGACCTGGAAGCGGGCCACGCCGCCGTCATCCAGATCGTCTCGACTGGCGAAGCGCTGATGGAACGGCGGCTTTCCGAGATCCCGACCGAGGAATGGAACGATATTTCCGTCGATGTCACGCCGAGGGAATATGTAGGCTCGTATTTGCAGCATTCCTTCCCGGTGCAGCTCTATGAACCCTTCACCGATGGCGAGGGGAACCTCTCCTCACGCCCTGTCTTCCGTGATGGTCAGCCGGTGGAATGCCGCGAAGCCGTGGCGCGGCGCGACGAGATGCTGGAGCAACTCGGTTCGCTTCCACCCGTGCCGGGGGCGCTCGACCAGATCGTCCAGCGCTTCGGCACGGATATGGTGGCGGAAGTCACAGGCCGTTCGCGCCGGATCGTGCGCAAGGGTGACGGAGCATCGGCACGTCTTGCGGTCGAGAACCGAGCGCCTTCTGCCAACCTCGCCGAGACTTCGGCCTTCATGGATGACCAGAAGCGCATTCTGGTTTTCTCGGATGCGGGTGGCACCGGACGCAGCTATCACGCCGAACTCTCAGCGAGAAACCAGCGCCTGCGCGTGCATTATCTGCTGGAACCGGGCTGGAAGGCAGATGCCGCCATTCAGGGGCTGGGCCGCACCAACCGGACCAATCAGGCGCAGCCGCCGCTGTTCCGGCCCATCGCCACGGATGTCAAAGCCGAGAAGCGCTTCCTCTCGACCATCGCCCGCCGCCTCGACACGCTGGGCGCGATCACGCGCGGCCAGCGCCAGACCGGCGGTCAGGGGCTGTTCCGCCCCGAGGACAATCTGGAATCCGCCTATGCCCGCGATGCGTTGCGCCAGCTCTATCTGCTGATCGTGCGCGGCAAGGTCGAGGGTTGCTCTCTCGAACGGTTTGAATCCGCCACCGGGCTGAAGCTGATGGACAGCAATGGTGTGAAGGACGAACTTCCGCCGATCACCACCTTCCTCAACCGCCTGCTGGCGCTGACCATCGAGTTGCAGGGCATCCTGTTCTCGGCCTTCGAGCAGCTTCTGCAGGCGCGGATCGACGGTGCGATTGCATCCGGCACCTATGATATGGGGCTGGAAACGCTGAAGGCCGAAAGCTTCATCGTCACCGACCGGCAGGTGATCCACACCCATCCGGGCACAGGCGCGGAAACCCGGCTCCTGACGCTCACCGAGCGCAAGCGCAATCAGCCGGTCACGCTCGATGCGGCCCTGGCAGAACTGGATGATCCCCGTGCAAGATTGCTCATCAACGAGCGATCCGGTCGCGCCGCCGTGCAGATCCCGACCACCAGCGTCATGCTGGATGATGGCGAGATCGAACGGCGTGTGCGGCTGATCCGGCCGATGGAGGCGATGAACATTCCGGTGCGAGCCATGGGCGAGACCCACTGGATCGAGGCCGACCGTGCCGCCTTCACCGTGGCCTGGAAGGCGGAACTGGCCGACGTGCCGGAGTTCACCGACAGCATCCTGCATATGGTGACAGGGCTACTTCTGCCAATCTGGAAGCGGCTCCCGCAGGACTCCTCCCGCGTCTATCGGCTCCAGACCGACGAGGGCGAACGCATCATCGGTCGCCGGGTCTCGCCGGCCTGGGCCGCCAATGCCTCGACCAGTGGCGTCACCAGCAGCCTGACACCGGATGCCGCCTATGCCGCGCTGATCGAAGGTCGCACGATCCTTGATCTCGCCGAGGGGCTGCAACTGCGCCGCGTCCGGGTCATGGGCGCCAACCGGATCGAACTGACCGGCTTTACTGACGCGATGCGCGACCGGATGCGAGCCTATGGCCTCTTCAGCGAGATCATCTCGTGGAAGCTGCGTTTCTTCGTGCCGGTCGGCGCGACGGGACCGGAGATCATCGGCAAACTGCTTGACCGCTTCCCGGTTGAACGCATCGGTGAGCGGGAGGCCGCATAATGTCGCGTCTCAGCGCTTCCGAACTGGCGCAGCGTCTTGGCCGACAGGCCGAGGTGGTGTGCCGTCACTATCTGTCGAACGGTCGCAAACAGGGCAATTACTGGCAGGTTGGCGATGTCCGAAACACGGCTGGCCGATCCATGTTCGTCCGGCTGCAGGACAGCGTGAAAGGCGCTGCCGGTAAATGGCAGGATTCGGCCACGGGTGAATATGGCGATCTGCTGGACGTGATCCGGGACTCGCTCGGTCTGATCGACTTCGCAGACGTTGCCGAAGAAGCCCGGCGCTTCCTCAACCTGCCGCATCCTGAACCGCAGCCGCCATCCCGCCCGTCCCGAACGCCCGCACCATCGGGATCATCCGAAGCCGCACGCCGCCTCTGGCGCATGACGCAGCCGCTGATCGGCAGTACCGCAGAAGCGTATTTACGCGGACGCGGCATTACGGATTTACGCCAGACCGCAAATCTGCGCTTCCATCCCAATTGCTACTGGCGGCCCGAGGACGATGGCCCGACCGAAACATGGCCCGCCATGATCGCCGCCGTCACCGACCTCGATGGCAGGATCACCGGCGCACACCGCACATGGCTGGCCCCGGACGGTTCCGGCAAGGCACCCGTCGATCCGCCGAGGAAGGCAATGGGCGACCTGCTCGGACATGCGGTTCGTTTCGGTGATGCGCAGGATGTCATGGCAGCGGGGGAAGGTATCGAAACCATCCTGTCGCTGCGTCAGGCTCTGCCCACCATGCCGATGGTTTCCGCACTCTCGGCCGGACACCTCGCTGCCATCCTGTTCCCGCCGCAACTGCGCCGGCTCTATATCGTCCGCGACAACGATCCGGCAGGTGACAGCGCCCGTGATAGCCTGGTGGACCGGGCGGTTGATGCCGGGATCGAGGCCATCACACTCTCGCCCATGATGGGGGACTTCAACGAAGATCTCGCAACTCACGGGCTGGATGCCGTTCGGGCAGAGATCCGGGTGCAAATCGCTCCCGAGGACGTCAGCCGCTTCATAACTTCAATCGCATAGCCGGCACGGAGCCGTGATCGGGGCGTTCCGATCCTGTCATGCGCACAGGCTGCATCCTGTCATCAGCAGAGGACCGCGCCTTGGCCTTCCGAGAGGGCGATCGGCCCACAAACGCTCCGGTCAGGCAATGGCGGCGCCCGACTGATTTCCGTCGGCGGGCAAGCCCGCCTTTACAGCGCGAAACAAATCAGCCGGGCTTTGCCATCAAGGCCCTCGCCAGAGGCTCGCGCTGCCAGACCGGAGCGCCCGTGAGCTTTCGTCGCCATGAAGGCCGCGACGGTCGCGGTCCAACTGACGGAAGCATCCATGTACGCGCACGACGATTTCGAACCCGATCACAGCACGTCCCCGACCGGCCACGCCATCGAAGAACTCGAACTCTACGGCTACCGTCCCTCGGAAGACGAGGCCGATCCCCGGATCACACCCGAAGATCACGTCATCCAGGGCGCAGTCTCCGACATCTTCGACGCCCTGATTTCCACCATGGCCGACACCAGCCTCGACTTCGACCTCGACGAGATCCTCTGGTCCACAGTCAACACCTTCCACCGCGCTGTCGAGCGGATCGAGACCAAACTCGACGATAACGAGCAGGCACAGAAGCGCCTTCAGCGCGAACAGGACGGCAGCGAGGTCAAATCCGTCCAGCTCGAAACACTGATCGGCGCGGGCCAAAGCCTGATCGAGCGCCGCGACAGCATGGAAACCTTCCGCGATACCGCCGCCGACATCTATCTGCGCACCACCGGAACGCCCTGGTCGCAACGCTCCGGCTCACGGGTCAACCATCGCAAGATGACCTCGGCCATGATCGACAGCCGCGACTTCATCGCCGCCAAACGCCGGGCCGACAATGAGGTGCTGCTGCCCGCCGGACCGAAGATCGCCTTCTCGGGCGGAGACACCACCGATCATCGGACGATCTGGGCCAAGCTCGATCAGGTCCACGCCAAGCACCCGGACATGGTGCTGATGCACGGCGGATCGCCCAAGGGTGCGGAACGCATCGCGGCCACATGGGCCAATAACCGCAAGGTCGCACAGGTTGCTTTCAAACCTGACTGGGCAAAACATGCCAAGGCAGCACCCTTCAAGCGCAACGACCAGATGCTCTCCACGATGCCGATCGGGGTCATCATCTTCCCCGGCACGGGCATTCAGGACAATCTGGCCGACAAGGCCCGCAAGATGGGCATCCCGGTCTATCGTTTCGGGACCGGCAGCGCGTAAGCGCTGCCTTCCCACCTCATCTTAAGCATGACGATAGCGCCCGCCGATCATTCCATGTCGCCTGGACAGGCATATTCATGCTATATGTCGCGGTGCGCCATGGTGGTGGTGGAAGGCGCAACCGTCCAACCTTTTGCACGGAGGCACCACCATGATCATTCTCGGAATCCTCGTTTCCATCGCAGCCATCGGCACCATGTGCTGGTTGCTATTCAATCTCGCCGTCTTCGCCCTGCCGTTCTTCATCGGCCTGAACGCAGGCATTTGGGCCTATGGCACAGGGGCTGGCTGGCTCGGCGGCATCGTTATCGGTCTCCTCGCCGCCGGTCTGACACTGGCAGTCGGCCAGGGCCTGCTCATGCTGATCCGCCCGATCTGGGCGCGTTTGCTGATTGCTCTGGCATTCGTCGCTCCGGCGGGTATGGCCGGGTTCTACGCCACGCTTGGTATCGTCAAGCACACGATGCCGTCTGAGACATGGCAGCTCATCTTCTCGGTGATCGGGGCGGTGGCGGTGGGCGTGACGGCGTTCCTGCGCGTTGCGGGCATGACGGCAGCCGGTCCAGCGGACGGGAACCTTGCACGCACCTGAGCAAAGACCAGAGCAACGATTGTTGTAATAGAAGGCCAACTCACCTTCCAATACTCCATATCTGAATGCTATCTGGTTAGTAATGCAGCAAAATCTCTATCATCACCTTGGCTGGCTTCATGGCATCGAACTATTCGAAGCCGCGTTCAGCACACAAACATTCGGCCGACATGCACATGAAGGCTTTGCGATCGGCGCTATTGCCGAAGGTGCCGGTGGCTATGTCTGCCGCGGCGAGAGTATGGTTCTGCCAGCAGGGTCTCTGTCCCTCATGAACCCCGAGGAACCCCATACCGGCCATGCCGCCGCCGGTCGCGTGCGCTACAACATGCTCTACGCCTCTGAAAATGCCGTGCGCGCGTTTCTGGGGCTGCGTCATCTGCGCGGTTTTTCTGCGATAGCGCCGCAGGATAGGGGATTGAGCCTGACCCAGGCGCTCGCCGCGCTCGCTCATCGCCTCAACACGCCTGCAAAGGCCGACTGGCAGATCGCGGTCGAAGAAGCCGCTCATGACGTACTGGCGCAGGCGTTCACCCATTACGGCGGGGCCGAACTGCGCGCAGCGGGCCATGAGCCGGCCGCTGTCAGGCTGGTTCGGGCACGGATCGCCACTGGAGTAGATGCGGGCGAGATGCTGACCCTTGCCGAACTGGCAGAGGAGGCACAATTGAACGTGTCCTACCTGATCCGCAGCGTCAAACGCGCGACAGGGCTAACGCCCCACGCCCATATCTTGCAAGCCCGTGTGGATCGAGCGCGCCGAATGCTGCTCGACGGCACTCCTGCGGTTGAAGCAGCCATTGCGGCGGGCTTCTGCGACCAGGCCCATCTCATCCGCCAGTTTCGCCGTCATTACGGCGTTACACCCGGTGCATTGATCCGGCACTGAAAGGTCAATTTAGTCCAATACTGCCCGACTCTCCCATGTCAGAGCGTTCCCAAAAAGGATCGTTCTTCATGTCGTTCAAACCCGTTATCATTCTCGCCGAAGACCTGCCTCTCGGCCTCAAGAGTAATTTTGCCGCCGTTCTCGGTATGAGCCTCGGCCAGTTGCGTCCCGAGCTGATCGGGGCCGCGACCCCTACGCAGGACGGTGTGACACTTTCGGGCATCACCAGCGTTGCCCTGCCGATTCTCGGCGCCCCCGCTGGTGATTTGCCCGCATTGTTCCTTGCCGGCGAAGATTTGCCGATCCGACTGGCCTATATGCGCTCGGCCTTCGAGGCGAGGGATTATGCGGATTACACCGCCCGCATCGCCGCTGCGCCGCTGGCCGACCACGCGCCGCAGGCGATTCTGCTCGGCGGCCCCCGCAAGGCGGTGGACCGGATTTGCGGCCGCCTGCCGCTGCTGCGCTGACCCATGCTGCCCTTCGAGACGCTTCTTGCCATGTCGGGCTTCGCGCTGGCCGCCTCCGCGACACCCGGGCCAGTCAACATCATCGGTGCGATGACCGGCGCGCGCTACGGCGTAGCGCGGGCGCTGGCCTTCGTCACTGGCGCGACCGCAAGTTTCCTCGTTCTGTTTCTCGCCTTCGGTACGGGGATGCTGGCGGGAACCGGATGGATAATGGCGCTTGCCCGCCCAATGACCCTGATCGGGAGCGCCTATCTGCTCTGGATGGCATACGGCCTTGCCCGCGATGACGGCATGGTCGAGCGGCAAGACCTCAACGATGCACCCGGATTCTGGTCGGGAGCGCTGGTGCAGGGATTGAACCCGAAGGCATGGTTTGCGGTGTTTTCCTCGCTCTCTACCTTCGTGCTTCCGCTTCCTGATCGCCTCACGGGGCTGGTCGTATTCGCCGCATTGTTCGGGCTGATCTGCTGGCTGTCGCTCACACTTTGGGCTTGGGGTGGCGCGCGGGTCGGTCAGCGCCGGATGCGCCTGTTCAATCGCGTCATGGCAATCGCGTTGGCGCTGTCGGTCATGTGGATGCTGACCGAGGCCCTTATGTGAGCATCGGCTCATTCCTTCATGAGGCAAGCAACCGTGCGGACGGCGGCCTTATAGGCGCACCTCAATCACAGTGATCTGTTGATGGCGACCAGAAGCAGTGCGGATTATCTTCCATCTTCGTCAGAAAAATGGTGGCAGACAGCGACCAGGTATCGGATCAACTTGAGGCACAGACGCGGCCCATAGGAGCGCAAAACGGTCAGCGCCAGCGTTGTGGGCTGACCAGAACCCGGTTGGGGGCAATGCCGGTAGAACAGGCCCGAAAGAGAGATGCGCATGGCCTGAGACGCAGGGCGACAAGCAAGGCCGGTGTTACCCGTCCGGTCGTCATGATGGGCCTCAAGATTGCCACGTCTCCGTTCAACCCCCGTGTCTCGACCGCTCCAAACGGCCTCTTCAATGGCCTGATCTGGCCGAAGAACAGCGCGATGCGCTTCGACCGCTTTAGCGCAACAGCGTCGTCACAACTTTCTTCCCCTGACGGCAGAGCCGCCATTCCGCGCGGAACAAGAAAGTTTCTCCTGTGCTGTCCAGCCCCCCCCAAGGGGGGTGCGCCAGCGTTCGTCTCCGGCCGGTTGATCGCCATCGAGGCCGCAATGGTGCGGGCTCGGAAACGGAAAACGGAGACGTAAAATGGCAACCATCGGCACCTTCAAGAAGACCGCTTCGAACGAGTTCACCGGCGACATCGTCACCCTCAGCGTCCAGGCCAAGGGCGTGCGCATCGTTCCCGACCTGCGCGCCACCGGTGAGAACGCCCCCAGCCACCGGGTCCTGGTCGGCCGCGCCGAAATCGGCGCCGCCTGGTCCAAGCGCTCCAACGAGGGCCGCGACTATCTGGGCCTCAAGCTGGACGATCCGAGCTTCAACGCCCCGATCTACGCCAACCTCTTCGATGACGAAGAAGGCGAAACCTTCTCCCTCATCTGGTCCCGCCCCAACGGTCGCCGCGGCGACTGAGGGGCGGCACAAAGGCTCCGACCACGAGGTCGGGGCCTTTCTCCATGCCTGCAGGAAAGCCGTCACGCCCACCGCAACCGCTACACCCAATTCTCCACCCGCACGCCGGGCATGCGGACGAACTCCTTCCTATTGTCGTCACCACGATCAGCCCCTTGCTGCGGGCGTGTGCTCCGAGCTGCCCGTAATGGCAGTCGCCTTGTCGCCTTGTCGCCCTGCGGTTCCGGCATTCGGCTTTGATCACTGACACGGGAATGTCGTCAGGGTGTCTCCCATGTGGTGCGCAACAGTGCTAACGAGAGATTCTTTAATGGATTGATCGGGTTTGGCGATTCACTTATCGCGTTAGGTACGCTACCGCAAAACCATTCGATACCGCAGCCTTTTCGGGTCGGACGCGGCCTTGTGCCGTCCGGCTTTGGGAGGACGCGCCATGCAGAGCATAGATTGGCGTACTCCGGCGGCCTATAAACGCATTAAAGACCTTCCGCCCGCCGGTTTCGCCTGGGAATATCTTCGTCGCAACGAAGACTATCGCCATGACGTCGAGAGACTCGCGCAGAGGAGAGAACCCGCGGGAGAAGAGGTTGACGCCTTTGCTTCCCGCTGGGGGGTGCGATTTCGCACACGACCCCGACTCGCAGCCTGACGGCGTACCGCCATTCTGGTCGCCGCATTTCAATCCGCAGGCCATTATTCTGTCTCCGGTCGAGCAGAACGATGCCGATGGCAGGCGGCTTGTCGCTCTTGCACATCTCGATGGTCTGATCCTGCGCCGTGCGCCGGATGGCTGGCACGCAATCTGGCGTATCGGTGGGATGGAGCATCAATTCTGGCTGCCGCAGGGCGCGATCGATGCGGCAGCTTTCTATGCTGCAATCCTGCCCATGGACGAGTTCATGGAATTACGCGCCCATGCGGCCCGCCGCCTCTGGAGGTGCCTGACAGGCCGCTCTCCGGGGCCGGATATTCGCGCAATGCCTGCGCAGCTTAGGCAATGGCACCTTTTGTCGCTACGGGCACTGGACGCACGGCTGCACGGCGAAAGCTATCGCGCCGTTGCCGAAGTCCTGCTCGGTTTCCGTGGCAATAAGGAAGACTTCGAGACTGATCCGCGCAAGAACAAGACACGTCGTCTTGTTGCCCACGGCATCAGGATGATGCGCGGGGGCTATCGGCTGCTCTTACATTATCCGGTCAAGCCGATTGCACGATCAAAAGGCAAATGAGGCAATCTCACTGATTCCTGTTTGCCGCAGCCTGTTCCAGTATTTGCCTGTAACCTTCCCGCGACAGCCATTGAGCGCGCTCCAGATGGCTCTGCCAGCATCGCCGGGTTCGCATTTCATCTGATGCCGGATCGCGGTGCAGAACAATTCGCGCCACTTCCTTCCAGTCGGCTTCCTCGAACTTGGCGTCCAGAATACGCAGATAGGTCACAAAGTGCTGCTCGTCATAGGCGGTGATGATATGGTCGGACGGGGCCAGATCATCCACATCAGGATCAAGTTCGACGGGTGCTTTCACGGTCATTCCCCTTCTTTCAGAAGAGTTTCTGCGGTTCGCCCCCGCAATGAAACTCTCTGACTCCTGGTGATCGGGGAGTTAGTAACCGTGTTGAACGGCCCCATGGCCTTTAGCTGGAAAGCCTGTTGCATACGCCACAGGCTCCCCGACCATAGGGTCAAGGAGTGTGGTGCCGTCACGGCCGACACCAACCGTCAACAGGGGTTACTAAGCCCCGGAGCAGTGCGTCTGCCCCATCTGCATTCATAGCCGAACTGCGCGCGGATGTCTTGAGCGAATCCGCATCGTCCTCCCTGAGTTGCTGAAATCTCACGTCTTTTCGCGCTGACATGGCCTCTGTCGGGGGTGCCGTCTGCGTATGTACGCAAATGCGGCACGCTACACGCCGCCGATCACTTCCCATGGTTCGCCATAGCGCGCCGCCGTCTCCGGCGGCCGCATCAACCTGACGAACCGGAGGTGATCTCATGACCGAGCGCCGCAACACGGAAATGCCACCGCGAATGCTGCGTACTCAGGAAGCAGCACGTTTTCTCGGTATTTCTCTTCGCACACTGGAAAAGCACCGGACCTACGGGACGGGTCCGACCTATCGCAAAATCGGTGGCCGGGTTCTCTATACGGTCGAGGATCTCCAGTCTTGGGCCGACATCGGAACGCGCAAATCCACCAGTGACGAGGGTGCAGGCACAGTCTTTCCGGCTCGCCCCCTGACGCCTGAAGAGCGGAGCAAGCTTTGAATGCGGCGCGTCGATCACCCTGACGCCCAGCGGCGCGAAGGCGGTAGCGAGCGCAGCCACCTCGATCCCTTCGTGGTCGCAACCGGCGATGCCAGTCCACGCGACCAGCGCGATCTGATGGAACGGCCTTTCTTCTCGCTGGCGAAGACGCCGCGCACGAAGCCGATCCTCTACAAGACCGCCGATGTCGAGGTGCAGGTGTTCGGCATGCCCGAACATGGAATGGCGACGATCTGGGATGCTGATGTGCTGATCTGGGCTGCAAGCCAGATCGTCGCCGCCGAAAACAACGGCATCAAGACATCCCGCTTCTTCCGCTTCACGCCCTATCATCTGCTGCGCGCCATCGGCCGCGACACCGGAAACCGGCAATATCTGCTGCTGAAGGCAGCGCTTGCCCGGCTGCAATCCACGGTCGTCGCCACGACGATCCGTAACGGCAAGCATTGGCGCCGCCGCCAGTTCTCCTGGATCAACGAATGGGAAGAGATGACCACGCGCGACGGTCGCGTTGAGGGCATGGAGTTTGTCCTGCCCGAGTGGTTCTACAACAGTGTCCTTGACCGTTCGCTGGTCCTGACCATCGACCCGGATTATTTCCGGCTGACCGGTGGTATCGAGCGCTGGCTCTACCGTGTTGCCCGCAAACACGCCGGACATCAGCCGCATGGCTGGCTGTTCGAGGTTGCGCACCTTTACCAGAAATCCGGCAGCATGGCCCGGCCATCGGACTTTGCACTGGACTTGCGCCGCATTGCTGCCCTCCAGCCGCTGCCCGGCTACCGGCTCAAGATCCTGCGCGAGGATCGCCGCGAACTGCTGCGAATCCGCCCCGAAAATCTATCCACAGTGCCTGTGGATAACATTGTGGATGCCGTCGGTACATCAGGCGCAAAGGGTATCGGTACATCAGGCGCAGCACTGTCGGCACATCAGGCGCACGAGCCCCAGTTAAGCCTCTGGAACCAAAAGAAGAATCCGACTGCTAACTTAGAATCTAACATAGAATCTAACTTTTCTTCTTTGACGCGCGCGCATGAAAGGCACGGTGCCAGTGCCACTTCCCGCCAACCTGGGCGGGGTACGCCATGATCGTCGCGCTCCTCAATCAGAAAGGCGGCGTGGGCAAGACCACGCTCGCGCTGCATCTCGCCGGAGCCTGGGCTGCGCAAGGGAAGCGGGTCATCCTGATCGATGCCGACCCGCAAGGCTCCGCACTCGATTGGTCAGAGCGGCGCAGCCATGAAGGGCTGCCAAGGCTGCTCACCGTCATCGGCCTTGCCCGCGATACCCTGCACAGGGAAGCGCCGGAGCTGGCACGCGACGCCGATCATGTCGTCATTGATGGTCCGCCCCGTGTCGCTGGTCTGATGCGCTCTGCGCTGCTTGCAGCCGATCTGGTGCTGATCCCGGTGCAGCCATCTCCTTTCGACGGCTGGGCCTCGGCCGAGATGTTGGCGCTTCTGAACGAAGCGCGCATCTATCGACCGGAGCTGTCCGCCCGTTTTCTGCTGAACCGATGCGCTGCGCGCACCGTCATCGCCCGCGAAACGGCCGAGACACTGGCTGACCATGATCCGCCCTTGCTGGCCACGACGATCGGCCAGCGTGTCGCCTTCGCCGAAGCCGCACAGACCGGACGGCTGGTGTCGGAGACCGATGGCGGCGAACGGGCTGCACAGGAGGTCACAGCGCTGGCGGCCGAGATCGATGGCCTCGGTATCGGGAGGATCGTGCCATGACACGCCCGCCCGTCAAATCCGGCTTCGCATCGCGTCCGGGCAACCCCGATAGCTGGGTCAGAGCCAACGATGCGCCGGCAACCTCCAAGACGGCTACGGAGGCGTTCACCGCGCGCCTGACCATCGACATCACGCCCGAACTGCGCGGGCGCATCAAGGTCGCCGCTTTCCGGCGCGGCGTCACCGTCGCTGTGATGCTGCGCGAGCTGCTGGTCCGCGAGTTTCCACTCGCCGAAGGAGATCAGCCATGACCGGTAAAACCGTGCGCGTTGCGCATGAACATCCGCAGGCGGGTGGGCCAACTCCGTTCGCCACAATGGTCGAGCTGACCTTCCAGAAGAAGGTCGAGCGCTGGATCAGGTTCGGTCACAAGAGTTTTGAGCAGATCATCGACCGCCGCCGCAGTCTGATCGGTTTTGCGCCCGAAAGCATCTTCGCCTTCGTCCGTTGGGCCTCCAACGATTACGGCACTATCGTTTCGCGGCTCGACATCCTGCGCGCTGTCGGGCGTGGCGAACCGTACCAGACCGTGCCCTTCGTTCGTCCTGGCGGCGAGATCCTGCTGCGTATCGACGGCTGGCGACAAGTCCAGCGGGTGTTGGCCCTGATCGATGCCGTGGACGCGCTAGGCGTCGATCCGGTCGATGTTGCGCCGGAGCATTGGCGGCACGTCCACAACCGTTTGAGTGCTGGTCAGGAACCCAATCCCTACACCCCGGAGCGCCATGCCGCATGGGTCAGCCGCCGGAGGATCGCACCATGAGCCGTCGTCATATCCTTGCCGTGTCCATGCTGGCCGTCGGCACGCTTGTCGTCACGGCGGTTGCCGATCTGCCAACCCGGCTGATCTGGAATGCGACTGCCAGCGCGCCCATCGGCTTCTACACAGTTGCTCCCGCTGATGCGCTCGAAGTGCCCGAACTGGTCGCCATCATGCCGTCTGAGCCGCTGGAGCGGTTCATGGTCGATCGCGGCTATATCGGACGCGGCGTGCCGCTGCTGAAGCGTGTCCTCGGCCTGCCGGGACAGCGCGTTTGCCGCAACGGTGCGACCATTACCGTCGATCATGTCGAGATGGGGGACGCGCTGGAGCGCGACCGCATGGGCCGCGATCTGCCGGTCTGGCAGGGCTGCCGCATTATCGGCGACGGTGAACTCTTCCTCATGAATTGGGACATCCGGGACAGCCTCGATGGCCGTTACTTCGGACCTGTTCCCGCCAGTTCCGTCATCGGCCGGGCGCTGCCGCTCTGGACCGATGGGGAAGGTGATGGCCGCTACGAATGGCGGGCGGCCACGCATTGAACCCACGCCGAAACCTCGACGACAGGAGATTTTTCATGCCACAGATCGGATTGTTCACGCGCGATGAAACGGGCTTTTCCGGGCGCGTTCACACGCTCACGCTCTTCCGTGAGCTTACCATCATGCCAGCCGAGCATTCGGACGCCGAAAACGCGCCGGACTACCGTGTCCATCACGGAGCTGATGACGGCCCCGAGGTCGGCGCTGCATGGAAACGCACCGGCGAAAAGGCTGGCGAATATCTCTCGGTGCTGCTCGACGATCCCGCCTTGCCGCAGCCGATCCGCGCCAACCTGTTCCGCGACGACGATGCAGGCTCGTCATGGTCGCTGCACTGGAGCCGCCCGCGGCCCCGCGAAGATCGGGACTGAGATCATGCGATCCCGCGCCCTTCTTCTCTTCACGGCCCTTCTGTCGGCTGGCAGCGGATTGACGCCAGCGCTTGCGCAGGTCACGCAGCAACCCGCGCCTGTCACTGCGCATCCCCATGCTGCTTTCATTGCCGAGGCGTCACAGCGTTTCGGCATTCCAGAGCACTGGATTCGGGCCGTGCTGCGTGTGGAAAGCGCGGGCGATGTGCGCGCCATCTCATCGGCGGGTGCAATGGGACTGATGCAGGTCATGCCCGATACCTGGGCGGGCCTGCGCAGCCGTCATGGCCTCGGACGCGATCCTTACGATCCGCGCGACAACATCCTCGCAGGTACGGCGTATCTGCGCGAGATGTGGGACCGGTATGGCAATGTCGCGGCCATGCTTGCCGCCTACAATGCCGGTCCCGGTCGCTATGATGAGCATCTGGCGACAGGTCGCACTTTGCCCGCAGAAACACGCGCCTATGTCGCCACGCTCGCACCTGTTCTTGGGCTTGCGACTGCGCCTGATGTGCCGACGATCGTGCCGCCGCCACCGCCAGATTGGCGCGAAGCTCCGCTTTTCGTGGCGCAATCCGGCGGCAATTCGGTTGCAGCCAATCAGCCGTCGAACGACGTCCGCGCAACCGTTCCTATGCGCGTTTCCGTCGATCAGGAGCCGCAGGACGGCGGCATCTTCGTGGCCCGTGCGAGCAATGGAGATGCGCCATGAGCATGGCGTCTCCACGCGCTTTCGGTCCGCTTCCGGTGTGCAGTCAGGCAAGGGGTCGCCTGGCTGCATTCCCGGCAGGAAGGGCAAAAAGGGCAGGGAAGGCGGAGGGCAAGATAAAGGAAACCGGCACTACGCTGGCCGGATTTCTGAAATTGTTGTTGTCTGCACACTGGTTAGGGGAGCCGCGGGCGGCACCCTGTTTTTGGACGGCGCGTGCCGTGATTTTGCGCAAAGCCTTGGCTTTGCAGGATTTCGACCGGCACCATGGCCGCCGAACGCCCGATTTTCCGCGATTTTGGCCAGAGGCGCAGCCATGAGCGCCGACGACGAGAACCGCTTCCGGCCCAAGCCGGGCCGCATCCGCGCCGATGCCCCCAAGCTCGGCAAGGCCAAGAGTTTTCTGACGCAGGCGAAGAAGTTGGCCCGGCAGCACAGCAACAGCCCGTCGCGGTCATCCGCGTCATCCTCGCCACGCTCCCGATCGGCAGCCACCGCCAAGGGCGGCAAGGCATCACGGACGAGCAGCGGGCCGGGCCTCAAGCGTGGACGCGGCGCGTCGTTCGTGCGTGCCCGCACCTTGTCGGGCGGTTGGAAGCACAGCACTTCCGGTATGCGCCGTGTTGTCGTGAAAACCCGCTATGTCCAGCAGGCGGGAAAAAACGGCAAGGCGGCTGCCCATCTTCGCTACATCCAGCGCGACGGCACGTCCCGCGATGGCGAGCGCGGCCAGCTCTATTCCGCGACCGACGACCGCGCCGACGGCAACGTTTTCCTTGATCGCGGCAAGGACGATCGCCACCAGTTCCGGTTCATCGTCTCGCCGGAAGACGGCGCGGACCTCACCGACCTGACCGCACACACCCGCGACCTCATGCGCCAGATCGAAACCGACCTCGGCACGAAACTCGATTGGGTCGCGGTCAATCATCACAACACCGGCCATCCCCATGTGCATGTCATCGTCCGGGGCAAGGACGACCTGGGCGAGAATCTGGTCATCAACGGCGACTATCTCGCCAACGGCATCCGTGAGCGGGCCAGCGAATTGACCACGCTGGAGCTAGGTACCGTCACCGAGATCGAGCAGACCCGCAAGCTCTCGGCCGAGGTGGACCAGGACCGCTTCACCCGCATCGACCGCGCGATGACGGAGGAAGCCGATGAACGCTTCATCGACCTGCGCCATGAACCCGATGATGTCCGTCGCCAGTTCAATCGCACGCTGCGCCTGCGCCGTCTCGCCAAGCTGGAGCAAATGGGCCTCGCCATCGAACACGCGCCGGGCGTCTGGGAGTTGAGCGAGCGGATGGAACCGGCCTTGCGCGAGTTGGGCGAGCGCGGCGACATCATCCGCAATATGCACAAGGCGCTGAAGACCGATGGCCTGGAGCGCGATCCGATGAGCTTCCAGCTTCATGATGCCGCGCCCGAGACGCCCATCGTCGGCCGCGTCGTGGACAAGTATCTCACCGACGAGATGGGCGAGAACCTGACCGTGGTGGTGGATGGGATCGACGGGCGCACCCACCATGTTCCGGGCATCGACCCGGCCCGCGTCGAGGACGCCCGGATTGGCAGCGTCATCGAGATCGGCCCGGCCGATACGGTGCAGCGCCCATCCGACCGGACCATTGCCGCCATCGCCGAGGATGGCGTCTATCGGCCGAGCCGTCATCTGGAACAGGCCAAGTTCGAGGGCCGGGTTCCGGGAGGCGATTATGAGGGCTATGTTGATGCCCATGTCCGGCGGCTGGAGGCGTTGCGCCGTGCCGGGATCGTCGAGCGGATCGACTCCGACCAATGGCGCATCCCCGAGGATTTCGAGAGCCGCGCCGCAGCCTATGATGCTGGCCGCAACCGGCAGGCAAGCATCCGTGTCATCTCGACCTTCAATCTGGAAAGCCAGATAGGTTCGGATGGCGCGACCTGGCTCGACCGGCGTCTGGTTACACCCGACGCATCGGATCTCGCTCCGGCCGGTTTCGGGCAGCAGGTGCGCGATGCCATGGACCAGCGGCGTGAGCACCATATCGAACAGGGTGACGCCACCCGAGCGCGGGATGGTCGCATCTTCTACCGGCGTAGCCTTCTCGCCACGCTGCGCGAGCGCGAAGTCGCCCGCGTCGGCACGGAGATGGCCGAGAGCAAGGCGCTGCCGTTCCGGGCGGCGGCGGATGGCGAGAAGATCAGCGGCCAGTTTACCGGCACCGTCCAGCTATCGAGCGGCAAGTTCGCGGTGGTCGAACAGAGCCACGAGTTCACCCTTGTCCCATGGCGGCCGGTGATCGACCGCCAGCTCGGCCGCGAGGTCGCGGGCATCGTGCAGGGCGGATCGGTGTCTTGGCAGTTGGGGCGACAACGTGGGCTGGGACTATAACTCTTTGATTCGCGTCTGCCTTCGGGGTGATGCCAATCCCCGTCATGTCGATAATCCCAAAAGCTCGCTGTCTCGACAAACGCTAAGTGAAGATCGGAGGTCTTGCACTATCGCGTGCGAACTCTTCGATCAGAAAATCCAGCAGGACGCGGAGTTTCGGAGCAAGGTGCTGCCGCGATGGATAGACCGCATAGAGCGTGGTTTCGACCGTGCTCCAATCCTCCAGCGCGGGTTGGAGTCGGCCTTCCCTCAAATCGTCCTCGACATAGGGATAGGGCATCAGACTGACCCCGAAGCCGGCACGCAGCGCATCGCGCACGGCGAGGCTCGACGAGACGGAGTATCGCGCATCGACGGTGACCTGCTCGGTCCGTCCCTCCTTGCTGAATTCCCATATGTCCGCATGACCCGAGAGGCTGAAGCGGATGCTGGTGAACGCCTTCAGATCGGTAGGCGTTTCAGGCTTGCCGTGCTTCTCGAAATACGAAGGCGCGGCGCACAGCACATGCGACATGACCGCGAGCTTGCGGGCGATCAGGCTGGAATCCTCCAGATTGTCGCTGCCGCGAATGGCGAGATCGAAGCTTTCGCGGATAATATCCACACGCCGGTCGTCGAGATGAAGGTCGAGCTTCAAATCGGGATAGCGCGACAGAAACTCCGGGATAGCCGCCGAGAGCCGCGTAAGGATCACGGTCATCGGCGCACTGACTTTCAACGTACCACTTGGCGTCGTCTTGATTGGGCAGAGCGCCTGATCGGCCTCGGCCAGCGCATCCAACCCGCGCGTGACATGCTCCAAATAGAGCCTGCCTTCTTCGGTCAGCGCCATGCGCCGCGTCGTCCGGTTGATGAGACGTGCGCCGAGATGGGCTTCCAACTCGGCGATGTTTTTGCTGATCGCGGCGGGGGAAAGGCCGAGGCTTCGGCCGGCTTCCGCGAAACTGTTCAGTTCCGCCACGCGGTGGAACACTTTCAAGGCGGTGAGGCGGTCCATCGCATCTTTCCCTGTCAGTAAATAGTATCTTGCAATACTCGCATATTATCCCCGTCAGGTAAATTCTGTATTTCCTTTCCGAAACCCTCAATTCGGAAAGTCATTATGACGAACCCCACCATTTCCCTGATCGAGCAACGCGTATCAGCCAATCTGTTCGACGCCTCTCACGTCCTGACGGATGCAGAGATCGAGCGACTGGTGCATCTGGCGACGCGCGCACCCACCGCCTACAACCTCCAGAACTGGCGGTTCATCGCAGTGCGAACACCGGAGTCGAAAGCCCGGCTGCGTAGCGTTGCCCAAGATCAGCCCAAGGTGTCGGACGCTGCCGTCACCTTCATCATCTGCGGCGTGCTTCCCGATCACGAGATTCTCGCCGAGCGGTTGCGCCCCTCTGTCGAGGCCGGCTTCATGCCGGCGGCCATGGTGGTTGGCTGGCAGGAAGGCGCGCGCCAGCAATATGCTGATCCCCGGATGGCACGCGACGAAGCCGTGCGCTCGGCCACCTTTGGCGCGGCGACGCTTATGCATGCGGCCGAAGCGATGGGCCTCGCCTCCGGTCCCATGGTCGGATTCGACGCCGAAGGCGTGGCGCGCGCATTCGGTCTGATGCCGGTCGAAGTGCCGGTCCTGCTCCTCGCAGTCGGCCGCGCGGCCCCCGGAAACTGGCCTCAAAAACCGCGCCGCCCGCTTGCGGAGATTCTGGAGGTCGCATGAAACCCTGCGCGTCCGATCTGCTGCTGACGGCGATTGCGCCTGCCATATGGGGCAGTACCTACATCGTCACGACCGAGTTTCTGCCGGACTATTCGCCGATGACGGTGGCGATGCTTCGGGCGTTGCCCGCCGGCCTTTTGCTGCTTCTGATCGTTCGGCAGTTTCCGGCGGGAATATGGTGGCTGCGCATCTTCATCCTTGGCGCGCTCAACTTCTCGATCTTCTGGAGCATGTTGTTCGTTTCGGCCTACCGTCTTCCGGGTGGCGTCGCGGCCACGGTGGGCGCGGTCCAGCCGCTGATCGTCATCTTCCTCGCCGCCGCCATGCTCGGCAACAGGATACGGCCCGCCTCGGTCCTTGCGGCGATGATCGGTCTCGGTGGTGTTGCCCTTCTGGTGTTAACGCCTCAAGCGGCGCTCGATCCGGTGGGCATTGCGGCGGGTCTTGCTGGTGCGGTCTCCATGGCCTTCGGCACCGTCTTGACCCGTAAGTGGCAACCCACGGTGTCGCTGCTCACCTTCACCGCATGGCAACTGACAGCCGGTGGTCTTCTTCTCATGCCGATGGCCCTGCTTGTCGAGCCGACCGTTCCGGTTCCGACAATACCCAACCTCCTTGGGCTGTTCTGGCTCGGGCTGATCGGCGCGGCGCTGACCTACATATTGTGGTTCCGTGGCATTGCCCGGCTGGACTCGGCAGTGGTTTCCTCGCTGGGCTTTCTCAGCCGGGTAACTGCCGTGCTGCTCGGGTGGTCCTTCCTCGGTCAGACGCTGACGGCACTTCAAATCGTCGGCGTTGTCCTTGTCATTGGTAGCATCTGGCTCGGCCAACGCCCCAATCGCAATTCCACACCTTTATCCCGAGAGGGCGATCCGGCCTCGGCCGGGTCGAAAACCTGACAAAAGGTGTGACCGTGCGCCGGAGTGACCGCATAGTATCTGATCGGAGCGAGCCATCGCTGTTGTTGCATGCGCGTATTCCCATGACATCTCTGAGCCAAACGCTTGCCGTTGCCGAATATCTGAATTTCCGCCACGCGGCGAACGCGCTCGGCGTGTCCCAGTCCAGCGTCAGTGCGCGCGTGAAGGCACTGGAGGAAAACCTTGGCATCCTCCCGTTCGAGCGACATGCACCTAGAATCTGTCTATCGCCGATGCCGTCACCCAGAAACTGGTGTTTCGAGTTCCTGTTTGGCGTCGCGGATCAAACCAGCCAGAAAGTCCGCAACCACCCGAACCCTGCGCGATTGAGCGAGATCCGAATGGATCGCAAGCCAGATTTCCCGGTCGATGCCAAGATCGCCTTGCAAGCAGACGAGATTGTTCTGCCGGCCGAGAAAGTGCGGAAGCACAGCCAATCCGACGCCCGAGATGGCGGCGGCGAGTTGCGCCGAGAGTGTCGTGGTCGCCAGAGTCGGCGCACGTCCGCGCAGCGCGCGCTCAACCCATCGGGCGGCAGGAAGATGACCGTAGGTTTCGCACCATGTGATGAAGCGATCCGTTTCAAGCCGGGCATCATCTCGACGATGTTCGGCATACACACGCGAGGCATAAAGGCCGAAACCGAGCGTGCCGAGACGCCGGATTGTGACATTCCCTCGCTCGGGCTTGACCAGCCGAACGGCGAGATCGGCATCGCGCCGATGCAGATTGACCGCCGGAACGTCCGTGACGACCTCCAGTGTGAGGTCGGGATACTGATTGGTCAGCTTCGGCAGCGCGGGGATGATGATGTTGTTCGCCAGCGTCTCAGCCGTGGCGAGCCGCACCCGTCCCGCGATCCCAGTTTGTGCAGCCGATCCTTCGGTAAAGGCTTCGGCCGCCAGTTCCAGCGTTTCGGCGCGCTCCAGCAGCGCCGCCCCGTCATCCGTGAGGCGATAGCCGTTCTGGTGCCGGCTGAACAGCGTCAGTCCGAGCGCGGCTTCCAGTCGCTCAATCTGGCGCGACACGGTGGCCAGGCCAGTGCCGAGGCTGGCCGCCGCGCCGCTCAACGACCCGGTGCGGGCGATGGCGAGGAACACCCGCGCATCGTCCCAGCGAAGGCGGCCCGCGCCATGCTTTCCGATTTCGGAAATCTGATTACGGTTCTTAGTGGTTTTATTCATCGAAAGAGAAAACCATCTTTGTCTCCGAAGAACAAGGAGCAAAGCAATGCAACAGCGAACACTTGGTCCCGACCTATCGGTTTCCTCCATCGGGCTTGGCTGTATGGGGATGAGCGAGTTCTATGGCCCACGCGACGACGAGGAATCTTTGGCGGTGCTACGGCGGGCGGTCGATCTAGGTATCGACTTGCTCGATACCGCCGACATGTATGGGCCGCACCACAATGAACAATTGATAGGGCGCTTCCTCGCCGAAAGCCGTGCCAAGGTGAAGATCGCCACCAAGTTTGGCATCGTGCGCAAACCCGGCGAATACGCGCGCAGCATCGACAACAGCGCCGGCTACATGCGTCGCGCCTGCGAAGGATCGCTCAAGCGATTGGGAATTGAGCGGATCGACCTCTACTACGTCCATCGCATCGACCGCGAGCAGCCCATAGAAGAAACGATGGAGGGGCTGGCCACCCTGCACCGTGAAGGCAAGATTGGCCATATCGGGCTTTGCGAGGTCAGCGCCGAGACGCTGCGCCGCGCCCATGCCGTCCACCCTGTCACGGCGGTTCAGACCGAATACTCCCTTTGGACCCGCGATGTGGAAGCCGAAATTCTGCCCACATGCCGCGAGTTGGGCATTGGCTTCGTCGCCTATTCACCGCTCGGGCGCGGATTCCTCACCGGAAGATTTCAGGCTGGATCGCAGTTCGAGGAAGGGGATTTTCGCGCCAGCCTGCCGCGCTTCACGCCGGATAACGCCGCGACCAACGGCGCGCTGGTCGATGTGGTACGTGGTATTGCAGCCGAAAAGAACTGCACTCCTGCACAGGTGGCCTTGGCATGGGTGCTGGCCAAGGGCGACAACATCGTGCCGATCCCCGGCACCAAGCGGATCAAGTATCTCGAAGAAAACGCTTCCGCCACTTCCGTTGGATTGTCTGCTGATGAACTCGCCGACCTGGAGCGCTCGATCATTGTGCTTCCCGTAGCAGGGGACCGTTACACGGCGGAAGGCATGAAGGGAGTCAACATATGACCCTGGATCGACGTGCCAAGGCCCTTGCTCTTCTTGAGCAACTCGATCCAGACGCCCCAACGCGAGTTGCCGCCAATCTGGACGCGCTGTCGGATGATTTCCTCGAAATCATTCTCGGCTTTTCATTTGCGGACATCGTATCTCGTCCTGGCATCGACCTTCGCACCCGCGAGATGCTGACTGTCTCGGCTTTGATGGGGATGGGGACGGCGCCGGGACAACTGGAATTCCATATCCGTGCGGCTTTGAATACCGGCGTCACCCGCGAAGAGATCATCGAAATCCTTCTTCAGATAGCAGTCTATGCCGGTGTCCCTGCCTGCATGAATGGCATCTCCGCCGCCAAAAAAGCTTTCGCCTCTCAAGCTGTCTGACATCTCCGGACAGTTCGTTTGGGGCCGCCAGACCTTCCAATTCCAAGGTTCAATTCAAATGCAAGAACAAGAAGAACGCGCTTCGTGGCGAAACTGGCTGGCTGTCGGCGTCCTGGGGGTCGGATCATTTGCGATCGTCACCACGGAACTGGCACCTATCGGTCTGCTGACTTCGATAGCAGGCGATCTGGGCGAGAGCGAAGCCAAAGTCGGCCTGATCGTTACCGGCTACGCCTGGATCGCTGCCGCTGGCGCATTGATTTCGGCAATGGCATTGGGACAGATGCCCCGGAAGCCGCTTCTCGTGGCGCTGATGCTTGTGCTGGCATTGTCCAGTGCTGTAGCGGCCATGACCACGACCTTCCCGGCGCTTTTCGGTGCCAGAATAATTGGTGCGGTGGCTCACGGCATCTTCTGGGCGATGATCGGGACGCTCGGTGCGCAGATCGTTCCGGCCAGGCATGTCGGCGTTGCAACCTCGATTATTTTTGGCGGCGTGTCGGCAGCCAGTGTTCTGGGTGTTCCCTTGGCGGGAATGATCGGCCACCTCGATAGCTGGCGAACGGCGTTTGGCTGTATCGCCGCACTATCTTTTGTAACCGCCGCCGCAATTGTCTTTTCCGTGCCGCGAGTTCAAGCCACTGCGCCGGTAGGTAGAAAAGCTCTTTCGGCCATTGCCCGAGATCCGGTGTTTCTTCGAATTTACGGTGCGACAGCTTGTGCGATAACGGCGCATTTTGCTGCGTTCACGTATATCGAACCATTGCTTTCCGACAGTCTGCATATGCCACCGAATACATTGTACGGGCTCCTTTTCGCGTTCGGTGTCGCCGGTCTCCTTGGCAATGTGCTTACCGGCGTCTTCGTGGACCACTATCTCAAAGCGCTCGTGTCGGGGGCGCTCGCGTTGATGGCGTTATGTCTGGGTGGAATTGGATTGATCGGTGCGGGCGCAGGCGCGGTTATCGCCGGTATCCTGCTGGTTGGCTGGGGGATCGGTGTTGCGGCTGTCTTCGTCGGTTTTCAGACTTGGATTCTACGCGCAGCGGGTGACGCGGCACTTCCCGCATCCGCAATATATGTTGCGATTTTCAATGCGGCGATTGGTACAGGCGCGTTGCTGGGTTCGATTGTTATTTCCTTCACCAATCTTGGCGGCCTCATGATGATCGCAGCGGTCGCGCTCACCGCCAGCCTCATACCCGTGACTTTTTTGTCGACCCCGGCCGCTTTGCAGCCGCCGAGAGAATAGGTGTGCCGCATCAGAATTGCGTCACGGATTCCGAAACAAAATTCCTGGAGAATATGTATGGATACTGTAGTCCTCATGACCGGCGTCGGCGGTGTCGAAAAGCTGGAGGTTTCACAAATCTCGTCGAAACAGCCGGGGCCTGGCATGGCGCGGATCAGAAACCTCGCTATCGGCGTGAACTTCATCGACATCTATCACCGGACTGGCCTTTATCCCCTCTCTTTACCTGCCGCCCTCGGCGTTGAGGCCGCTGGAGTAGTGGAAGCCTTGGGCGAAGGCGTCACTGGTTTTTCAATCGGGGATCGCGTTGCCTATGCCGGTGCGCCGGTCGGCGCTTATGCAACGGCACGCTCTTTGCCGGCTTCACGGCTCATCAAACTGCCGGATGGTATAGAGTTTCGCAGCGCAGCGGCGTCGATGCTCAAAGGGCTGACTGCCCATATGCTGCTGACCCGCACCTATGCCGTTGAGCGGGGGACGACCTTGCTTGTCCACGGAGCCGCTGGCGGCCTGGGTTCGATCCTCGTGCGCTGGGCGAAGCATCTCGGAGCCACGGTCATCGGCACGGCAGGGTCGGAAGCAAAGGCCGACATCGCGCGATCCTACGGTGCGGATCACGTCATCGTCGGGCGAAATGCTGATCTTGTGTCCGAGGTGGGATCGCTGACCCAGGGCGTCGGTGTGGATTTTACCATTGACGGGATCGGTGGTGATACGCTGCTTAAAAGCTTGGCCTGCACCCGGCGCTTCGGAACGGTCGCAAGCATCGGTCAGGCAGCCGGAGCTATTCCATCACTTGCGGTAGAGGATATCGGCCCCATCCGTTCGTTGTCGCTCGCCCGGCCAAGTGTGATGGCTTATGCCGCCGACCTGACAGTCTATCATCATGCGGCCGAAGCCTTGCTCGAAATGATGCAGAAAGGCGTCTGCACCGAGATTGGCGGCGAGTATCCTCTGGCCGAAGCGGCGCAGGCTCAATCCGATCTCGAAGCCGGTCGCACGACCGGAAGCCTCTTGCTGATTCCGTAGGGCACCTCCATGCGTAGGCGGAGGAGCAACAATACAGAAAGCGCAGAGCTGAGAAGTGCAATTCTTGGCGTTCGCGTTCCGATGGTCGCTTTGGTCCAGGCGCTCGCGGTCGCAGAGTATCTCAGCTTCCACCGTGCAGCGCAGGCGCTCGGCACCAGCCAGTCAAGCGTCAGCTCACGGATAAAGGCGCTGGAGGAAGATTTGGGCGTCGCCCTCTTCGACCGTAGCACGCGCGGCGTCCGCGTGACCGAAGCTGGCCGACGTTTCGTCGATCATGTCGAGGACGCGATGGGCATCCTGGACCGCGCCATCAAGACGGCGGGGATGCAAGCGTGCGGAAAGGAAAGCAGGCTTCGCATCGGCATCCACGCCCTCACGCCGGGCTGCTTTCTAGACCGACTGCTGGAGCGGTTTCATACCAAGAATCCCGGCGTTCAACTTCATATCACCGAGGGCACGGCGCGCGATGGGCAAAACATGGTGCGAGAAAGCAGGCTTGATGTTGCCTTTATGGCATGCACCCACGAAATCCCCGATCTCAATTCCCGCGTCATCTGGCGGGATCGTTTGATGGTGGCGCTGCCGGTAAAGCATCGCTTGGCAGCACAATCGGATGTGGAGTGGCAGCAGCTTGCGAGCGAAACCTTCCTTGTTCGCCATGGCGGGACCGGTCCACAGGTTCATGACCTCATTGTGCTTCGCTCGGCCGGGAAATGGCCGACGCCGACGATCCGCCGCGTCGATACTGGCCGCAGCGCACTGTTGTCGGTGATTGCTTCCGGGCATGGTGTCTCGCTTTTTGTCGAGGAAACCGCGGCGGCGTGCACGCCAAACCTGATTTTCCTTCCAATCGTTGACGAACCCGAAGCCATCCCATTTTCGGCCATCTGGTCGCCCCACAACCGAGATCCCGCACTATTGAATTTTCTCACGCTGGCGACACAAATGGGCCGCACACAGCCGAAGTCAGATTCGCGATAGTCCACCGTGAACGGTGCCGGAATAGTGTCGTCGTCACCCATCCGATTTGCCGCCGATAGTATTCGGCAGCCCTACAGCCACACCTTTGCTGTTGCACCTCGCGAAAACGACCATTCTCTGATCGCCTCCGTCTATTTTGCCGATTGGGGTCTATATGCGTGGAGGCCGAATACTCTGGGGCCAGATCATCGTCGTATTCACCATCGTCGTGGTGATGGTCTGGGCTGCAACGCAATGGGTGGCTTTCCGGCTCGGCTTCCAGCCACAGCTCGGCAATCCCTGGTTCGATATTGCCGGATGGCCGTTCTATTATCCACCGGCCTTCTTCTGGTGGTGGTTTTCCTATGACGCCTATGCGCCCGGCATCTTTACCGAAGGCGCGTTCATCGCCACGTCCGGGGCTGTTCTTGCCATAGCCGCCGCCTTTCTCCTGTCGATCATCCGGGCACGGGAAGCGCGCAATGTCGCCACCTACGGTTCGGCGCGATGGGCCGAGGATAAGGAAATCCATGCGGCCGGATTGCTCGGCCCGGATGGCGTCGTGTTGGGGCGGCACAGCAAGGATTATTTGCGTCATGACGGCCCCGAGCATGTGCTGTGCTTTGCGCCTACCCGATCCGGCAAGGGCGTGGGCCTAGTCGTGCCGACGCTGCTGACCTGGCCGGGAAGCTGCATTGTCCATGACATCAAGGGCGAGAACTGGAATCTGACCGCAGGTTTCCGCTCCCTTCATGGCCGTGCCCTGCTGTTCGATCCGACCAATGTGCATTCGGCAGCTTACAACCCGCTTCTGGAAGTGCGGCAGGGTGAATGGGAAGTCCGCGATGTGCAGAACATCGCGGACATTCTCGTTGATCCCGAAGGCAGCCTCGACAAACGCAACCATTGGGAAAAGACCAGTCACAGCCTGCTCGTCGGCGCGATCCTGCATGTTCTCTATGCCGAGAAGGAAAAGACGCTGGCGGGTGTCGCCAATTTCCTGTCCGATCCGCGCCGTCCGGTCGAGGCGACCTTACGCGCTATGATGGACACGCCGCATCTGGGCGAAGCCGGTGTGCATCCCGTCATTGCCTCATCTGCGCGGGAGCTTCTGAACAAATCGGAGAACGAACGCTCCGGCGTGCTTTCGACCGCCATGTCGTTTCTCGGTCTTTACCGAGATCCGGTTGTGGCCCGCGTGACTGAACGCTGCGACTGGCGCATCGCCGATCTGGTCGGTGCGAAGGAACCGGTCAGCCTCTATCTCGTGGTGCCACCCTCGGACATTAACCGCACCAAGCCGCTGATCCGCCTCATCCTCAATCAAGTCGGGCGGCGGCTGACCGAGGAACTGGAAAACTCCGGTAAGCGGCATCGGCTGCTGTTGATGCTGGACGAGTTCCCCGCACTGGGGCGGCTGGATTTCTTTGAATCGGCGCTCGCCTTCATGGCCGGTTACGGTCTGAAAGCGTTCCTGATCGCCCAATCGCTCAACCAGATCGAGCGTGCCTATGGGCAGAACAATGCCATTCTCGATAATTGCCATGTGCGCGTGGCCTTCGCGGCCAATGACGAACGCACCGCCAAGCGGATCAGTGATGCGCTCGGCACGGCAACCGAAATGCGGGATTCCACCAACTATGCCGGCCACCGCCTCGCGCCATGGCTGGGGCACCTCATGGTGTCGCGGCAGGAAACGGCGCGGCCACTCCTGACACCGGGCGAAATCATGCAGCTTCCACCCACCGACGAGATCGTCATGGTGGCGGGGGTGCCGCCGATCCGTGCGGCCAAGGCACGCTACTATGCTGATGCGCGGTTTCAGGAGCGGGTGATGTCGCCGCCCGATCTGCGCAAGCAGCCGGTGAACATCACCACATCGGCGCAGGACGACTGGACAAGCCGCGTTGTTGCGGCTGCGACCGGCAATGTCTCCGCCTCAGATACATCCGATGACGATCCGGCCAATGCAGGTATCCGGCGTGAACCGGAACTGCCCGAGCATGAGGAAATCATCTCGCCACCTCCGCCACCATCGCAGGAGTTCGATTTCCTCGATGATGAGCCGGACGTCGATGCAGCCAAGGCCCGTGACATGCGCCAGCGTATGCGCATGGTGGCGCGGCAGGCGTCACTTGACCCAAATGACGGCATCGAGCTTTGAGATCGGAGACAGGCATGACGACGCGCACCCGCATGAATGTCTACTTCGATCCCGCTCTGCTGAAACAGGTGGAAGCGCTGGCCTTGCGCCGAAATGTCTCGAAATCCGCCGTGATCGAGGCTGCTGTGGCATCCTTCATGTCAGGCGATACGACTGAACGGCTGGAAGCCGCCATGTCGCGCCGCCTGGACAAGCTTGGCCGTCAGTTCGACATGCTGGACGAGGATATTGCCGTGCTGGGCGAAACCCTCTCGCTATTTGTACAATTCTGGCTGACCCTCACGCCGCCGCTGCCAGACAGTGCAAAACAATCTGCGCGCATCAAAGGAAACGAGCGTTTCGAGGGATTCATGCAGTCCCTTGGTAAGCGCCTCGCCAACGGTGACAGGTTTCTCAAAGAAATATCGCACGACATGGCTGCGCTACACGACACCTCGCCGGGGGGTAAAACCGAAGGTGACGGCGATGGGATCTAGGATTGCAACCCGTCCTATTCACCGCCAGGCTCCGCCGATGGCCGCACGCGCGTAAACATCTGTTGAAACAGCCCAAAATCAGGTTCTTTTAATCGACCCCGATCCGGGGTCCGTCTTTTGCGCGCCCCGTCATGAACGGGGCCGCCATGACTGCATCACATCAAAAACCGGAAACGATTGCCCGTGGCGCGCGGATGCTGCGCACCGCGCTTGGGGCATCCATCGCCCGGTTTCTGGAAGATCCCGGTGTGGTCGAGGTGATGCTTAACCCGGATGGTCGTATCTGGGTGGATCGGCTTTCCGAAGGGTTGGCCGATACGGGGGAGAGGCTGTCCGCTGCCGATGGCGAGCGGATTGTGCGTCTCGTCGCCCATCATGTTGGCGCGGAGGTTCACGCCCGCGCACCCCGCGTCTCAGCAGAGCTGCCCGAAACCGGCGAACGGTTCGAGGGTCTATTGCCGCCCGTTGTCGCGGCACCCGCCTTTGCCATCCGCAAACCCGCCGTCGCGGTGTTCACGCTCGACGATTATGTGGCTGCCGGGATCATGACCGGTCTTCAGGCCGAAGTGCTGCGCCTGAACGTCGCCACGCGCGCCAACATCCTCGTCGCAGGCGGCACCTCCACCGGCAAAACCACGTTGACCAATGCGCTGCTGGCCGAGGTGGCGAAGACCTCGGATCGCGTCGTCATCATCGAAGACACGCGCGAACTGCAATGCGCCGCGCCGAACCTTGTCGCCATGCGCACGAAGGATGGCGTGGCGACGCTCTCCGATCTGGTCCGTTCATCCCTGCGCCTTCGCCCTGATCGCATTCCGGTCGGTGAGGTCCGCGGTTCCGAAGCCCTCGATCTGCTCAAAGCCTGGGGCACAGGTCATCCCGGAGGCATCGGCACCATCCATGCCGGTTCTGGCATCGGTGCGCTGCGCCGCCTCGAACAGCTCATTCAGGAAGCCGTCATCACCGTCCCGCGTGCGCTGATCGCCGAGACCATCGACCTTGTTGCTGTCCTTGCCGGGCGCGGATCGTCGCGACGGCTGGTCGAACTCGCCCGCGTCGATGGGCTGGGACCGGACGGCGATTACGCCATCACCCCTGCAACCACCTCAAAAGGAGACCCTTCATGATCCGCACGATTTCGCGCGGCTGCCGCATCATGGCAACCGCCGCCGCCGCTGTTTCCATCAGCCTGATGCTGGCGCCCGCCGCACACGCCTCCGGCTCCTCCATGCCGTGGGAGGCGCCGCTTCAGAGCATCCTTCAGTCGATCGAAGGGCCGGTCGCCAAGATCATTGCGGTAATCGTCATCATCGCCACCGGCCTGGCGCTGGCCTTCGGCGATACCTCGGGCGGTTTCCGCCGCCTGATCCAGATCGTCTTCGGCCTCAGCATAGCCTTCGCCGCCAGCTCCTTCTTCCTGTCGTTCTTCTCGTTCGGCGGCGGGGCGCTCATCTGATGGCGGGCGGCCTCGAACAGCTCGACGCGGTGCCGGGATTTTCGATCCCGGTCCATCGGGCGCTGACCGAGCATATCCTGCTCGGCGGCGCACCGCGCTCCATCGCCATTGTCAACGGCACGCTGGCCGGGGCCGTCGGCCTCGGCCTTCGTCTCTGGCTGGTTGGCATCGCCATCTGGGCGGTCGGTCATTTCCTCGCGGTATGGGCAGCAAAACGCGACCCGCTCTTCGTCGAGGTCGGGCGCAGGCATCTGCGCATCCCCGGTCATCTGTCGGTGTGAGGGCGCGCGCATGATGAACCTCACCGAATATCGCCGCACCTCCGCTCGCCTTTCCGACTATCTGCCATGGGCAGCGCTGGTTGGCCCAGGCATTGTGCTGAACAAGGATGGCAGCTTCCAGAGGACCGCGAAGTTTCGCGGGCCGGATCTGGATTCTGCTGTCGCTGCCGAACTGGTTGCGGTCGCCGGTCGCATCAACAACGCCGTGCGCCGTCTGGGTTCGGGCTGGTCGATCTTCGTCGAGGCACAACGCTCCGAGGCCGCGACCTATCCCGACAGCAAGTTTCCAGATGCGGCCTCCGCACTGGTCGATGCGGAGCGCAAGGCCGGGTTCGAGGAAGCGGGCACACATTTCGTGTCCGGTTATTTCCTGACTTTCCTCTGGCTGCCGCCTGCAGAAGACGCCGCCCGTGCCGAAACCTGGCTCTATGAAGGTCGCGAACAATCTGGTGTCAATCCGCATGAGCTGCTGCGCGGCTTCATCGACCGCACCGACCGCGTGCTGTCGCTGCTCGACGGCTTCATGCCGGAATGCCGCTGGCTGGATGATACCGGTACGCTGACCTATCTCCATTCCTCCATCTCCACCAACCGTCATCGCGTCCGCGTGCCCGAAGTGCCCATGCACCTCGATGCGCTGCTGACCGCTCAGGCCCTGACCGGCGGACTGGAGCCGCGCCTTGGTGACGCGCATCTGCGCATCCTGACCATCATCGGCTTTCCTACCGCGACTACGCCTGGCCTGCTCGACGAGATTAACCGGCTCGCGTTCCCGTATCGCTGGTCAACCCGCGCCATCCTGATGGACAAGACGGATGCAACGAAGCTCCTCACCAAAATCCGCCGCCAGTGGTTTGCCAAGCGCAAATCCATCGCCGCGATCCTCAAGGAGGTGATGACCAACGAACAATCGGCGCTGGTGGATACCGATGCGTCCAACAAGGCGCTCGATGCCGACATGGCCTTGCAGGAACTCGGCGCTGACGTTGCCGGGATGGCCTATGTCACAGCGACCGTCACCGTCTGGGACATTGATCCGCGGATTGCCGACGAGAAGCTGCGTCTGATCGAGAAGATCATTCAGGGCCGCGATTTCACGGCCATGCCCGAAACCGTCAATGCCGTCGATGCCTGGCTCGGCTCGATCCCCGGACATGCCTACGCCAATGTCCGTCAGCCACCGATCTCGACGCTCAACCTTGCCCACATGATCCCGCTATCGGCCGTGTGGGCGGGGCCGGAACGGAACGAACACCTCGGAGCGCCCCCCTTGCTGTATGGCAAGACCGAAGGTTCGACGCCGTTCCGGCTTTCCCTTCATGTCGGCGACGTGGGCCATACCCTCGTCGTCGGCCCGACCGGCGCGGGCAAGTCCGTGCTGCTGGCGCTGATGGCGCTGCAATTCCGCCGCTATGAACGCAGCCAGATCTTCGCCTTCGATTTCGGGGGATCGATCCGCGCATCCGCGCTGGCCATGGGCGGCGACTGGCATGACCTCGGCGGCGGGTTGACCGAGGGATCGGAGGTGTCCGTCTCCCTGCAACCGCTAGCGCGAATTGGTGATGCTTATGAGCGGTCATGGGCCGCTGACTGGATCGCTGCGATCCTGATGCGTGAGGGCATGACCATCACGCCGGAGGTGAAGGAGCATATCTGGACGGCGCTGACCTCGCTGGCATCTGCACCCGTCGGCGAGCGCACCATCACCGGCCTTGCTGTCCTGCTGCAATCGAATGACCTGAAGCAGGCGTTGCGACCATATTGCATCGGTGGTGCCTATGGCCGGTTGCTCGATGCCGAGGCCGAACACCTCGGCCACGCCGATGTGCAAGCCTTCGAGATCGAGGGACTGGTCGGCACAGGAGCTGCGCCGGCTGTGCTGGCCTATCTGTTTCATCGGATCGGCGACCGGCTCGATGGTCGGCCAACCCTGCTTATCATCGACGAAGGTTGGCTGGCGCTGGATGATGAGGGGTTCGCCAACCAGCTCCGCGAATGGCTGAAGACGCTCAGGAAGAAGAACGCTTCCGTTATCTTCGCCACGCAGTCGCTCTCGGACATTGACGGGAGCAACATCGCGCCCGCCATCATCGAAAGCTGCCCGACACGGCTGCTTCTGCCGAATGAACGGGCCATCGAGCCGCAGATCACTGCGATCTATCGGCGGTTCGGCCTCAATGACCGGCAGATCGAGATCCTCGCGCGGGCGACACCCAAGCGGGACTATTACTGCCAGTCGCGCCGCGGCAACCGCCTGTTCGAGCTGGGCCTGTCCGAAGTCGGCCTCGCGCTCTGCGCCGCATCATCCAAAACCGATCAGACCCGCATTGCAGATCTCGTCGCCGAGCATGGGCAGGAGGGCTTCCTCGCCGCCTGGCTGCGCGATCGCGGCGTCGAATGGGCGGCGGAGCTGATCCCCGATCTCACCAATCTCATCCCCCAGACCGAAAAGGAGTCCTGACCATGACGATCCGTTTTTCCCGTTCCCGGGCCATGCTCATGGCGGCAACACTGCTCGCCGCGCCGCTTGCATTCTCGCCCATGCTGACCAGTCCGGCCCACGCACAGTTCGGTTTCGGCCGCATCGTCTATGACCCGACCAACTATGCGCAAAACCTGCTCACGGCCGCGCGCACGCTGGAGCAGATCAACCACCAGATCACCTCGCTTCAGAACGAAGCGCAGATGCTCATCAATCAGGCGCGTAACCTGACCAGCCTGCCATATTCCTCGCTCCAGACCTTGCAGCAGAACGTCCAGCGCACCCAGCAGCTTCTGGCCCAGGCGCAGAACATCGCCTTCGACGTGCAGAACGTCGATCAGATGTTCCAACAGAAATACGGCAATGTCTCGCTCTCTGCCACCGACACCCAGCTTGTCGAAGATGCCCGTTCGCGCTGGCAGAACACAGTTGGCGGTTTGCAGGATGCCATGCGCGTGCAGGCCGGCGTGGTCGGCAATATCGACACCAACCGCGCCGAAATGTCGGCCTTGATCGGCCAAAGCCAGAATGCCACCGGCGCCTTGCAGGCAACGCAGGCGGGCAATCAGCTTCTTGCTCTCCAGTCGCAGCAACTTTCCGACCTGATCGCGCTGATGTCGGCCAATGGCCGGTCCGAGGCGCTGATCGAGGCCGAGCGTGCCACCGCCGCCGAACAGGGCCGCGTGCAGCGCGAGCGCTTCCTGACACCGGGATCGGGCTACCAGCCCGGCAATGCCCGGATGTTCGGCAACGGCAACAACTGACCGGACAGGAGGAGCGCGACATGGACGGCAAGATGCTGGCACGGCTGGGCGCGATCATATTCGTGGCTATCGCCATCACCGCCACGGTGATCGAAATGACCCGCGAGGATGAACCGGCGCAGAACCGTCCGGCTCCATCGCTTCAGCCCTCTGCCGATCCGCTGCGCCAGAGCCTGCGCCGTTGCCAGCAGTTAGGCGAGGCCGCCGTGAACGATCCCGGCTGCCTCGCCACCTGGGCCGAGAACCGTGACCGGTTCCTCGGCCGGACGCCGGTGCCCGCCGCCCCGCATCAGAACGGGGGAGAGTGAACCATGGGCGGCACCGGCGTCATCGACAATTTCCTGGGAGTCTTCACCAGCTACATCGACAGTGGCTTCGGTCTGCTTGGAGGTGAAGTCGCCTTCATCGCCACCACGCTGATCGTCATCGACGTGACGCTGGCGGCATTATTCTGGTCCTGGGGTGCAGATGACGACATCATCGCCCGGCTGGTCAAGAAAACGCTGTTCGTGGGCGTCTTCGCCTATCTGATCGGCAACTGGAACAATCTCGCGCAGATCATCTTCGACAGCTTTGCGGGTCTGGGCCTCAAGGGGTCGGGCACCGGCTTTTCCGCCGCCGATCTGCTGCGGCCCGGCAAGGTGGCGCAGACCGGCCTTGATGCCGGTCGCCCGCTGCTCGAATCCATCTCCGACATGATGGGCTACTGGTCGTTCTTCGAGAACTTCATCCAGATCGCCTGCCTGATGTTCGCCTGGGTGCTGGTGCTGCTCGCCTTCTTCATTCTCGCCGTGCAGCTCTTCGTCACGCTGATCGAGTTCAAGCTGACCACGCTGGCCGGTTTTGTGCTGATCCCCTTCGGCCTGTTCGGCAAGACCGCCTTCATGGCCGAGCGCGTTCTCGGCAATGTCGTGTCCTCCGGCATCAAGGTGCTGGTTCTGGCCGTCATCATCGGTATCGGCTCGACGCTGTTTTCACAGTTCACGGCAGGCTTCGGCGGCGTGACGCCGACCATCGACGATGCCATGGCGATCGTGCTGGCGGCCCTTTCCCTTCTCGGCCTCGGCATATTCGGTCCCGGCATCGCTTCCGGTCTCGTTTCCGGCGGCCCGCAGCTTGGCGCAGGTGCCGCCGTTGGAACCGGCCTTGCCGCAGGCGGCATGATGCTTGCCGGGGGTGCCGCCGCAGGGATGGCCGCGAAGGGAGGAGCCGCTGCGCTCTCTGGTGGAGCGGCTGCCGTTCGGGGTGGTGCCGCCGCCGCAGGTGCGGTGAGCGCCGCCTACAGTGTCGGTTCACTTGGCCAGTCCGGCGCTGCCGGTGTCGCCTCCGGTCTGGGCGGTGTTGCCCGTGCGGCAGGCTCCGCCGCCGCATCGCCCCTGAAGCGCGCGGCTTCCAAAGCCTCCGAAAGCATCAAGTCCGGCTTTTCTGATGGAGCGCGCGCCGGTTTCGGCGTCAGTGGCGGCTCTTCCACGGCTGGAACAGTCGGAGGTGCGGGCGAGGCAGCAAGCGCGGCGGCGTCACCCGCCGCACAGGCTGGCGGCTCTCCGGCATGGGCAAGGCAGATGCAGCGCAAACAGACACTCAGCCACGGCACGTCGATGGCCGCCCATGCCGTGCGCTCCGGCGACAGCCATGGCGGCGGCTCCTCCATCAATCTTTCTGAAAGTGACCGCTCATGAACATCTTCAAACGTCCATCTGCCCATTACGGCAAATCGCCCGAACCCGAGACGCCCTATCAGAAAGCTGCCCAGGCATGGGACGAACGTATCGGTTCGGCCCGCGTGCAGGCAAAGAACTGGCGCATCATGGCCTTCGGCTCGCTGATCCTCTCGGCTGGTTTCGCCGCCGCCCTTGTCTGGCAATCGGCGCGCGGGACGGTCGTGCCCTGGGTGGTGCAAGTCGATAATCTCGGCCAGTCGCAGGCCGTTGCGCCCGCCGTGGCTGACTATCGCCCGACCGATCCGCAGATTGCCTTCCATCTTGGCCGCTTCATCGAGCAGACGCGCTCGATCCCGTCTGACGCCATCATCGTGCGGCAGAACTGGCTGCGTGCCTATGAGTTCACCACGGATCGGGGTGCGGCAACTCTCAATGATTATGCCCGTGCCAATGACCCTTTCACCAAGGTCGGCAGGCAGCAAATTGCGGTCGAGGTGTCGTCGGTGATCCGCGCCTCGAATGACAGCTTCCGTGTCGCCTGGACGGAGCGCCATTACGAAAACGGCCAGCTCTCCACCACCGAACGCTGGACGGCGATCCTGACCATCGTGATCCAGACGCCGCGCGATGCTGAACGTCTGCGTGCCAATCCGCTCGGCATCTACGTCAATGCAATTTCATGGTCGCGGGAGATGAGCCAATGACCCGCAATATCGTCCGTGATTCCGGCTTGCCGGTTTTCCGTAAACCCGCTTTGGCGGCTTTGTTGCTGTCAGCGACCATGCTGGCCGGTTGCGCCACCAACCGCACCCCGCAGTTCAGCTATGATGCCGATGTACCCGCGTTGCCCGTGGTGCCGGCAGCCGTTACCGATGACCGCCCCCGGCCTTTGCACACGCCGCCGGCATGGACTGTGGCGCGCGGCGGGACCGTTGCAGCGACACCGACTGGCCGCGTCGAGAACGCCAATGCCGCCGCCCGTGTCGAACCACGGCGTGAGGGCTACTACAACGCCATCCAGATCTACCCCTGGTCGGAAGGGGCGCTGTTTCAGGTCTATGCCGCACCGGGGCAGATCACGACAATCGCGCTTGAACCCGGCGAAAGCCTGACCGGCGCGGGACCGATTGCAGCAGGCGACACCGCCCGATGGATCATTGGCGATACAGAAAGTGGATCGGGTACAAGCCGCCGCGTCCATATCCTCGTCAAACCGACCCGTGAGGATATTTCCACCAATCTTGTCATCAGCACGGATCGCCGCGTCTATCTCATTGAGCTTCGCGCCCGCGCGGCGCTCTATATGCCCGCTGTGGCCTGGGCCTATCCCGCGCTACCTGCCGGTCAGCGCGTAACCGTTCCGGCAGCCCCCATCATCCCTGTCGAGACGGCCCGCAACTATCGCTACGGACTGACTGGAGACACGCCACCGTGGCGCCCCATCTCCGTCTTCGACGACGGCCGCCGTGTTTATGTCGTCTTCCCGCGCGGCATTGTGCAGGGCGAGATGCCGCCGATCTTCGTCATAGGCTCCGAGGGCGAAACGCAGATCGTCAACAGCCGCATTCACCAGAACATCCTGATCGTGGATCGCCTGTTCGGTGCTGCCGAACTGCGCCTTGGCAGCGGTGATCGCCAGCAAACCGTCAGGATCGTCCGCGTTGAACAAAGGCAGGCAGCCCAGCCCGCAAAAACCGGGGAGAATCCGTCATGAGCGACGAGACCACCACCAACGCGCCTCCTATGCGCCTGCGCGCCGAGCCGCCGCGCGTCACCCGCCTGTCACGCAAGATGCTGGCTGGCGTTGGAGCTGTCGCGCTCCTCAGCATTGGCGGCGCACTGATCTATGCGCTCCAGACCCGCGACATGGGTGGAAATGGCGAGGAACTCTATTCCACCGAGAACCGCCCCACAGCCGACGGGCTGGCTGGTCTGCCGCGCGATTATACCGGCCCCGTCCTGGGACCAGCTTTGCCGGGCGACCTCGGCGGCCCGATCCTCGACGCCCAGAACAGGGGGCAGCCCGTTACGCCGCCGGTTATGGCAGCACCAGCCCGAGACCCCGCCGAGGAACGTCGTCTTGCCGAAGAGGAAGCTGCACGTCTTAGCACCGTGTTCTTCCAGTCAGGCCAAAGGACGGCGACGATACCAGGCTCTAATATGCCGGGCCTAGCGGGGCTTGACCTTGGCGGTCAGCCCGCCACGCAAGACCGGCACACGGCATTTCTCAATGGTCCGGTGGATCGCCAGACCGTTGCCATCGATCGGATCATGGCGCCAGCATCGCCCTATATCCTTCAGGCAGGGGCCGTGATCCCGGCTGCAATGATTACCGGCATCCGTTCGGATCTGCCTGGCCAGATCACCGCGCAGGTCACGGAAAATGTCTATGATAGCCCGACCGGCGCGCTGCTCCTGATCCCGCAGGGAACGCGCATCATCGGCCAGTATGACGCCGGTGTGCAGTTCGGCCAGCGCCGTGTGCTGCTGGTCTGGAACCGCCTGATCCTGCCCAATGGCCGCTCGATCGTGCTGGAGCGCCAGCCCGGCGCGGACGCTTCCGGCTATGCCGGTCTGGAGGATGGCGTCGATTACCACTGGTGGGATCTGATGAAAGCAGCGGGACTGTCCACGCTGCTCGGCATTGGCACGGAACTGGCGACCGACGACGAAGACCGTCTGATCCGCGCCATCCGCGACGGCGCACAGGACACTATCAATCAGGCCGGGCAGCAAATCGTCCAGCGTCAGTTGCAGGTCGCGCCGACCTTGACCGTCCGACCGGGCTATCCCGTCAGGGTCATCGTCACCCGCGACCTGGTACTCGAACCCTATAGGAACTGACCATGACAAAGCTGAAACTCGGCCCAGTCGTTGAAGACAAACCCGTCAAAGTGACGGTTGAACTGCCGGGCACGCTCCACCGTGATCTGATCGCCTATGCAGAGGTGCTGGCCCGCGAAAGTGGCCAGCCCGCTGCTGATCCCGTCCGGCTTATCGTGCCGATGCTGGAGCGTTTCATTGCCACGGACCGTGGCTTCGCGAAGGCTCGAAGGGGCAGAGGATAAGAAGATACGATAACGGCGACATTGAACGGTAACGTCATCAATGTTAGTGTGCGTTACCATGTTAGGAAAAGATCTCGATATAAGTGATTCGCAGTTTCTGGAAGCGCTGGAGCGCTATCTGGAAGAACTGCTTCATGCTCGCATCGTTGTTCGTGCATTCGAGGGTACGCGCAGCTTGCCGTCGTTTGTCGGGCGAGCTTACAGGCTTTATGAAACATATATTCTCGGGCACCACTGCATCATCGCTGCCAAGCTCGGAGATACAGGTACACCGGCAGATATCGCTAAGCACATCGACATCATCCGCAATGTCACCGACGCCACGGTGGTTTTCGCGACCATGAGCATTACCGCGCACAACAGGGCGCGGCTAATCGGTCAAGGTGTCCCCTTCATAGTTCCTGGCAACCAGCTTTACATCCCGGATTTGGCGATCGACCTACGCGAACATTTTCGTGCCCCACGCCGCCGGCAAGTGGCAGGACTATCGCCCGCTGCTCAAACGGTTCTTTTCCATCACATTCTGCATCTCGACAGGAATTTGGCAACGCCGTCCGCCTTAGCCGAACGGCTGCATTATTCGGCAATGTCAATCGGCCGAGCGTTCGATGACCTGGTGGCCGCCCGTCTCGCTGAAACCGTCAGACATGGGAAAGAGAGGCACATTAGCTTCAAGGCGGAAGGGCGACGCCTCCTGGAGGAAGCGACACCACATCTCCGCAGTCCGGTTCGTTCCATGAAATTCGTGCGTGGGAGCGCCTTCAGCGCACACCTGAAGTTGGCAGGGGAAACGGCGCTATCCCACCTCACGGAGCTGGCTAGCCCCCGTATCGACACTTTCGCCGTCGCCGCCAGCGACTGGAAAGCGATTTCGCAGGCGGCTGACCTTGTCGAAACTGACCGCGAAGAAGCCGACTGCATCATCGAGACGTGGTCCTACGATCCAGCCGCCTTGTCCGACACAAACACCGTGGACGTCCTGTCCTTGTACGCACAATTCCGGGATCATCGCGACGAGCGTGTCGCCATGGCTGCGGATCGACTTTTGGAGAAACTACCTTGGTAGCTGGCATTGATAAATTTCAGAAGTACTTCGCTGGCCATGAGGACCACTACGCCATCATCGGCGGGGCGGCCTGTGACCTCCTGTTCGATGAAGCCGGTCTCGATTTCAGGGCTACCAAGGATATCGACATGGTGCTCTGCGTTGAGGTGGTCGATGCCGCTTTCGGCACAGCCTTCAAAGCGTTTCTGGATGCGGGTGGCTACCAGGCACGCGAGCGCAGCACCGGCGACAAGGAATTCTACCGCTTCCACAAACCGTCGGATCAGAGCTTCCCTTTCATGATTGAGCTGTTTTCCCGCAGGCCGGGCACCCTCAACCTTCCGGAAAATGCGGAACTCACCCCCATCCCGGTTGAGGAAGACATCGTCAGCCTCTCGGCCATTCTGCTCGACGACGGATATTATGAAGCGTTGCAGTCCGCGAAGCGGAAGATCGAGGGCGTAACCGTCATCGATGAAACACTTCTCATCCCATTCAAGGCGCGGGCATTTCTCGATCTGTCCGCACGGGCCGAAGCCGGGGACAGGATCGACAGCAAAAACATCAAGAAGCACCGCAATGATGTACTTCGTCTGACCCAGCTTCTGCCTGGCGATGCCTCGATCACCTTGCCCGATCAAATTCGCGACGACATGCGACGCTTCCTTGATCTGGCAGCGGCGGACGAAACTCTTGATCCAAAAGCGCTCAACGTGCCGTTTACCCGCGACGAGGCGATTGCCCTTCTCAGGTCTGTTTACAAGTTGGTCGATGCATGAGTCGAACCTTCATCTACAGCTTTACTCCGCCATCGCTGGACCCAGCCCCCGGGGCGACCATCACATTGGACGTCTCCGAGATCGAGGATGCCGGCATTCGCGAGGTGCTTCAAACGCCGGGCGCCGCTTACGGCGCATGGTCGATTCTCGATGCGCTGCTATCGCCTACCGGCATAGGCACGCCTTTCATCTTCAAGCAGCCGCTCGGGCAAGCTCGTGAAGTGAAGGTCGCGTTATCGGGTCTGTTCGGCAGATTCGTCGCCCGCGCCTATCTTGAACGCTACTTTGACCTCTCCATCTTTGCCCATCTCGGTAATCGTGTCGTCGATCTTGATCGACGCAAACGCGCCAAGATCGAGCGCCTCGCGCGAGGCGACCTACCCGACTGGATCGCGTGCAAATCCGATCTGACTTCGCTCACGATCGCAGAGGCCAAGGGCTGCCACGACCCAAGCGGAACAGCGAGGGCGCTTTCCCGCGCCTGGACACAAGCCGGACGGATCGACCTCACGGTCAAAGGCCGCAAGGTTACGGTGAAGAGGATCGCTATCGCCACGCGCTGGGGCGTGGCGAGTCCCAGCCCGGCCGACGCATATCTTTCCGTTCACGATCCGGTCGACATGGGCGAGGCCATCGACCCGCAAGACAAGGACGCCCCTTTCGTAGGCCTGCTTCGCTTGCATGTCGCCAGCATGATCGAACACCTCGGCCATGCAGAACTCGCCCAAGCGCTGCGTGATCTGACACGGCAGGCCCTCCCGCGTGCCTTGCAAAACACTTCGGCCCGAGCCCGCGCCACCTTGGACAATGCGGTGATTAGCGAAGTCGAGAAGGACGGCGATATCGGCGGCCTGGTTGGCGGGATCGTCACACGCGCGGGTCCGATCACCGATGCAAGCGCCAGCGCCGTCGATCAGGAGGCGTTGGCCCGGCTTAACCTTCGTCCGGTTTTCGTCGGCATCGATCGGGATCTGGTCCGCGCGGCAATCGATGGCGAAGCGGACACCATTCGCGGTCGTTTGGCCGCGAAGGCCAGTCCTGATGACTTTGCGCGCCGCGACGGCGCAGGCGGCTGGATCATTCCGCTTGGCGCGGAAAAACGCATTGTCGGCGGCGCATGACGGGGTGGCGACAATAGAACATCAGATGGCAGACCGCTGAAGACGGAGCCATGGGGGACCGAACGATGGATCAACAGAAGACTGACCTCTCGAACGAGGCTGCGGCGCTTGCAGACATACTGAAATGGTCAGTCGACCTGCCCGGCTGGCAGCGCGACGCCTTGCGTCGGCTGTGCGGCCAGACAAAGCTAGAACCTGCCGATGTCACGGCGCTCGTTGCGGTCTGCAAGGGCGGCACTCCCGCAGCTCCGCTGGATGCCACCCACATCCGTGACCCTGCCGCAAGCCATGCGGTCGTCAACCTCGGAGCCTTGCATGGATTGTCGAATGTGAACGCGCTCGCGCCAGGCGAGCGGCTGTCCTTCGGCAAGACCGGCCTCACCGTGATCTATGGTGACAACGGTGCTGGCAAATCAGGATATGCCCGCGTCCTCAAGCAGCTTTGCCGGGCACGCTCACCGAAGGGTGATGCCATCCTTCCAAATATCTATGCCCGTGCAGGCGGCGTACCGACTGCCAGCATCGACTTTTTCATCGGCGGCCAGAAGCGAAACGCGACGTGGAATCAGGGCGGAGCAGTCGATCCTATGCTGTCCGCCGTCAGCGTCTTCGACTCCCGGACCGCCAATGTCCATGTCGAGAACACCAACGATCTCGCCTATACGCCCCTTCCTCTCCGCATTCTCGCCGGTCTCGCGCAGGCGTGCCAGGATGTGAAAGCCGAACTTTCGGCCGAAATCCATAAGCTGCAACAGCAAACGCCCGCCGTCCTCTCAAAACCCGAATGCAAGCCGGATACGGCGGTCGGCAAGATGATCGCCGGCTTGTCCGGAAAGACCAAACCCGACGCAATTGAGAAACTGGCTGGCCTGAACGCGCAGGAAGACGCGCGGCTTCAAACCCTCATTACCGATCTCGCTGGCGATCCCGCCCGGACCGTCCGTCAACTCCAGACTCAGGAAACCCGCATCAATGCAGTGATCGAACAGATCGGCAAGTTGACCACCGCCGCCTCTGAGCAGAACCAGACCGCGCTCCGTGAGGCTCATGGGCGTCTTGCAACTGCGCGAGCGGCGGCATTGGCTGCATCCGACGATCTTTTCGCCGCGGAACCTCTGCCGGACATTGGCTCGGATATCTGGAGAGCCCTCTGGGAAGCTGCTCGAACCTATTCACGCGAAGCGGCCTATCCAGAAAAGCCTTTCCCCGTGACAGGCCCGGATGCCCATTGCGTCCTGTGCCAACAGCCGCTCGGCGAGGAAGCCGTCAAACGACTGAGCAGCTTCGAAGCCTTCGTCCAAGACGAAAGCAAGCGCCGTGAAGAGGAAGCTGGCGTGGCTTATGACGATTTGCTGGAGGAGCTATCGTCGCAAAGTTTCCCCATGAAGGATCTGCCTTCATTCCTCGCGCTGATCCGCGACGATATCGGCCACGACGAGTTGGCTAAGATCCTTCGCCGCCAGATCGTCCAACTGTCCTGGCGGCTACGGGCGGTACTTCGAACCCACGCAAGCGAGGTTTTGCACACATTGCCGCCGGACGCGATCTCTGCGCCAGAGGAATTGCGTGATGTGCTGGGCGGGATTGCGACGCGGATCGAAGGCCTGGAATCGGAGGTAGGCTCTCCCCAACGTGCCTCCCTTATCATCGAGCGAGACGGCCTGGCCGACCGGAAATGGCTCGGCGTCGTGCAAGCCGACGTCCTTGCCCAAATTGAACGCTGCAAATCCATCGAGGCCCTGGAAAAGGCCAGTAAGGAAACGACCACAAACAAGATCACGACGCAGAGCGCCCGTATCGCGCAGGCTCTTGTCACCAATCGCCTGCGTGGCCGCTTCGCGATTGAAGTCGACAAGCTCGGCGTTGCCGGCCTCGCCATCGAGCTTCAACAGGCGAAGACCTCAGCGGGGGTGCCCTTCTTTCAGGTGCGTCTCATCAACAAGCCGAGCGAACCCGTCGGCAAGGTTTTGAGCGAAGGTGAGCATCGATGTGTAGCGCTCGCCGCTTTCCTCGCCGAGCTGTCGACCATCGACGCGCAGTCGGCGATCGTTTTCGACGATCCCGTGTCCTCTCTTGACCACCTGCACCGTGATAGGGTCGCCGCACGCTTGGCCGAAGCGGGCGAAACACGGCAGGTGATTGTGTTCACACACGACATGGCCTTCTTGCTTCTACTTGAGGAGGCCTGCCGGGCAACCAAGGACCGTGAAGCAACGCCGATCGCCTACCGGCTCATCAGTCGTGGCGCCGACAATTCCGGCTTCTGTCATCAAGACCCGCCAGCCAGCGTCATGCCGCTCGATAAAGTGATAGACGGAATGAAGGCACACCTTACGAATGTGAAAATCCACCACGAGCGCGGTGATCAGGCGAAATGGTTGCGGGAGGTGACATCCTTCCAAGACCAGCTTCGCACCTGTTGGGAACGGGCGGTAGAAGAGGTGGTCGGACCGGTGATCCGTCGCCTGTCACGCAAAGTCGATACGACCGGCTTGATCAAGCTTACCATCCTCACCGATACCGATTGCGCCACGATGCGTGAGGCCTTCGGCCGTTGCTCCGCGCTCCTTCATAGTCAGCCCGGCGAAATCAATCCCCGCCTGCCCTCAGCGGCGATGATCGAAAGCGAAATCAGCGCGCTAGCGAACTGGATCACTGACATTCGTACCCGCCAGGAGAGGGCCGCATGATGTCCATCAAACCGCTATTTCTAATGAATGTCGGTATCGGTAGTTGCGTGCCCCCGCAACCATCTTTACTTGCGACCCCGTAGCCCCCGCTGCGGGGTTTTTGCTTTGCGTGGAAATCGTAAGGATTCCAGCGAGATCGCCCTGAACGGCGATCTCCACCTTGCCGTCGACCGGCGTCAGCTCGATCTGATCCACGAGCGAGCGCAGCGTGTCGGCGGCCTCGATCCGCTTCCCCTCGTCTTCGTCCTGCAGGGCGTCGTAAAGCTGTTGGACCCGCTTGCGGTATTGCAGTGCCATGCTCGGGTGCAGCAGGGGTGGCGGCTCGTCGGCTTCGGCCAGGAACAGTTCAAGTTCCTTCTTGCGTTTCTCAATCGCCACCATCTTCGCGTTGAGAGCGTCAGCGGCCCCACCCTTCAGTATCAAATTGAGGAGGGTCTCGAGTTCCCGATCGATCTTCGCAATCTCCGCCTCGGCCGACGCGATCTCGGCGCGGCCCTCCATGCGCAGCCGGTTCATCTCCTGCGTGAAGACCTCGCAGAAATGGGCGAAGAGCTCCGGATCGACGAGTTTGGTACGCAGTGCGTTCAGCACACGCGCTTCCAACTCGTCGCGGCGGATGTTGACCCGGTTGTCGCAGGTCCCCTTGTTGCGCGCCGTCGCACATCCGATCAGCGTCGCCGAGATCGCGGAATAGCCGCCACCACAGCAGGAACATTTGGTCAATCCCGAGAAGAGGTATTTGGGGCGGCGGCGGGTATTGATCCGGGAGAGATCGGCCTCGCCGTTTTCCTTCCGGGCGATCTTGTTCTTCTCCTGCCGCGCCTTCACGGCGTTCCAGAGATCGTCATCGAGGATGCGCAGCTCCGGCGTTTCCTGGATGACCCATTCCTCTTCCGGGTTGGGGCGGGCCTGCCGCTTGCCGGTGTTCGGATCCTTGACGAAGCGCTGCCGGTTCCAGACGATCTTGCCGATATACATCTCATTGTTGAGGATGCCATTGCCCCGTTTCGGGTTGCCGTTGATCGTGCTGAACCCCCAATCGCCGCCTGACGGAGCGGGAATGCCTTCCTTGTTCAGGGCGAAGGCGATGGTCTTGGCCGACTTGCCGGCGGCGTAGTCGCGGAAGATGCGGCGGACCACCTCGGCCTGGAACTCGTTGATGGTGCGATCGCCGCGGATCGGCTCGCCGTTCGCATCGAGTTTCTTGACCACATCGTAGCCATAGGCATTGCCACCACCCGATTTGCCCGCCTCGACGCGGCCGCGCTGCCCGCGGCGGGTCTTGTCGGCCAGATCCTTCAGGAACAGCGCATTCATCGTGCCCTTGAGACCGACATGCAGATGCGTCACCTCGCCTTCCGACAGGGTGAACATCTTCACGTCGGCATAGGACATGCGCTTGAAGATGCCCGCGATGTCTTCCTGATCGCGGGAGAGGCGGTCCATCGCTTCGGCCAGGATCAGGTCGAAACGGCCGCCCATTGCGTCGGCCATGAGCGCCTGAATGCCTGGGCGGATCAGCGAGGCGCCGGAGATCGCGTGGTCCGAATACTCCTCGACGATATGCCAGCCCTGCTTCTCGGCATGGAGACGGCACATACGGAACTGGTCGGCGATGGAGGCGTCGCGTTGATTGTCGGAAGAATAGCGGGCGTAGATCGCGACTTTCAAAACCTGGCTCCCGTCCGTATCAGGAGGAGCGCTTCCTCCTTTGCCGTGACATCTTCACTTCCTCTGCATAGCACTCCTGCGCCGCCTGCCTCGCCAGGATGCCGACCAGACGCAGAAGGCGAGGGTCGGGATTGCCACGCGGCGTAAACGTCAGCTCCGGCGCGTCCAGCAGCAAGGATTCGAGCAGCGCTTCGCGCTCTCCTCCTGTCATCTTTGCCGGGTTTCCTGGGGCTCGCAAGGTCATAACTTGCAGCATTCGCCCCGAGGGAAGCATAAGCAACGGAAATTGAAGGCGAATATTCGGCGGCAATTGGCGCGGGTGAGCGTGCTATCGCGTAGCTCAGCGTGTCCTGGCGAGCCATGGCGTAGCAAAATAACCTATCGGAATCCCTCGCTGGCCCGGTCATCATTGGCCTCGTCGCCTCTCCTCATGAGGTCATTGACTGTAGGCGCAACCTTATCGTATTGTAATTCGCGATACAAGACGCTATATGCCGACCAAGGAGATTCGCCATGGCCACGACCGCCGAACGCAAGGAATACCCGATCTCGATGCGCTTGCCCGAGGCGGATGTCGCAATGATCGATCGCGCCGCCAGCTTGCGCGGCCGCTCGCGCACCGATTTCGTGCGCGACGCCGCTGTGCGCGCGGCCGAGGAGGTCGTCATGGAGCAGGGGCTGATCCGGATGAGCCCGGAGGGCTTCGCCGAGTTCATGGATGTGCTGGCGCGTCCGGCCGCTCCCGTTCCGGAGATGGTAGACGTTCTGAAGCGGCCCGCGCCATGGGAGCCCGGCTACGTGGCGAAGCGGTAAGCTCTTGCACCTTTCGGGTCCTGAACCGCTCTCTGCCGAACACGATGTGTCCGAGTTCACCTGTGGCAAGCCCACGCTTGACCACTGGCTGAAATCACGCGCCCTCTCCAATCAACAGAAGGGCTTTACCGCCGTCCTCGTCGTGCATGAGGCTAGACGCGTGGTCGGCTTCTACGGCCTTGCGCCTACCGGTGTGGTGCCTTCGGTTCTGCCGCGTTCGATCAGGACGGGGCAGCCGCCCAACCCGGTCCCCTGTATGCTGCTCGGCCAACTCGCAACCGACACCGGATGGGCAGGGCTGGGCATCGGGACCGGTCTTGTGAAGCATGCTTTCCAGCGCTGCGTTCAGGCCGCATCGCTGATCGGCGGGCGGGCCTTGCTGGTCAACGCCGTCGACGGTGAAGCCGCCGAATTCTGGAAGCGGCGCGGCTTCAAGCCGTCCAGGGATGATCCCCTGGTTCTGCTCCGCTCGATCGACGACATCGCGGCGTCGCTCGGTGAGGCTGGAAGTTGAAAGCTTGGCTGGCTCCAACCATAGCGATTCGCCTCTTCAAATTCATCTCCACCAGACCGCCAACCCCGAACTGGCCCCCAGCAGTCTTGGCCCGCAGATGAACGGGCTGGCAAAAACACGCGGCGAACAGATTCAGCAAGGTCAGGAATCGGGCGAGACGCTGACCAACGACATCAATGCTCGCGAGGCAAAATGCGGCTTTACCCAGGCCGGCAGACAGTAGGCGCCACGTTTGACTGGGCGGTTGCGGCCAACCGGTGCCTTGGGTCGTTCGGTCCTGCCCCACCACGCCAGACTTGTTCCGATGCGTTCTGGTGGTTTTGAGAAGTGGGTCGAGCGTGGCGGATTCTTCTTTCCGCCGCATCTGGCTTGTTGTCCTGGCCCTTGTTCTGTTCGAATTCACAAAGGACGGCCCGGCCGACGCGGTTGCCGCGCCGGATGCGGCGGCGCTGACAGGGGAGTGAGAACGGATCGCGACCGTTGAAGGGATGGGCCAACTGCTGGCTACCTGCCCCGCCGATATCTGGCAGACGCGCGGCAGCATTCCGCTGGTGGCGGGCACCCAAAACTGGACGGAGGAAACCTGCCCCCGTAACCCTTGAGGCGTGTGTCGAGGCCTGCGTCACCGGCGGATCTAGTGCGGCCTTTCGGCAGGTGGCGCGCACGATCGACCTGTTTGACATGCCGGATGACGATCTGGACCGGCGTAGGGCCAATGCGCTGTCCTGCGCGCGCGGATATCGATCGGGTTGTACCAATCGCGCGGCCGAGATCCGCAATGCCTCGATTCCATCCGATCCCATGGCCGGGCAATCGGAAAGGGTGCGGCAGTTCTGCACCTATCGCAGTTTCGATATCACCTGCAATTCCGACAATGGCTGGGGTTGCGCCATGCTGGGACAGGCTTTCCGGCTGGGCGAGGGAGTTGAGGCCGATCCTGATGAGGCTCGATCGAAATACCGCTTGGCCTGCGCCCTGCATCCGGGGCCAGAGCGGGAACGGACAGAATATGCGCCCTGCCGTTTTGCCCGCAACGGTTTGGCCGCCATGGGCGAGCCACTGGACGCGACTGATTAGGCCAGTCCGATCCTAGGCGGGGCCAAGAGCGCGTGACTAGTCAACAGATTGCCCGGTCAGGGGGGATGCGCCGCCAAAAAATGAGTGATCTCAGTGCCACCTCCCGGTCCTGCCGAACTCAGGTCACTGGCTGCGCCAGTGGGACTGACAGAATCAATGCCACCAGTTCCGCCTGCCTTTGCACCCCGGTCTTGGAGAAGATGTTTCGCAGATGGAAGGCGACGGTCGTACCCGAGATCGCCAACCGGTCTGCAATCTGGCTGCGGCGCAGCCCTTCTGCCAACAAACACGCGACCTGGGCTTCCATCGGCGTCAGGCCGAACAACTGGCCAAGCGTCGCAGTGTCCATAGGAGGTTTGCTGTCTGTGCCGCTCAGTATCAGCATGGCGACCCCCTCATCATGGTGCGAGTGCGCTGGCAGCGACATCCCGATAATCATGAGCTGGCACCCATCGTCCAAGCGCAACCCCGTCGGCGCCATCCCTTTACCCGGGGCCAACCCTGCGATCAACGCGGACAGCTTCCGGCCATTTTCGCCGCTGGCGGCAAAACGCCCACTCAGCGAGATTCCGGCCGCGCCCGACAAGCTTTGGGCCAGAGGATTGGCATGGACCACGCCGCCATTGGCATCGAGCAGCACCACGCCAAGAGCCAGGCGGTCGAGGGCGGCCAGGCCAGATCGATCTCCCGGCATTGCGCGCAACCTTTGCATCCGGTTCAGGCGCGCTTCAACGGTGGCACGAAGCAGGTCGTAATCAATGGGCTTGGTCACATAATCGTCGGCCCCCGCCATGCGCCCATCGATTACCTGCTGGCGCGAGGACAGGGCAGTCAGAAAGACAAAGGGCACGTCATCAAGATCGGGTCTCGTCCGGCGCAAATGGGACATGAACCTCTTGCCGTCCATGCCGGGCATCAGGATGTCACAGAGGATCAGATCGGGGCGCTGCCTTTCCAGACAGGCCAGCGCTTCGCGCGCATCTGCGGCGGCGCTCACGATGTAACCGGCCTCGTGCAGTTCGAAGGCGATGTCGTCGCGCAGGGATGGTTCATCCTCGACACACAGGATCAGTGGCGCGGTCATGCGACGTCATCCTTCGGCAGGTAAAGCGCGGCTGTCAGGCCTCCCCCGTCACGCTGCGTCAAGGTCACGTCTCCTCCCTGTATTCGCGCCAGATCGCGCGCAAGCGTCAGCCCCAATCCGGAGCCGGGCAAAGTCTCGTGCCCGCTGCCTCGGTAGAACCTGTCAAAAGCACACTCAATCTCTTCGGGCGACATACCCCTCCCTCTGTCCTCGATCCGACAGACGATGCAGTCCCGCGACTGAAAAACACTCACATCGACGCGGCAATCGGGCGGAGAATACAAGAGCGCATTGCGCAGGAGGTTGGACAGGATTTCGGCGGTCAGCATCGGATCGCACAGCGCGACAGTTGGTTCTGTTTGCACCGACTGCCGAATACGGGCCGGGTCGCGGTCCCACGCCGTCGCCATCAGGTCATCAATGACTGAAGATACAAGATCGTTTAGGTCATGGGCGCGCAGGCTAGGAAGAACCGCATCGCGTTCCAGCCGGGACATCATCAATGCGGTATCTGTCAACTTCACGAGCCGCGCGACCGCCTCACGGGACACCGCCGCCTTTTCCGAGATCAGTTCTGGTGGAACCGGGCCGCCGCTGCGCCGCGTCAGGCGGTGCATCGCGCTGTCGATTACGGCTAGCGGCGTGCGGAACTGATGGGCAATCAGGTCGGCGAACCGGCGGTGGTTCTCGGAGGTTTCGCGTTCGCGTTCCAGATCGCTGGCGAGCTTCTCAGCCCGCAGGTGGTCCAGCTGTCCGCTCATCAGCCGCCTCTCACGATCGATCAGGATTGCCACCAGCCCCAATCCCGCTACAGCAGCCCCCAGCACTGACATCAGCGCAAGCAAATGCAGGTGCCTCAGGCTGTCCAGGCGCGTGGCCTGACTCTGCCATTCATGGGACATCACCAGACTCGCCTTGGTCCTTAGTGCAGCGACCAGCGCCGTGACATGTGCCCGCAGCGCGGCCGGATCGGCACCTTGCGCGGGGTCAAGCGCCAGAAGCCCACTGCGCCAGCGTGCAAGTGTTTCGGACACTCCCGCATTCTCGAGAAAGCGACGTTGCGGCCCATCTTCCAACAGCGTCAGCCGCGAAACCAATATATCAAAACGGGTCTGGATCTGTTGTGGCGCTGCCTCATCCGAGAGTGCCAGCGCAAGGTTCAAGGCCTCGATCTGCGTCTGGCCAAAGACCCAGATCATGTTCTCGGTTGCGGCAATGCGCATCTGGCGTTCCAGCACCACAAGCTGCCACGCAGCCAGCGCCAACAGGCCCAGGCAGATCGCCACCAGCCCACCAAGCCACAGATAGCGGGCCCGCCCGCCTGTGCCGGTCATTGCACATGCAGCGCGACAAGCTGCCAGACCCATCGCATGTCATACCGTATATCGGCCAGAACGCCGTGATTGTCGCGCGGATAGACGATCCAGACTGGACCCTTGTCACGCGGGGTCAGAGGCACGTCATCCATGTAAAGCGCGGCTAGAACATCAAACCGGTGAAAATCCTCGACAGGTATATCGACGACATAGTCGTTCAACGCTGTCGCGCGCACACTACTTCCCTCGGCTCCGGCATGGGCGAGGACGTCTCGCATCAGCACACCGCGGAACTCCGGCCTGCCATCTGTGACGCTGGTCGATGTCGAAAACTCATGCCAGTCCATCGTATCGAAATCCGCGCGCGTCATCTCCACTCTGCCGTCCGTGACCGCGCCGGTCAGGGTCAGCAGGACGTCCTCGGCAGCCGCTGGTACGGCCATGAACACAAGTGCCGTCATCAACGCGGTCTGAAAGATGTGATACCGCAAGCTCATCACCACAACCCAAAATGAAAACCAGGTTCCGGACTGAACTCTATCACAGGAGACTACATGTTCCCCGTTCAAACGAACGGGGCGGCCAGTCTTGAGCAGAACTAAACTCGGAATCAAACAGCAGGAGGATCTACGCTTGACCATCTTCTCGACCATGCGAAGAGCGGGCATACCTGTTCTGGCCTGTCTGCTGGCGCTGCCGGCGCTGGCCGACGGGCCTGGAGGGCTGGTTACCGGCAGTTTTGGCGATCAGCCGCTGGAGCTGACTGTTGCCCCCGAATTGTCCGGCGCGACGATCATCGGCAACTATGCCGATGCCTCCTTGCTTGCCGCGCAGATGGAGGGCGATCAGGGGCCGGTCAATCTGGAACTGACGATCAATGGCGAATTGCCCGCGCCCGGCGAAATGGCGCTGACGATCACCTTCGCGCGCGACATGGGGCGGAACTGGACTGGCGATCAGGACAGCCTGACACTGACCCTGGAGGAATTCACGCCGGGCGACGGGATCGTCGTCTTGAAGGGTACGCTCACCGGGCAAGTCAGCCTTCGCCCCGCAAACGAAACTCGTTGCGCTCTCATCCCGACATCCCCCGGATGCAACAACGGGCAAGTCAGCGGTGGCCCCTCATCCGAAACCCGGCCTGTCACCTTCAGCTTCGACACCCGGCTTGAAGAGCTCGACTGAGATGGCTGGACCTGCCCTTGCCCGAACTGCGGCCCTGCTGCTGATCGCTACGGCAACGTCAGCACTGGCCGGTGAACCGCCCAACCCGGTCTGCCACGCGGACGTCCATCGCGCCGGCAATTTTGACCTGCGACAGATTGGTCCGCTGATCGCGGGAACGTGGACCGAAGCCGCCATCGGAACGAGTGTGGCAATAGGCGTTCAGGAGAGCACCTTCGAGATCATTTATGATCGGAACCGCAACCGATTGTATCTGGGTTCGGACGGCATTCAGACCGAACTGGTGCCGGTTCGAGGTGGCAACAAGCCGCTGCGCTTTGACTTTGTGCGTGGCGAGGCAATGGACCCGCAGTTTTATATGTTGACTTCAACGGGTTCCGAGCCCGGCGCGGAGCCTTGGGAATGGGCGTTGGTTCAGGATTGCCAGATTGCCTCGGCGCCGCAATTCGAATGGCAATTCGGCACCGGTGCGCGGCGCTCGGACGGGATCATCAGTTTCTTCTCGGCCAATGAGGCGATGGGAACAAAACGCAATTCGGCGCGGGGCGCCCGCGAACAGCTGATCAGCCGATAGGAATGCCAATGGAGGTGCTTGTCCCGCTTGTCCTGGCCCTCGGAATCGCAACCCCCGCTGGTGCATTGGACGCCATTGGCGAGATCGGGGCAAACTTGGACGGTGAAGAACTGAACTGGCAGGTGATGCGTCAGGATGATGGCTCGGCGATGGTGCAGATCACCGATATCGGCCCGCTGACCATGATCGAACTGCATGCACTTGGTGACGGCAGCATTTCTATCGGCCTGATCTTTCACGGCAAGCCTTCCGGAGATACGCCGCCCGCCGGTCTGACCATCGACATGCGGCCCGATCGCGGGGCGATGGCGGGCGCGGTCTGGGAAAGCGAGGAAGAGCCGCCGCAGATGTCGATCGACCTGCTGGATCTTGAGGATGAAGGCCGCATCCAGGCCAGCTTTGCGGCAACCCTATGCCGCCGGGATGCCCCGGACGACTGTCGCGACGTCGAGGGGCGGATCGACACGTCGTTGGGTGCAGGCCCATGACACTGGCCGAGTTTCTGGCTGATCCGCTGCGCGTGACGCAAATCTCCGACAGCGTGCTGGAGATCGAGAATCGTCCGGTCCGGCGGGCGGTGATTGCTGCGGCCGTGATATTGGTGGCGATCGCGGCGGGCCTGGCAGCCATCGGGGATGGTGCGACCGGAACGGGGATCATCGTGCTGGCCATGGTGGGCCTGATCGGCTGGCTCTACATGCACGAGTTGGTGCAACTGACTCAACTGAGCCTGGACAGGCATGCCGGTCTTGTCCGGCTGCGTGTGACCACATTGCGCGGGCGGCGTGAAGAGACATTTGCACTCTCGGACCTGCACAAGCTGGAAAGTGTCGCGCACTATGGCACGGCGGTAGGAAACGATGAGACCCGGCTGGTGCTGATTCGCGGATCGGGACCAGAGCGGCGCGAGATCATAGTGCCCATGTTCCGCCCGGATCCCGAAGAGGTGGCGCATCTGACGGGCGTCGTCAATGGCTGGCTTTCCCGCCAGGGAAAGGGAAACCCGTCATGAGTATTGAGACGAACACGCCCGAACGACTGGAACTGGAACTGGCGATGCCGCGCTTTATCCTGTGGTTCGTCATGGTGCCTGTCCTGCCGATCACCCTGATCGGGCTGGCCAATCTGATCGGGGGCGAAATCCTGACCGCGCTGGTGCTGCTGGTCGTGCTGAACGGGGCCTTTCTCGCGGGATATATCGCCCTGTCCGAGCGCACACGGCTCAGGTTGGACGCAGGGTCGGGGCTGGTCAGCATCATCCGGACATCGCGCCTCGGCACGCGTCAGCGGGACTATCCGCTTGAGGCGCTCGACAGTGCCGAACTTGACCGCAGCCATACCTCGCGAGAGGACCGCAGCACCTCGAAGGTGGTTCTGGTTTTTCGCAACACCCGCCCGGCAACACGGGTTCCGTTGTCACGTTGGGGCGTATCGGGCGATGGACCTAGGCAGATCGCCAATGACATCAATGCCTGGCTGCGACGCCATTTCGGGGGCGAACAAACTTCCCCCGCATCTCAACCTTCAAGCTGATTGCCCCAAAAGGAACCGGAGCCATGTGGGATTTCAATATCAGACAAGCTCTCGGACTGTTGGGCCGAACATTGCCTTTCGTGCTCCTGCGTGCTGCCGTCTATTTCGGAATCACACTGCCCTATATTCTGGCCACCGGCGCCGGTATCGGGGTCGGCTGGGGCGTTGGCGCCTTCGGGGATGACGAGTTCCGCGCGACCGCGATGGCTTGGGGCGGCATGGCCGGCTTTGGCCTGACCGGCGCTGTAATGTACTGGCTTCGGGAATACATTCTCTACATCGTCAAGGCAGGCCATGTCGCGGTTCTTGTCGAACTGATCGACGGCAAGCCCCTGCCGGAAGGACGCGGCCAGATCGCCCATGCAACGGCCGTGGTGAAGGAGCGCTTCGGCCAAGCCTCACTGCTCTTCGCGCTGGACCAACTGGTCAAGGGAGTCATTCGCGCCGTCATCGGCCTTGTGCGCGGTGTATTGTCCATCCTGCCGATCCCCTATGTCCGGCAGTTGATGGGCATTGTGCAGGCCTTCCTGCGTGTGGCGGTGGGCTTCATCGATGAGGTGATCCTCGCCCATGCCATCCGCACCCGCTCGACCGATCCCTGGGGATCCGCACGCGAGGCGCTGGTGCTCTATGGCCAGAACTGGAAGGCGATGCTCCGGAACGCCGCCTGGCTGACGCTCTTCACCTATGGTCTCGCCTTCCTGATCTTCCTCGTGATGCTCGCCCCGGCAGCGGCACTGGTCTACGTCATGCCCGGCGCCTGGTCGGCAGGCGGCTTCGTTTTCGCGTTGCTGTTCGCCTGGAGCGTCAAGGCTGCCTTTCTCGAGCCCTTCGCCGTCACCTGCCTGATGCAGGTCTATTTCAGGATCACCGATGGCCAGGAGCCCGACCCTGAGTGGGATGCGCGGCTGGAGCAGATGTCCTCACATTTCCGCAAGCTGAAAGAGCGCGCCGGTGCCCGCTTCGGGACAGCGCGCGATGGAGAAGCCGCATGAGATCTCTTGTGACCGCCGGGCTTATCGCCCTGACATCCGCCCTTGCGCCGGCGGCACTTGCCCAGGAGCGCCCCAGCACGATCCTTGTTTTGGACGCCTCGGGGTCGATGTGGGGGCAGATCGATGGGATAAACAAAATCACCATCGCGCGCGATGTCGTCGGTGACATTGTGTCGGATTTCCCCGCCGATCAAAATCTCGGTTTCGTCACCTATGGCCATCGCGAGCGCGGGCAATGCGCGGATATCGAGACCTTGGTCGAACCCGCGCCCGGCACTGCGGCAGAGATCGCCGGCATCGTTGAAGGGTTGAACCCGAGGGGCATGACCCCGATGACCGATGCCGTCGTCACCGCGGCTCAGGCGTTGCGCCACACCGAACAGGCGGCGACGGTGATCCTGGTTTCCGATGGGATCGAGACCTGCAATCCTGATCCCTGCGCCGCCGCCCGCGCCTTGGAAGAAGCGGGCGTAGATTTTACCGCCCATGTCATTGGCTTCGATGTGCGGGGCGAAGCCGACGCCCTGTTGCAGATGCAATGCATCGCCGAGGAAACCGGCGGCCGCTTCCTGACTGCCGACAATGCCCAGGAACTCAACGAGGCCTTGCGCGAGGTCACTGCCGCGCCTGCCTCAGGGAGTTTCACCTTCACCGCAAATCTCGGAGGCGAGGAGATCGGCGACGAGACCGTCTGGGAGCGGCCAGCAGCGCCACTGGAGCTTCCGCTTCTGTCCGGCGAGGTGATCTGGGAGATATCGGATACTTCGTTCAACATGGTGCAGACCGGCACCGCGAACCCCTTCACCACGGACCTTCCGTTCGGCGAGTATATCGTGACGGTCCATTCGACGGCGCAGGACGACTTCTCGCAGACCGAGGCCAGTTTGGCGTTGGACAGCGCGCGCAATGTCCACGCCATTTTCCCGCCCATCACGTCGCAACCGCCCGCCGCCCAGGTATTCGGCCCGGCACAAACCTTGGTTGGATCCGCGTTTACGGTGAGCTGGGAAGGTGAGGGACTGGCTCCGCGTGATTATGTGACAATTGTCCCCGCCGACGCCGAAGACGGAGCCTATGCGGACTATGACCGGCTGGAGAACCGTACCGAAGGCGAGCTTCGTGCACCTGCCGAGCCCGGTCTCTACGAAGTGCGTCTGCAATTGGACGCGGGGGACCGCGTGCTCGCCCGCACCCCGGTCGAGGTGGTCGATGCCGAGGTTGCTGTCTCCGCGCCGGCTCAGGTCGTTGTCGGGTCGGCTTTCCCGGTCACCTGGCAGGGTGAGGGCCTGCACCCGCGCGACTACGTGACGATCGTTCCCGCCGGCTCGGCGGACGGAACCTATGCCGATTACGATCGCATGCAAGGTCGGAGCGAGGGCGAGCTTCGCGCGCCTGCCGAGCCCGGCCTCTACGAGGTGCGCCTGCAATTGGACGTGGGGGACCGCGTGCTCGCCCGCACCCCGGTCGAGGTGGTCGATGCCGAGGTTGCTGTCTCTGCGCCGGCTCAGGTCGTTGTCGGGTCGGCTTTCCCGGTCACCTGGCAGGGTGAGGGCCTGCACCCGCGCGACTACGTGACAATCGTTCCCGTCGGTTCGGCGGACGGTACCTATGCCGACTACGATCGCATGCAAGGTCGGAGCGAGGGCGAGCTTCGCGCGCCTGCCGAGCCTGGCCTCTACGAAGTGCGCCTGCAATTGGACGTGGGGGACCGCGTGCTCGCCCGCACCCCGGTCGAGGTGGTCGATGCCGAGGTTGCTGTCTCCGCGCCGGCTCAGGTCGTTGTCGGGTCGGCTTTCCCGGTCACCTGGCAGGGTGAGGGCCTGCACCCGCGCGACTACGTGACGATCGTTCCCGCCGGCTCGGCGGACGGAACCTATGCCGATTACGATCGCATGCAAGGTCGGAGCGAGGGCGAGCTTCGCGCGCCTGCCGAGCCCGGCCTCTACGAGGTGCGCCTGCAATTGGACGCGGGGGATCGCGTACTCGCCCGCACCCCGGTCGAGGTGATGGATGGTAATGTTTCGCTTGACGGACCGGACAGGGCGCGGGCCGGCGCCGAGATCACGCTATCCTGGACCGGTGCCATACATCCGCGCGATTACATAGCCATCGTTCCCGGCGGCACGCCCGACGGCGAGCAAAGTGGCTATCGCCGCATTCAGGACGGAGAGCAGGCCACGTTCACTGCACCCGCGGAGCCTGGTGCCTATGAAATCCGCTACCATTTGGACCGCGGCGATCGGGTCATGGCCCGGCGACCGCTCGAGGTGCTGGCGGCGGACGCGCCGATAGACGAGGGTGTCGGGCTCATGGTTCCTGGTACAGCAAGGCCGGGCGACATCGTTACGGTTTCGTGGACAATCGAAGCTGGCGATGCCGACCGGCGCGTGGCGCTGGCACGAGCTGATGCGCCCGACTTTACCTGGATTACAGTCCATCGCGTGGGCGACGAAACCGAAACGGTAATCAAGCTCCCGGACGAGCCGGGACAATACGAAGTGCGGTTTCTCGACCTTCAAAGCCAGAGTGTTCTCGGACGCGCGATGATCACGCTCGGCGAATGATCTACGAACACATCAAAGAATCCGGAGAACCCAAGACCATGCTCAGATCAGTTATCACTGCATTTGGCTTACTCGCCCTTGCCGTACCCGTCATGGCTGCAGAACCGGGGGGAGCGGCGTCAGGGACGATCGCAGGCGAAGAGATAGAACTGTCGGTCTGGACAGAGCAGTCCGACTTCACGTCTTCCAGTTTTTCGATCTATTTTCGAGCACCGGCACTGAGGGAGCGCGGTCTGGGCAACTTATCCCTCGGCGCAGAGTGGATCGGCGATCTTGATGGTGACTTCTTTTCCGCAGAAATCGATATCCCAATTCTCGATACCGATCCGTATCGCATCTACCGTGCGGACTTGGACGATGAACTCTCCCTGACAATTACGAGCGCCTCGCACCAAGGCGGTGTGCTGGCGATCGCGGGCCAGGTGCAAGGTGTTCTAACGAGTATGGACCGGATTGCACTTCGTAATCCTGATCCCGACGATACTCTCAGCGTTAGCCTGACGTTTGAAGCCGTATTGGGTGAGTTGCAGTGAGGACCGCGGCGCTTTCCCTAATTGCGATCTGCCTGTCCGCGCCTGTGTTGGCCGATCAACCGGGTGGGGATATGACTGGGTTCCTGGAAGAGACGCCTGTTTCATGGCGGATCGACGCCGAGCGGTCAGAATACCATTTCGAGAGCGAAGGCATTGGCTCTCTGCGGATTCTTGCCGAACCGCAGGAGGTGCCATCGGGCATCGGTTCCGTTCGGTTGATGGTGATGGTGGCCGATGGCACCACAAGTCTTCTCGAACTGCGGCTCGAGGACGAAGATGGAAATCCCGCTCTTGGACTGTCAAGCGAGGCCGGGGGACAGGCAATGCTCGAAATCGACCGCGACAAGGACGGTTCACTTCGTTTCACCGGCGTGATCGAGGCAGGCCTGATGGCCCACCCGATGTCAGGGCGAACTGCCGGCGGGCGACAAATGCTGGTTCTGGATGTGGATGGAGGCCGGATCACTGCTACCGGGCACTAGCGGTTTGCAGTAGGGAGGAAAAATCCAATGAGACCGGTCATCGTTTTGACAGCCATTTTGTCCTGCGCTGCCGTTCCCGGACAGGCGCAGCGCGCGGGCGACATTTCGGACCTTTGCGGAACGTCCTCGCCGGCAACGTGGCAGGGGCTGCGGGAACACTTTGTGGGTGACTGGCGCGTTGATCACTTGTCCGGCTACGTCCATGCCGGCAGGATGGTCATCCCCATGGAGCCTTCCCCCGAAACAGAGATCATGTCGATCTGGGTACTGGGCGAGGATCTGCTGCTCGACCATGCGGAGATGACCGAGCCGATGGTTATCACCCTTGCCGACGAAGGCCGTTGGGTGATCGAGACCAACCATCCCGAGATCCCCGACCCGGCACTGACGCCGGACGAAGCCGTGCTGGCATGGGCCGGAGACTGCGATCAGGAGGATCTGCCCCGTCTCATCGGTCAGAGCCATGTGGCCATGGCGGGCTCGGTCATGGACATGACGCTGCGCATGCTGCCCGTAGACATGGACACGATCTACGCCATCCTTGAGATCGAGGGTGCCGCCCAGGACCAGTATGTCGTCGCGCGGCGTGTGGTCTGGCTGAACCGGGCCGGCGAATAGGAGGCATTATGAAACGATATCTCGCCACTCTGTTGGCTGCGTTGATCTTCCCCGCGGCAGCGGCGGCCCAATCTGAGATCGCATTGGCGGGCTGACCAGCAGAACGCGCTGTCTATACATTGGCGACCGAGGGCGACGAGTATGCCATCACGCTCGTCCCGGCTCGGACGCGCGCCGGGTTTTCCTCGGATCTCTATCTGCGGCTCACCACGCCTCAACGCGACTATTGGTTTGTATTCGACGTCGCCGCGTCGCAGGGAAATATAACGCTCAATCCGGTCGGCGATCCCTACGCGTCCGAAGCGCGTGCAACCGGTCCGGCAAACACCATCGAGGCCTTTCGTTCCCGCTGGCCGGATGCGCCGATGGATGAACTGCCGTCACTACTACGCTTCTATGCGTTGGATGCGGAACTGGGCTTTACCTTGGCGCAGCCGCAACAGGGGCAGCCGGCCCCACCTTGGCTGCTGATGCCGGAGTTGAACACGGCACTTTGGTATCACTTGCCTGCATTGACCGACGATCCGAGAGCCGAACGTGACCCCATGCCGCGGGGTATCTTCCGGCTAACGGCCTGCCTCGACACCACCCCACCCGCAGCTTTCCCGTGATACCGAAGTTGGCCGGGAGCGCTTTTCAGTTCCTCCCGGCTTCAGCCCCTTTGAACAAACGGGGCGGAGTGCGTAGCGCAGTGCTATAGGCTCCGGCACGAGGGTTGAGGAATACCGTCGCGTGACGGCGAGTGGAGAACTTTCAACCATAGCGCAGGGAAGGTAAACCCGACGATGAAACTTTCGCGTATTTTGCTCGCAGCCTGCATGTTTGCGCCGCTCGCCGCTCATGCCGAGACCCCGAAGGACCGCACGGTTGCCGTGATCGAAGAGGCTGGTTGTGTCCTCGATGCCTCGAACGTGAACGAAGTCCTCGATGGTCTCGGACTCAGCGACGAGGAGTTCCGCGTTATCGGCGAGGAACTCGTCGCCGAAGGTTTGGCAGATGTTTCGGAAATGGGCGTGTTCCGGCTTACCTCGCCAGATTGCCCTTCCACACCCCTCAACGCACATGCCGGGACCCCGAAAGATCGCACAGTTGCCGTGATCGAGGAAGCCGGTTGTGTGCTCGATCGCTCAAACATCAACGAGATCCTCGACGGCCTTGCGCTCAGCGATGAGGAGTTCCGCGCTATCGGTGAAGAACTTATCGCTGACGGTCTGGCAGAAGTTTCCGAAATGGGTGCGTTCCAGCTTACCACGCCATTTTGCGTATCAGCGGAGTGAGGTGGGCTGGCGCACCGCGAGGGGGGATGGGCCGTCAAGGGGCTGCGCGACGAGGATATACCGCCCTTTGCCTCCTCGGAACGGGAGAATCCGTCCGTTCCGGAACTCGATGAGCCGACGATCACGCAGAGGGCGACGCCTGCTGGCCGTGAGCCGGTCGGGGACTACGGGTATACCGGCTTGTCGCCGCGCCGCCATTCGGTGTTCTTCCTGCGGCAAGACCCGGCTGTAACGACGGTGCGACATATCTGGTACAGGGTTTGTTTGGTGGGGAGGCCTTCCCCCTGGTCGGCACTGCGTTGCCGACACCCCCCTTCGAGCGGGGGATCCCCCCCGCAACACCGTATCCGTCCGGTGTAGGCGCGGTCTCAGGCGTTTTTGGCCTGCCAGTTCCAAGGCATAAGATTGTCGATGCGATTGATTTTGTGCTCAGGCAGGCGCTGGAGGACCCATGTGAGCCATGCTTCGGGGTCGACGTTGTTCAGCTTGCAGGTTTCCACGAGCGTATAGGCGATTGCAGCCGCTTTTCCGCCGCCGATTGACCCCATGAACAGATAATTCTTTCTTCCCAATGCCAGTTCCCGTTCATTCTGCCCATGTCGGCCAAGTTTATCGGGTTCATTATCAATGGCATGCCTATTTTGGCTCGGACGTGAAGGTTTTCCGCACGCTCAGTCGCGGTGATGGCCAACATGTCGGTCTCGAGCGCGATCCAGGTATAGCGATCCTTGCACCCGCCTGGATTCTGGATGCTTCTGTATGTCAGGGTTTCGATCTTGGTGAACCCGTGGTGTCCACGGAGGCGCTTTACGATCTTCATTCGGTTCTCCGGCACCTCGGTTTCCGGCGAAGGTTCCAGGGTGACGACTCACCCATGGAGGCCCCGAATGACGCATCACAGATCCCCGACACCAACCCAGTTGCCACTGCCGTTGGCACCGGCGCCACTGCTGACGGAACCGGAATACCGGTCGATCGTGACGGCGCTGGCGCAAGTGCTCCTGACCGCAGCAAAATCGGATCCGGAAAGGCACAGCGATGAATGACATGGCCCTCGCGTTTCCACCGGAACTGCTGAAGCGTCAGGCGGTGATTTATGTACGCCAGTCGACGCAGAGCCAGGTCATGACGAACCTCGAAAGCCAGCGTCGGCAATATGATCTTGTCGAGATGGCCCGCGGGTATGGATTTGCCGGGATCGATGTCATCGACGACGATCTTGGTGTATCAGCCAGTGGCTGTCAGGCCCGCCCCGGCTTCGAACGGCTCGTCGCCATGTTGTGTTCGGGGTCGATCGGCGCGGTCTTCTGCCTGGAAGTGTCGCGTCTGGCCCGCAATGGGCGCGACTGGCACCATATGCTGGAGCTTTGCGGCCTGGTAGATGCGCGTGTCGTGGACCATGACGGCGTCTACGACCCTCGCCATCCAAATGACCGGCTGCTTCTTGGCATGAAGGGCAGCATCAGCGAGTTCGAGCTCGGCGTCCTGCGCACGCGCATGGTTGAAGCCGCAAGGGCGAAAGCGCGCCGGGGTGAACTGCGTTATACCCCGCCGATCGGCTACCTGTGGGATCGCGACGCCGGGGTGATGTTCGATCCCGATCTCCGCATCCAGGAGGTCATCCGGCAGCTTTTCCATCGGTTCCGTGAGCTTGGAAGCGCCCGGCAGGTTCTTCTGGCGATGTCGAGCGAGGGCATTCACTTTCCTCGACCCTCCGATGGCATTCGACTGACAAGTTTCGAATGGCAGCCCATTCGGTATCGCAACGTGATCAGCGTCTTGAAGAACATGTTTTATGCCGGGGTCTACGCCTATGGTAAGACCGGGCGGCAAGCAAAAATCCGAGACGGCCGCGCGCATGTCACCTACAAGAACCGCAAGTCCCCTGAAGATTGGGATGTTGTGATCAGGGATCACCATGTCGGCTATATCGATTGGGAGGAATATGAACGCAATCAGGCGCAACTGGCCAAGAACGCTTTCGGACGTGCTGGCGGGAGCAAATCCGGTCGCGGCGGCGGTGCGCTCCTTGCCGGTCTCCTCTGCTGTGCGAGATGCGGGCGGCGGTTGCATGTGGTCTATACAGGCCGCACGCCGCGCCCCGTCTACCGCTGTGACAATCCAAACCTTCTTCTCGGACAGAAACGCTGCATCACCTTCGGTGGGTTCCGCCCAGACAAGCTTATTGCAGACGCTGTTCTCGAGGTTGTCGCGCCATTTGCCATCGATGCCGCCATCGAAGCACGTGCAATGTTGAACCAAGCGGCCGAAGACAAGCGGTTGGTGCTCGAGATGGAGTTGCAGCAAGCCAGATACGATGCGTCCCTGGCGGAACGACGCTATGCCGCTTGTGACCCTGATAATCGCCTTATCGCATCAGAACTGGAGAAACGGTGGGAAGAAGCCTTGGGACGCGTTCGCAGTTTCGAACAGCGTCTCGATACGGATTTTGCAGCAGCACCGGAGGTGGATGTCACGCGCCTTGAAGGGCTGGCGCAGGACCTTGAGACAGCCTGGACAGCTCCGGCGACATCCATGCGCGACAAGCAAAGATTGATCAGGACACTGATCGAAGACATCGTGGCGGATATCGACGACCATACAGGAGAAATCGTTTTGGTCGTCCACTGGAAAGGCGGCCGGCATACGGAATTGCGTGTCAAGAAACCGAAGACCGGTGAACACAATGCCCGCACCAGTGAAGAGGCTTTGGGGATCATCCGCGAGATGGCGGGACGCTGGTCCGATGAGGCGATCGCTGCCTGTCTTAACCGAATGGGAATATCGACTGGTCAGGGCAAGACCTGGAATGCGAAACGCGTTTCATCCATCCGGCGTGTAAATGATATTCACGGATACCTGTCTGCCGACAAGGATGGCCCGTGGTGCACCATGACCGAGGCGGCGAAAGAGCTCGGTGTGACCAATCACGTCATCCGCAAGCTGATAAAGGACGGTATTCTGCCCGCAAATCAGGTGGTCGATGGCGCACCGTACCAAATACAGACAACTGACCTGCATTCGGATACCGTCAAAGCCGCCCTTTCACGAAAAGGACGCCCGTGTCGCGCTAAGCTCGACGACCAGCTATCAATGTTTCCAACCACTTACGAAGGGGGTGCATAATGACCAACCAACGGCAATAGGTCTGATCGAGCGCTCACAGGTGTTGTTGTCCAGCTCGCGATGCCCGTCGCTGAGATAGCCCCGCGCTTTAGGCATGCGGTTCAGCGCGTAGCGGATCGTTTTGGCCAGTTTGGTTTTGCCGGAGATCTTGCGTAGCTGTGCCTGTAGCCAAAGTTCCAGATCGTCGAAGACCGGCTTGGCCTTGGCCTGCCGCAGGACCACGCGCTCTTCTGGAGATATCCCCCGTGCCTCTTTCTCCACAGCATAGAGCTGTGCAATCTGTTTGATCGCCTGTTGGGCGATGGGGGAGCCAGTGCGCTCGACCTCATCGACAAATTTGCGGCGCACATGGACCATGCAGGCCTGTTCGTCAGCCTTGCCCTTGCCGAACAGGCCATTGAACCCGGCAAAGCCATCGGCATGGACCGTGCCGGTATAGCCTGCAAGATGGTTGGCGGGGTGTTCGCCCTTTCGATCGACGCTGAACTGATACCAGGCGCAGGGGGGTGCTGCCCCGCACCACGGGCGTTCGTCCCGGACATAACTCCAGAGCCGGGCGGTTTTGGTTTTTGTCGTGTTGGCGCGAACCTGCAGTTTTACGGGGGTATCGTCCGCAAACAGGGCGGGCCCCGCCCGGACCAGTTTGCCGATGTGCTCGGCCAGAGGCTCCAGCAGGGCCGTTGTGCGCCCAACCCAGTCGCTCAGCGTGGAGCGATGCAGATCCACGCCTTCGCGTGCGTAGATCCTGGATTGCCGCTCAAGCGGCAGATGATCGCAATATTTGCCGACCAGCATGTGCGCCACGAGGCCAGGGCCGGGCCGTCCGCGCTCGATCAGGCGCGATGGCAGCGGGGCCTGGGCGAAGGCTTCACAGCAGGTGCAGGCCATGCGCGGGCGGATGAAGCGGCGCACCACGAAGTGACCGGGGATGTAGTCCAGCTCTTGGGTGATATCCTCGCCCACCTGGCGCAGGGTGCCGCCGCATCCAGCACATGCCTCACCGGGTGACTGGACCTCATCCTGCCGATCCAAATGATCTGGCAGCGGCTTGCGGCTGTGCTGGCGCTTGTTGGGTGGGGCCTCTTCATGAATGGCCGACTGTTCGGTGTGTTGATCCTCTGCCGCCCGCGCGATCTCATCATCTTCTGACAGATCCAGCGCCAGTTGATCCATACCCTCTGACTTCGCGCCAAAGCGCGCCTTGCGATGGCCGTGAAGTTCAGCCTTCAGCTTCTCGATCTGGTAGGCTTGAGACTGGATGTGCTGGAGCATTTGCGCGCTGACAGTGCGCAACTCATCAGGGTCTTCGGGCAGGGATTTGAAGGCCTCCAGCATGGCGCAATTTATACCCGAGCGCCCCCTGCGAGGGAACGCAAAACTGCGCTAAATCCCATGTTTTGTTGACAATTTATGTCACCCCGCGACCAGTGGTCGCCAAGTCTTTTGTGGTGTCCGCCAGTCGATTCCTTCGAGTAACATCGATAGCTGCGACGGGCTCAGGCTGACTTTGCCTTCCTTGGCAGCGGGCCAGACAAACCGGCCCCGTTCCAGCCGTTTTGTAAATAGGCAGGCCCCTTGGCTATCCCACCAAATTATCTTCAAAAGATCACCCCGGCGACCACGGAAGACGAACATGTGGCCCGAATATGGATCCTCGGCCAAAACCTGTTCAGCCTGTGCCGCCAGCGTATTGAAACCGCGCCGCATGTCCGTGACGCCAGCCGCCAGCCAAACCCGCGTGTTGCTTGGCACCGGGATCATTGCGCCAGTGCCTCAACCAACGCCGAGATCGCTGACAGCGCCGTCGGACCCTCCACCAATATCCGCCGACCATCCGACAACGTGATGTCCACGCGCTGCGCGGTGATCGGATCCGTCGACGGAGTGCGCGAAATGGGTGCCACCATGACAGGCTCCATGCCCGCAACCTCGACAGGAAGAAAGGTCGCCCCTTCAGGCGCCGACAAATCCGCAGCCTGATCCTCTGATGCAAACCGAGGGTCGCGAAGCCATTTATGGATCAGGTTGGTGTTCATCGCGTAGCGCCGCGCGACCTGCGCAACCGAGACACCGGGAACCCGCGCCTGCGCGCAGATCGACCGCTTCTCATCGTCTGACCAGATCCGCTTCTTCTGGCCCTTCTTGCCCGCCATCGCCCACCTCAAGATGTCCACTATCGATGGTGGACATCTAGCAGGCACTCCATCTCCCCGTCAGAGCGGGGAAACCGGACGGATACTGTGGAAGCAAGAGGACGCGAAGTCCTTCATACTGCTTCGTAAATCGTTGTCTGCGATGACCGTTGCTTCCTGTGCCGTTTAATCGGGATCATCGCATCAATGCCAGCCTGGCTCCCGCTGTCGACCTTGCGTCTCGCAAATGGACCGAGACTACCTCCAGGTGCAGCCGCTCGACAGCGATGAGCGTGAACTCCGTATTCCTTCCTAGACAGTTGCAGTGGCCACATAGATGCCCTCATGGGAGTGGCTTCCGGGTTCTCAGGCTTGCACAGTGCGCAAGGCGAATGGATAGTCAACGAACACATTGATATTACGTGGAAAAAGGAAAATCCGCGCAATCTCACGCAGGGGCTGCTTCGCAGTCGTGAGCGGAAACGATGGCCCGCACGAATCAGAACGCAGGTTCCGGTCTTCCGACCGCGCTGCTAAGGTCGACAAAGAGAAACGGAATCCCGATGGCGTCGAAATCCACCCTCAACGCAAAGAACCTGGAGGCGCTCGGCACTGAGCGTCTGGCGCAGCTACTGATCGAGATCAGCACCGGCGATGCTGCAGCCAAGCGCAAGCTGCGCCTTGCCCTTGCTGGAGCGGAGGGCCCGAGGGAGGCGGCGCGGGAGATCACCAAGCGGCTGACCAGCATCGCGAAGGCGCGGACCTTCGTGAACTGGCAGAACCGCAAGCCGCTGGTGAAGGATCTTCAGACCCAGCGCAGCGCCATCATGGAACAGATCGCCCCGCACGATCCTGGTGAGGCGCTGGCGCTTCTGTGGCGGTTCATGGGACTGGCCACGCCGGTGTTCGAACGCTGCGACGACAGCAGCGGCACTGTCATCGACATCTTCCACCAGGCCTGCGCCGATCTGGGCGAGGTGGCCAACGCGGCTGATGCGGCGCCGGAGGCACTGGCGCGGCAGGTTCTCGATGCGCTGCAGGACAACGGCTTCGGTCAGTATGACGGTCTGATCGCCATCATCGCCCCGGCGCTGGGCCCCAACGGCATCGGGCATCTGAAGACACTGGTCGAGGAACTTGGGCGCACGCCCGTGCCGGTGCCGCCGAAGAGCGACTGGCAGGCCGTCGGCTGGGGCAGCGGCGGCACGCGCTATGCCCACGAGATGGAAGAACGCGCGCGGCAGAGCACGGTCGAAATGGCGCTGAAGGACATCGCCGACGTCCAGGGCGACGTCGATGGCTTCATCGCGCAGTACGACCCAAAGACCCGCAAGGTACCGAAGATCGCGGCCGAGATCGCGCAGCGCTTGCTGGCGGCTGGCAGGGCAGGGGACGCGCTTGGCTTCATCGAGCGGGCCGAGGTGGACCATGCGCGCTGGATCCCACCCGAGTGGCAGGACGCCCGACTTGCCGCGCTGGAGGCGCTTGACCGGAAGGAAGAGGCGCAGGCATTTCGCTGGGCGTGTTTCGAGCGCGACCTGTCGGGTGAGCACCTGCGGGCCTATCTGAAGCGGCTGCCGGATTTCGAAGACATCGAGGCCGAGGAACGCGCGATGGCGCATGCAGCTGCCTATCCCGAACTGTTGACCGCCTTGGCCTTCTTTCTGAACTGGCCATCGCTGGCCCACGCCGCGCGCCTGCTGATCGACAGGCAGGACGAGGTCGATGGCGATCACTACGAATTCCTGGCGCCGGCGGCCGAGACATTGGCCGAGAAGCATCCGCTGGCCGCGACGGTGGCGCTGCGGGCGATGATCGATTTCACGCTGACCGAGGGAAGGCAGAAGCGCTATGGCTATGCCGCCCAGCACTTGGCGACCTGTGCCGACCTGGCCGGACGGATCGAGGACTTCGGACCGGTCGAGCCGCACGAGGCTTATGTCGCACGCCTGAGATCAGCACATGGCAAGAAGACCGGCTTCTGGGGTCAACTCGCATGACGCGAGCATATGACATCATCCCCGACATTCACGCGGACATCGACCGCCTGACATCTACTCTCGAATGCCTCGGCTATGTGCAGGGCAGTGCGTCGTGGTTACATCCAGAGGGACGCATCGCTGCATTCCTCGGCGATTTCATCGATATGGGCCGTACGAACCGGTCTGTCCTGACCCTCGTTCGCGCGATGCGCGATCAGGGACATGCCGTGGCGATCATGGGCAACCATGAACTGAACGCGCTGCTCTACCATCGTCCTGGTCTGAATGCCGATGGCACAGACGATGGATACATGCGGGCGCATTCGGCAAAGAACAGAGACCAGCACCAGACGTTCCTGGATGAATTCCCTGTTGGGCACCCGGACACGAATGAGATGTTGGACTGGTTCCTGTCGCTGCCCTTGTTCCTTGATCTGGGCGGGATGCGTCTGGTCCATGCCTGTTGGGATGATGCACGCATGGCCACGATCAGGAACCGCCGCCCGAACGGCCTTCTGGCCACAGAAGACCTGCAAGAGATCGCTTTGGAGAATGATGCCACCGGTTTCGCCGAAGCTGTCCTGACGACGCTGAAGGGACCGGAAGCCGAGCTTCCTGCGCCGCATTATTTCCATGACATTAAGGGGCACCGGCGCACAGCGCTTCGGCTGAAATGGTGGCAATCGGGCGCCATGACGTGGCGCGACGCGGCCCTGTCCGTGCCAGACCCCGAAACGCTGCCCGCGACGCCAATTGAGGGTGACGTAGCATTTCGCGCTTACGAGGCCGAGGCGAAGCCAGTGTTCTTCGGGCACTACAAGCGGTTGGGCACACCGACCATCGACGCCCCCAACGCGGTCTGCCTCGACTATCCCCGAGTGACCTGTGCCTATCGTTGGGCTGGTGAAGCAACGCTGGATCCACAGAACCTGGTCGTGCTCGACTGACCCGCCGTGAATGATCACTGTGCTACCGGGAAATCATGTCGCCGACCATTGGAAGCATGGTGGAAGCACGAGGGTGAAAACCGCTACGCAATCCTGACAATCCGCGCGCAGGCCGCTCTCGCGACCCCGGCTCGCAACTGGCGGAAACCACGCAACAACTCGTGATCCTGCGCGATTGTTCATGGTTTGTTTGATACGACTCATAACCTGAAGGTCGTAGGTTCAAATCGGGCCTAAACAGTTGTGGTATTTCACTGCCCACATCGGCGTAACTTCCGGGTGCCGGCAAGTTTGAGTAAATTATCTCGTGGCATCCAACAGAAACTGGTCGAGTGACGCTTTCCTAGCAGATCGATCGAATGCATGGGCAGTCTGCTTGAACTCCTTTCCGTCCAGCAGGCCTTGAATGTAGCCCGAAACAGTGTCTGCCGCCATGACGAGCGTGTTGTCCAGCGTGTGGACATATTTGCTGGTGACCGAGCCCTTGGCATGGCCGAGGAGGGCGGCGATCGTGATCTCGCTCAGACCGAGGTCATTGGCGATGCTGGCGAAGCTGTGTCGAAGGACATGGGCGGTGATGCCCTCCAAGTTTGTCGCTGCGAAGAGTTTTTTCCATTGCCTGGGGAAATTTCCGAACGCCCTTCCGTCTCTCGATCCCGGAAAGACATGCTCGTCGTCCGATATCTTGCGCTGCGCCTCCAGAAACTCGATGACCGGCAGTCCGACGGGGCGGGTCGATGCACCTTCCTTGGAGTCGGCGAGGCGCAAGCAGCTGTTCAGAAGGTCCACATCGCTCCAGCGCAATTGAATGATCTCACTGCGCCGACAGCCGGTCAACGCGATCTGGCGCACGATATGGGTCATTGGTGCCAAATCGGGGACGGCAGCCGACCGCTTCAGAATGTTGCCAATCTCACGATATTCCTCCGGACTCAGCCGCCGATCTCTGATGCGATCCTTTGGTTTGCGGATCCCATGCGCGACGTTTTGTTCGATGATGCCTGCCTCATTCGCGTATGTGAGAATTCCACCGAGCAGCCCAACAGAGCGGCTTGCGGTGCCGGGACCTCCGCGGAGAACCGATTTGCCCCGAAGATTGCCCGTCTTTCTGACTGCCCGCGTTTTTCCGACAATGATATCGTTCATCATTTTCGTCACATCCGCCTTGCTCAGGTCTCTGACGCGCCTCCTTCCAAGAATCGGAATGATGTGGCCGTTGATCCGACCAATATCGGTTGCGATGGTTGCTGGCCTCTTCGGTTGCCCGCGTTTGCCTTGGATAAGGCCTGCGTGCATGTCTTCAATATACCGTTCACAAAGCTCCTTTACAGTGATCGCCTGCCTGTCTGACTGCCGCTCCTCGGCGGGGTTGTCGCCCTGGGCGATCCGCCCGAGTTGCACCTTCGCTTCGCGGCGGGCGGTTTCCGTTGTCCAGATTCCGTGCAGACCGATCGTGAAACGACGCGAGCACCCCTTCGCGCGATACTGAATGACATAGCTGCGTTTGCCGGATGCGAAGACGCGCAACCCGAAGCCGGGCAGGTCGTCATCCCAGATCACATAGTCCTTGGGCTTGATCTCGGCGCTCTCGACCAGCCTTTTCGATATCTTCGCCATGAAATCCATCCTTTCTGACCGGGCTCCCGCGTAAGCACCACGTAAGCATGTCGGGGAAAGTTGTAGCGTAGGCCCGGATATGATTGTCAATTCTGTTGTGTAGAAAAATGAAGTTATTTCAGTGCATTATCGTGCAATAGCGTGCTCCATCGCATATTTCGGATGGTCTGCGTATAATTGCTCCGAAGGCAGAGGCCAGAGGTTCGAATCCTCTCGGGTGCGCCAATGCTTATCCGATTTTCCGGTCTGTACGGCACAACTTCAGGGATCTTCAATCACCGACAGCACCGTCCTCATAAACCCCGATATTCGGTGTTTTACACGCTTCGCATACAGGAAAGCGCCAGACCCCCTTTCATCCTTTGTGAAATAGCTTAGAGTACGGAACCCGAAAAGAACAAGGCGTGCGCATGAGCAACGAAGACCCATTCGGATTCGATCTTTCGGCCAAAACAGACAAGAAACGGCGCTCGAGGGGGCGGCGGGGGATGACTGGTGCCTTTGAAACCTCAACGCGGAGTTGCGACAAGGAGGGCTGTGCCGAACCGGGCAAGTATCGTGCGCCGAAATCTCCGCGGGCGCTCGATGATTATTACTGGTTCTGCAAGGATCATGTGCGTGAATACAATCTGAACTGGAACTATTTTCAGGGTCAGTCGGAAGAGGAATTTCAGGAATTTCTGGATAACGCTACGGTCTGGGACCGCCCGACGAAACCCTTCGGCAAGGCGGCGCAGGAACAGGCATGGGCGCGGCATGGGGTCAGTGACCCGCTGGAGATTCTGGGCGCGAACGGGACCGATCCTTCAGTGCGCAGCGGTCCGCGCCGCAAGCTGCCACCGACAGAGCGGCGGGCTCTGGATATTCTTGAAGCGAAGGATAGCTGGACCCGCGCCGAGATCCGCAAACAGTACAAAGCTCTGGTGAAGGTGCTGCATCCGGACATGAACGGGGGCGACCGCTCGGATGAAGAGCGTCTGGCCGAGGTTGTCTGGGCCTGGGATCAGGTCAAAGAAAGCCGTCATTTCCGGGATTGATCGGAGCCGGGACTGACCGGAGCGGCGGCGCTCAGACCCTCGATTCGGTTTCCTCGCCATCCGTCAGCCCGTCATCGGGGTGACCTTCGCGCGACAGCAGGACAGCGACCGGGCGCAGCCAGGGGATATGGGCGCAGACGATCATCACGGCGACCATGATCGGCACGGCAAGGAACATGCCCGGCACGCCCCAGACCGCGGCCCAGAAGGCCAGGCTGAGAATAATGCCGAAGCTGGACAGGCGCAGCGTCTGCCCAAGCAACATCGGGTCCAGCACATTGCCGATCACGAACTGAACTGCCGTGCAGCCGGCCCCGACGGCCAGTGTCGTCGTCAGATCCGCTGTCAGCACATAAGCAAGCACAACCGCGATGATCGTGGCGATCACAGATCCGACCGAGGGGATGAAGTTCAGCGCAAAGGTCAGAAGCGCGATGGCGCCCGCCAGAGGCAGCCCCGCAGTGGTGAAGATCAGCCAGACACAGCCCGCGGTGGCGGCGCTGACCAGCGTCTTAACCACAAGATAGCGGTTCACCCGCCGCATGATCGAGGTGATGATCTTGCTGACCCGGGCGGCGGCCTCGGCATCGTTGCTGAGCAGGCTTTCGATCTTCAGCGGGAACCAGACCTTTTCCGCGAACATGAAGCCCACGAACAGAAAGATCAGCACGGCGGCGGCAATGACATCCGACGCGCCGCCTGCCGCTGTCTGCATCCAGCCGGTGACGTTGATGTTCCGGATGGCGGTATCGACGGTGCGTTGTGCCTCGGGTCCCAGCCATTCCAGCAGGGCGGGCAGGGCGGCCTGCATCTGCTCGGCATAGGAAATCGCCGTGGTCACGACCTCGTTCACCTGACTGACCACCGTGGCCGAAGCCCAAAGCAGCCCGACCCCGATCAGCAGCAGCGCCAGAGCCGTGGCCAGCCAGTTCGGCACGCGCTGCCGTGCAATCGCGCTGATCGCATCCGAGGTCAGCGAAAAGATGATGATGGCGATGGCCAGACAGATCAGCATGAACCGCGCCTGCACCAGCAGGAAAAGCAGGATCGCAAAGGCGATAATGCCCAGGAAGCCCGTTTGCAGTCTGTCGCGCAGAATCTGGTTCTGTCGGTCCACTCTTTTACCCGTCATCAGGACTCGGTGTTGTCGTCCACCTCATCTTCGCCCTGATCGGCGATACGTGCAACGGAAACAACGGTTTCGCCGTTGGTTGTGTTGAAAACACGTACCCCACCGGCCGAGCGCGACCGGAAGCTGATCCCGTCCACCGGCACCCGGATCGACTGGCCCTTGGACGTTGCCAACATGATCTGGTCGTCCAGCTCGACCGGGAAGGACGCGACCAGCGGACCGCCGCGCAACGCCTTGTCCATCGCCATCACGCCCTGACCGCCGCGCCCGCGCAGCGGGTAATCATGGCTAGAGCTGATCTTGCCCGAGCCTTTTTCGGTGATGGTCAGGATCAGATCCTCAGCCGCGGACATTTCGGCATAGCGTTCCTGGGTGATGCTGCCTTCCGCGATGTTTTCCTCATCCTCATCGGGTTCGGCACCATCATCCAGCGCGCCGGCCACGGCGCGGCGCATCTTCAGATAGGCGGCGCGTTCGGCAGGATCGGCTTCGAAATGGCGGATGACGGACATCGAGACGACCTGATCGCCCTCTGCCAGCCGGATGCCGCGCACCCCGGTTGAGCTGCGGCTCTGGAAGACGCGCACATCGGTCGCGGCAAAGCGGATCGCGCGGCCCTTTGCCGTGACCAGCATGACGTCATCGTCATCCGTGGCCATGCGGACCCCGATCAGGCTGGTGCCCTCGGGCAGCTTCATGGCGATCTTGCCGTTGCGCATGATATTGGTGAAGTCGGACAGGGCATTGCGCCGCACCTCTCCGCCGTCTGTGGCGAAGACGACCTTGTAATTATCCCATTCGATCTCCGGCGCATCCATCGGCAGAAGCGCCGCAATCGAGGTGCCGCCGTCAATCGGCAGGATATTGACCAGAGCCTTGCCCCGCGCGGTCCGCCCGCCAAGCGGCAGACGCCATGTCTTTAGACGATAGACCATCCCGTCCGTGGTGAAGAACAGCAATTCGGTGTGGGTATTGGCGACGAACAGCGTGGTAACCACGTCGTCTTCCTTGGTTGCCATCCCTGACAGCCCCTTGCCGCCGCGCTTCTGCGAACGGAACTCGGCCAAGGCGGTGCGCTTGATATAGCCGCCCGAGGTGATGGTGACGACCATGTCTTCACGTTCGATCAGGTCTTCATCGTCCATATCCCCGGCCCAGTCGAGGATTTCGGTCCGGCGCGGCACGGCGAACTGTTCCTTCACCTCATTCAGCTCATCCGAGATGATGCCCATAATCCGCTCGCGGCTGGCGAGGATGGCCAGATAGTCGCGGATATCGTCGGCCAGTTTTTTCAGCTCTTCGGTGATTTCCTGAACGCCAAGCTGCGTCAGGCGTTGCAGCCGCAGATCGAGGATCGCGCGGGCCTGCGTTTCCGACAGGTTATAGGTGCCGTCATCATTGACCGGGTGACGCGGATCGTCGATCAGCTTGAGATATTCAAGGATCTCATGCGCAGGCCAGCGACGCTCCATCAGTCTTTCACGGGCTTCGGCGGCATCTTTCGAGGAACGGATGGTTTCCACCACCTCATCGACATTGGACACGGCGACGGCCAGACCGCACAGAACATGGCTGCGTTCGCGGGCCTTGCGCAGCTCATAGGCGGTGCGGCGGGCGACGACATCTTCGCGGAAGCTGATGAAGTAGGTCAGGAAGTCGCGCAGCGCCAGTTGTTCGGGCCTGCCGCCATTCAGCGCCAGCATATTCGCCCCGAAACTCGTCTGCATTGGCGTAAAGCGGAAAAGCTGGTTCAGCACCACCTCGGGCGTGGCATCGCGCTTCAGATCGATGACGACGCGGACGCCGTGCCGGTCGGATTCGTCCTGCACATGGGCGATCCCCTCAATCCGCTTTTCCTTGGCCATTTCCGCGATCTTCTCGATCATCACGGCCTTGTTCACCTGATAGGGGATCTCGTCGATGACGATAGAGAAACGGTCGCGCTTGGTTTCCTCGATCCGGGTCTTCGCCCGCAGCGGGATAGAGCCGCGCCCGTCCAGATAGGCCTTGCGGATGCCGGACCGGCCCAGAATCGTGCCGCCGGTCGGGAAATCGGGGCCGGGAATGATCTCCATCAGCCGTTCGGCCGACAGATCCGGGTTCTCGATCAGGGCAAGCGTGCCGTCGATCACCTCGCCCAGATTATGAGGCGGGATATTGGTGGCCATGCCGACGGCGATACCACCCGCGCCATTGACCAGCATATTCGGGAAGCGGGCGGGCAGGACGGTCGGTTCGCGGTCCTTGCCGTCATAGTTGTCCTGAAAATCGACCGTATCCTTGTCGATATCGGCCAGCAGGAAATCCGCAGGCTTGTCCATGCGCACTTCGGTATAGCGCATCGCCGCGGCGGAATCGCCGTCCATCGAGCCGAAATTGCCCTGACCGTCCAGCAGCGGCAGCGACATCGAGAAATCCTGCGCCATCCGCACAAGCGCGTCATAGATCGCCGCATCGCCATGCGGATGGTATTTCCCCATCACATCGCCGACCGGGCGGGCCGATTTGCGATAGGGTTTATCATGCGTGTTGCCGGATTCGTGCATCGCGAACAGGATGCGGCGGTGAACCGGTTTCAGCCCGTCGCGCAGATCCGGAATGGCGCGGCTGACAATGACCGACATGGCATAGTCGAGATAGCTCGACCGCATTTCATCCGTGATGTCGATCTGCGGCCCGTCATGGGGCATGACCGAGCGTTCCGGTGGCAGCCCGTCGCCGCCATTATTATCCATGTCCAGATCGTCATCGTCGGGGGTGTCAGCCACGTTTTACGCCTCAATATATTGTTGCTGCGGGGTATAGCACCTACGCAGGCTTGGGCGCAACGGCGTCAGATGCGGATGTCCCGGCCCATCGCGGCCCGCAGCCACATCCCGGTGAGAATCGCCGAGCAGATCGCATTCCAGGCAGCCATTGTCAGGCCGAGGAAATACCATTGCGGCTGATCGCAGCGCACGACCGGGGCGGTCTCAAGCTGCGCCATCAGCTCCTGCGTGGACAGCGTCGCCAGATTGCTGATCCCGCCGGAACAGGCTGTCGGTCCCTGCCACCAGCCGAACTCGACACCGCTGTGATAGATCGCGAAGGCGCAGGCAAGCCCGGTGGCAAGGGCGCCCAGCCATCTCAGGATTTTGCTGTCGATGAAGATCAGCGCCCCGGCGATCAGTGCCGCCGCCAGATGCGGCCAGCGTTGCAGAATGCAAAGCTCGCAGGGGATATAGCCGATTGCCTGAAAGGCAAGTGCGGTGATCAGCAACGCGGCGGAGCCTGCTCCTGCAAGAAGCGCCAGATTTCTGGAAGATATATCGATCATGCCGACCGAGTAGAATCAGCGGCGGCCCAGTGCAAGTCGCGTTGTCGTGATTCCGGGTTTACTGCGGTTTCCAACGGATCACCCGCCATAGGTAAATCCCGATAATGGACAGCACGATCAGCTTGGAAATCGGGTCGATGAACCCCGAAACCAACTCGAACTGGTCCTGAAGGATCAGCCCTGCAACGGTCAGCAAAATCGTCCAGATCGCGCTGCCAAGCGTGGTCAGCAGCAGAAAGCGCCAGAACGGCATCGCGGCAATCCCGGCGGGTACGGAGATCAGCGTGCGGATCGCGGGAAGCATCCGGCCAAAGAACACCGCCGCGCCGCCGTGGCGGCTGAACCAGCCGATTGCGCCGTCGATATCGGATGGCGACATGGTAAACACGCGGCCCCATCTGGCCGCCCATCTTTTAAGGCGCACGGCACCGAAAATCTGCCCCACCACATACCACAGGCTGGTTCCAAGAACCGATCCCGCCGTGCCTGACAGAATCGTCATGACCAGCCCCAGCCTGCCTTCGCCCACCAGATAACCGGCAAGCGGCATGATCAGCTCTGACGGAATCGGAGGAAATACATTCTCGGCCAGCATCAGCAGGAAGACGCCGGTATATCCCCAGCCGTCAATGACCGATACGATCCAGTCGAACATCTCTGCACACCATCCCTTAAAGCGCCCTCCTGTCGCGCGGCTTGCGGGAACCGTCAAGCCCGCTTAGGGTTTTGCTTGCCTATATCGCGTTCGGTCTTCCCGGACGTGCAGCCAGAATTGCAGGAGAGCGACACGGATGGAATGGCGCGGAAAGCGGGGCAGCCGCAATGTCGAGGATCGGCGCAGAATGGGAGGCGCCGGGGCAGGCGGGGTCGGCATTGTCGGGATGCTTGCCGTGCTTGCATTCGGCTATTTCTTCGGAATTGACATATCGCCACTGGTCAGCGGAGTGTCGCAGAGCCAGCAAAGCGGCGAACCCCGTGAACTGACCGCGGCAGAGCAGGAAATGGGCGATTTCGCTTCGGTGATCCTTGCCGAGACCGAGGATGTCTTCGGTCAGGTTGCCAGCGAAGAGGCCGGCATCCGCTACAGCGACCCACAGATGGTGCTGTATTCCGGCGTGACGCAGTCGGGCTGCGGCGGTGCCTCGTCGCAGATGGGGCCGTTTTATTGCCCGGCGGATCAGAAGATCTATCTCGACACCGATTTCTTCACCGTCATGGAGCAGCGCATGGGGGCGGGCGGAGATCTGGCCGCCGCATATGTGATCGCGCATGAGGTCGGCCACCATGTCCAGAACGAATTCGGGATCCTGCCTCAGGTCACGCAGATGCGGCAGCAGGCAAGTGAGCGCGATTCGAATTTCCTCTCGGTACTGACCGAGTTGCAGGCCGATTGCTTTGCCGGGATGTGGGCGCGGAACTCGACGCAGGATCTTGCGATCACGCGTGAGGATATCGGCGAGGCGATGAATGCGGCGGCGGCTGTCGGCGACGATGCGCTGATGCAAAGCGCGGGCCGGGCGGTCGTGCCGGACGCCTTCACGCATGGCTCCTCGGAGGACCGGCAGGAATGGTTCATGCGAGGCTATGAGAGCGGCTCGCTGTCAGCCTGCAACACCTTCAAAGAAGCCGGGCTTTAAGGCCGGAAAGCCCCCCACGCCGTATGTCAACGCGGCAGGCGGGGCTTTCTTCCCTCATCAAGCGTCGCCCATTCCGGCCAGTATCCCAGCTTTTCCAGGGCCAGCATGATCAGCCCGGCGGCGATGATGCCGAAAACCAGCTTGACCATCTTCATGCTTGGCGGATTCCGCGCCCATTTCGACGCCCGGATCAGCCAGTTCATATTGTTCATCTTCGCCCTCTGCGTTATTTCCGGCAAAGCCATTTACGGACCCGACCTTGCCCCAGCGTTCTGAAACTCGCAAACTTCCTTACACTGCCCGGCAGATGTATGATCTAGTGGCCGATGTTGAAAGATATCCCGAATTTCTGCCGTGGAACACCGCCGCACGCATCAGGTCGCGCGACGAACAGGGCGACGGATCAGAGGTCATCGCGGCGGATCTGGTGATCTCGTTCAAAGTGTTTCGTGAGCGTTTCGGCAGCCGGGTAACGCTTTGGCCCGATGACATGAAGATCGACACGCAATATCTTGACGGGCCATTCAAATATCTGCGCAGCGGCTGGAGTTTCCGCGATCTTGAGGGAGGCGGAAGCGAGGTCGACTTCTTCGTCGATTTCGAGTTTCGCAATGTCATTCTGGCGAGTCTGATCGGCGTGGTCTTCGATGAGGCAATGAGCCGGATCGTCCGTGCCTTCGAAGAACGTGCGCGGAAGCTGTACGGTGCCGGGGCGGGCTTAGGGTAGCAGCGGCCACTCGGTCATCTCGCGGGCAATATCGTCGTCAAGCGGTGTCCCGAAGCTTTGTACGATAAAACCCAGAACCGTATAGAACCCCACAGTCGCCATCAGGTCCAGCACACCCTCGCGCCCGATCTGCTGTCTCAGCCGGGAGAGCGTCCCGGGCGATAATCTGCGATCGTCGAAAAGCTCATCCACCGCCTGTGCCAGCAGCGCATCCTGCGGCTTCATCTGCGCCCGGTCGCCGGTCATGGTGACGATCCTGCTGTCATCCATACCGATTCTGCGCGCACGGTGTACATGATGTGACCATTCGTACTCAGCACCAAGCCTGTGCGCACAACGCAGGATCACGATTTCCGATTGCGCGGGATCCAGCACGGGATTTTTCACCACATGCTCGCGCAGAGGCGCCCATGCCCGCAAAAGATCGGGATGATGCGCCATGACGCGATAGACATTCAGCGCCGTTGCAAAACCGTCTTTCAGATCCCGAAGCGAATCGGGCCAGTTCTCGTCCGGGACGGGTCGGAAATCACGGTTCATAGCGTCCTCGCGCATGCCGGAATGATGTGTCGCTGCAGCCTTGATAGCTGATTCAGTCGGCCCGATCATCCGTTAACCGCTTTGCGGAGAGGGGTGGTTCCGGACAGGTCACGATTGGATCGAGAAAAGACGCAGAGAGCGGAAATTATGACGTGATAAGATAAATTATCAATGATTTACATCATGTTATAGTAAATTATTGATTTATTCTCATCGCATCAGACGAGTGTTGCACTTTTTGCGCAGATATCGGACGCTTGATGCAGTAACCAACACGGGAGATAACAATGAGCTTCATCAAAACCGTGACCGCAGCTTTTGTACTTGCTTCGGTCTCTGGCGCTGCGCATGCGCAGGAGGAGCGTTTCATCACCATCGGTACAGGTGGGCAGACAGGTGTGTATTATGTGGTCGGTCAGTCGATCTGCCGGCTTGTGAACCGCGATACCGCCGAAACGGGTATCAAATGCACCGCTCCTTCGACGGGCGGTTCGGTCGCCAACGTCAATGCGATCAAGGCCGGTGACATGACAATGGGTGTGGCGCAGTCCGACATCCAGTATCACGCCTATAATGGCACCTCGGCAGAGTTCGAAGGCGACAACAAGATCGAGAATCTGCGTTCGGTCTTCTCGGTCCACCCCGAACCCTTCACCGTGGTTGCCCGCAAGGACGCCAATATCGCCAGCTTCGACGATATGCGCGGCAAGCGCGTGAATGTCGGCAATCCGGGCTCGGGTCAGCTTGCCACGATGCAGGTCGTGCTGAACGCCAAGGGCTGGACGATGGATGATTTCTCGCTGGCATCGGAACTGAAGCCTGCCGAACAATCCGCCGCTCTGGGCGACAACAAAGTCGATGCGATCGTTTATACGGTCGGCCACCCGAACGGCTCGATCCAGGAAGCGACCTCGACGGTCGAGGCCAATCTGGTTCCGGTCGAAGGGCCTGAAATCGATCAGCTCATCGCGGATAATCCCTATTACGCGAAGGCGACCATTCCGGGCGGCATGTATGCGGGCACGGATGAGGACACCACCACTTTCGGCGTCAAGGCGACCTTCGTGACGTCGGCGGATGTGCCGGAAGACATGGTTTACGAAGTCGTGTCGGCTGTTTTCGACAATTTCGACCGCTTCAAGGGCCTGCACCCTGCCTTTGCGAATCTCGAACCGGAAGCGATGATCAGCGAGGGGAACTCGGCGCCTCTGCATCCCGGTGCAGAGAAATATTATCGCGAACAAGGCTGGATCGAGTGATCGAAATCCGCCTGTTTTCTATGGCTGAGATATGACGCTTGCGGCTCCACTCTTGCGGTGGAGCCGTTTTTTATGAAGGTTAAGTAAAAAACCAGTGAACATGCCGGGCTTAACCGGTTTGATACGGGGATTGGACATGACTACTGACGATGATCCGAAGCGTCCGGCTGATGAGACCCCGAAAGGGCGTCCACAAGACCAGATGGATGCCGCCGCTGTCGAGATGGAGGCATCCGGGCATGGCGGCATGAGCCAAAGCGAAATCGATGAGCTTGTCGCGTCATCCGATACCGGGGCCAGAACTCCTGCGGGTTGGGTCGGGCGCACGATCCTGATCGTGGCGTTCTGCTGGTCGCTGTTCCAGCTCTGGATCGCGTCGCCTCTGCCCTTCATGCTGGAAATCGGCATTCTGAACGATACCGAGACCCGCTCGATCCATCTGGCGTTCGCCATGTTCCTGGCCTATCTCGCCTATCCGGCAGAGCGGACGCCGGTTCAGCTTGTGCTGGCAGTCGCGGTGCCTGTCATCATGACATTCCTGTTCATCGTGGGTGCCGATCAGGGACAAAGCTGGTGGATCCTGCTGATCGGGGCTGCCGTGCTTGCCGCGATCCTCGCCGGAAGCCCGAAGGACTGGGTGCCACCCTGGGAATGGGCGCTGGCGCTGATCTCGGTATTTGTGGCGCTGTATATCTACATCTTCTATGACGCGATTGCCGGTCGTGTCGGCCGTCCGATCACGCAGGATATGGTCGTCGCTGTTGCCGGTCTGCTGCTGCTGCTGGAGGTCACGCGCCGGGCGCTTGGTCCCGCGCTGATGATCGTCGCGACGGCGTTTCTGGCCTATACGTTCCTTGGACCCTATATGCCGGATATCATCGCGCATAAGGGTAACTCACTGTCCGAGGTCGCCAACCACCAGTGGATCACCACCGAAGGTGTGTTCGGCATCGCGTTGGGCGTTTCGACCAGTTTCGTCTTCCTCTTCGTGCTGTTCGGCGCATTGCTGGATAAGGCAGGGGCCGGGAATTATTTCATTCAGGTTGCTTTCTCGTTGATGGGGCATATGCGCGGCGGCCCGGCCAAGGCGGCTGTGGTCAGCTCGGCCATGACCGGCCTGATTTCAGGCTCGTCCATCGCAAACGTGGTGACGACCGGCACGTTTACCATTCCGCTGATGAAGAAGGTCGGCTTCAGTTCCGAAAAGGCCGGTGCCGTCGAGGTGGCATCATCCGTCAACGGTCAGATCATGCCGCCGGTGATGGGCGCTGCCGCCTTCCTGATGGTCGAATATGTGGGCATTCCCTATTTCGACGTGGTGAAACATGCGTTCCTGCCAGCGACGATTTCCTATATCGCGCTTGTCTATATCGTCCATCTTGAGGCGATGAAGGCTAATCTGCAAGGTCTGCCGAGTGCATATGAACCTAAGCCGTGGATGGTGCGCATCATTGGTATCGCTTTCGCGATAATGATGATTTGCATTCTGGCTTTCGGTATCTATGGGATCACGAACCTTGTGCGTGGGCTTGCTGGGGACTGGAGCCCTTACATCCTCTTCGGTCTGCTAATGATAGCGTATCTTGGCCTTTTGGAAATCGCATCTAGAGAGAAGCCGCTCAAACTTGACGACCCGAATTCTGAAGTTCTGGCCCTGCCGCTGCCCGGACCGACTGTTCGATCAGGTCTTCACTTCGTTCTTCCGATTGTTGTGCTGGTCTGGGCGTTGATGGTCGACCGGCTATCGCCGGGTCTGTCTGCCTTCTGGGCTACGGCCTTCATGATCTTCATTGTGTTGACCCAGCGTCCTCTGATGGCAATCATGCGTCGTATCAACGGAACTGCTGAATCTGTACATAGTATTCCCGCCAACTTACGTCAGGGTGTGAATGATCTTGTCGACGGCATGATTGCGGGCGCTCGCAATATGATCGGGATCGGTATCGCCACGGCCACGGCGGGCATCATCGTCGGTGTGGTCAGCCAGACCGGGGTTGGTTCAGCACTTGCCGATGTGGTCGAGGCGCTATCGGGCGGTAACCTGCTGGCGATCCTGTTCCTGACGGCGGTTCTGTCGCTGATCCTCGGGATGGGGCTGCCGACGACGGCGAACTATATCGTGGTGTCGGCGCTTCTGGCCCCGGTGATCGTGACACTTGGCCAGCAGAACGGGCTGATCGTCCCGCTGATCGCCGTCCATCTGTTCGTGTTCTATTTCGGGATCATGGCGGATGTGACGCCTCCGGTCGGGCTTGCGTCCTTCGCGGCGGCGGCGGTGTCCGGCGGGGACCCGATCAAGACCGGCGTCGTGGCGTTCTTCTACAGCCTGCGGACGGCGGCGCTTCCCTTCCTGTTCATCTTCAACACCGATCTGCTGCTGATCGATGTCGGCTGGGTGCACGGGATCTTCGTCTTCCTGACGGCGACTCTGGCGATGCTGCTTTTCGCGGCGGCAACGCAGGGATGGTTCCTGACGCGGAACAATATCCTTGAATCGGTCGCGCTGTTGCTGATCGCCTTCACCATCTTCCGGCCCGGCTTCTGGATGGATATGGTGGCTCCGCCCTGGGACGATCTGCCACCCGCGCAGCTTGAGCAGTCACTGGAAGACGCGCAGGTCGGCCAGCCCTTCCGGTTGATGGTTTCTGGTCTGGATGCGGTCGGAGAGCCGGTCGAATTCCGGGTCGAAATGCCGGTTCCGGAAGGTGAGACCGGCGCAGACCGGCTGGCCGCTCTGGGGATCGAGACGATCGAGGATGGCGACCGGGTGATCATCGACAATGTCGCCTTCGACAGCCCTGCGGCAGAGGCCGGGCTGGATTGGGATCAGGAAATCATGATGGTGCGGGCTCCTGCCGCGGCTCCGTCGAAATACCTGATGTATATTCCGGCCTTCGCGCTGCTTGCTCTGGTAATCTGGTGGCAGCGCCGGCGTGGCGGTGCGGGCGGCGGAACGGCCGTTCTGGCCTCGGCATAGGAAAGGACAGCTATTATGTTTGATACGATCTTGCTGCCCATCGACCTTCAGCATCGGTCAAGCTGGAAACAGGCTTTGCCGGTCGCGCGAGGGCTGCTGAACGAAGGCGGTACGCTGCATGTTCTGGGCATCGTGCATGATGTCGGGAATGCCTGGGTCGCCAGCTATCTTCCGAAGGGCTACGAAAAACGCGCTTTGGATGAGATGAAAAAGCAGCTTGGCGGTTTCGTCAGCCGCGAGGCCGCCGATCTGCCCAATGTCACGACGCATGTCGGACACGGCCATATTGCCGAGACGATTATCGGGATGGCCGAGAATGTCAGCGCCGATCTGATTGTGATGTCGTCGCGCTCGCCGGATGAGATGCGGACCTTCCGCATCGCCAGCCAGGGCGACCGTGTTGTCAGGCATTCGCCGATCAGCGTCCTGATCGTGCGCTGATCGCCTCAGGCTGACTGCGGGGAAAGGGGTGGAGTACCGCCCCTTTTTTCATGAAAACCTACAGCTCCGTCTGCGGCATTGGCGGTGAGTTTTCGGGCGGAGACCATCGTTCGGGCGCCGTTCCGCGGTCCCGGTCATTCTCGGGAAGCAGCTTTTGCAGTTCTTCCATCGAAGGCGGCGGCGGAGCATCGGCGCGGCGGCGCAGGATGATGTCGCCATTCGGCAGCCTTTCGGGCCTGTGATAATTCCCGAAATCATCGACCAGCCGCGCGAATTCGTCCATCGCCGGGCTGAACTCATTCATCGTGCTGGAAAGCTCATTGCCCAGACCCTCAAGATGCGGCTGAAGCCGGTTGAAAAGCTGGTCCATCATCCCTTCGATGCCTTGTCCGATTTCACCCATCGGATCATCTGGCGCGTCAGCCGAGGGCGGCGTCTCATCGGCGGGCGGCATTTCCCATTGCTGAGCCGGGACGGGCGAGGCAATCGACAGCCCGAGGATAAATGCGGCAAAAAATCCTGATCTCATTCGGCGTCCCCAGATATGCGGTGCAGCAAAGGAAACCGATCCGAACTGCCTCAGGTTCCCTTGCCGGTCACGAACCGCGCGGCGCATGGCTCAGCCGGAAACTGTGCCAGGCATCGTTGATGGCGCGGGTGCGGGCCTCTGCCAGCCGGATCGCCTCTTTCGGCAGACCTGCGGCAATCGCCCGGTCGGGATGGTTCTCACGGATCAGCATCCGCCAGCGTTTGCGCCCTTCCTCAAGGCTGGCATCGGGGGGAACGCCCAGAACCTCGCAGGGAGGGCAGCCGGATTCCGGGTCGTGGCGAATGATGATCGCATTCAGCCGCGCGGCAGTGATCCCGAAAATCCTGGCGATATCGTCGAGCATATCCTTTTCCGACTGATGCAGAGAACCGTCGGCTGTGGCCATGATCACCAGACCTTCGACAACATCTTCCAGCACGGGATCGCCCGGCGCGAACATGCGGGCGATGCGATGCGCCCATGCGTCATATCCGGCAGTGTTCTGGCGCGCGAGATCGAAAACCCGCGCCGCGTTTTTCTCTTCGGCGCGGGGGATGGTGAAAACCCGCCGGAAGGCCGCGACCTCCGAGCGATCGACCCGCCCATCTGCCTTGGCCAGCTTTGCACCAAGCGCGATCACCGCGATGGTGAAGGCAACCGATTTTTCCGGAGGCGTGGCGGGGCGTTTCGCGCCCAGAAACGCCGCCATACGGTCGGCAATCCGCTGCCAGAAACTGCGCGGGCGGGGAAGTTCAGGTGCTGGAGCAGGTGCGGCGGCCATAATGCTGCGGATGCTAACTGGATTTTCCGGTCTGTGCCAGAGACAGCGGCGGGAAGAGGCTCTTACGCCGAAGCAGAAAATACAGCTCGGTCAGGGCCTGATCCCGCTCAACGCCCGTCGATCCGGACGAAATCCATGACGCTGCCGTCACCGGGTTTGATCTCGGCCCAGTCCTCGATCTGAAAATCGACAACCAGAGTCGCCGCCGTCGGAAAACGCCGGAAATCCGGATCGACCGGAGGGCGGGCGGGCAGGCTTGCCGCAAACTCGGCAATGCCGGGATTATGGCCGATCATCATCACGGTCTGATGCGTCGCGGTTTTCAGCACATTCAGCATCTCGGCAGGTCGGGCATGAAACAGCTTCTCCTCGAACCGCAGCACCGGACGCACCTCAAGCGGAGCACTTGCAATCCGGTCCCATGTCTCGCGCGTCCGGGCTGAGGGAGAACACAGCACTTCCTCGGGCTCATAGCCGCGTGAGGCCATGAAATCACCAAGCAGAATGGCCGAACGCCGCCCACGCGCATTCAGCGGCCGATCAAAATCCTCAAGCTGCGGATCGTCCCAGGCGGATTTGGCGTGACGGGTCAGGATCAGGCGTCGGTATCCGGTTGGGGTCATGGAATGATCGGCCTCATGTGACAGGATGTGAACGGAGCCTGCCATATGTTATACGGACAGGGCAAGCGTCCTCGGTACAGGCAAAACGGCAAATGACGTTCCGCTGTGCGATGCGTCTTGCGAAGGCTCAAAGCCCGCTCTCGCCCTGACGAAGCCCGCGCGGTTTCACGCGGGGCGTCGTAGAGCGGATCAGGCTGCCCGCGCCATGTTCGGTAAAAAGCTCCAGCAGGGTCGCATTGGGAACCCGGCCATCGAGGATGACAACCGCCCGGACACCTTCCTCGATTGCTTTCAGAGCGGTTTCGGTCTTCGGGATCATGCCGCCATTGATGGTTCCGTCCGAGATCATGTCGCGGACCTGCTCGGGCGTCATCTGGGTCACCACCTCGCCAGAGCCATCTTTCACGCCCGACACATCGGTTAGCAGAAGCAGGCGGTCCGCCTTCAGCGCCCCGGCAATCGCACCGGCTGCGGTATCGCCATTGACGTTGAAGGTCTCGTTATCCTCCATGCCGGTGGCGACCGGCGCGATGACCGGAATCAGCCCGGCAAGATACAGATCGCGGATGATCTGGACATTCATCTCGACCGGCCTGCCGACGAAACCAAGCTCTGGATCGTCCGCCTCGCAGACCATCAGATCGTCATCCTTGCCGGAAATTCCGATCGCGCGACCGCCCGCATCGTTGATCGCCTGCACGATTCGCTTGTTGACCAGACCTGACAGAACCATTTCGACGACCTCCACCGTCTGCTTGGTCGTCACCCGTTTGCCGCGGACGAAACTGCTTTCGATGCCAAGCCTGCCAAGCAGATCGTTAATCATCGGCCCGCCGCCATGCACCACGACGGGGTGGATGCCCACCTGCTTCATCAGCACGATATCCGAAGCGAACTTGGCCATTTCGGCGTCGTCGCCCATCGCATTGCCGCCGAATTTGACCACGACAACCGCTCCGGAATAGCGCTGCATATAGGGCAGGGCTTCGGAAAGCGTCTCGGCGGCGGCGGCGAAATCTCGGGTCATATCCTGCTGTCTCATGCTGCGGTCCCTTCGGCTGACGTGCAGGTTAGGGGCAGCTTGCGGCGGCGTCCAGAGGCGGAAGGCCCGCCGATCCGCCGCATCCCTTGATTTTCAGTCCAGCCCGGCGATGATCGCCCGCAGCGTGGCGATGCCCTGACCCTTGTCCGAGGATGTGACAACCAGCTCGGGATAGGCTGCCGGGTGTTTTTGCAGCGTATCCGCGACCTGATCTATGACGGGCTTGATCGCGTTCGGACCCAGCTTGTCGGCTTTGGTCAGAACGACCTGAAACGGCACGGCCGATCTGTCGAGAAGCGTCATGATCTCGTGATCGACCGGTTTGACGCCGTGACGCGAATCGATCAGGCAGAACGCGCGACGCAATGTCGGGCGGCCGGACAGATAGGATTTCAGCAGAGCCTGCCATTTCTGAACGACCGCCACCGGAGCCTTGGCGAAACCATAGCCGGGAAGGTCGACAAGATAGGCCTGCTGACCAAGTGCGAAATAGTTGATTTCCTGAGTCCGCCCCGGCGTGTTCGAGGCCCGCGCAATGCCCTTCCGTCCGGTCAGCGCGTTGATCAGGCTCGACTTCCCGACATTCGAACGACCGGCGAAACAAACCTCGGGCCGGTCGGCCGGAGGCAGCCCGTCCATTGCGACAACGCCTTTGACGAAATCCACCGGACCGGCGAAAATCTGCCTTGCGGTCTCGGCTGCGTCTGGCTCGGGATCGGGCGCGACCGGAAACGCGACCTTCATGCGTCGCTGTCCCGGTCCGGTTGCTCCGCGTCGCCTGAGGTCTCGACAAGAGCGATTTCATCCATCTCGGCCAGTTCGCCGCCCTCAAGCACTTCGGCGTAAACCCCGAAATTGCTGTGACCGTAATGCTCTCCCAACGCGCGGACCATATCGTGATCGGGCTTGCCGGTTTGCGTATCCACGGCGGGCGCAGAGCAGCGGCCAATCGGTTCCATGACACGCAGCCGTGCCGGGCCGATGGTCAGTTCGCGGCCGATCCAGTCGAGCTCGGCAAAGGGTTTCGCCCCTTCGATCCACAGATTTCCGCGCCAGCGTTCCACCCCAAGCCGTCCGCCAACTTTGGTTTCCAGCTCACTGAGACTGTCCAGAGAATTGATCGAGACAAAGGGCTTCTTGCTGTCAGTCAGCGCATCCGGTGCGGTCACAAGCCGCGCCGGTGGCTCTTTATTTTCGGGCCAGAGCGGGGTGACCCATTCAATCAGCCGCTCTGCGTCGTCCTCGACATTCGGGTCAATGGTGATCTCGCCCTGCTCCGGATGGCTCAGGGACAGTTTCCCATCGGACAGCCCGCCGCTGACCGCCTGAAGGGCAGGGGATGCCGCCGCCCGCAGAAAGGCAGATTTCGGCAGCCACTGCCCAAGCGAGCCATCTTCGTTCAGTTTCTTGGTGGCTCCGTCATGCATGACGGCCCAGTACCGATCGAAGGGCAGGGTCTCGCCCTTCGACAGTTCGACACGGCTCAGCCGCTCTCGCCCGATTGCCTTCAGCGGATAGCGCCAGATCTGAGCGAGCCGGGCGGTCATTTCTTTTTCCGCTTCGGAATGCTTTCGCGGATATTACCGAACAGGTTCGGCGGATGACCATGCATCGACATGATCGCATATTGCTGACCGATGGTGATGACGTTGTTGGTAATCCAGTACAGCACCAGACCCGAGGCAAAACCGCCCAACATGAACATGAAGATCCACGGCATCCATGCGAAGATCATCTTCTGCGTCGGGTCGGCAGGGGCCGGGTTCAGCTTCTGCTGAAGCCACATCGAGATGCCCAGAATGATTGCCATGATCGACAGCGAGATGATCCCGACCAGGCTGTCCCGCGCCGGTGCCGCATAAGGCAGCAGCCCGAACAGGTTCAGGATCGAGGACGGATCAGGCGCCGACAGGTCGCGGATCCAGCCGACCCACGGGGCCTGACGCAGTTCAAGCGTGACGAAAATCACCTTGTAGAGGCTGAAGAAGATCGGAATCTGGATCAGGATCGGCAGGCAGCCCGCCGCCGGATTGACCTTCTCCTTCTTGTACAGCGCCATCATTTCCTGCTGCATCTTGGCGCGGTCGTCGCCGACGCGTTCCTTCAGCGCCTCCATCTGCGGCTGCAACTCGCGCATCCGCGCCATCGAGATGTAGGATTTGCGTGCCAGCGGGAAAACGATGGCTTTCAGGATGAAGGTCAGGGCGATGATCGACCAGCCCATATTGCCGATATGATTGTTCAGCCAGTGCAGCACGCGGAAAATCGGCTTGGTCAGGAAATAAAACCAGCCCCAGTCGATCGAATCGACAAAGCGCTGAATGCTCGGATTTTCCTCATAATTGCGGATGGCTTCCCATTCTTTCGCACCTGCGAACAGATAGGATTCCCGTGATACCGATTGGCCCGGGGCAACGGTTTCGACCGGGAAACGGGTCTCGGTCTGATAGATATCCGCACCCTCGGCGTATTTCGTCACGGCGGTGAAATTGGTGCCCGGTGCAGGGGCCAGAGTCGTCATCCAGTATTTATCGGTGAAGCCGATCCAGCCATTTTCGGTCACGTTCAGCAGCTCGGCACGGCCTTCGCGCGGCACATTGTCCAGATCGACGATATTCTTGTATTTCGTCGTGTGCAGATCGCCATCGGTCATCGCGACCATGCCTTCATGCAGGACGAAGAAATTTTGCGTGTCCGGTTGTCCGTGACGGGCAATAATGCCATAGGGGGCAGCCACGAACGGCCTGTCGGTCGTGTTTTCGACGGACTGGTTGACGGTGAACATATATTTCTCATCAAGCGAAAAGACGCGCCGGAAGATCTGTCCCTGACCGTTATCCCAGACCAGCGTGACCGGGCTGTCGGGGGTGAGCGTCTCACCCTGCTCGACCTGCCAGATTGTGCTGGCATTGGGAACCGCTGCCGGGTCGGTGCCTGCGCCCGGGCTCCACCCATAGACGGCGTAATAGGGTTTTTGTAGCGTCAGTTCGGGATTGCCGCCCGGAGCAATCGGGGTTCCCGCGGATTCCGGCTGCAAATAGCTTGCATCGGTCGGGGTCAGCAGCCGCACGAAGGGAGATTCCGGGTCAAGCGTCTCACGATAGCTGGTCAGAAGCAGGTCGTCGATCCGACCGCCTGCAAGCGAGATCGAACCTTCCAGAGAGGGGCTTTCGATGCCGATGCGACCGGCAGAGCCTGATGGATCCTGTGGCCCGGTCGCAGCCGCAGGAGCGGTTCCGCTTGCCGCATCCGGTGCAACCGCAGCAGGTTGCGTGGTTTCCGTGCTGGCCTGTTGTTCTTCGACAGGCGGCGGCTCGGGTGCGAAGAAGGTGAACCAGACCAGCACCACGACCATGGACAGAACCATTGCCAGGATAAGATTTCGGTTGTTGTCTTCCATGCGGTGTAGAGCCCCCTATTGTCAGGGTGGGTTCAACAGAAGGGGCGGGCAAAGGTCAAGGCGATTCCCATGATAAATCCGGGCTGAAGCCGAGATGCGCGTCTTCACGCATCACGCCGCCGGACGGGGATAGGGGATTGGCGCGATCTGCGGCCCTGCATATTCGCTGAGGAACACCGCCGTCGCCCCCGGGTCCAACACAGGTGCCACAGCCTCACCCTGCACGATATTGCAGCCAAGCTGAGCCAGAAACCCGTGATCCTTGCGCGATTCGACCGTCTCGGCGACGGATTGGGCGCCAAACCGATCCGCAACCGCAAGCAGCGACAGGATCAGTCGACCGCTTTGAGGGGTGCTGTGGCAGTTTTCCAGAAATCCCGCAGGGATACGCAGCCGGGCGATTTCCGGATCGACTTCACCCAGAATTTGCAGCGCCATCTGGTCGAGGCAGTTCACTTCCACGCCACATCCGAACCGCGCCAGCAACGCCATGCCTTCAAGCCGAGTGTCACGCCCACCCGAGGAGGGTGCGCTGAAAATGATCCGCTGCGAGTCCATATCCTGACGGTCGATTTCCCAGATCAGGGGCTGCGCAAGCTGCGCGGTTTCCGCAATTTCACGCGGCAGTTCGATCACCAGCGGAGGAGTCTTCAGCCCCTCATCCCGCCAGACGCTGTATTGCCGTAGTGCCGTGCACAGCGTTGTATATGCATCGCCTGCAAGATGAACCGGCGGAACCACCAAAAGGCTTGCGACAGTCCCGGTATCACAGCAAATCTGCGGTCGGAAACCAATGCGGGTCTCCTTTCGCGGGTCTTGCCGGTCGCCGTATCCCTGCGTCCTGACCGGGGCCGACCGCACGGTCGGGTTGTTCAAAAGCGCTGCATAAAGCCATGCCAATACACTGGATAATAAGCCGATAAGGCGCATCAAGATTTCCGATTCGTATCCCGTACTTTCGGAAACTTACATGATACAGGTTGTCCCGCAGTTAAATCTGCCTAAGATTGGGGACATCTTCATCGGTTTGCACAGCTTCTCCCGGCCATAATGCCGAAAATTCGAATAATTTCGGATCCAGAAGATGCGAGGGCCTTGTGTTCATAAGCGCTCGGAACATGACCTGACGCCGCCCCGGTGCGCGTGCCTCCCATTCATTCAGCAGCTTCTTGACCTGCGCACGCTGTAGACCTTCTTGCGAACCGCAGAGATCGCAGGGGATGATGGGGTAATTCATGTCGCGGGCGAATTTCTCGCAATCCGCTTCGGCGACATAGGCAAGCGGGCGCAGCACCAGCAGGTCGCCTTCCTCATTCAGCAGTTTCGGCGGCATCGTGGCCAGTCTTCCGCCGTGGAACAGGTTCATGAAGAAAGTCTCAAGCATATCGTCGCGGTGATGACCCAATACGACGGCAGAGCACCCCTCTTCCCGCGCGATCCGGTAAAGATTGCCGCGTCTCAGCCGCGAACACAGGCTGCACATTGTGCCGCCCAGAGCGATCTTGTCGGTGACGATGGAATAGGTGTCCTGATATTCGATCCGGTGCTCCACGCCGCGATTCGACAGAAACTCCGGCAGAACTGTTGCCGGAAATCCCGGCTGTCCCTGATCGAGATTACAGGCCAGAAGCTCGACCGGCAGCAGGCCACGCCATTTCAGCTCATGCAGAATTGCCAGCAGCGTATAGCTGTCCTTCCCGCCCGAAAGACAGACCAGCCAGCGATCACCGGCCCGCAGCATGCCGAAATCCTCGATCGCGGCGCGGGTTTCGCGGACAAGCCGTTTGCGCAGCTTTCGAAACGCAGTTGTCTGCGGAGCACCGCGAAACAGCGCGTGAATCTCGTCGCCATCATCCCGGTCGCTTATGTCCAGATCGGAGACCTCGTTCATCTGTTCCTCGCAACGCATTTCATCGTCGTGGATTTTCTAGCCATCATCGCCGGGCCGCTTCGGCACGGGATCATATCCTTCGCCACCCCAGGGATGACAACGCAATATCCGGCGCAGCGTAAGCCATCCGCCACGCAATGCACCATGCTTCTCAAGCGCGTCGAGGGCATAGGCCGAGCAGGTCGGCTGAAAGCGGCAACCATGCCCGACCCAGGGGCTGAGCAGCAGACGATATGCACGGACGGGCAGGGCGGCGATATGGGCAAGCGGGCTCATTTCTGCGGGTTGCCTTCGTGGACGCGCCGCATCGCCTTAAGAAGATCCCGGCGCATATCGGCAAAATCATGCGAAACGGTTGCGTCGGGCCTGCCGATCAGTACGTAATCCCATCCCGGACGTGCCGCATCGGGCAAAACATCGCGAGCCAGAGCCCGAAGCCGTCTTTTTGCGCGGTTACGAATCACGGCATTGCCGATTTTCTTCGAGCAGGTGAAGCCGATTCTGATCTGAGCGTCCTCAGCCTCGCCCGGATCGCGACGCCGGGCCTGCAACAGAAAACCGGGCATTCCCGCCCGGCGAGCCCGTGCCGCACGCAGAAAATCCTTCCGATGCTGCAGAGTGGACATTCTGACCTGTCCGGTATCAAATAATGCCACCGCTTCCGTTCCATGCTGTATGATATCAGCATTCTGGGACGGAAGCGGCGGCAATTTTATTGTCCTGACTGGCGCAGAGTTGCGCCGGAAACAGACAGATCAGGCCGACAGGCGTTTGCGGCCCTTGGCGCGACGGCGGTTCAGCACTGCGCGGCCGGCCTTGGTGGCCATGCGGGCGCGGAAACCGTGGCGGCGGGTGCGAACTAGGTTCGACGGCTGGAACGTGCGCTTCGACATCTTCTTACTCCACTTCTCGGGCGCGGAAGGTCTGGGCGAAGGGTATCATAACCCACCCCACGCGACCGCGTCGGTTAATTCGAAGCCCGCGAGATAGGCTAAGCAGGGGGCCGAGTCAATCTCGCATTTGCCTGACGCAAAGGAAAACCGCCGAAACGCTACAAATCGAAGCACAATTGTTTGAACTTGCCCCTGCCGGGGGTTAACTGTGACGCCGACCGGCTGAGTTTAGCCGTCGCAATGAGTTCTGGCAGGTATGTCGATCGACACGTTGACTGGTCGTTTCCTTGCGCTGACGCTGCTTTTCGTGGCGCTGGCCGAGGTTTTCGTGCTGGTTCCGGCCCTGTCGAATTTCCGTCTCGATTATCTTCAGACCCGTCTTGAGAAGGCGCAGATCGCCTCGCTGTCGCTTCTGGCGACGGATGAAGACCAAAGTATCGCCGCCGAGCTTGAGACCGAGTTGCTTGAGAATGCAGGGGTCTATAACGTCGTTTTGCGCAGAAACGATGTGCGCCAGCTTGTTCTGTCATCGCCGCTGCCCGGCCCGATTGCCGAGACCTATGATCTTCGCGAAATTTCCATGTGGACCGGCGGGATGGATGCCGTTCGCCAGCTGCTGGATCGTGAGAATGAGGTGATCCGGGTGATCGGCGCTCCAGTCAACCATGCCGGTCAACTGATCGAGATCACATTGCCGACCGCGCCTCTGCGCCAGTCTCTGGCCGATTTCGGATTGCAGGTGCTGGTTTTCTCTGCGGTGCTTGTCGGGCTGACGGCGATGGTGCTTTATCTGGCGGCGCAGCGGCTGATCCTGAAGCCGATCCGGCGGGTCATATCCCATATGGCCAGCTATGCCGCCGCACCCGAGGATACGCGCTCGATCATCACACCCGACGCTCGTATTGCCGAGCTTCGCGAGGCCGAAACCGCGCTTGCCGCGATGCAGACGACGCTGACCCAGTCGCTGAAGCAGAAAGAACGCCTGGCGGGGCTTGGTCAGGCCGTGGCGAAGATCGCCCATGATCTGCGCAATATCCTGACCACGACGCAGATTTTCGCTGACCGGCTTGAGGATAGCGACGATCCCGCTGTCAGACGTGCCGCTCCGAAGCTGGTGAACTCGATTTCGCGAGCGGTTAATCTGTGCGAAACCACGATGGCTTTCGGCAAGGCGGAGGAACCGCCCCCCAGCCTGTCACGCTTCGCGCTGCGCGAGCTCGTCGATGAGATCGCCGATGCCGAAACCATGCTGGCCGAAACCGGCGAGGCTGGTAAGCTGGTCGATTTCGTCGTCGATGTCAGCGCCAATCTGGTTATCCGTGCAGACCGTGAGCAATTGCATCGCGTCCTGTCGAATCTGTGCCGCAACGCGCGGCAGGCCATAGAGGCCGCCGGCAAGCCCGGCACAATAGAAATCGCGGCAAGCGAGACCGATCACGACTGGATCATCCGCATCGGCGATACCGGACCCGGCCTGCCGCAGAAAGCGCGTGATTACCTGTTCCAGCCCTTCACGGGCGGCACCAGAAAGGGCGGCACCGGGCTGGGTCTGGCGATTGCCGCGGACCTGATCCGGGGCCACGGCGGAAAGCTGGAACTGACCCGCAGCGATGACAGCGGAACCGAATTCGTGATCTCCCTGCCGCGAGGGACGCTCATCGAAAATATCGGCACGGATTGACGATTTTGCCCTTGCATCCCCCGGCGGCGAGGCCTAGATAGCCGCCCTACAGCGGACCCGTAGCTCAGCTGGATAGAGCACCAGACTACGAATCTGGGGGTCGGGCGTTCGAATCGCTCCGGGTCCGCCATTTCGGAAAATGTAGAACGTCAGACGAAATTGGCTTTTACGTCATAAACTGACCCAATCACCGCGAACCGGATGATTGTGGGCAATCCGCGAGTATCCGGTTCGCCCCCCCCCCCCCGTACGTGATGCTTCGCTAGATCTTTAGTACGGCGATGCACGGAAAGCGCCTATGCTATGCTGGGATGGCGGCAGGACCGGTTAAGTAACAAACGGCTTATTTTGTTGAAAAACTCGTGCTTGATTGAAGGGCATCTGGCTGATTCAATTCCTGCAATGGGTGGGAGGATTGGCGATGATGGGACCGCGGCAGGAGGCGCAGCCGGCGCTGTTTTACGAGTTCTCACTGGAGGATCATGTTCCTCAGGAGCATCTTCTTCGGTCCATTGATCGGTTTGTCGATCTCAGCAGCATCCGTGCGCATCTTTCGGATTTCTACAGCCACACCGGCCGGCCGTCTGTCGATCCCGAGTTGCTGATCCGGATGCTGCTGGTTGGCTATTGCTTCGGCATTCGTTCGGAGCGGCGCCTTTGCGAAGAGGTGCATCTGAATCTGGCCTATCGCTGGTTCTGCCGCCTGGATCTCAGCGACCGGGTTCCGGATCATTCGACGTTTTCGAAGAACCGGCACGGGCGGTTCCGCGACAGCGAGTTGCTGAGGCATCTGTTCGAGATGACCGTCACGCGCTGCATCGAGGAGGGGCTGGTCAGCGGGCAGCGGCTGGCGGTGGATGCCAGCCTGATCGAGGCGGATGCCAATAAGCAGAACTCGACAGCGAAGGAAGATTGGGATGCAACGCTGATAGACCCCTCGGATGCGCCCCGCGCCGTGCGCGAATACCTTGACACGTTGGACAAGGCCGCATTTGGCGCCGCCAGCGAGGTCCATCCGAAATTCACCTCACATTCCGACCCGGCCAGCCAATGGACGGCGGCGCGCAAAGGTCCGGCATTCTTCAGCTATTCCGACAATTACCTGATCGACACGGATCATGGCGTGATTGTCGATGTCGAGGCGACACGATCCATCCGGCAGGCCGAGGTCGGATCAACCAAAACCATGCTGAAGAGGGTGAAAGACAAGTTCGACCTGCATCCTGAACGCCTGATCGCGGATACCGCCTACGGCACCGGACCGATGTTGGGCTGGCTGGTCGACAGGGGCATTGCCCCGCATATCCCTGTCTTCGACAAGTCCGGGCGCAATGACGGCACCTGGACCCGGGCAGACTTCGAATGGGATGCAGAGAACGATCAATACATCTGCCCGGAAGGTCACAGGCTCAAACAGTTCCGCCGCAACTATTCGGACCCGAACCGCGGCCCGACTGGCAAGGGAACCGCCAAATACCGCGCACTGAAACTGACCTGCCAGTCCTGCCCATCGAAACAGAAGTGCTGCCCGAACGCCGATGCCAGATCAATCACCCGCGAGGAACACGAAGATGCGCGCCAGATCGCCCGGGACATCGCCAAGACCCGCCAATACGAAATCTCGATGAAGCTCCGCAAGAAGGTCGAGATGCTTTTGTCAATCGGCATCCAATCGTGACCCCTTATCGGCGTCCAAAATTGACCCCTCTGGAGCTGAGCTGGCCCGTCGCTGCGTAGTCTTCATGTAACGCCGCGGCGACGGGCCAGCGGGGGTTCCGCTTGCCCTACGCCCGGTTCTTGAAGCGCCAGCTTTCGTTGCCGGTTTCGACGATCTCGCAATGATGGGTGAGCCGGTCGAGGAGCGCGGTGGTCATCTTGGCGTCGCCGAAGACGCTGGGCCATTCGCCGAAGGCGGGATTGGTGGTGACGATGATCGAGGTCCGCTCGTAAAGCTTGCTGATCAGATGGAATAGGAGCTGGCCGCCGGTCTGGGCGAACGGGAGATAGCCAAGTTCGTCTAGGATCAGGAAGTCGAGGCGGGAGATCAGTTCCGCGGTCCGGCCCTGTCGTTCGGCCCGGGCTTCGGCGTCGAGCTTGTTCACTAGGTCGACGACGTTGAAGAAGCGGCCCCGGCGGCCGTTTCGGATACAGGCGCGCGCGATGCTGACCGCGAGATGGGTCTTCCCAGTCCCGGTTCCGCCGATCAGCACGAGGTTGCGCTGATGATCGAGGAGGTCTCCGGTGGCCAAATCGCGGATCAGGGTCTCGTTGACCTCGGCGGCCGCGAAGTCGAACTCGTCGACTTCCTTGGCCAGCGGCAGTTTGGCGATGGTCATCTGGTATTTGATCGAGCGCACCTGCTTCTCACTGATCTCGGCGGTCAGCAAATCGCCGATGATCTGCTGTGGCTCGTGCTGTCGCTTGACCGCTGTGGTGATGATCTCGTCGTAGGCCGTCCTCATGCCGTAGAGCTTCAGCTGGCCCATGGCGTCCAGCACCTGTGATCGTTCCATTTGTTGTCCTCCTCAGGCTGTCATAGCGGTCGCAATTGGCGGCGGGTTCGCGGCCCAGCTTCAGCGCATCCGGCGTCGTGATCGTCAGGGGTGGCGGCGGTTCGCGGTGACGCGCCAGGATGTTCAGCACGACGCCGGCGGAATGAACGTTGTGAGACAGGGCCTCCGCACAGGCGGCTTCGACGGCGTCCAGGCCATCGGTGAGCACAGCCCCGAGGATCTCGACCACCTGACGGTCACCGCCGGGCTGGCGTTCTAGCCTGCGCTGCAACCGGCACAGGGCTGGAGGCAGGTCCCACTCCTTGAACGGCGCCCCGTTGCGCAGGGCACCAGGTTTACGCGCCAGAACCGGGATGTAATGGAGCGGGTCGTAGATCGCCTTGCCACGACCGAAGGCCCGATCATGGCGAGCCACGACCTGACCATCCTGCCAAAATTCCAGCCTGTCGGCATAGGCGCGGATCTCGACGGGCCGCCCGACCGCACGGGCGTCGACCGAGTAGCGGTTCTTGTCGAAGCGCACGAGACAGGTCTTGGAGACGGAGGCCGGCACTGCATGGAAGCCGTCGAACGGGCCGATATAAGGCACCAGGCTCGGACGCTCCTCCTCGAACACCTCCCAGATCGTCCTGTCCGGAATGTCGGGGTGTTTGTTCGCCTTGGCATAGGCAATGCATCGGTCCTCGAGCCAAGCGTTCAGTTCAGCATAGGATTTGAACTTCGGCCGCGGCACGAAGAACCGCCGCCGGAGCACGCCCACCTGGTTCTCGACCTGACCTTTCTCCCAGCCTGAGGCGGGCGTGCAGGCAGCCGGCTCGACCAGATAGTGCCCGCACATCTGCTGGAACCGGCGATTGTAGGCGCGATCCTTGCCGACAAAGATCGTGTCCACCGCCGTCTTCATGTTGTCATAGATGCCCCGGGCACAGGCTCCGCCGAAGAACGCGAAGGCCCTGTCATGCGCGTCGAACACCATCTCCTGCGTCTCGCGCGGATACGCCCCAACGAACGGCATCCGGCTGTGGCACAGCCGGACATGGGCGACCTTGACCGTCGTGGTCACGCCATCGAGGATCACGATCTCATGGCTCCAGTCGAATTGGTAGGCCTCACCAGGATCGAAGATCAGCGGGACATAGGCTGAAGCCGATGCCTCCTGCGTTACCTTCGACCAACTGGCCGCATAGCGCCGGATAGCATCATAGCTGCCGTCATAGCCACGGTTGCGCAGCTCCTCGTAGACCCGGATCAGCGTCAGGCGTTCGCGCTTCGGCCGCCGCGCATTCTCGGCCAGCATGTCGTCCAGTGCAGACCGCCAGGGATCGATCTTCGGACGCGGTTGCGTCGTGCGGTCATAGGTGAATTCGGTCGCGCCCGATCTGATGACTTTACGTACCGTGTTCCGAGACAGCCGCAACTCACGGCAGATCTGCTTGATCGACTTGCCTTCGACGAAATGCGCGCGCCTGATCTTCGCGATCGTTTCCACAACCAACATCCCCTGACTGCTCCCTCATGCTTTTGAGGAAGCTTCTGATCAGAATTATCAGGGGGGTCACTTTTGGACGCCGATCACCCCAAGATAGGGGTCAGTTTTGCATGCCGTTCCACAGTCCAGCTGATAGGCATCCAAAATGCCAATCACATCATCGGCCAGATCTTCGATAGTGTAATTCGCTTCTCCCGCTGGTACGGTCGTGGACTGCCCCGTATCGCGATGATCGAAACGGATGACGTAGAGGCCGTGGTCAGCTAGAGCACGACAAAAACCATCCGGCCACCCAAACATTGAGGCGGTAGTGCCAATGATCAGAACCAGGGCCGGATCGTCCAGCGCTTCGAACGACTGTGTCGCAATCCGAACGTCCCGGGTCTCTACAATTCTCGCGACGCGAACTCCGTAATTTTGGCTGAACGCGAGATGAGGAAGAGCACTCAGAACGCAAATACCGCCAAAAGCACACGTCGTTTCAGCTCGGGTTCATATATAACCAGCTTGCCAGTTATATAGTTCTCTTGGGAGAGATCAGTGCTAGTCGTTGAGGTTGATGGCCATATCGAGCCGCTGCAGCACAAAATTTGATAGCCCGACAGAGCCATCGCTGACGATCCACTGCATTGTTGCTCCGGCGATCACGGCGTGGATATGTTCAGCTTTTTCGCGACGGTTGGCTCCGTCCAGAAGTCGCGCTTCAATCGCATCTTGCACGATCCTGTAGCGCTTGTTTGCCTGGGATTTCATAACCGGGTCTCGCGCTTAAAGTGCCGCGATTTGAACTCGTGCCGACAAGCCTTCTCCCGCACCCATGCCGTTCACGATCTCTTCCAAGAATTGCCAGAGGCCAGTCCGACCACGCTTCAGTGGAAATCTGTCGTTCCAGGCACGCGTTTCCTCAACCTCGAACTCAGTCATGCGACGAAGGATTGTGTCTCGATTACCGAACCGTTGTATCAGGGGCGCAAGCGACAGGCTTACGTCGCGTGCCAAATCCGAAAGCGTGAAACCAACACAATCGGTTTCAAGAAGCTCTAGAGCGACGGCTAAGACATCTTCATCGGAAAAGTTCTCGGGGCGGGGCATGCGATCATTCCTTCTGACATCGTAAGATATGAAAGCATACATTCCCTGTGCTTGATCGAACAATCGAGATGAACCGAACACTATATTGTCTGTTGTCTGGACTTGCTCGGAAAATGTGAAGAGCACCAACTGAGGAACCAGGAGGTGTTCTATGGGAAACGGTAATAGACCGGCGCCGGAATTTCGGCGTGAGATCCAGCACGACGGCGAGATAGGGCCAGCCCTCTGCTGCCCAGATGTCGGAGATGTCCGCCCCCACTTCCTGTCCGGACCGTCCGCCGTGAAGTCCTGCACCACGAGATTGGGCGCAGCGGGCCGGGCATGTTCGCTGTCCGTCGTGTGCTGGCGCTCCGTTTACCGAGAGGTTTGTTCGTCATCGTCCGTCTCCTCGATTGCTCTCATGCTCCAAGAACCCGGCACTTTTCGAGACAAGTCCCCTTCTTGATTGCCTGTCCTCTGCTTCGTGCAAGCATAAGACTAGGGCGCTCAGCAGAACTGTGCGCCATGTCCTTGAACCGATCGGCCGCAAGGCGACACCGCACCTTGTCTTTAAAGGCGCGCGGTGGTCTCGCCTGTTGACTCATTTTTCGAATACTAATATATGAACATATATTCATAAATGAGGATCACATGGCACACGATCACGACCACTCACACACGCCCGCAGTGACCAGCGATAATGAACGCAAGGTGCTGCTGTCGTTTATACTGATATTCACCTTCATGTTTGTCGAGGTCGTCGGCGGGCTCTTGTCGGGCTCACTGGCGCTTCTGGCCGATGCGGGGCATATGCTGACCGATGCCGCCGCTCTGGCTCTGGCCTTTGCCGCGTTCCGGTTCGGCCGCCGCCTTGCCGATGACAAGCGCAGCTTTGGCTATCTGCGCTTCGAGGTTATCGCCGGGCTCATCAACGCGGTCACGCTGTTCGGTATCGTCATCTGGATCGTCTACGAAGCATGGCAGCGGTTTCAGGAACCTCATGTCATCCTGTCGGGCCCGATGTTGGCGGTCGCTGTCGCCGGGCTGGCGATCAATATACTTGTGTTCTGGATCCTGACCCGCGGCGATAATGAGCATGTCAATATCAGGGGTGCAGCACTGCATGTCATGGGCGACTTGCTGGGATCCGTCGGAGCCATCGCTGCCGCCCTGATCATCCGCTGGACCGGCTGGATGCCGATCGACCCGATCCTGTCGGTGCTTGTCTCGCTGCTGATCCTGCGCAGCGCCTGGGGTTTGCTGACGAAATCGCTGCATATCCTGCTGGAAGGTGCTCCGGACGATGCGCAACCCGAGGCGGTGACGCAGTATCTGAAGGCCAATGTGCCGGGTCTGGCCGATGTCAGCCATGTCCATGTGTGGTCGATCACCTCGGGCCGGAAGCTGGCGACGCTGCATATCCGCCCTGAAAACAACACCCAGGCGCAGCAAGTGTCGCAGGCGGTCGAATCTGCGCTGCGTGACCAGTTCGGCGTAGAGCACCCGACCGTCGCCATAGACTGGAACGGCGATGCTGAATGCAGCCTGTCGAGCGCCGCCCCGGCATCGGCTCAGGCGCATGACGATCATGGTCACGCCCATGCACACTGAGGAGAGCGCCGTCGGAGCGGCCCCGCCTCAGCTGGACGATCAGGATCTGACCATCCTTGCCGAGACCTTCCGACTGCTCGGCGATCCGACCCGCCTGCGCATCATGATGTTCTGCCTGCCCGAGCCTAAATCGGTGGGCGACATCGCCTCCAGCCTGGACCTGACACAGACGCTGGTCAGCCACCATCTGCGGCTTCTGCGCGGCGCCCGTCTGATGCGCGGAGATCGGCAATCGCGGCAGGTCTTCTATCAACTGGCCGATGCGCATGTGCGCGACATTCTGATCGATATGTCGACCCATATCGCCGAACACCATCACGACGATTGACACGGCAAAGGCAACGCCATGCGACTCGATCCTACCGGTTTTCCCTATGTTCGCATGATCAACGATCCCGGAGACGATACTCCGGTTGATACAGTGCTGGCGGATTTTTCCGCCTTGCTGGCGCGCGATCAGAGTTTTCTGCTGATGAGCGAAAAAGATATGACCGACACCGAGCAAAGCCCCGCCAACGGGAAGAAAGTCGCGCTGTGGATGAAGGCCAACAAGGCAGAAATGCGCCGCTTGATCCGCGGCCATATCCACGTCCAGCCCGAGCGCGGCAAACGTCTGGCCGCGAAGGCCTTCGCACTGGCAACGGAGAAAGCGTTCGGACATGGGCCACCTTAACCGCCACCGTCACGCCGTCGAGGATCACGACCTCGTGGCTCCAGTCGAACTGGTAGGCCTCGCCCGCATTAAAGCTCAGCGGAACATACGCGCTGGCCGAGGCCGCGTGTGTCGCCTTCGCCCAGCTGACGGCATAGCGCCGACAGCATCATAGCGACCGTCATAGCCGCGGTTGCACAGTTCTTCGTAAATCCGGATCAGCGTCAGGCGATCCCGCTTCGGTCGCCGCGCATTCTCGGACAGCATCTCGTCCAGTCCAGAACGCCGGGGATCGCTCTTCGGACGCAGCTGCGTGGTGCGGCCATAGGTGAACTCGGTCGCGCCAGATCTGATAATCTTAAGCACCGTGTTCCGCGACAACCGCAACTCGCGGCAGATCTGCTTGATCGACTTGCCGTCGACGAAATGCGCACGCCTGATCTTCGTGATTATCTTCACAACCAACATCCCCTGACTGCTCCCCCATGTATTTGAGGAAGCTTCTGATCAGAAATATCAGAGGGGGCACTTTGGTCGCGATCGCGCTGGCCAACAAATGGCCCGCCAGATATGGGCAATGCTGACGAGGAACGATGATTACATGATCCGGAGCTGGTCGGGGCGGCGTGATGCGCATGTCAAACTGCTGGTGACGGTGCCAAGTGGAGTGTAAGAAGACAACGACTTCGATGGGCAAAACGGTCGAACAGATCTGCACCGGGAAAACCAGTTACTCACTACAAGCATATAGCTCGAAGGTCAGATTTGGACCCTATCCGCTGATCACCATCCCGGCCCGCAGCTTCTGGAAATGCCGCATCATGAAGGCCTCCCAGAAGTTCGCACTCGATCACATGCCAATAGGGTCAAAAACCTCTTGCACTACGGGCGGCAACCACAGAAGCGATTACACCGGCACAGCGGCGCTTCTAGGCTCCAGACCCATTGATTTCGGGCTGTTTGCGTGATTCAGGCTCTGCAAGGAGACCTGATTTATGAGCAACCTTTTCTGGCTGACTGACGCGCAGATGGAGCGTCTGAAACCCTATTTCCCGAAATCCCACGGCAAGCCACGCGTTGACGACCGGCGTGTGCTGAGCGGCATAATATTCATCAATCGTAATGGCTTGCGATGGTGCGACGCGCCGACGGACTACGGCCCCGCCAAGACGCTCGACAACCGCTGGAAGCGCTGGAGCGAGAACGGGACCTTCGCCCGGATCATGGTGGGCCTCGCCGCCGAGAGCGCCGAACACAATACGATCATGATCGACGCGACCTATCTGAAAGCGCATCGCACGGCCTCGAGCCTGCGGATCAAAAAAGGGGGCGCGGGCGCCAGATCGGGCGAACGAAAGGCGGCATGAACACGAAACTGCACGCCGTCACCGACGCGAAGGGCCGCCCGATAGGGTTCTTCATGTCCGCCGGACAAGTCAGTGATTACACCGGGGCAGCGGCACTTCTGAACAGCCTGCCGGAGGCGGATTGGCTGCTGGCCGATCGGGGCTATGATGCCGACTGGTTCAGAGATGCCTTGAAAAACAAGGGGATAAAGGTTTGCATCCCGGGTCGGAAGTCGCGCAAGAAACCCGTCAAATACGACAAGCGGCGCTACAAACGCCGCAACCGCATCGAAATCATGTTCGGCCGACTCAAGGATTGGAGGCGCGTCGCCACCCGATACGACCGTTGCCCCGAGACCTTCTTCTCTGCAATCCTGCTCGCCGCGACCGTCATCTTCTGGTTATGATCAAGAACGAGTCCTGAGCCTAACCTTGGCGATTCCAGGCTGTTGGCAGAGAAAACGCGTTCGTTCGACAGTCTTGACCGGCTTGTGCGAGGTGCCACCGCACCGCGCATCTCACATGATGATCCGGCGATGGCACCGACGATTGCTTGCTGGTCCCTCGTTCACGGTTTCGCTCGCCTCATGCTTGATGGTGGGGTTGGCGATGGGAAGGATGCTCAGGCACTTGCGGTCGATACCTTGCTGCCCGCAATGCTGGGAATGCTGGATATTCCGCGTTGACAGGACGCTGAACTTTGTTTGACCAACGCGAAAAGAAACGTCGAAGGCGTTGGCGCGAAAGACGCACCAAACGCCAGCGTGGCACTGGACATGATCCATCGCCACCACCCGGCATGCGGGCTACCCATGTCACAGAAGCACCGAAGGAAGATCGAAGAGGCATTCGGCTGGGCCGAAACAGTCGACGGCATGGCCCAGACAATGCATCGTGGCCTCCAGCACGTCCGGTCGCGGTTCATCCTGACAATGGCGGCAAACAACCTCGCGAGACTGCCCCGGCTGCTGACAGCGTGACGCGGGAGAACGGCATCTGGCGCGCACATCGAGCGCACCGACAGACATGGCGATCACGCAACCCAGCATTCATGAACGGATAGCGTTCCGGCTCGGGGACTATTTCAACGCCCTGTTAAAGGCGGCGAAATACACGCTTAAATCATTTCTTTATAACTTATTATTTCTTATTCTTCCAAATAGAACCTGCACTTGTAACGCTATACGCAATACCTGCTTACTCCGTTGGCGCAAGACTTAAGCTATGCTATACGGATCTTAGCCACATACTACGGATTCCTGCTAGAATCTTATATTCGCCACTCATCTTGTGCGCCGTTTTCTACGGAACCGGCCATCAGGTTAAACTCGGTCTTTGGCTCTGATCGCTGAGCCTTTCAGAAATCAAATTTGTTCGGATAGGTTGATCATGAGCGAAATTACATTGGGTCGGCAGCGTGTAAGCATTGTGCTACGGATTATCAGCATCGTTCTGATTGTAACCGGATTACTGCTGTTCGGAGGCGGCGCATATCTTATCTCCCTGGGGGGGAGCTGGTATTATGTGTTGGCGGGTATCGGTCTTGGCCTGTCGGGCTGGCTGATCTGGCGCGGTCGGATCGACGGGGTCTATCTTTACCTTATCGTGCTTGCCCTGACGGTCCTGTGGAATTTTTATGAAGTCGGTTTGCGATTCTGGGGGTCTGTCCCGCGTGTGGCGGCGCCTCTGGTCATCGGGATCGTTTTGCTGCTCTGTGTTCGCCTTTTCCCTGCCGGGGAAAAGCGCTGGAATAATGAACGAAAATACCTGTTCGGGGGCGGCTTTGGCCTTCTGGCAGTTTTCGTGGTTTATTTCGCGGCAATGTTCTTCCCGCATGGCATTGTCAGAAACGACATTCCGACCACTCCGGGGACGGAAACCGACCTGACGCTGGAAATGGGCGATGAATGGCGCGAGTACGGGCGCACCAGTGAGGGTGTGCGCTATTCTCCGCTCGACCAGATCACGCCGGATAATGTCGGCGATCTGGAAGTCGTCTGGACCGCGCAGCACGGGCAGGTTCCCGATGCGTTGCAGGGCAATGCCGATCAGAACACGCCGCTTTATGTGGATGGCACGGTCTATCACTGCGCCTATAATAACGTCGTGACGGCGCTTGACGGGACGACGGGTGAGATCAAATGGCAGTTCAACCCGCAATCCTCGGCTCCGATCTGGATGCGTTGCCGGACGATGGCTTATGTGGACCCGGCACTGATCGGCAGTTCCGGCGCTGATGAGGTTGCCGGAGAGCCGTCGACCGCAAGCGCCGAGGCTGAGGCCGAAATCGATGCCGTCGCGGAAGCTGTCGGCACTGCCACTCAGAACGATGGCGGTATGGATATCGCCGACGCGAATGCGATGACCACCAACGCCAATGTGCCGGATTATAACCAGACAGCCGTTGCCGATGAAAATTGCGGTCCGCGGATTATCATGGCCGCTGTGGACGGGCGGCTGATGAGCATCCGGGCCTCTGACGGCAAGCTCTGCACCAGTTTCGGAGATGACGGGGTCGTCGATCTGCACGAAGGCATGGGCGCCTATCCCGCAGGTCAGTACATGCCGACCACGGGTGCCGCGCTTGCTGGCGACAAGATCGTCATCGGAGGCTGGGTCATGGATAACCAGTCGGTCGGGGAAGCTCCGGGTGTGGTGCGTGCCTTCGATGCGATTACGGGCGATCTGGTCTGGGCCTGGGATATGGGCAACCCCGCCATCGAGACCCTGCCGCCGGAAGGAGAGACCTATACCCGTGGCACGCCGAATGTCTGGGCTCCGATCTCGTATGATACCGAACTGAACATGGTCTATCTGCCCACCGGCAACGCGACGCCGGATTACTGGGGCGGCCACCGGCGCGATTTCGACGATGAGTACAATTCCTCTGTTGTCGCACTCGATCTCGATACCGGCGATGTCGTCTGGAGCTTCCAGACCGTGCATCACGACCTGTGGGATTACGATGTCCCCGCGCAGCCAACTCTGATTGACTTCCCGATGGCGGACGGCACAACCGTACCGGCCCTGGTTCAGATCACCAAGCGCGGCCAGATCTTCGTTCTTGACCGCCGCGACGGCACCCCGCTGACGGAAGTCACCGAACAGGAGGTTCCTCAGGGCAACCTGCCGGGTGAGCGTTATTCGCCGACGCAACCTTTCTCGACCGGAATGCCGCAGATCGGTGTCGATGACAGCATTCTGGATCAGCGGCATACATGGGGCATGACGCCGCTGGACCATCTTTACTGCCGTATCCGCACGAAGAAGACCAGATGGGAAGGGCTGATGACGCCCCCCTCGACAGAGGTCTATTTCGAATGGCCTGCGCAGACAGGCGGCATGAACTGGGGCGGTGTCTCGTTCGATCAGAGCCGCAACCTGTTGCTGGTCAACGATATGCGCTGGATCAACCGCATGTATCTGATCCCCGAGGAAACGACCGGCGGCAAGGACCTGAGCGGCGGCAGCGAGGGTGGCCCGATGCGCGGCACTCCGTATCAGATGTTCATCGATTACAACACGCTGAAATATCTCGGCACACCTTGCTATGAGCCGCCCTATGGCACCGTCACCGCGATTGACCTTGCGACGCAGCAGGTTAAATGGGAAATCCCGATGGGTACGACGCAGGATATCGGCCCGTTCGGGCTGGCGACACGCCTGCCGTTCAACACCGGGATGCCGACACTGGGCGGACTGCTGACCACGAAATCAGGCGTGAGCTTCTTCGCGGCGACTCAGGATTTCTATCTGCGTGCCATCGACACCGAAACCGGCGAGGTCATCTGGAAGGACCGGCTGCCCGTCGGCAGCCAGTCCGTTCCGATCACATATGTCGACGAGCAGGGCCGTCAGATCATTCTGGTTCAGGCGGCGGGTGCACGCCACAATGCAAAGGTGCGTGGAGATTATCTGATTGCTTATGCGCTGGTGGAGTAAGGGTGCTGGTTGGTGGCGGGGGCGGTCCGTGGCTTCTTTTTTCTCGTCCCGCGTGACTTTGTTGCGCAAATCAGGTGGTGGCCGAGGTTTCCCTTTCCCCGTTCGCCCTAACCCTCGGCCTTGTTGACGGTCCATAGATCAGAAGGTTCATCGGGCCGGTACCGGCGCAATAGGGCCTGCTTCCATTGATGAAGCATCGCCAGATACACCCGAAACAGCTTGCCAGATCGGCTACCGTCAAATCGCCTTCTGGGGCTTTCAGCGCGACCTTCTCCTTGAACACGGCCGCATGCTGCTTGCGTTTCGACATCCCTGATCTCCTTCTCGTCGACGATCAGCAGACTGCAAAGCGTAGCTTATGTCAGTTTCCGAATGTTGGGGCTGACTCAGTCAGAATGGAAATTTTCGCCGCTCGGAGTTGGCAGGCCCTCGGAGCCATGCGTGAGGGCTTCGCGCACCGAATGAAAGGCTGCTAAATGGAAACCTTCTTGGCTGCGGTCGCTGCGTTGCCAGTATTGGACACGCCCTTCGGCTCAATCAGCAACAGATGAACCTCTTGCTCCGCCACCGGGCGGTGTTCGACGCCTCTGGGAACGACAAAAAGCTCGCCTGGCTGAAGAATGACATCACGATCTCGTAGCTCAATGCGAAGGGTTCCCCTCAACACCAGGAAAAAATCGTCGGTATCTTCGTGACGGTGCCAATTGAACTCGCCTTCAGCCTTCACGACCATTACGTCGCAATCGTTGAACTGAGAAACAATTTTGGGACTCCAGCGTTCGGTGAAGGTTGAGAGCTTTTGGCTGAGGTTTATTGCGTCATCGGACATAATCTGCTTCCTTTTTGCAGCGTCGTCGCGGCATTGTGAGTTGGCAAAAAACTATTAAAGAAAAGCTTTACTCAACGGCGAAGACCTCTGAACACTCGTCTTGAGCTTCTAATTTCTGCCCCTCACCCAAGCTTAGGTCATGTTGACAAATGGCGGAGCCAGAGGCGGATTGACGTGATGTCGATGAAACCGAGGTAGCTTTCTGCGGTCTTGTCATAGCGGGTGGCGACGCGGCGGGCGTTCTTGAGCTTGTTGAAACACCGCTCGACCAGGTTGCGCAGCCGATAGAGGGAACGGTCGACGCCGATACGCCTTTTCCGCGACTTGCGCATCGGAATGACCGGCAGCACATTTCGTGCCTCCATGGTCCTGCGGATGCTGTCGGCGTCGTAGCCGCGATCCGCCAGCAGCACACTCGGCTCGGGCAAGTTGTCAGCCATGACCAGATCGAAGCCGGTATAGTCCGAGGTCTGTCCCGGCGTGATATCCGTCCTCATGGGCAAGCCACGCGCATTGACGCGGAGATGGATCTTGGTCGTGAAACCACCCCTTGAACGGCCGAAACCCTGTCTCGGAGTCCCCCTTTAGCGCCCGCTGCCTGATGGTGAGCGCGAACCACGGTGCTGTCGATCATCTGGAGCGCGTCCGGGACGGCGCCGCTTTCGTTCAACGCCTCCATGATCTCCTCCCATAGCCCCGCCAGGGTCCAACGTCGGAACTGGCGGTAGACACTGGACCATTTCCCAAACTCCTCAGGCAGGTCACGCCATGGCGCCCCCGTTCGAGCGATCCAGAAAATGCCATCCAGGACGAGGCGGTGGTTGGACGGCCTGCGTCCGTTCGGAGCGCGGACCGTCAGGATGAAGCGCTCGAAGAACGTCCATTCTTCGTCCGACATGAGGTCTCGTGCCAAGCTGTTCTCCATCGCAGATACCAGCTTGAATCATGCCACGCGCCTCGTGTGAATCCCTTTTGTCAACACAGCCTAGGTTTGGAAAACAAATAACTTTTTCGCATTTTTGGAGACTCGTAGATGATAATAGTTATTGCTTTGCATCACCTTTTTGGATTGTCTGCTTGTCCGTTTTTTACATCATCCGGTGCGCCGCCTCGGGCGAGCTTTGTGGGGACGTTACGGTCAACGCCACCCGGTCTATCTTATGTAATTTGTTAAATTAAAATAATGTCTGAAGCTGCTCGAGTACGTTGCAGAAGCTTATCGATCGATAATAGACCTCCACCCAAACATGCCAGGACCGACAGCACCGCAAACCACATAAGCCGTGGCTGTAGCGTGGCTGCTGCCAGTGTGCCGTGGCCGAATATATCGGTCAGGGACATCACGACGATAAAGCCTGTCATGGCAAGTGCCGAGAACCGCGTGAACAGTCCCAGAAGGATCATCGCGGGCAACAGGAACTCTGTAATGGTGCCAAGGGCTACGATGCCATCAGCCCATAGGGGCATGGCGGCGATATCATATCCTTTCGCCTCGGCGAGCCGTGGCAATATCTGCGCATATGCACCCGCGCTCAGTCCGAATCCGTCCAGCTTGGTCAGTGCCGAACGCCAGAAAAACGGGCCAAGAGAAGCCACAAAGCAAAGCCGCGCGATCAGAGGCAGGATTTGTGGAGCTTGCCTTTCAAGCCAGAAGTTGAGGTTTTGCAGCCCTCCATTCACTGCTTACCCTCCTCTGCGAAGGTGCCGTAGCGCAGGAATGTGGTCAGGATGGCGGCCTGATGCTCCAGATCATCAAGAGCAGCGCCCAAGGGGATTCCTTTGGCGAGACGTTTCAACGCAGCGATCGTTCCGGTGGGTGCGGGGCGAAGAACCAGTGACAGCGCGGGACGCGTGATCAGGATCTCGCCGGTTTCCGTCTGCTCACCGTCGCGAAGGCCAAGTGCATGGCGGCGGATCTTCAGGAGAGGCCATGCCGTAGCCATGCTTTGCGTCGAAGGATGCAGTCTGGGTTGCCATTCCGACAGCGCCTCGGGTGTCATTGCAGCGATATCCTTCGGAGCGACAGGGGCGGCATCCGACGCATTCACGCTGAGGCGGCACAGATGTTCCAGCCGCGCCATATCCGGCAGATATTCCAGCCTGCTGACAGGGGCGAAACCGGCGAGCCATGCGGGAAACGCGTCTCCCCACTCGGCCAGAACCGGGGTTTGGGGGGGATAGGTGGCGATGAAGATCCGTGCCAATGCCATCATGAACTCACGTCCGACCAAGCTGGTCACAACCGGAAAATTATCCGCAAGCGCAGTGCAAAGCGCGACATTTACATTGTTGCGGTAGACCGAAAAGCGGCGTGCGGGGTCGCCGCCCTGCGGCAGTTCCAGCCCCTCTGGCGCATTGGCCTCGGGCGACAGCAACGCGGCGGCGAAATATGTCATGCCGCGGCCCGTTTCAGAAGGATGGCCGAGGCCCGTGCCGCTTCATGCTCCAGCACCGCGAATTCGGGCACGTCATTGTCCCATTCAATCAGCGTTGGCAGAGGGCCTGTTCTGGCAAGGACATCTACATATAAACCCCAGATAGCATCCGGCACCGTTCGGGAATGGGAATCGATCAGTAACCCGGTCTCGGCCTCGTCGGCATCCGGTCCGGCAAGATGGATCTCACCGATTTCGCTCAGCGCGAAAGCGTCGAGATACGCGCCCGCAGAACTGTCCAGGTTATTTGCCGAGATAAACACATTCGCGACATCCAGCAGCAGGCCGCAGCCAGTGCGGCGGCTTATCTCGCCCAGAAAATCGGGCTCTGACCAGGTGCTTTCGGAAAAAGCCAGATAGCTTGAAGGGTTTTCCAGCAGCATTCGCCGCTGAAGCCGGTCCTGTACCTGCGAGACATGGGCGCAGACCAGATCCATCGTGGCCTGCGTATAGGGCAGGGGCAACAGATCGTTGAAGTACACCCCCTCATGGGTCGACCATGCGAGATGTTCCGAGAAACTCGCCGGGTTCAGAGCCTTGACCAGCCGTGCAACGCGTTCCAGATGATCGGGGTCGAGTTTTTCGGTTCCGCCGATCGACATGCCAACGCCGTGAACCGAGATCGGGAAACGCTCGGCCATCTGTGCCAGAAGCGCCATGCGCGGTCCGCCGTCCAGAAGATAGTTCTCGGCGTGGATTTCCAGCCAGCTGACGCATCCGGGGTCCTGCATCAAATCAGGTGCATGGGCGGCTTTGAAGCCAACGCCGACGGAATGGGGCAATGTCATGGCAGTCTCCGGGTCGGTGAAAGACCGGCGCGGGACACTTACCCCCGCACCGGCAGAAAAGGGCGATCAGGCGTCGGGCAGATCGCGGTCAATCGGCTCAAGCGAGCCCATGCGGGCCATGCCGTCTTCCATCGCGGGAAGCTCCAGATCCATGCAGGTGCCTGCCGGGACCAGCGACCACGCATTGCCCTGATAATCGACGCTCGATGTTCCTGCGCAGGTCGTGCCGGCCCCGGCGGCGCAATCGTTTTCGCCGGCCATTGCCACGCCATAGCATTTTTCCATCTCGGCGGTTTTCATTGCATCGTCAGCATGCGCTGCGAAAGATGCGGCAGCGAGGGCGGCGGCGCTCAGCGCAAGAGATTTGGAGTTCATGTCGGTGTCCTTTCCTGTTGAAGAAGCCCATCCGGCTTCATCCGGGTTACGAAAGGCAGCATGATGCCGTTACATCGGCAGCATTGTTTTTTTCGGTGGCGGTTGTAACAGCTTCGTGCTTTGCGGCGTAAACTGGGCAGATGATGGACGACGTTGCGGTTGAGAACCTGATGCGTGCGGCCTTGTCGGGGGACGCGGATGCCTATCGACGCTGCCTGACAGAGTTGGCACCGACTCTTCGGCGCATGGCCTTTGCGGCCCTGCCTGATGACGCACGTCATATGGCCGAGGATGTCGTGCAGGAAACGCTGCTTGTCATACATATGAAACGAGGAAGCTGGGATCAGAGCCGTCCGCTGATGGCGTGGGTGAGGGTGATCTTGCGGCATAAGGCGATAGACATGCTTCGGCGCAGGAAAGGCGGGGTGCATATCCCGGTTGAGGAAATGTCGGAAACCCTGCCTGTCCCCGGTGGGGCTGATCCGTTGGCGGGATATCTGCTGGAACAGTTGCTGGGCCGGCTGAGCCCGCGCGACGCAGCGCTGATCCGTGCCCATGCCCTGCAGGGCAAGGACGATGCCGAAATCCGTGCGGCGTTCAGCCTGAGTCCCGGCGCGATGCGGGTCGCCCTGCATCGTGCACTCGGGCGGTTGCGTGCAGTCGCGCAGAAAGAGAGTGAAGGATGAAGACCGAAGAACTGATCGCCGCGCTTGCCGCCGATCCGAATATCAACCGCCCTTTGACGGGCATGCGCATGGCTCTCGGCGGCTTGCTGTCGGTCGTGCTGTTGCTGGGTTTCTGGCATCTGCGTGCCGATTTTCCTCAGGTTCTTTCCAAGCCTCTGGTGTTGGCGAAATTTGTCCTGCCGCTCAGTGTCGTACTGGTTGCATGGAGGCTGAAATCGCGGCCCTACGGGTTACTGCTCTTATGGCCGCTATGGCTGCCTGTACTCGCTGCGGCGGGGCTTTTTCTTCTTACCATGCCGGATGAGGGGCTTGCCGCCGCCATCCTCGGTTCATCATGGAGAACATGTCTTGCCTCGATCCCGTTTCTGGCGCTGCCGATAGGGGTCGGTGCGTTCGTCGCACTCCGCCGGATCGTCGTCACCGCTCCAGAGCGGGACGGGCTGATCGCCGGATTGACCGCCGGGGCGTTCGCGGCGGCCATCTATGCGCTGCATTGCAACGAGGATGCACCCGCTTTCTATACGGTCTGGTACTCTGCCGGAATTCTGATCTGTGGAATTGTCGGCAGGTATACGGGGCGTCATGTTCTGGGCGTATAGTTTTCTGGAGTAAGGCTGGAACAGTCCGAACAAGATTTATTCCTCGGCGGCAGAACCTCTACATCGTCGATCAGGCGAACGCCTTTCAGTTGGCCGTGGAATGCAGAACTTCGGATAATCCCGGAGCTTTTTGAGAGCCTTGGTAAGGTTCCTCGCTTCGAAGACGACACGATCCGTCGGGTTTTGCGTCCGCTGCTGACACCCGGATAACCCCCACGTGATCGGGTTCAGCTTGTGCCGCCGGATAAAACTCACATATATCGCCCGGATCATCAGGACGATTTCGGCCCTGACCGGCCCCGGATACAGGCAAGTTTCAGGAAATCGGGCGGTTTGCGCTTGCCAGACGGGATTGTTCCCTGTATGGGACGGCCTTCATCACGAAACTCCACCGGAATCAGGGTGGCCCGGGTAAGCCGGGGCTCTCCGGTGATGTTGAAAGGAAGAGGCGCAATGAAAGCGCAGGAACTGAAAGACAAGACGCCCGAGCAGCTGAATGAGCAGCTCGTGTCGCTGAAAAAGGAAGCGTTCAACCTTCGCTTCCAGCAGGCTACCGGCCAGCTTGAATCCACCGCCCGTATGCGTGCCGTGCGCCGCGACGTTGCGCGTGTGAAAACCGTTCTGAACCAGAAAGCGGCAGATGCCGCGTCGTCGAAGTAAGGGGAACCGATATGCCCAAACGCATCCTGCAAGGCACCGTGACCTCGGACAAGAACGACCAGACCGTGACGGTTCAGGTGACGCGCCGCTTCAAGCATCCGCTGCTGCACAAGACTGTGCGCTCGTCGAAGAAATACCGCGCCCATGACGCGGAAAACCAGTTCAAGGTCGGGGATACCGTTCGGATCATCGAATGCGCTCCGATCTCGAAAACCAAACGCTGGACGGTGCTGACGGAAGACGCGCAAGCGTCTGCCTGAGTCCGGCATAAATTCGAAACCCTGGGGCGACCCGCATCGTCGTCCCCAAAGGTCGGGAGATAACCATGATCCAGATGCAGACCAATCTGGATGTTGCTGACAATTCCGGTGCCCGGAAAGTTCAGTGCATCAAGGTTCTGGGTGGTTCGCATCGTCGCTATGCGTCGGTGGGCGACATTATTGTCGTGTCCGTCAAGGAAGCCATCCCGCGCGGTCGCGTGAAGAAAGGTGACGTCCGCAAGGCCGTCGTCGTACGCACCGCCAAGGAAGTGAAACGCGAAGACGGCACCTCGATCCGCTTCGACCAGAACGCCGCCGTCATCCTGAACAACCAGGGCGAGCCGGTCGGCACCCGTATCTTCGGGCCGGTTGTGCGTGAGCTGCGTGCGAAGAACTTCATGAAGATCATCTCGCTTGCTCCGGAGGTGCTGTAATGGCTGCCAAGCTGAAAAAAGGCGACAAGGTCGTCGTCCTTGCCGGCAAGGACAAGGGCAGGCAGGGTGAGATCACGCAGGTTCTGCCGAAAGAGGGCAAGGCTGTCGTGGACGGCGTGAACATCGCGCTGCGTCACACCCGTCAGTCGCAGAATTCGCAGGGCGGGCGCGTTCCGAAGAACATGCCGATCGACCTGTCGAACCTCGCGCTGTTGGACAAAAACGGCAAAGCGACCCGCGTCGGCTTCCGCGAGGAAGACGGCAAGAAGGTCCGTTTCGCCAAGACCACGGGAGACGTGATCTGATGCTGGACGAATCCAAGTACACGCCGCGTCTGCGCCAGCAGTTCCGCGACAAGATCCGTGCCGCTCTGAAAGAAGAGTTCGGCTATAAGAACGACATGCAGATCCCCAAGCTCGACAAGATCGTGCTGAATATGGGCATCGGTGAGGCCGTCAAGGACACCAAGAAGGTCAAGCAGGGCGCGGAAGAGCTTTCGCTGATCGCGGGTCAGAAGGCCGTCATCACCAAGGCGAAGAAATCCATCGCCGGTTTCCGCGTTCGCGAGGAAATGCCGCTGGGTGCCAAGGTGACCCTGCGCGGCGACCGTATGTATGAATTCCTCGATCGCCTGATCAATATCGCGCTGCCGCGCGTCCGCGACTTCCGCGGCGTGAAGGGCACGGCGTTTGACGGTCGCGGCAATTATGCGATGGGCCTGAAAGAACATATCGTGTTCCCGGAAATCAACTTCGACAAGGTCGACGAAGTTCTGGGGATGGACATCATCATCTGCACCACCGCGAAGACCGACGCGGAAGCGAAGGCGCTGTTGAAGCATTTCAACATGCCGTTCACCAGCTGAGCGCGGAGGGAAAGAAGATATGGCTAAGAAATCCATGATTGAGCGCGAGAAGAAGCGCGAGCGTCTGGTCAAGAAATACGCCGCCAAGCGGGCCGAACTGAACGAGATCATTCACGATCAGGAACGCCCGATGGAAGAGCGGTTCAAGGCAACGCTGAAGCTGGCTGAACTGCCGCGCAACTCGTCGCCCACGCGCCTGCACAACCGGTGCCAGCTTACCGGCCGTCCGCATGCGTATTACCGCAAACTGAAACTCAGCCGGATCATGCTGCGTGAGCTTGGGGCTCAGGGCGCGATTCCGGGCCTGGTCAAATCCAGCTGGTAAGGGGGCGAATATGAATATGAACGATCCTCTCGGCGATATGCTGACCCGTATCCGCAACTCGCAGATGCGCGGCAAATCGACCGTCCGCACCCCGGCCTCCAAGCTTCGCGCATGGGTTCTGGATGTGCTGCAGGCCGAAGGCTATATCCGCGGCTATGAAGAAGTCACCACCGAGACCGGCCATAAAGAGCTGGAAATCTCGCTGAAATACTTCGACGGCCAGCCGGTTATCCGCGAGCTGTCCCGCGTCTCCAAGCCGGGCCGCCGCGTCTATGCCGGTGCCAAGGAAATCCCGCAGGTCCGTCAGGGTCTGGGCGTTTCCATCGTCTCGACGCCGAAAGGCGTGATGTCGGATGCAAATGCACGTAACGCCAATGTCGGCGGTGAAGTGCTCTGCACCGTATTCTAAGGAGGGCAGTATGTCTCGTATTGGTAAAAGACCGGTCGAACTGCCCAAGGGCGTCACGGCCGAAATCAAGGGTCAGACGATTGAGGTCAAGGGGCCGAAAGGTACGCGCAGCTTCACGGCGAATGACGATGTCGAACTGAAACTGGAAGAGGGCGCGGTAACCGTGACCCCGCGCGGGCTGTCCAAGCGTGCGCGTCAGCAATGGGGCATGACCCGCTCGATGGTGGCCAATCTGGCGACCGGCGTATCGGACGGCTTCAAGAAAGAGCTGGAAATCCAGGGCGTCGGCTATCGTGCGCAGATGCAGGGCAAGACCCTGAAACTGTCGCTCGGTTATTCGCATGAGGTGAATTTCGAAACGCCCGACGGCGTGACGATCACCGCGCCGAAGCAGACTGAAATCGTTGTGGAAGGCATCGACCAGCAGCTTGTTGGTCAGGTTGCCGCCAATATTCGCGAATGGCGTGCGCCAGAGCCCTATAAGGGCAAGGGCATCCGCTATAAGGGCGAATATGTCTTCCGCAAGGAAGGTAAGAAGAAGTAAGGGGCGCAAAAATGGCACTGAAAAAGAGAGATCTGTTCCTCAAGCGCCGCCTGCGCAACCGGAACAAGCTGCGCGCGGAAGGCACTGGCCGCCCGCGCCTGTCGGTTCACCGTTCGTCCAAGAACATCTCGGTCCAGCTGATCGACGATGCGCAAGGCCGGACGCTGGCCGCAGCCTCCACGCTGGAAAAGGATCTGGGCGTGGTCGGCAAGAACAATGTCGAAGCTGCCGCGAAGGTGGGTTCGGCGATTGCAGAACGGGCGAAGAAAGCCGGTGTCGAAGAAGTCGTCTTCGACCGTGGCGGCTTCCTTTTCCACGGCAAGATCAAGGCGCTTGCCGATGCAGCCCGCGAAGGCGGTCTGAAGTTCTGATTCCTGTGGGCGGCGCGACCTTGTCGGTGCGCCGTCCCGATGATCCGGGGGCAGGGGGCTATTGCCTGCCTGCCCACCTGGATTGAGTTGAACGGCGCCGAAGAAACGCGCCACCAAAGAAGGAATGCCGAATGGCAGAACGTGAGAACCGCCGGGGCGGCCGCCGCGAACAGCGCGAGGAAACTCCGGAATTCGCCGACCGTCTGGTCGCGATCAACCGTGTGTCGAAAACCGTCAAGGGTGGTAAGCGCTTCGGCTTTGCCGCTCTGGTCGTTGTCGGCGATCAGCGGGGCCGTGTCGGCTTCGGCAAGGGCAAGGCCAAAGAGGTGCCCGAGGCGATCCGCAAGGCCACCGAACAGGCCAAGCGCAACCTGATCCGCGTACCGCTGCGTGACGGTCGCACCCTGCACCACGACACCACCGGCCGTCATGGCGCGGGCCGCGTCGTGATGCGCACCGCCGTTCCCGGTACCGGGATCATCGCCGGTGGTCCGATGCGTGCCGTGTTCGAGATGCTGGGCGTTCAGGACGTCGTAGCGAAATCGCTGGGTTCGCAGAACCCTTACAACATGATCCGCGCCACTCTGGACGGTCTGAAATCGGAAGCCTCGCCCCGCTCGGTCGCTCAGCGCCGCGGCAAGAAGGTCGCCGATATCCTGCCGTCGCAGGACAAGGCACCCGAGACCAGCGTTGGCACCGATGCCACCGTGACCTCGGCTGAGGCGTAAGGAGAGGGCAACATGGCAAAAACCATCGTCGTCAAGCAGATCGGCTCGCCGATCCGCCGCCCCGCCATCCAGCGTGAGACGCTGAAAGGCCTGGGCCTTAACAAGATGCACCGCACGCGCGAACTGGAAGACACGCCCGCGATCCGCGGCATGGTCGCCAAGATCCCGCATCTGGCAGTCATCATCGAAGAAAAGAACTGAGAGACAGGCCGGGGCGACCCGGCCTTTTTCTTTGTCTCTGCGACGCCTGAAGACGTCTGCCGGGTCGTGCTGCCCATATGCTTCAGGGCCTCACATATCGGGCAGGATCTCGTCCCCGGTCATGTTATGCGGCAAATCCAGCCTTGCGGTTGACCCCGGGCGCGTTTCGGGCTAGTGGGCGTGCTTCGCGGCCTGTGCCGCGACTCAACAACCAAGAAACGCCGTGTTCACCTCATCACGCTTCGCGGGGTGTTTCCGGCTTAGGAGAAGCGATATGAAACTGCATGAAATCCGCGATAATGAAGGCGCGAACCGCAAGAAAAAGCGCGTGGCGCGTGGTCCCGGTTCCGGCAAGGGTAAAACCGCTGGCCGTGGTATCAAGGGTCAGACCTCGCGTTCGGGCGTTGCGCTGAACGGTTACGAAGGCGGCCAGATGCCGCTGTATCGCCGCCTGCCGAAGCGTGGCTTCACCGCGCCGAACGCGAAGAAATACGCCGTGGTCAATCTGGGCCAGCTTCAGGCCTTTATCGACGCAGGCAAGCTGGACGCGAAATCCGCCGTGACCGAGGATGCTCTGGTCGAAGCAGGCGTTATCCGCCGCAAGCTGGACGGCGTGCGCGTTCTGGGCAAGGGCGAGCTGAAGGCCAAGCTGGACCTCACCGTTGCGGGCGCCTCGAAATCGGCCATTGAAGCGGTCGAGAAGGCTGGCGGCAAGATCACCGTAACCATCCCGGCCCGCGAAGAAGCCGCCGCCGAGTAATTGTGCTTGTGAGGGGGCGCGGGTCCCCTTACATACACAACCGAGTTTTCCTTGAGCGCCGCGGGATCTCAACCGGTCCGGCGGCGCTGTCACGACGACGACCCGCGAATTTTGGGGGCATAATATGGCGTCAGCCGCAGAACAGATGGCCGCGAACCTCTCTTGGGGGGCGCTTGGCAAGGCCACGGAACTTCGTCAGCGAATCTGGTTCACGCTTGGACTGCTGATCATCTATCGTCTCGGCACCTATATCCCGGTTCCCGGTATCGACGGCGAGGCGTTGCGCAACTTCATGGATCAGGCGCAATCCGGGATCGGCGGCATCCTGTCGATGTTCACCGGCGGCGCACTTGGCCGGATGGGCGTCTTCGCGCTTGGGATCATGCCGTATATTTCGGCCTCGATCATCGTGCAGCTTCTGGCGTCGATGGTGCCCGCGCTTGAGCAACTTAAGAAAGAGGGCGAGCAGGGGCGCAAGAAAATCAACCAGTACACGCGCTATGCAACCGTCGCGCTCGCGCTGTTCCAGGCCTATGGGCTTGCACGCAGCCTTGAAGCAGGCGGGCTGGCCCATGATCCGGGCGCTTTCTTCCAGGCCTCGGTCGTGATCACCCTTGTCGGCGGCACCATGTTCCTGATGTGGCTGGGTGAGCAGATTACCGCCCGCGGTATCGGTAACGGGATTTCGCTGATCATCTTCGTCGGGATCGTGGCGGAAATCCCCGGAGCGCTGGCGCAGTTTCTGGCTCAGGGCGCGTCGCGCGGCTCGACCTTCGTTACACTGGGCGTAATCGTGATGGTCGTCGCCGTGATCGGCTTCGTCGTCTTCATGGAGCGTGCGCTGCGCAAGATCGCCATCCAGTATCCGCGCCGTCAGGTGGGGATGAAGATCTATGACGGGCAATCCTCGCATCTGCCGATCAAGGTCAACCCGGCAGGTGTGATTCCGGCGATCTTCGCCAGTTCGCTGCTGCTGCTGCCGGTGACGATCTCGACCTTCTCGGGCAATCAGACCGGACCGATCATGTCGCGCGTGCTGGCCTATTTCGGCCCCGGACAGCCGCTTTATCTGGTCTTCTTCGCGGCGATGATCATTTTCTTCGCCTATTTCTACACGCAGAACGTGGCCTTCAAATCCGACGATGTCGCGGAAAATCTGAAGAATCAGGGCGGCTATATTCCCGGCATCCGCCCCGGCAAACGGACCGAGGAATTCCTCGATTATGTGGTCAATCGTGTCCTGGTCATCGGTTCGGTCTATCTTGCCGCAGTGTGTCTGCTGCCGGAAATCATCCGCAGCCAGCTTGCCGTTCCCTTCTATTTCGGCGGCACCTCGGTGCTGATCGTCGTGTCGGTGACGATGGATACGATCAATCAGGTGCAAAGCCACTTGCTTGCCCATCAATATGAGGGTCTGATCGAGAAGTCGCAGCTGCGCGGTAAAGGTCGGCAAGGAAGCGGCAAACCGAAAAAACGCAAGGCCCCGGCGCGCCGTTGATGCGCCGGTCCTAAAAGAGGGAAGAGGGACCAGTCATGACCGTTAATATCATTCTGCTCGGACCGCCCGGCGCGGGCAAGGGAACTCAGGCGCGCCGTCTGGTCGAGGAACGGGGGCTGGTCCAGCTTTCCACCGGGGATATGCTGCGCGAAGCGCGTTCTTCCGGGACCGAGATGGGCAAGGTCGTGGCTGAGGTCATGGATAAGGGCCAGTTGGTCACCGATGAAATCGTTGTCGGCCTGATCCGTGAAAAGCTGGAAGGCTCCGACGCGCCGGGTTTCATCTTCGACGGTTTCCCGCGTACGCTGAAACAGGCCGATGCCTTGGGTGAATTGCTGGAAGGCCTGAAGCAGAATGTGGATGTCGTGATCGAAATGCAGGTCGATGACACCGCCCTGGTTGAGCGGATCTCGGGCCGTTATACCTGCGGAAATTGCGGCGAGGTCTATCATGACAAGACCAAACCGTCCGCGGAGGAAGGCGTCTGCGACGCCTGCGGCTCGACCGATCTGCGCCGCCGCGCCGACGATAATGAGGAAAGCCTGAAGACCCGTCTTCTTGAATATTACAAGAAAACCTCGCCTCTGATCGGCTATTATTACGCCAAGGAGAAGCTGCATCCGGTCAACGGTCTCGCCTCGGTCGATGAGGTCGCAGCACAGATGAAAACGGCGCTCGATAAGCTCTGACAGCGTCATTCAGCCTGGCGGAAATATCCCGGGGGAGGCCGAAGGCCGGGGGCAGAGCCCCCTTCCGCATTCCCGCAGTTGACAAAGCGTCAATTCGTGACTACCTCACGGCATCCCGCAAGGGGAATCACCATTCCGGTGAACTCGATCAGGCCCGAAAGCCGTCTTTCGGGCCTTCGGTTGTGAAAAAAGGTTCCGGCGCTACGGAACCGCAACATGAAAAGGATAACGCGTGGCTCGTATTGCTGGCGTCAATATTCCGACGGGGAAACGTGTCCCCATCGCACTGACCTATATCCACGGCATTGGTCCGGCCTTTGCCAATCAGATCATCGAGGCTGTGGGCATCGACGCATCGCGTCGTGTCAATGAGCTTTCGGATGCCGAAGTTCTGCAGATCCGCGAATATATCGACGGCAATCTGACCGTTGAAGGCGATCTGCGCCGTGAGAACCAGATGAACATCAAGCGTCTGATGGATCTGGGGTCCTATCGCGGTCTGCGTCACCGCCGCGGCCTTCCGGTCCGCGGTCAGCGCACCCACACCAATGCCCGCACCCGCAAGGGCCCGGCGAAACCCATCGCCGGCAAGAAGAAGTAAGGAGGCAGGCATATGGCACGTGATAAGGTGCGCACCAAGCGCAAAGAGCGTAAGAACATCGCGGCTGGCGTCGCGCATGTGAACAGCTCGTTCAACAACACCAAGATCCTGATCTCGGATGTGCAGGGCAACGCGATTGCGTGGTCCTCGGCCGGTACGATGGGCTTCAAGGGGTCGCGGAAATCGACCCCTTACGCTGCCCAGATGGCCGCTGAAGACGCCGGCAAGAAGGCGCAGGAACATGGCGTCCGCACGCTGGAAGTCGAAGTTCAGGGCCCCGGCTCTGGCCGCGAATCGGCTCTGCGTGCGCTTGCGGCTGTTGGTTTCAACATCACCGCGATCCGCGATGTGACCCCGATCGCGCATAACGGCGTTCGCCCGCCGAAGCGTCGTCGCGTCTGATCAGACCTGAACTGCCTGCACGCGCTGCATTGCTGCGGCGCGTGTGGGATTTTCGCATTTCACCTCGGGCGTTCCGGACCACGATCATGGGGCCGGAACTGGAATGGAGGCAAACGCATGATCCATAAAAACTGGGCCGAGCTGATCAAGCCGACGCAGCTTGATATCAAGACCGGCGCTGACGCGACCCGCACCGCGACCGTCACTGCCGAACCGCTGGAGCGTGGCTTCGGCCTGACGCTCGGCAACGCGCTGCGCCGTGTGCTGCTGTCCTCGCTTCAGGGCGCGGCCATCACCAGCGTGCAGATCGACAATGTGCTGCATGAATTTTCGTCCGTCGCCGGTGTGCGCGAGGACGTGACCGATATCGTCCTGAACCTCAAGGGCGTGACGCTGAAAATGGATGTCGATGGCACCAAGCGCCTGACCCTGACCGCCAAAGGTCCGGGCGAGGTGAAGGCCGGCGATATTCAGGAAACCGCCGGAATCACCGTACTGAACCGCGATCATGTCATCTGCCATCTGGATGACGGCGCCGATCTGAGCATGGAACTGACCGTCGCCAGCGGCAAGGGCTATGTCGCCGCCGACAAGAACCGTCCCGAGGACGCGCCCATCGGGCTGATCCCGATCGACGCGATCTTCTCGCCGGTCAAGCGTGTCAGCTATGAAGTCACCCCGACCCGCGAAGGTCAGGTGCTGGATTATGACAAGCTGACGATGAAGGTCGAAACCGACGGTTCGCTGACCCCGGAAGATGCCGTGGCTTATGCGGCGCGTATCCTTCAGGACCAGCTTTCCGTGTTCGTCAACTTCGATGAGCCGGAAGCCGCCCGTGCGCAGGACAGCGATGACGGTCTGGAATTCGATCCGCGTCTGCTGAAGAAGGTCGATGAACTGGAACTGTCGGTCCGGTCGGCCAACTGCCTGAAGAACGACAATATCGTCTATATCGGTGATCTAATCCAGAAAACCGAAGCCGAGATGCTGCGCACCCCGAATTTCGGCCGCAAGTCGCTGAACGAGATCAAGGAAGTGCTGTCGGGCATGGGCCTGCATCTGGGCATGGATGTGGTCGACTGGCCGCCGGAGAATATCGAAGATCTGGCCAAGCGTTTCGACGACCATTTCTGATAAGGAATACCGGGGGCGTCATACGCCCTGTGTACATTCTGTGTACGCGCGATGCACAGGCGTCGCCCCCGGAAAACGCCGCAAGGCATGGGCATCCCGCCCCAAGGAGAGCGGTCCGCACGCATGGACCGCCGGACAAAGCAAAAGACGTTAAAGGAGAAACATCATGCGTCACGCTCGCGGCTATCGCCGTCTCAACCGTACCCACGAACACCGCAAGGCGCTGTTCGCCAATATGGCTGGTTCGCTGATCGAACATGAACAGATCAAGACCACCCTGCCCAAGGCGAAGGAACTGCGTCCCATCGTCGAGAAGCTGATCACCCTCGCCAAGCGCGGTGACCTGCATGCGCGTCGCCAGGCGGCAGCGCAGCTGAAGCAGGACAGCCATGTTGTAAAGTTATTCGAAGAACTTGGCGCACGCTACAAGGATCGCCAGGGCGGATATGTCCGGGTTCTGAAAGCCGGTTTCCGCTATGGCGACATGGCGCCGATGGCGATCATCGAGCTTGTCGACCGCGATCCTGCGGCAAAAGGCGCTGCTGACCGCGCCCGCGTCGAGGCGGAAGACGACCTAGAAGATTGATTTTTAGAAAACAGTGAATTCGCCCCGCTCGCGCATCCCGCAGCGGGGCGAATTCATTTATGGGAGGTCGTATCGTCAGGTTGCCGTCCTGACTGAGTTTGGAATGGCTGTACTAACTTTATTAAGCGTTATATTTATAGCTCACTTTCAATGAATGTTTGCAGCTTTCACTTGTAAATAACAAATGTACTTCACTTATCAGGGTAAACGCGCCATTCTGCCCAAGTGCTTAACAAAGACGACTTAGCAAATTCACTATGCCTACCAGAGCCGAGATTTCTGCCACTCTTCGCAAGCTGAAACCGCTTGCACCCAGAGGCTACTTCATTGGGCTGCATATTCGTTTTGCAGCGCCAATCCTGCAGTTTCAGACCTATTCGCAAGAATGGCAGGATCATTATTCGGCGAAGGCCTATGCATTGCGCGATCCGATGATCGCCTGGGGCTTTTCTGCCAACGGCTCAAGCCGTTGGTCTGCATTGCCGGTTCCCGATCCGTTTGGCATCATGGCTGAAGCAGCTCGCTTTGGGATGAAGTTCGGCATCGCGGTTTCCTGCGGGCCGATCAGTTCCCGTACCATCGGAGGAATGACCCGTAGCGACCGAGAATATACAGATTCCGAGATCGAAGACATCTCGAAACTGATCCGCCGACTCCACGACATTACGGAGCCGCCGGAGAGCCTCACGAAGGCTCAGATCGAGGCCCTTCGGTGCATTGCAGAGGGTGATCGTCATGCGGCAGCGGCTGCCAAACTTGGTATTACGGAGAGCGCATTCAAGGCGCGGCTTATCTCGGCGCGGGAACGGCTTATGGCCAGAACCACAGCCGAGGCACTCCAGCGGGCCAAGGAGTACCGTCTGCTATAGATCGACGCCTGAGGATGTGCGCCTGAGGCCACTCAACAATCCCAGGAGAAAATACAATGCAGACGACGACAATTTCCTTCGCCAATATGCACACTCACGGTGAACTTTTTGCCAATATTCTTCGTGCACGCAGACAGAGCTTTATCGTCCAGAATAATTGGGACCTCCCGCAAGCAGAGGGGATGGAGTTCGACCAGTACGATACCCCCGCATCGCGTTGGGTTGCTGTCCATGAACGCGGTGAGGTGCTTGCCGGCATCCGCCTGACCCCAACAACTGCACATTGCGGCATTTACTCCTACATGATCCGTGATGCCCAGCGTGGTATTCTGGGCGGCTCAATCCCGCAGAACCTCCTCTTTGACGAGGCTCCGGTCGATGACTACATCTGGGAATCCAGCCGTGTTTTCGTCAGCCATGCCGTGCCGATGGGGATTCGCCGCAAGGTGCATGCCCAGTTGATTGACGGGCTTAATCAAGCCGCGCGAGAGCTTGGCGCGACCCGTCATATCGGGTTGATCAACTCGAATTGGCCGCGTTGGTATCGCCGTTGCGGTATGGAGGGCGAGGCGATGGGGCCGGTCATGCAGTTCGACGATGGCGAATTCCAGGTCGTCGCGACGAATTTGGTTCAAAAGCTACACTGACCCTTTTCTTGCGGCAGGCGGGCGGCGTAATGTTCGCCCGTTATGGCCGATTTGTTTGATAACCCTCCGGAACCGCAATTCGGTTCCGGACCTGATACCAGCCTCCGTGCGGCTCCGCTGGCGGACCGGATCAGGCCGCGCTCGCTGTCCGATGTGATCGGGCAGGGGAAGGTGCTTGACCGCGAAGGCCCTCTGGGCGCGATGCTGGCGGCGGGCAGCCTGTCCTCGCTGATCCTGTGGGGGCCTCCGGGCGTCGGGAAGACCACGATCGCGCGACTTCTGGCGGATGAAACCGATCTGAAATTCGTGCAGATCAGCGCGATTTTCTCTGGTGTCCCGGAACTGCGCAAAGTGTTCGAGGCCGCGAAGCTGCGCCGTCAGCAGGGCGGCGGGACGCTGCTTTTCGTCGATGAGATCCACCGTTTCAACAAGGCTCAGCAGGATAGTTTCCTGCCGCATATGGAAGATGGCACGATCCTTCTTGTCGGCGCGACCACCGAAAACCCCAGCTTCGAACTGAATGCGGCGCTGTTGTCGCGTGCTCAGGTGATCGTGCTGGACAGGCTCAGCCTTGCCGATCTTGAGTTGTTGGCGCAGCGTGCCGAAAAGGAATTCGGTCGCGCCCTGCCGCTGACCGGTGCCGCGCGTGAGGCATTGCTGGAAATGGCGGATGGCGATGGCCGCGCGGCGCTGAACCTGATCGAGCAGGTGATGGCGTGGAAAACCGACACACCGCTTGACCCGGATGCGCTGTCTGCGCGGCTGATGCGGCGGGCGGCGAAATATGACAAGTCGGGGGATGAGCATTACAACCTGATCTCGGCCCTGCATAAATCCGTGCGCGGCAGCGATCCGGATGCGGCGCTGTACTGGTTGGCCCGCATGCTGGAAGGGGGCGAAGATCCCCGATATCTCGCCCGCCGCATCACCCGCATGGCGATTGAGGATATCGGCCTGGCCGATCCGGCGGCGCAGCGGCATTGCCTGGATGCATGGGCGCTGTATGAGCGGCTCGGCAGCCCCGAAGGCGAACTGGCGCTTGCGCAGGCGGTGATCTATCTGGCGCTCGCGCCGAAATCCAATGCCGGATATATGGCCTTCAGCGCCGCCAAAAGAGAGGCGAAGAAAACCGGCAGCCTGATGCCGCCTGCCCATATCCTCAACGCGCCGACAAAGCTGATGAAAGAGCAGGGATATGGCGCGGGTTATGCCTATGACCATGAGGCAGAGGACGCGTTCAGCGGGCAGAACTACTTCCCCGAAGGCGTGAAACGCCCGGTGTTCTACACCCCGGTTGAGCGTGGCTTCGAGCGTGAGCTGAAAAAGCGGCTGGACTGGTTCGTCACGCAACGCGCGAAACGTGGAAGTTGAAGGCGGGCTATGGATCTGCTGAGCCGTTTTCTGGGGCGATGGCGGCTCAGGCGGGATATTTCGACCGGAGCGCGGTTCGAGGGTACGGCGCTGATATCCCGATCCGGGCAGGGTGCTGCCTATGCGGAAGAGGGACAGTTGCTGCTTCCGGGGCAGGTGCAACTTCGGGCCACGCGTGATTTCATATGGCGTCAGGAGGCTGGCGTGATCGCGGTTTTTTTCCCGGATGGCCGCTTCTTTCACAGCTTCGATCCGGATGCGCCGACGCCTCGGGCACGTCATCATTGTGCGCCGGATATCTATGATGTCGCCTATGATTTCTCCGGATGGCCCGTCTGGTCGTCGGTCTGGCACGTCGAGGGGCCGCGCAAATCCTATGTTATCCGCAGTGTTTACGATGCGGATGCGTTGACAGCGCCCCGGCAAGGGGCCAAGGCTGCGCCATGAACAATTTTCTGCAAGTGGCAATCGGGGGCGCAGCAGGTGCGTCGGCGCGATATGCTGTCAATATCGCTGCCATGCGCATGGCGGGTCCGGGGTTTCCGGTGGGGACGCTGACGGTGAATATCGTCGGTTCTTTCGCGATGGGATTACTGGCCGTTCTGCTGGCCGAACGTGGCGGGCAGCATCTTGCGCCGCTGCTGCTGACCGGCATTCTGGGCGGTTTCACCACGTTTTCCGCGTTCTCGCTGGACACGCTGACATTATGGGAGCGTGGTCAGACCGGGCTGGCAGCCGGATATGTCGTGGCCTCGGTGCTGTTGTCGCTGGCGGCGATCATTGCCGGTCTGGCTTTGGGCAGGGCGGTTTTCGCATGAGTGGTGTTCAGACGATCCGCATCCCGGGCGAGGAAGGCGATCAGCGGCTGGATCGCTGGCTGAAGAAGCGCTTTCCGCAGCTTACTCAGGGTGCAGTCGAAAAAATGTGCCGGAAGGGAGAGCTTCGCGTCGATGGGGGCCGGGTGAAGGCGAATACGCGGATCGAGGCCGGGCAGGAGGTGCGCATCCCGCCTCTGCCGGACGCGCCGCCGCCCCGGGTGGAGACCGCGAAGATCCCCGAGAGCGATGCACGGATGATCGAAGCCTCGGTGATCTGGAAGGATCAGCATATTATCGCCATCAACAAGCCGCCCGGCCTGCCCTCGCAAGGCGGCTCGGGTCAGGGTAACCGCCATGTCGACGGGCTGAGCGAGGCGCTGAAATTCGGCTATAAGGAAAAGCCCAAGCTGGTTCACCGGCTGGACAAGGATACGTCGGGCATTCTGCTTCTGGCCCGGACAGACCGCATCGCGCGGTTGCTGTCCGAGGCGTTTCGTGCCCGCACCACCCGCAAGATCTACTGGGCCGCTGTTGCAGGTGTTCCCAGTCCGCGCATGGGCACGGTCCGTTTCGGACTGGTCAAGACTGGCGGGCATGGGCGCGGCGGAGAGGGCGAAAAGATGGTCGCCATCCATCCGCGCGACATTGCCTCGACCGAAGGTGCCAAGCGGGCCACCACGGATTATGCCGTGCTGGATAATCTGGCGCAGAGGGTCAGCTGGTGTGCGCTTGTGCCGGTGACGGGACGGACGCATCAACTGCGTGCGCATATGGCCGAGCTTGGTCATCCGATTGTGGGTGACGGCAAATATGGCGGCTCGGGGCAGGAAAATCTGGGCGATGGCTGGGGGGCGCAGCTTGGCGGAGAGATCAGCCGCAAGCTGCATCTGCATGCCCGCAGCATTTCCTTCGTGCATCCGGTCACGAAGCAGTCTGTCAATCTGACCGCTCCTCTGCCGGATCACATGAAACGGACCTGGAAAACGCTTGGCTGGTATGAAAACGACGTGCCCGCCGACCCGTTCGAGGACATCTGATGAAGCTTGTCGTGTTTGATGTGGACGGTACGCTGATCGACAGTCAGGCCCTGATCGTCGGGGCGATGGGAGCCGCGTTTGAATCGGTCGGAATGCCGCCGGCGGACCGCTCCCGGGTCCTGTCCATTGTCGGGCTGTCCTTGCCGCTTGCGGTCGGCAGGCTGGCCCCCGAGGCCGCGGGGGCGCAGCAAGAGGCGATTGTCTCGGCCTATCGGCAGGCCTTCATGACGCGCCGGATCGAGGAAGAGGCACCGCTTTATCCCGGCGCATCCGATTGCCTTGAGGCTCTATCCCACCGGGACGATGTTTTGCTGGGGATCGCGACGGGGAAATCGCGCCGCGGGCTGGATGCGATGCTGGATCATCGCGATCTGCGCCGTTTTTTTGTTACGCTTCAGACGGCGGATAATCACCCCTCCAAGCCGCATCCCGAAATGCTGCTTTCGGCCTGTGACGAGGCCGGGATCGATCCTGCCGATGCGCTGATGATCGGGGACACGGAATACGATATCGAAATGGCGAAAGCGGCGGGGACGGCGGCCATCGGCGTTTCGTGGGGCTATCATCCGGCTGAGACTCTGTCCGGTTACGATGTGCCTGTCGCGGATGATTTCCCGATGCTTCTGAGCATGATCGGAGACTGGGCCGCATGAGCGAGTGGAAGGCGCGACGTTTCTGGAAATCCGCAAGTGTCGGGCAAGAGGGTGAAGGCTGGCGCGTCACGCTTGACGGCAGGCCGGTGATGACGCCCGGCAAGCATCCTTTGATCCTGCCGGTCCGTGCTCTGGCCGAAGCGATTGCGGCGGAATGGGACGCGCAGGACGATGTGATCGACCCTGAAGCCATGCCGCTGACCCGCGCGGCGAATTCCGCCATCGAGAAAGTCTCGCCGCAATTCGGTGCGGTCGCCGATATGCTGGCGGCTTATGGCGGTACGGATCTGCTATCTTACCGTGCCGACGGCGCAGCCGAGCTTGCCGCCCGTCAGGCGACGGGATGGGATCCGCTGCTGGACTGGTCGGCGCGGGAACTGGATGCACCGCTTGCCGTGACCAGTGGAGTCATGCCGGTCGGACAGGACCCGGCGGCGCTTGCGCGGTTGCGTGAACGGCTGGATTCGCTTGATCCGTTCGAATTGACGGCCCTGCACGATCTTGTGACACTTCCCGGATCTCTGATCCTCGGGCTTGCGGTTTTTTATGGCCGTCTCACAGCGGAAGAAGCCTTCGCATTATCGCGGATAGATGAGGAATATCAGGCGGAAAACTGGGGTCATGACGATGAGGCCGCAGAGGCTGCCGCCAACCGCCGCATAGCCATGCTGAATGCCGAGCGGCTTCTGGGACTGCTGCGTTCCTGAGGGGTTGAGTTTACAGCAAACTTGACGCATGGCGGCTGATCGGCACAATATCGCCCATTGGGTCTGGATGACCCGCCGACAGGGAACGGCGGCAGCGCCGCCTCATTGGGAAGGGCTACTCATGAAGAGAACCGTCTGTTTCGGCGCAGCCGTTGCAACACTACTTTCGACCGGCGCGGGGTTTGCCGACGAAGGCGATACCTTGGCAGAGGTCAAAGGCCGCGATCAACTGATCTGCGGTGTGAATGCGGGGCTTGTCGGCTTTGCGTCGCCTGATGCGAACGGCAACTGGACCGGATTCGACATCGCCATCTGCAAGGCCGTTGCGGCTGCTGTCCTTGGCGATCCGACGAAGGTCAAATATGTGCCGACCACCGGGCAGACGCGGTTCACGGCTCTTGCCTCAGGTGAGGTCGATATCCTGTCGCGCAACTCGACCTGGACCTTCTCGCGCGATACCGACCTGAATCTGGATTTCGCCGGGATCAACTATTATGACGGGCAGGGCTTCATGGTCCCCCGGTCGCTTGGCGTTTCCTCGGCAAAGGAACTGGGCGGTGCGACGATCTGCATTCAGACCGGCACCACGACGGAACTGAATCTGGCCGATTATTTCCGCGCCAACAACATGGAATACCAGCCGGTCAATATCGACAGCAATGCTGAGGGTGAGCAGCAATATATGGCCGGGGCATGCGATGCCTATACGACCGATGCATCGGGTCTGGCGGCGACGCGCGCGGCTTTCGCCAATCCCGACGATCATATCATCCTGCCCGAGATCATCTCGAAGGAACCGCTTGGCCCGGTCGTCCGTCACGGCGACAATAACTGGGGCGATATCGTCCGCTGGACGCTCTATGCGCTGATCGCGGCCGAAGAATATGGCGTGACCTCGGCCAATATCGACGAGCTGGCCAGCAATTCCGAAAACCCCGAGGTTCAGCGCCTGCTGGGGACGACCGGCGATCTGGGTGCGATGATCGGGCTGGATGCCGACTGGGCGAAACGGGCGATCAAGGCGTCAGGCAATTACGGCGAGATCTTCGCCAAGACCATTGGCGAGGAAACTCCGATCGGTCTGGCTCGCGGGCTGAATGCGCAATGGACCCAGGGCGGTCTGATCTATGCGATGCCGTTCCGCTGATCCATTGTGACGAAAATTTAAAACGCGCGGGAGAAACCCGCGCGTTTTTGCCAGACGACCGGAAGAGACGGAAAAATCCGCACCGGATCACAGGGAGAAATTAATGATCGACCGCGCATCGGCAGGCCGTCAGGATCCTCCGTTTCGGTTGAGTATGCTGATCTATGACAAGCGCTATCGCTCGCTGACATTTCAGGTCATCGTTTTCATTCTGGTCATGTCGCTGGTCTGGTGGCTGATCAATAATACGATCACCAATCTGGCGAATCTGGGCAAGGATATAGATTTCGGCTTTCTGTTCAGCCGCGCCGGATACGATATTCCGCAGCAGGTGATTCCCTATAACAGCGACGACACGCATTTCCGTGCAGCGCTGATCGGGCTTCTCAATACGCTGCTGGTCTCGTTTCTGGGCTGTATCGCCGCGACGATTGTCGGTGTGACGGTCGGCGTTCTGCGCCTGTCGAATAACTGGCTGTTTGCGCGGCTGATGACGATCTATGTCGAGATCTTCCGCAATATTCCGCTTCTGCTCTGGATCCTGATCATCTTTGCGGTCTTCACCGAGATCACACCCGCGCCACGCGCTTATCGGGGCGAAGAGGGTATAGATCTGTTCCTTGGCATGGTCGCGCCGACCAACCGCTACACGGCGATTCCGGCGATTATCGCGGCCCGGTCTCCGGGTGCGCTGGAGCTGGGGCGGATTGCGATTCCCTGGCTGGCGATCATCTTTATCGGGCTTCTCGTGGCAGCGGTCATGCTGCGAAGGGCGATCAATGCCCGCGCGTCGCGGATTCAGGAACGGACCGGGCAGCGTCCGGTGACATGGCCGGTCAATCTGGCGCTGTTCGTGGTGCCTCCGATTGCGCTGTGGATCATCTTCGGGCTGTATCTTGAGATCCCGCAGCTTGCCGGGTTCAATTTCTCGGGCGGGATCAGCGTCGATAACTCCTTTGTCGCGCTGTGGCTGGCGCTGACGCTTTATACCGGCGCTTTCATCGCCGAGATCGTCCGTGCCGGTATCCTGTCCGTCAGCAAAGGCCAGTCCGAGGCGGCGTTCGCGCTTGGCCTTCGCCCGAACCGGACGATGAATTTGGTCATTCTTCCGCAGGCCCTGCGGGTGATCGTGCCGCCGCTGATCTCGCAATATCTGAACCTGACGAAGAACAGTTCTTTGGCGATTGCGGTCGGTTATATGGATCTGCGCGGCACGCTTGGCGGGACGACCGCCAACCAGACCGGGAGAGAGCTGGAAAGCATCCTGCTGATGATGCTGGTGTATCTTGCCATCAGCCTGCTGATCTCGGGGGCGATGAATATCTATAACAGCCGCGTCCGGCTGAAGGAGCGGTGAGATGAGCGAAATTCACGCCCAGTCCGTTCCTTATGTCCGCGACACGATGCTGCCGCCCGCCGCGCCGCCCTCGCGGCAGACAGGAGTGGTCCGCTGGCTACGCATGAATCTGTTCTCGGGCTGGTTCAACACGGTTCTGACGATACTGGGCATCGGGATTATCTGGTTTCTGTTCCATCATTTTTGGCCGTGGCTGTCCCATTCCGTCTGGAAAGCCGACAGCGTCCAGCAATGCCGCGAGATCATCGCCGCCAGATGGGGGGAGGGCGCGACCGGAGGGTGTTTCGCCGTTATCCGGGAACGCTGGCATCAATATCTGTTCGGCTTCTATCCCCGCGCCGGATACTGGCGCCCGATCATGACGATGGGGCTGCTGTTCATCGCGATCACGCCGGTTCTGTTCTCGGTCAGCCCGGCAATCCGCCGCTGGGTTCTGGCGGCGACCGGGCTGATCACCATTCTGTTGATGGGCGTCGCGGAAACCCCGGACTGGTCCGTGATTCTGATGTGGGCTCTGTTCGGCATTGCGCTGCTGATGGCGGAATATGCGCCGCGCCGGTTGTTCATCTTCACGGTCCTTTATCCGGTAGTCGCAATCTGGCTGCTCTGGGGTGGCAGCCTGTGGTATCCGCTGATGCTGCTGGCGGGCTTTGCCGTCGGCTATGGCGTGATACGCGCGGTGCCGCCGCGCCGTTCCGGGCTGGCGACGTTTCTGGCCATTGCGGCTGCCGTCATCTGGTGGCTGTTTCTGGCCGAACCCGTGTCCGGCCTGTTGCAGGACATGGCCGCGATGAGGTTGATGCCGGTGGATTCCAACGATTTCGGAGGGTTTCTGCTGGCCGTGGTGATCGGGGTTTCAGGGATCGCCATGTCTCTGCCTCTGGGGATCGTCCTGGCCCTTGCGCGGCGCTCCGACATGTTTCTGGTTCATATCTTCTCGGTTATTTTCATCGAGTTCATCCGGGGCGTGCCGCTGATCACGCTTCTTTTCGTGGCCTCGCTTCTGCTGAATTACTTCCTTCCGCCGGGGACGAATTTCGACATTATCCTGCGCGTCATCATCATGGTGACGATCTTCGCCGCCGCCTATATGGCCGAGGTGATCCGCGGTGGGCTGGCGGCGTTGCCGCGCGGGCAATATGAGGCCGCGGATTCGCTTGGGCTGAATTACTGGCAGGCGCAGCGGCTGATTATCCTGCCGCAGGCGTTGAAGATCTCGATTCCGGGGATTGTCGGCACGTTTATCGGCATGTTCAAGGATACGACGCTTGTGGGGCTGATCGGGCTGTTCGATCCGCTGAAGGGGATCTCGGATTTCGTTCGCTCGAACTTCGCCTGGAAGGGCATTTACTGGGAGCCGTTCATTTTCGTCGGCCTTATTTTCTTTGTCATCTGCTTCTCGATGTCGCGTTATTCGATGTATCTCGAACGCCGACTGAGCCGCGAAAACCGCTAGGGGGTAGCAATGTCCGATCCGGATGCAATGCAGGTCGATAAGGCAAGGCTGCCGGGTATGAGCGAGGAAATCGCCATCGAGATCAGCAAGATGAACAAGTGGTATGGCGATTTTCACGTGCTGCGCGATATCGACCTGACCGTCAGGCGCGGTGAGAGGATCGTGATCGCAGGCCCGTCAGGGTCGGGAAAATCGACCCTGATCCGCTGTATCAACCGGTTGGAGGAACATCAGTCCGGCAGCATCGTCGTGGACGGGATCGAGCTGACCAGTGACATCAAGAATATCGACAAGGTGCGGTCCGAGGTCGGGATGGTGTTTCAGCATTTCAACCTGTTCCCGCATCTGACCGTTCTGGAAAACTGCACGCTGGCCCCGATCTGGGTGCGCAAGCAGCCGAAGCGTCAGGCCGAGGCGACGGCGATGGAATATCTGGAAAAGGTCCGCATCCCCGAACAGGCGCAGAAATATCCCGGCCAGCTTTCGGGCGGTCAGCAGCAGCGCGTGGCGATCGCGCGGTCGCTGTGCATGGAGCCCAAGATCATGCTGTTCGACGAACCGACCTCGGCGCTTGATCCCGAGATGATCAAGGAAGTGCTCGATACCATGATCGAACTGGCCGAGACTGGCATGACCATGTTGTGCGTCACCCATGAGATGGGCTTTGCGCAGGCCGTCGCGGATCAGGTGATTTTCATGGATCAGGGCCAGATCGTCGAACAGAACACGCCGACCGAGTTTTTCAACAATCCGCAATCCGAGCGGACGAAATTGTTCCTCAGCCAGATCCTCGGACATTAAACGCGGCGGAACCTTGTCGATCCGTTCCGGTTATCCTGCTGCAACATCAGCAGGAGGATGAGATGACGGAAGACCTTAAGAAAGAGTTCTGGAAACGCCTCGAGTCGATCCGTACGGGAATGCTTGAGGTGGATGGCCGTTTCCTGCCGATGTCGCATAATCTCATCGAAGGCGACCCGAATCTGTGGTTCATCACGGCAAAGGATACGCCGATGGCTCAGGCGGCGGAGCAGGGTGCGCGGGCGCGTTACCTGATCTGCAGCGATGGCAAGGGGGTATATGCCGATATTGAGGGCGTATTGGCGGTGTCCTCGGATATGCAGAAACTGGATGAGATCTGGAATATCGTCGCGTCGAGCTGGTTCGAGGAAGGCAAGCGCGATCCGGATCTTTTGCTGGTCAGCTATGCTCCCGGCAAGGCCGAGACATGGATGAGCGAAGCGGGGGCGCTTGGGTTTCTATATCAAGTGGCGAAGTCCAAAATCAGCGGCGAAAAACCCGATATGGGAGCGCATACCACCCTCGATCTGGGCTGAATGACGCGCCGGGTGACGCCGCTGGTGCCAAAGCCTGCCGGGCTTTATTGCGCGGCAGGGGATTTCTTTATCGACCCTGTAAGGCCGGTCAGCCGTGCGCTGATCACCCACGGTCATGCCGATCACGCCCGCGCGGGGCATGGTTCGGTGCTGGCGACGCGGCAGACGCTGGATATCATGGCGATCCGCTATGGCGAGGATTTCACCTCGGCGCGTCAGGAGGCCGAGGGAGAGATGCGGATCGGCGATGCCGTGGTCAGCTTTCATCCGGCGGGGCATGTTCTGGGTTCGGCGCAGATCTCGGTCACGGCAGAGGGGCAGCGCGTGACCGTCTCGGGGGATTATGCGCGGGTGCCGAATGCGTCATGTGCGCCGTGGCAGCCAGTGCCCTGCGATATTTTCGTTACCGAGGCGACATTCGGCCTGCCGGTATTCCGCCATCCCGATCCGCGGACGGAAATCGCAAAGCTGCTGGAATCCGTCCGCGCTTTCCCTGAACGTGCGCATCTGATCGGGGCTTATTCTCTGGGCAAGGCGCAGCGCGTCATCATGTTGCTGCGCGAAGCCGGGTGGGATGCGCCGGTTTATATTCACGGCGCGTTGCAGCGTTTATGCGATTACCATATCGCGCAGGGTATTCCGCTTGGCGATCTGCGCCCGGCGACGACTGACAGTATGAAAAAGACCGACTTCGCGGGGCAGATCATCATCGCGCCGCCCTCGGCGTTCGAGGCGACATGGGCGCAGCGTTTCCCCGATCCGGTGATCGCCTTCGCCAGCGGCTGGATGTCGGTCCGCGCCCGTGCCCGCCAACGTGGTGTGGAATTGCCGCTGGTGATCTCGGATCATGTGGACTGGCCGGACCTGACCCGCACGATAGAGGAACTCGACCCCGCCGAAACCTGGGTGACGCATGGCCGCGAGGATGCCGTTATCCGCTGGTGCGAATTGCAGGGCCGCGCTGCCCGCCCGCTGCATCTGGCCGGGTATGAGGACGAGGCCGAGTAATGCGCGACTTCGCTCATCTTCTGGAACGTCTCGCATTCACCCCGCAGCGCAATGGCAAGCTGAGGCTGTTATCGCGCTATTTCGGTGCGACGGCCGATCCTGAACGTGGGCTGGCGCTTGCCGCACTGACCGGAGATCTGAAACTGCGGGCGGTGACGCCATCCATGCTGCGCGGGCTGGTGACGGAACGGGTAGATGAACAGCTTTTCGCCGCAAGCTACGATTTCGTCGGCGATCTGGCGGAAACCATCGCCCTGATCTGGCCCGAGCCGGAAACGCCCCCAAACGATTCCGATCTGCCCCTGCCGATGCTGGTCGAGGAACTGCAAATCACGGGCAAGGCCGGGTTGCCTTCGCTGATCGCCTCGCGGCTGGATGCGCTGAACCCCTCGGGGCGCTATGCTTATCTGAAGCTTGCCACAGGCGGGCTGCGTGTCGGCGTGTCGGCCCGTCTGGCGCGGGCGGCGCTTGCGGAATATGGCGATCTGCCTCTGGATGGAATTGAGGAAATCTGGCACGGGCTGAAACCGCCTTATCTAGAACTGTTCCAATGGGCAGAAGGCGGGTCAAAGCCCGAAGCCGCCGCACATGCTCCGTTCCGCCCGGTGATGCTGTCAACCGCAACCGATCTGGATGCGCTGCAATCTTTGGACCCGGCGGATTTCGCGGCAGAGTGGAAATGGGACGGTATCCGCGTGCAGGCGGTCTCGGATCAGGGGACGAGGCGGCTTTACTCCCGGACCGGAGAGGATATCAGCGGGGCGTTTCCCGATCTGCTGGAACGGCTGGAATTTGACGGTGTGATCGACGGCGAATTGCTGGTCCGGCGCGGCGATGCGGTGGGCAGTTTCGGCGATCTGCAACAGAGGCTGAACCGCAAGACGATCTCGAAGAAATTGCTGGACAGCCACCCTGCCGGGCTGCGGGCCTATGATCTGCTGATCTGGCAGGGCGAGGATCAGCGGGCGCGGCCTTTCGGCCAGAGGCGCGAAAGACTGGAACAGGCAGTTGCCGGAATCTCGGATCCGCGCATCGATGCATCGCCCCTGCTTGCCTTCGAAAGCTGGGATCAGCTTGCCGCCTTGCGTGCCGATCCGCCTGATCCGGTGATCGAGGGCATTATGCTGAAGCGACGTGACAGCCCCTATCTTGCGGGCCGGATCAAGGGGCCGTGGTTCAAATGGAAGCGCGATCCGATGGTTATCGATGCGGTGCTGATGTATGCCCAAAGGGGCCACGGCAAGCGTTCGGGCTATTATTCGGATTTCACCTTCGGGGTCTGGGACGGGGCTGAACTGGTGCCTGTCGGTAAGGCCTATTTCGGCTTTACGGATGAGGAGTTGAAGCAACTCGACCGCTTTGTCAGAAACAACACCGTTGATCGTTTCGGCCCGGTCCGCGCGGTGGCGCAGGAAAAAGTGGTCGAGGTCGCGTTCGAGGGGCTGAACCGCTCGGCCCGGCATAAATCGGGCGTGGCGATGCGGTTTCCCCGGATCAGCCGCATCCGCGACGACAAGCCCGCCGCCGAGGCCGACCGGATCGAGACGCTCCGCGAGATGCTGCCGCCCTTGCTGACATGACCCTTCCAGCCTCGATTACCGACTGGTTCGCCCGTCAGGGCTGGACCCCGCACCCGCATCAGCTTGAGCTTTTCGCGGCGCATGAGGATACGCTGCTGATCGCGCCGACAGGGGGCGGCAAGACGCTGGCGGGGTTCCTGCCCACGCTCGCCGATCTGATGGCACATCCGCGCGAGGGGTTGCACACGCTTTATATCTCGCCGCTGAAAGCGCTGACCCATGATATTGCTCGGAACCTTGCGCGGCCTGTGTCCGGTCTGGGGCTGGATATCCGGATCGAGGACCGCACCGGCGACACAGCCGCCTCGCGCCGGGCTAGGCAGCGTGTAGACCCGCCGCAGATCCTGCTGACCACGCCGGAAAGCCTTGCGCTGATGCTGTCCTATCCCGAAGCGCTGCGGATTTTCGGCACCCTTCAGCGGGTGGTGATTGATGAAATCCACGCGCTTGCGGAATCCAAGCGCGGCGATCAACTGATGCTGGGTCTGGCCCGGCTCCGCAGCCTTGCGCCGCAATTGACCGTCAGTGCTCTTTCGGCGACGGTTGAGGCTCCTCGGGCGCTTGCCGAATATCTGGGCGGCGCGCGCATCGTTCTGGCTGATCCCGGTCCTCCGCCCGATATCGCCATGCTGCACACCACCCGCCCGCCGCCCTGGTCCGGCGGGGGCGGCGGTTACGCGGCGCGGGATGTCATGGCGGCGATCGAGGAGGCGCGGCTGACGTTGGTTTTCATCAATACACGGGCGCAGGCGGAATTGTTCTTTCAGTCTCTCTGGGCGGTGAATGACAACAATCTGCCCATCGGCCTGCATCACGGCAGCCTTGCGCGAGAGGTTCGCGGAAAGGTCGAAGCCGCGATGGCCTCGGGCGCGTTACGGGCGGTGGTGGCGACGGGCAGTCTGGATCTGGGGATCGACTGGGGCGATGTGGATCTGGTCATACAGGTCGGCGCACCCAAGAACGTCAAGCGTCTGGTGCAGCGGATCGGGCGGGCGAATCATCGCTATAACGCGCCCTCGAAAGCCCGGATCGTGCCGGCGAACCGGTTCGAGGTGATCGAATGCGTGGCCGCGCTTCAGGCCGTCGCCGAGGGCGATCTGGACGGAGAGGGGCGCGGCCCGGTCGGGACATGGGGCGGGCTGGATGTGCTGTGCCAGCAGATCCTGATGACCGCCTGCGCGGGGCCGTTCAGCGCCGAGGCGCTGTTTGCCGAATTCCGTCGGGCCGGGCCTTATGCCGCGCTCAGCCGGGCGCAATTCGACGATTGCCTGGATTTCGTGGCGACCGGAGGCTATGCGCTGCGGGCCTATGATCGCTGGCAGAGGCTGGTCGAGCGCGACGGCACGTGGCAGCTTCGCGATCCCCGCGCGGCACGGATGATCCGCATGAATATCGGCACGATCACCGATACGGAAACCCTGAAGGTGAGGCGTCGCAATGGCGGTGCGCCTCTGGGCGAGATTGAAGAGGATTTTGCCGCCAGCCTCGCTCCGGGCGATACATTCCTGATCGGCGGCCAGACCGTTCGCTATGACCGGCTGCGCGAAATGGTGGTTGAGGTCACGCCGCAACCCTCGAAAACCCCTAAAATCGCGGTGTTCAGCGGCACCAAGCTGGCCATCTCGACCGAGCTGTCGGCACGGGTGCTGGCGCTGATCGGCGATCCCTCCGCATGGGACGCGCTGCCGGGGCACACGCAGGACTGGCTGGGATTGCAGCGGGATATCTCGGTCCTGCCTCAGCCCGGCACGCTGACCTGCGAGACCTTCCTGCGGGGCCGCGCCTATTTCTGCGCCTATAGTTTCGCGGGACGAAATGCGAACCAGACGCTTGGTCTGATCCTCACCCGGCGGATGGAGGAAGCACGGCTTGGCCCGCTTGGTTTTGTCGCCACGGATTATGCGCTGCTGATCTGGTCGATGGACAAGGTGACCGATCCCGCCCCGTTCTTTGCGCCCGGTGCTCTGCGTGACGGGCTGGAGGAGTGGCTGGGCGAAAATGCGGTGATGAAACGCAGTTTCCGCAATGTAGCGATGGTCGCGGGGCTGTTGCAGCGCAACCTGCCGGGGCAGCGGAAATCCGGCAGGCAGGCGACGTTTTCCAGCGACATCATCTATGACACGCTGCGCCGCCACGATCCCGATCATCTGCTGATGCGGCTGACCCGGATCGAAGCGATGCGCGGCCTTGTCGATTTCGGGCGGGTCGAGGAAATGCTGTCCTCCCGGCCCCGCATCGTTCACGCGACGCCGCCCCATGTGACGCCTCTGGCCGCGCCGCTTCTGCTGGAGGTTGGCAAGGTTCCGATCCGTGGTCTGGGTGAGGACCGGTTGCTTGAGGAAGAAGCGGCGCGGATGATGCAGGAAGCCGGGCTGGACGGAGAGGCCGCATGACCGGATACAGGTTCCGCTTTGCCGGGCAGGATTTCGTGGCGCTTGGGTCGGGCGCATTATACTGGCCGGGGCAGGATATGTTGCTTGCGGCCGATCTGCATCTGGGGAAATCCGAGCGCATGGCGCGGCGCGGCGGTGCGCTGTTGCCGCCATTCGAGACGCGGGAGACCCTGTCCCGGCTGGCGGCTGAGCTGGACAGGACCCGCCCGGGAAGGCTCGCCCTGCTTGGCGATATTTATGACGACGATGCCGCCACCGATGCTCTGGACCCTGAGGATCGGGCTGCGTTCGGGCGGCTGACAGGCATGCAGGAGACGGTGCTGATCGCGGGCAATCACGACCTTGCCTCTGGTGCCGAAGAGCTGCGCATCGCGGGGCTGACACTGCGCCATATTGCCGGGGACGGCCCGGATATATCGGGACATTTTCATCCCAAGGCCCATCTCGCCGGTCGCAGCCGCGCCTGTTTTCTGGTCGGCAGCGATCACCTGATCCTCCCCGCTTTCGGAGCCTATACAGGCGGTCTGCGCTGCGACAGCGAGGCTTTGGCGGCGCTTGTTCCGCAGGGCCTGGCGATCCTGACCGGAAAAACGCCGGTGGCGATGCCGGTTTCGAACCAGCTTCATGCAGGGCGCTGAATGGAAAAGAGCCGGGGTTGGCCCGGCTCTCTCCTGCTGTAACCTGTCAGGCGCTCAATAACCGACGGTTCCCGCACCGGGGCGGCGCGGATCGGATGCGCCCAGAAGATAGCCGCTTTCCGGGTCGCGCATCACCGATTGCGTCGATCCCATGACCTCTTCCAGAGACAGAACATGCCCCTTGGCCTGAAGCGCACGCTGCGTGTCGATGCTGATGCCGTCCTCGATCCGCAGTTCATCCGGCAGCCACTGGTGATGGATGCGCGGTGCGCTGCTTGCTTCGGCGACATTCATGCCGTGATCAATCATGTTCATGATGACCTGCAACACGGTGGTGATGATCCGCGCACCGCCCGGCGAGCCGGTGACCAGCCAGACCTCTCCATCCTTGTTGACGATGGTCGGCGTCATCGAGGAAAGCGGACGCTTGCCCGGCTCGACTGCATTGGCATCGCCGCCGATCAGCCCATAGGCATTGGGAACGCCCGGCTTGGCCGAGAAATCGTCCATCTCGTTATTCATCAGCACGCCCGTGCCATCCGCGACCAATCCCGAACCATAGCTGAAATTGATCGTATAGGTGTTCGAGACTGCGTTGCCGTCCTTGTCGATAATCGAGAAATGCGTGGTTTCGTTCGATTCATAGGGCGTCAGATCGGCCGGGGCGATCTGCTCGGACGGGGTCACGAAGCTTGCGCTGATCTTTTCGCGCATATCTTCGGCGTAGTCCTTGCTGATCAGCTCATCGATGGGGACATCGACGAAATCCGTATCGCCCAGATATTCCGAGCGGTCGGCATAGGCCAGCTTCATCGCCTCAGCCATCAGATGAATCGTATCGGCGGAATTCGCGCCAAGTGCGCCAATCGGATATCCCTCAAGCGTGTTCAGGATCTGGATCAGATGCACCCCGCCAGAGGAAGGCGGCGGCATCGACACAATTTCATAGCCGCGATACGTGCCCTTGATGGGCTCACGCATAACGGCTTTGTAATTTGCCAGATCCTCGACGGTCATATCGCCGCCAGCTTTGGTGACAGAGGCCGCAATCGCTTCGGCAACCTCGCCGCTGTAGAAACCGTCCGGCCCCTGCTCGGCGATTTTATTCAGGGTCTCCGCCAGATCGGCCTGCACCAGCGTATCGCCGGGGCGATAAAGCTCTCCGCCCTCCTTATAGAAAATCGCGGCGGCGGAGGGATAACGGGTCAGCCGTTCTTTCAGCGCCTCAAGGCTGTCGGCGAGATCCGGGGTTACGGTGATCCCCTCTTCTGCCAGCCGGATCGCGGGGGCGATGACATCGGCCCATTCCATGCTGCCATACTGATCCAGAGCCATTTTCATGCCCGCAACCGTCCCCGGTACACCGGAAGCCGCGCCGGTGAAGCGAGATTTGTCGCTGTCGGCATTGCCCTCGGCATCGAGGAACATATCGCGTGACGCGCCGGCAGGGGCCATTTCGCGATAATCTATGGCCTGAGTCTCGCCGGTTTCGGCATCATGGACCAGCATGAATCCGCCACCGCCCAGATTTCCGGCGCGGGGCAGGGTGACCGCCAATGCGAACGCGACGGCGACACCCGCATCGATCGCATTGCCGCCCTGTGCGAGGATATCGCGACCGATTTCCGCCGCGACCTGTTCCTGTGCGGAGACCATGCCGCTTGTCGCCCAGACCGGATGGATGCGGTCCATCCCGGAATAGATCGCCGCTTCCTGAGCCGCAGCGGGCAGCGGGCCAAGCGCCGCCAGAGCCAGTGCCGCCATGCCGTGACGCCGGATGGTATCGAGTAATGCCATGTCTCTCCTCCTTCTGTTCCTCGCCAGTCGATGCGCAAAGCGCCGCCGGGTCAACAGGATTTGCACCCTGGGTCGGGATCGCGCCGGGACGCGCCACATTGCCAGCCAAGCAGATCAGGATCGCGTCATGTTCTTCTTATGAGATTGACCAGGCGGGTGCAGTCATGTCTGTTGATGCAAAAAGGATAACCCATGCGCCAGATTATACCTGCCACCGCCGTTCTGACTGTCCTTGCCGCCTGCGCTCCGCCCGAGCCGGGATCGGCCCTGCCTTCGCAATGCGGGCCGGAATATCAGGATATGGTAGGGCGCAATATCGGAGAATTCACCCTGCCGTCCGGTCTGGCCTATCGTGTGCTGCAACCCGGTGCGGTGATGACTGAGGATATGAACCCGGCGCGGCTGAATATTTTCGTGGATGAAAAGGGCTTTATCCAGCGGGTCACCTGCGGCTGATCCCGCAATTCAGGGCTGATCCTCCGGCGGAAACGGGCCGGTGATTTCGGCGGTTCCGGCCTGTTTGTCATAGATGCAGATCATGCGTTCCGGCTGGCCCTCGTCCCGCGTCAGGGTGATCAGCGCCGCGCCATAGCTTTGCGATCCGAACGGGTTTACCTCAATTCCGGCTGCTGCCGAGGGTTCTGTCTGCGCCAGTTCTTCGGCGCAGACCTGCTTCACATCCTGCCGGAACTGCTCCCACGCATCGGGCGATGAGGCCTGAGCGGTCAGAGGCGCCATAAGCAGAACCAGACTTCCGAAAATACAACGCATGATGTTTCCTTCGACAGAGCACAGCTGGAACGCATGACACTGCATCACGGATGCATCACGTTTCATCCCATCCGCTTTGCCAAAGACATCCGCAAACAGGTTCAGCGCCGCCGTTTTGACCGCTTGTTGCCGCCTCGTTGTCCCGCCCGCCCGGCAGTGGAACGCCCGGATTTGCCGACAGCTTCCTGTGCCGCCGCCTCAACCGCCGATTGCCGGGCCAGAGGATCATCCGCAACGGCCAGATCGACCGCCTCCAGCCGCTTCACCTCATCCCGCAGCCTTGCGGCTTCCTCGAACTCCAGATTTTCGGCGGCCTTGCGCATCTGAGCCCGCAACGCATCCAGATGCGCGGCCAGATTCGCGCCGACCATCGGCTTGTCGATCTTCGTGGTGATCCGCGACTGATCCGTGTCGCCCTGCCACAGCCCGGCCAGAACATCATCGACATTCTTGCGCACGGTCTGAGGCGTGATGCCGTGTTCTTCATTATAGGCGATCTGCTTGGCGCGGCGGCGTTCGGTTTCGGCAATGGCGCGTTCCATGCTGCCGGTCATGCTGTCGGCATACATGATCACCCGCCCATCCGCGTTCCGCGCCGCCCGCCCGATTGTCTGGATCAGCGAGGTTTCGGACCGCAGGAAGCCTTCCTTGTCCGCATCCAGAATGGCGACCAGTCCGCATTCAGGAATATCAAGGCCTTCGCGCAGCAAGTTAATTCCGACCAGAACATCGAACGCGCCCAGACGAAGATCGCGCAGGATCTCGATCCGCTCGATCGTGTCGATATCGGAATGCATATAACGGACCTTAATGCCCTGTTCGTGCAGATATTCGGTCAGATCCTCGGCCATGCGCTTGGTCAGCGTCGTAACCAGCGTACGCATCCCCGCAGCCGAGACCTTCCGCACCTCGTCCAGCAGATCATCCACCTGCATCTCGATCGGGCGGATCTCGACCTGCGGGTCCAGCAGCCCGGTGGGGCGGATCACCTGTTCGACAAAGACGCCCCCGGTCTGGTCAAGCTCCCAATCCTTTGGGGTGGCGCTGACGAAGACCGACTGGGTGCGCATCGCATCCCATTCCTCGAATTTCAGCGGCCGGTTATCCATGCAGGAGGGCAGGCGGAAACCGTGTTCGGCCAGCGTGAACTTCCGCCGATAGTCGCCGCGATACATGCCGCCGATCTGCGGCACGCTAACATGGGATTCATCCGCGAAAACAATGGCATTATCCGGGATAAACTCGAAAAGTGTTGGCGGAGGTTCGCCCGGTGCGCGGCCTGTCAGATAGCGGGAATAATTCTCGATCCCGTTGCAGATGCCGGTGGCTTCCAGCATTTCCAGATCGAAATTCGTGCGTTGTTCCAACCGCTGCGCCTCCAGCAATTTTCCTTCGTCGTTAAGCTGTTCCAGACGCTCGCGAAGCTCATTCCTGATGCCCTTGATCGCCTGCTGCATGGTCGGGCGCGGCGTCACATAGTGGCTGTTCGCATAGATGCGGATCTGCTTGAAATCATCGGATTTCGCGCCGGTCAGAGGATCGAATTCGGTGATCTTTTCCAGCTCTGGACCGAAGAAATCGAAACGCCAGGCCCGGTCCTCAAGATGGGCGGGCCAGACCTCGACCACATCGCCGCGCACGCGGAACCCGCCGCGCTGAAACGCCGCATCAAGCCGCCGATATTGCTGCGCGACAAGCTGGCCGATAAATTCCCGCTGATCATACATCTGACCGACGACCATATCCTGCGTCATCGCCGAGTAGGTCTCGACCGAGCCGATGCCGTAGATGCACGACACCGAAGCCACGATGATCACATCGTCGCGTTCCAGAAGCGCCCGCGTCGCCGAATGGCGCATCCGGTCGATGGCCTCGTTGATCTGGGATTCCTTCTCGATATAGGTGTCGCTGCGCGGCACATAGGCTTCGGGCTGGTAATAATCGTAATAGGAAACGAAATATTCCACGGCATTTTCAGGGAAGAACCCCTTGAATTCCCCGTATAATTGCGCCGCCAGAGTCTTGTTGGGCGCAAGGATGATCGCCGGGCGCTGCGTTTCCTCGATCACCTTGGCCATCGTATAGGTCTTGCCGGTGCCGGTCGCGCCAAGCAGGACCTGATCGCGCTCGCCCTCGCGCACGCCGCGCGACAATTCCGCGATGGCCGTCGGCTGATCGCCCGCCGGCTGGAATTCTGTCTGCATGACGAAACGCCGCCCGCCTTCCAGCTTCGGTCGCGTGACCTCGGGAAAGCGGGTGACGGGGGCGTTTGTGTTATTGTGACCCATGAGTGACTCGCGGCGAAAGTTCCGGTTGTGTTCACCTAGCAGATCGGGCCCCGCCGCGAAAGTTCAACCCCTCACCCGGCAGGAGGTGCGATTACCGCGCAGCCGATCCGGTTTCCGGCATCGCCGCTTGGCTGCGAGTTGTAATCATCCGCGCCGCTATGGATCATGAACGCCGTCCCGTCCTCATCCTGAATGAGTTCAGGCGTCAGATTTGGCAGGAAATAGCTAAGGCTGATGATGCCGTTTTCAGGAACGGTGACATTCGGCATATCGCCCGGATGCGGGCCGGTCGCGGTCATGACGCCGTGATCCTTGCCATCGGCCAGATGCCCGCCAGCCGAATCGAAGGGCGCTTCACAGAGGCCGGTTTGATGCAGATGCACACCGCGAATGCCGGGCTCGACATCGGTGAACAGGATATTGATGACACCGAGACCGGATTCGGTGAAAGCCAACTCAACCGAGCCAAGCTGATTGCCCTCGGGGTCCATGATCGTACTGGACATGGCGGGCAGGGATGCGTCCGAAGCGGCTGCGGTTTCCTGTGCGGAAACCGGCAGAGCACCAAGAAGCGCGGTCGCGGTCAGGGCTGCGAAAAGATCTTTCGTAAAGCGCATGGTCAATCCTTATCTGATATCAAATCCATGACGAGGATGCGGCGTGAATCGGCATCTCCGCCGTGCTGGTCCAACGTATGTTGCGGTGTATCGTTCCCGGCGTCGCGGGGCTTGCACGTTGCGCGAGACTATCCGATAAATACCGCGCTCAAAGCCACAGGAATAAGCCATGCGCGTTCGTATCTATCAGCCCGCCCGCAATGCCATGCAATCCGGCATGGCGCGAAGCTGTGGCTGGGTGCTGGAATATCCGCAAGCGGATGCACGCGACATCGACCCGCTGATGGGCTGGACCAGTTCGGATGATACGCAATCCCAGGTCCGGCTGCGCTTCGCGACCCGCGCAGAGGCAGAGGCCTACGCGAAAGAACACGATCTCGATTACATCGTGACCGAGCCGCATAAACGCAGCGCGAATATCCGCCCACGCGGCTATGGCGAAAATTTCGCCAGTGACCGCCGTGCGCCGTGGACGCATTGAGCCGAACCTTCAGCGATCAGGCTTCTGACGGGGATAACCGCGCCTCAGGCCCGGTCCGGCCAGCTTTCGATTTCGGCGGCTGCGAGTTCCTGCAACTGCCAGATATATTCGTCGTGAATGCCTGCCGCCCTCAGCCCCTGTGCTGTGCGCAGCAAATATTCCGAACCAGACCCCGCAACACCGTTTGCGCGGGCCAGTCGGATTGCCTGTTCCTCGACCGGCAGATCCGCCAGATCGATATCGACCGGATCGGCATAGAAGGTCAGCGCCTCGCTGCGTCCCTGATCGGTCTCAACCTCGATCCAGCGTGCATTCGCAGAAAGCTCACGGGCGACCAGTTCCCGTTTGAGGATTGAGCGCATCGAATCCCGCTCGGTCCCCGGTTCGATCTCCATGATCAGCCCTTCGCAGCTTCCGCCAGATGCCAGTGCCAGCATCAGTCCCGGCTGTTCTGGTGTGCCGCGGAAATGGTCCAGTGGGATGCTGAACCGGCGATGCCAGCCAATCGCTGTCGCTCGTCTGCGGGCGCCGACCGCGAAATCCGGGTTCCAGATCAGAGAGCCATAGGCGAAAATCGGGATCGGGCGGGGGCGGTCGGCCAGCAGATGTTCGGCCAGCCGGTCCAGATCCTCATCCTCCAGCAGATGCCAGCCGGGCTTATGACGCAGCCCGTCCACTTCACGGGTTGCCCGTCTGACATGATCATCGGAGAGGCGCAGGCTGTCGGTTGCCGGATCAGACATCCAGTTCCTCGGTATCGGCAAAGCGGGCATTTTCCTGAATATACTGGAAGCGCAGTTCCGGCTTCTTGCCCATCAGCCGTTCCACCAGATCCCCGGTCTCGCCTGCCGCGTCCTCGTCGATACTGACCCGGATCAGCTTGCGGGTTCTGGGGTTCATCGTGGTTTCCTTGAGGTCCTTTGCGTCCATCTCGCCCAGACCCTTGAAGCGCTGCACGTCGATCTTGCCGCGACCGCCAAGACCCTTTGCCATCATCGCCTCTTTCTCGGCTTCATCCGCGACATAGATCCGCTCAGCTCCCTGCGTCAGTCGGTAAAGCGGCGGGCAGGCCAGATAGAGATGTCCCTTGTCGATCAGCGGGCGCATCTGCGAGAAGAAGAAGGTCATCAGCAGCGAGGCGATATGGGCGCCGTCCACATCCGCATCGGTCATGATGATGATCTTGTCATATCGCAGATCGTCGACGTTGAATTTCGTCCCCATCCCGACGCCGAGAGCCTGACACAGATCGTTGATTTCCTGGTTCGAACCCAGCTTGCCCGAGGCAGCCCCCAACACGTTCAGGATCTTGCCTTTCAGCGGCAGCAGAGCCTGCGTCGCGCGTTCGCGGGCCTGCTTGGCCGAGCCGCCCGCGCTGTCGCCCTCGACGATGAACAGCTCGGTCCCGGCGCGGTTCTTGGCCGAACAATCGACCAGCTTTCCGGGCAGGCGCAGTTTCTGGGTCGCGGTCTTGCGCTGCGTTTCCTTTTCCTGACGGCGGCGCAGCCGTTCCTCGGCCCGCAGGATCAGGAAATCGAGGATCGCGCCCGCTGATTTCGGATCGCTGGCAAGCCAGTTGTCGAAATGATCGCGCACCGCGCCTTCGACCAGTCTCTGCGCCTCGACCGTAGCCAGCCGGTCCTTGGTCTGGCCGACGAACTCCGGTTCTCGGATGAAGCATGACACAAGCGCACAGCCGCCGGTCAGCAGATCCTCACGGGTGATCTGGGCGGCCTTCTTGTTATTCGCCAACTCGCCATAGGCGCGGACCCCTTTCAGGATAGCGGCCCAGAATCCGGCCTCATGCGTACCGCCCTCGGGGGTGGGGACGGTGTTACAATAGGACTGGATGAACCCGTCGCGTGAAGGCGTCCAGTTGATCGCCCAATCGACCTTGCCCGGCACGCCAAAACGTTCCTTGAAATCGACATTCCCAGCGAAGGGCCGGTCGGAATAGGTGGTCACGCCGTCCAGCGTCTCGGTCAGGTAATCGGCCAGTCCGCCCGGGAAATGGAACGTCGCCTCAGTCGGCGTTTCGCCATCGTCAATCTCGGATTTCCAGCGGATTTCGACGCCGGAGAACAGATAGGCCTTGGATTTCACCATTTTCAGCAGCCGCGCAGGCTTGAAACGGTGATGACCGAAGATTTCCTCATCCGCGTGGAATGTCACCGTTGTGCCGCGCCGGTTCGGGGCGGCCCCTATCTTTTCCGCCGGTCCCTGCGGAATGCCCCGAGAGAAACGCTGCTCGAACAATTCCTTATTGCGTGCGACCTGCACGACCATGCTGTCGGATAGCGCATTGACCACCGAGGCACCGACCCCGTGCAACCCGCCCGAGGTCTGATAGGCATCGCCCGAGAACTTGCCGCCCGCATGAAGCGTGCACAGGATCACCTCAAGCGCGGATTTGCCCGGAAATTTCGGGTGCGGGTCGATTGGGATGCCCCGCCCGTTATCCCGGATGGTGACCGAGTAATCCGCAAGCAATTCGACCTCGATCCGGCTGGCATGGCCCGCGACGGCCTCATCCATCGAGTTGTCGAGGATTTCCGCCACGAGATGATGCAATGCGCGTTCATCCGTGCCGCCGATATACATGCCGGGACGTTTGCGGACAGGTTCCAGCCCCTCCAGCACCTCGATCGAGGCGGCGGAGTAGGTCGTATCCTCCGTCGTGGTCGGAAAAAGATCGTCGGCCATGTATCTGCTCGCATTCTGGTTTCGGCGTTTATCTCATGACAGGCCGGGTCTGGGCAAGGCTTTGTGGCTGCCTCACGATCCGCCGCTAGGGGTAGGTGTCAGGGCTGGTCGCGCAGCCAGTCCGCAAGATCGCCGTTGTATAGAGTACTATAACCTCGAACACATCTTCCGCCCTGCCATGCGATACGACTAGTCACACGTGCGAGGCAGAGTTAAGAGACCTGCTGAAGTTTACATCCATTGCTAGGCTCCAGACCCATTGATTTCGGGCTGTTTGCGTGATTCAGGCTCTGCAAGGAGACCTGATTTATGAGCAACCTTTTCTGGCTGACTGACGCGCAGATGGAGCGTCTGAAACCCTATTTCCCGAAATCCCACGGCAAGCCACGCGTTGACGACCGGCGTGTGCTGAGCGGCATAATATTCATCAATCGTAATGGCTTGCGATGGTGCGACGCGCCGACGGACTACGGCCCCGCCAAGACGCTCTACAACCGCTGGAAGCGCTGGAGCGAGAACGGGACCTTCGCCCGGATCATGGTGGGCCTCGCCGCCGAGAGCGCCGAACACAATACGATCATGATCGACGCGACCTATCTGAAAGCGCACCGCACGGCCTCGAGCCTGCGGGTCAAAAAAGGGGGCGCGGGCGCCAGATCGGGCGAACGAAAGGCGGCATGAACACGAAACTGCACGCCGTCACCGACGCGAAGGGCCGCCCGATAGGGTTCTTCATGTCCGCCGGACAAGTCAGTGATTACACCGGGGCAGCGGCACTTCTGAACAGCCTGCCGGAGGCGGATTGGCTGCTGGCCGATCGGGGCTATGATGCCGACTGGTTCAGAGATGCCTTGAAAAACAAGGGGATAAAGGTTTGCATCCCGGGTCGGAAGTCGCGCAAGAAACCCGTCAAATACGACAAGCGGCGCTACAAACGCCGCAACCGCATCGAAATCATGTTCGGCCGACTCAAGGATTGGAGGCGCGTCGCCACCCGATACGACCGTTGCCCCGAGACCTTCTTCTCTGCAATCCTGCTCGCCGCGACCGTCATCTTCTGGTTATGATCAAGAACGAGTCCTGAGCCTAGAAATTCAACGACTACGGAGCAAGAAGGGTTTAAATATAATTGAATAATTTCAGACTCCTGAAAACGGAATTACGCCTTTTTGCTGATTATTTTCTTACGCCTATCTTTTTGGACAAATTCACGACACTGGAAAGGCTCGCTAATATTATCTTAGGCTCAGGACTCGTTCTTGATCATAACCAGAAGATGACGGTCGCGGCGAGCAGGATTGCAGAGAAGAAGGTCTCGGGGCAACGGTCGTATCGGGTGGCGACGCGCCTCCAATCCTTGAGTCGGCCGAACATGATTTCGATGCGGTTGCGGCGTTTGTAGCGCCGCTTGTCGTATTTGACGGGTTTCTTGCGCGACTTCCGACCCGGGATGCAAACCTTTATCCCCTTGTTTTTCAAGGCATCTCTGAACCAGTCGGCATCATAGCCCCGATCGGCCAGCAGCCAATCCGCCTCCGGCAGGCTGTTCAGAAGTGCCGCTGCCCCGGTGTAATCACTGACTTGTCCGGCGGACATGAAGAACCCTATCGGGCGGCCCTTCGCGTCGGTGACGGCGTGCAGTTTCGTGTTCATGCCGCCTTTCGTTCGCCCGATCTGGCGCCCGCGCCCCCTTTTTTGACCCGCAGGCTCGAGGCCGTGCGGTGCGCTTTCAGATAGGTCGCGTCGATCATGATCGTATTGTGTTCGGCGCTCTCGGCGGCGAGGCCCACCATGATCCGGGCGAAGGTCCCGTTCTCGCTCCAGCGCTTCCAGCGGTTGTAGAGCGTCTTGGCGGGGCCGTAGTCCGTCGGCGCGTCGCACCATCGCAAGCCATTACGATTGATGAATATTATGCCGCTCAGCACACGCCGGTCGTCAACGCGTGGCTTGCCGTGGGATTTCGGGAAATAGGGTTTCAGACGCTCCATCTGCGCGTCAGTCAGCCAGAAAAGGTTGCTCATAAATCAGGTCTCCTTGCAGAGCCTGAATCACGCAAACAGCCCGAAATCAATGGGTCTGGAGCCTAGGCAATGGCCAAACGTGATTCGGGAATGCCCTCCTTCGATTCGTCCGTGACAAACGGATTGCAGTCTGTAGATCATGACACCTTTCATCCGGTTTTGACCGACGAAAGGAATATATCTGCCTGATTGTTGATCGACCCTCCCGTCCACGATTTAAATGGGAGATATGGCGATGGCAGATGCAACGTACAGAATGCTCTATTTGGGCGATCTGTTGGATATGGATACCGACGAAGATAATAATAGTGTAGCTGATGATCCGGCGGGTATTTTCGACGGCCAAACATTCGGTTCGACCTCTGATCCTTTGTTTTCCGAACTTACTGCGGTTACACTCAATGATCCCGACGACAGCGAAGGCGCGGCTTTTGACCACAATCAGGTTGGTGAAAACGTTGATACCATCACCTATACGCTGAACGGCACCGAATATGTATTGCAGGCCGATTCAGGTGTTATCGTCGAAGATGTTCAAATTGTCCAACTGACAGGCAAAGACCCGGTCACTGGAGCCAATACTTATCGTACGATCACAGCCGATGTCCGGATTTTACAGGATGAAAGCGGTAACGCATTTATTATTCCGCCGCTGACTGATAATCCGAATGAAACAGAACTCGACCTCGTCGAGTTTCCAATTATATCCATTACAATTCCAGCAAATGCCACCTACGATACCGGACCTTTTGGACAGGTCTCCACTGATCGGAATGAGCTGCCGTTCAACAATGGATATGTCGATGGAACGGATGCAGGAGAACTAATTTCAGCTGGATATTACGATGCCGACGGCGACTTCATCGACGAAAACGACTCGATCCTCGACTATCTGACCGGTGACGGTGACCATGTCTTAGCCGGGCTCGGCGATGATACTGTCTATGCGGGGCAGGGCGCTGACAGCGTCGAAGGTGGCGGCGGTGACGACGAACTATACGGAAATTTCACTGGCGAGGACGCCAGCACCGACGCTGACACTCTGGATGGCGGTTCCGGCGATGATGAACTGTATGGAATGGGAGGAAGTGATAGCCTGTTGGGCGGTGCCGGGGAGGATCAGCTCGACGGGGGTGCAGGCGCCGATGAGCTTGAGGGTGGAGACGGGTTCGACACATTCATTGCTGGCGAAGGCGATACGATCTCCGATTTCAATACCGGTACGGGCCAGAACTTCAATAATGGCAATATTCAGGCGGGTACGGGACAAGACGATAACGATTTCGTCGATTTGTCCGGATACTACACCGTCGCAAATATGAACCAGTACAACGCGGATAATGGCACGAACTATAAAAATCCGCTTCAATGGATGCGCGCCGATCAGGCGGATGGCGTGCTGGACAATCCGGATGGGTTGAACCTGACGATCAATAATGGTGGTTCGCCGGTAAATCCGCTGGATCTTACATGGGACAACACCAACGTCGCCTGTTTTGCGTCGGACGCGAAAATAAGCACTGCTACCGGCGAGGTTTGTGCCGGTGAGCTCGTTTTAGGCGATCTGGTCGAAACCCGCGATGCGGGGTCGCAACCAATCCGCTGGATAGGCAAACGCTACTGCGGCCCTGATGATTTTGCGGACAATCCGCGCCTGCGTCCCATCCGGATACGTAAGGGAGCGCTTGCCCCAGATTTGCCGCAGGCCGATTTGCTGGTCTCGCCTCAGCACCGGATGCTTATCCGGTCGAAGATCGCCATGCGGATGTTCGGGGCGAATGAGGTGCTTGTGGCGGCGAAACAGCTTTGTCAGGTAGATGGCGTGGACATTGCAGAGGATCTGGACGAGGTGACTTATGTTCATTTCCTTCTGAACGATCATCAGATCGTGCTGGCGAACGGAGCCGAAACTGAGTCGCTTTATACAGGCGAGGAGGCGATGAAATCGGTCGGACCGACAGCGGCGGAAGAGATTTTCACACTGTTTCCTGAACTGCGCGATTTCGACGAGTGTCACGCTGTGCGGATCATTGCTCCGGGCCGGATGGGACGCAGACTGGCGCTACGTCATAAGAACAATGAGAAGCCACTGGTAAATTGAAGGCGAAACTCAAAAAGCGCTAGGCGCAGAAGTTTGCCGCTCTTGGGGCAACCGGCGGGTTCTCGGGAGGGCTGCGACATATCACCGCAGTAGTGATCCGGAATGCTCGCTTCATGATGCGCTTTCTGCTGCGTCAGGCGCCTCAGCTGTTCTGCTTCCGGAGATCGCGAAGCACCCTCTGCAGAAGGCAATCCGCCAGATCGGTGGCCGTCTCCCGCGTTAGTAATTCGAGCCGTCTTGAACTTCGCAGCGACGCGATCCCCTGAACGCCGGCATAGATCATCGTTGCCTCCCGACGGGCTATGCGTTTTGACAGGTACGGTGCGAGCGATATCAGCTCTGCTGCTGTCTGATCGAGAAGTGTCGAGATCGCGTTGAGATACCAGTCCGGAAATTCCTCGGATCTTCGCGGGCCGTCGAAAAGTGCCCTGAACAGAGTTGGTTCTGCCTCAACAAGGTCGAGATAGCGCGTAGCGAGTGTGCGCAGCCGCGTCTCGGGATCGCCGTCTGGCAGGTTTGAAAACAATGATGCGATGCGTTCGAAATGGGCGCGGTTCACCTCCCACAACACATGCGGCAGGCTGTCGAACAGGTTGTAGATCGTGCCGGGGGTATAACCTACAGCTTGTGCCAGCCGTCGCGCCGTCAGTGCCTCCGGGCCATCTTCAAGGATAATGGTGCGAGCTGCGGCGAGGGTCTGTTCTCTGAGTTGAGCGCGGGTGCGGCGGGGCTTCGCCTTGGGGATGTTCAGACTGATCTGCTCTGGCGAGTGATTATCGGACATTAAGGGCGGCGGCTCTGGCGGGATGTGAAGGCTGATAAGATTGAGGTTGACGCAGACAGAAGAAGGGGTCAACAGTCCAGCAATTGAACGTTGTTCAGAAACTGCTCGATCTGGAACCTAGGGTAAGGTTTGCGTTGGAAAGTTACGCGACGCCATGCCACACTGTCGGCCTTGGACGGCAGAAATAGGCGTTCGCGCTCCAGGAGAGGAATGAGTGCCAATGCAAGTCTAGGATGCCGGTTTTGCCTGGGAGGCCGGTATCCTGTGGCGATCCTTTCGATCCGTTTCCAATCGGTTTTCCCCGCAGTTTGGCCTTATGCCTGCGCGGCAGCCGTTCCTGCAGAAAAAAGCCCCTCGATGCTGCCGAACGGCGATAGCATTACTGTGATTGTTTCCAAACGCTTCATTAGGGTAGTTTGCCGCATGATCCGGCAGGCTGGCAGCTTCATGAAGGAGATATTGCTGCGCGTCTGCAAAGCCCTGTACAGATTTTTGATCGTGCTTAGCCATCTGTTTTATAAAGGATTTCATTAAACATGCTGCGTGCGTTGATCATGCTGATCATGACGGCGGGGACCGCTCTTGCGCAGGACGCGCCTGATACACGGACGGTCGGTCCGGCGCAGATGGCGACGGTTGTTCGAACGGAACTGGCACCGTTCGAGATTCGCGTTCCCGTGTCAGGCTCGCTGGTCGCCAGAACCGAAGCACTGGTCTATCCGCAGGTCACTGGTCATGAGGTGACCGAAATTCTCGCGGAAGTCGGTGACAGGGTGACTGCCGGTCAGGTACTGGCGCGGATGTCCGAACTGACGCTCAGCGCTCAGCTTGCGCAGGCCGAAGCAGAGGCGCAGCGTGCCTCGGCGGCGGTCAGGCAGGCGCGCAGTCAGATCGACAGCGCCGAGGCGACACTGGCGCAGGCGGCTTCGGCTCTAGAACGGACGACCCGTCTGCAAAGCGGCGGGACGGCGACACGGGCGGCTTTGGATGAGGTTGTGGCGAATGAGGCTGCGGCTCGGGCGGCGGTTGCCTCGGCCCGTGACGGGCTGTCCGTGGCAGAGGCGACGAAGGCGACGGCGGATGCCGCCGTTGAAATTGCGCGGCTGAATCTGGATCGCGCCACGATCATCTCTCCGGTTGCCGGGGTTGTGACAGGCCGCAGCGTGCGTATCGGTGCCCTGGCGAATGCCGCGGGTGAGCCGATGTTTACCATCGTTGCCGATGGTGAGATCGAATGGCAGGCTGAAATCGTCGAGACGGCGCTTGAGCAGCTTTCGAAAGGCGATCCCGCGACTGCCGAGGTGGCGGGGATCGGGCCGGTATCGGGGCAGGTGCGGCTGCTGCCGGCCTCGGTCGATGCCGCCACACGGCTTGGCGATCTGCGGATTTCACTGGAACAGAAGGATAATCTGCGGCCCGGCCTGTTTGCCTCGGGCTGGATCACGACGGATATTCATGACGGGCTCAGCGTACCTCTGACCGCCGTGCTTGACGATCAGGACGGTGAAATCGTGCAGGTCGTGCGTGACGGGATCATCGAAACCAGAAAGGTCGAGGCCGGAGAGATCTGGCAGGGCAGGCGGGAAATCCTCTCGGGGCTTGAGGAAGGAGAGATCATCATTGCCCGGGCCGGTGCGTTTTTCCGCGACGGGGATCGCGTAGAGGCGGTGTCTGCCGATGATATGCGCAGCAGCGATGAGGCAGACCAAAGCGGCGATGGCGAAGATTTTCGGGACGAGACAGCCGGTGAAGTCACGCCCGACGAACAGGCGGGGCTCGTCTCGGGGACCGGACAATGAATCTTTCGACCTGGTCCATACGCCACCCGGTGCCGCCTGTCGCGCTGTTCCTGGTGCTGATGATCGCGGGGCTTTTCAGCTTCCGGACTTTGCCGGTCACTGAGTTTCCGAATATCGACCTGCCCCTTGTCACGGTCTCCGTCGCTCAGCCCGGTGCCGCGCCGTCCGAACTGATCAGCCAGACCGCGCAGCCGATAGAGGACGCGATTGCCTCGGTCACCGGGGTCCGGCACACCACCGTGACGGCCTCGGATGCCACGCTGTCGGTGCTGGTCGAGTTTGAGCTGGAAACCGATAGCGACCGGGCCGTGAACGACGTGAAGGACGCCGTTGCCGAGATCCGCGACACGCTGCCGGAAGGGATTACCGAACCTGTCGTGCGCAGGCTGGATGTGACTGGGATACCGATCCTGACCTATGCGGTCCGCGATGAAACCCGCTCTATCGAGGAGCTTTCGGAATTTGTCGATGACGTGATCGCCGGAGAGCTTCTGTCGATCAGCGCGGTCGGTCAGGTCTCGCGGATGGGCGGGGCCGACCGGGAAATCAAGATTGAGCTGGACCCTGACCGGTTGCTGGCGCATGGGCTGACCGCAGCCGGGGTGTCCGAGCAGTTGCGGGTCAGGAATATCGACCTTGGCGGCGGCCGGGGCGATTTGTCGGGGACCGAATTTTCGATCCGGGCGCTTGGCGGGGCGGATACGCTGGAACAGCTTGCCGCGACAGCGATTCCCATCGCCAATGGCAGGACGATCCGCCTCGATCAGCTTGGCGAGGTGATTGACGGCGCGTCGGAAGAGCGCAGCTTTGCGCTGTATGACGGAACCCCGGTCGTGGCCTTCGGCATCTTCCGCGCCAGTGGCGAATCCGATCTGGAGGCCGCCGAGGCCACGGCTGAGCGGCTGGACGATATCCGTGCTCGCTATCCGTCTACCGAGATCTATCTGATCAGTGATTATACTGTTTTCACCGAGGCGAATTTCCATCAGGCGATGGAGACTCTGTATGAAGGCGCGGCACTGGCGATTGTGGTCGTGTTCCTGTTCCTGCGCAACTGGCGGGCGACGCTGATCGCCGCCGTGGCTTTGCCGCTGTCGATCATTCCGACATTTTTCGCGATGGATCTGCTGGGGTTTACGCTGAACTCGATCAGCCTGCTTGGGATCACGCTGGTGACCGGCATTCTTGTCGATGATGCCATTGTCGAGATCGAGAATATCGTTCGCCATATCAATATGGGCGTTCCCGCCTATCAGGCATCCGAGGAAGCCGCGACGGAAATCGGGACAACCGTGATCGCGATCAGTTTCTCCATTGTCGCGGTTTTCGCGCCTGTCAGTTTCATGTCGGGCATTGCCGGGCAGTATTTCAAGCAGTTCGGCCTGACCGTGGCTGTGTCGGTCCTGTTCTCGCTTCTGGTGGCGCGGATCATCACGCCGATGATGGCCGCCTATCTCATGAAAAGCGCCCCGCATTCCGAGCCGAAGGACGGGCTTGTGATGCGCTCGCTGATGCGGATCTCGTGCTGGACGCTGAGCCACCGGGCCGTGACGCTGATTTTTGGCGTGGTCGTGTTCATCGGCTCGATCTTCTCGGCGGGGTTTCTGCCGACCGAATTCATGCCGCCCACCGATATCGGTCGTTCGACCATCGAGGTGGATCTGCCGCCCGGGGCGAGGATCACCGATACAGAGGATGAAACCCGCCGCCTTACGGAAGCACTGGCTCCGATCCCCGAGGTAAGATCGGTCTTTGTTGAGGGCGGCACGGGCGATGTTGCGCAGGCGCGCCTGTCAGTCGATTTCGGTTCCAAGGAAGACCGTGACCGCAGCCAGTTCGACCTTGAGGAAGAGGTGAAACTGGCGCTCGCTGCGATCCCCGATCTTCGGCTGAATTACATGAATGAAAGCGGGGTCAACGATTTCCAGATCAGCGTTCTGGGCGATACGGAAGAGGCAGCATCCGAAGCCGCTCAGCTTCTCATGGATCAGATGAAAACCTTGCCCGAGCTTGAAGGCGTGACCAGCTCGGCCAATCTCCAGCGTCCCGAGCTGACCGTCACGCCGAAACCCGATCTGGCGGCGCAGCTTGGGGTGACGGCTCTTGATCTGGCGACGACTTTGCGTGTGGCGACGATTGGCGACGATGAATCGAACCTTGCTAAGTTCAACGCGGGCGACGATCAGGTGCCGATCGTGGTGCGGCTGAACCGCCAGGCGCGTGAGGATATCGAACAGATCAGCCAGCTTCGCGTTCCCAGCCGGAACGGGCTTATCCCGCTCGAAGTGGTGGCTGATATCGACTATTCCGCCGGGGCGACCGAAATTGGCCGCTATGACCGCCGTTTCCGCACATCCGTCTCGGCGAACCTGACCGAGGGCACGACGCTTGGTCAGGCCGAGGCGCGGGTCAGCCAGCTTCGCGACGAGATCGAGCTTCCGCCCGGCACCGAGATCCAGCCATCCGGCGATGTCGAGATCATGAACGATATTTTCGAGGCGTTCGGCACGGCGATGGCTGCGGGCATCATGCTGGTATTTGTGGTGCTGGTTCTGCTGTTTCACAGCTTCATCACACCGGTCTCTATCCTGCTGTCGCTTCCGCTGGCCATTGGCGGCGCGATTTTCGCGCTGTATTTTTTCGGCTATGCCATGAGCCTGCCGGTCATTATCGGCTTTCTCATGCTGATGGGGATCGTCACAAAGAACGCGATCATGCTTGTGGAATTTGCCTTGTCTGCAATGGATGCGGGCGTTCCGAAACGCGAGGCGCTGCTTGATGCGGTCCATAAACGCGCCCGTCCGATCATCATGACAACCATCGCGATGACGGCGGGGATGGTGCCTTCCACGATTGGGTCTGGCGCGGGCGGAGAGTTCCGTTCTCCGATGGCGGTGGCGGTGATCGGGGGGCTGCTTCTGTCGACGCTTCTGTCGCTGCTTTTCGTGCCTGCGCTGTTCTCGGTCATCCACGGTCTGCAACAAAGAACCGGCGGCTGGCTGACTCGACGTATCGGGATCAACAGCCCCGCCGATAGCGGGGGGACGATATGAGGCCTGCGGCGCGGGTGGCGGCCGCGATTGGTATTCTCGACGATATTCTTGCCGGCAGCCCTGCGGAACAGGCCTTGATCCGATGGGCGCGAGCCAGCAGGTTTGCCGGTTCCGGCGACCGCGCCGCGATCCGCGATCTGGTGTTCGAGGCACTGCGGCGGCGTGACAGTCTGGCGGCTTTGGGCGGCGGGCCAGGCGGGCGCGGGCTGATGCTTGGCTTGCTCCGGTTGCGGTCGGAAGATCCGGCTGGGGTCTTCACCGGTGAGCGACACGCGCCCGAGCCGCTTGGCGAAGCCGAGAAAGCGGGCGGAACAACCCCCGCAGAGGCTGATCGTCTTGGAGATATGCCGGACTGGATCTGGCAGCATTGGCAGGCTTCGCTTGGGTCCCGCGCATTGCCTCTGGCGCATATGATGCGGGAACGTGCTCCGGTCTGGCTAAGGGTCAACTCACGACTGTCAGGTCCAGAGCAGGCTTGCGCATCGCTGCTGCGGGACGGGATCACGGCGAAAGAGGACCCGCGTCTTGCCGGAGCGTTGCTGGTGACCGATGGAGAACGGCGGATCAACGCATCCGAGGCCTATCGGACGGGGCTGGTTGAACTTCAGGATCTGTCTCCACAATTGGCCTGTGCGTCTCTGCCGCTGAAACAGGGCGCACGCGTTCTGGATTACTGCGCCGGAGGTGGTGGCAAGTCGCTGGCACTTGCCGCCCGCGAGGATCTGCGGATTACGGCGCATGACGCAGCGCCTTCCCGGATGGCCGACCTGCCGGAGCGTGCGAAACGGGCAGGGGTCTCGATCAGGATTGAAACCCGCGAAAAGCTTGGCGGCGACTATGATCTGGTTGTGGCCGATGTCCCTTGTTCGGGTTCCGGCACATGGCGCAGAACGCCCGATTCAAAATGGCGCATCCGGCCAGAGGATCTGCGGGAGCTTCTGGCGACTCAGGCACAGATCCTGTCGCAAAGCGCGGCGCTGACCGGCCCCGGAGGGTTTCTCGCCTATATGACATGCTCGTTGCTGGACGTCGAAAATGGCGATCAGATCGACGCGTTCATGACCGATAATCCCGAATTCTCAGAGCAGATCCGGTCTAACTGGACGCCGCTGGAGGCATCGGACGGGTTTTTCCTGTCGCTGCTGAAGCGTCGGCAGTAAGCGATTTAACCATTTGTTAAATTAGCTGAAATATTCGTATCGCCGATAGAGGCGAAGGAATTTTCCGATGAAGAAGAGGCTCTACCGGCTGCCGCATGAGGCGGGGCTCTGGGTTCCGGTGCTGGCGCTTCCGATAATCGCCGTGGAGCTCTATCACGTCACGGCAGGGCGTCATGGCGGGACTGGCGGACAGATCTCTTTCGCGGCGACGATCATTGCGATTGGCTGGTGCATGCTTGGTGGAGGTATCGCCTTTTCGCGGCTGCGGGATGAGTTTCGCCGGAGAAGAGAACTGGCGCGTCTGAAATCGCGGCTGTCGACATCCGGGAAAATGGCATGGGCTGTCTGCAAGGATGGCCGCATCCTTGCGCAGTCCGATCTTGCGTGTAAGCGGTGGCAGGACCTGATCGACGCCCAGTTGTCGCAGCTTCTGTCGGGTCAATTTGCCGACGCCGAAGGGGCTGCCGCCCGGCTGAGGGCGCAGGCGTTCCGTCATGGCCATGCCGTCAGCGAGTTGCCATCGCAGGACCGTCTGATTGCTGAACGTAGCGGCTGTGAGTTGCTGTATCTGTGGATTGAGGAAGCCGAACCGGGTCTCGCAGTGGACAATACGCGGAAATATGATGCGCTTCCCATTGCGATGATGCTGATCGACCAGAAGGGCCGGATTGCCTATGTCAATTCTGCGGCCAGACCCTATTGCGGGCAGGATAGCGAGGGAGAGCATGTCTCGCGCGTGTTTGACGGTCTTGGACGTCCCTTCGATGACTGGCTGGCAGAGGCGCGAAGCGCGGTGAATCCGGTCGTTCCCGAGGTGCTGCACGCGCCCGGGGCGGGGCAGGACAGGTTTATTCAGGTTTCGCTTTATCCGGAGGATGAAGATCGCGCCAATCTGCTTGCGGTTCTGACAGATGCGCGGGCGATGAAAACCCTTGAGGCGCAATTCGTGCAGGGTCAGAAAATGCAGGCAATCGGGCAGCTTGCGGGCGGTATCGCGCATGATTTCAACAATTTGCTGACGGCAATAGGCGGGTATTGCGACATGCTGATGCTCAGGCGCGGCAAGGATGACCCGGATTACGCCGATCTGGATCAGATCAACCAGAATACCAGTCGCGCCGCCAATCTGGTCAGTCACTTGCTGGCCTTCTCGCGCAAGCAGACGCTCAAGCCGCAACGTCTCGAACTGCGCGAGATGTTCTCGGATCTCTCGCATCTTCTGAAGCGCCTACTGGGGGACAGGATCAGACTTCATTTCAGCTATGATTCCGTGCTTGAGCCGGTGCGGGCGGATCGGGGCAAGATAGAACAGGTCATCGTGAATCTGGTCGTGAATGCCCGTGATGCCATGCCCGACGGCGGAAGCGTCAGTATCGTGACAAGGAATGTGGCCTTCGGAGAGGCGCAGCATTTCGGAAGATTCGCCATCCCGCCGGGCAAATATGTGCGTATCAGCGTGGTGGATGAAGGCTGCGGGGTTCCTGCGGATATCGCAGAAAAGGTCTTTGAGCCGTTTTTCACCACCAAAGAAGTTGGAGAGGGAACCGGGCTTGGGCTTTCGACGGCCTATGGGATCGTCAAGCAAACGGGCGGCTATATCATGTTCGAAACCAGACTGGGCAAGGGCACCAGTTTTTGCGTCTATTTGCCTGCCTATAACGGGCAGGATGACGATATGACCGAAACCGCCCCCGCCTCTCGGTCTGTGCTGAGAAAGCCTTCAGATCAGGTTGTGCTTCTGGCTGAAGATGAATCGTCGGTGCGTGCTTTTGCCGCCCGCGCCTTGCGCCTGAAGGGCTATGAGGTGCTGGAGGCGGAATCCGGTGACAAGGCGCTTGGTCTCTTGGGCGACGATTCGCTTAAGGTCGATATTTTCGTGTCCGATGTGGTCATGCCGGGTCTGGACGGTCCAAGCTGGGTGCGGCAGGCGCTGAAGGACCGGCCCGCCGCGGGGGTGATCTTCATGTCCGGCTACACCGAGGATGTCTTCGAAGATGGCCGCTCTCCGATTGACGGCGCATCCTTCCTGCAAAAACCGTTTTCACTGGGCGGGCTAACCGCAGCGGTCGAGGCGAAGCTGGATGAGATGGTCTAGGTCAGGCTCTCATACAGGCCGAAATCGCGGGCAAGAGCCTGACGCAGCGTGGCATCGGTTTCCGGCGTCAGTGAGACATCGGCGGATGGTGGCACGTTGACGCGCGGGAGGCTGATCTCGCAATCCAGCCATTCATCCAGAAAGCGGGTGAAGGCGTCGATATGCTCATAGCGGAAGATACGGTCGATCCGCGCCTCTCCGGCGGTCAGGAAATCGGCCTGTGCGCCGATCCCCTGTGTGACGGATTTCGGATTGTCGAGATAGCGGCGGACAAATCCCTCGAACCCGTTTTCGGGCAGCGCTCCGTCGCTTTCCGGTTCGTCGCGCAGATGGAATCGATACCAGCTTCGCAGCCACTCAATCGGTTCTCGCATCAGCGCGACCGTGGTAAAATGATCATCCGTCAGGTCCTGAAGCCAGGGGTGAATATGGCGGTGAAACCTGCTGGCATCGGCATGCTTCATCTCGGGCGGATGCTGGACGGCGAGGCTGGCCAGAGGTTCCAGTGCGACCTCGATTGCCGTCGATCCGGCCTTCGGCGTGGCAAGGAAAACCAGTCTTTGTTCCCAGAATATCAGCATTTAACCTGCTCTGTCGGATGTCGCGTCATGGAATATGGTGTCGCCGGGAGGGTGTAAACCGTCGCTTAAGAATTCGTTGCTAAGCAGATTGCCGCGGAGCTTGCCAAGGCATTGATGTTCACGTATTGAGAACATTAACAGAACATCACCTTGCGTCGATTGAGCCGCCGAACATGTTCTGAGATAAGGGCAAGGAGTGTAGGCAGGATGAGCGAACTGAGTATGGAAAAAAGATCGGCCGATAAGCAGAAGGCCCTGGACAGCGCACTTGCGCAGATCGAACGGCAGTTCGGCAAGGGATCGATCATGAAGCTCGGCGTGGATAATCCCGTGGCCGAAATCGAGTCGACATCGACCGGGTCTCTGGGACTGGATATTGCGCTTGGGATCGGCGGTCTGCCGAAAGGGCGGATCATTGAAATTTATGGCCCGGAAAGCTCGGGCAAGACGACGCTGACGCTGCATGCTGTCGCGGAAGAACAGAAAAAGGGCGGGGTCTGCGCTTTCGTGGATGCCGAGCATGCGCTTGACCCGCATTATGCCCGCAAGCTTGGCGTCAATCTGGACGAGTTGCTGATTTCGCAGCCCGATACCGGCGAACAGGCGCTGGAAATCGTCGATACGCTGGTGCGTTCGGGCGCGGTGAATATGGTCGTGGTCGATTCGGTCGCGGCGCTGACACCGAAATCCGAAATCGAAGGCGATATGGGCGATCATCAGGTCGGTGCACAGGCCCGGCTGATGAGCCAGGCGATGCGCAAGCTGACGGCCTCGATCGGGCGCAGCAATTGCATGGTGATCTTCATCAACCAGATCCGTATGAAAATCGGTGTGATGTTCGGCAGCCCGGAAACCACTTCGGGCGGGAATGCGCTGAAATTCTATGCTTCGGTTCGTCTGGATATCCGCCGGATCGGTTCGGTCAAGGACCGTGATGAGGTGGTCGGCAACACCACCCGGGTGAAGGTCGTCAAGAACAAGGTCGCGCCGCCCTTCCGTCAGGTCGAATTCGACATCATGTATGGCGAGGGCATCTCCAAGATGGGCGAACTGGTCGATCTGGGAGTCAAGGCGGGTGTGGTCGAAAAATCCGGTTCCTGGTATTCCTATGGCGATCAGCGGATCGGGCAGGGGCGTGAGAACGCCAAGCAGTTCCTGCGTGAGAATTCAGCCGTCGCTTTGGAGATCGAGGACAAGATCCGTGCCAGCCACGGGTTGGAATTCGAAACGACTGGTGGCGAAGAGGATGTTATTTCCGACGAATAAGCGCCGCTTGACGGATTGAAGACAAAGACCCGCCGGCAGCAGTGGGTCTTTTCTTTTCCGCAGAAGCTGTTGCTTCGGGCGCAACCAATAAACGCATTGGCCCTGCATCATTGAACGAAGATGGCGAATCTGCCAATCATAACGGTGACGCCCGGGTCGTTTGCCAGCCTGATATCGCCCGCACTCATCCGAAACCGGGCGGTACTGCAGGCGAATCAAGGGGATGAGATGAACATCGTGAAGCGATATTTTCTGGCCGGGGCGGTGACGCTCTGCTCAGCCTCTGTTGCGATGGCTGATCTGGCGTCGATATCCGGGGATGTGATTGCTCCGGCCTATGACGAGCTGTCGAAATCGGCCGAGGCGCTTGATCTTGCGGCGCAGCAGGATTGCTCTGCTGAAAATCTGCAAGAGAATTTTCAGGCTATCTGGGATGACTGGGCGCGGATCGATTATTTCCATCTTGGGCCGGTTGAAGAACAGGGCCGGTCGCTGGCGATCAGTTTCTGGCCCGATCCGAAGTCTTCAGGGCAGCGGACCCAGCAGGGGTTGGTCGATTCGAAATCAGAGGTCATCGACGATCCGGAAAGCTTCGCCAGTATTTCCGTTGCGGCGCGTGGCCTCTCCGGGATGGAACGCCTGCTGTATCCCGGCGGCGTCACCGGAGATGAGGACAGGCTGTGTCGTCTGCGCAGGGCAACGGCAGCCGATCTGGCCCGGATGACGGGTGAGGTTGCATTGAAATGGCCGGATTTTGCGCAGGTTCTGACAAGCGCGGGCGAGGCGGGCAACCAGACCTATCTGACCGGGCAAGAGGCGATGCAGGCGGTCTATACGCAGCTTGTCACCGGGATGGAATATCTCGCCGATACGCGGATAGGCCGACCGCTTGGCACGGAGGATGCGCCTCGCCCCGAGCGTGCGGAAAGCCTCGCATCGGGGCGGAGCCTGCGGAATATTACCTTGTCGCTTGAGGGGATGCGCGACATGGCCCTTGCGATACGGCCCGATGCGGTGGACACGCGGGCGGGTTTCGATCAGGCCATAGATCTGGCGCGTCAGATCGACGACCCGATTCTTGCCGGTGTGGCCGAACCGGAGAAAAGGGTACGGATCGTCGAACTGCAAAACGCGGTTCGTGCAGCTAAACGGGCAGTCGAGACCGAGATCGGCGAGGCTCTTGGGCTCAGCGTCGGTTTCAACTCGCGGGACGGAGACTGATGGCGGATCGAAGGACGCTCCTCAAGGGGCTGGCCGCAGCCGCGATTCTGCCGGTCAGGGGATGGGCGTCAGTCGGTGCTCCGGACTGGGTCGCGGCGGCAAAACATTCGGATGGCAGCTATGCGATGCACGGCATAGATGCTGAAGGCCGGATCACCTTTTCTGTGTCGCTGCCTGATCGCGGTCATGCTGCTGCGGCGCATCCCTACCGGGCCGAGGCGGTCGCCTTTGCACGCAGGCCGGGCACGTTCGGGCTGGTGCTCGATTGCCGGACTGGTGAGGTGATCCGCCGCCTGACGCCGCCTGCCGGGCGTCAGTTCAACGGGCATGGCGCATTTTCCGGTGATGGGAGCCTGCTTTACACCTCTGAGGTGGTTGCCGAAGGCTCTGTCGGCAGGATCGGGGTCTGGGACGTGCGCGACAGATATCGCCGTCTGGATGAATGGGACAGCCACGGGATCGGGCCGCATGAGTTGCGGCTTTTGCCCGATGGCAATCTGGTCGTGGCAAATGGCGGGATTGAAACCGATCCGACGGACCGGACACCGCTGAATCTCGACCGGATGCGGCCCAATCTTGCGATTCTCGATGCGGATGGGGGGCTGCTGTTGAAGCGCGAATTTGCGGCTGATCTGGCGCAGAACTCGATCCGGCATCTTGCCTTGCTTCCGGCGGGCATTGCCTTTGCGATGCAGTGGCAGGGTCAGAAAGCCGATCCGGTGCCGCTTTTGGGGCTGGCCATCGGGGACGGACCGCTGACCTGCCATGCTCCGGCGGCGAAGGATGCCTATGCGATGAATTTCTATGCCGGCTCGATTGCCGCGACGCCGGAAGGGCTGATCGCGATCACCTCTCCGGTCGGGGGCGTGGTCATGATCCATGATGCGTCCGGCGCACATCTTGCCACGATGAAACGGGCGGATATCTGCGGTGCGGCGGCACGGGGCAGGGACAGTTTTACACTGACCGATGGCGCAGGCGCTGTCTGGGCGGCGGATAGGGACGGGCTGCGTCTTCTGGCACGGCACGATCTGTCATGGGATAACCACATGGTGCGTATCTCACCGCTGAGCTAGTCTGTCTCGCCACCCTCGTTATCATCGCCGAAACGTGCATCGTCGTCATATTCGTCCTCGCCTTCGCCGACATATTTGGACGAGTTGCGGATCGAGATATCGTCATGAGATTCATCCATGACGACATCCGAGGGAATCTCACCGGCAAGCCATTCGCGGATTTCCTCGCGGGCCTCTTCGGTTTCCAGCCCCTCAATCTCGGCGATATAGCGCAGGAAGGCGCGCTGATCCCCGTCGATCTCATCCAGATCGGCATCGTCGGCAGAGGGCCAACGGTCGATGATGGCTTCGTAAAATGCGGACCAGTTATCGGCGACATGATGCCATTTCATGGCGAAACTCCTTCTGATCGACGCGGGTCGGTTACGTTCACGCGTTATGAGGCCGAAACGGCAGTCACCCGTCGAGGGTTCCCTTATTGTGCAGCATCTTCGCGCCACCATGTTTCGGGAAGGAAGCCGGGGTAATCGCCATAAACGGGGATCGTGTCGGGAAATTTCAGCGTGGCCTCATGCGCCAGCAGGCTGACCGGCGAATATCCTGCCGGGATAACATAGCGCCCCGTCGTCAGCATCCGGTCAAGCGCCCGCACGGCGGCGGTGAAGTTTTCGGGACCCTTTGCATTGACCATCTCAAAGATGATTGCTTCCAGAGGCGGCGAGGCGATGCCCATGAAGTTCCGCGTCCCCGGTGCCGTCACCCCGCCAGAGCCCCAGTAAAGAAGCTGCTCATTCCCCGGCGACAGCGACAAGGCGCGATCATACCAGGTCATGTCGAAATTATAGCTGTTGGTCCGTTCGATATATTGCGCACTGTCCAGCATGGTGACACGCGCCTGAATGCCCATATTCCCAAGCGCCTGAACGAAAATATCCGCCATTTGCTGCATTTCCGAGGCGGTGGACATGGCGCTTCCCGACTGGTTCAGCAGAATGTCGAAGGTGAAGGTCTGGCCATCGGCATTGGTCATGACGCCGTCTTTGACCGTCCAGCCCGCATCTTCCAGCAGGCCGATGGCACGGCGCATGCTGCGGCGGTCGACCGGCTGTTCCGATCCTTCGGGCAGGGCGTAGCCATCCAGTGCTCCCGGCAGCAACTGATCCGCATAGGGTTCCAGAAGCTCGCGCACACGGCCCTCGGCTGGCGCACCGGGCTGCATCGCCAATGAGGAATTCGCGAAATACGAGGTGATCCGCTTTTCCTGTCCTCCGCTCAGCGTGTCGTTGATGAATTTCCAGTTGAACGCCTCGATCATCGCCTGCCGCACCCGCCAGTCGGCGAAAAGCGGCTCTCGCGTATTCATGACCAGCCCCATGATACCGGACGGCCGGTTATTGGGGATTTCGGACTGAACGATCTCACCCGAGACGGCACGCTGAAAATCGAACTCGTTCTGCCAGCTTGTAATATCCAGCTCGCGCCAGACATCGATATCGCCTGCCTTGAAGGCCTCGAACATCGCATTGTTGTCGCCGAAATATTCATAAATGACGGTATCGAGATTATGCAGCCCCTGATTCACCGGCAAATCCTTGCCCCACCAGTCCGGGTTCTTGCGCAGCGTCAGAGAGCGGCCGGGGTCGGCGCGTTCGATGATATAGGGACCGGACCCGATCGGCGGCTCCATTCCCGGCGTGGCGAAGTCCTTGCCCTCCCATTGGGCCTTCTTGAGGACCGGGCGCATGCCCATCAGCAGGGCAAGCTCTCGATCCCGGACATTAAAGGTGAAGCGGATGCTGTTCTCGCCGGTCTGCTCCATTTTCTCGACCTTGGACCATGCGCCGCGATACCGGGGATGGCCCTGTGTTCCGAGAGTTTCATAGGACCACATCACATCCTCGATGGTCACCGGAGTGCCGTCCGAGAACCGCGCTTCGGGGCGCAGGGTGAATTCGACCCAGTTCCGATCAGGGTCGGTTTCGACGGTTTCGGCCAGCAGGCCGTAAAGCGTGAAAGGTTCGTCCAGGGAACGCAGCATCAGCGATTCCGCGACCACGCCGGGCATGGTGAAAATCGGCCAGGCCGGGTTTCCGCGGAGGACCCAGGGGTTCAGCGAGTCATAACTGCCCGATTCGGCCAAACGAATCGTTCCGCCTGCCGGGGCGTCCGGATTCGCATAAGGCAGATGAGAAAATCCTTCCGGCAGCGCGGGTTCGCCATACATCGCGATGCCATGAGCGGGCTCGCCAAGGCTTGTCAGCGGCATCGCTGCAACAGCGGCACATGCTAGGAAACCGACCGTAAACATGCTTCTGATCGCGGATTCGTTAGGTTTTTTGAAGATTCGCATCGCGACGTCGGCTCCCATGCGGCAAATGCCAGTGAATTCAAAGGGCAGACTAGCCGAGCCGGTTTACCGTGACAAATAACAGCCTTGGACTCGCGCACGGTTTCGCCTATAAATGACTCACTGCTCGATAGGTTTCTTGCCTGTATGAAACCTGCCTCATGACTTGCGCCCGCCTTGTGCGGGCGCTTTTTTTGTGAAGCTGGCAGACCGACAGGCTGCGGTTGTGATCGGCAGATGGGGCGCGTACAAATCCGACGAAATCAACGGATGGAGCGAGTCCATGTTCGAGAATCTACTGAAGGGCAAGACGGCGGTCGTGACCGGATCCAATTCCGGCATCGGTCTGGGGATCGCACGCGAGTTCGCCCGCGCGGGCGCTGATGTCGTGCTGAACAGCTATTCAGACGATGATGCCGATCACAAGCTGGCCGAAGAGATCGCGGCCGAGTTCGGTATTACCGCACGCTATATCCAGGCAGATATGTCGAAGGGAGACCAGTGCCGGGCGTTGATCGAGAAGGCCGGGTCCTGCGACATTCTGGTGAATAACGCGGGCATCCAGCATATCGCGCCGATCCCCGATTTTCCGCAGGATAAATGGGACGCGATCATCGCGATCAACATGTCCTCGGCGTTTCATACCACCGCAGCGGCTCTGCCGAAGATGCGTGCAGCGGGTTGGGGCCGGATCGTGAATATCGCCTCGGCGCACGGGCTGACCGCGTCGCCCTTCAAATCGGCCTATGTCACCGCGAAACACGGTGTGGTCGGGCTGACCAAGGTGACCGCGCTTGAAACCGCGCAGGAACCGATCACCGCCAATGCGATCTGCCCGGGCTACGTGCTGACCCCGCTTGTCGAAGCCCAGATCCCCGACACGATGAAGGAATACGACATGTCCCGCGAGGACGTGATCAAGAACGTCATGCTTGAGCGGCAGCCGTCGAAGGAATTCGCCACGGTTGAGCAAATGGGCGGCACGGCGGTTTTCCTGTGCTCGGACGCGGCGGCGCAGATCACGGGAACCACGATCAGCGTCGATGGCGGCTGGACCGCGCTGTAAACGAAAGCCGGCCCGGTTTTCGGCCTGGTTCGACGCCTGGGTGAAGCGGCGGGCGGAAAAGAACCGCCGCTTCAAGGTTCCCCGTCATCTGGGAGACCCAGCGGATGATCGCTCCGGATCGCTTCCGGATCATCGAACGCCGCCCGATAAGACGTTACGCAGATAGCGCGTCTGTCTTCTGCCACTCGGCAAGCCAGCGGTTTTCGGCTTCGACCTCATCCTGAAGAAAGCGACGGAATGCCTTGATTGCAGGACGGTTTCGGCGCGCGGGCGGATAGACAAGCCAATAGCTTTTCTCACCGCGCCAGCATGATCTGAATGGCTGAACCAGTGTCCCTGTGGTCAACTCAATCCGGAAGAATCGCGGGTTGAGCAGGGCGATGCCGTCCCCCGCCAGAACCGCTCGGCCCAGATGAGACTGCGCCTGCAATTCGAGGCGGCGTTCAAAAATGCACGAATATCTCGGGACACCATTCATCGCCAGCCATTCTTCCCATCCGCGATGCGTGTTGTTCAGCCAGCGAAGCGGAATAAGATCTTCGGGGCTGCGGAGCGGGCCGTGCTGTTCCAGATATGCGGGCGTCATCACAGGCGTCAGCTCGGATGGGAACAACTCATGCGCGATCAGCCCGTCCCATTTGCCCATCCCATAGCGTAGCGAGACGTCGATATCCTGCCGTGCGAAATCGGTCAGCTTGTCATCCGTTTCCAGCCGTACGGCAAGTTCGGGATGCTGCATCTGAAACCGGCCCAGACGGTGGGACAGCCAGTTGCTTCCGACCGTGGTCATCGTCGAAATTGACATGGTTTCGGGCTGATCGCTTTGTCCGGAAAACGCCTCTCGCAGCAGATCGAACGCATCCGAGGTCGGCCCGGCATAGCGGCGGCCCAACTCGGTCAGTTCCAGCCCTTTCGGCTTGCGCAGGAAAAGCTGTCCGCCGAGACGTTCTTCCAGCAGCTTGATCTGATAGCTGACGGCAGCCTGTGTCATGCCAAGCATTTCCGCCGCGCGGGTGAAGCTAAGCTGACGGCAGGCGGCGTCAAAGACGCGCAGCGCGGCAAGGGGCGGGATTTCCATAAGCTGTCCTTATGCCGGGTTTCCGGCGTTTTGTTGGCTATTACCGCGCAAAGCTATCATCTTTGGGTCATGGATCAACGCCAAGGCGAAGATCCCCGGTGAAAGGCCGGAACAATCTTGATGAAATGCCCGATCAGGCGCCTCAGGTGGCAAAAGCCCGCTTTATGAGGAAATGGCGAGCATGTCTGGTAAAGGAGGATAAGATGACCCTTGTTGCGCAGAATGAACAGCATAGCTGCCAGATGAAATCCACGCTTGCGCGTCTGCTTTATGATCTGGCGATGTGGCAGGAGAAACGCCATCAGAAGCGCAGGTTGTTATACAGTCTGAGTGAGATCCCGGACCATCTTCGCCACGATATCGGTCTGGATGGTGCCGCCCCGATTCAGCGACCTCAGCGCCGGGGGCGCAGCTTCATGCCTGACGTGCCGCAGGACAGCCGGCTATCGACATGGCAATGGTAGAAAACGGCCCGCGCAATTCCGCGCGGGCCGTATCCTGTCTGTCAGGAAAGCGCCTTCTCGACATCCTGCGCCGAGGCATGCGTCAGATCCTTTGCGAGTTCCTTCACCAGCATCGCCTCCAGCTCCTTGTGATAATGCTTGCGCATCGTCCCAAGTGTCGAGGGGTCCGCAATCACCACAACCTGCTCGGCCTTATGACGCAGGGCGATGCGGTTGAGCCGCTCGGAAAGCTGCTTGGCGAAGGTGGCCTCGTCCTCATCCTTCGGAGAACGCTCTTGCGGGGCCGCGCCAGAGCCCTCATCGGCAAGGTTTTTCGGTGTCAGCTGCTCGATCTCGGACAGCTCCAGACCCTGCTTCGCCGTGTTCCGGAAAAGCCGTGCCTGATGGCCGTCAGCGACGACAACAAGTGCGTTATGATCCAGCATTTCTGCCTCCTTGTTATTTGGCGACAGGAAACGCACAGGCCGGATCAGGGTTCCTGACACCCCTCGCAGAATGTTCTGATCCGGCGGATTGCCTCGCGCAATGTATCGTCGCTGGCGGCATAGCTGACGCGGAAATGCGGCGATAGCCCAAAGGCCGCGCCGAAGACGATCGCCACCCCGGTTTCGTCAAGCAGCGCGTTGGCGAAGTCCTCATCATTCGCGATGAGAGTGCCTGCGGCAGATCGCCTGCCGATCAGCCCGGCAACCGAGGGGTAGACATAGAACGCCCCCTGAGGCGTCGCGCATTCCAGCCCCGGACAGGCATTCAGCCCTTCCACCACCAGATCGCGTCGTCTTTGAAACGCCTCGCGCGAGGTCTGGATATAGTCCTGAGGGCCGGTCAGGGCTGCAAGCGCCGCATATTGGCTGATCGTGCAGGGGTTCGAGGTGGATTGCGACTGAAGCTTCGCCATCGCCCGGATCAACTCGCGCGGACCGGCTCCGTATCCGATGCGCCAGCCGGTCATCGCATAGGCCTTGCTGACACCGTTCATGGTCAGGATGCGATCTTTCAGCCGGGGCTCGACCTGAGCGGGCGTCGCGAACTGGAAGCCATCGAATACAAGATGTTCGTAAATATCGTCCGCGAGAACCCAGACATGTGGAAATTCCAGCAATATATCGGTCAGCGCCCGCATCTGCGTGGCATCAAGCGCCGCGCCTGACGGGTTAGAGGGTGAATTCAGGATCAGCCATTTGGTCCGTGGCGAGATTGCCTGTCTCAGCGCCTCGGGGTCCAGCCTGAACCCTGTTTCGGCCGGGCAGGGGACGATCACCGGGACACCTCCGGCAAGGGCCACGATATCCGGATAGCTGACCCAGTAGGGCGCGGGAATGATCACCTCATCGCCGGGATTGATCGTGGCCAGAAGGGCATTGAACAGGATCTGCTTGCCACCAGTTCCGACGCTGATCTGGTCGGGCGTATAATCCAGCCCGTTCTCGCGCTGAAACTTGTCAGCAATCGCCTGTTTCAGCGCAGCCATCCCGTCCACGGCGGTATAGCGCGTGTGACCGGCATCAATCGCCGCCTTCGCTGCTTCGCGGATATGTTCGGGCGTGTCGAAATCCGGTTCTCCGGCCGAAAGCCCGATAATGTCGCGCCCCTCTGCCCGCAATTCGGCAACGCGGTCGGTCATGGCGACGGTCGGAGAGGGCTTGATCCGGGCGATAGCGTCTGAAAGGAAGCTCATGCTGCGCTCCTTGGAAATGGAACCCGTCCGTAATAGGCTGCGCGATGACCGGCGACAAGTGAGGCAGATGATGGAAACCCCCGAAACCCGCCTGAAGCGGCTGCGGATGCGAAGCTGGCGGCGCGGGATGAAAGAGATGGACCTGATTCTCGGCCCTTTCGCGGATACCAGACTGCCGGATCTGCCCGATGATCTGCTGACGCAATATGAAATGGTCATGTCCGAGAACGATCAGGATCTGTATCGCTGGATCGTCGCCCGGTCGCGCGGCGAAACGGCAGGCCCGCAAGAGATTTCCGCTGTGCTGGATGTGATTTCGCAGGCGGCTTTCGGCCGGTTTTCCGCCGATACAGAGCATTTTACGAATAAGCCGCAGAAATAGACCCGGGATTTAACCGGAGATTCGGTTTTTGACGTCATCCTGCCCGTAACGAAGGGATGACGATGATGACAGCCGCCCAGAAAAAGACGGACAGCGAAGCCGAAATCGACCAGGTTGAGGAATATTTTCTTTGCCTGCAAATGCTTGAACGCCTTCACCGGCTGATGCTCGATCTGATCAAGGATGATTTCGAACGGGTGGGTCGGCTTGACCTGACCCCGGTGCAGGCGCTGCTTCTGTATAATCTGGGCGAATCCGAGGTGTCGGCGGGCGAATTGCGGTCGCGCGGCATGTATCAGGGCTCGAATGTGTCCTATAATCTCAAGAAACTGGTCGGGATGGGCTATGTTCATCATGAACGCAGTGATCAGGACCGACGCTCGGTCCGGGTCCGGCTGACCGACGAAGGTCAGGCGATCCGCGACCAGATCGGAGAGCTTTTTGCCCGCCACGCCGAAGACCTGGTGGCCACAGGCATATTCGACGATCCACCCTTGCATCGCGTCAACCTGCAATGGCGGCGGATCGAGAGATATTGGAGCGAGCAGATAAGATATATCTACTGACGGATTGCCGCCTTGCCTGTGCCCGGGTCCGACATGCCGGACCCGGCGGGGATCATTGGGGAGGGCACCACAAAACGCATCTGCATGAAGCCCCCCGAAGGACACAATTCCACCCGGATCCTGTCGGTCAAATCACCAATGGCCGGTGTTTTCCATGCTCGCCCAGGGCTCCTGCGGATCGAGATGTCCGTCCTGAAGCAGCTCGATAGAGATATTGTCGGGACTGCGGACAAAGGCCATATGCCCGTCGCGCGGCGGCCTGTTGATCGTCACGCCCGCATCCATAAGCTTCTGGCACATCTCGTAAATATTATCGACGCGATACGCCAGATGACCGAAATGCCGGCTGTCCGAGGGAAGCCCCTCATCGCCATCCCAGTTATAGGTCAGTTCTACCGGGCAATCCTCCTGTCCCGGAGGGGCCATGAAAACCAGCGTGAACCGGCCCCTTTCATTTTCTGTCCGCTTGGTTTCCTCAAGCCCAAGCAGGCGAAAGAAATCCATTGTCTTATCCAGATCCTTCACGCGTACCATTGTGTGCAGATAGCGCAGCGCCATGATATGTCCTTTCCCAATCAGAATTCGTCGTCACTCTGACATGAGGCAGTGCAAGCTTCAAACGGCGAATCCTGGCAGGGATCTGCTCCGGGTCGCGGGACATGTTTTGGCTTGTCTAAACGACATGAGACGATAGGAAGAAGGTTCCGGAAAAGGGGTAGATCCGTGCAGCAATATCATCAGGCGCTGAAGACAGTTCTGGAACATGGCGAGCTGTCCACCGACCGCACCGGCACCGGCACGGTTTCATATTTCGGGATGCAGAGCCGCTATGATCTGGCCGAGGGGTTTCCGCTTGTCACCACGAAGAAGCTGCATCTGCGCTCGATTATCCATGAACTTCTCTGGTTTCTGGCCGGTGACACGAATATCGGTTATCTGAAGCAGAACAAGGTCTCGATCTGGGACGAATGGGCCGATGAAAACGGCGATCTCGGCCCGGTTTACGGTCATCAATGGCGTCGCTTCCCCGCGCTGCAACCGACCGGACAGACGCAGGATGGAAAGCCGCTTTTCCTGTCCCGTCCGGTCGATCAGATTGCCGATCTGGTCGATAATATCCGCGAAACACCGGATAGCCGCCGCCTGATCGTGTCCGCCTGGAACCCCGGCGAAGTGCCGGACATGGCGCTGCCGCCATGCCATACGCTGTGGCAGGTACGGATCATCGGATGCAAGATGCATCTGCAACTTTATCAGCGTTCCGCGGATATGTTCCTCGGCGTGCCGTTCAACATCGCCTCTTATGCGCTGTTGCTGGCCATGCTGGCGCGGGTCACAGGCTATGAGCCGGGCCATTTCATCCATACGATCGGCGATGCGCATATCTATTCCAACCATATGGAGCAGGTGAAAACCCAGCTTGCCCGAACACCCGGCAAGCTCCCGGAACTGCGCATCCTCAGGACGCCCGAATCCATATTCGATTTCCGGTTCGAGGATTTCGAGTTTCTGAACTACGATCCCGCCCCCGCGATCAAGGCGCCGGTGGCGGTCTGATGCTGACTTTGATCGTTGCCCGGGCCCGGAACGATGCGATTGGCCGGGATGGCGATATTCCCTGGCACATTCCCCAGGATCTGGCCTTCTTCAAGCGCGAAACCCTTGGAGGCGCATTGATCATGGGTCGCAGGACATGGGAAAGCCTGCCGGTCAGGCCGTTGAAGAACCGGCTGAATCTGGTGGTCTCTTCGACGCTTGATGCGCCGGACCATGCCGTTTCCGATCTGGATACCGCGATCCGCACGGCGCAACGGGCAGGTTATGCGCGGATATACGGTATCGGCGGCGCACGGATCTATCGGGACCTCATGCCCATGGCCGACCGCCTGCTGATTTCCGAGGTTGATATGGCCGTCGAAGACGCAGACACATTTTTCCCCCGGCCCGAGGAAGGGCAATGGGAAAAGCGCAGTTGCATGACCCTCAGCACGGATGAACCGGCCTGTGTCGTGCAGGAGTGGCTGCGAAAAGCCCCGGCCTGACAGGGTTTCCGCCCGCGCTGCTACACCGGCTGAACCCTGTCAGGACTCAGCCAGCCTCCTTCACCGCCGCAATCCAGTCCGAAATCACCTTTCGGCTTTCGCTTTCATCCAGCCACGGGATGTGCGCACGGTCAGGCACCTCGGCAAAGATCAGATCCGGGCGTTGCCGCCGCATCTCAGCCGCGGTCTCGGGTGACAGAAGATCCGAATTCGCCCCACGGAGAAGCGCCACCGGGAAGCCCTGCGTCGCCTGCCAGAGCGGCCAGAGATCCGGTGCATCGCCCTCAAACGCGGCAATAAACGACTCGCGAAGCGTGGGATCGTATTTGATCTTCAGTCCGTCCGGCGTTTCATAGTAATGGCGTTCCGCATCCTGAATCCAGCGGCCTTCCGGCACATTGGCGAAACCGGGGCTGGCAGCGGGCAGTTTCGCTGTGAGTTCCTCATAGCTGCGGGCATTCGGATTACGTCCGATATACTCGAAAATCCGCTCAAGACCTGTCTGTTCGACCACCGGCCCGACATCGTTCAGGCACAGCCCCGACATGCGGTCATGCGCGGTCGCCGCCATAAACAATCCGATCAGACCGCCGCGCGACGTGCCAAGCACGGCAGCTTTCTCAAGCCCCAGATGATCAAGCAACTGCACCGCATCCTGAGCCTCGCGCGGCACGGTATAGCTGGCCAGCCCGGTATAATCCGACTGACCGCGTCCGCGATAATCCATGCGGATCATCCGGCACCCATCCAGATAGGGGGCGACATAGTCGAAATCGGCCATATTGCGGCTCAGACCAGCAAGGCACAGTACCGGCAGCCCGGTCCCCTCATCGCTATAGGCCAGCTTCGCGCCGTCATCCGCTTCGAAAAAATCGCTCATCTCTCACCCTGGTTCAAATATCCCGGGGTCCGGGGCAGAGCCCCGGTCCGGCGTTACAGGTTTTCGCTCTGCGGCATGCCGAGGACGTGATAACCGCCATCGACCATGACAATCTCACCCGTGGTGGCGGCGGCCCAATCGCTTGTCAGCCAGACGGCGGTGCCGCCAATGGTTTCCAGCGTCGCGTTGCTGCGCATCGGCGCATTCGCAGCGGTGTGACGGAATGTCTTGCGTGCCCCGCCGATTGCGGCGCCGGCCAGCGTTTTCATCGGGCCGGGGCTGATCGCATTGACCCGGATGCCGTCCGGACCCAGATCATTGGCCAGATAGCGGACACTCGCCTCAAGCGCGGCTTTCGCAACCCCCATGACGTTATAAAACGGGGTCACGCGGTTCGATCCGCCATAAGTCAGGGTGGTGATCGAGCTGCCTTCGGACATCAGCGGATGCGCTCGCCGTGCGATGTCGATCAGAGAGTAACAGGAAATATCCAACGAATTCTTGAAATTCGCCCGGGTGGTGTTCATGAACCGTCCCGTCAGCTCATCCTTGCTGGAATAGGCGATGGCATGGATCAGGAAATCCAGCTTCCCCCAATGCTCCTCAATCCTCGAAAACGCCGCATCGAGGCTGGCATCATCGGTGACATCCACATCCACCAGAAGATCCGAGCCGAGCGATTCTGCCAGCGGGGCCACGCGCTGCGCGAACATGTCCCCCTGATAAGAAAAGCCAAGTTCCGCACCCTGGTCGGCAAGTGCTCTGGCGATCCCCCAGGCGATGGATCGGTCATTGGCGACCCCCATGACCAGACCGCGTTTGCCCTTCAGAAGATCGCCCATCCTGCTGTCACTCCGCGTATTTCGACATCACCAGCGTCGCATTGGTTCCGCCAAAGCCGAAGCTGTTGGACAGGACCGAGTCGAATTCGACATTATCGACGCGCTGTGTGGCGATTTCCTCGGGTTTCAGTTCGGGGTCAAGATCGGCGACATTTGCAGAGGCGGTGATGAAGCCATTCTGCATCATAAGCAAAGAGTAGATCGCTTCGTGAACGCCGGTGGCTCCGAGGCTGTGACCCGTCAGCGATTTGGTCGAGCTGACAGGCGGGGTCGTCCCTTCGCCAAAGACACGGCGGATCGCCTTTATCTCGCCGATATCGCCAACCGGGGTCGAGGTGCCATGCGAATTGATATAGCTGATCTTGCGGCCCTCCGGCAGGGTTTCAAGCGCCACCCGCATGGATCTTTCGCCACCCTCGCCAGAGGGCGCAACCATGTCATACCCGTCCGACGTCGCGCCATACCCTGTAACCTCGGCATAGATCTTCGCGCCACGGGCCTTGGCGTGTTCCAGTTCCTCAAGCACAAGAACGCCGCCGCCACCGGCAATGACGAATCCGTCACGGCTGACATCATAGGGCCGGGATGCGGTCTCCGGGGTGTCGTTATATTTCGAGGACATCGCACCCATTGCGTCGAACAGGCAGGAGAGCGTCCAGTCCAGCTCTTCTCCGCCGCCAGCGAAGACGATATCCTGCTTACCCATCTGGATCTGTTCGACTCCGTTGCCGATGCAATGCGCGGATGTCGAGCAGGCCGAGGTGATCGAATAATTCACGCCTTTGATCTTGAACGGGGTGGCAAGACAGGCAGAGTTGGTCGACGACATGCAGCGCGTGACCATGAACGGTCCCATCCGTTTTGGGGCGCCTTTTTCGATAACGATCTGATGCGCATCGAAGAAATTCGATGTGGACGGGCCGCCTGATCCCATGACAAGCCCGGTGCGCGGGTTCGAGACATCGCTCTCTTCCAGTCCGGAATCGGTAATCGCCTGCTGCATCGCAATGAAATTATAGGCGGCACCCGGACCCATGAAGCGCAGATTGCGCTTGTCGATATGATCCTCAAGCGTGATCTGGGGCATTCCATGAACCTGACTGCGAAAGCCGTGCTCGGCATAGTCAGGCGCGAAGACGATGCCCGAGCGGCCCTGCTTCAGGCTTTCAGTGACCTCTTCGGCATTATTTCCAATGGGTGAGACGATCCCCAACCCGGTGATGACGACGCGGCGCATTCACGCTCCTCTTCCCGTTCGTTCAAGGGTCTTGCCCCGTTGATCCTAGAGATAGTCCCGTGGGGACAAAGGCACAACCCCGCCAGTGCACCGCATTGTTTTTGCCATGTTTTCAGCCTGTGCGACGCGGCCCTGTCTCTTCACTCCATCCGGGCCGTTTCGTTAGACCGCTCTTCGGGTGCCGCGTTCCGGGGTGATCCGCCGCGAAGATAGCGCAGCGCATGGGCAAATCCGGCCAGAAGCGCGGCCTCTGCAAGAAGCTTCAGCGCCTCTTCCGCGATATTGGCCCAGTTATAGAGTGACTCCGCCAGTCCCTCGGGCAGACCGAACCAAGTCAGTAACTCGTTTCCGTTGCTCAGTGCATCGAAGCCGGTTTGCAGTACCGTGAGCGCGAAGGCGGCAACCATGAATGGCACCAGCCCGGGGATGCGTGTCACCTCATGGCGGTAAAAGAACAATATCGCGACGCCGATCAGCCCATAGGCGAGGATGATCAGATCGTCGATCCGGTCGGTCACGGCGGTTTCAGTTATTCCCGTAATCCGATGAATGGTCTGGTCCATCGCCTCGTGAATCTGAAAGCTTTCATCGAGGAACAGAAAGAAAAACGCGACGGAGAGCAGAAGCCACAGATTTTCCGGGGCGGACAGGCGGAAGGGTTGCCCGGATCTGCGTACTTGCCAGATCCTGAAATTGGTCAGCCCGATCAGCGCCAGCAAAATGCCGGAAACCACGGTCCCGATCTTGCCCTCACCGAAATGATCCGTGATGTCGCCTTCTGCCGCACCAAGCAGCACCGCGAGGAGAATAAAACAAATTGTTCCGAGAACGGTTCTTCTGAACGTGAAAAAATGCAAAACAATACCTCCTTGAATACAAGGAGATAGGAATTGTTCATCTGAATTTCTAGGGTTGCGGCCTGGAGCGGCGAAATCCTGTTGTTAACTTTCCGACAGGGCGACCTTCATGTCTTTGACCTGATAGATCACCTCGCCATCCGCTTCGACAATGCCATCGGCAACGCCCATCGTCAGGCGGCGCGTCTGCACTGCCTTGGTGAAATCCACCTTATAGGTCAGCATCTTGCGGTCGGGGCGGACCATGCCGGTCAGTTTGACCTCACCGACGCCCAAAGCATAGCCGCGACCCTTCCAGCCCCGCCAGCCCAGATTGAAGCCGGTAAGCTGCCAAAGCCCGTCGAGCCCAAGGCATCCCGGCATGATCGGGTTTCCCGGAAAATGGCAGTCGAAGAACCACAATTCGGGAGTGATATCGAATTCCGCGATAACGTGTCCCTTGCCATGAGCGCCTGCATCTTCCGAAATATCGGTGATACGGTCCATCATCAGCATCGGAGGCTCGGGAAGCTGCGCATTGCCGGGGCCGAATAATTCACCGCGGGCGCAGGCCAGCAAATCATCCTTGTCGAATTGGGTTTTCTGCATCGGCATGCCTGGATCAGCCCTCCATTGGCTGGCGTTTTGTGTCAGGTGACGCGACGCTTATCATTTGCGCTGCGTCACGTGCAAGCTTGTGCTCAATACCACTGACCCGGCTCCATCAGTCCCAGATCCATCAACTGCTGTGCACGCCACTCGAACCGGCATGAGTTGCGCCATGTGAAGCCCGGGATTTCATCGCGCGAGCCGGGATTGTTGACCAATGCCTTGGCGACGCGAAAAGATGCTACGGCGGCAGTGAGGCTGTTATGCCAAGGGCAGGCATAGGTATTATATTCTTCGTCGCTGAACCGGTGATCGGGCAGCAACTTCAAGCTCTCGCGTGATCTGAACAGGGCGATCCGATCGATACGGCGGCGGGATTCCGGGATAAATTCTTCGAACCGCCAGCGTAGTCCGCCGTGAAAATCAAGCTGTCGTTCCATTACTTTTCCGTCGGGATCCTTGCGACCGAGCGCATAATATCCGATGCGGTCGAACATCGCTTCTTCAAGACTGACTGCATTGGGGAAGCGCGACAGATCCGGTGCGTAAAGATCAATTACATAGCTCAGCACGGCGCTACGCCGTTCTTCGGCATTGAAGGCGAGCATCTCAGCGATACGCCTTGTTTCGGAAAACGGAAAGAACAGATACTCAGCATTATAGCCGTAATAGATCCAACTTCCCGCGGGTGCGGCCGCGTTCACGGCATTGACGGCGTTTACATGAGCATGGGGATGGCGCGTATCAAAGAGCAGATTATACACCCCTTCTGTTTTATTCAGCTTAGCAACGGGCTCCGGCGAGACGGCAAGGATCGTGCGAAACCCCAGCATGCAGACGTGATCCAGTGTTGAGTGGATCTCGATATTGTCCTCGCATATGATGATTGCGATCGGTCCGACAAGAAGCTTGGAATTTCCGTTCAGAAAGTGCTGCAAGTGCTCAGCCATCAAGCAGATCCCTGATCTGTGCGATGTAGGTCGCTTTATCGGCTTGTGGAGTGATCGCCGGACTGTCATCCGCAGTGTCTTCTGCCGCTTCAGCGCTTTGCTCAGTTTCTGGCGAGACGGATAATGTCGGAGTACTCTCGTGCGCATCTGCCTCGGCCAGAACGGTTTCGATTCGCGCTGTCAGACGATCGACTTCCCGGCTTGTCAGCGGCGTCGCGGAGACGTGCAGTTCCGCGATCCGCTGCCGGATCGCCACCGTCGAAAAATCCTCTGCGTTCAGCAGGGGTGAAACCGCATCGCTTACCAATGCACGCGCTTCTTCGAATGCGCGTTGCTCGGCCTCGGCGGTGATTTCGGCGCGTGCTCTGGCATTCGCGGCAGCGATAGCGGCTTCGGCGACCCGTTCGGTTTCCTGCGCCATCTCGCTGCCTGTCTCTGGCGGAAGCGCTGCGTCGCGCGGGGCAGGGGTCGATTCGGGCTCTGCCGGTTGCGGCGGTTCCTCGACGGGCGCTTCGGTGATCTCCGTCATGTCGGGTTCTGCATATTCGCTTACTGTCTCGTCAGAAGCCTCATTTTCAGCAGGGTCTTCCGATGAAACCGCGTCTTCGGGCTGCGCCTGTTCGGGCAGGAAATCCCGCAAGCGCTCTGGCAAACGCTCAGGGTTGGACCAGCCCCACCATCCCGCGCTTACAAGCGCGAGCAGGGCAATGGTCAAGGCAATCATTCTGTTCATGCGCGGCCTTCCAGCATCTTGCGGTTGTTCTGCCATAAGCCAATGCCCGCGGAAACCCCGTCAGATCGTCGCGCGAAATTGTGAATCCGGTTGAAAGCGCCCGTTTTACTGCCTATTTTGTCCGCCATTCAACTCACCATAAAAGGAATCCGACCATAGCTCGTCGTCCACATAATGCGCCGCCCCCGAACCGTGACTCTGGCCCCCGCGTCAATGAAAGAATCCGTGTTGCCGAAATCCGCCTGATTGGTGCGGATGGAGAAAATGTCGGAGTCGTTTCGCCGTCGCGCGGTCTGGAACTAGCTCAGGAGGCCGGCCTGGATCTGGTCGAGATATCGCCCAACGCTTCCCCTCCGGTCTGCAAGATCATGGATCTTGGCAAGTTCAAATATGAACAGCAGAAGCGCGAGGCAGAGGCCCGCAAGAAGCAGAAAGTCATCGACATCAAGGAAGTGAAGTTCCGTCCCGGTACGGATACGCATGACTATGATGTGAAGATGCGCAATGTCATGAAGTTCCTTGAGGCGGGCGACAAGGTGAAGGTCACCCTGCGCTTCCGTGGCCGTGAGATGGCGCATCAGGATCTCGGACTGGACCTGCTGAACCGCGTGCGTGACGATATCGGCGAGGCGGGCAAGATCGAGAACATGCCGAAGCTTGAGGGCCGGCAAATGGTCATGATGATCGCGCCCCGCTAGGGCCGGTCAGTAAAAAGGGGGCCGCCTTCGGGCGGCCTTTTGCAGATGAATCCGGAAATTTTGATTCTCAGGGATGATGGCGCCGATCCCAATCTGCCGCTTCCTTCCTATGAAACCGAGGGCGCGGCGGGTGCGGATCTGCGGGCGGATCTTGGCGGTGGCGAGATCTCTCTGGCTCCGCTTGAGCGCAGGCTGATCCCGACGGGGCTGAAAATGCAGATCCCTCAGGGCTATGAGGTGCAGGTCAGGGCGCGGTCCGGCGCGGCATTGCGTGACGGGCTGTCTCTGGTCAACGGGGTCGGCACGATTGATGCCGATTATCGCGGACCGGTCGGCGTGATCGCGATCAACCTGTCCGACCGTCCGCTGACCATCAGACATGGCGACCGCATTGCGCAGATCGTCGTGGCGCCGGTCTCGCGTGCCTCTTTCTCGCTGACCGCGCATATCAGCGAAACCGGACGCGGCGGCGGCGGATTCGGCTCTACCGGGCGGGGCTGAGTACATGGCGCTGCTTCTGCCGCTTGGCTTGCTCAGCGTGGCGGCGGTTGCATGGATCATGGGGTGGGGCGTTCTGCGCGTCCTGCTTGGTCTGCTGGTCATGTGGCTGGTGGTGCTCGGCTTCATGCTGGCGGCACCTGCGGCCGAGATAAGAAGCTTCAGCAACGCGGATATCCGGACATGGCTGGCGACCGGCGTGTTTCTGGCCATCATTCTGGGCTATATGGCGGTTCTTCGCAGGCTCCGCGCCGGGGCAGAGGCGCGATGGGGCGATCCGCAGGCGCGGGCGAACGAAGTTCCGTCAGATGCCGGTGCTGCGGATGACACGCTGGACCGCTATGCGCGGCATTACGTATTGCGCGAAATCGGCGGGCCGGGGCAGGCAAGGCTGCGCGATGCTTCCGTGCTGCTGATCGGCGCGGGCGGGCTTGGGGCGCCTGCATCGCTTTATCTGGCGGCGGCGGGTGTGGGCAGGCTGACCATTGCCGACCCTGATGTGATCAGTGTCTCGAACCTGCAACGCCAGATCATCTATCGCACCCGCGATGCCGGTCAGCCCAAAGCGGCGCTCTCTGCCGAGGCTTTGCGGGCGCTGAACCCTCATGTCGAGATCGCGGCGCTGCAACGGCGGATCGGTGAGGACGACGCCGATCTGATCGCAAATCATGACCTTGTTCTGGATGGAGGCGACAGTTTCGCGGACCGTACCGCGATAAACGCCGCCTGTGTCCGCGCCGGAGTGCCGCTGATCTCTGGGTCGATTGCGCAATGGGAGGGGCAGTTGACCGTCTATGATCCGGCACGGGATGCGCCCTGTATGAGCTGCGTCTTTCCCGAACCTCCCGCCCCCGGACTGGTTTTGCCATGTGCCGAAGCGGGTGTGGCCGGACCGCTTCCCGGGGTGATCGGCTCGATGATGGCGCTTGAGGCAATCAAGCATCTGACCGGCGCTGGGCCGGTTCTGCGGGGAGAGATGCTGATCTATGACGGGCTTTATGGCGAGACCCGCAAGATCCGGCTGCACCGGCGCAGCGATTGCCCGGTCTGTTCCGGGCTGGCGCAGCCGCAGCCCGAAGCATAGGCTCGCCCCCGAAGGAGACCGCCATGAATCGTGAACTGACAGAATGGAGCGGCGCATACGGCTTGCCGCGCTTCGATCTTATCGAGGATGAGGACTTCGCGCCTGCCATGCAGGACGCTCTGGCCCGTGCCGATTCGGCTGTCGAGGCGATTGCGACGAATTCCGAAGCCCCGACATTTGAAAACACGGTTGCCGCGCTTGAGACGGCGGATGAGGCTTTGAACAATGTTTGCGCGGTTTTCTACACGCTGATCGGTGTCGCCTCGAATGAGCGCCGCGAGGAACTCAGCCGCGAATTCGCTCCGCTTCTGGCGGCGCATGGCAGCAAGGTCAGCATGGACAAGCGGCTTTACGACCGCGTGGTTCTGGTCTGGGAAAGCGCTGACGATCTGGCACCGGAAGATCGCCGGATCACCGAGCTTGCTCTGCGTGATTTCCGCCGTGCCGGAGCCGGGCTGACCGGCGCGGATCGCAAGCGCATGGCCGAGATCCGGCAGCGTCTGGCGGTTCTCTATACGGATTTCGGGCAGAATGTTCTGGCGGATGAACGGGATTTCGTCATGCCGGTTCCCGAGGATCGTCTGTCCGGCCTGCCGGATTGGCTGATCTCTGCCATGCGAGCAGCAGCGCGGGAACGCGACCGGCAGGGGCTGGTGGTGACGCTCAGCCGGTCGCTGATCGTGCCGTTTCTGCAATATGCTGACGACCGGGAGCTGCGCGAACAGACCTGGCGGGCCTGGGTCGCGCGTGGATCGGGCGACGGCGCAGGTGGCGCGAAAACCGACAATACCGGCATCATCGCCGAAATACTCGCCCTGCGTCATGAACGCGCACAGCTTCTGGGCTATGAGGATTTTGCGGCCTATAAGCTGGAACCGGAAATGGCCGGAAGTGCCGGGCGTGTCGAGGAGTTGCTGACAGAGGTCTGGAACGCCGCGAAAAAACGCGCGGATGAGGACGCTGCGCAACTGTCCTCGATGATGCAGGAAGACGGTCTGAATGCCGCGCTTGCGCCGTGGGACTGGCGTTATTACGCAGAACGTCGCAGGCGTGCCGAGCATGATCTGGATGAGGCGCAGGTCAAACCCTATCTGACGCTCGATGCGATGCTGGGTGCCGTTTTCGACGTGGCCAGCCGCCTTTTCGGTCTGTCATTCGAGGCGTTCGATGCGCCTCTCTGGTCCCCTGATGTCCGGGCCTGGCGGGTCATGCGTGACGGCCGCGAAATGGCAATTTTGCTTGGGGATTATTTCGCGCGGCCCTCGAAACGGTCGGGGGCATGGTGCGGTGCGTTGCGGTCTCAGCACAAGATAGGGGAAGGCCAGAGGGCCATTGTCACGAATATCTGCAATTTCACGCCACCCGCCGAACCCGGTGCGCCCGCATATCTGTCATGGGACGATGCTGGGACGCTGTTCCATGAATTCGGCCATGCGCTGCATCATATCCTTTCGGATGTAAGCTGGCCGTCCATCTCGGGCACCTCGGTCGCGCGGGATTTCGTGGAATTGCCAAGCCAGCTTTACGAACATTGGCTTGAGCAGCCCGAGGTTCTGGACAACCATGCCCGCCACGCCGAGACCGGAGAGGCGCTTCCGCCCGAACTGCGCGACCGTATTCTTGCCGCAGGAAATGCCGATCAGGGCTTCGCTACGCTTGAATATCTGCAAAGCGCCCTTGTCGATCTGGGCCTGCACCGAGGAGAGCCTCCGGCAGATCCGATGGCCCGGCAGGCGGAGATATTGCAGGCTCTGGACGCGTCGGACGCAATCCCGATGCGCCATGCTTCGCCGCATTTCGCGCATGTTTTCTCGGGCGACGGGTATTCTTCGGGCTATTATTCCTATCTTTGGTCCGAGGTCATGGATGCCGATGCCTTCGCCGCGTTTGAAGAGGCCGGGGATATTTTTGACCCCGAGACCGCGCGGAAGCTTGAGGCCTCGATCCTGTCACGCGGAGGCTCGCGCCCCGCGGATCAGCTCTGGCTGGAGTTCCGGGAGAGAATGCCGGGAGTGGCCCCGTTACTGGCAGGGCGCGGCCTGAGCTGACTCCGACCCTTCCGGATCAGACGATTTCGATCCCGGCACCCTCGATCACGGTGCCGATGATCGCGGCCTTTGGATGAACGCTGCAGATCTGGTCCAGCACGCTTTCCGCAGCATCCGCCGCAACCGATACCAGAAGCCCGCCAGAGGTCTGAGGATCGGTCAGCAGAGTATGCTCTGCTTCGGTGATGCCCGTGGGCAGGGTCACTTTGTCGCCGACCGCATCCCAGTTCCGGTCGCTTGCTCCGGTCCGCAATCCCGATTGCGCCATTTCGGCGGCCCGGTTCAGCAGGGGAAGCGCGGCGCGTTCGATCCGCAATCCGCATCCGGCGGCGCGTGCCATCTCCATTCCGTGGCCCAGAATGCCGAAACCTGTGACATCCGTGATGGCGTGAACCTCGGGGCGTTTGGACAGATCTTGCCCGATTCGGTTAAGCGTCGTGCAACTGTCGATCATCTCGGCGATATCAGCCTTTGTAGCGATACCCTTCTTGATCGCGTTGGAATAAATCCCGACGCCAAGCGGCTTGGTCAGGATCAGCGCATCGCCCGGCAAGGCTCCGCCATTGCGGCGCAGATCGCCCGGTGCGCACAGCCCGATCACCGCCAGCCCATAGATCGGCTCGGGCGCGTCGATGGAATGGCCTCCGGCAATCGGAATTCCGGCCTCGGCGCAGATGTCCGCACCTCCCGCAAGGATTTCGCGGATATCCGAGGGGTCTATGACATTGATCGGCATCCCCAGAATCGCCAGAGCCATGACCGGGCGGCCCCCCATCGCGTAAATATCGGAAATCGCATTCGTCGCGGCGATACGACCGAAATCGCGGGGATTATCGACCATCGGCATGAAAAAATCCGTCGTGGCGATCATGCAGGTGTTTTCGTCGATCTGCCAGACAGCGGCATCGTCGGATTCGGCGTTTCCGACCAGAAGCTGCGGGAACATCTGTCCTATCGGCTGATCGGCCAGCAGATCGCGCAGCACTGCCGGGCCAAGCTTGCATCCACATCCGCCACCATGTGCGAGTTCCGTCAGTCTCATTGCTGCCTCCATTCGATCCTGCGCATCTTAGCGGTGCCCCGGCGGGGCCGACAATGCCGATCTCGCACTTGCAGCAAATGCATAGCCATGCGTAATGTGGCCGCAGGATGACACGCTTTGTTGAGCTTTCGGATATTGTCGAGATCACCTCTGATTCGGGGATCGATACCGCTGTGCATGGCTGGCGGGCGAAATGCCTGCAGCGTCTGGTACGGATGGACCTGCCGGTGCCGCGTTCTTTTGCCATTGCCGCAAAAGCGGTCCGCGCGATGGCACAGGGTGCCATGCCCGATGCCGACGCGATAGGTGCGCTGTTCGCGAATGGCGAGGGGCTTGTCATCGTGCGGCCCTCTGCGGTCAAGCCGGAATGGGGCGGTCCGGGAACGGTTCTGAATGTCGGTATCAACGATGAATGCTATCGCCGGTTGAAGAAAAGCCACGGCAAGGATGCTGCGGACGCGATTTATCTGGCCTTCGTGCAATCCTATGCCATCAATGTGGCGCGGCTTGACCCTGACATGTTCTCTGAAAGCGGAGAGGGGGCGCTGGATCGTGCACTTGCCGCCTATCGCTCTGAAATGGATGAGGAATTCCCTCAGGACCCGATCCGGCAATTGACCGGAGTCCTGCGGTCCATGGCGCGGGCATGGGATGCGCCGACTGCGCGGATGCTGCGTCAGGCCAAGGGTGCTCCGGGGGATGCGCCTCTGGGGCTGGTGGTTCAGCAGATGGCCTTGGCGGTCGGGCCGGGGCTGACCGGCTCGGGGACGATACAACTGATCGACAGCGTGACCGGGGCGACAGGGATCAGTGGTCGTTTCAGGGGGCAGATGCATGGCGAGACCCGGGGGCAGGGCGCCGAAACGCTGTATCTCACCACGGATGAGCGCGGCCCGGCCCTTGAAGACGCCGCACCCGGGCTGTTCGCCGATCTCGTTGAATATTGCCGCGCCGCGCGGATTCGTCTGCGCGATGAAATGATGATCGAGTTCGTTATTTCCGATGGACGCCTGTCGATCATCGACGCGCTTCGGGTGCAGCGTTCATCCCGCGCGGCGGTTCGGATTGCGGTGAATCTGGCAGAGGACGGGATCATCCCCGCCGAAGAGGCCGTGATGCGGGTCGAGCCTCGCGCCCTGTCCGAACTGATGCATTATCAGGTGGACCCTCGAGCGCCGCGCGACATCATCGTGCGCGGCATCGACGCCAGCCCGGGCGCGGCGACGGGCCGGATCGTTTTCACGGCTGCCGCCGCACAGGCCTGCGCGGCTCGTGGTGAGTCCTGTATCCTGGTCCGGCGTGAGACCTCGCCCGAAGATATTCGCGGCATGCATGCGGCTGTTGCCGTGTTGACGGAACGCGGCGGCATGACCAGTCATGCGGCCGTGATCGCGCGGGGTCTGGGCCTTCCCTGCATTGTCGGCGCAAGCGGAATCCGCATCGACGCCCGCGCCGGGATTCTTCGCGCCGGGAAGCGCAGCTTCCGCGAGGGCGATGAAATCACCGTTGACGGGACCTCGGGCGAGGTTCTTGCCGGATCGGCTGAAATGCTGGAACCGGCGCTTGACGATTGCTTCAGCAAGCTTCTCGACTGGGCGGACGAGGCCCGCGATCTGGGTGTCCGCGCCAATGCCGATACGCCGGAAGATGCTCGCACCGCACGGATGTTCAACGCCGAGGGGATCGGTCTGTGCCGGACCGAACATATGTTCTTCGATGAAATGCGGCTGCCGATCATGCGCGAGATGATCTTTGCCGACAGCCCGGATGATCGCCGCGTCGCGCTTGCAAGGCTGCTTCCGATCCAGCGTCAGGACTTTACTGAGCTGTTCGGCATCATGGCGGGCCTGCCGGTGACGATCCGGCTGTTCGATCCGCCCTTACATGAGTTCCTGCCTCAGGAGCGCGACGGGATTCGTGAATTGGCGGAATCTCTGGATCTGCCGATTTCGGATGTCAGCCGCCGGATCGAGGCGCTGAGCGAGTTCAACCCGATGCTGGGGATGCGCGGCGTCCGGCTTGGCGTGACCATCCCTGAAATCTACGACATGCAGGCCCGCGCGATTTTCGAGGCGGCGATTGCTGCGGCAAGCTCGGGCGAACCTGTGGTGCCGGAAATCATGATCCCTCTGGTCAGCGCCCGGCGCGAGGTCGAAATCGTGAAGAACCGAATCGACGCGGTCGCCGCTGCCGTGCGCAACGAAACCGGGAATGATTTCGCCTTCCGGCTTGGCGTGATGGTCGAAACACCCCGCGCCGCGCTCCGCGCCGGGGATATCGCGCGGCATTCGGCCTTTCTGTCTTTCGGGACGAACGACCTGACCCAGATGACCTATGGGCTGTCGCGCGACGATGCCGGGCGGTTCATGGGGGATTATGTCCAGCAGGGCGTTTACGATGAGGACCCGTTCCATATCCTTGATGAGGATGGCGTCGGAGAGTTGCTGCTGATCGGTACGCAGCGTGCGCGGGATGTCGATGCCGGGATCACCATCTCTGTATGCGGCGAACATGGCGGCAATCCGCAATCCATCGCATTCTGCCACCGCGCCGGGCTGGATTACATCTCTTGCTCGCCTTTCCGTGTCCCTGTGGCCCGTCTTGCTGCGGCGCAGGAGTCGATTCGGGGCAGAACGGCGAAAACACGGTAAAACGGTGATTTACCAACCGTTCTGATTTTTCTGCGACTGCGAAATGGCGTGAATTCGCCAAATGAAGCCCAAACGGTCGGCGGGATTCTGCCTGAATCCTGTGCAGAACCTCTTTATCGGGAACATGCCGGGTTCTCGGGTAGTCAGCGCGGATCCGCTTTGTGTAGCTACCGCGTCTACCAGAGGGCAGCGATCTGCCCGAAGCCCGAGATACAGGAAACATCCAGATGAAGTCGCTGACACGTAAACTGGCTGCGTTTGTTTTGAGCATATCCGTTGCTGCGCCGGTTGCGGCCCCGATTGCCGCCAATGCCGACCCCGCTCAGGGTCCCGAAACCCTGATCCAAGCCCGTTCCGGCGGATCGGATTCGCTCGCCTGCCTGACCGAGGCGCTCTATTTCGAAGCCCGCGGCGAAGGCCGCAGCGGTCAGCGTGCCGTGGCCGAGGTGATCCTGAACCGTGTCGATAGCCGCGCTTTCCCGAACTCGGTCTGCGGTGTCGTGCATCAGCGCGGGCAGTTCAGCTATAAAAAGGGTCGCCGCATGTCGAACGCGGCTGCCGCAGCCCGTGCCCGCCAGATCGCGGCAGAGGCACTTGCCGGAGCCGCCCGTACCCTGACCGATGGTGCGACCTATTTCCATACGACGCAGGTCCGTCCGTCCTGGTCGCGTCGCTTCACCCGCACCACCCAGATCGGCAGCCATATCTTTTACCGCAATGGCCGCCGCGTGGCCTCCAACTGACCGGCATTCGCCCACGGCTGGTCCGGGGGCGTTTCCTTCCTGTCTGACTGGCCTCGCCCCTTGCGGCGGGGCTGTTTCTTTGGAATTGGAGTCTCATGGACGAGCCGGATCAGATTCACCTGCGGGATTACGTGATCGACGCCGAGATCGGCGCGTTTCAATCGGAACGTGGCCGGACTCAGCGGCTGCGTTTCAATCTGACGGTGGATCTGGCTGACCCTGTGGTCGGGGTTGCCGATGATGTGGACCGGATCCTGTCTTATGACGTGCTCACGGATGCCATCGCGACGGCAATCTCGGATGAGAGGTTCAATCTGCTGGAAACGCTGGCAGAGAAAATCGCGGCAGAAATTCTGGCCCATCCGCGTGCCGGACATATCCGCGTCACGATCGAAAAGCTGGACCGCATTCCCGGCGCATTGGGCGTGACCCTGAACCGGCGGCGCGGTCGGGTGGATGCCGATGCCGGGATGCTGGCCCCGGTAGTCCTGTTTCACGGAACCGAAACGCCGCGACCGGATGGCGCCGTGATCCTGACCCCGGACGCGCCCCCTTTGCCGCTGCCGGGCGGCGGAAATGAGCGCCGCGTCGCGTTGCTGGCGCTGGATCAGGCAGCCTGGGCGCTTGGCGGCAGGCTTGGGCTGGACGTTGCCGATAACCGGACCGAGCTGGACTGGGCGGTCAAGGAAGCGCGGCCCATCATCTGGGCTCCGGCGCGGATGGCCGCCGATATTGCCGGGCTTGAGGCCGATCCCATCGCAATTGCCCTCTGGCTGGCCGAGAGGATGGGCGCTCAGCGGCTGGACCTTGCCTTGCCCGCAGGAATGGCGATGCCGGATATCGCCAGCGATATTCCTCTGCGCCGGGTCGGAGAATGACGGATTACTGGCGGCCGATCCCGGAAGAGGGCGGCGATCTGCCCCTTGCCGGCGGGTGGCTGGGCTTTTCGCGGGTCGAGTTGCTGAAGCGCGGTGCGCAGCCGCAGATCCTTGAGGCAGGGCAGGCACCGGATGGGGTGTTGGAGCGGTTGACCGCCCGTCGCTTGCCGGTTTGCGGTATCGCGATGGATCGGCCCTCGCTGATGGGAATCGTCAATGTGACGCCGGACAGTTTTTCGGATGGCGGCTCTTATGACGGTATCGCCCAAGGCCGCAATCTGGCGGAGGCGGGGGCGGCGATGCTGGATATCGGCGGCGAATCCACCCGTCCCGGCGCTGCGGATATTTCCGTGCCGGATGAGATTTCGCGCGTCGTTCCCGTGATTGAGGCGCTGCGCGGAACTGTCCCGATTTCCGTAGATACGCGCAAGGCAGGGGTTGCAGATGCCGCCCTCGCGGCGGGGGCGGTGCTGGTCAACGATGTTTCGGGCTTCGACTTCGATCCCGACCTGCCGCGCGTGGTCGCCGAACGCGGCGCGGGGCTGTGTCTGATGCATGCTCAGGGCGTTCCGGCGACCATGCAGGACGATCCGCATTACGAGGATGTGCTTCTGGATGTCTATGACGCGCTTGAAGCGCGGGTGTCGCGGGCCGTGGCGGGAGGGATCCGGCGTGAGCGCATCATGATTGATCCGGGGATCGGCTTCGGCAAGACGCTGGCGCATAATCTTGCCATTCTTGCGCGGATCAGCCTGTTTCATGGGATCGGCTGCCCGATTCTGCTGGGGATATCTCGCAAACGCTTTATCGGGTCGCTTGCCGCGCAGCCCGATCCGCGGCAGCGTGATCCCGGCTCGCTTGCCGTGACGCTTGCGGCGACCGGGCAGGGTGTGCAGATGCATCGTGTGCATGATGTGGCAACCGCCGCACAGGGATTGGCGTTGTGGAATGCAGTGACGGGAAGGATGACGGAATGACGCGGAAGCTGTTCGGAACGGATGGAGTCAGGGGCAGGGCCAACAGCGACCCGATGACGGCAGAGATGGCCCTGCGGCTTGGCGCTGCGGCCGGTCGCTATTTCCGGCGTGACGGGCGCAACGGACACCGCGTGGTGATCGGAAAAGATACAAGGCTTTCCGGCTATATGCTGGAAAATGCGCTGACTGCGGGGCTGACCTCTACCGGCATGAATGTGCTGTTGCTGGGGCCGGTGCCGACTCCGGCGGTCGGCTTCCTGACCCGCTCCATGAGGGCGGATCTGGGCATCATGATCTCGGCCAGCCATAACCCTGCGGATGATAACGGCATCAAGTTCTTCGGCCCGGACGGGTTCAAGCTGTCCGATGATGCCGAATCTGAGATCGAGCGGATCCTGTCCGGCCAGATCCGCCCCGCAGAGCCTGCCCGCATCGGACGGGCGCGGCGCATCGATGACGGGCGCGGGCGCTATGTCGAATATGCCAAGACGACTTTCCCCGCCGGTCAGAGGCTGGACGGGCTGCGCGTCGTGGTGGATTGCGCGAACGGGGCCGCCTATCGTGCCGCGCCGGATGTGCTGTATGAGCTGGGTGCCGATGTCGTGTCCCTCGGGGTAGAGCCGGACGGGCGGAACATCAATGACGGGGTCGGCTCGACCCATCCTCAGGCTGCCGCTCAGATGGTGCTGGACAGGCGGGCGGATCTTGGGATCTGTCTCGACGGCGATGCGGACCGCGTGGTGATTATCGACGAGAAGGGCCGGATCGCGGATGGCGATCAGCTTATGGCGCTGATGGCCGGAAGATGGGCCGCGCAGGAACGGCTGAAGGGCGGGGCGCTTGTCGCGACGGTTATGTCCAATCTCGGGCTTGAGCGCTATCTTCAGTCACGCAAGCTGCGGCTGGAGCGGACGAAGGTCGGCGACCGCTATGTTGTCGAGCGGATGCGCGAAGGTGGCTTCAATCTGGGCGGAGAGCAGTCGGGCCATATCGTCATGACCGATTATGCCACAACCGGAGACGGGCTGATCGCCGGTCTGCAATTCCTCTCCGCAATGGCCGATACCGGCAAGACCGCCTCGGAGTTGAGCCATCAGTTCGACCCGGTGCCGCAGCTTCTGAAGAATGTGCGCTATGCTGCGGGCAAGGACCCTCTGGCGGCAGGCAATGTCCAGAAGGCGATTACTGACGGGGAAACGCGGCTGAACGGCTCTGGCCGGGTGCTGATCCGCAAATCCGGCACCGAACCGCTGATCCGCGTCATGGCCGAGGCCGAGGACGAAGCCATGCTGCGCGAGGTCGTGGACAGTATCGTTTCGGCGGTCGAGGACGCGGCCTGAGCGATTATGCGGTGTTCCCTTTGACGGGGTTAAAGCCGTAAAGCCAGTCGAATCGCGCCATCAGGGCGGATGGCGCAATCCGGCTGAGACCCCGCAGCCCGGTATGCGCGATCAGCCTTGCCGGGCCGTGAAGGTGATAATTCCGGGCGTTCTTATTCGCCATGTCCACGACACGCCGCACCCGTGCTTCCCGCAATGTCTGATATCGGGACAAGGCGGCTTGCTGGTCCTCATCTGCGTCCAGAGACGCGGCCAATACCCAGGCATCCTCGATCGCCATGACCGCGCCCTGTGCCATGAATGGCAGGGTCGCGTGGGCGGCATCTCCGAGGATGACATGGCGGTCATCATGCCAGCGGGGCGCAACCTCATGACGGAACAGCCCCCAGATCCCGGTTTGCGTGACCCGCTCAAGCCAGCCCGGAACCGGCCCCGCAAACCCGGCGAAGGCGTCGCGCAGGTTTTGAGGATCGTCTTCATGCGACCACCCCTCGCTGGTCCAGTCGGGTCGCTCGATCACCGCAACGATATTCCGCAGCCCGTTCGCGAGGGGATAGCTTACCAGATGCCGACCCGGCCCCATGAAAACTCGGGCGAATATATCGTCCGTGTCGTCGTCGATCACCGCCCGCCACGCCGTCTGACCTGTGAAAAACGGCTTTGCCGGACCGTTGAGATATGCGCGTACGCGGCTATGCAGCCCGTCCGCGCCAATGATCAGGCCGGTTTCGGGAAACGAGGTGACCTCTTGCCCAAGCGTAATCCTGACACCTGCCTGACGCGCCGCCTGTTCCAGCAACTCGACCAGCCGGGCGCGGTGGATAAAACGGAAAGAACTTCCGGGAAAGCGTGATGCCAGAGGCAGTTTCGCCACTTGCCGCCCGTGATTGTCATTCAGGATAACACCCTGAGAATGGGCGGATGCCTGTTTCAGATCCTGCAACACGCCCAACGCATCCAGAACGAATCCGGCATTGGGAGAGATCTGCAACCCCGCGCCGACCTCTCGAAAGGCTCCCGCACGTTCGGACAGTTCAACCACTGCCCCACGCCGCGCGAGGGCCAAAGCGACGGTCAGCCCTGCAATGCCGCCGCCAATGATGAAGATTTCCCTGCCCGCAAGGTGATTGCTCATGGTCGGAACCCTGTCATCCGTGTCCTGCCACACAGGGGTCTGGCTCTGCAGAGCCGCCCGCGGATCATTGCTGCGCTCCGCATCCGGTCACGCGATGCTCTTCGCCGATTGCCGATAACAATCCTGCAAGACATACAGGCTGACCGACCAGAAATCCGCACGGTCAGCGCCCGGGATCAGTCCCCGCGATGCACACGCTCACGGCGTTCGTGCTTTTCCTGTGCCGCGACAGTCATTGTTGCAATTGGCCGCGCATCCAGACGCTTGAGGCTGATCGGCTCTCCGCTGACCTCGCAATAGCCGTATTCGCCGCTGCCGATACGGCGCAAGGCTGCGTCGATCTTGCCGACCAGCTTGCGCTGACGGTCGCGGGTGCGAAGCTCAAGCGCCCGGTCGGTCTCCTCTGAGGCGCGATCCGCAAGATCCGGCACATTGCGTGCGCTGTCCTGCAACCCTTCAAGGGTCTCGGCCGATTGTTCGAGAAGTTCGGCCTTCCAAGCCTCCAACTTACGGCGGAAATATTCCAGCTGGCGATCGTTCATAAACGGTTCGTCTTCGGCTGGGCGATAATCATCGGGCAGGAAAATCTGCTGTTTCATTCGTCCTCCGACGGATCGAGGTGCCTGTCCCCCGGTCCTCGGCGCATCCCTTAAAGGAAGCCGGAGCGCTTGTCACTAGCCCATTCTTTCAACTCGCGCCCCTGCATCCTTGCTGTGATCCCTGCCGGTGGATAGGTTGCGCGGGTCACGCAGAAGGAACTGTCATGAAATTCGCTTCAACAGAAACCTATGTCGCGCCGCCCGATCTGGCGATGGCCGTGAATGCCGCCGTGACGCTTGAGCGTCCTCTGCTGGTCAAGGGAGAGCCGGGGACGGGAAAAACTGAACTGGCACGGCAGGTTGCGGCGTCGCTTGACCTGCCGATCATCGAATGGAACGTGAAATCCACCACCAAGGCGCAGCAGGGGCTGTATGAATATGACGCGGTCAGCCGGCTGCGCGACAGCCAGCTTGGCGATGAGCGCGTGCATGACGTTTGCAATTACATCCGTAAGGGAAAATTGTGGCAGGCATTCGAGGCTTCGGGAAAAGTTGTCTTGTTGATAGATGAGATCGACAAGGCGGATATCGAATTTCCTAATGACCTTCTTCAGGAACTCGACCGGATGGAGTTCCATGTCTATGAGACCGGCGAGACGGTGCAGGCGTCGCACCGGCCAGTGGTCGTTATTACCTCAAATAATGAAAAAGAACTGCCGGATGCGTTTCTGCGGCGCTGCTTTTTCCATTATATCCGCTTCCCCGATCCCGAGACCCTCTCGCGCATTGTGTCCGTCCATTATCCGGGCCTGAAGCCGCGCCTGCTGGATCAGGCGCTGACGCAGTTCTTCGAGATCCGCGAGGTGCCGGGGCTGAAGAAGAAACCCTCGACCTCGGAGCTTCTGGACTGGCTGAAGCTGATCCTGGCAGAAGATCTGTCGCCCGAGGATCTGAAGCTTGCGCCGGATCAGATGTTGCCGAAACTGCATGGGGCGCTTCTGAAGAATGAACAGGATGTGGCGCTGTTCGAGAAGCTGGCACTCATGGCGCGGCGGCAGGGCAGGTAGGGGGCGCAGCCCCCTCGCGCCGGGGCGCTCACCCCCGGGATATTTGCGCCAGGCTGAATAGGAGCTTTCGATGAGGATCAGGCCGGTTGAGGAGGATGACCGGGCGCAGTGGCAGGCGCTCTGGCATGGGTATCAGGTGTTTTACGGATATGAAGACCGGCCGCAGTCGTTTTTCGACACTGCTTTCAGCCGGTTACTTTCCGGTGAGGCCGGGGATTTTCGCGGGCTGGTGGCGGAAGATAGCGCAGAGCTGGTCGGGCTGACCCATTATGTGTTTCATCCCAATCTCTGGCGGCCTGAAGGCGTGTGCTATTTGCAGGATCTGTTCACTTTGCCCGCAGCCCGGGGAAAAGGGGTCGGGCGGGCTCTGATCGCGGCGGTCAGGGATGCGGCGGCAGAGCGGGGCGTGAACACGGTTTACTGGCTGACTGCCGAGGATAATTATGCCGGGCGGATATTGTATGACCGGGTTGCCACGCGGACACCGTTCATCAAATATCAATGCTCAACTGAATGATGGAGCGCGATGTGAAAACCATTCTTGTCCTGAACGGACCCAATCTGAACCTTCTGGGCCAGCGTCAGCCTGAAATTTACGGGCATGAGAACCTGGACGATGTCAAAGCACTGGCGCAGGCGGCCTGTGCCGAGGGCTTTTCAATCGAGCAGAAACAGTCGAACTGGGAAGGTCAACTGATCGACTGGATTCATGAGGCGCGGGGAACGACCGCCGGGATCGTGATTAATCCGGGGGCGCTGACCCATACCTCGGTGGCGCTTCTGGATGCGCTTAATACCTATGAAGGGCCTGTGATCGAGGTGCATATCAGCCAGGTCCACAAGCGTGAACCGTTCCGGCATCATTCCTATGTCAGCAAGCGGGCGGATGCGGTGATTGCCGGGCTTGGTGTCGATGGGTATGGTGCTGCCATCAGGCGGATCTGTAAACTGCAGTCCTAGCCGTCGATCCGGTGGATATCGCGGGCGATCCCGGCTGTTTTTTCCGCCCAAGTGCTTTCGGTGATCCGTGTCTTATGTGCTTTGACAGCGTCAAGATCGGCAAAAAGCTCTTCGACTTGCCAGATCAGCGGATCCTCTGTCTGGACGATATCGAAATACAGGCAACCCAGCTCGGCGCGACTGGCGGCGATATGGGCGGGGAGATGTTCCAGAACCGTCAACAATTCCTCGCCATTGGCGCAGATGAGCTGTCCTGACAGGGCGATCTGGCCCTTCGATGGGGCCGGACGCCCATTGCCAGAGATCGGGGCGTGGGTCTGTCCGCAATTACAGCTCATGTGAGTCTCTCGATCAGGGCCATCGCGCAGGCCGGGTTGCGATGTTTCTCGCCTGAGATCACATAAAGGTAAAGATCGCGATCCTGCGCCATGCGTCGTACCTCGGCGGCCCAGTGGTCCAGACCCTGCTGGTCATATCCCTGTTCGATATCTTTCGTTCCCATAATGCGGAGATAGGCAAAATCGGCTGTATCCGCGTCGATATCGGGAAATTTACTGTCCCCTGAGCGGATCAGGGCGATATTGCGGGCGCGGCATAGATCGGCGGCGCGCGGGTCGGCGAAGCTGGGATGGCGCGGCTCGATCGCGTGGCGCAGGGGCAACCCGTCTTTCTCTGGCGGCAGAAGCGCCAGAAAATCGCCGAAATCCTGCGGATCGAAGCTTTTGGTTTCGGCAAACTGCCAGTTGATCGGACCAAGCTTTCTCCCCAACCGGGTCAGCCCCGAATCGAGGAATTTCCCGATGCTTTTCCCGGCCTCGGCCAGAACGCGGCGATTGGTCGAGAAGCGGATGGCTTTCAGCGAGAAGACGAAATCATCCGGCGTTTCATCGTGCCATTTCTCGAATGTTTCGGGTTTTTGTGTGCGGTAATAGGTGGCGTTGATCTCGATACTGCCAAGCTTGCTGCTGGCATATTCCAGTTCCCGCCTTTGCGGCAGATCCGCAGGGTAGAAGACGCCGCCGCGCCATTCGGGGAAATTCCAGCCGCCAATACCGATTCGGATCATGATACGCTCCGTTTTTCTGACCATGCTGCAAGTTTCATGGGGATGCGCAGCGAGATCGGGCGTTTCATCCGAACATAGCCCACGTCAATGCTCGCCCTGACAAAGCTGATGATCGGCAAGCGAGCTGAGGACATAGCAATCGCCTGCATCGCCATCTCCATTGCAGCCTTTCGTGATCCGGGACAGCTCGGTTTCAAGGGCTTTCAGCCGGGCGATGCGGCGCTGAACATCGGCAAGCTGCGCCGAGGCGATGTCGTTTGCCTGCTGGCATGACCTGTCCGGATGGTCCTGCAACTCCATCAATGCCGAGATCGCCTCGATGGAAAAGCCCAATTCACGCGCATGGCGGATGAAACCCAGCCGCGCCAGCCCGTCACCGTCATAGCGGCGCTGATTGCCCTCGGTCCGTTCTGCAGGCGCGATCAGGCCCATCTGTTCGTAATACCGGATCGTCGGCACCTTAATGCCGGTGCGCCGGGAAATCTCTCCGATTGAAAACATGGAACCGCCCCTGAAACTCTGGTCGCTGAAGCTATTAGATCAGAGCAGGTGCCAAAGCGAAAGATCGCTGCCTTTACCGCCTTGCGGATGGCAGGAAGGCGCCGCCGGATTTGTCAAGTTGCGTTGCTTTCGATGTGGCAACCGAAACCGGCGGGTCGGTCGCGGGGAGAGGTGGACAGGCCTCGGGTCGGTGCTGTTAAGCTGACGGCAAATGCGATTCGTTCAGATGGAGAAGATTATTATGGGCAGTATTCAGAAGCTGGTCATTGCCGGTGCCGGTGTCATGGGCTCACAAGTGGCGTGGCAGGCTGCGTGGCATGGCAAGACTGTGCATGTTTACGACGCATTCGAGGAAGGGCTGAAGAACGGCGATAAGCTGTTTTCCTCATATATGGATGAATTCGTTGAAAAACGTGGCGAAAGCCGGGATCGGGTCGAGGCGGCGCGGCAGCGTATCAGCGGCACCACCGATCTGCAGGCGGCGCTTGCGGATGCCGATATGGTCATCGAGCAGGTGCCCGAAAATATGAAGATCAAGCAGGAATTCTGGGAGAAAGCCTCTGGCTTTGCGCCGGAAAAGACGATTTTCTGCACGAATACCTCGTCGCTTCTGCCAAGTGCGATGCTGCCTTTCGTGGACCGTCCGAAGAAATTCCTGACCCTGCATTTCTGCGTGAAAGTCTGGGAGGCCAATATCGGCGAAGTCATGCTGACCCCGGAAACCGATCCGTCGCTGCGGGAAACCGTGTCGGAATTCGCGCGGGAAATCGGGCTGGTTCCGGTTCAGGTGCAGAAGGAGCAGCCGGGATATATCCTCAACTCGCTGCTGATTCCGCTGATGCGGGCCACTATCGAACTGGTGCGGAACGGCGTCGGCAGTCCGCAGGATATCGACCGGGTCTGGCGGATCTGCATGGGTGGGACCGGCCCGGTCGAGATGATCGACAAGGTCGGGATGCAGGTCTGCTATCACCTTCTGCAGGGGATTGGCGAGCAGGGCGATCAGAACGCCGCCGAGCAGGCCGAATTCTTCAAGACCGAATTCATCGACAAGGGCAAACTGGGCATCAGCTCGGGTGAGGGGTTTTACACCTATCCGAATCCCGCTTTCGAGGCCCCGGATTTTCTGGAGCCGGGTGCGAAGGAATAGGTCCGGGACCTATTCCCACTCAATCGTGCCGGGTGGCTTTGACGTAATGTCATAGGTCACCCGGTTGATGCCCTTCACCTCGTTGATGATCCGTGTCGCGGTCTCGCCGAGGAATTCATGGGTGAAGGGATAGTAATCCGCCGTCATCCCATCGACCGAAGTCACCGCACGCAGGGCGCAGGCGTAATCATAGGTGCGCCCGTCACCCATCACGCCCACGGTGCGGACGGGCAGGATCGCCACGAAAGCCTGCCAGATTTCGTCGTAAAGCCCGTGCTTGCGGATCTGGTCGATATAGACCGCATCGGCCTTGCGCAGGATGTCCAGCTTTTCGCGGGTGATCTCTCCGGGGCAGCGGATCGCAAGACCCGGACCGGGGAAGGGGTGTCGGCCGATGAAGCTGTCGGGGAGGCCCAGTTCACGGCCAAGGGCGCGGACCTCGTCCTTGAACAACTCGCGCAGCGGTTCGACCAGTTTCAGCCCCATCTTCTCGGGCAGGCCGCCGACATTATGGTGCGACTTGATGGTGACCGACGGCCCGCCGCTGAAGCTGACGCTTTCGATCACATCGGGATAGAGTGTGCCCTGCGCCAGAAACTCCGCGCCGTCGATCCCGTTGGCGTATTTCTGGAACACGTCGATGAACAGCCTGCCGATGGTCTTGCGCTTGACCTCGGGATCACTGACGCCCTCCAGAGCGCCGATGAACAGATCGGATTCATCGGCATGGATCAGCGGGATGTTGTAATTGTCGCGGAACATGGTCACGACTTCCTCGGCCTCGTTCTGCCGCAGCAATCCGTGATCGACGAAAACGCAGGTCAGCTGGTCTCCGATCGCCTCATGGATCAGAACGGCGGCAACCGAGGAATCTACGCCGCCGGACAGGCCGCAAATGACCTTCTTGTCGCCGACCTGTTCGCGGATCTTGCGGATCGCCTCATCCCGATAGGCGGCCATCGTCCAGTCGCCGGTGAAGCCCGCCATGCGGATGAAATTCTCCAGCATGGTCTTGCCGTTCGGCGTGTGGTGCACCTCGGGGTGGAACTGCACGGCGAAGAAACCGCGCGATTCGTCGGCGGTGATCGCGTAAGGCGCATTGGGCGAGGTGCCGATCACCTCGAAACCTGGGGCCAGTTCGGTCACCCGGTCGCCGTGGCTCATCCAGACCTGTTCGCGATCCGACAGCCCGGCGAAGATCCCGTCCTTCTTGTGACCCTGCGCGGGGGTAACGAAAGCCCGGCCATATTCGGCATGATGCCCCGCCTCAACCCTCCCGCCAAGCTGGGTCATCATCACCTGCTGGCCATAGCAGATGCCAAAGACCGGCACCCCCATCGACCAGAGCGCATCCGGTGCGCGTGGGCTGCCTTCGCGGGTCACGCTGTCGGGACCGCCCGAGAGGATCACGGCTTTCGGCGCAACTTCGGCCAGTGTGGCGTCGGTGACATTCTGATAGGGATGGATCTCGCAATACACATCCAGTTCGCGCAGACGCCGCGCGATAAGCTGGGTGACCTGAGAACCGAAGTCGATGATGAGAAGGCGCTGATGCTGGGTCATGCAGGGCATTTACGGCGCAGGCCGCGTTCTGACAAGTCCGGGTTTGGAAAGATCTGCGCGGAACCCGGTCAAGCCGGGCGGCGTTTGGATTTCAGCTTGTTAACCAACGGGTTCTTCCCTGAGAGGTCCTCATGATCCGCAGCCCCCTTCATTTCGCGACCGTCATCGGAGCGGCTTCTCTTGCCGCCCTTGCGTCCTGTTCGCCCGAGAATTTCGCCGCCGCACCGGATTCGCAGCGTCAGGTCACGATGGTTCCGACCGGCGATCCGTCCATTCCCGATCCGGTCGAACAGTCGCTTGCCCCGGTCTGCGCCCCGGCAGGTGGCGAGTTGATCGCCGCGCTTCAGGAGCAGATCAACGCAGAAAGAGCGGCGCTTGGCCGCTCGACCGTCGCGTTTTCGGAAGATCTGGATGTGGTCGCGCAATCCCATGCCTGCGACATGGTCTCAATGGGGCGGATGACGGTGGCGGGATCGAACGGATCTTCCGTCGTGCATCGTGTGCGTGCTGCGGAATATACTGCCTGCGCAGCCGCTCAACTGATCGGACGGGCAGGGGATCCCTATGCGCAGGCAGCGGACTGGATGGCCAATCCCGCCGAGGAAGAGATCATGACGCATGATGAATTCGACGAGGCCGGGATCGGCGTTGTCCAATCGGGCGGGCGTCTGTGGTGGTCGCTTGTCCTGACGGATAACTGCCGCTGAACAGCTACCGCACATGACCGGCGATTAAAAAAGGGGCCTGACGGCCCCTTTTTCTGTCTGTCTGATCCGCGACTACTTCTCGGGCACCAAGCCGCGCGGCGCGAAGCGCAGCACCAGCAGCAAGACCAGCCCCATCGCGATGAAGCGCATATGCGGCGAACTGTCCAGAAGATGATCCTTGATGTCTCCGGGCGGCAAGGGAGAGGTCACAAGCTGGATCAGTTGCGGCCCCCAGACCTCTGCCTTGATCCAGATGAACCAGATCAGGATACCGCCAAGCGCCGCGCCCCAGTTATTGCCGGAGCCTCCGACAATGACCATGACCCAGATCAGGAAGGTATAGCGCAGCGGGTTATACTGCGTCGGCGCCATCAGCCCGTCGAGCGTGATCATCATCGCACCGGCAATGCCGATCACCGCGCAGCCGATGACGAAGACCTGAAGGTGACGGCCCGTGACATCCTTGCCCATCGCCTCTGCGGCGGTTTCATTGTCGCGAATGGCCCGCATCATCCGGCCCCAGGGCGATTTAAGCGCAAGCTCGGCCAGCAGGATCAGCACGATCAGAACCGTGGCGAACAGCCCTGCATAGCTGGCCTTGACCCAGATCCCGGATAGTTCCGCCGCCGACATCCCCCAATCCGAGGCGCGGTTGATGAAGTCCTGGCTCTGCTGCAGATCGACCTCATAGGGGGCGGGGCGCGGAATGCCGGTCACATTCTTGACCCCGCGCGCCAGCCACTCCTCGTTTTTCAGCACGGCGACGATGATTTCGCCGATGCCGAGCGTGGCGATGGCCAGATAATCCGACCGCAGGCCAAGCGCGACCTTGCCGACACCCCATGCGGCGATGGCCGCGAACAGCCCGCCAACCGGCCATGACAGCAGCACCGGCAGACCGAGCCCGCCTATATTGCCGTATTGCGCGGCCTGGTTGGCCTCGATCGCGTCCACTGCCGGATCGAACAGGAAGCGATACAGGAAAAATCCGATCACCAGTGTCGCGAGGACCGCCGGGACCCGCATTTTCCGGCTGATGCGCTTCCACAGGACCGAGGCAAGCACCACAGTGCCCAACCCGACCACAATCGCGGCAATCATGCGCAGCCCGCCCGCGCCCCATGCGCCTTCCACCGGCTGAACCGAGATCAGCACCGGGGCCAGACCGCCAAGCGCGATGAACCCCACCACGCCCGAGTTGAACAGCCCGGCATAGCCCCACTGGATATTCAGCCCCAATGCCATGATGCCGGAAATCAGTCCCATATTCAGGATCGCCAGCGAGGTGTTCCACGATCCGGTGAACAGGGCGTTGCTGGTCGTGCCTTCCAGAACGAACAGCACCGCAAGCACCGCGAACAGCAGCGGCGCACGCCAGGCGCTGACAGCTTCGACTTGTCGTGTCGTTGCCATGATCGGACCCCCTACACGGATTTGCCGCGGAACAGGCCGGTTGGCCTGAACAGCAGAACGATGATGAGAATGACGAAGCTGACCGCGAATTTATACTCGGTCGACATCAGTTGTAGCAGCGAGGACCCTGTGTCGAAGCCCAGATACTCGGCCACACGCTTCCAGGGATAGGTGATCGCGACCTCGGAAAAGGCGACGATCAGCCCGCCTGCAATCGCGCCGACCGGGCTGCCGAGACCGCCGACGATGGCGGCGGCGAAGATCGGCAGAAGAAGCTGGAAATAGTTGAAGGGCTTGAAGGATTTGTCCAGACCGTACAGCGTCCCGGCAATGGTTGCCAGAGCCGCCGCGATGATCCAGGTCATGCGCACGACGCGCTCGGGGTCGATCCCCGAAAGCAGCGCCAGATCCTCATTATCCGAATAGGCACGCATCGCCTTGCCGGACCGGGTGCGGTTCAGGAACCAGAACAGCGCCCAGACGACAAGCACCGCGATCACGAGGGTAATCACCTGCGTGGTGCGCAGGGCCAGCCCTTCATCGAGGCCGGTCATCTCGCGGAAGCTGCGCACATCGATTACAAACCGGGCGCCGTCGGCAAAGCGGATCTCATCCACGCCGATCAGCAGACGGGTCAGCCCGTTCATCACGAACATGACGCCCACCGACGCCATGACCAGAATGATCGGATCGGATTTCTTCTTGCGATAGAAGCGATAGACGGCGCGGTCGGTGATCAGCATGGCGACTGCGCATCCGGCAATCCCGATCGGCAGCGCCAGCAGAGCCACAGGCAGCGGCCCAAGGCTGAGGCCAATCGCCTGAAGCCCCCAGGTCGCCAGAATCGTCACGGCGGTGCCAAAGGCCATCGTGTCGCCATGCGCGAAGTTGGAGAACCGCAAAATGCCATAGATCAGCGTCACACCAAGCGCACCAAGCGCAAGCTGTGCTCCATAGGCTGCTGCGGGGATGAAAACGAAGTTCAGAAAGACCACGAAAGCGTTGAGAGGTTCCATCAGAGGCCCTCCTTTCCGCAGGACAGGGTCACGGCAGGGCGGGAAAGGTCAGAAGCGTTCATTCGCACTGCCCCGCATAGGTGATGGACATGGCCGGATCGGTCAGATGAGTCGTGAAACGCGCCTCGCCGCTTTCCAGCACGGTCAGCAGGCGCTGCTTGGCGGGCGCGGTCTCGGTCGCGCTTGCAAGGGTCATGCCGTTTTCGACCACCGCAGCCATCGCCACGGATTCCGACGGGTCGTCCCATTCGGCCTCTGCCAGACCGGCCCCGTCGCTGATGATCGTCAGTCGGCCTTCATAGTCCGTCGCCGCGCATTCATCATCGACACATTCGGTCGCGAAACTGCAACTCAGTGTCACCGAGGTTGCATCCGGAGTGCCGTCGCTTTGCGGTGCCGCGTCCGAAATCGCGGGAACTTCATCTACCGGAGCCTCTCCGCCGGGGGGCAATGCCCCGGCAGGGTCAGCCTGCTGCGCCGCAGCCTGCAGGGCGATGAAGGCGGCCAGAAAGGCGACGCCTGTCAGGTAAGGTTTCATATCGTCAACCTCCTAGGAAGGTGCGGCGCACCTCGTCATTTTCCATCAGCTCTTTGCCGGTGCCGGTATGCGCATTCGCGCCCTGCACCAGAACATAGGCCTTGTCGGCGATATTCATCGCCTGTTTTGCGTTCTGCTCGACCATCAGCACGGGAAGCCCGCCACGGGCGATGGCGATGATGCGGTCGAACAACTCGTCCATGACGATGGGCGACACGCCCGCAGTCGGTTCGTCCAGCATCAGAAGACTGGGCCGGGTCATCAATGCGCGGCTGACCGCAACCTGCTGACGCTGCCCGCCCGACAACTCTCCGGCGGCCTGCCTGCGCTTGTCGGCGACGGCGGGGAACAGTTCATAAACCTGTTCCATCGTTTCGCGGATATCGTCGTTGCGGATGAAAGCGCCCATCTCAAGGTTTTCTTCGACGGTCATCGAGGGGAAAATATTATTTACCTGCGGCACGAACCCCATCCCGGCCTTGACCCGGTCCTGAGGGTTCAGCTCGGTAATATCCCGCCCGTTAAGCCGCACAGAGCCTTCGCGCAGGCTCAGCATCCCGAACAGAGCCTTCATTGCGGTGGATTTCCCCGCGCCATTCGGCCCGACGATCACCGCGATTTCGCCCTGTTCGACCGAGATGGTGCAGTCATGCAGGATATCCGGCCCCTTGCCGTAACCGCCGGTCATGTTCTCGCCGATCAGGAAAGGGTCGCCCTCATGACCCGGACCGACCGGACCCGAGCGGCGCGTGCCGTCATATTGGCCGCGCCCCTTGAGATTGGTGATGGAGGCGTCGCGATTGCCGCGCCCGCCAAAGGGATCGCTGTCGCTCATGCGCCGATCATCTCCTTGTTCTTCAGGCCGCGGCCCAGATAGGCCTCGATCACGGCTTCATTCTGCATGATGCTGTCGGCGCTGCCCTCGGCCAGCACCTTGCCCTCGGCCATGACGATCACCGGATCGCAGAGCTTGCCGATGAAATCCATGTCATGCTCGATCACGCAGAACGTATAGCCGCGTTCCTTGTTCAGCCGGGTGATCGCATCGGCGATGGTCATCAGCAGGGTGCGGTTCACGCCTGCGCCGACCTCATCCAGAAACACGATCTTGGCATCGACCATCATCGTCCGGCCAAGCTCAAGCAGCTTCTTCTGCCCGCCGGACATATTCCCCGCCTTTTCATCGGCCAGATGGTCGATGGTCAGGAACTCCAGCACCTCATCGGCCTTGCGGCGCAGCGAGGCTTCCTCATCCCGGATACGCCCGCGCCCGAACCATGTGTTCAGCAGCCGCTCACCGGCCTGACCGGCGGGAACCATCATCAGATTCTCGCGCACGGTCATGGTGCTGAACTCATGCGCAAGCTGGAAGGTGCGCAGCAGACCCTTGTGGAACAGCTCATGCGGGGGCAGGCCGGTGATATCCTCGCCATCCATGATGACCCGGCCCGCAGTCGGTTCGTGAACCCCGGCGATGACGTTGAACAATGTGGATTTTCCGGCCCCGTTCGGCCCGATCAGTCCGGTGATCGAGCCGGTCTCGATGGTCAGGCTGGCGCCATCGACCGCGGAAAACCCCCCGAATTTCTTGTGCAGGTTCTCGACCTGAATCATTAAACCCCCCGGTTGCGTCGAACGATGTCGCGTGAACAAGCGTTCAATTCTTCAATATGAACCTTTATGACGCATTTTACCATTGCAAAAGGCCCGGCGCATGAAGCGCCGGGCCTTCGTCAACTGTCACGGATCAGTGGAAGCCCACGACTTCCAGCTCACCATCGGTGATCGTGGTTTCACGGAACGACCCCGAGCTTTCGCCCGGCTCGATCAGTTCGACCGAGGTCGCGCCCACATAGTCGATATCCTCGCCAGCAGCCAGAAGCTCCAGCCCACGGGCCAGATCGCCCGGCAGGATCTGCTCACCCGGAGCGTTGGCGACATTCATCACCTCTTCCTTGGCGGCGTTCGGATCGGACGAACCGGCGGCCTGCATGGACAGCAGGATCAGCGCGGCTGCGTCATAAGCCTCGGCGGAATAGGGCGAGGTCGGGTCGAACCCTGCCTCTTCCGCCAGTGCGGCGAAACGGTCGGGCCCGTCACCTTCGGCGGCCGGGTTGATCCCGATTGAGCCGTCGATCTCGGAGCCGAAACGCGAGATCAGCTCATCGCCGACCATGCCGTCGGGGAAGACGAACATATCGAACGCGCCGGTATCGAGCGCACCGCGCGTCACGCCCGAGCCGCCCTGATCGACATAACCCGCAACGACAAGCGCATCGCCGCCAGCGGCTGCAAGCGCCGCAACCTCGGCGGAGTAGTCGCCCTTGCCGTCCTCATGCGCGGCAGAGACGGTCACGGTGCCGCCCAGTTCCTCGAAAGCGGCCTGAATGCTGTCGGCAAGACCCTTGCCATAGTCGTTATTCGTATAGGTGATGGCGACCGATTCGATGCCCTTCTGCTGCATCAGATCGGCAATCACCACACCTTGACGTGCATCAGACGGCGCGGTGCGGAAGAACAGCCCCTGATCCTCGATGGTGGACAGGGCAGGCGAGGTGGCCGAGGGCGAGATCATCATGACGCCGTTCGGGATCGCAACATTTTCCAGCGCGGCGATGGTTTCACCCGAGCACTGCCCGCCGACCATTGCCCGCACGCCTTCGGCAACCTGACGTTCAGCGGCGGCAGAACCGGCGGCAGCGTCGATGCAGGTCGTATCCGACTGAGAGGTCACAACCGTCGAGCCGTCCAGAAAATTACCGGACCCGCTGACTTCGTCGGCAGCAGCCTGACCGCCCGCAGCGATTCCCGGCGCCATCGATTCCAGCGGTCCGGTGAAGCCGAGATGCAGACCCAGCTTGACTTCCTCGGCTCCGGCAGTCCCGGCGATCAGCGCGGTGGTTGCGGTTGCGAGAAGCAGATGTTTCATTTTGTTTAACCCCTGTTGGTCTCTTGTTGATGGAGCGAGGTTATCGGCGCGGTGCCTCAAAAGTAAAGATCAATATCGTTTCGCCCATCTCCACGCTGTAAGGCACGGACCATATGGGCGGATCATGCGCCTCTCTGACGGGCTTTCCCTTTGGTCTCTGTGGGCTTATAAACAGGCCTCGCATTCAACAAGGAGAGCCTCGCCATGACGCAGGATCAGCGCAAGAACACCGCCGCCCCCGATTGGGACAAGGCCGGTTGGCGCGGCTATCCCCGCGTCCAGATGCCGGATTATCCCGATACCGAGGCGCTGAACGCGGTCGAAACGCAGCTTTCAAAATATCCGCCTCTGGTCTTTGCCGGGGAAGCGCGGCGTTTGCGGGCGCATCTGGCAGATGTGGCGGCGGGCCGGGCGTTTCTGCTTCAGGGCGGGGATTGCGCCGAAAGCTTCAACGAATTCAGCGCCGATAATATCCGCGACACGTTCAAGGTCATGCTTCAGATGGCCGTGGTGCTGACATGGGGCGCACAGCTTCCGGTGATCAAGGTCGGACGCATGGCGGGCCAGTTCGCCAAGCCGCGTTCCGCTCCGACGGAAACGCAGGACGGGGTCGAACTTCCCAGCTATCGTGGCGATATCATCAACGGCTTCGACTTCACCGCTGCGTCGCGCGTCCCGGATCCGCAGCGCATGCTGGCGGCTTATACCCAGGCAGCGGCCTCGCTGAACCTGCTCAGGGCATTCTCGACCGGCGGTTATGCAGATATCCATCGTGTGCAAAGCTGGATCGCCGATTTCGTCGGCGGCCCCGAGGCAGAGCGTTACCGCGACATCGCCAGCCGCATCAGCGACGCGATGGCCTTCATGAAAGCGGCAGGCGTCACCTCGGAAATCGCGCCGGAACTGGGTCAGGTCGAGTTTTTCACCAGCCACGAAGCCTTGCTGCTGGAATATGAAGAGGCTCTGGCGCGGGTAGATACCACCACCGGCCTGCCGGTTGCGGGGTCGGGTCACATGATCTGGATCGGCGACCGGACGCGTCAGCCGGACGGTGCGCATGTGGAATTCGCGCGTGGGGTGCAGAACCCGATCGGCCTGAAATGCGGCCCGACAACCACCGAGGATGATCTGAAGATCCTCATGGAAAAGCTGAACCCGCAGAATGAGCCGGGCCGTCTGACCCTGATCGCCCGTTTCGGGGCAGGCAAGGTCGGAGACAACCTGCCGCGCCTGATCCGCGCCGTTCAGTCCGAGGGCGCGAATGTCGTCTGGTCCTGCGACCCGATGCACGGCAACGTGATCAAGTCCTCGACCGGCTACAAGACCCGCCAGTTCGATTCGATCCTCCGCGAGGTGCGCGAGTTCTTCGCCGTCCACAAGGCCGAGGGCACCATCCCCGGCGGCGTGCATTTCGAAATGACCGGGAAAGACGTCACCGAGTGTACAGGCGGTGTACGCGCCGTGACCGATGAAGATCTCTCGGATCGCTACCACACCGCCTGCGACCCGCGCCTGAATGCCAGCCAGTCCCTGGAACTGGCCTTCCTGGTCGCCGAAGAACTCCGCAGCCGCCGCACCGCCGACGAGGCCGTGCACAGCAAGGCAGGCTGAGGGTGGATCGGGGTCTTCAGCCGCGATAACGGAAAGGGGCCTCAGGGCCCCTTTTTGTGTGGCTGATTGGTTGGTGGGGTACGTTTGCTCCAAGTTCATTGGGCTGCATGCAACGACGTGCATGAAAGGCAGCTTTCGACAACTGGCGCCAATCAGACTATGTTTTTATCTCAGTTCTTCATTAAGTTGAACACAGGCTTTTACTGCGCGTTCTAGGCTCCAGACCCATTGATTTCGGGCTGTTTGCGTGATTCAGGCTCTGCAAGGAGACCTGATTTATGAGCAACCTTTTCTGGCTGACTGACGCGCAGATGGAGCGTCTGAAACCCTATTTCCCGAAATCCCACGGCAAGCCACGCGTTGACGACCGGCGTGTGCTGAGCGGCATAATATTCATCAATCGTAATGGCTTGCGATGGTGCGACGCGCCGACGGACTACGGCCCCGCCAAGACGCTCTACAACCGCTGGAAGCGCTGGAGCGAGAACGGGACCTTCGCCCGGATCATGGTGGGCCTCGCCGCCGAGAGTGCCGAACACAATACGATCATGATCGACGCGACCTATCTGAAAGCGCACCGCACGGCCTCGAGCCTGCGGGTCAAAAAAGGGGGCGCGGGCGCCAGATCGGGCGAACGAAAGGCGGCATGAACACGAAACTGCACGCCGTCACCGACGCGAAGGGCCGGCCGATAGGGTTCTTCATGTCCGCCGGACAAGTCAGTGATTACACCGGGGCAGCGGCACTTCTGAACAGCCTGCCGGAGGCGGATTGGCTGCTGGCCGATCGGGGCTATGATGCCGACTGGTTCAGAGATGCCTTGAAAAACAAGGGGATAAAGGTTTGCATCCCGGGTCGGAAGTCGCGCAAGAAACCCGTCAAATACGACAAGCGGCGCTACAAACGCCGCAACCGCATCGAAATCATGTTCGGCCGACTCAAGGATTGGAGGCGCGTCGCCACCCGATACGACCGTTGCCCCGAGACCTTCTTCTCTGCAATCCTGCTCGCCGCGACCGTCATCTTCTGGTTATGATCAAGAACGAGTCCTGAGCCTAGGCTCCAGACCCATTGATTTCGGGCTGTTTGCGTGATTCAGGCTCTGCAAGGAGACCTGATTTATGAGCAACCTTTTCTGGCTGACTGACGCGCAGATGGAGCGTCTGAAACCCTATTTCCCGAAATCCCACGGCAAGCCACGCGTTGACGACCGGCGTGTGCTGAGCGGCATAATATTCATCAATCGTAATGGCTTGCGATGGTGCGACGCGCCGACGGACTACGGCCCCGCCAAGACGCTCTACAACCGCTGGAAGCGCTGGAGCGAGAACGGGACCTTCGCCCGGATCATGGTGGGCCTCGCCGCCGAGAGTGCCGAACACAATACGATCATGATCGACGCGACCTATCTGAAAGCGCACCGCACGGCCTCGAGCCTGCGGGTCAAAAAAGGGGGCGCGGGCGCCAGATCGGGCGAACGAAAGGCGGCATGAACACGAAACTGCACGCCGTCACCGACGCGAAGGGCCGGCCGATAGGGTTCTTCATGTCCGCCGGACAAGTCAGTGATTACACCGGGGCAGCGGCACTTCTGAACAGCCTGCCGGAGGCGGATTGGCTGCTGGCCGATCGGGGCTATGATGCCGACTGGTTCAGAGATGCCTTGAAAAACAAGGGGATAAAGGTTTGCATCCCGGGTCGGAAGTCGCGCAAGAAACCCGTCAAATACGACAAGCGGCGCTACAAACGCCGCAACCGCATCGAAATCATGTTCGGCCGACTCAAGGATTGGAGGCGCGTCGCCACCCGATACGACCGTTGCCCCGAGACCTTCTTCTCTGCAATCCTGCTCGCCGCGACCGTCATCTTCTGGTTATGATCGAGAACGAGTCCTGACCCTAACGGCAGCCATTCGTGCAGTTGCTGCGAATTGACGCTTCGTCCGCACTGCTGACTTGGCCTTAAACGGTCAAACGTTTCTGAGCCGATGTAATATGGTAGCCCCTCACCGCCACAGCGCAGACAACGCCGTTACCGGATCGTCCTCGGCCCAGATTTCGGGGCCAAGCGCGAAGAAATCGGTGATCGGGGTCAGCTTGCCGATCAGGGCTGCGTCCAGCCCGCCCTCGGCGACGACCGGCACCTCGATCATCTCGGACCACCAGGCGAACAGGTCAAGGGGCGCGGCTTCGCCTGTGCCGAGCGCGGTCGCTCCGGCAGGGCCGAAGCTGACATAATCCGCGCCGGCCTCGCCCGCGGCCATCCCGTCATGACGGGACGTGCCGCAGAACGCGCCGATAATCGCATCCGCCCCCAGCTCTTTACGGGCATAGCGGACCTGCTTCGCGCCTCCGCTCAGGTGAACGCCGTCGAGACCGTGGCGCTGTGCAAGCGCGATGTGATCGTCGATGACCACCGCAACGTCACGCGCATGGGCCAGATCGCGCACCGTATCGGCCATGCGGCCAAGCTGTGCTTCGTCTCCTGCGCCGGGAATGCGGATGCAGGCGATCTGGAAGCGCTCCAGCATTTCGTCGAGGATCGGGCCGAACGCGCCCGGTTCGGCTCCGACCGGGGTAATCAGGTAAAGCTGCGGGGCGACGGGTGCGTCAGGCTGGTCGGTCATTGGCGTTCCTTCTTTCCGCCCGCAATATCAGCGCCCGCGCCTGCATACCAGAGCTTGCGGCGCGGCGCGGGCGGCGCTAACAGGCCCGCCATGTCCCAGCCTGTGATCATCCTGACCCGCCCCCAGATGGGCGAAAATATCGGCGCCGCAGCACGCGCCATGCTGAATTTCGGCCTGACCGAGATGCGGATCGTCGATCCGCGCGATGGCTGGCCCAATCCCCGCGCCGTGGCGATGGCCTCGGGTGCTGCGGGCCGGGTGCTGGATCAGGCGCGGATCTTCCCGACGCTGGCCGCCGCGATGGAGGGGATCACATGGGCCTTCGCCACCACCGCAAGGGGGCGTGAGCTGACCAAGCCGGTTTTCACCCCGGCAAGTGCAGCGGAACGCTCTCGCCAGGAAATTGCCGCGACTGGCCGGGTTGCCTTCATCTTCGGCCCGGAGCGTGCAGGTCTGGAAAATGACGATATCGCCCGCGCCAATGCGATTCTGACCGTGCCGGTGAATCCCGATTTTCCGTCGCTGAATCTGGCTCAGGCGGTGCTGCTGATCGGGTATGAGTGGTCACGTGGCGCTCTGCCCGACCAGCCGATGCCGACAAACCGCCGCCCCGCCGGTGAGGTTCCCGCGGACCGGATCGAGATCGAGAAACTCGCCGATCATTATGAATCGCGGCTTGAAGAGTCAGGATATTTCTTCCCCGACGCGAAAGCGCCCTCGATGAAACTCAACCTGCGGAATATGTGGTCGCGCATGCCGCTGACCCGCGCCGATGTTCAGGTGCTTCACGGGCTGCTGAGGCAGTTGACCCGGCGCTAGACCTCTGCCCGACAAGAGAGTAACACATCGCCATGAGCAGCAAGCGCAAGACGGACAAGGTCGGCCCGGCCAGCCGCGAAGAACGGTTGGGCGCGGCGTTGCGGGCCAATCTGGCCCGGCGCAAGGCGCAGGCGCGAGCCAGAGCAGACAGTCAAGAGGGCGAGGCGACCGACGAAAACGCCCCGGAAAGTGAGGAATAATGGATCAGATCATCGTCCAGGGGGGCGGCGAGCTTAACGGCGAGATCCCGATTGCCGGGGCCAAGAATGCCTGTCTGACGCTGATGCCGGCAACGCTGCTGACCGATCAGCCTCTGACGCTGACTAATACGCCGCGCCTGTCGGATATCCGCACGATGACGCAGCTTCTGCAATCGCTCGGGGCCGAGGTGGTCTCGATGCAGGACGGTCAGGTTCTGGCGATGTCCAGCCATGATCTGACCAGCCACCGGGCGGATTACGAGATCGTGCGCAAGATGCGGGCCTCGATTCTGGTTCTGGGTCCGATGCTGGCGCGAGATGGCCAGGCGATCGTGTCCCTGCCGGGCGGCTGTGCGATCGGGGCGCGTCCGGTCGATCTGCATCTCAAGGCGCTTGAGGCGATGGGGGCAGAGCTGGATCTGCGCGAGGGCTATGTCCACGCGACCACCCCCGGCGGACGGCTGAAAGGGGCGCAGATCGAGTTTCCTGTCGTCTCGGTGGGGGCGACCGAAAACGCGCTGATGGCGGCGACGCTGGCCAAAGGCACCACGGTTCTGAAAAACGCCGCGCGAGAGCCGGAAATCGTCGATCTTGCCGAATGTCTGCGCCGCATGGGTGCGCAGATCGAGGGCGAGACGACCGGCACGATCACCATTCAGGGCGTCGATTCATTGTCCGGTGCGACGCATCCGGTTGTCGCCGACCGGATCGAGTTGGGGACCTATATGCTTGCTCCGGCGATTTGCGGCGGCGAGGTGGAATGCCTTGGCGGCCGGATGGATCTTATCGCGGCATTCGCGGAAAAGCTGGATGAGGCGGGCATTGAGGTGACGCAGACCGAGCGCGGCATCAAGGTCTCGCGCAAGAATGGCCGTGTCCGTGCGGTCGATGTCGTGACCGAGCCGTTCCCCGGCTTCCCAACCGATCTGCAGGCGCAGATGATGGCGCTGATGTGTACCGCCGATGGCACCAGCGTGCTTGAGGAACGGATCTTCGAGAACCGCTTCATGCATGCCCCCGAACTGACCCGGATGGGTGCAAGGATCGAGGTTCATGGCGGCCATGCCACCGTGACCGGCGTTGAAAAGTTGCGTGGCGCTCCGGTGATGGCGACGGATCTGCGGGCCTCGGTCAGCCTGATCCTTGCCGGTCTGGCAGCCGAGGGCGAAACCGTGGTCAGCCGGGTCTATCACCTCGACCGGGGCTATGAGCGTGTTGTGCGGAAACTGCGCGGAGTCGGTGCCAATCTGACCCGTATGAAGGAGGCCCATCCCGATGAATGACGCCAGTTTTCACGATGCCGATCCCGGCCCGCTGATGCTGCGTGCCGAGGGCGCAGAGGATGTCTCGGTCCTGTCCATGCTGGTGCAGGATGCGGTTCTGACCGGCGCGGATATCACCTTCGACCGGACACGGCGTCAACTTACCATGCTGATCAACCGCTTCCGTTGGGAAGATGCGCATGACGCCGAGCGTGAGGGGCGCGATTTCGAACGGGTCCGGGCGCTGCTTGTTGTCTCGGATATTACCGGCCTGCGCAGCGACGGGATCGACCGTGGCAATGCCGATGAGGTACTGTCGCTGCTGGCGCTTGTCTGGCAGCCCGGTGCGGACGGGACGGGTCGGCTGATGCTGGAATTCGCCGGTGATGGAACGATTGCGGTCGATGCGGAATGCGTGTCGATCGATCTGCGCGACGTGACCCGCCCCTATATCGCACCTTCGGGCCATATGCCCCGCCATGACGACGCGTAGCGGCGGCGGCAGGTGACCGCCGCCTTTCAGCTTTGGCGGCTGACCCCGGATCGCGCCGAGGAATGGCAGGCGATCCGGATTGAGGCGCTGACGCGGGCGCCAGAGGCGTTCGGCTCCAGTCTGGATGACTGGGATGGCCGTCCGCTTGCTGATTTTGCCAAACGGCTTGAGGGATGCGAGATGTGGGCCGCCGGGCCGGGTCCCGGCCAGCCGGCAGCCGTCGCTAGCTGGGAGCGGGATATCTCGCCCGCAGAGCCGGATCTGGGCTGGGTCATGTCGGTTTATGTCCGCCCCGAATCGCGCGGGCAGGGGCTGGCCGATGCCATTTTCGACCGGATCGCCCGGTCGGCCTCTGCTGCAGGGATGACCCGGCTGGGGCTGCATGTGGGAAGCGGGAATATCCATGCACAATCCCTCTATGAGCGGGTGGGTTTCGTGAAGACCGGCGGTCCGCCCATGCTGAATGAGCGCGGTGTCTGGGAAATCGAGATGCGCCGTATGCTGCGCCCGGCCCTCCGCCACCGGCTCCGTGCGTTGTACGCTTGAGCGCAGCGTAAGGCGCGGCTACATATCGCCGACAAAAGGAGCCGTGAATGCCTGTAAGACTGACCACATCCGCCCCCGATTTCGAGGAACGCTTTGCCGGGGTGCTTCAGGCCAAGCGCGAGGATTCGGGGGATGTCGGTGATGTCGTCGCGGCGATTATCGGCGATGTGCGGGTTCGGGGCGACGAGGCGCTGACAGAATATACCGCGCGTTTCGACGGGCTGGAGCTGACGGCGGACAGGCTGCGCTTTACCGTTGAGGAAATCGCCGCGCATGTCGCCAAGGTTCCGGCCCGCGAGCGTGAGGCGCTAGAACTGGCCGCATCGCGGATCCGGGCCTATCATGAACGTCAGCTGCCTCGCGATGAAAGCTGGACGGATGAGACCGGCGCGATGCTCGGCTGGCGCTGGACGCCTGTATCCGATGCCGGGCTGTATGTGCCGGGAGGGCAGGCAAGCTATCCTTCGTCGGTGCTGATGAATGCCGTGCCCGCCCGTGTCGCCGGGGTGAGACGGTTGGTGGTCTGTGTGCCGACACCGCGCGGAGAGGTGAACCCGCTGGTGTTGCTGGCCTGCCAGATCGCCGGCGTGGACGAAATTTACCGCATAGGCGGGGCGCAGGCGATTGCGGCCATGGCCTATGGCACTGAAACACTGGCTCCGGTCGATAAGATCACCGGCCCCGGCAATGCCTATGTCGCGGCGGCGAAGCGTCAGGTTTTCGGCAAGGTCGGTATCGACATGATCGCGGGCCCGTCCGAAGTGCTGGTGATCGCGGATGCGGATCAGAACCCGGACTGGATCGCGCTGGATCTGATGGCGCAAGCTGAACACGACGCCGATGCACAGTCGATCCTGATCACCCCGGATGAGGCGCTGGCGGATGCGGTGAAAAGCGCGGTCGAAACGCTGATCCCGACTCTGGCGCGGGCAGAGATCGCGGGGGCAAGCTGGCGCGACTATGGGACAGTCATCGTGACGCGCGATCTGGATGAGGCGGCAAGCCTCTCGGACCGGCTCGCGCCCGAACATCTGGAAATCTGCACCGACGCGCCTGAAGATCTGGCCGGGAAGATCCGGCACGCGGGCGCGATTTTCCTTGGCCCCTATACGCCGGAAGCCGTGGGGGATTATGTCAGCGGCCCGAACCATGTCCTGCCGACCGCACGTTCGGCCCGGTTTTCCTCGGGCCTCTCGGTGATGGATTTTCTGAAACGGACAACGATTGCGCAACTCAGCCCGGGTGCGCTTGCCAGTATCGGGCCTGCGGCGGTCTGCCTTGCCGAATCCGAAGGCCTCGGCGCTCATGGCAGATCGGTTTCGGCACGGCTGGAGGTCATCAACCAGAAGCCGAGGCAGGGCTTATGATCGACGCTGCACCCTATATCGGCTATGCCGCCGCGATCCTCGGAACGGTCTGCTGGGTTCCTCAGCTTGTCAGAACACTTGGCACACGGATGGTCCGCGACATATCCCTGTGGACCACGATCCTGTTATTCGTCACCATGAGCCTGTGGTTCTGCTATGGCCTGTTACTGAACGCCTGGCCCATCATCATCGCCAATCTGCTGAGCGGATCGGCCGTTGCCTTATTGTTGTTTGCGAAGATCGCCTGGGGGAAACCATGAGCCGTATTTCAAAGATCGAGATCGATGACAGCGCCATACCGCCTGCCTCGCCCGAGGTCATGCAAGAGCGCAAGGTCGCGATTTACGACCTGCTTGAGGAAAACAGCTTCGGCATTCCGCCCCGAGACGGCCATGATATCCCGAACGGCCCCTATGCGCTGTCTCTGGCGATCCGTGACGGGCGGCTGGTTTTCGATATCGCCACCGAAACCGAAGAGAAAGTCGCCGAGTTTTCACCTGTCCCTTGGCCCGTTCAGGCAGGTGGTGAAAGATTATTTCCAGATCTGCGACAGCTATTACGATGCGGTCAGGAACCTGCCTCCGGCCAAGATCGAGGCGATAGACATGGCCCGCCGCGGTATCCATAACGAAGGCGCCCGGACGCTTCAGGAAAGGCTGGAAGGTAAGGCAGAGGTGGATGAACACACCTCGCGACGCCTGTTCACCCTGATTTGCGCACTGATCCCTCAGGCGTGACTCATGTCCGGGCAGATCCCCAATTCGGTGCTGTTCTGCTGCGATCATAACGCTGTCCGCTCGCCAATGGCCGAGGGGATGATGAAGAAATTCTATGGCCATGCCGCTTATGTCCAGTCGGCGGGGGTCAGGAACGATCTGGAAATCGACGGGTTCGCGATTGCCGTCTGTCAGGAACTCGGCGTGGAGTTGTCGCGCCACCGCTCACGCAGTTTCGAAGAGATGCAAAGCTGGGGAGACGATCTCAGCAGTTTCGACCTGATCATCGCCCTGTCGCCCGCATCGCAGCGTCAGGCGATCGAGCTGACCCGGCATGCGCATCTCGATATCGAATACTGGCCGGTCATGGACCCGACCGGTCTGGCCGAGGGGCGTGACGCGGTTCTGCAGAAATATCGCGAGGCCCGGGACCAGATCCGCACGCGCATGATCGACCGTTTCGGCACACCTGTGGACTCATAGCCGACGAACAGGCGATAAACGGAGATGAAAAAGGGGAGAGTTTCATGTCCATAAGCGATCCGGTGGTCATCGTCAGTGCGGCCCGTACGCCGATGGGCGGGTTTCAGGGCGATTTCGCAAGCTTGCCCGCCGCAGATCTGGGAGCGGCGGCAATCGGGGCCGCGATTGAGCGCAGCGGTGTCGCCGCCGATCAGGTTCAGGAAGTCATCATGGGCTGCGTGCTGCCCGCCGGTCAGGGGCAGGCTCCGGCGCGGCAGGCGGCCCTCGGCGCGGGGCTGCCCTTCGGCACCGGGGCCACGACGATCAACAAGATGTGCGGGTCTGGCATGAAAGCCGCGATGCTGGCGCATGATCTGCTTCTTGCGGGCAGTGCCGATATCGCCGTGGCGGGCGGGATGGAGAGCATGTCGAACGCCCCTTATCTGCTACCCAAATCGCGCGAGGGGATGCGCATGGGGCATGGTCAGGTGCTGGATCACATGTTTCTCGACGGGCTGGAGGACGCCTATGACAAGGGCCGCCTCATGGGCACATTCGCCGAGGATTGTGCGCAATCCTATGGTTTCACCCGGCAAGAGCAGGATGATTTCGCCATCGAATCCCTGACCCGCGCCCAGAATGCCATCAGTGGCGGGCAGTTCGCCCGGGAAATCACTCCGGTGACGGTCAGCAGTCGTAAGGGCGATGTGGTGGTCGGGATCGATGAACAGCCCGGCAAGGCGCGGATGGACAAGATTCCGACGCTGAAGCCCGCCTTCCGCAAGGATGGGACGGTGACGGCGGCGAACTCATCGTCGATTTCGGACGGGGCTGCGGCGATGGTCCTGATGCGGCGCAGCCGGGCCGAGCGGCTGGGTCTGACGCCTCTGGCGGTGATTGCCGGTCATGCGACCTATGCCGACAAGCCAAGCCTGTTCCCGACCGCTCCGGTCGGTGCGATGAAATATCTGGCCGAGCGGACCGGATGGGATCTGGCCGATGTCGATCTGTTCGAAATCAACGAGGCCTTCGCTGTCGTCACAATGGCCGCGATGCGCGATCTGGACCTGCCGCATGACAAGGTGAACATTCATGGCGGCGCATGCGCTCTGGGTCATCCCATCGGTGCATCAGGTGCGCGGGTCATGGTGACGCTGCTTGCGGCACTTGAGACCTACGGCAAGACGCGCGGCGTGGCGTCACTGTGCATCGGAGGTGGTGAGGCGACTGCTGTGGCGATTGAGCGGGTGAGTTGAGGTGGCGCGGGTGTATTGATTAAGCAGCCCCGGTTTTTCTGCGGAAGGCTTGGGTTCGGGGTCGTGCAATGGTGGGTTAGGGTCCAATTTGACCGATGCTGCGGGGTACTCGAAGGTCAACTTTTCACCGATGCCTGACCTCCTTGATGTAAGGGCGACGACAGCACTTGGTGCCAATCCAGAACGCAAGAAAGTCCGGTTAAATGCCTATCAATATTTCATGGATCACCGAGATGTTCCCTGCTGCAACTGTAGTGCGTGGCGCAGACTGCAATGAGGTTCATTTCTCGAATGCTGAGGACTTTCTTGGGTGCCTGGCTCTCTTTAAGATCAAACAGGATCCATATTGGTCTCAAGAAGCAGGTGGTTCAGGATGGCTCTTTCGGGGCCATTGGGATGCCAATTGGTCGATGTTGCCCTCGGCACACCGCGGCGATCAACCCTTTGCGGAATTCGGCTTCAGTCTCCCGGACCGGGATAAGACCTCTAGGCTCAGGACTCGTTCTTGATCATAACCAGAAGATGACGGTCGCGGCGAGCAGGATTGCAGAGAAGAAGGTCTCGGGGCAACGGTCGTATCGGGTGGCGACGCGCCTCCAATCCTTGAGTCGGCCGAACATGATTTCGATGCGGTTGCGGCGTTTGTAGCGCCGCTTGTCGTATTTGACGGGTTTCTTGCGCGACTTCCGACCCGGGATGCAAACCTTTATCCCCTTGTTTTTCAAGGCATCTCTGAACCAGTCGGCATCATAGCCCCGATCGGCCAGCAGCCAATCCGCCTCCGGCAGGCTGTTCAGAAGTGCCGCTGCCCCGGTGTAATCACTGACTTGTCCGGCGGACATGAAGAACCCTATCGGGCGGCCCTTCGCGTCGGTGACGGCGTGCAGTTTCGTGTTCATGCCGCCTTTCGTTCGCCCGATCTGGCGCCCGCGCCCCCTTTTTTGACCCGCAGGCTCGAGGCCGTGCGGTGCGCTTTCAGATAGGTCGCGTCGATCATGATCGTATTGTGTTCGGCGCTCTCGGCGGCGAGGCCCACCATGATCCGGGCGAAGGTCCCGTTCTCGCTCCAGCGCTTCCAGCGGTTGTAGAGCGTCTTGGCGGGGCCGTAGTCCGTCGGCGCGTCGCACCATCGCAAGCCATTACGATTGATGAATATTATGCCGCTCAGCACACGCCGGTCGTCAACGCGTGGCTTGCCGTGGGATTTCGGGAAATAGGGTTTCAGACGCTCCATCTGCGCGTCAGTCAGCCAGAAAAGGTTGCTCATAAATCAGGTCTCCTTGCAGAGCCTGAATCACGCAAACAGCCCGAAATCAATGGGTCTGGAGCCTAGTCTTGACAATGTATCAGCCACGTTGAGGTATCGACATTGGCTTTCTGCGCCATGACCGGCAACCGACCAGGATGGAATTAGACATTTGTCGCTTGGAAATGACCGGCAGTAAAGTCCCGCATAGCCCCCTTTGAACAAAACCGCCCTCGCAGTTCCCCGCGAGGGAGCTGACCCTGCTGAACGTCACCGAGCGGATCAGCACCCCCTATAGGATCGCGCAGGCTCCTTCGGTCGAATCGCTGGCAGCGGCGCGGAACACGCCGAACATCTCGCGGCCCATGCCGTATTGGTTGCCGGACAGATCGGCCGTCGCGCAATCGCGGCTGTCGAAATCATCGGCCTGACATTCGATGCGGCCGCTGACCGCGTCCAGCCGGACGATGTCGCCGTCTCGCACCTTGGCGATGGGTCCGCCATTCGCGGCTTCGGGCGCGATATGTATCGCCGCCGGCACCTTGCCGGATGCGCCCGACATCCGCCCATCCGTCACAAGCGCGACTTTCAGCCCGCGATCCTGAAGCACCGCCAGAATCGGGGTCAGCGAATGCAGTTCCGGCATGCCATTCGCAGCCGGACCCTGAAAGCGGACGACGACGATCGTGTCTTCGGTGAACTCTCCGGCGCGGAAGGCGTCTTTCACCTGTTCCTGATCGGTAAAGACGCGGGCAGGGGCTTCGATGATATGACGCTCAGGGGCCACGGCAGAGACCTTGATGACGCCCCTTCCCATATTGCCCTGAAGCTGCTTCAGCCCGCCGGTCGGCGCAAAAGCGTCGCTGGCCGGGCGCAGGATCTTGTCGTTCTGGGATTCGGACGGACCGTCTTCCCAGACCACGCGCCCACCGCGCATCTTCGGCTCGGTCGTATAGCGGTCCAGACCGCCGCCCGCGATGGTGCGGACATCCTCGTGCAGAAGCCCTGCTTCCAGCAGGTGGCGGATCATGTATCCAAGCCCGCCCGCGGCATGGAAATGGTTCACGTCGGCCAGACCGTTTGGATAGACCCGTGCCATCAGCGGGACGGTTTCGGAAATATCGTGGAAATCCTCGATATCCAGAAGCACGCCCGCCGCCCGCGCCATTGCCGGAAGATGGAGAACCAGATTGGTTGACCCTCCGGTCGCCATCAGCCCGACAATACCGTTCACGAAGGCGCGTTCGTCCAGAACCTCGCCGACGGGAAGATAATCATTCCCCAGCCGGGTGATCGCCGCCGCGCGTTCCACCGCCGCGCCGGTCAGCGCATCGCGCATTTCGGTGCCGGGATTGACGAAGCTCGATCCGGGCAGATGCAGCCCCATGAATTCCATCAGCATCTGGTTCGAGTTCGCCGTGCCGTAGAAGGTGCAGGTGCCGGGTGAATGATATGAGGCCATCTCGGCTTCCATCAGCCTGTCGCGCCCGACCTCTCCGCTGGCGAATTGCTGGCGCACGCGGGATTTTTCGTCATTGGGCAGACCCGAGGGCATGGGGCCTGCGGGAACGAAGACCGAGGGGACATGCCCGAACGTGGCTGCCGCAATCACCAGACCGGGCACGATCTTGTCGCAAACGCCCAGATACATGGCCGAATCGAACGTGTCATGCGACATCGCCACACTCGCGGCAAGGGCGATGACATCGCGCGAAAACAGCGACAGCTCCATCCCCGCCCGGCCCTGAGTCACCCCGTCGCACATGGCAGGCACCCCGCCCGCGACCTGCGCGGTCGCTCCGGCCCGGGCGGCAGCCTCGCGGATCAGATCGGGAAAACGCTCATACGGTTTATGGGCGGAAAGCATATCATTATAGGCGGTGACAATGCCGATATTCGGCTTTCTGGTCGTCGCCAGTTCGTCCTTGTTCGGCATCCCGGCATAGGCATGCGCCTGATTGCCACAAGAGAGATGCGCCCGGCGCGGCCCGTCCTCGGCAGCCTTGGCCATGCGGTCGAGATAGGCGGGGCGGGATGTGGCAGAGCGTTCCCGGATCCGGTCGGTCACGCGGTCGATGGTGCTGTGTAATGTCATGGCTGTCTCCCGTGGATGGGCAGAAAAATGGCTTGGATGCACTGTATCCTGTTAGCGGTAACTATTCAATGCCTGCTGGATGGTCTTGTCGAAAGGCCGGGTGCGTGTCACATCGGGGGCAAGTGAAAGGACCCGTCATGACATCGCTTCCCGTAATCCGCCTGCGCCCGAAGACGAAACCGCAGGCAATCCGACATGGTTTTCCCTGGGTCTTCGCGGATGAGGTGGTAACAGACCGTCGCACCCGGGCGCTCGCTCCGGGAAGTTTCGCCGTGCTGGAGGACCCCGAGCGGCGGCCAATGGCGCTTGTGACCGTCAACCCCGAATCAAAGATCATCGCGCGGGTCATGGACCCCGATCCCGAGACGCGCATCGATGCCGACTGGCTGAGCGCCCGGCTGGACCGCGCCCTTGCCATGCGCGAAAAAATCTATGACGCGCCGTTCTATCGTCTGATCCATGCCGAGGCGGATGGGCTGCCCGGGCTGATCGTCGACCGCTTCGGCGACACGGTCGTCATGCAGCCCAATGCCGCATGGTCGGATGTGATGGCGGATCAGATTGCGGCGGATCTTGTTTCAGTTGCCGGGGTCAGGAATGTGATCCTGAACGGTCAGGGCCGTGCGCGGGGGCTGGAGGGATTGGCAGAGCGGATGGATGTGCTTGCCGGGGAAGCACCGTCCTCGCCGATCCGGGTGCCGATGAATGGCGCGGTCTATATGGCCGATGTGATGGGCGGGCAGAAAACGGGGCTGTTCTTCGATCAGCGGCCAAACCACGCATTCGCTCAGAAACTTGCCTCGGGCAGGGTGCTGGACGTGTTCAGCCATGTTGGCGGGTTCGGTCTGGCGATGCTGGCGGCGGGTGCTGAACATGCCACGCTGGTGGACGGATCGGAACCCGCATTGGCGCTTGCCCGAGAGGGTGCCTCGGCGATGGAAATGACCGACCGGATCGAGACGCGGCAGCAGGACGCCTTCGCCGCGATGGAGGCTCTCGCCGAGGAGGGCAGGCAATTCGATGTGGTCATCTGCGACCCGCCAGCCTTCGCGCCCTCGAAACAGGCCTTGCAGGCGGGGTTGCGTGCCTATGAGCGTGTTGCAAAACTGGCCGCGCCGCTGGTGGCTGCGGGCGGGTATCTGGGGCTATGCTCATGCAGCCATGCCGCCGATCTGACCAGTTTCCGGAACGTCTCGGCGCGGGGGATCGGCAGGGGAGGCCGCCGGGGTCAGTTGATCCATACAGGGCAGGCCGGGCCGGATCATCCGACGTTGCCTCAGCTTGCGGAGACGGGCTATCTCAAGGCGTTGTTCTTCCGGCTTGACGGATGATCGCGGTTCTCGATGCCTGCGTCTTATTCCCGACGATCCTGCGCGAGATCCTGACGGATGCCGCTGAAGAAGGGCTATACCGCGCCGTCTGGTCCGAGCGTATCCTGCGTGAATGGACCCGCGCAGCAGCCCGTCCCGGTCCTGTGGATGCCGATATCGCCAGTGCCGAGGCGGCGGCGCTGCGCGACCGTTTCCCCGATGCCGCCATCGAGGCGGATGAGGATCTGGCGCGTGGTCTCGATCTGCCGGACCCTGCGGACAGGCATGTCGTCGCGGCGGCGATGCAGGCCGAGGCCGATCAGATCGTGACCTTCAACCTGCGCGATTTTCCGCGTCCCGCCATGTCCGCAGCCGGTCTTCGCGCCATCCATCCCGATGCGTTCCTGACGGGATTATGGGCCGAAAATCCCGATATCCTCGCGGGGATCGTCGTAAATACCCATGCGAAAGCCATCCGGCTTGGCAGCGAAATGGAGTTGCGCAGCATGTTGAAACGTGCGCGGCTGCCGAGATTGGGCAAGGCGCTGACCCGCTGACATTCCTGCGGGTTGCTGATAACGCTAACATCGGTTACGCAAAGCATCATTCAAGGAGGTGCACATGGTCGTGAGAACCATTCCTGTCGACGATTTCGATCTGGTTATTTTCGGCGCGACCGGCGATCTCGCCCGCCGCAAGATCCTTCCGGGGCTGTATCGCCGCTTTCTGGCCGGGCAGATGCCTCCGTCAGCCCGGATCATCGGGGCGGCCCGTTCCGATAACTCGGACGAAGAATTCCGCAAGGAAACCCGCGCCGCTATCGAGGAATTCGCCCCGAAAGCGGATAAAAGCGAACTGAACGCGTTTCTGAGCCAGCTTCACTATGTCCCGATCGACGCCAAGGGACCGGGTGGCTGGGACAGTTTGAAAACGCTAATGCGCGATTCCGTGGTGCGGGCGTTTTATTTCTCGGTTGCGCCGTCGCTTTTCGGGGATCTGGCGCAGCGCCTGTCGGAATATGGGATCGCCGACAAGAACAGCCGGATCGTGGTCGAAAAGCCCTTTGGCCGGGACCTCGCCTCGGCGCGGGCGCTGAATGCAACGCTGGCCGAGCATTTCGCCGAGGGGCAGATTTACCGGATCGACCATTATCTGGGCAAGGAAACCGTTCAGAACCTGATGGCGGTGCGGTTTGCGAATATCCTTTTCGAGCCGCTCTGGAACGCGCAATATGTGGATCACGTCCAGATCACCGTGTCCGAAACCGTCGGCGTTGGCGGGCGCGGCGGCTATTACGACCAGTCAGGGGCGATGCGCGATATGGTGCAGAACCATCTGATGCAGCTTCTCTGCCTGACCGCGATGGAGCCGCCCTATCATTTCGATCCGGATGCGGTGCGCGATGAAAAGCTGAAAGTCATCCGTGCGCTTGAGCCGGTCAGCCCCTCGGAAATCGTCCGGGGCCAGTATCAGGCCGACGGGGAAGAGCCGGGATATCTTGAAGATGCCGAAAACCCCGACAGCCGGACGGAAAGCTTTGTTGCGCTGAAGGTGCGGATTTCGAACTGGCGTTGGCAGAATACGCCGTTTTACCTGCGGACCGGCAAGAAAATGCGCTCTCGTACCAGTGAGATCGTGGTCAGCTTCAAAGAGCCGCCGCATTCCATTTTCGATGAAAGCAGTCAGCGGCGTCCCAATCAGCTTGTGATCAAGCTTCAGCCGGATGAAGGTATGGTCATGACCGTGATGATCAAAGAGCCGGGCCCCGGCGGGATGCGCCTGATGCAGGTGCCTCTGGATATGTCCTTCGCGGATACGTTCGGGCCGGACGGGGCGGATATGCCCGACGCCTATGAGCGTCTGGTGATGGATGTCATCCGTGGCAACCAGACCCTGTTCATGCGCGGAGATGAGGTCGAGGCCGCATGGGCCTGGGCCGATCCCATTATCGAGGCATGGGATTCCGCCAAGACACTGCCTGAACCCTATGATGCGGGTTCCTCGGGCCCCGAAGAGGCGCTTGGCCTGATGCATCGCGACAACCGACGCTGGAGGGAGATTCGCGCATGACCGATATCAAGACCTATCCCGACCGTGAACTGATGGCGCTGTCGCTTGCCGACAGGATCGCCGGCGAATTGCGGCAAAATCTCGAAGCGGTCGGAGCGACCAGCCTGTGCGTCCCCGGAGGCTCGACGCCCTCCCAGATGTTCCGGGCGCTGTCGGATCTGCCGCTGGACTGGAAAAATGTCACCATCTTCCTGAATGACGAAAGATGGGTGGATGCGGGCAATCCGCGCTCGAATTCCGCGATGATCCGCAAAACCCTGCTGACGGGTCCTGCGGAAGCCGCGCATTATCTGGATCTCTATACCGGAGAGGCGACGCCCGAAGACGCGGCCCCCGCCCTGTCAGAGCAGATAAAACCGCATCTGCCGATCACCGTGCTGGTGCTCGGCATGGGCGATGACAAGCACACGGCCAGCCTCTTTCCCGGTGCGCCGGGTCTGGGGGCGCTTCTGGCGAATGACGCGCCGCCGGTCATGGCGGCGAGCGGCGGGGCAGAGCCGCGTATCACCCTGACCGCCCCGGCGCTGCATTCGGCGCTGAACACGCATATCATGATCACCGGCGCCGAAAAACGCGCCGCACTTGACGCTGCGATGGGTGCCGACCCCGAGACAGCGCCGATCTCAGCCTTTCTTCGTCAAGCAACGGTGCATTATGCCGAATGATCTTGAACCGATCTGGTCCCGTCTTGAAGCCCTCCGCCCGTCGGGGGATCAGCGCATCACATCGCTGTTCGACAATGATCCCGACCGGGCCGAAGATTTCCGGGTGGTCGTGGATGGCCTGATCTTCGATTATTCCAAGACCAGTATCGACGCCGAAGCCCGCGCCGCGCTGCTTGAACTGGCGGCAGGCGTTCCGTCGCGCCGGGATGCGATGTTCTCTGGCAGGCGCATCAATGAAACCGAGGACCGGGCGGTCCTGCATACGGCGCTGCGCAACTTTGATACCCCGCTGACAATCGACGGAGAGGATGTCAGCGCTGAGGTCTCAGGGACGCTTGACCGGATGTCGGAATTCGCGAAGGCGGTTCGTGACGGCAGCTTCACCGGGCAGGGCGGACGGATCACCGATATCGTAAATATCGGCATTGGCGGCTCGGATCTGGGTCCGGCAATGGCGGCGCTTGCCCTGTCGCCCTATCATGACGGGCCGCGTACGCATTTCGTGTCAAATGTGGATTCTGCGGATATTGCCGACACACTGACCGGGCTGAACCCCGAAACCACGCTGATCATTGTAGCCTCGAAAACCTTCACCACAATCGAGACGATGACCAATGCGCAGACGGCGCTGAACTGGATGAAGGACAAGGTCTCAGAGCCTTCCGCGCAATTCGCCGCGCTTTCATCCTCTGCCGAGCGCACGACGGAATGGGGTATCGACGCCTCCCGCGTGTTTGGCTTCGCGGATTGGGTCGGCGGGCGGTACTCGATGTGGGGACCGATCGGGGTGTCGCTGATGATCGCCATCGGGCCTGATAATTTCCGCGAATTCCTGCGCGGCGGCGCGGCGATGGATGCGCATTTCCGCGATGCGCCTCTGGAGCGGAATATGCCGGTCCTGCTGGGACTGGTCGGCATCTGGCACTATCAGATCAATAATTACCCGACGCGGGCCGTTCTGCCCTATGATAACCGTCTGATGCGGCTGCCGGCCTATCTGCAACAGCTTGAGATGGAATCGAACGGCAAGCGTGTCGCGATGGACGGCTCCGAACTGACCCGCAATTCCGGTCCCGTTGTCTGGGGTGAGCCGGGGACGAACGGGCAGCATGCTTTCTATCAGCTGATCCATCAGGGTACGCAGATCGTCCCCTGTGAGTTCATCGCCGCCGCGCGGGGGCATGAGCCGGATCTGGATCATCACCACAAGCTTTTGCTGGCCAATTGTCTGGCCCAGTCAGAGGCGCTGATGTGCGGCCGCGATCTGGACACCGCCCGCGAGCTGATGACGGCCAAGGGGCTGAGCGGCGATGAGCTGGAACGTCAGGCTCGCCATCGCGTCTTCCCCGGCAACCGACCCTCTACGACCCTGCTGATGGAACAGCTTACGCCCTTCACGCTCGGCCAGATCGTCGCGCTTTACGAGCATCGGGTTTTTGTCGAAGGGACGATTTTCGGTATTAACAGCTTCGATCAATGGGGCGTCGAGTTGGGCAAGGAATTGGCGCTGAAAGTCGCCCCGTTGCTGGACGGAAAGCCCTCGCCGGATCATGATCCTTCGACGCAGGCTCTTGCGGACCAGATCCTGAAAATGCGGGCCGGGACCCGGTAAAGAACCGATCCGCCGCGACGTATCGCCTGAAATGTCGCGGCTTCTATACCTGTACGGGTTTCGGACGCATCCGCAGCCAGATCAGCGCCGCGCCCGCAAGGATCAGAAACGGCACCATCGCCAGATTCACCGCGCTCCACCCCGCCTGCGCATCGACCGCGCCCGAGCAGTTCATCAGACCGCCCGACGACAGCGAGGCAAGGAACACGCCGCTGAACACGACCAGATCGTTAAGTCCCTGCACTTTGCCGCGCTCTTCCGGGCTGTGGGCGCGGGCGACCATTGCGGTTGCGCCGATAAAGCCGAAATTCCAGCCGAGTCCCAACAGGATCAGCGTGCCGTAGAACTGCCCGATCTCAACCCCGCTCAGCGCGACGGCGCCTGCCGTGGTCAGGATCAGCAACCCTGTCGCCACGATCCTGGCCGCTCCGAAACGGGCGATGAGATGGCCGGTGAAGAAAGACGGGATGAACATCGCCAGCACATGGGCCGAGACCACATTCGAGGCCTGATTCTGGCTCAGCCCGCAGCCGACCATCGCGATCGGGGTCGAGGTCATGACCAGATTCATCAGCGCATAAGACACCATTCCGCACACCATCGCGACGATGATCTGAGGATCACGCAGGATCTGCGAGGTCGTGCGCCCGGCAGGCTGACCGCCCTCGTCACCATCGCGCTGCGGCGGTGGCAGATCCAGCAGCAGAAACAAGGCCGCGCCGACCACGTTCAGGACCGCAACCGATGCATAGGTGTAGATAAACGGTATCGCCGTCATCTCTCCAGTCATGCGGACCAGAGCGGGGCCGATGATCGCCGAGGCCAGTCCGCCTGCCAGAACATAGCTGATCGCGCGGGCCTCGAACGAGGGCGGCGCTGTATCCGTCGCTGCGAAGCGGAAAAAACCCTGCGCCGCCATATAGACGCCGGTCAGCAGCGAACCCAGCAGATACAGCAGAAAGCTGCCCTGAAGTAACCCATACAGCGCGATCAGCGCACCGGCGGCGCCCGATCCGGCGGCAAGCTGGAACCCGGCAAGACGGCCGTAACGCTGCATCAGCCCCGAAAGCGGCCTTGCACTGAGCGCGGACCCCAGAACCACCATCGAAATCGGAAGCGTCGCCAGACAGGGATTCGGCGCAAGCATCTGCCCGGCAAGCCCGCCCATGATGAAGACCATCGGCATTTGTGCGCCCATCAAGGCCTGCGCCGCGATCAGAACTGCGACATTCCGGCGGGCACGCCGCATGATCGCGGGGTTTTCCGACCCGTCGGTTGTGCTTGCCGCGGTCATTTCAGCGCTGTCGCAAATGCGACGCGCTGCGGGCCCGGCTTTCAATGCCCTGCCAGTCCCCGTCGGCAATCGCGGCGCCAGAGGCAACCCAGCTCGATCCGACACAGATCACATTCGGCAGCGACAAATAGCTGCCCGCATTATCCGGCGTCACCCCGCCTGTCGGGCAGAAGGTAACATGGGGCAGGGGACCGGCCAGAGCCTTCAGCGCAGGCGCCCCGCCCGAGGTCTCTGCCGGAAAGAATTTCAGCATGTCATAGCCGTATTCGGCGGCCTGCATGACCTCGGATGCAGTGACCGACCCTGGCAGCAAGGGCAGCGAGGCCTCCTCGCAGGCGCGGATCAGCGTCTCGGTCGCACCCGGAGCGACGGCGAATGAGGCACCCGCATCCTTGGCCCGATAGACCTGATCCGGGGTCAGCACTGTACCGGCCCCTACATGACCGCCTTCGACCTTCGACATGGCCCTGATCGCATCCAGAGCAGCATCGGTCCGCAAGGTCACCTCCAGCACCGGCAGCCCGCCCGAGATCAGCGCGGTGGCAAGCGGCTCGGCCCGTGTGGCATCGTCGATGACGATCACGGGAATGACCGGGGCCAGTTCGCAGATTTTGCGCGTATGTTCGGACTGCGTCTTGGGATTCATGACCGGATCTCCTGAAGTGTCGTTTTGGAACGTGAACCGGATGGCAGAGCCATGCAAGGCCGACAGGGCCTCTATTTCAGCAATCCTGCCTCACGGTAATATCTTTCAGCCCCAGGATGTAACGGAATCGCGATACCGTTCAAGGCGTTATTGCGGATGATGCGTCGCCCGACCGGATGGCCATAGGCAAGCTGGCGCATCGTGTAATCGTTCCACAGGACCCGGGTGATCGCATAGATCAGATCGTCCGGCTGCTCTGCGGCTGTCAGCCACAGCGCCCCGACCGACAGCGTCGCGACATCCTGTTCGACCCCACGATAGGCCCCCCGGGGCAATGTGCCGGGCAGGAAGAAGGCGCGGGGTCCGGTCAGCCTGGCGACGACCTCATCGCTGACAGGGACCAGAGTCACATCCGCCTGACCGGCAAGCTGACTGATCGCCGGAGCAGGATAACCGCCGACAAAGAAAAACACATCGAGCTCTCCGGCCTGCATTGCGGCGGCGGCACGCGCGGCGGGCAGATGCAGGACGGTCATATCCTCATCCTTCAGCCCGGCAGCATCCAGCACCAGCCGCGCATCCACCAGAGTCCCCGAGCCGGGTTCATCCAGCGAGACCCGCTTGCCGCGAAGATCCGCCAGCGTCTCCACCCCGGCATCCTTCCGCGCGACGATATGCAGCGTTTCGGGATAGAGGCTTGCAATGGCGCGAAGATTGGCGATGGCAGGCAGTCCGGCGAAATTGCCCGTGCCGGTCTGCGCCCAATAGGCGACATCGGCCTGCGCGAAGCCCGATTCCAATGCGCCTTTCCCGATCGCCTCGACATTCTCGACAGACCCGGCCGAAGCCACGGCCGAGGCCAGCAATCCCGGAACCCCACAATACCCGCCATCGCTGCATTCCGCAGCGCCGGGCGGGTTGGAAATCGCCGCCGCGATGATTCCGCCGATGGGGTAATATGTGCCTGCGGTCGATCCGTTGCCGATCCTGAAGAAACGCAGCTCTGGCCGGTTGTCCTGCGCGGTTGCGGGCAATGCATATGCCACCAGGACCGCAAGCAGGACAAGGAGCCGGCGCATCAGCTTCTCAGCCCCGTTTCTTCAAGCAGGCCCTTGCGCTTCGCCTCATAGTAATAGCCACGCGCATACCACATCACCGCCTCGTCCTGATTGCCGTCCGCGACAATATAGGCGCCGCGCAGATATTTCCCGGCATAGTTCAGATTCGTATCGGCATCGAGAAGCCCTGCCGGGGACCCGCGATATCCCATCGTCCGCGCTGTCTGGGGCAGGATCTGCATCAGCCCGTAATAAGGCCCGTTGCGGGCATTGGCACGATAATCCGACTCGCGCTGTACCACCTTGTGCATCAGCGAGGCCGGAATACCGTGATAAGAGGACCAGTAATTGATCTTGCGCCGCATTTCCGGCGTCTCACCGGGATACAGCGACTGCGTTACAGCAACCTCCGGTGCCTCGCCCGGCCCGCCGCCGCATGCCGCCAGTGTCAGCAGGCCAAGCAGCGCCCCTCTCCGGCTTATCACACTGGCGGAAATATCCCGTGGGGAGGCCGTCAGGCCGGGGGGCAGCGCCCCCCTGAGGCCGCGCTCAGACATGGATCGGGCCATCTCCAAGCGCCAGTGCCGCCTCGCGCACCGCTTCCGAGGTGGTCGGATGGGCGTGACAGGTCAGCGCCACATCCTCTGCCGAGGCCCCGAACTCCATCGCGACGCAGATTTCATGGATCATCTCGCCCGCATTCGGTCCGATGATATGGCAGCCCAGAATCCGGTCGGTTTCGGCATCGGCCACGATCTTCACGAAACCATCGCCTTGGAACATCGCCTTGGCGCGCGCATTGCCGAGGAAGGGGAATTTCCCGGTTTTCACCTTGCGCCCGGTCTCTTTCGCGGCGGCCTCGGTCAGTCCGACGCTCGCGACTTCGGGAGAGGTGTAAATCACACTTGGAATGACATCGTAATTCACATGTCCGGCCTTGCCTGCGATGATTTCGGCCACGGCCATGCCCTCATCTTCGGCCTTATGGGCCAGCATCGGGCCGGGAACGGCATCGCCGATCGCATAGATGCCCTTGACGCTGGTCGCCCAATGATCGTCGATCTTCACCTGACCGCGATCGGTCAGCTCGACACCGGCCTTGTCCAGCCCCAGACCCTCGATATAGGGGCGGCGGCCCGTGGCCAGCAGGACCACATCGGCCTCGGCTGTCTGCTCGCTGTCATCCTTGCGCAGCTTATAGGTCACTTTCGCCGTGCCGTCGGTCATTGTCGCGGACTGAACGGCTGCGCCGAGGACGAATTTCATGCCCTGTTTGCCAAGGATTTTCTGGAACTGCTTCTGAACCTCGGCATCCATGCCGGGAGTAACCGCGTCCAGATATTCGATCACCGTAACCTCGGCCCCGAGACGGGCATAAACCGATCCAAGCTCAAGCCCGATCACACCCGCGCCGATGACGATCATGGTCTTCGGCAGCTTCGGCAGGGTCAGCGCACCGGTCGAATCCACGATGACACCGCCCGCATTGTCTATCTCGACGCCTTTCAGCGGGCTTGGTTCGGAGCCGGTGGCGATGACGATATTCTTCGTCTCATAGCTGTCCTCGCCCACTTTCACCTTGCCCGGCGCAGTGATCTCGGCCCACCCCTTGATCCAGTCGATCTTGTTCTTCTTGAACAGGAACTCGATCCCCTTGGTATTCGTCTCGACCGTTTCGGCCTTGTAGGACTGCATGATCGTCCAGTCGACCGAGGGTTCTTCGCCCATCAGGCCCATTTTCTCGAAATTATGTCCCGCCTCGTGGAACATATGCGAGGCGTGAAGCAGTGCCTTTGACGGGATGCAGCCGACATTCAGGCAGGTGCCGCCCAGAGTTCCGCGCCCCTCGATCACAGCCGTCTTGAGGCCAAGCTGAGCGGCGCGAATGGCGCATACATAACCGCCGGGGCCGGCGCCGATGACGATGAGGTCGTAGCTGGACATAAAGATCTCCTTCAGAATTCTGTCCGCCTTGCCGCGTTACAAGCAGGGGCTTGTGTTGTGCTTACACAAGGGCGCAGGCGGTTTCACCTGTAAATTACCGGAAAGTTTTCGCAAGATCGCGAGGGGTGCTGTCCTGCCGCCGCGCCTGCTTTCGCCAACTGGCCGGGCTTCAGAACAGGGTCGCAAACAGCATCACCAGAGACGCCATGAAACCACAGGCCCAGATCACGCTGCGCCAGGGTGACCAGCCAAGCGCATAGGCGGGAATATACAGCACCCGCGCCAGAAGATAGATCCACGCAGATGCCGCCGTAACGGCGCTTTCCTGTCCCGACGCGGTGACGACGACAACGGCGATGGTGAAGAAAACCAGCCCCTCGAAGTGATTATTCACCGCCCGGCGCAGCCTTCCGGTCAGGGCCGAGAATTCGGGCTGGCTGTCGCGCGGGCCGGTATTCCACGTCGCACCCACATCGGAGTTCATGACCATTCCGGCCAGACCGATCTGGAACGCCTGCAACAACGCCGCGAGGGCAAGTACCGTCAGTTCGGCGGCCATGTGATGTCCTTGTAATATATCATCAATATCTCATGATCCGATCAGTATCAGAACAAGGCGGCAAGGATCATGATCATGGTGGCGAAGAAGCCAACGGCAAAGATGACCGAGCGCCACGGCGTCCAGCCCAACGCATAGGCCGGTACATAAAGCACCCGCGCGATCAGATAAAGCCAGGCACAGATGGCGGTCAGCCCCGATTGCGCCTCGCCCAGTGTCACCACGACCACGGCGATGGTGAACAGGCTCAACCCCTCGAAATGGTTGCTCAGCGCCCTTTGCAACCGTCCCGTGACTGCTGACATGGCGACCGGCTTGTCGCGCGGCCCCATCGTGACTGCCGGTCCCAGTTCCAGATTGGCGCGGACGGCGAAGATGGCGAACTGGCAGGCCTGAAGCAGCGCTGCCAGAGCCAGTACGGTCAGTTCGGTCGTCATGCTCAGGCCGTTTCCAGCGTATGCGCCTCGGCAGAGCTGACCCCGGCCAAAGAGTTGAATGCACCCGCTGCGCCGTCCAGATAATCACGGGCCTTTTTCGCGTCATGCAGATCGAACAGCGCCCATGCGCTTGAGTTGCTCTCACGCCAGAGTTGCAGCAGGCTGAGCCCGTTATTGCTGCGATCCTCTGAGTCGCCGTCAAAGGCGGATTTGAACTTGGCGTAATCCGAGATCTTGTAGTTGATGAGCATCTGCATCGCTTACTCCTTCAGCATGGCGCTGCGGATGGTGCGGCCATCCGCCTCTGAAATTTCGAACAGCCCGCGGCGGGCCAGCATGCCCCAGTTTCCACGGGTGAATTCAAGCATGCTTCTCAACGAGGCGACTGGCGTTTCGGTTGCGTCCACCCAGTCGATATCGCGACGGAAACCCATCATGCCGGGCCGCATTTCGGCCTGATAGGGCGGTGCATCCCGGACCGTGCCAAGGGCCGTGAAGGCTTGCAGCGTCTCGCCATCCGGGTAGGCTGTTTTCGGAGAGTAATAAATCAGCGTGTCCCCGGGGCTGAGCCGTTTCAGCGGCGCAAGCTTGCCGTGATTCAGCATGGCGAAACCGGCTCTGACACCGATCATGACGTGATTACGGCTGACGACTCCGACCAAGTGGCGCGGATTGGTCATATCTTTTCCTTATGCTGCGAAGGGGGGCGAAACATGTGCACCGGATGTACACAGCCTGTACACATGGCATATGCCCGTCAATCCTTGCCCGCATCCGGCTGCTGCCGGTCGTCCAGAGCCAGTTGCAGGAAGGCAAGATCGAGCCAGCGTCCGAACTTGGCCCCGACCTGAGGCAGCAGGCCGACATGCTGAAACCCCAGCCTCTCATGCAGCCTGATCGAGGCAATATTCCCGGCCTCGATCCCGGCGACCATGACATGTTTTCCCATCCCTCGCGCCCGCGCGATCAACTCACGCATCAGAGCCCCGCCCAGACCGGCACCCCGTCCATCTTTTGCGACATAGACGGAATGCTCGACTGTGTGACGATAGCCGTCAAAGGCCCGCCAATCCCCGAAAGAGGCATAGCCAAGCACATCACCCTCTGAGGAAACGGCAACCAGCACCGGATAGCCCGATTGCTGCCGGTCAGCCAGCCACGCGCGGCGGTTCGCCGCATCGACCGGGGTTTCGTTCCAGGTGGCGGTCGAGTTGATCACCGCATCATTGTAGATTGAGAGAATGGCGCGGATATCGTCTTCCGTCGCGTCGCGTATTTGCATGATGAATTCCTGCACTGATCATCTGCCGCCAAGCTGGATCAGCGCTGTGCCAGAGGAAATATCCGGCGCAGGCGTAAGGCGCTGACAGTCAAGGTCGGTATCTTGCGATAAAAACAGAGCGCGGCAAGACCTGCCGCGCTCGTTGGTGATAAAGCAGTCGTCGAGGGGCTGAGTTACAGATCCATCAGCAGGCGGCGCGGATCTTCCAGCGCCTCTTTGACGCGGACGAGGAAGGTCACCGCGCCTTTGCCATCCACGATGCGGTGATCGTAGGACAGCGCCAGATACATCATCGGGCGAATGACGATTTCGCCGCCGACGACCATCGGGCGGTCCTGGATCTTGTGCATGCCCAGAATGCCCGATTGCGGCGGGTTCAGGATCGGTGAGGACATCAGCGAGCCATAGACGCCGCCATTCGAGATGGTGAAGGTGCCGCCCTGCATTTCGTCCATCGTCAGCTTGCCGTCGCGGCCTTTCTTGCCAAGCTCGCCGATTTCTTTCTCGATCGCGGCGAAGCTTTTCTGGTCGGCGTCGGGCACGACCGGGACGACCAGACCGTTCGGGGTGCCGACGGCCACGCCCATATTGACGTAGTTCTTGTAGACAACCTCGGTTCCGTCGATCTCGGCATTCACCTCGGGGACTTCGTTCAGCGCGTGGCAACAGGCCTTCACGAAGAAGGACATGAAACCCAGCTTGACGCCGTGCTTCTTCTCGAACTGGTCCTTGTATTCGTTGCGCAGATCCATGATCGCCTTCATGTCCGCCTCATTATAGGTGGTCAGCATGGCGGCGGTGTTCTGCGCGTCCTTCAGACGGCGGGCGATGGTCTGGCGCAGGCGGGTCATCTTGACGCGTTCCTCGCGCCCGGCCTGATCGGCGGATGCGGGTGCCTTGGCAGGCGCTTTGGCGGGGGTCTTGTCGCCGCCGGATTTCGCCTTGGCCACGTCCTCTTTCATGACACGGCCATCCTTGCCCGAGCCCTGAACCTGATCGCGGTCGATGTTCTGTTCGGCCATTGCCTTCTTGGCGGAGGGCGCGTCCTCGACATCGTCCTTGCGCTTTTTGGTATCTTCGGGACCGGCACCCGGAGAACCGACATCGCTGGCAGTGTCGTCATCGCCGTCGCCTTCGGCCTCTGGCTCGGGCGCGGATTTGCTTCGGGATTTTCCGCCCGATGCGCCTTCGGTAATGACGGCCAGCTTTGCCGAGGCATCGACCGTGTCGCCTTCCTCGGCGAGGATTTCGGCCAGCACGCCCGCAGCGGGGGCGGGAACCTCGACCGAGACCTTGTCGGTTTCCAGTTCGCACAGCATTTCGTCTGCCTCGACCTGATCGCCGACTTTCTTGAACCAGGTGGCGACGGTTGCCTCGGTGACCGATTCACCAAGAGAGGGCACCATGACGTCAACGGAATTTCCGCTCATATTCTTCTGTCCTTTTTGCGCTTCTTTTTTGGGGGCGTCGTCTTCGGCGCCGTCCTTGGCCGCCTTGGCAGAACCCCCATCCTGCTTGTCCTGTTTCCTGCCGCCCGACGAGGCACCCTTGCCGGATTCGTCGATCTGTGCCAGCAGCGCATCGACACCGACCGTTTCGCCTTCGGCGGCGACGATTTCGGCCAGCACACCGGCGGCGGGGGCGGGCACCTCGACCGTGACCTTGTCGGTTTCCAGCTCACACAGCATTTCATCTGCCGAAACCGTGTCGCCGACCTGCTTGAACCAGGTGGCGACAGTGGCTTCGGTCACGGATTCGCCCAGAGTGGGAACGCGGACTTCGGTTGTCATGACTATTCCTCGATGGTCAGCGCTTCGTCGATCAGCGCCTGTTGTTCAGCTTTGTGGCGTGAGGCAAGCCCCGTCGCGACCGAAGCCGCAGCGTGGCGTCCGACATAGCGGGCGCGGAGATATTTGGCTTCAAGCTTGCCGAGCACCCATTCCAGATTGGGTTCGACAAAGCTCCACGCGCCCTGATTCTTGGGTTCTTCCTGACACCAGACGATTTCCGCCTGAGTGAAACGGCCCATATCCTTCAGCAGGGACTGGTTTGGGAACGGATAGAACTGTTCCAGCCGCATCAGATAGATATCGTCGATGCCGCGCTCGTCGCGTTCCTTCAGCAGATCGTAATAGACCTTGCCCGAGCAGATCACGAGACGGCGGATCTTGTCATCCGCGACCAGTTTCGTATCCGAGCGGCCCCGTTCCGCGTCGTCATGCAGCACCCGGTGGAAGGTTGATCCGGTCTGGAATTCCTCGGCATCGGACACGGCCAGCGGGTGACGCAGCAGCGATTTCGGGGTCATGATGACCAGAGGCTTGCGGAACTGGCGGTGGATCTGGCGGCGCAGGATGTGGAAGAAATTCGCCGGGGTCGAGCAATTCGCGACGATCCAGTTATCCTCGGCGCACATTTGCAGGAAGCGTTCCAGACGCGCCGATGAGTGTTCCGGCCCCTGACCTTCATAGCCATGCGGCAGAAGCATCACCAGACCCGACATGCGCAGCCATTTCTTTTCGCCCGAGGAAATGAACTGGTCGAACATGATCTGCGCACCATTGGCGAAATCGCCGAACTGGGCTTCCCACATGGTCAGCGCGTTCGGCTCGGCCAGGGAATAGCCATATTCGAAGCCGAGCACCGCATATTCCGAGAGCATGGAATCATGCACCTCATACCGGGCCTGACCCTCGCGGATATTGTTCAGCGGGTAATAGCGGTCTTCGTTGACCTGATCGACGAAGGCCGAGTGGCGGTGGCTGAACGTGCCGCGGGTGGAATCCTGCCCGGTCAGGCGGACCGGATGGCCTTCCAGAAGCAGCGATCCGAAGGCGAGCGCCTCGCCCGTGGCCCAGTCGAAACCCTCGCCGGTTTCGAACATCTTCTTCTTCGCCTCGATCAGCCGACCGACGGTCTTGTGCAGATTGATATCCTCGGGCGCGGTGGTCAGGGCGCGGCCGATTTCCTCCATCGCCTCCTTGGGGATGCCGGTATCGCCGCGGACATATTCCTCGCCCTCTTTCTCGAATCCGGTCCATTTCCCGTCCAGCCAGTCGGCCTTGTTGGGCTTGAAGTTCTTGCCGAGGTCGAATTCCTCGGAGAGATGGGCCTGGAAGGCGGATTTCATATCCTCGATCTCGCCTTCGGGGATCAGCCCGTCAGCGACCAGCCGGTCGGTGTAAAGCTGAAGGGTCGTCTTGTGGCCCTTGATCTCCTTGTACATCGCCGGGTTGGTGAACATCGGCTCATCGCCTTCGTTGTGACCGAAGCGGCGATAGCAGAAAATGTCGATGACCACGTCCTTGTGGAATTTCTGGCGGAACTCGGTCGCGACCTTGGCGGCGTGGACAACCGCTTCGGGATCGTCGCCATTGACGTGGAAAATCGGCGCCTCGACCATCAGAGCTATATCGGTCGGATAGGGCGAGGTACGGCTGAAATGCGGTGCGGTGGTGAAGCCGATCTGGTTGTTCACGACGATATGGATCGTCCCGCCGGTGCGGTGGCCGCGAATGCCGGAAAGCTGAAGGCATTCCGCGACGATGCCCTGACCGGCGAAAGCCGCATCGCCATGCAGCAGGATCGGCAAGACGCCGGTGCGGTCGGTCCGGTCGCCAAGCTGATCGCCCTTGGCCCGTGCCTTGCCGAGAACGACCGGATTGACGGCCTCAAGATGCGAGGGGTTGGCGGTCAGCGACAGGTGCACGGTATTGCCGTCGAATTCACGGTCCGAGGACGCGCCGAGGTGATATTTCACGTCACCCGAGCCATCGACCTCTTCCGGTTTGAAGCTGCCGCCCTGAAATTCGTGGAAGATCGCGCGATAGGGTTTGCTCAACACATTGGCCAGCACGGAGAGGCGGCCCCGGTGCGGCATGCCGATGACGATTTCCTTCACGCCGAGCGCACCGCCGCGCTTGATGATCTGTTCCATTGCCGGGATCAGCGATTCACCGCCATCAAGGCCGAAACGCTTGGTTCCCATGTATTTTACATGCAGGAATTTCTCGAACCCTTCAGCCTCGACCAGCTTGTTCAGGATGGCGCGGCGGCCATTCTGGGTGAAGGCGATTTCCTTGCCGTAACCCTCGATCCGTTCCTTCAGCCATGCGGCTTCCTCGGGGTTCGAGATATGCATGTATTGCAGCGCAAACGTACCGCAATAAGTGCGGGCCATGATCTCCTTGATTTCGCGCATCGAGGCGATTTCCAGCCCCAGCACGTTGTCGATGAAGATCGGGCGATCCATGTCGGACTCGCTGAAGCCGTAAGTCTCGGGGTGAAGCTCTCCGTGGTCGGGAACTTCGCGCAGCCCCAGCGGATCAAGATCGGCGTGAAGATGGCCGCGGATCCGGTAGGCGCGGATCAGCATCAGCGCACGGATCGAATCGAGCACTGCCTGACGCATGGCGTCCGGGGTGATTTCCTTGCCCTTCTCGGTCGCTTTGGCGGCGATTTTCTCCATCGCGGCATTCGCTTCGGCCTCGGAGGTCATCGGCCATTCGCCGGTCAGCGCGGCGGTCAGCTCGCCATTGGCGGTCGGCGGCCAGTCCGCGCGTTTCCAGCTTGGACCCGCTGCCTCGGCCTTGGCATCCGCCGCGTCGTCGCCAAGCCCGGCGAAAAAGCGGTCCCATGCGGCATCGACCGCTTTCGGGTCGCGGGCCCATTGACCGTAAAGCTGTTCGACATACTCGGCATTATGTCCCTGCAGGAAGGACGAATCGTGAAACTCGGTGTTTTTGGGTTGTTCGGTCATTGATCTTGCTCCAGCGGGCTTGGCCCGAAGCGGTTGGTCCCGGGCTGCGATTTCCGCACAGTCCAGATAAGTATTATCAGCGAAAGGATAAGAGAGAGGGCGATCCCGGCATAGAGGATCGCCACAACAAGCGTTAACGAGGGGGGCGCAGAGGCCGCGCCGGAAATGGCCGCGACCTGCACCAGCAGGATGACGGCCACCACCGGGATCAATGGGGCCAGAAGCCACCAGCCGCTGCGATCCGTATCGTGCAGACGCCGCACGGTGACGGTCAGGCTTGGCAGCAAGACGACAAGGCCCGCCACGGCAGAGAGCGGCCCCTCACCGAAACTGGCATCGGCTGGCAGCATTCCGAGACCTGCCTCGATCATGCCGACCAGAGCGGCAAGGATCGTGGTTGCAAGGACCCACCACCAATATTCCGACCGGCGCGCGCGGCCCGAGAAGCGGATATATTTCGAGATCACGCTGCGTATCGACTGAACCGGCCCCATTCCGGGGGCGGAGGGCCGATGCCCTGCATATTCTGGCTGTGCTTCGGGCAGGGCAGAGCGCATGGGATTGCTGCTGCGCCATGCGGTGCCGCCGATCCGTCCTCGTCCTGTGCGGTCCTGATCGCTCATCCCTGCCTCACACACAGAAAATGTCGATCTTGCGCGTGCCGGGATCATCCCCTGCGGCGACCTGCGGTGCGGGCAGAACATTCGACACGCGGCGTCTTTCCAGCCCGCATAAAGCGGATGCGGCGCGTTGCTCGGCATCCATCGGAGCGGATGCGGGAAGATAGATCAGCCGCCAGCCGAAATTGCGCCGGGCTACGGTGCGCACGGATTCGGGCGGAAGATTGGTCGCAAGGGGCAGATTAGTACTGGCCGGAACGCCGCCGCGCAGGATTTCGTCAGTATTTCCCGGACCGCATGAGGACAGACCAAACACCGTTGTCGCGAACAGCGCCGCAGGCACAAAGCGCACAGACCCGGAAACCGGGACAGGCGCTGCGTGATCTGGGCGGGCGTTCATCATATCCACCTGGGTTTTGCGGTTTGCCGCACCCCCATAGTTAGTCCGGGGATGCGGCCTGTCAAATCATCAGCCCTTGATCGCCTGAAGCACGGCCTCGCCAAGCTGAGCGGGGCTTTCGGCAACGACGATCCCGGCCGATTTCATGGCTTCGATCTTGGATTCCGCGTCGCCCTTGCCGCCCGAGACGATGGCACCGGCGTGACCCATGCGGCGGCCCGGAGGGGCCGTGCGTCCGGCGATGAAGCCTGCGGTCGGTTTCCACTTGCCCTTCTTCTTCTGCTCGGCAAGGAACTCGGCCGCTTCTTCTTCGGCGCTGCCGCCGATCTCGCCGATCATGATGATGGATTCGGTTTCGTCATCGTCGAGGAACATGCGCAACACGTCGATATGCTCCATCCCCTTGATAGGGTCGCCACCGATGCCGACCGCCGAGGATTGGCCAAGTCCGACATCCGAGGTCTGTTTCACCGCCTCATAGGTCAGCGTGCCGGAACGCGACACAACGCCGACGCTGCCACGCTTGAAGATGGAACCAGGCATGATGCCGATCTTGCATTCGTCGGGGGTCATGATGCCGGGGCAGTTCGGCCCGATCAGACGGCTGGCGCTGCCTTCAAGCGCACGCTTGACGCGCATCATGTCCAGAACCGGAATACCTTCGGTGATCGCCACGATCAGCGGGATCTCGGCATCGATGGCCTCAAGGATCGAATCCGCCGCGAAAGGCGGTGGCACATAGATCGCGCTTGCCGTCGCGCCGGTCTTTGCCACGGCCTCATGGACCGAGTTGAAAACCGGCAGGTCCAGATGCTCGGTCCCGCCCTTGCCGGGGGTCACGCCGCCGACGACCTGTGTGCCGTAAGCAATCGCCTGTTCGGTGTGGAACGTCCCCTGCGAGCCGGTGATGCCCTGGGTGATGACTTTGGTGTTCTTGTCTACGAGGATCGCCATCGGGATTATCCTTTCACCGCTTTAACGATTTTTTCTGCGCCGTCTTTCAGGTCGTCCGCTGCGATCACGTCCAGCCCGGATTCGTTGATGATCCGCTTGCCTTCCTCGACATTGGTGCCTTCCAGACGCACCACCAGCGGCACTTTCAACCCGACCTCTTTCACGGCGGCGACGATGCCTTCCGCGATGATGTCGCAGCGCATGATGCCGCCGAAGATGTTCACCAGAATGCCTTTGACGTTTTCGTCCGAGGTGATGATCTTGAACGCCTCGGTCACCTTGTCCTTGGTCGCGCCACCGCCGACATCCAGGAAGTTCGCCGGTTCCGCACCATACAGCTTGATGATGTCCATCGTCGCCATCGCCAGACCCGCACCGTTCACCATGCAGCCGATCTCGCCGTCGAGCGCGATATAGTTCAGGTCGTATTTCGAGGCGGCGAGTTCCTTCGGATCTTCCTCGGTCTCGTCGCGCAGGGCGAAGATGTCGTCATGGCGGTACAGGGCGTTATTGTCGAAGCCCATCTTGGCGTCGAGCGCCTTGAGGTTGCCGTCAGTGGTGACGATCAGCGGGTTGATCTCCAGCATCTCCATGTCCTTCTCGATGAAGAGGCGATAGAGATCCTTGACCAGCTTGACGCATTGCTTGACCAACTGGCCCTTCAGCCCAAGGGCGAAGGCGACGCGGCGGCCGTGGAAATCGGACAGGCCCGAGGCCGGATCGACGCTGAAGCTGACGATCTTTTCCGGGGTTGAGGCGGCGACTTCTTCGATATCCATGCCGCCTTCGGTCGAGGCGACGAAGCTGACGCGGCTGGTTTGACGGTCGACCAGCAGGGCCAGATACAGTTCGGTTTCGATATCCGAGCCGTCTTCGATATAGATGCGGTTGACCTGCTTGCCGGCTTCGCCCGTCTGGTGCGTGACCAGCGTGCGGCCCAGCATCTGGCGGGTCATCTCTTCCGCTTCCGAGGTGGATTTGGCCAGCCGGACGCCGCCTTTGTCACCTGCGGCGGATTCCTTGAATTTACCCTTGCCGCGACCGCCGGCATGGATCTGGGCTTTCACCACCCAAAGCGGGCCGTCCAGTTCGCTTGCGGCGCGCTTGGCGTCCTCGGCACGGGTCACGACGCGGCCGTCGCTGACCGGAACGCCATAGTCGCGCAGCAGCGACTTGGCCTGATATTCATGGATGTTCATGGCAAACCTCTCGTTGATACGGTTTGTCAGTCTGTCTTGCATATAAGAGAGCGGGGATGAACCGTCTTTTGCATCTGACGTACGTGCAGGGCAAAAAAAACCGTCTTGTGATCACAGCGATAAAAACTGTGATCACAAATCCAGTGATTTGCCGAGGCGCAGCGCTGCAAGAAGCAGGGTGACGCGACGAAATCTTGGCTCCGGCGTAATATCTGCACCAGTGCTTACAGCGCCAATCGAGCAATGGCCTGAAATGCGCCTATTGTTTTTATCAACGCGCTCTTGTTGTACTGTGCGGATAAGTTAAGCTAAGATTTAGTTAAAGATATATCTAATATGCAGCAATAGCTCAGGCATGTGTGTCATTTTTGTGTCAGTTTTAATGACCCTGATTCTATTCGAAAAATCAAACCTAGGCATGCGCAGTGTTCTATAAAAATATTCTGTTTCGGCTTGCTATCGTTCTCCTGATGTCGCTGTCTGTTCTAATCGCAGGAATATGGCTTGGTTATTGGGGGCTCGGTCATCTTGAGGTGGATGGCGTTGAACACGCCCGGGAAATCGGACATCTGCTTGGCCTGTCTGCGCAGGGTGCGGATGGGTCAGTGGACGCTTATTATGCACAACTGCTTTGGCTTCCGGATATGATGATTCCAATCACGTGCAGAATTCTTCATCTGGATGCCTGGGTCGTTGGTATATTGTTTTTGCCTGCGGCTTTTGTCTTGCTCAGTTTCGGTTTCGACTTTGCTCTGCGTGATCCCGGTCACAAGGACCGTGACGAGGAATATATGTAGCATTCCCCGATCGAGCGCTTCCGGTCGGACTGCGTCTTCAGTTTCCCCGAATGCTTGCCGGATGTTTCTGCTAACCGATCAGCCGATCTGCACCATGCGGTGCTTCTTCTTGCCGACCGAGATCTTCAGCCCGTCGCCGATCGCGGCGGCATCCAGCTGGGTCTGAGGATCGGCGACCGCCTCATTATTCAGCCGCAAGCCACCTTCGGAGATCAGGCGCTTGGCCTCTTTGCCCGATCCGGTGATGCCGGTCTGGGTCAGCAATTGCACGACCGAAATGGGCAGGGCGTCGGGTGCAATCGTCACCACCTCCAGATCGCCGCCGGCGCCGCCTTGCTCGAAGACCTCACGAGCAGTGGCTTCGGCGGATGCGGCGGCCTCGGCGCCATGCAGAAGCGTCGTTACCTCATTGGCCAGACGGATCTTGCCCTCATTGATCTCGGACCCCTGAAGCGCCCCCAGCCTGTCGCATTCATCGACCGGCAATTCGGTATAGAGCTTCAGGAAACGTCCGACATCGGCATCGGTGGTATTGCGCCAGAACTGCCAGAATTCGTAAGGCGACAGCATATCCCCGTTCAGCCAGATCGCGCCGCCCTGCGACTTGCCCATCTTGCGCCCGTCCGAGGTGGTCAGCAGCGGCGTCGTCAGCCCCCACACTTCCTGATCCAGCACCCGGCGCGTCAGATCGACGCCGTTCACGATATTGCCCCACTGATCCGAGCCGCCCATCTGCAAGCGGCACTCGTAACGCCGGTATTGCTCAAGGAAATCATAGGCCTGAAGGATCATGTAGTTGAATTCGAGGAAGCTCAGCGATTGTTCGCGATCCAGCCGGGATTTCACCGATTCGAAGGACAGCATCCGGTTGACGCTGAAATGCCGCCCGATATCGCGCAGGAAATCCAGATAGTTCAGCCCGTCCAGCCACTCGGCATTGTTCAGCATCATTGCGCCATTCTCGCCGTAATCGAGATATTGCGCGAAAACCTTTTGCATCCCGTCGATATTCGACTGGATCTGCTCCGGCCCCAGCAAGGGCCTCTCATCCGAACGGAAGGACGGGTCGCCTACTTTGGTTGTGCCGCCGCCCATCAGGGTGATCGGGCGGTGGCCGGTTTTCTGGAACCAGCGAAGCAGCATGATGTTCAGCAGATGCCCGACATGCAGACTGGCCGCCGTGGCGTCATAGCCGATATATGCTGTGACCGGCCCCTCGATCAAAGCGTCGTCAAGCGCGGTCAGATCGGTGCAGTCGGCCAGAAAGCCGCGCTCCATGATAATGCGCAGAAAGTCGGATTTTGGGGTCGGAGTCATGGGTTTTTCCTTCTCAATGGGCCGGATATACCGGGGCGGAGAAGGAAGGAAAAGCCATGAAACATGGGATGATCCGCGCTTTGGGGATGATGTCGGGGACATCTCTGGACGGGGTGGATGCGGCGCTGATCGACACGGATGGGCAGCGTATCGGCGGGTTCGGGCGGTCGGGCTATCGCGCCTATTCCTGCAATGAGGCCGAGATTCTGCATGCAGCGCTTGGCCGTTGGCCGGGCGATGATGGCGTGACCGAGGCCGCCGCGCTGTCGGTCGCCGCCCATGCAGCGCTTGCAGCGGATTTCCCCGAGGCAGAGCTGATCGGCTATCACGGCCAGACGCTTGCCCATGATCCGGGTGGGCGCGGTACGCATCAGGCGGGATCAGGCGCAGAGCTGGCGCGGCAGACAGGCCGCCGCGTTGTCTGGGATTTCCGTACCGAGGATGTGCGGCAGGGCGGGCAGGGTGCGCCGCTGGCTCCGTTTTTCCATTGGGCCTGCGCCGATTGGGCAATTCGGGAAGGGCGGATGGAGGCCGTGCCGGTCGTGTTTCTGAACCTCGGCGGGGTGGGCAATCTGACCTGGGTGGACCCGGCGGCAGGGGGACCGGAGACCGGCTGTATCGCCTTCGATACCGGCCCCGCCAATGCGCCGATCAACGATCTGATGCGGGCGCGGGGGCTCGGCGCGCGGGACGATGGCGGGGCGCTTGCGGCGCGGGGCAGGGCGGATGCGCGGATCGTTGCCGATTTTCTGCGGCATCCCTATTTCGCCCGTACCCCGCCGAAATCGCTGGACCGGGATGCATTTGCAGGGCTTTCGGAAGCGGTCAAGGCCCTGCCGGATGCCGATGCTGCGGCGACTCTGGTGGTGGCGCTTGCCGCCTCGGTTGCGGCGGGTCTCGATCATCTCCCCGCCTCGCCCGCGCGATTGCTGGTCTGCGGGGGCGGGCGGCATAATGCGGCGATCATGCAGGCATTGTCGGAAACGCTGCCCTGCACGGCCGAGCCAGTCGAGGCTGTGGGGCTGGATGGCGACATGCTGGAAGCGCAGGCATTTGGCTGGCTTGCCGTGCGGGTGCTGCGCGGGCTGCCGATCTCGGGCCCCGCGACAACCGATGCCCCTGCGCCTGTCTGCGGGGGACGGATCAGTCCGGCGCGGAAATGAGAGTCGGATTTTTCCGATTCCTTGCTTGACGGCCCGGGTCTCTGCGCGTAAATCCCCGCTACCCCGGCGGGCGATCATGCCGGGGTTGGTGAGCATGCGGTTGTAGCTCAGTTGGTTAGAGTACCGGCCTGTCACGCCGGGGGTCGCGGGTTCGAGCCCCGTCAACCGCGCCATCACCATCGCCCGACAATGATGCGCGGTTGTAGCTCAGTTGGTTAGAGTACCGGCCTGTCACGCCGGGGGTCGCGGGTTCGAGCCCCGTCAACCGCGCCATCGTTTTCCCTTCTGGCCCTCATCGGAAAAGCGATCTCGCGAAGATCCTCATCTTCAGTGTCCAAATACCTCCGGGGGTGTGGGGGCAGGCAGCCCCCACTCAGTTCGTGCCGTTTTGACCAGCCGTCGCAATGACAGGCTTCCCGATCTCGGTCGCTAACATTTTTCCGTTACCGATAACGAAGATTGCCGCCTGCCATTCCTCTGATAAGACCCGGTGAGACATCAGATTCAGGGGACGCCATGAAGGTCAATAACATCGTTAAGAAGATCCTTGCCAATTATGAGGGCGAGAATCCCGGCGTGAAGGGCAATCTCTGCCGTATGCTTATGGAGGGTAAGCTCGGCGGCACTGGCAAGATGATCATCCTGCCGGTCGATCAGGGGTTCGAGCATGGCCCGGCACGCAGCTTTGCGCCGAACCCGGCAGGTTACGATCCCCATTATCACTATAAACTGGCCGTCGATGCGGGTCTGAATGCGTTTGCGGCACCGCTCGGGATGCTGGAGGCGGGTGCGGACACATTCGCGGGGCAGATCCCGACGATTCTGAAATGCAACAGCGCCAACAGCCTCATGTCGGATACGGCAGGCAAGAATCAGGCAGTAACGGCAACCGTGCAGGACGCGCTGCGTCTGGGGTGCTCGGCCATCGGGTTCACGATCTATCCGGGCTCGGACATGGCGCTTGATATGTTCGAGGAAATTTCCGAGATGCGGGCCGAGGCGGCTGCTGTCGGGATCCCGACCGTCATCTGGTCCTATCCGCGGGGCGAGGCGATCAGCAAGGACGGCGAAACCGCCATCGACATCGCGGCCTATGCCGCCCAGATCGCGGCGCTGCTCGGGGCGCATATCATCAAGATCAAGCTGTCCACCGATCATCTGGAAAACAAGGACGCGAAAAAGGTCTATGAGGCGCAGGGGATTGACGTCTCGACCCAGGCCAAGCGCGTGGCGCATTGCATGGAGGCCGCTTTCGGCGGTCGCCGGATCGTGGTCTTCTCGGGCGGCGCGGCAAAGGGAGCGAATGCGGTCTATGACGATGCACGCGCCATCCGTGACGGCGGCGGCAATGGGTCGATCATCGGCCGTAACAGCTTCCAGCGGTCGCGTGAGGATGCGCTGGAGATGCTGGGGAAACTGGTCGATATCTATAAGGGCCGCGACTGACGGAACCGCCGGACCGGGGCGCTGCCCCGGACCCCGGGATATTTCATCCAGTGTGAAGGGCGGTCCGTCGGGGCTGCCCTTCTTTTCTGAAAAATCCGGATGTAATTTCAGGGTGATGAGCGATTTTTCATCTTGTTCCGTGCGCGGGCTTGCGCGTGGTTCTGCACCGCCATAGAAGGTTGCGGATTTGAAAACCCCGGTTGCGGGGTCGGGTGGAGGGACAGCATGCCCTTGCTGGTGATGAAATTCGGCGGCACATCGGTCGCCGATCTGGACCGGATCAGAAACGCCGCCGAGAAGGTGAAGCGTGAGGTTGAGCGTGGCTATGATGTCATTGTGATCGTCAGTGCCATGTCCGGGAAAACGAATGAGCTGGTTGGCTGGGTCGAGCAGACCTCTGCGTTTTTCGATGCGCGTGAATATGATGCGGTGGTCAGTTCGGGCGAGAATGTGACCGCCGGGCTGATGGCGCTGACGCTTCAGGAGGCCGGTGTGCCCGCACGATCCTGGCAGGGATGGCAGGTGCCGATCAACACCACGGATCAGCATTCGGCGGCGCGTTTCGTCGATATTCCGCGGACTAATCTGGATCATAAATTTGCCGAAGGCTTCAAGGTTGCCGTGATCGCCGGTTTTCAGGGGATCGGGCCGGATGGCCGGATCACCACATTGGGCCGGGGCGGGTCCGACACCACCGCCGTTGCCTTTGCCGCCGCTTTTGACGCGGAGCGCTGCGATATCTATACTGATGTGGACGGTGTTTATACGACCGATCCGCGTATCACGTCGAAGGCGCGAAAGCTGCGCCGGATCGCCTTTGAGGAAATGCTGGAACTTGCCAGTCTGGGGGCGAAGGTCCTGCAGACCCGCTCGGTCGAGCTGGCGATGCGTTATAATGTCCGCCTGCGGGTGCTGTCCTCGTTCGAGGATACGGATGACGAATCCGGCACTCTGGTCTGCGATGAGGATGATATCATGGAATCGAAAGTCGTTAACGGCGTTGCTTTTTCGCGTGACGAGGCCAAAATCACCCTTGTGACGGTCGAGGACCGGCCCGGTATTTCCGCTGCGATTTTCGCGCCTCTGGCCGAGGCCGGCGTGAATGTGGATATGATCGTTCAGAATATTTCCGAGAAGAATTTCGAACATCACAAGGGTTCGGTCACGGATATGACCTTTTCCTGCCCGATCAATCAGGTCGAGCGGGCCAAAAAGGCGATGGAGGATGCGCGTCAGTCTGGCTCGATCCAGTATGATGAACTGATCGTCGATACGGATGTCGCCAAGGTCAGCGTGGTCGGGATCGGCATGCGCTCGCATGCCGGGGTCGCCGCGCGTATGTTCCGGGCACTTGCCGATGAAAACATCAATATCAAGGTGATTTCGACGTCCGAGATCAAGATCTCGGTGCTCATCGACCGGAAATACATGGAACTTGCGGTTCAGGCGCTTCATGATGCCTTCGAACTGGAGAAATCCGCGTAAGCAGCGCCATGTGCGCGACAGGGCAGGGGGCGATGGCGCTTCGCAAGGACAGTGATTCACGGCGTTTGCTGAGGCGGCTGCGCGATACGCTCGGTTCCGCCGGGGCGAGTCAGGATCGTCTGGACAGCATCACCCATCACATCGCGGATTCGATGGGAACCGAGGTGTGCTCGATCTATCTGTTCCGGGATGCCGACACGCTGGAACTTTGCGCGACCGAGGGGCTGAAGGCCGAATCTGTCCACCAGACCAGGCTGCGTCTGGGCGAAGGGCTGGTCGGGCGGGTGGCGCGAACCGGGCGGTTCATCAACACCGCGAATGCTCCGGCCGAGCCGGGTTTCCGCTTCATGCCCGAGACGGGGGAAGAGGTGTATTCCTCATTTCTTGGCCTGCCGATTCAGCGTGTGGGCGAAAAGCTTGGCGTATTGGTGGTGCAGTCGCGCGAGGCGCGGCAATTCACTGATGACGATGTCTACGGGCTTGAGGTTGTGGCGATGGTTCTGGCCGAAATGGCGGAACTGGGCGCGTTTCTTGGCACTGCCGAAGACAGCCTGCCTCTGGCCCATCGTTTCCCCAGTTTTTTCCGTGGCACCGGTGTGCAGGAAGGCTCTGCCGAGGGGCATGTCTGGCTGCATGAGCCGCGTGTTGTCGTCGCCAATCCGGTCGGTGACGATCCGAAGAAGGAAAAGGCGCGTTTGCTGGATGCGGTCGCGACGTTGCGGACGCGGGTCGATACGATGCTGGCCGAAGCCGATATGGTTGCGGACAGCGATCATGCGCAGGTGCTGGAAGCCTATCGCCTGTTCGCGCATTCGCGGTCGTGGCTGAAGCGGATGGAGGAGGATATCGATCTCGGTCTGTCCGCCGAAGCCGCTGTCGAGAAAGAACAGTCGCAGGCACGGGCAAGGCTGGAAATGGCCGCGGACCCCTATTTGCGCGACAGGCTGCATGATCTGGACGATCTGTCCAATCGCTTGCTGAGGATCCTGACCGGGCAGGGCAGCGATACCGGTGCCGAGATGCCGGAAAACCCGATCCTGATCGCCCGCAATATCGGGCCTGCGGATCTGTTGGATTACGGGCGCAAGCTGAAAGGCGTTGTGCTGGAAGAAGGCAGTGTCGGCAGCCATGCGGCCATCGTGGCGCGGGCGCTGGCGATTCCGCTGGTGATACACGCCAGCCGCATCACCTCTGAGGCGCTGAATGGCGACATGATCCTTGTCGATGGCGATGCCGGAACGGTGCATCTGCGTCCCGAGGAAAGCGTGGCCGCCGCCTTCCGCGACAAGATCGCCATGCAGGCCGAGGCGCAGTCGCGCTATGCCGGGCTGCGCGATCTGCCCGCTACCTCGACCTGCGGCACGCGCACAGAGCTGTTCATGAATGCCGGGCTGATGGCCGATCTGCCAAGCATGGAGAACTCGGGCGCAGAGGGGGTCGGGCTGTTCCGGACCGAACTGCAGTTCCTGACCCGCACCCGCGTTCCGCGCCGGTCCGAGCTTGCCGAGATGTATTCGCGCGTGCTGGATGCCGCCAAGGGTCGTCCGGTGGTGTTTCGCACGGTCGATATCGGGTCGGACAAGGTGCTGCCCTATATGAAACCGCAGGATGAGCCGAATCCGGCAATGGGCTGGCGGGCGATTCGTGTCGGGCTGGACAAGCGCGGCGTGCTGCGCATGCAGTTGCAGGCGCTGATCCGTGCTGCAGCGGGGCGTCCGCTGCATGTGATGTTCCCCTTTGTGGCTGAGCCTTCGGAATATCATATAGCCCAGAAAATGCTGATGGAGGAAATGGCCCGCGCTCAGCAGATGGATCGTCCTTTGCCGGTTGATATCCGGGTCGGCACCATGCTTGAGACACCGTCTCTGGCCTTCGCGCCGCCTTCCTTCTTCCGCGCCTGCGATTTCGTTTCGATTGGCGGGAACGATCTGAAGCAGTTCTTCTTCGCCGCCGACCGCGAGAATGAGCGGGTGCGCCGCCGCTATGACACGCTGAGCGAGCCTTTCCTGGCCCTGCTGGATCAGATCATCGCGCGGTGCAATGAAGCGGGCGTCTCTCTGTCCTTCTGCGGAGAAGATGCCGGGCGTCCGGTCGAGGCGGTGACGTTCGCGGCACTTGGGATACGGCGACTATCCATGCGGCCAGCCTCTATCGGGCCGGTGAAGCATTTGCTGCGCAAGATCAGCCTGACCGAATTGCGCGAGGTGATTGACCTTGCCCGGGCCGAGGGACGTCCTGTCCGCCGTGCCGTCACGGAATTTCTGGCGCGGGCCTAGATGCTGCGTTAACCTCTGGCGAAACGTTCCGCAGCGCTTCGTCACGAGGAGTTTTCATGGCCCAGAATCTGTTTCCTTCGCCGCCCTTGCCGGCATTGCCCGTACAGGGCCAGGAGGCGCGTTATCCGCTGCACCGTATTTTCTGTGTCGGCAAGAATTACGCCGCCCATGCCGCCGAGATGGGCGGTCAGGTTGACCGGGAACAGCCGATTTTCTTCACGAAATCTGCTCTGGCTTATCTGCCGAGCGGGATGGAAAGCAATTATCCGCCCGGAACCTCGAATTATCATTACGAGGTTGAACTCTGCGTCGCTGTCGGGAAGCCGCTCTTCAAGGCGGATATTGCTGCGGCCCGGGATGCAGTATTCGGCTATGCGGTCGGTCTGGATATGACTCGTCGCGATCTTCAGTCACGCGCCAAGGATGGCGGTCTGCCTTGGGATACGGCGAAGGATGTCGAGGAATCCGCGATTATAGGCCCGATCACTCAGGAGGCTGAATTCGGTCCCCTTGCCGATCAGCGCATCCGGCTGCGTCTGGACGGAGAACTGCGTCAGGACGCGCCGCTATCGGACATGGTGTGGTCGATCCCGGAGCTGCTGTCGCGGCTGTCGCATCTGTATCACCTTGCGCCGGGGGATATTCTGATGACCGGAACGCCGGCAGGAGTCGGGCCGGTTTCGGTGGGAAATCATCTGGTCGGAGATGTTGAGGGGCTTGCCCCAGTCAGCGTCACCTTTACCGAACCCGATCAGCCCTGACAGCGGCGGTCGGCCTCAGTTGGTCTGGCGCTTCGGAATAAACGGCAGGGGCGCAATCGGAACGCCATCTTCCAGCAAGGCACGGGCCTCGTCGGGTTTGGCCTCGCCATAGATCGAGCGATGGTCCTTGCGCCCTTCATGCATGGCGCGGGCCTCATCGGCGAAACGCAGACCGACATAGTCCGAGTTTGCCTCGATATGTTTGCGCAATTGCTCAAGCGGCGTTTTGTCGTCGCTTTGTGCTTTACGCGATTTTGCGGGAACGGAAGGGGACATCAGCGCACGGTCCACCGACGCGGTGCCGCAGACGGGACATTCTATCTGCCCTGCGTCGCGTTGCGATTCGAAAGCGTCGGATGAGCCGAACCAGCCATCGAAACGGTGGTTATCCAGACAGGAAAGTTCATAGCGGATCACGTTCTGTTCCCTTTCATGCCTGTTATATCGGCATGATCCTGCGTTTCTGCAATGTCGGCAGCGCCGAGAATCCGTTCCACAAGCGGGGTGACATCACCGGCACGCGACAGCAGAAGCCTGCGGGCATTCTGTCCCATCCGTGCGGCAAGTTCGGGCGATGCCGCCAGTTTCGCCAGCGTCGCCCCGGCATGTTTCGACAGTGTTTCGGCACCATCCACCGCATGCAGCAGCGCGTAATCCTCGGAGAAATTGGTGACATGGGGGCCGTGAAGGATCGCGCATTCATGAGCGGCGGGCTCCCACGGGGTATGGCCGCCTTTGGCAACCAGAGAACCGCCGGTGATGCAGATCGCGGCGGCGTCATACCAGCGATCCATCTCGCCCATTGTATCGGCCAGCAGAACCGGCTCGGTCTCGTCCGCGCCCTGAGAGCGCCGCGCCGGATGCAGCCCGCGCTGCGCCATCAGCGCGGCGATATCGTCCGCCCGGACCGTATGGCGCGGCGCGATAATCAGCCGAAGCCCGGCAACCTGTCGGCGAGCCTGCATGAATGCGTCCAACACAGGCCCGTCCTCGCCTTCATGGGTCGAGGCGGCAAGGATGGTCCGGTCCCGTGTCGGGGGCCGTTCCTGCGGGCGGGTGCCAGCAGGACCAAGAAGCTTGAGCTGCATGCGCGGCATCAGCGCCTCGGCGGGCAGGCCAAGATCCACCAGCCTTTCCTCGCTGCCGATATCCTGCGCCGAAAGCCCCTCGATCCGGCGCAGCATGGGCCGGATCAGCCAGGGCAGCCGCGCCCAACGCCGCGCCGAGCGTTCAGACATCCGTGCGCCGATAACGAAATGTTGTATCCCTGCCGCCTCAAGCGCCGCCGAACGGTTCGGCCACATCTCATTTTCCAGAGTCACCGCCAGTCGCGGGCGGAAACGGTCCAGAAAACGGCGCAGCGATTGCGGCGTATCCAGCGGTGCGAGCCTTGCCGGAAAGCCCCAGTCCCGGGCCACGCCGCGCCCGGTCGTGGTATTTGCAGTGACGATCAGCCTGGAATGCGCGGACAGCATTCCGATCACAGGCCGGGCCGAGCTCAGCTCTCCGACGCTTGCCCCGTGCAGCCAGATCGTCCCGTTATGCCCGGTCGCTTGCGGGTTTTCAGCACCGCCCGGCTCATCCAGAACCAGCCGCTCGGCCAGAGGGCCAGAGGCGAATGGCGCAAGTGCTGCGCCTGCCAGCCATGATGCGCTGCGATAGGGCAACGGCATAATTCCGCGTTCGGGGCAGGGGATGGCATGGAGGTGGGTACCGGAATCGAACCGGTCTTCACGGATTTGCAATCCGGTGCGTAACCTCTCCGCCAACCCACCGCCGGTCTGAGGTCCGGTTGGAATAATCGAAGATTCCGCGCCTTGCAAGCGCCAACCGGTCCAATCGGAACGTTGCTCCGACGGTTCTTTCGTGGCAGAAAAGGACAGCACAGATAAAAGGCATTCACATGGTCGATTTCTCTCAGGCCCGAACCATTATGGTGGATACTCAGGTCCGGCCGAATGATGTTACGAAATATCCGGTGATTGCAGCAATGCTTGCCGTCCCGCGCGAACGCTATGTGCCGGAATCGCGGCAGGCGGTTGCCTATGTGGGCGAAAACGTTCCTCTGGGCGGGGATCGCTGGCTGCTGGAGCCGCGGACTGTCTCGAAGCTTCTGGATGAGCTGAACATACAACCGGATGAGCTTGTGCTGAATATCGCGGCGGGTTTCGGCTATGATGCGGCGGTCGTGGCCCGGCTTGCCGAGGCCGTCGTGGCGCTTGAATCACAGCCCGACATGGCGGCGCAGGCCGAAACCACATTGTCCGAATGTGGCATCGACAATGTCGCCGTGGTCACCGGGGACCTCACCGCGGGTTGCCCCGGTCAGGCACCTTTCGATGTGATCCTGATCGCGGGCGGGATTGAGGAACTTCCCGCAGCGATCGCTGATCAGCTTCGCGAAGGTGGACGGATCGGCGCGATTTTTTCCGAAGGTAATCTGGGTGTTGCACGGATCGGCTATAAGGTAGATGGTAAAATAAACTGGCGATATGCCTTCAACGCGTCGGCGCCTTTGCTGTCTGGCTTTGCGACGGCAACCGGTTTCAAGTTCTGAGGACTGCACGGATGACAAAACGCATGAAAAAGATCGGCAAAGCCTTCCTGCAGCGCAGCATGGTGGCCGTACTTCTCGCCGGGACGGCGCTTCCTGCTGCGGCTCAGTCTCTGGGTGACACTCTGGTCGCGGCCTATCGCCATTCCGCGCTGCTCGAACAGAACCGGGCGGTTTTGCGGGCTGCGGATGAGGATGTGGCGACGGCAATGGCTCAGCTACGCCCGATTTTGCAATGGGCGCTCGACCATACTTTCACCGATCTCGACGGTGTCGAATCCACTGCGACCAGCTTCGGGCTTACCGCGTCGATGACGCTGTATGATTTCGGGCGGTCTCAGGCGGCCATCGATATGGCCAAGGAAACGGTGCTGGCCACGCGTTATGCGCTTGTTACCGTTGAACAAAGCATTCTCCTTTCCGCCGTGCAGGCATTCATGCAGGTCCGTGCCGCGACTGAGCAGGTCGAACTGGAACAGAACTCGGTGCGGGTGCTTGAACAGGACCTTCAGGCGGCACAGGACCGCTTCGATGTCGGTGAAATCACGGTGACCGACGTGGCGCAGGCCAATGCGGCGGTTGCGGCGTCGCGTGCCTCTCTGGCCTCAGCACAAGGCGATCTGGAAATCGCGCGTGAGGCTTATTTCGCGGCGACCGGCAACCGTCCGGGTACGCTCAGCGTGCCGTCTTTGCCGCAACGCCCTGCATCCCTTGCAGAGGCCCGTGCAACCGCACAGCGGAACCATCCCGCGATCCTTCAGGCGAACCGCGAAGTAGCGGCGGCTGAATTGGCCGTGGTCGCGGCTGAGCGTGAGCGTAATCCGACCTTTACCGGTTCTGCCGGGGTGTCAGCTGATAAAGAGGGCGATTCGCAGGGGCGGATCGGACTGCAATTGTCGCAGACCATCTATAGCGGTGGACGCCTGTCCGCTGCGCATCGCAAGGCGATGGCGAATCGTGATGCGTCCCGTGCCTCCCTGCTGAATTCGGCGCGTGAAGTGGATGAGGCGGTGGGAACCGCCTGGGCCAATATCGACGTGGCGGCGGCGCAGATCGGGGCGATCAACGAACAGATTTCTGCGGCGCAACAGGCCTATGACGGGGTCCGGGAAGAAGCCTTGCTGGGGGCGCGGACGACGCTGGATGTTCTGGATTCCGAACAGGCGCTGCTTGAGGCGCGGGCGGATATGATTACCGCAGAAGCCAATCTGCAATTAGCACATTATCAATTATTGTCCGCTATGGGTTTGTTGACGGTGGAAGACCTGCAACTTGGAATACCCACATATGACCCATCAGCTTACTATAATGCCGTGCGCGATGCGCCCTATACCAGCCGGCAGGGCGAAAGCCTCGACCGGGTTCTGCGCGCGATCAACCGCGAGTGATATTTGGAAAACCGGGGGTGGTCATGGCTGAGCCGCAGGCCATCCCCGCAGACCAGACCTCCCCTGAAATCGGTGACGTTCTTGCTTCTATCCGGCGTCTGATCGCGCAGGAGGATATTTTGCCCGGTTATCCCCGCCTCATGCGGCAGATCGAATCGAAGCTGAGCCAGACGGCAATGTCCGGGTCCCCTGACCGGGTGGAGATGGGTGAAACACCTGCCAGTGCGGGTGATCGGGATGCTCCGATGCTTCTGAATGGCGGATCGCTCGCCGCTGTACAGGAGCATGACGATAAAGTCCCTGACATTGCCCCGGAAGGCAGGACCTTCATGACCGGCGCAGGGCCGGGCGACGCGGATCTTCCGCCATGTGCCGACGAATCAACGGACGGGGCTCCGTCGATTTCAACCATCATTCCGCATCAATCTGCGACCACCCAACCCGAAACACATGAAATGGAGACTGGCATGATGCTTGCCGAAATCGCTCGTGAAAACGCGAACCAACCCGCCCAGAAACCGCAGGCAGAGGAAGGTTTCGATCTGTTCGCGGCTGACAACTCCGATCAGGTGGACCATCTCTCCGGCGGCAATGCCCTGCGCAATCTGGTGCGTGACGTGATCCGGCAGGAACTGCAGGGAGAGATGGGTGAGCGGATCAGCCGCAACCTGCGCCGCGCCATCCGGCAGGAAGTCACTTCCTCGATTGAGGCAGGGCTGCGGACCTCCTGACTGCCGCCTGCTTTGTCGCGCCGTTAACCCTCCGCACGGCGCGAGGCGAAGCCGTCCCTTAGCGGGGCGGCTTCAGTCTGTTGCGGGGATATGCATCTGTGCCGGTTTCAGCGGTAGCCGGGCACAGCGGCAGCCCGGCTCGGCAGCGGCCTGGCTCAGAGGTAATCTTCGGGGTCAGCGCTTTCGAAACCCTGACGGACCTCGAAGTGAATCGAGCCGGAATTGCCAGCGGTGCCAACTTTCTGCCCGGCAGAGACCTGATCGCCCTTTTGCACCGAAAGCTGTGACAGCCCGGCATAGACCGTCAGCAACTCTCCCTCATGGCGGATGACGACGATCGGAACGCCATCCGTATCACGGGTAATCGCGGCGATGCTGCCATTGCCCGCCGCTTCGACAGCGGTTCCGGGCGCGGCGGCGATGTCGATTCCTTCGTTGCTTCCCTTGCTGTAGGTTCGCACGATTGCTCCGGCAACCGGCATCCGGAACCTGCCCGAGCCGCTGGCTGCGGTCCGCGTCGCGCCAAGATCCGGCGTTGCGGGCTTGGGACTCGGCGCAGATGATGGTGCGGTTTCCTCATCCGGCAAAGGCTGCGAGGCAGAAGGCGGGGTCGGGGTCGGCGAGCCGGTGCCCGGTGCCGTGACAGTGTTTGCCGTCCGGACAGCATGGGCGGGGATATTCAGCGACTGACCAACCCGCAGCGTCATTGCTGCGTCCAGCGAGTTGGCTTCGGCGAGTTGCTGCACCGAGATCCCGTAACGGCGTGCGATGGACCACCCGGTTTCACCTGCGACGACGCGGTGGGTGGTGGCCTCTCTCATGGTTGTTGTCGCGGATGCCGTGTTGCTGGCCGATGTGGCGCCTCCGCCCGGGATATCGGGTTGCGCGACGCCCTGACCCGCAAAGGGATCGCGCACGACCGGGCTTGCCCCTGCGGTATTACCGGCATCCGCCGCGCGGCCCATGCTGGGGAAGCTGGTCGCAGTGGAGCCGCCGCCGCCGATCCGCTGAATATCCTGCTGCACGGCTGGAAATGCTGAACACCCAGCCAGACCAACCGTCAGCGACATCGCTGCCATGCTTTTGAAAATCGTTCTGCTGCTCATCTGCCTGTCTGGTCCGCCTGTCCGTTCGCTCACAAACCACCTTTGTCGCGACATGCTTCCGGTGCAGGGGGGCTCAGCCCAACCCTTCGACCAGTGGCACGAAACGCACCTGGCGCAGTTCGTGGTATTCAAAGCCTGTTTCAGTCCGGTTAACCCGGATCAATGTCTGTACCGCATCGGACTGCCCGACCGGCACGACCATGATACCGCCGATTTTAAGCTGCGCCAAGAGCGGGCCGGGCGGATCCTCGGCTGCTGCTGTGACGATTATGCGATCAAACGGGGCCTGTTCGGCAAGCCCGTGACTGCCATCGGCCAACCTCACGGTGATATTCGACAGGCGCAGGCGCTGAAACAGCGCCTCGGCCTCGGTCACAAGCTGGCGATGACGCTCGACCGTATAGACCCGGCGGCACAGCCCGGACAGCACGGCGGCCTGATAGCCAGAGCCGGTGCCGATTTCCAGCACCGTGTCGCGGGGGCCGGGGTTAAGCGCCTGTGTCATCAGCCCGACAACCGAGGGCTGGCTGATCGTCTGCCCGCACTGGATCGGCAGCGGCGTATCCTCATAGGCGCGGTCTTCGAAATGTCCCCGGACGAATTCGCCCCGGTCGATCCGCTCCATCGCCGCGAGAACGCGTGGATCGGTCACCCCGTGCGAGCGGAGCTGGAACAGGAACCGCATCTTGCGTTCCGCATGTCCGGCGCCATCGTCATCCCCGGCGTTCATGCCTCCAATGCCCTCCTGAGATCGGCCAGAGAGGAATGGCAGGTCAGATCCGCACGCATCGGGGTGACCGTCGTATATCCCTCAAGATTGAACATCAGATCGCTGTCTTTCGTGCCTTCCGCATCCTGAGGCGCACCGCGCACCCACAGGAAGCGGCGGCCATTCGGGGCCACGAAGGGCTCGACCGAGAAACCGGCTCCGCGACGGCGACCCTGAGGGGCCACACGCAGCCCTTTCATCCCATCCGCAGAGGTTGGCGGAAAATTGACATTATAGAACAGCCGGAAATCCTGATCCGCGTTCCAGTCGGCGTGATCCAGCAATTGCCTGACGATATCGCCGCCATGTTTGCGGGCGCATTCGAAGGGATCGTCCAGCGCCAGCATCGCCGGTCCGAAATATTGCGAGAGCGCGATTGCGGGCAGCCCTTGCAGCGCCGCCTCCATCGCGCCGCCCACCGTGCCGGAATAGGCAGCGTTCTCGCCCGAATTATTGCCGCGATTCACGCCCGAGATCACCAGATCCGGCGGCGCATCGGCCATGATGTCGTGAATGGCGGCCAGAACGCAATCCGCAGGCGAGCCCTCGGCTGCGTATCGCCGCTCTGCCAGTTGGGCGATCATGGTCGGGTGGGAGAAGGAAATGCAATGAGCGACGCCGGATTGCTCGAAAGCCGGTGCGACGACCCAGACCTCGCCTTCGGGGCCGGCAATCTCGGCGGCGATTTCTTCGGCGACCTTCAGGCCGGGTGCGTTGATGCCGTCATCATTGGTGATCAGGATGCGCATGATATCCCCTTTTTGACGGGTCCATGATTAGCCCTCGTCCGTTTGCGCGGCAACCGGGCAATTTTAGGCGAATGCGGCTTTGACGCGGGCCGGGTTGCGGGTCTAGAAGAAGCCAGCCAGCGGATGTCGGACCATGCAGATCTACCTTCCCATCGCCGAAGTGGCGGTGAACGCATTTACTCTTATCGGACTTGGCGGAATCGTCGGGTTGATGAGCGGCATGTTCGGAGTTGGCGGCGGTTTCCTGATAACGCCCCTGCTGTTCTTCATCGGCATACCGCCCGCGATTGCGGTGGCCACCGGGGCCAATCAGGTTGTGGCCTCTTCCGTCTCCGGTGTGCTGGGGCACGTCAAACGGCGCACGGTCGATTTCCGCATGGGGCTGGTGCTGCTGGTCGGCGGTCTGATCGGCTCGGCGCTTGGGGTTCTGGTCTTCAACCTGCTGCAAAGGATCGGGCAGGTCGAACTGGTCGTCCAGCTCAGCTATGTGGTGATGCTGGGTATCGTCGGCTCGATGATGTTTCTGGAAAGCCTCAGGGCGCTCAGGCGGACGCGATCGGGTGTGCGGACCAAGCGCAAGCAGCATGGCTGGATCCATGCCTTGCCGTTCCGGGTGAAGTTCCGGACATCGGGGCTGTATCTCAGCGTGATCCCGCCGCTTGTCGTGGGAATGCTGGTCGGAGTCCTGTCCGCGATGATGGGCGTGGGTGGTGGCTTCATCATGGTGCCGGCGATGATCTATCTGCTGGGGATGCCGACCAAGGTCGTGATCGGGACCTCGTTGTTTCAGATCACCTTCGTCACCGCCTTTACCACGCTGATGCATGCAATCAGCTATAATACGGTCGATGTCATGCTGGCGGTTCTGCTGATTGTCGGCGGCGTGACCGGGGCGCAGATAGGCACCCATCTCGGATCGCGGCTGAGGGCAGAGCAGCTTCGGATTCTGCTTGCCATCGTGGTGCTTGCGGTCTGCGTGAAGCTGGCGCTCGATCTGTTCCTGCGGCCCGAGAATCTGTACTCGCTGACACCGGGGATTGTGTAATGCGGCGGATTGCTATCCTTCTGGCATTTCTCATCGCCGCGCCTGTTGCGGGTCAGGAAACCACGCGGCAGGCCGATCCGGCGCAGGAAGAGTTCCCGATCATGTCCTTTCCCTCGCCGGAATCGACACGTGGCGAACCGCCCGAGCGTCCGCACGAAAGCGCCGAGCAGGTTGTGGCGGGGATTTCCTCTGACGCGGTATCGATCACGACCAGCTTCGACGGCTCTGAAATCATCATCTTCGGCGCGGTCCGTCGTGAGACGCCGATTCCGATGACGGGGCCGCTGAACGTGATCGTGACGGTCGAGGGTCCATCGCGCAGCGTCACGGTGCGGCGCAAGCAGCGCAAGCTGGGAATCTGGGTGAATACGGAAAGTGTCGTGGTCGGTGCGGCACCAAGTTTCTATTCGGTGGCATCGACTGGCACTCTGGGTCTGATCCTTGATGAGGATGAGGATGCGCGTTACCGGATCTCGATTCCGACGGCGATGCGGGCCTTCGCGCGGCCTGTGGATGTCGAGGATCCGGTCGATTTCACCGAGGCGATGATCGTGTCGCGGATCGCGGATGGAACGTATCGGCTGAAACAGAATGCGGTGCGGCTGGTCGAGGACACCTTGTTCCGTGCCGATTTTCGTCTGCCTGCGAATCTGGTCGAGGGGTCCTATAAGACGCGCATCTTCCTGGTGCGGCAAGGCAGGGTGATCGACAGCTATTCCGCCCCGCTGGAGGTGCGCAAGGTCGGTCTGGAACGCTGGCTTTACCGGCTGGCCTTCGATCGTCCCTTCGCCTATGGGCTGATGTCGCTGCTTATCGCGGCCTTTGCCGGTTGGGGGGCCTCGGCGGCGTTCCGTGCGTTGCAGCGCAATTAAGGGTGGCTTGCGGCGCTGCCGGTTCGCAGGCTAGATCGGGGCATGGCGTCGAACATATCTGACAGAAACCTCTTTCAGCGCATCTGGCGGGATTATCTGCGCGAATACTGGCCGCGGATGAGCGTCGCGCTGACCCTGATGATCATCGAGGGCTCGACGCTCGCCGTGCTGAGCTGGATGCTGAAACCGCTTTTCGACAGGGTTTTTGTCGGCGGTGATAGCGATGCGATGTGGTGGGTCGGCGGAATCATCTTTTCGCTGTTTCTGATCCGGGCCGTGACATCGGTGATCAACCGGAGTCTTCTCGTATCGGTTCAGCAAAGCGTCGGCACGAAGATGCAGGTCGATCTGCTGTCCCATATCATGAAGCTGGACATGAAATTCTTCCAGATGAACCCGCCCGGCGCGATGATCGAGCGGATTCAGGGCGATACGAAAGCGGTGCAGAATATCTGGCAGGTGTTCATCACCGGAGCGGGACGCGATGTCGTTTCACTGGTAGGGCTGTTCTATGTCGCGATCCGGATTGACCCGGAATGGACGTTGGCGGCGCTGATCGGAGCGCCGCTGCTGATCCTGCCGACGGTCTTCGTGCAACGCTATGTGCGGCGCAAGACACGCGGTGCACGCCAGTTCGCCTCGGACCGGGCCACGCGGATTGACGAGGTTCTGCACGGCATCGGCACGGTCCGGCTGAATAGGATCGAGGAATACCAGACCTCACGCTTCGCCGCGATTGTGGGCCGCATCCGTCGCGCCGAAATCAAGATCGCCGCGACCGGAGCCGTGGTTCCGGCGATGATCGACGTGGTGACCGGGCTTGGGTTTGTGGGCGTTCTGGCTCTTGGCGGGGCCGAGGTCACGCGCGGCGAGCGTACGGTCGGGGATTTCATGGCGTTCTTCACCGCCCTGTCACTGGCGTTTCAGCCTCTGCGCCGGTTGGGCAGCCTTGCCGGAACATGGCAGGTTGCGGCGGCCAGTCTGGAACGGATCTATGACGTGTTCGACACGCAACCCTCGATCCGCCCCGGCTTGCGGACCGAAGCGCCGGAAACGACGCGGATCGAATTTGAAGATGTTTCTTTGGGTTTCGGCGAGACTCAGGTGCTGCGCGGTCTCAGCTTCGTGGCCGAAGCGGGACAGACCACGGCGCTTGTCGGTCCCTCGGGGGCGGGAAAAACGACAGTCTTCAACCTGCTGACCCGGATGCTGGACCCCGATCAGGGCAGGATCACTCTGGGTTCGGCGGTATTGCAGGATTACGATCTTGCGACATTGCGTGACCAGTTCTCTGTCGTCTCGCAGGATCCGGCTCTGTTCGATGAAACCATCCGCGAGAATATCGTCCTGGGCCGGGATGTCGCCGAGGCCGAACTGACCGGCGCGATCGATGCCGCGCATGTCAGCGATTTCGTCAGCGCGTTTCCCTCGGGTCTGGACAGCCCCGCCGGGCCGCGCGGATCGGCATTGTCCGGAGGGCAGCGCCAGCGTGTCGCCATTGCCCGCGCCGTGCTGCGCGACGCGCCGATATTGCTTCTGGATGAGGCGACCTCAGCCCTCGATGCGGCGTCGGAGCGGCTTGTGCAGCAGGCCTTGGACCGGCTTTCCAAGGATCGCACGACGCTGGTCATTGCACACCGGCTTTCGACCATCCGCAATGCGGACAAGATCATCGTCGTCGATGCGGGACGGGTTGTCGAAGAGGGCAGTCATGACCAGCTTATGAAGATGGGCGGGGCCTATGCCTCGCTGGTCAATCTGCAATTCGGGGACATGACCCATGACTGATCGCCGGCTTCTCCGCCTGACCGGACCCGAGAAAGAGGATTTCCTGCAAGGTCTGGTCACGAATGATATCACTCATGCGCCGGCTTATGCGGCTTTGCTGACGCCTCAGGGGAAATATCTGGCGGATTTCTTCGTGATCCCGGATGGGGACGGCATTCTGCTGGATGTGGCGGCTGTTCAGGCGGATGATCTGAAAAAGCGCCTCTCCATGTACAAGCTGCGTGCAAAGGTAGAGATTAACGACGATCCGCGTCAGGTGACACGCGGAACCGGTGCGGCTCCGGACGGTGCGATTGCCGATCCGCGTGATCCGGCACTTGGTTGGCGGGCTTATGGCGTCGGGTCGGATGACGATACGGACTGGGACGCGATCCGGGTCGCGCATCTGGTGCCTGAGGCCGGGGCAGAACTGATCCCGAATGACAGCTATATCCTCGAACATGATTTTGAGCGCCTGAAAGGGGTCGATTTCCGCAAAGGCTGCTATGTCGGGCAGGAGGTCACCGCCCGGATGAAGCACAAGACCACGCTGAAAAAGGGTCTGCGCCGTGTGGTTCTGGACGGAGAAGTTCCCTCGGGAACGCCGATCCTGATGGCGGATGGGCGCGAGGCCGGTGTGGTCCACACGCAATCCGGCGGGCGCGGCATCGCCTATCTGCGCTTCGACCGTGTGGCTGAGGGGATGACGGCGGACGGCGTCTCTGTCCGGGTGGAATGATCGCGCGGGACGAGGCGCGTCGCATCGTCCATATCGATATGGATGCGTTCTATGCATCCGTCGAGCAGCGCGACAATCCCGAATTGCGCGGCAAGCCGGTGGCGGTTGGCGGGGCCAGCAAACGGGGTGTGGTTGCCGCTGCCAGCTATGAGGCGCGGAAATTCGGTGTCCGCTCGGCGATGCCCTCGGTGACGGCGGCGCGGCGTTGTCCCGATCTGATCTTCGTGAAGCCGCGCTTTGACGTGTATCGCGCCGTAAGCCGCCAGATCCGCGATATTTTCGCGCGATATACCTCGCTGATCGAACCGCTTTCGCTGGATGAGGCCTATCTTGACCTGACCGGGCGCATTGCGCCAGGTGAGACGGCGACCAGCACGGCCAGCCGGATTCGCGCCGAGATCCGCGAGGAAACCGGGCTGACCGCAAGTGCGGGGATCAGTTATTGCAAGTTTCTGGCCAAGATCGCCTCGGATCAGAACAAGCCGGACGGACAGTTCGTGATCCCGCCCGAACGCGGAGAGGATTTTATCGCCACGCTGCCAATCGACCGTTTCCACGGTGTTGGTCCCGCGACGGCGGCGAAAATGCGCAGGCTGGGGATTGAGAGCGGCGGCGATTTACGTGCCCAGAGTCTCGAATTTTTGCAGGGGCGATTCGGTAAATCTGGCCAGTGGTATCACGATATTTCGCGCGGCATCGATAACCGCGAGGTTCGGCCGGACCGGATCCGAAAATCCATTGGCGCTGAAACGACATATTTCGACGATCTGCACGCGCTTGCAGAGGGGCAGGCGGCTCTGGTGCCTTTGGCGGATAAGGTCTGGCGGCATGTCGAGGGACATAATGCGCAAGGGCGCACCGTAACGCTGAAGGTAAAATTCTCTAATTTTCAACAAATTACACGCGCTTATTCGTTGAATCGTCCGGTCGATAGCGGCAAAGAACTGCTGGAGATCGCGCAGGCTATGCTGGCCGGGGTGATGCCTGATCCGCGCGGTGTGCGTCTTCTTGGCATCACCCTGTCTGGATTGGCGCAGCAGGATAAGAAATCACACCGGCAACTTGATCTTTTTAAATAATATCCTACCTGACGGGAAACCTGCTATGGTTTGCTGGCGTTCTAGAAACAGTGTTGTTGAATATTCTGGATGGAAGCCATGACATTCCTGCATGGCAGTCATGAGGTTAGCGGTGTACCGAATCAAGGTTCGGTTGGGGTAGACAGTTCCACCACCCAGAATCAAGCTCTGGAGTTCGTCCCACTGGGCGGACAGAAGCATATTTGGTCAGGACGGTAAAGATGCGTGATTTCGTAGATGGCTCGGCATTTAATTTTGAACAGGGTCAGCGCGCCCGCAAGCTGTTTGCGGCGGTAGTGCTGGCTGCTTTGGATGATGCCATTGCTGATGATAAAAAATATGGCAACGGGCCTGAACAGATCGCCCGTTGGGCGCGTTCGCGCGATGGGCGCGAGGTGCTGTCCTGCGCCGGTATCGACCCGAATGAGCGGGTTGTGAAGGGGCTGATGGAGTTTGTGTCGAAAGGCGTGCGGACCTCAGTTGCGCTTTCGCGCGAGGAAAGCGAACGCCGTCAGGCCGCCGAGGATGCCGAAGCCGCCTGATCCCGGGCCGCGTTTGTAAAGAAAGCGCCGCCTCGGGGCGGCGCTTTCTTTTTGCGCATGATGCAAGACAACTCTTTCAGGCGGAAAGCTCTTCGCGCCACGGCGGATTGGCACCGTGCCGGGATACGGTCACGGCTGCCGCTTTGGCCGCAAGGTCCAGAGCGGCGCGGATCGTGTCTTCCTGCAGCTCGGCAAGCGCGTCCTTGCTGAGCGCACCGGCCTCCGAAAGTGCGGTCAGGAAGCCGGCATTGAACGTATCTCCGGCGCCGATCGTGTCGGCGATCTCGACCCGTTCGGCCTCTCGGGTGAACTGGCCGTTCTTGTGAATCGCCGTGGCACCCTCGGCCCCATGTGTCCGCAGGATCAGTTTCGGGCCGATATCCAGTAGCTTCACGGCGGTATCTTCGGGGGCATTATCCGGGAACAGCCATTCTGCGTCGTCATCCGAAATCTTCACGATATCGGCGATCCGCATGAGCCCGTTCAGCCTTTCCCGCGTCAGCCGCTCATCCGCGACCAGATTGGGACGAATATTCAGGTCCACCTTGATGACCGCGCCTTTTTCCGCGACGCGATTGGCCAGTTCAAGCACGGTATTCCCGCAAGGGTCCTGAATGAGGCTGATCCCGCCGATAAACAGCGCCGAGACATCCGCCGGAAGTTCCGGGATATCGGCAGGGTCGAACATGCGCCCCGCCGTGCCTTCATCATAAAAACTATAGCTGGCATGGCCGTCATTCAGGAAAACGAATGCCAGTGTCGTCAGCCGGTCAGTCGAAGGGCAAAGCGACATATCCACCCCCGCCTTCTCAAGCGGAGCGCGAAGCGCCGCCCCGAAATCGTCGGTCGAGAGCGGCCAGAGATAGGATGGTTTCGCCCCCAGACGGCCAAGCGCGACGGTCGTATTATAGACCGAGCCTCCGGGCAGGGGCAGAAAGGCACCGTCCTGAGGTACCATGTCGATCAGTGATTCACCGCAGCACAAAATCATATAATGCCCCCTCCAAGCTAGTAGCCCTGGATAATATAGTCCTGATCCGAGGAAAACCCGTTAGCGCTAAATTCCACGTAACCGGATTGCTGCGCGACAAACAACATGATTGCAAGCGCGACCAGTGCCGCCAGAATTGCGGCGCCGATCTTCCACATTGACCAGGGACGTTCGCCCTGAACCCGTCCCGACTGGCCGTTCACCACGAAGCGATAGGATTTTCCGTTATATTTATAGGCTGCCGACCAGACCGGCAGAAGCACATGCTTGAACGTCTCGGCGGAATAGGCGGTACGTGCCTGACTGATCCGCTGTTCGTCCCCGCCGATATCGCGCCTTATATCCATTGCTATGACGGCTTCCATTTCCTGCCGCGCGATCTCATGGCCCGATGCAAGCGGGATCGTATAGCCTTCCGCCCCGAAACCCTGAAGATATTGCGGATTATAGGGTCTGAGATGCGACAGATCCCACGGCGTCAGCGCATCCGTAATCCTTCGCGGCAGGGCCGAAGAGGCCAGAACAAGCACATCGTTGAAACTGCGACTGACCTGACCGCGCACAGTGGTCCACCGAGTCTTGCGCACCTGCTGCGCGACTCTGCGGCTTTTCCCGTCGACCACCTGGGTCACATAGCGGGTTTCATAATACCAGTCCCCGCGTGCTCCGGCATAGTCCGAGGCGGTGTCGGCGTCGAATGTCCAGAAGGGTGAATAGACCCCGGCCATTTTCCGGCCTTTTCGCGCATATTTCACCAGACCCGAGGGCGCGAACCATAAACGCCCCAGCCAGTCCTCAAGCGCTGCCCGCGCCTGATCCTCTGTCACAACGAAGGGCAGCACGCCTTGCGGTTTGATTTGCCGTGTCGCACCGGTATCGGTGACGACCGGCGTTGCGCAGAACGGGCATTCAGAGGCATGTGTCCCGGTCCCCAGCTCGAATTTCGCACCGCAATTCGGGCAGGAGAGCATTCGGATATCCTGCGCCAGATCGCTTGCCGCATCCAGCGCCAGCCCCTTTTGCAAGGGCTGCTCGGTCAGCAGAGGCGTCTTGTGACCGGCATCCCATTGCAGCGCCCGGCCCGTTGCAGGGTCGCGCAGCAATTCGCGGTCTCCCTCCGCGCCGTCTTGGGATTGCCGCGCCGGAGCCCGTGCGGCACCCGGCCCGATCTTCTGGACATGGCCGCAATAGGGGCATTTCAGCGATTGCTCACCGGGCGAGAAGCTGAGGCTCGCCCCGCATTGCTCACATGGATAGCGAAACTCGCTTGGTGGCGTGGGCATGGATAATCCGCTTTTGCTGGAAAAGTCGGGCGCAGCGCCGCGCCCGGAGTTGCGGGCTTATTTAAGCTTTGGGCAGCGGCGGCGGTGAGACGGTAAACAGACGCGCCAGTTCCGGGATATCGTCGGCGGGTTTCCAGCCATCCTGACCAGCCGTCCAGACAAGCGTGTCGCGGGTGAATTTACCCTCTTTCGCCATGCGCCCGATATAGCCCATGCCGAACGGCCCGTCCGCCTCGCCATTGTTGGCGATGTGGTACAGGGTTTCCCCGTGGCCTCCGGGAACCGGGGGCGGCAGGGCACCGCTTTGTGGCTGCATCTGGGTCTGAGCCGGAACCTGTCCCCAGGGACCGCTTCTGGCGGCCATGCCCATGCCGATGGCTGCGCCAAGTCCTGCGCCCATTCCGGCACCGGCCCCGCCCTGATTTTGCGAGGCGTTCAGCATCGCCTCTGCCTGAGCATATTGCCCGAAACGGTCCAGATCGCCGATAATCCCCATTGAGGTGCGTTTGTCCAGAATGGCTTCAACTTCATCCGGCAGGCTTATGTTTTCGATATAGAATTCTGGAATAACCAGGCCGTAATTGGCAATGATAGGAGTGATCGCCTTGGCGACCATCTTGCCAAGCTGATCGGTATTTGCAGCCATATCCAGCACCGGAATGCCGGATGAGGCGATCATGCGAGAGAATTCCTGCACGATGATATTGCGAAGCTGGAAGGTGATTTCGTCGCTGGTGAATTCGCCATCCGTGCCGACGATCTCGGCCATGAATTTGGCGGGATCGGTGACGCGCATCGAATAGGTCCCGAACGCCCGGATGCGGACCGGACCGAATTCGGGATCACGCGCGATGATCGGGTTTTTCGTTCCCCATTTCAGCCCGTTGAACCGGGTTGTGTTGACGAAATAGATCTCGGATTTGAACGGAGATTTGAAGCCGTGATCCCAATGCTGAAGCGATGTCAGAATGGGCATGTTATTGGTTTCAAGCATATAGAGGCCGGGTCCGAACACATCGGCGATCTGACCTTCATGCACAAATACGGCGGACTGGCCTTCGCGAACCGTCAGCTTGGCACCGTATTTGATGGCATTCCCACGGCGTTCAAAGCGCCAGACCATCGTGTCGCGCGTATCGTCGGTCCACTCGATAACATCTATGAATTCGCCCGAAAGGAAGTCGAACAGGGCCATCTTTCTCTCCGTTACTATGCGTGCGGATCAAACCGCGAAGACGTGGTCGGGTTCCGCGCACCGTCAGGCGGGTATCCCGCTTATTCCAGCAGCTCGCCGGCGATTTCCCTGACGATCGGGGTCGCGGTTTCCGCTGTCATGCCGGGCCGGAGGCGCGGATCGTACAACATTTTCAACAACAGCTCGTCATGATCGGTCAGAAGCGCGAATTCCTCGTCATCGTTGAAGATAGAGGGTCTCGCATCCGGGCTGTCATTCGCCAGACCCATCCCCTGCGCCATCTCTTCATGAATGCAGGAACTGCGCAGCAAAGGCGGTAATTCGGCACGGATAATGGCGACCGCTTCGGAATAAAGCGGGCTTGAGCCAAGCGAATACGCGAAGACCGTGCAGTAATTCTGCGGTGGAAGCGATTGAATCGCCTCGATATCATCGGCAGGTATGCCCGGCACAAGCGAGGCAAGCCGTGGCCCGATACGGCGCCGTTCGTCTTCACTGAGGAACATGACCGTGAAATTCCCGGTCCCGGGCGTCGCCGCGATATCATGGCCGGTCAGCCGGGCAAGCCGCTCGGCAAAGCTTTGGACCTCGCTGCGGTCGCGCGTGCGGGTGGCCGGAGGCACGGACTCGCCGAATTCGACCGCGATCCGGACCGGCTGTTCCCACCGGCGAAGCTTCGAGGGACGAGGATCCGCCACCAGTTGAGCGCCATTGCGTGTATATTCGTCATGAAGCGCGACTTTGACGAAATCACTGACCAATTGATCCTGACTAAGCTGGATTTCCGCGCCATCGTCGCGGCGCAGCCTACCCCTTGCCGTCAGCATGTCTTCGACGCCATCGAAGTAACCATGCATGGTCTGGCTGGCCGGGCTTTCGGCGGCCCGCGCCGCGGCTTCCGCCTGCTCAGCGGCGCGTTTCGCGCGGGCGGCCCTCAGCGCCGCGTTTGGCCGGGGCTCAGGCGGGACCGCCGCAATCGCAGGAACCGGCGCGGGGGGCTGTGGCGGGGGCGTCTCGCTGCGATCCGCATTCGTGCAGGCAGTGATCGCCAGAAGCCCCAGCAATGCCAGAACCCCCGGCCTGCCCGGCACGGGAGAGGGTGAGCAGGCGAGGGCGGTCCGTGAGGTCAATTTCACCCAGCCTGCGTTTCTTCGATCTGGCCCTGACGCGCCTGAGATGGGGACAATGTGCGGCGGAGTTCGTCTTCCATCCGCATAAGCTCTTCCTCGGCTGCGGCGCGGCGGGCCTTGCCTTCATCAGCGATACGCAGGCTGTCCTCGATTGTCGAGATAAGTTCGGCATTGGCAGTGCGTACGGATTCGATATCGAAAACGCCGCGCTCCATCTCTGTGCGGATCGAGGCATTGGCCTCGCGCAGGTTTTTCGCGTTCGAGGTCAGCAGCTCATTGGTCAGATCGGTGGCCTCTTTCACCGCACCCGCGGCCTCGGATGAGCGTTGAATGGTGACCGCCTGCGCAAGCTGGGTTTCCCAGAGCGGCACGGTATTCACCAATGTCGAGTTGATCTTCGTCACCAGAGATTTGTCGTTCTCCTGCACCAGCCGGATCGAGGGCAGGGACTGCATCGTGACCTGCCGGGTCAGCTTCAGATCATGGACACGGCGTTCCAGATCGTCGCGCACCGAACGCAGATCCCGCAATTCCTGCGCCTCCATCACCTGCCCGTCAGAGGGGCTGGCCTGAACTTCCGCTTCCTTGGCGGGGATCAGCTCTTCATCCAGTTCGCGCAGCTTCGCTTCACCGGCGGCGATATACAGCGCCAGCTCATCGTAGAAGTTCAGCGTCCGGTCATAGAGCACATCCAGAGATTTGATATCCTTGAGCAATTGATGCTCATGATTCATGAGATCTTCGGTGACGCGGTCGATCTGACCTTGTACCTCTTCATAATTCGCGACGAATTTCGCGAATGGCGCCGAGCGGCCAAGAAGCTTTTCCCAGAAGCTGCGTTCGCGCCTCATATCCAGCTCATTGACCGAGAATCCCCGGATCGTGGTGACGATGCTGCGCAGCGATTCCCCGGCGGGGCCGACATCCTTGTTCTTGACATCGGCCAGCATCGCCTGGCTGATTTCCTGCAACTGGGATTGTGCCGCCGAGCCGAAATGCACAACCGATCCGCTGTCCTTCAGGTTGATCTCATTCATCCGCCGCCGGATCTCGTCGGCGACCGGATCGGGCGCATCCTCCAGCGATTGCACGTCACCTTTCGGTTCGGGCAAAACCACAGCAGTGATTTCCTCGATCTCCTGCTGATTTTGCTCTGCGCCGCGTTTCGTTTCGGTTGTCATCGCAATCCTTCCTGAGCCTGACACGGCTTTCTGCCGCGCAGAATAAGGGTTAATTTCAACGTTTCAACAGGATGCTTCAGCGAAAGTTCCCGCGCCTGACGGGATATCATGCCGGGCGGTACAATCGTGACGTTATGGCAACGAGTATCGCGGTAGCGACCAAGCCGGCCGCGAGGCCGATACCAGCGATGTGCCATCCCCAGTAACCGATGGCGGGAAGGCTGATGAAGGGTGACAGAAACTGGCCCAGAAATACCGATGCCGTAAGGATTGCGCCGGTTCTGCCGCGTCCCGAGGGAGGCGCTGCGGTCAGTGACAATGCAACAAAGCCCGGCGTTGAAAGCGCATAGCCCGCGCCAATCGCTGCGCAGGCAGCGATGATACCGGACGCAGAAGCTGTGGACACAAGAAGCGCGAACCCCGACGCCATCACCAGAAAGCCGCAGGCCCAGTTGCCGCCATCACCCAGCAGGTTGCGGATTCGCGGATACAGTATGGCGGTGGCTCCCCCGGCAAGCATCAGAGCTGCCAGTCCGGCACCAGACATGGCGGGTGCCCCGAAGCCCTGATCCTGAAGGTAAAAGGGAAGCTGCGTGGGCATAACAAAGAATATGATCGTCACCAGCATTTTCCCAAGCGCGAGCAGCGCCACCCTGATCTGCCAGCCTTGGTGTTCCGACGATGCGTCAGTTCTGTCTGAGGCGGAATGGCGAGGTGTTTCGGCGATAACACGGCTGAAAAAGGGCAACATCAGGGCAGGGATCGCATAGACGACGAAGGGCAATCGTGGCGAATGGACTGCAAGTGCAGCCGCTAGGGTGATGAAAACGAAACCGCCCAGATTGCGTGCAGCTACCTGTGCTCCGATCAGGGTATGGAGAGCGTTCCCGCTGAAATAATCCCCGCTCAGCGCCGATTGCGCCGTCATGACCATTGCCAGAGCCACGCCAAGCAGCAAGCGGCTGGCAAGCAGGGCGTTCAGGTCGTGCAAGAACAGACCCGCGCTGCCCGCCACGGCGAACAGAGCGACCCCGGAAAGCAGCAGCGGACGCCTGCCGATCCGGTCGGTAAATATCCCGCACAGCCACGCTGTCAGCACGACAGAGAGAGATGGGGCGGGGACAAGCAGGCGCACCAGCAGCCGATTAAGCTCGGTATCAGGAAATTCCCGCTGAATCCCGGGCAAGGCGGGGCTGATCGTGGCAGCGGCCATCACCGTCAGACTGGCTGCCAGCAGCAGCGCTATGGCGCGGGGATCTTGACGGACAGGCGGCGGCGTGGCGGGTGTCGGAGCGGTCATCGGCGCATTCCTCTTGCGGTTGGTGTCAAGAGGCGACACGCTACGAATTCAAGTCCCCTTGAGGTCAAGTATGAAATTGCTGGATATCGGAGAGGTCAGCCGGGCCAGCGGAGTGCCGCCCTCGACGCTGCGCTTCTATGAGGAAAGGGGACTGATTGCTCCGGTGGCACGTCATGGGCTGAGGCGGCAATACACGCCGGGCGTAGTCCTGCAATTGACTCTGATCGGCATGGGGAAATCGGCGGGTTTTTCCTTGTCCGAAATTGCCGGGATGTTCGGACCGGATGGCCACCCGGAACTTCCGCGTGATGAGCTGCATCACCGCGCGGACGATATCGACCATCAGATACGGGAACTCGCGGCGCTCTCAAGGGCGCTGCGTCATGTCGCCGACTGCCCGGCACCCTCGCATCTTGAATGCCCCAGCTTTCAGCGCCTGATGCGGATCAGCACGCGCCGTCTTGGTGAGAGAAACAGAAAAAGCGGGGGCCGCACGACCCCCGCCTAAGGATAAAAATCCGCCTGATCGGGTTTAGGCCGCCTTTTTCCGGCCTCCGAAGCGGCCATAGAAACTTTGATCCTTCCCGGCCATCTCGCGCAGCAGGTCCGGGGCCTTGAAGCGTTTGCCGTGCTCGGCTTCCAGACGGTCGCAGATTTCCACTGCCTGCGCGGCTCCCATCATGTCCAGCCAGCTGAACGGACCGCCGGACCACGGCGCAAAGCCCCAGCCAAGGATCGCGCCGACATCGCCTTCGCGGATATCTTCCAGCACGCCTTCCTCAAGCGCCCGGACGGCTTCCAGAACCTGCGCGAACATCAGGCGATGCTGCACTTCGGTCAGTTCCGGCTGCTCATCGGCCTCGGGGAATTGCGCATCGAGCCCGTCCCAAAGACCTTGCCGCTTGCCCTTGTCGTCATAGGCATAGAAACCCGCATTCGCCTTGCGGCCCATCCGGCCCTGATCTGCCATCCAGAAAAGCACCTCATCAACGGCACCGTCAGGATAGGCATCGCCCATTGCGGCTTTCGTGGCCTTGGCGATCTTCACCCCGAGGTCGATCGAGGTCTCATCAACAAGTTGCAGCGGACCCAGAGGCATGCCCATCATCTTGGCGGCATTCTCGATCAGCGTGGGGTTCACGCCCTCGGCCAGCATCCGCATACCTTCGTTGATGTAGGGAATGATGCAGCGGTTCGCATAGAAGAAACGGGCATCGTTCACCACGATGGGCGTCTTGCGGATCTGGCGCACGAAATCCAGCGCCTTGGCCACGGCGCGGTCGCCTGTCTGCTTGCCCTTGATGATCTCAACCAGCAGCATCTTGTCCACCGGGCTGAAGAAATGGATGCCGATGAACTGGTCGGGCCGCTGGCTGGCCTTGGCAAGCTCGGTGATCGGCAGGGTCGAGGTATTCGTCGCGAAGATTGCATCCTGCGGGATTACCGCCTCGGCCTTTTTCGTGACCTCGGCCTTGACGCCGGGATCCTCGAACACGGCTTCTACGATCAGATCGCAGCCCTCAAGCGCGGCGTAATTCGTGGTCGCGGTGATCCGGCCCAGAATTTCGCCCTTCTTCTCTTCGGTGACTTTCTTGCGGCTGATGCCCTTGTCGAGAATGCCTTCCGAATAAGCCTTGCCCTTATCCGCCGATTCCTGCTTGGCGTCGATCAGCACGACCTCAATCCCCGCATTTGCGCTGACATAGGCGATGCCTGCCCCCATCATGCCCGCACCCAGAATGCCGACCTTCTTCACCTTCTGATCCGGCGCGTCGGGACGATTGGCACCTTTTTCAAGCGCTTCCTTGTTGATGAACAGGCTGCGGATCATCGCACTTGACGACGGGTTCATCAGGATATTGGTGAACCACCGCGCTTCGATTTTCAGCGCCGTGTCGAACGGCACCTGTGCGCCTTCGTAAACCGCGCTCAGCAGCGCTTTGGCCGCCGGATAGACGCCAAGCGTCTGGCCATGCACCATTGCATTCGCGCCGACAAAGGTCATGAAGCCAGCCGGATGGAACGGTTCTCCGCCCGGCATCTTATAGCCCTTCTGATCCCACGGCTTGACGATATCGGCATCGGTCGCATTCAGCACCCATTCGCGGGCAGCGGCGACCGGATCGTCCACCACCTCATCAATGACACCTGCCGATTTCGCCTTTTTCGGATCGTTCAGCTTGCCTTCCAGCAGCAGAGGTGCTGCCGCCATCGCGCCCATCTTGCGGACCAGCCTTGTCGTGCCGCCCGCGCCGGGGAAAATTCCGACCTTGATTTCCGGCAGACCGATCTTCGCCTTGGCGTTGTCGGCGGCAAAAATGCGATGCGTGGCCAGCGGGATTTCCAGCCCGATGCCAAGCGCGGTGCCGGGCAAAGCAGAGGCGACAGGCTTGCCGCCCTTGTTGGTTTTCGGGTCCATCCCGGCGCGTTCGATCTTCCGCAGCAGGCCATGCAACTGCATGATCAGCCCGAAAATCCCCTCGGCCCCGCCGCTCTCCTTCATGGAGGCCAGCACATTCAGGTCCATCCCAGCCGCGAAATCCGGCTTGCCCGAGGTGATGACAATGCCCTTCACCGCATCATCGGCAAGCGCGTCATCGACAAGGCCGTCCAGTTCACGAATGCCGTTTTCGGACAGCACATTCATGGATTTGTTGGGGATATCCCAGGTAATAACAGCGACGCCGTCAGCGTCCTTGGTCATGGTGAAATCGGTCATATTCCTGCCTCCCCTTACACGCGCTCGATGATGGTGGCCGCACCCATGCCGGATGCGATGCACAAAGTGGCAAGGCCGACATTCTTGTCCTGCCGCTCCAGCTCATCCAGCAGCGTGCCGATGATGATTGCGCCCGTTGCCCCCAATGGGTGACCCATCGCGATCGAGCCGCCATTGACGTTTACAAGCGCCGGATCGACCTGAAATGCCTGCATGAAGCGCAGCACGACGGACGCGAAAGCCTCATTGACCTCGAACAGGTCGATATCGCCGATGGACATGCCGCTATCGGCGAGGATCTTTTCGGTCACCGGAACCGGGCCGGTCAGCATGATCGTCGGATCGGTGCCGATCTTCGCGGTGGCGCGGATGCGGGCGCGGGGTTTCAGCCCGTTGGCCTTGCCGAATTCCTCATTGCCGATCAGCACGGCGGCGGCGCCGTCGACGATGCCCGAAGAGTTCCCGGCGTGGTGGATATGGTTGATCCTGTCCAGATGCGGATATTTCAGCATCGCCACCTTGTCGAAGCCGGGCATGATCTCGCCCATCTCCTGAAAGCTGGCCTTCAGCTTGCCCAGATCCTCGGTGGTGGTCCCGGGGCGCATATATTCGTCGCGATCCAGAATGGTCAGCCCGTTCTGGTCCTTGACAGGTACGATGGATTTGTCAAAGCGGCCTTCCTCCCACGCCTTTGCGGCGCGTTTCTGGGATTCGACGGCCAATGCATCGGCATCTTCACGGCTGAAACCGTATTCCGTCGCGATGATATCGGCGCTGATGCCCTGCGGCACGAAATAGGTTTTCATCGCCAGTGTCGGATCGACGGCAATCGCGGCCCCGTCGCTGCCCATTGCAACGCGGCCCATCATCTCGACCCCGCCGGCGAGGTAGCCATTCCCGGCCCCGCCCTTGATTTGGTTGGCGGCAAGGTTCACCGCCTCCATGCCGCTGGCGCAGAAGCGGTTGATCGACAGACCGGGGATCGATTCATCCAGATCCGAAGCCAACACGGCCGAGCGCGCCAGACAGCCGCCCTGTTCCTTGACCTGGGTGACATTGCCCCAGATCAGATCCTCGACAGCGTGGCCTTCCAGCCCGTTGCGCTCTTTCACCGCGTTCAGCAGCCCCGCCGACAGCGACAGCGAGGTCACTTCGTGCAGGCTGCCATCCTTGCGGCCCTTGCCGCGCGGCGTGCGGGCGGCGTCATAGATAAAGGCGTCGGTCATGGTTCCTCCTGTTACGCCCGGTCGGAAGGATTGCCGGGCATCAGATCGTAAGGGTGTTTCCAGCCGGGCAGGGCGGCGATGCCGTCAAGCCAGCGGTCGATATTGGGCCATTCGGTGCGGTCGAAGCCGAACGGTTCCGGATAGAAAAGATAGCCACAGCAGGCCGCATCGGCGATGGTGAACGTGTCGTCAGCCACCCAGTGACGTCCCGTCAGATGGGTGTCGAGGATCTGATATGTCGCTTTCAGGCGGGCTGTCAGATAGTCGATGCCGCCTTGCGGGCGCTTTTCTTCGGGAATGAAGTTCTGCAAAAACCGCGCGGGTCCGGCCTGACCCGACAGACGGTGATTATCGAAGATCAGCCAGCGAAGCACCTCGTTGCGGTCAGAGCCGAGGAGTTTTCCGGTTTTATCCGCGACATGGAGCTGAATCACGGCGGATTGGCTCAGGGTCAGAGCGTCCTCGCGAAAAACTGGCACCTCGCCCATATCGTTGATCGCGCGGAATTCGGGGCTGCGTGTCTCTCCGTTGAAGAAATCGACGAAGACCGGCTGCCAGTCATACCCCGCCAGTTCCATCGTCAGCGCCGCCTTATAGGCGTTACCGGATTCTCCGAAGCAGTAAAGCTGTGCCGTCACTTTCCGTCCCTCCCTGTCACCGGGGGCTTCGCGCCCCCGGACCCCCGCGGGGTATTTTCGTGAAGAAGAAGCTGATTAACGATAACGCAACTCTTCTTCCTTAGCTTCAATTTCGCGGTACAGGCTGGGGAGCCGATGACCGCTGAAGGAGAAAGCCCCGATCCGGGCCCGTCACATCTTGTCCGGCTCGGATCGGGGCCGCTTCTTCTTCACTCAAATACCCCTGCCGGAGGGACGGATATCTGCCTCGGGCCCGCGCGCCGGGACCGAGGCCGGGCTCAGAACGCCTCTGCTTGCAGTTCCATGACCGGATCGGCTCCGGATTCGATGCGTGCCAGATGGGTCGCGGTCATCGGAAGCTGCCGCTTCATGTAATAGCGCCCGGTCGCCAGTTTGGTTTCATAGAATGCCGTGTCGCCGGTCCCCTCATCCAGCGCGTTCTGCGCGGCGACCGCCATGCGCGCCCACATGAAGCCAAGCGCGGTATGCCCGAAAAGATGCATGAAATCATAGGATCCGGCGAGGGCGTGATTGGGGTTCTTCATGCCGTTATTCATGAAGAACATGCCCGCCGCCTGAAGATCCTTCGACGCCGCTTTCAGCGGTTTCAGGAAATCGGCCTTCAGCCCCATATGGGATTCGTTTTCCTTGATGAAAGCCTTCACGGTCTCGAAAAAGGCCATGACGTGCTTTCCGCCATCCTGCGCCAGCTTGCGGCCCACAAGGTCGAGCGCCTGAACGCCATTCGCGCCCTCATAGATCATGGTGATACGGGCGTCCCGGACGAACTGGCTCATGCCGTGTTCCTCGATATAGCCGTGGCCGCCGAAGACCTGCTGCGCCAGAACGGTGGTATCGAAGCCCTTATCGGTCAGGAAACCCTTGATGACCGGGGTGAGCAGGGACACCGCGCCTTCTGCCTCGTCATCGCCGTTTTTCGCCTTGTCGATCTCATGCGCTCCCCAGAAGGCAAGCATCCGCGCCCCTTCGAGGAAGCTTTTTTGATCCATGAGCGCCCGGCGGATATCGGGATGCACGATCAGCGGATCGGCGGGGCCGCCGGGATTTTCGGCACCGGTCACGGCGCGGCCCTGCAAGCGGTCCTTCGCATAATCGACCGCGTTCTGATAGGCGGCCTCGGCCACGGCATAGCCCTGAAGGCCGACACCGATACGCGCTTCGTTCATCATGGTGAACATGGCCCGCATGCCTTTATGCAGATCGCCAAGCAGCCAACCTTTTGCGCCGTCGTAATTCATCACGCAGGTGGCGTTGCCGTGAATGCCCATCTTTTCTTCGAGATTGCCGACCGAGACATTATTGCGGTCGCCAAGTGATCCGTCCTCATTCACCAGGAATTTCGGCACGATGAACAGGCTGATCCCCTTGGTGCCCTCGCCGCCGCCCGGTGCCTTGGCCAGCACCAGATGGATGACGTTTTCAGCCAGATCGTGATCGCCTGCGGAGATGAAGATCTTCTGCCCGGTGATCAGATAGGAGCCGTCATCCTGCGGTTCGGCCTTGGTGCGCAGCATGCCCAGATCAGTGCCGGCATGTGGCTCGGTCAGGTTCATGGTGCCGGTCCATTCGCAGGAGACCATCTTGGGCAGATAGGTGGCTTTCTGCTGCGCGTCGCCATGTGTGTGGATGGCGGAATAGGCACCGTGGGTCAGGCCCTGATACATGTTGAAGGCCATATTGGCCGATACGAAGACTTCACCTGTGGCAAGTCCCAGCACATAGGGCATGCCCTGGCCGCCATATTCCGGATCGCAATCCAATGCGGTCCAGCCGCCTTCCTTCATCGCCTCGAACGCCTTGTCGAAGCCTTCGGGAGTGCGGACGACGCCGTTTTCAAGAACGCAGCCCTGCTGGTCGCCGATGACATTCAGCGGCAGAAGCACCTCGGTCGCCAGCTTGCCTGCGGCGTCCAGCACAGCCTCGGTGAAATCGCGATCGAGCTCGTCATGTCCCGGCAGTCCCGAAGCAGAGATGTTCAAGACATCATGCATGATGAACTGCATGTCACGGACGGGTGCGTTATAAATGGGCATGTTAGGTCCTGTTGATTTGTTCTGGAAAACCGGATGGCGGGGTCAGGCGTCGCGCCGACGTGCCTCCAGCAATTTTTCGGCACCGGCGATCTGCTCGGTCAGATCGGCAATCGCGGTTTCAAGTTCTTCCTGCTGACGCATCATGTCGGCAAGCCTATCTCGTGAGGCGGAAATCGTCGCCTCGATCTGTGTCACATTGCCGCTGCGCGGGTCGTAAAGTTCAAGAAGCTGGCGGATCTGTTCGAGGCTGAAGCCGAATCGCTTCCCCTGCAGGATCAGCTTCAGACGAGCACGGTCCTGACGGTCATACAGACGATGCTGGCCGCGACGTTCCGGCGCGATAAGCTCGCGCGATTCATAGAAACGCAGCGTCCGAGGGGTCACGTCAAATTCGTCGCACATCTGACGAATTGTCATCAGATCGTCGGTCATTCCGGCAGATCTCCTTCCCGTTTCCTGCGAGCCACCTCAACCCGCCTGATACGGGTAATATGGCGCATGTTGACGCGAACGTAAATTACAACGCTGCGTCACGGATGAACCCGGCGCGATCCTGTCCGGCCAGCCAGTGCATGACGCGTTGCGCCAGCCGGTCAGGGCTTAATCCATTTTGCGAAGTATCTCTGCGGTATCGTCGCGCAGATTGCGAAGATCGGCAATCGCGGCTTCGATATCCTCGATCTGGCTGGCAAGCACATCAAGCTGGCGGTTCGCCATGTCGATCCAGACCTCGTATTGCTCGCGATTGCCTTTCTGATCATAGATTTCCAGCCATTGCCGGATCTCTTCAAGGCTGAACCCGAACCGCCTGCCGCGCAGGATAAGCGTCATGCGGGCGATCTCGCGCGAGGAGTAATACCGTGTCCGCCCTTCCTTCCGAGGCTGAAGCAATTCGATATATTCATAATAGCGCAGCGTTCGCGGAGTGACATTGAAGCGGGCGCACATTTCCTTGAAACTGAGTTCTTCTGAACCGGTCATCCCAACCTGTGCCTCGAAAATTTACATCTTCAGGCTAAACCGTAAGGCCTGATGCCGCAAGCGAATCGCCATGACGTGGCGCGATTGCCGCGGGGACAGGCGGCAAGCCTATTGCCGCGACAAGCCTGCCGGGGCTATCAGCGGACAGGTGACAGCAGGGGGGATGCGCATGACTGAGGGCGATCATAACGGAAATGAAGATCTCGACCGCATCGCGCGGCAATTCATCGAATCCATTCCTCATGCCCGCGCCCTTGGCATGACGCTGGAACATATCGGCAGGGGTGAGGCGAGCATCTCGATGGCATGGAATGCCGATTTCGTCGGTGAGCCGCGCAGCGGGGTGATTCATGGCGGGGTGATCTCGGCCCTGATGGATACATGCAGCGGTGCCGCGGTGCTGAGCCATCCCGCCGCGCCGCGTACCACGGCGACGATTGACCTGCGGATCGACTATATGAGGGGGGCCACGCCGGGACAGCGGATCGTGGCGCATGCAAGTTGTTATCATGTGACGCGCTCGGTCGCTTTCGTTCGGGTCCGGGCGGTCGATGACGATCAGGAAAATCCGGTCGCGACGGCAACCGGCGCATTCACGGTGGAGCGATAGGATGGCCGACCGCAACGAACCGCTTCAGCAGATCAAGAACCGCCGCGATACCGCATTGCGGGCGCTTGTCGAAGGCGTTCCCTATATCCGCTGGATGGGGATCAGATTCGACCGGCGCGGGGATGAGCTGACGGCGATCATGCCGTTTGACGAAAAGCTGATCGGCAATCCCTTTCTGCCCGCCATTCACGGCGGCGCGACGGCGGCATTTCTGGAAACCGCTGCGATTGTGGAATTGTCATGGTCCGCCATGTGGGAGGATCTGGAATCGGGCCGGATTTCGCCGGATGCAGAGATGCCGGACACGCTGCCGCGCCTGCCGAAGACCATAGATTTCACGGTGGATTACCTGCGTTCGGGTCTGCCGCGCGATGCCTATGCGCGGGCGCGGGTAGTGCGGTCCGGGCGGCGCTATGCCTCGGTTCATGTCGAGGCATGGCAGGATAACCGGGCGCGGCTTTTCGCGCAGGCAACGGCGCATTTCCTGATGCCTCGGGACTAGTGCGGCATGTCATCGCCGGTCAGTAATCGCCGCGTATTGGCGATTGCGCTGCCGATCGTGCTGTCAAACGCGACGATCCCCATTCTCGGTGCGGTCGATACAGGCGTGATCGGCCAGTTGGGCGAGGCGGCTCCGATCGGTGCGGTCGGGATTGGCGCGGTAATTCTGTCGTCGATCTACTGGATATTCGGCTTTCTGCGCATGGGAACCTCGGGGCTTGTCGCTCAGGCGCATGGGGCGGAGGATGCGGCAGAGGTCGGGGCGCATCTGCTGCGGGCGCTGTTCATCGCCTTTGCCGCAGGGCTGGCGCTGATCCTGTTGCATCCGCTGCTTTTCGCCGGGGCGTTTCGTCTGGCCCCCGCCAGCGACGGGGTTGAGGATCTCGCGCAGCGTTATCTGTCGATCCGCATATGGGGCGCACCTGCGACGATTGCACTTTACGCCATTACCGGCTGGCTGATCGCGGTCGAAAGAACGCGCAGCGTGCTGGTGCTTCAGCTTCTGCAGAACGGGTTGAATGTCGCCTTGGACGTGATCTTCGTTCTGGGGATCGGTTGGGGCGTCGGCGGGATCGCCGCCGCCACGCTGATTGCCGAGATGTCGGGGCTGATGCTGGGGCTGTGGTTCTGCCGTGAGGCGTGGAGGCCTGCCTTGCGCCAGACTGGGCTGTTTGCGCGGGACCGGATGATGCGGCTGCTGCGGGTCAACTCGGATATCATGATCCGCTCGGTTCTGTTGCAGGGATCGTTTACCAGCTTCATGTTTCTCTCGGCGGGGCAGGGCGATGAGACGCTTGCGGCAAACCAGGTCCTGCTTCAGTTCCTGCAGATCACCGCCTTCGGACTGGACGGTTTCGCTTTCGCGGCGGAAACGCTGATCGGTCAGGCGGTCGGCGCACGGCGGCCCGATCTGCTGCGCCGTGCCTCCTTGCTGAGCTCGGCCTGGGCGGTTGGCGGTGCGGTGATACTGGGCATCGCTTTCGCGACGCTCGGACCGGCGCTGATCGACCTGTTGACAACCGCGCCGGAGGTGCGGGCCGAGGCGCGGCATTATCTGCCCTGGCTGATCCTTGCGCCGGTTCTGGGTGTGGCGAGTTGGATGCTGGACGGGATCTTCATCGGGGCAACGCTGACCGGCAGGATGCGCCGCGCCATGATCGAAGCCGTGGCGATCTATGTCGTGGCGCTTGTTGTCTTATCGGCAGCGTTTGGCAATCACGGGCTCTGGGCGGCTCTGATGGTGCTGAATGTCAGCCGCGCCTTGACCATGATGCGCTTCTATCCCGACGCCGAGGCACTGGCGAAACCGGCAGTCGCGGTAGCGCCTCGCATGGCGGGCTAGACCCATTTCGCCAGAGGCGGCAGGCTCATCAGCACGGCATCGGCATTATGGCCGGTCTCCAGCCCGAATTTCGTGCCCCGGTCATAGACGAGATTATATTCCGCATAGAGCCCGCGATGGACAAGCTGCGCATCCTTGTCGTCGTCGTTCCAGTCCTGCGTCATGCGGGCTTCCGCAAGCGGCAGAAAGGCGGGCAGGAAGGCTTCTCCGACGGCTTTGGTGAAGGCAAAATCGGCGCTCCAGTCGCCGCTGTTCAGATCGTCGAAGAAAATACCGCCGACGCCGCGGGCGCGGTCGCGATGGGGGATAAAGAAATACTCATCCGCCCAGGATTTGAAGCGTGCATAATATCCGGGATCGTGGGGCGCACAGGTATCCTCAAGCGTGGCGTGAAAATGCGCCGTATCCTCGGGGTATTCGATGCAGGGATTGAGATCGGCTCCGCCGCCGAACCACCAGGCATGCGGGGTCCAGAACATGCGCGTATTCATATGAACTGCCGGGGCGTGCGGGTTCTGCATATGCGCCACAAGGCTGATCCCCGAGGCCCAGAAGCGCCCGTCCTGCTCCATTCCCGGCACACCACGCGCGGCCATTGCGGCCTGAGCGCGGGGGGATAATTCGCCGTGAACCTCGGACCAGTTGACGCCGACTTTCTCGAAGACGCGCCCGCCGCGCATGACCGACATGATGCCGCCGCCGCCATTATCCGCGCGTTCGGTCGGGGTCACCTCGAACCGGCCCGGAGCGGTCTGGCCGGGACCGCGATCTTCCAGTGCCTCGAATGCGCCGGTGATGCGGTCGCGCAATTCGCGGAACCAGTCGGCGGCTTGTCTGCGCTGCTCTGTCATCTCATCCATTCCGGCACCTGTCATCTGTGTTCACAATCCTCCGGCGAGACAGCCAGAGGGGATCTGAGTCCCGGTCGGTTTAAGCGCCCGCGTCCTGACCCGCAATCATCGCTGTTTCAAAGTTGATTTGTCTGGCGGTGCCGCCACGGATAATCTTGCCTGACAGTTCATTTTGCAGGCCCTCCATGATCCGTTCCTTTGCATTCCTTCTGCCCCTCGCCCTTCTTGCCGCATGCGGCACACCGCAGGAGCGCTGCATTCGCGGGAATACTGGTGAATATCGTGTACTCAGCAATCTTCTGGCCGAGACCAATGCCAATCTGGCGCGGGGCTATGCGTGGCGCGAGCGGGAAGTTTACCGGAGCCGGCTGGATCTCTGCCGACGGGCGATCCGGGACGGTGACGGAGAAGTGCGGTTCGTGACCTATAGCTGCTGGCGCGATGTGGTCGATGTCGAGCGTTACCGCGTCCCCATCGACCCCGCCGCTGAGCAGCGTAAGCGGGATTATCTCAGCGCGAAGCTGGAAACTGAAACCGCCCGCGCCGAAGAGGTCGTCCGCCAGTGCCGCGCCCGCTATCCCGAGGAAGAAAGCGCGGGCTGAGCTCTTGTCACGCCGAGGCGAGCTGAGGCAGCAGCCAGATCCCGTCTTTCGGGGTCGTGCTGACCGATAAGCGGCAGCCATAGGCGCGGGACAACAATGCGTCCGTCATGACCTGTTCGGGCGTGCCTTCGCCCAACACCCGGCCCGATTGCATCAGCAGCACATGGTCGCTGAACATCGCGGTCAGGTTGAGATCGTGCATGACGGCAAGCACCCCGCCGCCGCGCCTTGCGTAATCGGCGGCCAGCCGCATGACGGTCAGCTGATGCGCGATGTCGAGGCTGCTGACCGGTTCATCCAGAAGCAGCCAGCGAGGACCCTCGGCAGAGACGGGCTGCCAGACCTGTGCAAGCGCACGGGCAAGCTGAACCCTCTGCTGTTCTCCGCCCGACATTTCCTGATAAAGCCGCCCGGCATGGCCCGGCAGACCGACTGCCGCAAGTGCCGCGCGGATCAGCGCGTTCCGTTCAGGCTCGGGGCCGGGATGAGAGGTCAGCCCGATCCGGATGATCTCGGTCGCGGTGAAGGGAAAGCTCAGCGCGGTCTGCTGCGGCAGGACGGCGCGGTGCATGGCCAGGTTGTGCGGATCGAACGCGGTGATATCCTTGCCGTTCAGCGTGACATGACCGCCGGTCGGGCCGATCTCTCCGGTCAGGACGCGCAGCAGGGACGTCTTGCCCGATCCGTTCGGCCCGATAATTGAGGTCAGCCTGCCTGCCGGGGCGGTCAGGCCGATATCATGCAGCACCTCGGCACGGCCAAGGCGCAGCGAAATGCCATGCGCCGCAATCGTCATCCGTCTAGCACTTTCCGGTTGGACAGCAGCACCCACATGAAGAACGGTCCGCCCATCATGGCGGTGATAATGCCGATGGGAAGCTCTGCCGGGACGACGATGCTGCGTGCGATCATGTCGGCCGCGATCAGTACCGCCGCGCCGAGCAGACCGGAATTGATCAGCAGCCAGCGGTGATCCGGTCCGGTGATCAGCCGCAGCAGATGCGGAACCACGATGCCGACAAAGCCGATCGCACCCGAAATCGCCACTGCGGCCCCTGTCGCCGCTGCCGTGATCAGGACCGAGGCGCGTTTCACCCGTTGCACCCGGATACCGACATGGGCTGCGGCGGCTTCTCCGAGGGCAAGCCCGTTCAGCCCGCGCGACATGGCCGGAGCAAGCGTCAGCGCGATCAGGATCACCGGCCCGGCGGCGATCAGTTTCGTCCAGCTCGACCCGGCCAGAGATCCGAGGCTCCAGAAGGTCAGATCCCGCAATTGCTGGTCGTCGGCGCGATAGATGATCAGCCCGGAAAGGGCCGCGATCATTGCCGCAAGCGCGATCCCTGCCAGCAACATCGTCGCGACCGAGGTGCGGCCCTGCCGCGTGGCGATTGCGTAAAGCGTCAGCATCGCGATCCAGCTTCCGGCGAATGCGGCCAGCGGCACCAGATGCCAGCCGACAAGGCCCGCAATCGCCGCAGGCAGAGCCCCGCCAAGCACAATCGCGGCAATCGCGCCAAGCGAGGCTCCGGCGCTGACACCCAGCAATCCGGGATCGGCCAGAGGGTTGCGGAACAGCCCCTGCATGATTGCACCAGAGACAGCCAGAGCGGCTCCGACAAGAATTCCGGTCAGCAGTCGCGGCAGGCGGATATTCAGCAGGATAACCCGATCCGTCTGCGCGACATCACGCCCCGTCAGCAGATCGCCGATCACGGCAAGCCCGGATACGCCCGACGCGCCGTGACCGAGCGACAGCACCGCCAGTACCGCCAGCAGGGCGATCAGGCACAGAAAGACCAGACGCCCCAGATGGCGGCGGTCTCCGCTGAGCCTGCTGTCTGACGCATCCATCGCAACCATCAGGAGTTGCCATAGATCGCGTCATGCAGTTCCAGCCCCGCCTTGCCGGTGCGCGGACCGAAACCAAGCAGATATAACCCGTTCATAGTGATGATATTGCCATCCCGCCCCGCCGGAGTGGTTGAAATCGACGGCATTGCCAGCAATTCCTCGGCCTTCGGATCAAGTTCCTCTGCCGGGCCACCACGGGTCATGGTCAGAATGATATCCGGCGCGGCGGCGGTGATCGCCTCATCGGTCAGTTGCTTGTACCCCTCGAAATCCTGCACCGCATTTTCGGCACCGGCCATGTGGATGATCTCGTCGGCTGCCGTGCCGGTGCCGGATGCGTTGATCCGCCCGTCAGTGACGAACAGGACGAACAGGACTTTCTTCTTCTCGCCGCTATCCGAGGCGACCGCCGCCTGAAGATTTGCCAGATCGGCCTCAAGCGTATTGACGGTTTGTTCCGCCGCTTCGGGGACCCCAAGCGTTTCCGCAATGGCCCGGACCTTGTTCACCAGACCATGCGGCCCCATCCCGCTCGGCATGATTTCGAACGGCACGCCTGCCTCTTGCAGCAGGCTGATGGTTTCGGGCGGCCCCGCACCTTCTTCCGAGAGGATCAGATCGGGGTCCACCGACAGCACACCCTCGGCCGAGAGCTGGCGCATATAGCCGACATCGGGCAGCGCCAGAGCTTCCTCGGGGAAGCTGGAGGTCGTGTCCCGCGCGATCAGCCGGTCCTGCTGCCCAAGCGCATAGACGATCTCGGTGATCGACCCGCCGACAGAGAGGATGCGCCGCGCCTCGGGGTGGGGGTCCGCATGAGATGGCGTATTCAGCAGAACGGTGGCGAGAAGGGAGGCTGCAATTGCGCGGGGAATAGTGCTGAAATTTTTAGAAAAAATCATGCTGCTTCCCCCGATGGCAGCGAGGCGACCAGATCTGCCCACGCATCGGCATCGCCGCCCTTCTCGGGGCGCATTCCGAAACATTGGAAGATCAGACTGCCTTCCGCGTCGAAGGCCTCGACCGAGATGGCCGGGCCGCGCTTGGTCGGCTTGTCGACCAGCCAGATCTCGGCGATATGGTCCGCCCGCAAATGCAGGTTGAAGCGCTCATCCAGAACATTCAGCCAGGGTCCCATCGGTTTGAGGCTGTGAATGCCGCCGGAATGGATTTCGATACAGCCCGCATTCCCGACGAAGAGCATGATCTTATGACCTTCGGTCATGATCCTTTCCAACAGCGACGGAACCGTATCCGCAGCAAGCTGTCTGGCCAGAGGCGCACCGGCGACGCGATACGCGCCGAGCCGGTTCATTTTCAGGCGGTGCACCAGGGTGTTGAACTGATGTGTATCGGTCATTTTGACCCATTCGTCGCGCAGCATCTGGATACGGTCCTCATTGATCCGGGCACCTTGAATTTCGGCGCGGGCGGTGAACTCCGATGGGTTTTCCTGATCGGGCAGGGCGAGTGCGTCGCGCAGGTTCTGCCATGCCGACAGATCCGAGCCTTCGCGCAGATGGATCTTATGGACCGCATCGCCCGCCGCATCGAAGATCTGCACGGAACGGCGCGTCGCATTTTCACCCTCGGTCTCGACCGCATAGGCATGAACGCAGTGGCGGGGGAACATACGCAGGTCGATCTCATCATCCAGCGTCATCGCGGCATGTTCGCCATCGTGGAAGTCGTTATAGGTGCCGATCTTCTCGATCACGCAAGAGCGGTTGCGGGTCAGCGCCATGACCTCGCCCAGCTTCGTCACTTCGGGGATCAGCCTGCCGGGCGCGGCCTCGATCCGGGTCACGCCATAGCCCAGATCCGCCTCGACCAGAGCGGCCTCGGGCAGGCCAAGTTGTACGGCCAGATCATAGGGGCGGACAGTCGCATCGCGTTTCAACTCTCGCAGCCGGGCGGGCGTCAGGTCGTTCATCAGGGCCTCCGATGGGGTGACACGGCGCTTGCAATGCGCCGGGTTGTTATTCTTGACTTTTTTAGTCGGTAAACATAACAGGCGCAAGGTGCCAGCACTTCCTCATGCCAGCAGAAACACAAAAAAGCTGCGCAAAGGTTAGCTGATGAAAAGAAAAATTTCCGCCGTTTCCGTCTTGCTGGGTACAACGGCACTGTTGTGCGGGCAAGCAATCGCTCAGGATACGGGCAGACCATTCATGCTTGATGAGATCGTGCTGTCGGCAGGGGTCGACAAGGTCGCCTCATCCGTGCCGCAATCCATCAGCGTGGTCGATCCCGAAGAACTGGACGAGATCAATCCCACATCTATCGGCGACGTGCTGGAAACCGTTCCCGGCGTTGCAGGCGTCGGATCGTCCAGCTTTTTCGGGCAGGGGTTCAATATCCGCGGCTTCGGCAGTTCTGGAAGTGCCGCGCATGAATCCGGCATCGTGCAGCTTATAGACGGCGAGGAAAAATATTACGAAAGCTACCGGCAGGGCGCGTTATTCGTCGAGCCTGACTTCCTGAAGCGGGTCGAGGTGCTGCGCGGACCCGGCTCATCCACGCTTTATGGATCGGGTGCGCTTGGCGGCGTCATCTCGATGGAGACAATCGATGCCAGCGATCTGATCGCCGAAGGGGAAACCAGCGGCGGGCGCGTCAAGCTCAGCTACGGGTCCAACCCGGATTCGCGGCTGGCCAGCGTTGCATGGGGCTGGCGTCCGACCGCAGATTTCGAGGCGCTTGCGGCGTTTGCCTACCGCAATCTTGGCGAAACCGAGGATTCCGACGGCAATACCATCGTCAGATCGAATTCCGACACGCCGAATCTGCTACTGAAGGCGAAGAAGACATTCGGCGATCATTATGTCGAGTTCTCCTATCAGCATCTTGAAGCAGATGGAGAAAATCAGGATTTCAACCAGATTGAGGGTGCCCAGATCGGCGCATTCTATCCGGGCTTCCCGGGATGGGGCGTTGGCGATATCACCACACGCGACCGGGTGGCACGTCTGGAATGGGGCTATAACCCGGCGGATAACCGTTACATCGATTCGACGGTAACGCTGTCCTATACCAGCACCACCAAGGATATCCGGCAGGGCGACGAGCCTGCCGAACAGATCATGCCGTCGCTTCTGGGAAGGCGCGAATACGCCCTGTGGCGTCTGAAAGCGCAGAACACCGCCGATCTTTCGACCTCCGGTTACGATCATTTCCTGACCGCAGGTGCGGAAGTCTTCAAGCAGGATCGGACAAGCTCCAGCCTGTCCTCGTCGCATCCCGAGGGCGAGACCCGATCCGCTGCCCTGTTCGCGTGGTCCGAACTGGCTTTCGGGCGGTTCACGGTGAATTCCGGGCTGCGCTATGAGCGTCAGCGGACCGAGCCGAAGGACAGCGTCTCGATCACAGGTGAAAAGGTCGATGCCAAGTCTATCGAACCGCAGGTCGGGGTAATGTACCGGCTGACCGATGACTGGGCGGTGTTCGGATCGCTTGCTTTCGTAAACCGGATGCCGACCGTGGATGAGCTTTATGACGGTTTCGGCGGCGGTGCGGCCTCACCGGATCTGGATGATGAGAAGGGCAAGAATATCGAGATCGGCATCAGCTATCGCGCCAATGATGTCTTTGCATCGGGCGATGAGGCGGCGATGAAGCTGACCCTGTTCCGCAACCATATCGACGACATGATCATCCGCACCAATCTGCCCGCGCCGTCCCCCGCCTACACGAATGTCGAGCGTGCCTATCTGCGTGGCGGCGAGCTTGAGGCCAGCTATGTGCGCGGCGACTGGCAGTTCGGCGCGGCGGTGTCCGTGGTCGATGGCGAGGATCAGGACGGAACGGTTCTGGACACGCTGCCGAATGACCGTGTCGTGCTGTCGGCGAACTGGCAGGTCGCCGCCGATTGGAAGATCGGCGCCCGCAGCCTTCTGGCGAAGGGCCGCGGCAAGCCCGACGGATCGCATCGCAGCGGTTTTGGTGTGCATGATATCTACGCGATCTGGACGCCCTCTGCCGGAGCCTTGCAGGGGGTCGAGGTCAATCTGGGCGTAGATAACCTGACAAATCGTGACTACACCCCGGCAACCTATCAGACCGGGCCCGCAGACGGCCGCAACCTGAAGATCTCACTGAGCAAACGCTTCTGAAACGACACCCCGCAGCGCAGTGCGTTGCGGGGTATTCCGTTGTGCAATGAGATTGTCGTCGGCTTGTCTCTGATGCCGAGGACTGTCGCTGGGAAACTCTAACCCCTCGGGCCGATCCCCAGATATGCCGTCAGCTCCTGCACCGCCGAGCGCCCCGCCCGGTTGGCTCCAATCGTCGATGCGGACGGTCCGTAACCGACAAGATGCACACGCGGGTCACGCCGAACCTGAGTCGCCAGACGTCCGGTCATGACAATCCCTCCATTCGCTTCTCGCAGCTGCAGGGGCGTAAGGTGATCCAGAGCGCTGCGAAACCCGGTCGCCCAGATAATCACATCCACAGCCTCCTCGCGCCCGTCTGGCCAGCGGAACCCCGTCTCGATGATCTCGGAGAAGATCGGCTGGCGATCTAGCACGCCTCGCGCCTGCATGTCCCGAAGCGTGTCCGTCATCGGAATACCGGTTACCGATACGACAGAGCCCGGAACCAGCCCGCGCCGCACCCTGTCCTCGACGCGCGTTACGGCGGCGCGTCCATCTTCGGCAGTGAAGCGCCCCTCATGAAAGACCGGCGGGCGGCGCGTCAACCAGATCGTTTCGGCCACCAGTGAGATTTCATCCAGCATTTGCAGCGCCGAAATCCCGGCGCCAACGATCGCAACACGCAATCCGGTGAATTCGTCAGGGGATTGGTAATCATGCGTATGAAGCTGGCGTCCCCCGAAGATTTCCCGTCCAGGATAATAGGGGATCTGCGGGGCATCCCATGTCCCGGTCGCATTGATTATACCCCGCGCCGAGAAGGTCTCATGATCGGTCTCGATACGCAGTCGCTCTCCGCGCGGGCAGACGAGACGCGTGTTGACGGGCCGGTAAACTGGCAACTTGAAACGTTTTTCATAAGCCGCGAAATATTCCGGCACAGCTTCTGCTGCCCGTACTTCGGTCTGATCGCGCTCGAGCACTTCTTCAAAGCCCATACCGGGTAAGTCGTGCAGCCGGTTGACCGTTCTCATGGTCAGTGAAGGCCACCGAAACTGCCAAGCCCCGCCCGGATGCGGAGATTTGTCCAGCACAAGATACTCCCTGCCGCCTTTCAGCCCGAACTGACGCAGGTAATAAGCAGATGAAAGCCCCGCCTGACCGCCGCCAATGACGATGATATCAACCTTATAAGCAAGATTACTCATGACGCGACCGGATCGGCAAGAGAGATATGATCGTCGGTGAAGTTAGGTGAAAACTGGGCTGTGGTGCAAGTCGGCCCGTGATTTTACACTGTTACGCGTGAAGGATGAGCTGTGATGTCTGCCGGTGTTCGCGAATATCGTTGAGTTTATACTTATGGGTGTGAGAGCAGATCCTTGATCACCTGAAGCACAAAGCCGAAACCAGCGGGACCAGGGCGTTACCCGAAAGCCGGGCGCCACCGGCTGAGCTGCTCCTGGGTCTGTTTGACTGACGAGCCTGAAGGCCAACGATACCAATCAAAATGCTGCGTTCACAGCGCCGCGGCAGGGATCCGCCGTGCTGGTTGTCGGAAAAGGAGCCGCTAGTGGGAAAGAGGAGGGTAAATTTTCAGCGTTGCTGGCTCCCCGTCAGCCGGATTGGGTTGCATCGCAGGGGTGTCGAAAGAGTCAACTGCGGTCCAAAGCTGTTGGACTTGGGTGAAAAGGGCGTTTATTCTTCCTATACGTTGTCGGCAGCGGGCCAAAAAGGAATACGTCCATGCCCATCGAGGTGAAACCGGCTGTGAGCGCGGGTTCAAGCATATAGCCCGACAGGCGCGTATCCTTGCCGATCACGACACGATGGCGGTGGTCACCGCGACGAAAGACACGGCCAGCCGCCATGCCGACGCGCAAGGCGGTTTCCGCCGTCATCGCGCCTTCGTTGGCTTTGCCACGAATACCGTCTGTGCCGAAATATTTGCGCACCATAAGGTCGATTATCCTGTCGTCGGGTCGCCCTCAAAGGGGACATGCCTGCTGAACCGCGAATATAGAGAAATATCCCGAATGTGCAGTTAACGAATTCTTGCGGTTTCTTTCAGCGCCGCCAATACCGCCAGCCCGTCGCGCAAGGGGCGCGGCTCGTGTGTGCGGATGAAGTCAGCTCCACCTGCGGCGGCGGCAAGCTCTGCAGCGAGTGTCGCGGCCCCGACATCCCCCGGACCACGGCCTGTGAGCGCGCGCAGAAAGGATTTGCGCGAAACAGACAGAAGCACCGGCAAATCGAAGCGCAGCCGCAATTCATCGAACCGCGCCAGCACCGAGAGCGAGGTTTCGGGAGCAGCCCCCAGAAAAAACCCCATGCCGGGATCAAGGACAAGGCGGTTGCGTTTGATACCGGCACCCGTCAGCGCCGCGATGCGCGCGTCAAAGAACGCCGCAATGTGATCCATGATGTCGCCAGCGGGTGCCTCGCGCCGATCTGCCTGCCCGTCTTGCACCGAATGCATAACGACGAGTTTGGCAGATGATTTCGCCAATTGCGGATAGAACGCAGCGTCTGGAAAACCGCGAATATCATTGAGATAGGCCACACCACGCGACAAGGCATAGGCTTGCGTCGCGGGTTGATAACTGTCGAGCGAGACGGGAATGCCATCTGCCTTGAGCGCGTCCAGCACCGGCGCGATACGCGCGATTTCTGTGTCGGACGAAACAGGCGCGGCGTCGGGATTGCTGGATGCCGGACCGAGGTCGATCACATCTGCCCCCTCGGCCATCAGCTTACGCGCCTGCGCAATGGCTGCGTCTGGCGCCAGATACCGGCCTCCATCGGAGAAACTGTCCGAGGTTATGTTGACGATGCCGAAAATGATGAGCGATTTATTCATGGGGGCTTCTATAATAATAATAATCGAGCATGAGTCTCATCCTGCATTCCCCAAGTGGCGTGTCGTTTGAGGTGAAGATCGCCTGTATCCGAGCGCTAGACAAGGATTTTCTGCCGCAAGCGGCACCTGCGGTCGCGCAGACTGCTGGATCTGGACGGATCAGACCGCGAAGCCGCTGTTTCCTTGCCCAGGGGCGGCGTTTTTCAGCGCAGCGGACAGATCTGTCCAGCCGCTTTCGTTCAGTTTGAGCGTGGATCGCGATCATGCGCATAGCGGTGGCGCTCGCAATCGGCGGATAGCGGCGAGGATGGCGCGTACCATCGTGCCGGTGACAGCGACCTCGGCCAGCTGGAAGGTGATGGTGCGGGCGTGACGGACCACACGTGCCCCGATCTTGATCAGCTTCAGTTGCAGGCTGGTCAACGACCAGTCGGCCATGGCCTCGGGCAGCTCGATGCAGTGCAAGAAGGTGGCCAGGTTGTACGCCAGGGCGTGCAGTTGCAGCCGCACCTCATTGTCGCGGAACTTCCGGCACGACAGCCGCGTCCAGCGAAAGGCGTATTTGCCCTCTTTGATGTGCTGCTCGGCGGTGCCGCGCTGGTTGTAGAACCGCACCACCCAGTCCGGCTCCATCGGCAGGTTGGTGACGATGAAGCCGACACGCGGGAACAGTTCGCCCGGATGCCATTCGATCTTGGCGATCACCCGGCGTTCCTTGTCCCAGGACGCCGCCTGATACTCGAATTCCTCGAAGAACCGCTTGACCTTGGTCAGTGACGGCCGCCCGACAGGGCGCGTTAGCCGATGCGCGATCTTGTCCTTGAGGACCGCGTTTGCGGGCAGCCGGATGGCGTAGAAGAACCGCGCTTCTTCCAATCGCTCATAGATCGCCGGGATCGCGTAGGCAGCATCGGCCCGGAAGAACCTGCCACCAAGGTCGCGCTCCGCGTAGCGCGCAATGACGGGGTCGAGAACATCACGCCAGCCATCGGCGCTGTGGACGTTGCCATGGCGCAGGGCGCAGCGTTCCAGCATCCCGAACTGGTTGAACAGAAAGTTGGGGTGATAGCAGCTACAGTCGAAATGGCCATTCCAGGCGGACCCTTCCTGGTCGCCATGGGTCGGGCTGACCGAGCTGTCCATGTCCAGAACGATGTACTTCAGCCCGTTACGGTCATGGAACCGGTCGATCCATTGCCCGTTCAGGTCGGCCAGCGCGGCACGGTTCCCGGCCAGAGCCAGCGTCTCGGTCTCGAACCGTCCCATCTGCGATGCCGAGGCCGCTTGTGCATCGACCGCTCTGCCGCCGACAACTTGGCGCATGACCGGATCGCAGGCGAGACGGTTGGCGTCGTTGACATCCTCGTATCCGGCCAGCCGCCCAAAGACTGATTGCCGGAACAGGCCGTCGAGCCGATGGACCGTGTTCTTGCCAGAGCGAGTATCGCGCAGCGCCGCTGACGCCAAATCGGACAACCCGAGCGCGTCATCAAGCTCGCGCATCACCAGAAGGCCGCCGTCGGAACTGAGCTGCGTGCCGCGAAATTCCAGCCGCACGCGAGGGTCGAAATCCACCCGATCTGCCCGTTGCAAGCCCGCACCCTCTGGGTGATCCATGAAACGCGCCCCTCGCAGCCTTCAACACCATGTTTTATATAGGAAATATAATGGTCAGGACAGCGAAATCAGCGCCTTACTTGGGAAATGTGGGGCTATACCTGTCGCGCTGGTCGCTTTGGTCTTCATCGTCTTCAAAGCGTTGACCAAGGGCAAGGTGGGGCCGCGTTCTGCCTTCGAGCGCCGTGGAGTAATGAACAAGTCCGAACTAAAGATGTTCGGAATGCTTCGGAACGATCTTCCGCATGACTGGCTTCTGATGTGCCAATGCGTTTTCGCCACCTCGGCGAGCAGCGCGTTGGTCAGCGTGGTCTTGCCGGTGCTGGTGCCGCCCGCCACGAGGATGTTGGCGCGGGAAGAAACGGCCGCACGTAGCGTCGCAGCCTGATCGGCGGACATAATGCCCGCCGCCACATAGTCGTCGAGGCTGAACACGGCGACGGCGGGCTTGCGGATTGCAAAGGTCGGGGCGGCGACCACGGGCGGCAGCAGGCCCTCGAACCGCTCCCCGCTATCCGGCAGCTCGGCCGAGACGCGGGGGCTGCGGGCATGAACCTCCGCGCCGACATGATGCGCGACCAGCCGTACGATGCGTTCGCCATCGGCGGCGGACAGGCGTTCGCCCGTGTCGGAAAGCCCTTCCGACAGACGGTCCACCCAAAGGCGGCCGTCCGGGTTTAGCATCACCTCGACCACGGCCGGGTCTTCGAGCAGCCGGGCAATGGCTGGGCCGAGCGCGGTGCGCAACATGCGCGCGCCGCGCGCAATGGCTTCCGGCTTTTGGTGATTGGTGGTCATGTCGGCCCCGTTTCTTCATGGGGCGCGACAGGCGATCCCCGGATCGGGGTCGATTAAGAGAGGCCGAAATCCGGCCGGTTCAACAAGTATCTAGCTGCGTGCGGTGATCGGCGGCGAACGGCGGTAAATAGGATGGGTGGCATCTAAGATGGGGTGGAGAATGGAATGGCAGCTTCCGGGCCGACAGAGGGTGAAGCGGTCGTTCAGTGTCGCAAAAATCTGTCGCGCAAGTTAGATTTTCATGCCTGATTGTCGCGACAGCTTTTTCCCTACAAAATCAGCGCCGGCGATTTTGTCGCAAAACTTAGGATTTCTGCGACACTAGCCCCAAGTCAGCGGGTCAAGGCGCAGATAGAAAGCAAGGCGTTCGCGATCTGGCGCGTTGATCCCCAGTATGTCGAGCAGGATGGCGAAAGCGCGCTCCGCTTCATGCGGCGCTGCCCAACTCTCCCCGGCGTTGGCGACCATAAGCGCCAGATCGGCGTAGCGGTCTGCCGTTCCGAGCCGCCCCAAGTCGATCACTCCCGAACATCGCAGGCTTTGAGGGTCCACTATGAAATTGGGCATACAGGGGTCGCCATGACAGACGACCATATCGGCGCTCTCTTGGTCGAGCCGAACCGTCAACTCTTGTTCTACACGCGCCAAGAGCTCCTGCTGTGGTTTGGTTTTGTCCTCATCGGGCAGGAAGTCGGGATTGACGGCGTTCCGGGATACCACATCCACGGCGCACGCGAACATTCGCGACAAACTGCGTTCGAATGGACATTGAGCGACCGGCAGGTTGTGCATGATGCCAAGCTGCTGCGCCATTGAAGGCCACGCTTTGAGCAGGTCGACTCCCGATAGATCGGCCGCCGGCACTCCGGGAATTGCCGTCATCATCAAACAAGCCCCTTCCTCCGTCTCTCGCCAGGCGATTATTTCGGGGCAGGCTACGCCTCTGCCGTGCAGCCAAGCGAGGCGGTCGCGCTCGCCCGCAAGGTCTGCAATCCGCACGCGCGAGGCTATCTTTGCGTAGGCCAGATCATCGTGACGGCGATAGAGGAAATCACCGGATTCCCCGCTCCTGATGGGAACCCATGCACGAGAATCTTCAAGCAATCCGTATTCCAAATTTAAATACACACCTTCGTCGCGAAAATCCCAAAATCTGCGGCACATTTTTTTCTGCCATTCTATACTCGGTTTGGGGCGCTGCGATCAAGCCAATGAACGACAGCAGTAGGGTCGAAACCCAACACTAATCCCTGTCGGTTTCATCAAAGTCGGTTGGGATCTGATCGGGAACGATATCGCGCGACAGCTCCTTGAGGAACCTGTCCCCCGTCGCCAGACGCCGGCCGAGGTTCTGCATGAAGCCCTCGAACCGTTCCGCGCCTTTCGCGCGAGCAGCGGATTGTGCAGCTCCCGTTAGTGGTGGAGTGATGGTCATCCAGACCTGCATTCCCCAAGTGGCGTGTCGTTTGAGGTGAAGATCGCCTGTATCCGAGCGCTAGACAAGGATTTTCTGCCGCAAGCGGCACCTGCGGTCGCGCAGACTGCTGGATCTGGACGGATCAGACCGCGAAGCCGCTGTTTCCTTGCCCAGGGGCGGCGTTTTTCAGCGCAGCGGACAGATCTGTCCAGCCGCTTTCGTTCAGTTTGAGCGTGGATCGCGATCATGCGCATAGCGGTGGCGCTCGCAATCGGCGGATAGCGGCGAGGATGGCGCGTACCATCGTGCCGGTGACAGCGACCTCGGCCAGCTGGAAGGTGATGGTGCGGGCGTGACGGACCACACGTGCCCCGATCTTGATCAGCTTCAGTTGCAGGCTGGTCAACGACCAGTCGGCCATGGCCTCGGGCAGCTCGATGCAGTGCAAGAAGGTGGCCAGGTTGTACGCCAGGGCGTGCAGTTGCAGCCGCACCTCATTGTCGCGGAACTTCCGGCACGACAGCCGCGTCCAGCGAAAGGCGTATTTGCCCTCTTTGATGTCCTGCTCGGCGGTGCCGCGCTGGTTGTAGAACCGCACCACCCAGTCCGGCTCCATCGGCAGGTTGGTGACGATGAAGCCGACACGCGGGAACAGTTCGCCCGGATGCCATTCGATCTTGGCGATCACCCGGCGTTCCTTGTCCCAGGACGCCGCCTGATACTCGAATTCCTCGAAGAACCGCTTGACCTTGGTCAGTGACGGCCGCCCGACAGGGCGCGTTAGCCGATGCGCGATCTTGTCCTTGAGGACCGCGTTTGCGGGCAGCCGGATGGCGTAGAAGAACCGCGCTTCTTCCAATCGCTCATAGATCGCCGGGATCGCGTAGGCAGCATCGGCCCGGAAGAACCTGCCACCAAGGTCGCGCTCCGCGTAGCGCGCAATGACGGGGTCGAGAACATCACGCCAGCCATCGGCGCTGTGGACGTTGCCATGGCGCAGGGCGCAGCGTTCCAGCATCCCGAACTGGTTGAACAGAAAGTTGGGGTGATAGCAGCTACAGTCGAAATGGCCATTCCAGGCGGACCCTTCCTGGTCGCCATGGGTCGGGCTGACCGAGCTGTCCATGTCCAGAACGATGTACTTCAGCCCGTTACGGTCATGGAACCGGTCGATCCATTGCCCGTTCAGGTCGGCCAGCGCGGCACGGTTCCCGGCCAGAGCCAGCGTCTCGGTCTCGAACCGTCCCATCTGCGATGCCGAGGCCGCTTGTGCATCGACCGCTCTGCCGCCGACAACTTGGCGCATGACCGGATCGCAGGCGAGACGGTTGGCGTCGTTGACATCCTCGTATCCGGCCAGCCGCCCAAAGACTGATTGCCGGAACAGGCCGTCGAGCCGATGGACCGTGTTCTTGCCAGAGCGAGTATCGCGCAGCGCCGCTGACGCCAAATCGGACAACCCGAGCGCGTCATCAAGCTCGCGCATCACCAGAAGGCCGCCGTCGGAACTGAGCTGCGTGCCGCGAAATTCCAGCCGCACGCGAGGGTCGAAATCCACCCGATCTGCCCGTTGCAAGCCCGCACCCTCTGGGTGATCCATGAAACGCGCCCCTCGCAGCCTTCAACACCATGTTTTATATAGGAAATATAATGGTCAGGACAGCGAAATCAGCGCCTTACTTGGGAAATGTGGGGTGAGGACATGACGGCTCTATAAATTCATTGGTGCGGGCCGCCAGAAAAGGAAGTTCTGTAAAACGAGAGCGGCGCTACCGAACTACGCACAGGGAGAAGAATAATCTTCTCCGCGTTATTTAAATATTTCGGGTATACGGATTTAATGGTTGATGGGGCACCTTTACCCCACCAACCTGATACCATTATCAGATGGTTGATAGATCGACTCCGTAGTTGAGTTCCTCTGCGAAGTCCGGCAGTCCGTAACCGATGGTTTTCTTGTAGAAAGGAGAGACCTTCGCAGTCGGTGCCTTCTTCTTGTGCTTCGTGGTGTAGAGCATTCGTGCCCGCATCACCTCGAAGGAGTAACCGCGCCCTTCACGGTTCTTGTCCTTGGCCAGTCGGTTGATGGACTCCGTGTAAGCGTTGGTGACGGGCATGTCCGTCTCGAAGTAGGTCATGGTCTCTTCGCGCCAGTTTCCCACTGCCCTGACCAGATCGCTCCAGACTTCCTTTTGGCCCTTCGGGATGGTGGCTATCCACTCGTCCAGGGCGGCTTCTGCCTGGAGCCGTGTGGTGGCGTCCCAGATGCCGTAGAAGCGCTCCTTGTGCTCGTAGGCGGCCAGCAGTTGCGGGAACGCGCCTGTCCAGGTCTCCATGATGAGGCGCTCCCGGTCTGAGACTTCGTGAGCGCGTTTCAGCAGGATTTTCCGGTCTCCCTTGAGAGTCCGGCTCTGGGACGGTTTCAGCTCCTTTCTGAGGCCCTTGCGCACTCTCTCTAGGGCATCGTTGGCCATGCGCACCACATGGAACTTATCGACCACGATACGGGCCTGGGGCAGCACAGCCTTGACCGCTGCCCGGTAGGGGTTCCACATGTCCATGCTGACGATCTCGACCTTCTGCCGGTCTTTCAGCTTCATCAGGTAGTTGGTCACCACGTCCTGGCGGCGGGTGGCCAGCAGGTCGAGCAGGGTTCGCTCCTCAATGTTGGTCAGAATGCAGCGGTAGCGCTTGTTCAGGTATAGCTCGTCAATGCCCAGGATGCGGGGCGTCTCGAAGCGGTGCCAGCGCCCCAGGAACTCGGCGCGGGCGTTGAAGATGTCGCGCACCGTCTTCTCGTCCAGGCCGGTCTGTGCCGCCACAAAGGTGTAGGGGTGGTTGAAGGATTCCTTCTCCACGTACTCATGCAGCCGCAGTGTCATACGGAATCCGTCCACCATCTCCGGTAGCTGGGGCCTGAATGTTGTCTTGCAGGCCCGGCAGGTGTATCGGCGGCGGACCACCCAGAGAGTGACCCGCTTGCCGTGGATGGGCAGATCACGATAGGGAACGTCACGCTTGCCGAACCGCACGAACTCACCCTGCACGCCGCACCCCTCGCAGGCTACTGGTGTAGGTGCTTCAAGCCGAAAATGTATGTCTTCATTCTGCTCATCAGAATCCACCAACTGGTACCCAGGAAGGCTTAACGAATTAATCATCTCCCGCCTTGATCAGAAAAACAGGTAGGTGGCGTAACCGGCAATCATCGCCATAGCAAAAATGACTGCTAAAAACGCCGCTAAAAGCTTCAGCGTGAACAAAGAGCGCAACAGAATGAGCTCAGTCAGGCTGGCTCCGGCACTGCCGATGATCAACGCTAGCACCGTCCCGGCACCCACGCCTTGGGCCATCAGAGCCGCTGCCAGAGGTATGACGGCTTCAGCGCGAATATACAACGGCACGCCGATGACAGCGGCAACTGGAATGGCAAAGGGATTATCTGGGCCTGCATACTGCTCCAATAAGTCAGTGGGCATGAAACCATAGATCACGCTGCCAATCGCAATACCGATGAGCAGGTAAGGCAACACATCGATAAAGTCCGACCAAGCTTCCCGCCACACACCACTGTACTTCCCTTCTTTCTTAACCGTGACAGTGGGTTGACTGTCACAGCATTCGCTAGACGTAGAGACTGTTGTCTTCCTATCAGCCCCGCAAGAAGCCGTCTTCGGAGTGGTGTCGCAGCTGTTGGTGCCGCAACTCGATGCGGTCGATGTAGCACTGCACGGGCTTGCTGATGAACTACATCCACTGCTCTCTTGTGTCGCCGTCCGGCGCACATAACGCTCGAAGCCAAGCGTGTGAAGCAGCCATCCGGCACCTACCGCGACCACCAAAGCGGCGAGCACATAGATAGCAGTAAGTGTCCATCCAAACGTGGCAACCAGCAGGCCGACGACGATAGGATTCAGCAACGGAGATGAGAAAAGAAACACCATCATCGGCCCAAAACCGGCCCGTGCCCGAATCAACCCTTTCAACATGGGGATAGTCGAGCAACTACAGAAGGGCGTTATAGCTCCTAAACCAGCAGCAAGAAAATAGCCTCGCTTCCCACTGGAAGTCAGTAACGCTTCCACCTTGGATGGTGGGATGTGACGTTGAAGAACTCCGACCAGCAAGCTAATGCCAATGAATACAACCGATAGCTCGATAGCGAGAAAGGCGAACATGCCTAGAGCGTCTTGGAGTTGAGATGACATTCAATATTACTCCTATATTTCTAGTATTGTCGAAATGATGTACGCAGCCTACTTGCGTTTATCCGACCTGTCAACTATAATTCTAGAAACATCGAATTATTGGGGCGTGCTATGGATCACGAAAAGGTTGCAGCCAGCTTAGCTGAGCTAGGGAATAGTCACCGACTGTCCGTGTTCCGCTTTCTGGTCAAAGCTGGCCCTGATGGGGCTTCGGTCGGAGATATCCAGAAGGGGCTGGGTATTCCTGCTTCGACGCTATCACATCACCTTGCGCGCATGGCCAAGGTAGGGCTGATCCGGCAGGAGAAACATAGCCGCACGATTGTCTGTATACCCGAGTATGGGCACCTAGAGAATTTGATCGGTTTCTTACAAGAGGAATGTTGTGCAGGTGTCCGGATTGCGCATGAACCAGAACCGCTTTGACGCTTGCCCAGCTCTCGCTGTCCTCCCTAGTCAGCATCGCTATGAAGACTCAGGCGAAGGTGGAAACAGAAAATTGGCAGTAGAGTAGGCTGAAGAGGATCAATCAGATAATCCGCTGAGAAAGATTTTCTTCTTTACATCTTTGGCATTTTATCAACCAGAAATTCCGGATACCCAATATTTCCAGTATCTGCAAGAAAATGGCTCCGGCGGTAGGGATCGAACCTACGACCAATTGATTAACAGTCAACTGCTCTACCGCTGAGCTACGCCGGAACACGGGGGCGATATATCAATCGGATTCGGGGGCGTCCAGAGGGATTGTCGCAAAATTTTCACCTAAGGCGAAATTGTGCGTCGGCGGCTATGTCGGTGTCCGGAATGACTGCGCCAAGTTCGGTCAGGGCGATCAGATGGGCGAGAACATTGCGGGCCGCTGCGGGCAGCATGCGTGGGGAGATATCGTAGAGACGCTCTGCCAGGGACGCCGCATCGGATGGGCCGTCGGCGAGGGCGGTCATGATCTGGGCGGTGCGGTTGCGCCGGTGCTCGCGCAATTCGTGGATGCGGGCATCGGGGGTCTCGACCGGAGCGCCGTGAGCGGGAAGCAGTCTCGCCGGGCGGAGGGCCTCGATTCGGTCGAGGCTGCGGAAATAATCCAGCAGATCGCCATCGGGCGGTGAGATCAGGGTTGAGGACCAGCCGAGGATCACGTCTCCGCAAAACAGCTGATCCTCCCACAGAAAGGCCAGATGATTGCCCATATGGCCCGGAGTATGAATGGCGGTAAGCGACCAGTCCGGGGTTGAGACGGAATCGCCGTCTCTCAGGAGTTCATCTGGCGCGAAGACGAGATCCCGGCCCTCGCCACCGCCGGTTGCTGCGGCAAGCTTTTGCATATGGGCGCTGCGTCCTGCATCGGCGTTGCTGAATGCGCAGACCGGGGCGCCGGTTGCGGCGGCGAGGGCGGCGGCGCCCTCTGAATGATCCAGATGCGCGTGGGTGACGAGGATATGGCTGATATGCCCACCCGCTGCCGCCAGGATCGCCTCGCGATGGGATGCGATATCCGGGCCGGGATCGATCACGGCGATGTTTTTCTCGCCCAGAAGGAAGGTATTCGTTCCCGGCCCGGTTAGCGGAGAAGGGTTGGGGGCAAGGATGGTTTGCAGCATCGTCTCGGCTTTCCCTTGAGGCGTCTGCGGTCTAACCTAGCCGCGACAAGCAGGGGGTTCCATGCAAATTGGTCCGGAGTTTCGCTGGCTCAAGCGGCTGATGCCTCGCGGTCTGTATGGGCGGGCGGTGCTGATCCTGTTGCTGCCGGTTTTCACGCTGGTGCTGGTGGTGACGGTGATGTTCCTTCAGCGCCATTTCGACGATGTGACCCGGCAGATGACTCGGGGTGTCGCCGAAGAGATCAATTTCGTCGCCCGCAGCGTGGATGCTCCGGGAGATCGCGCCGAAGCGGAAAGGATGGCTGGCTGGATCGCCGGAAATCTGGGGCTGGATATCGAGATACCGGGGGATGAGGTCGAGAACAGCCGGGTCTTTTACGATGTCTCGGGCCGGATCGTCGTCGATGAGCTTCGCAGCCGTGTGCCCGAGGTCAGAGAGGTCGAACTTGGGGACCTTCATCAGGTGCGGGTCCGGATGGAGGGACGGAACGGCCCTTATACGCTGACCTTCGAGCGTGAGCGGGTCAGTGCCTCGAACCCGCATCAGCTTCTGGTTCTGTTGGGGGTTACCGCCGCGCTGATGACGCTGATTGCGGGGATGTTCCTGCGCAACCAGCTTCGGCCGATCAAACAGCTTGCAAAAGCCGCAGAGGATTACGGCAAGGGCAGGGTGACGCCCTATCGCCCCGGGGGCGCTGCCGAAATCCGCAGCGCGGGGGCCGCTTTCATGGATATGCGCAACCGGCTGGAGCGGCTTGCCGAACAGCGCGGCCTGATGCTGACGGGGATCAGCCATGATCTGCGGACGCCGCTGACGCGGTTGCAGTTGTCGCTGTCCATGATGGCGGATGTTCCGCCGGACGCCGAGGAAATCGCCGCCATGCAGCGCGATGTCGAGGAAATGAACCACATGATCAACGCTTTTCTGGCCTATGCCCGGGACGCGGCGCAGGACGGAGCGGCGGAAACCATTCTGCTGCGGCCGTTCATGGAGCGTATCGTCGATGATGCGGTGCGGGCGGGCTATGCGGTCGAGCTTGAAGCGCCGGATATGAAGCCGGATGAAAAAGCGATGTTCCGCCCGGATATGCTGCGTCGGGCCATTGAGAACCTGATCGGGAATGCCGCGCGTTACGGCACCCGGGTCCGGGTGGCTGTCTCGACGGGTCAGCGGGCGGTATGTGTCTCGGTCGAGGATGACGGGCCGGGCATTCCCGAAGACAAGGTCGATGAGGCGCTGCGTCCCTTCAGCAGGCTGGACACGGCGCGGTCGCGGAACCGGGGCGAGGGGGCGGGTCTCGGGCTGGCGATCGCTGCGGATAATGCGCGGCATCTCGGCGGTCAGCTTCGGTTGGGGCGCAGCGCGGATCTGGGCGGGCTGAAAGCCGAGATTGCCTTTCCGCGCTGAGTTTGACACCGTGACCGGATAAGGGTCGGGATCGGCTTGTATAACGGCAGCCCGATCCCCATCTGATGACCGACGCAGCTTAGCCGCCTTTTGTCGGTGCCAGCCCTGTGCCCTTGTTGACAGTTTCAGCGATTCCGCCTATAGCCCGCCCGACCCGGTGGGTTCGACCTGCCGGGGTCCAGAACCTGATGGTCGGGATGATGGTGAAAACCATCGCTCAGGACCGGAAATCCGCTGGATAGCCCCGCCGCCCCCGGAAACGGGAACGGATGGGGCTTTGGCTTTTTGCGATTCGCGCAACTGGCCGTCGAGAAGTGGCGCAGTCGGATGACTGCGAGTATTGACAGAAGCAAGACGGGGAACCGAATGCCGACGATTCAACAGCTGATCCGCAAACCGCGGCAGCCCAAAGTGCAGCGCTCGAAGTCGCAGCACCTTCAAGGATGCCCGCAGAAGCGCGGTGTCTGCACGCGCGTCTATACCACGACGCCGAAGAAACCGAACTCTGCTATGCGGAAGGTCGCCAAGGTGCGCCTGACGAATGGCTTCGAGGTTATTTCCTATATTCCGGGCGAAAAGCACAACCTGCAGGAGCACTCTGTTGTTCTGATCCGTGGCGGTCGTGTGAAAGACCTTCCGGGTGTCCGTTACCACATCCTGCGCGGTGTGCTGGATACCCAGGGCGTCAAAGACCGTCGCCAGCGTCGCTCGAAATACGGCGCGAAGCGTCCGAAATAAGGAGATACACAGATGTCCCGTCGTCACGCCGCTGAGAAGCGCGAAGTTCTGCCCGACGCCAAATATGGCGATCGTGTGCTGACGAAATTCATGAACAACCTGATGGTTGACGGTAAGAAATCGGTCGCCGAGCGTATCGTCTATAACGCGCTTGACCGCGTTGAAGGCAAGCTGAAGCGCGCTCCGGTCGAAGTCTTCCACGAAGCCCTCGACAATGTGAAGCCTTCGGTCGAAGTGCGCTCGCGCCGCGTCGGTGGTGCCACCTATCAGGTTCCGGTCGAGGTTCGTCCGACCCGTCGTGAGGCTCTGGCGATCCGCTGGCTGATCACCGCAGCCAAGAGCCGCAACGAAAACACCATGGAAGAGCGCCTTGCCGGTGAGCTTGCCGATGCCGTCAATGGCCGCGGTACTGCCGTCAAGAAGCGCGAAGACACCCACAAGATGGCCGACGCGAACAAAGCGTTCAGCCATTACCGCTGGTAAACGGAAGGAAGGCCCCTCATGGCACGCGATTATCCGATTCAGCGTTATCGTAACTTCGGCATCATGGCCCATATCGATGCCGGCAAGACCACGATGACCGAGCGCATCCTGTTCTACACCGGTAAGAACCACAAAATCGGCGAGACCCATGACGGGGCCTCGACGATGGACTGGATGGAACAGGAAGCCGAGCGCGGTATCACGATCACCTCGGCTGCGACGACGACTTTCTGGCAGCGTCAGGAAGACCCGAACGCCGAAGGCACGTCGGACACCAAGTTCCGCTTCAACATCATCGACACTCCCGGCCACGTCGACTTCACCATCGAGGTCGAGCGTTCGCTGGCGGTTCTCGATGGTGCTGTCGCGCTGCTGGACGGTAACGCGGGCGTTGAGCCGCAGACCGAAACCGTGTGGCGTCAGGCTGACCGCTACAAGGTTCCGCGGCTGGTCTTTGTCAACAAGATGGACAAGATCGGGGCCGACTATTTCAACTGCGTGAAAATGGTCAAGGAACGCACCGGCGGTACGCCTTGCCCGATCGTTCTGCCGATCGGTGCCGAGGATCAGCTGGAAGGCATCATCGATCTGATCACCATGGAAGAATGGGTCTGGACCGGCGAGGATCTGGGTGCCAACTGGGTGCGCCAGCCGATCCGTGCCGAGCTTCAGGACATGGCCGATGAATGGCGCGGCAAGATGATCGAGCTTGCCGTCGAGCAGGACGATGACGCGATGGAGCAGTATCTGGAGGGTAATGAGCCCGACGTGGATACGCTGCGCAAGCTGATCCGCAAGGGTACGCTGTCGCTGTCTTTCTTCCCGATGTTGGCCGGTTCCGCGTTCAAGAACAAGGGCGTACAGCCGCTTCTTAACGCAGTGATCGACTTCCTGCCGGGTCCGCAGGACGTGCCAACGCTGATGGGCTTCTCGCCCGACGATGAATCGGAAGAGCGCAACATTCCGCGCCCGGCCGAAGATTCCGAACCGTTCTCGGCTCTGGCTTTCAAGATCATGAACGACCCCTTTGTCGGCTCGCTGACCTTCACCCGGATCTATTCCGGCGTGGTGAAAAAGGGCGACTCGATGATGAACTCGACCAAAGGCAAGCGTGAGCGTGTCGGTCGGATGATGCTGATGCACGCCATCAACCGCGAAGAGATCGAGGAAGCCTATGCAGGCGACATCATCGCTCTGGCAGGCCTGAAGGAAACCACCACGGGTGACACACTGTGCGATCCGTCCAAGCCGGTGGTGCTGGAAACCATGACCTTCCCCGAGCCGGTTATCGAAATCGCGGTAGAGCCGAAATCCAAGGCCGACCAGGAAAAGATGGGCCTCGCCCTTCAGCGCCTGGCTGCCGAGGATCCGTCCTTCCGCGTCGAAACCGATCTGGAATCGGGTCAGACCATCATGAAGGGGATGGGCGAACTCCATCTCGACATTCTGGTCGACCGCATGAAGCGCGAATTCAAGGTCGAGGCGAATATCGGTGCGCCGCAGGTGGCTTACCGCGAAACCATCTCGAACGAAGCCGAGATCGACTACACGCATAAGAAACAGTCCGGTGGTACCGGTCAGTTCGCCCGCGTGAAGCTGATCATCACCCCGACCGAGCCGGGCGAAGGCTATTCCTTCGAATCGCGCATCGTTGGTGGTGCGGTGCCGAAGGAATATGTCCCCGGCGTTGAAAAAGGCATCAAGTCGGTCATGGATTCCGGTCCGCTGGCAGGCTTCCCGGTGATCGACTTCAAGGTCGCGCTGATCGACGGTGCGTTCCACGATGTCGACTCGTCGGTGCTCGCCTTCGAAATCGCCGCCCGTGCTGGGATGCGTGAAGGTCTGCGCAAGGCCGGTGCGAAACTGCTGGAACCGATCATGAAGGTCGAGGTTGTGACGCCGGAAGAATATACCGGTTCGATCATCGGCGACCTAACCTCCCGTCGGGGCATGGTTCGTGGGCAGGATTCGCGCGGCAATGCCAACGTGATCGATGCCTTCGTGCCGCTGGCAAATATGTTCGGCTATATCAACAACCTGCGCTCGATGTCTTCGGGCCGCGCAGTGTTCACGATGCAGTTCGACCATTACGACGCCGTGCCGCAGAACATCTCGGAAGAGATTCAGAAGAAATACGCGTAATCCGGCGCGTCATGCGCATCCCGTGTCGCGGGGTGCGCCAATGCGCACCAGACAAACAAGGAGCCAATTATGGCAAAAGCAAAGTTTGAACGGAACAAGCCGCACGTCAACATCGGCACGATCGGGCATGTTGACCACGGCAAGACGACGCTGACTGCGGCGATCACGAAGTATTTCGGCGATTTCCGCGCCTATGACCAGATCGACGGTGCGCCTGAGGAGAAGGCCCGCGGGATCACCATCTCGACCGCTCATGTCGAGTATGAGACCGATGACCGTCACTATGCCCATGTGGACTGCCCCGGCCACGCCGACTATGTGAAGAACATGATCACCGGCGCGGCGCAGATGGATGGCGCGATCCTGGTGGTGAACGCTGCTGACGGCCCGATGCCGCAGACGCGTGAGCATATCCTTCTGGGCCGTCAGGTCGGCATCCCCTACATGGTCGTTTACCTGAACAAGGTCGATCAGGTGGATGACGAGGAACTGCTGGAACTGGTCGAGATGGAAGTGCGCGAGCTGCTCTCTTCTTATGAGTATCCCGGCGATGACATCCCGATCATCAAGGGTTCGGCTCTGGCCGCTCTGGAAGGCCGTGACCCGGAAATCGGCGAGAACTCGATCCGTGAGCTGCTGAAGGCCGTGGACGAATACATCCCGACCCCGGAACGCGCCATCGACCAGCCTTTCCTGATGCCGATCGAGGACGTGTTCTCGATCTCTGGCCGTGGTACGGTTGTCACCGGCCGGGTTGAGCGCGGTGCTGTGAACGTCGGCGACGAACTGGAAATCGTCGGTATCCGCGACACCAAGAAGACCACCTGCACCGGCGTGGAAATGTTCCGCAAGCTGCTGGATCGCGGTGAGGCGGGCGACAATATCGGCGCTCTGCTGCGCGGGATCGAGCGTGACGGCGTTGAGCGCGGTCAGGTTCTGTGCAAGCCGGGTTCGGTGAAGCCGCACACGAAGTTCGAGGCCGAGGCCTATATCCTGACCAAGGAAGAAGGTGGCCGCCACACGCCGTTCTTCGCGAATTACCGTCCGCAATTCTACTTCCGCACGACGGATGTGACCGGTTCGGTGACGCTTCCGGAAGGCACCGAGATGGTGATGCCGGGCGACAACCTGAAATTCGAGGTTGAGCTGATCGCCCCGATCGCGATGGAAGAAAAGCTGCGCTTCGCCATCCGCGAAGGTGGCCGCACGGTCGGCGCCGGCGTGGTGGCCAAGATCATCGAGTGATGATCGCTTAGGGTGCGCTTCAGCGCACCGTTCCAGAAATCAAGGCCCGTCCCGAAAGGGGCGGGCTTTTTTTATTGGAGGCAGAGGTCTATGTGTTCAAGTACGCAGCCTGTTAACTCCCTCAAAACAGCGCGACTTGCATCCCGCGAGAAGCGTTGTAAATTCCGTTTACAGAACACTTTCGAGGGGTATTCCTGTGTCTCTGAGACTTGCTAGTACGTTTGTTGAAATCGACAATGAACCCAGAAAGCCAACCGAAATTATTAGGCGAAATTTTATGCCTATCGGTAGCTTGGACGGGGACGGCACAATATCGGTTTCGGCCTTCGAGGCGATCGTGCCCTCACAGGAGCTCTTTTTTCGCGGTGTTCGTATAGGTGTTGAAGCTGATGCTGAATATGGGCCTCGCGGGATATATACTTTGGGAGCTGACAGTGCAGAGGCGTTTGTTCACTCATTGGACCAGCTGGCAGCGGAAAAGATCGATACGACACGTTTTTTGCAATGTGAACTTGAGGTTACTGCGGAAGAAGTTTCGGCCGTGGTGTTTAATGCGCCAAATGGTAAGGTGAGCGCGGCCGTGAAGGTCGATGGCGTAACCTGTTATCTGCGTAGGGTCAGGACTCGTTCTCGATCATAACCAGAAGATGACGGTCGCGGCGAGCAGGACTGCAGAGAAGAAGGTCTCGGGGCAACGGTCGTATCGGGTGGCGACGCGCCTCCAATCCTTGAGTCGGCCGAACATGATTTCGATGCGGTTGCGGCGTTTGTATCGGCGCTTGTCGTATTTGATGGGTTTCTTGCGAGATTTCCGACCGGGGATGCAGACCTTTATCCCCTTGTCTTTCAAGGCATCTCTGAACCAGTCGGCATCATAGCCCCGATCGGCCAGCAGCCAATCCGCCTCCGGCAGGCTGTTCAGAAGTGCCGCTGCCCCGGTGTAATCGCTGACTTGTCCGGCGGACATGAAGAACCCTATCGGGCGGCCCTTCGCGTCGGTGACGGCGTGCAGTTTCGTGTTCATGCCGCCTTTCGTTCGCCCGATCTGGCGCCCGCGCCCCCTTTTTTGACCCGCAGGCTCGAGGCCGTGCGGTGCGCTTTCAGATAGGTCGCGTCGATCATGATCGTCTTATGTTCGGCGCTCTCGGCGGCGAGGCCCACCATGAGCCGGGCGAAGATCCCGTTCTCGCTCCAGCGCTTCCAGCGGTTGTAGAGCGTCTTGGCGGGGCCGTAGTCCGTCGGCGCGTTGCACCATCGCAAGCCATTACGATTGATGAATATTATGCCGCTCAGCACACGCCGGTCGTCAACGCGTGGCTTGCCGTGGGATTTCGGGAAATAGGGTTTCAGACGCTCCATCTGCGCGTCAGTCAGCCAGAAAAGGTTGCTCATAAATCAGGTCTCCTTGCAGAGCCTGAATCACGCAAACAGCCCGAAATCAATGGGTCTGGAGCCTAGGCAGTCCGATCTTTTTGATCTTGCAAAACTCATTAACTTGGGCTGCCAGTATCTCAAAGACACTGCGCTGCCTTCCCCTTGACCTACCCCCCTCACTAACGCTATACGCGCCCATCGCGACCGAATCCGCCTGAATTACAAGGATTCGCTTGCATCTGACGGGGCCGCCCCCTATAGGGCGGCTTCGCAGTTTTTATACAGGTCCGATGCTGGCGCCGCGTGGTGTGTCGTCAGCCTCTCGACTGGAACCCTCAAAGATCCGAGGGATGACGATGCAAAGTCAGAATATTCGCATTCGGCTCAAGGCGTTCGATTACCGTGTGCTGGATGCCAGCACTCAGGAAATCGTGAACACGGCCAAGCGCACGGGTGCCACGGTTCGCGGGCCGATCCCGCTGCCGAACAAGATCGAGAAATTTACCGTCCTGCGTGGTCCGCATATCGACAAGAAGTCGCGCGACCAGTGGGAGATCCGCACTCACAAGCGTCTGCTGGATATCGTCGATCCGACGCCGCAGACCGTTGATGCGCTGATGAAGCTCGACCTCGCCGCTGGCGTGGATGTCGAGATCAAGGTGTAAGGGGGCGGCTATGCGTACAGGTGTTATCGCCAAGAAGCTGGGCATGACCCGGCTGTTCATGGAAGACGGTCGCCAGGTTCCGGTGACTGTGCTTCAACTGGATAATCTGCAGGTGGTCTCGCAGCGTACGGCTGAGAAGGATGGCTATGTGGCCGTTCAGCTTGGCGCAGGCGATGCGAAAGCCAAGCGCGTTGCGGCGCCGCTGCGCGGGCATTTTTCGAAGGCCGGTGTTGCGCCCAAGCGCAAGATCGCCGAGTTCCGCGTGTCGGAAGACAATCTGGTCGATGTGGGCGAGGAAATCATCGCCGACCATTACTTCGCCGGCCAGTTCGTCGATGTTGCGGGGACGTCCATCGGTAAGGGTTTTGCCGGTGCAATGAAGCGCCATAATTTCGGCGGTCTGCGTGCCTCGCACGGTGTGTCGATCAGCCACCGCTCGCATGGTTCGACCGGTCAGTGTCAGGACCCGGGCAAGGTGTTCAAGGGCAAGAAAATGGCCGGACATCTGGGCGCGGTACGTGTGACCACTCAGAACCTTCAGGTCGTCCAGACCGATACCGACCGTGGCCTGATCATGGTCAAGGGTTCGGTTCCGGGGTCCAAAGGTGGCTGGGTCATCGTCAAGGATGCGGTCAAGAAAGACCTGCCCGAGAACCTGATCACCCCGGCTGCGACCCGTTCGAAGCTGAAGGAAGCGCAGCGTATCGCCGAGGAAGCTGCTGCGGCTGCCGCCGCCGAGGAAGAAGCCGCCCGCGAGGAAGCCGCTCGTCTGGCTGCCGAGCAGGAAGCTGCTGCACTGGCAGAAGCCGAAGCCTCGATCGAAGCCGACAAGGAAGCGGCCGATCCGAATGCGGATCAGGCTGACGATGCCGCTCCGAAAGAGGAGAACAAGGAATGAAACTCGATGTGATCAAGCTGGACTCCGGTAAGGCCGGGTCCATCGAGCTGGCCGACGAGATCTTCGGGCTGGAGCCGCGCGGCGACATCCTGCAACGTGTCGTCCGCTGGCAGCGCGCCAAGGCTCAGGCCGGGACCCATTCGGTTCTGACTAAATCCGAGGTGAGCTATTCCACCAAGAAGATCTATCGCCAGAAGGGTACGGGCGGCGCTCGTCACGGCTCGCGCAAGGCTCCGATCTTCCGCAAAGGTGGTGTGTACAAGGGTCCGACCCCGCGCAGCCATGCGTTCGATCTGCCCAAGAAGGTCCGTGCTCTCGGCCTGAAGCATGCGCTGTCGGCGAAAGCTACGGCGGGTGAACTGGTCGTGATCGAGGATCTGAACATCGCCGACGCCAAGACCTCGGCTGTCGCCAAGGCCGTCAAGGAAAACGGCTGGAAGCGCGTGCTGGTCATCGACGGTGCCGACGTGAACGAGGGCTTTGCCCGCGCCGCGCGGAACCTGGACGGCGTCGATGTGCTGCCCTCGATGGGCGCCAATGTCTATGACATCCTGAAGCGCGACACGCTGGTGATCACGCGTGCAGGTGTCGAAGCTCTGGAGGCTCGCCTGAAATGAGCGCGAAAGCTGAACATTACGACGTGATCCGCAAGCCGATCATCACCGAGAAATCGACTATGGCTCAGGAAGCCAATGCGTTTGTTTTCGAAGTGGCGATTGACGCGAACAAGCCGCAGATCAAGGAAGCTGTGGAGACCCTGTTCGACGTGAAGGTCAAAGCGGTGAACACGACCGTGACCAAAGGCAAGACCAAGCGTTTCCGCGGCCGCCCCGGCGTCCGTTCCGACGTGAAGAAAGCCTATGTCACGCTGGAAGAAGGCAATTCGATCGACGTGTCCACCGGACTCTGATCGAAGTGAAGGATCGCGGTCTCCGGCATGCCGGGGGCCGCATGAGTTTTTGACGAAACAAAGCAACGGAAGACAGAAAGATGGCACTCAAGTCGTATAAACCGACGACGCCTGGCCAGCGTGGGCTGGTTCTGATCGACCGTTCGGAGCTTTGGAAAGGTCGTCCGGTCAAGTCCCTTACCCAGGGTCTGACCAAGAAGGGCGGCCGGAACAATACCGGACGGATCACCATGCGCCGCCAAGGCGGCGGGGCGAAGCGCCTGTATCGCATTGTCGATTTCAAGCGCACCAAATTCGATGTGACCGGCACGGTCGAGCGGATCGAATACGATCCCAACCGCACCGCGTTCATCGCACTGATCAGCTATGAAGATGGCGAGCGGGCCTATATCCTGGCTCCGCAGCGTCTGGCCGTGGGCGACAAGGTCGTCGCCGGTGAGCGTGTGGACGTCAAGCCGGGCAACGCAATGCCGTTCTCGGGCATGCCGATCGGGACGATTGTCCATAACGTTGAACTGAAGCCCGGCAAGGGCGGTCAGATCGCGCGTTCGGCAGGCACCTATGCCCAGTTCGTGGGCCGCGATGGCGGTTACGCCCAGATCCGCCTGTCCTCGGGCGAGCTGCGCATGGTCCGTCAGGAATGCATGGCCACCATCGGTGCCGTGTCGAACCCGGATCACTCGAACCAGGATTTCGGCAAAGCCGGCCGCAACCGTCACAAGGGCATCCGCCCGAGCGTGCGCGGTGTCGCAATGAACCCGATCGACCACCCGCATGGTGGTGGTGAGGGCCGGACCTCGGGTGGCCGTACGCCGGTTACGCCCTGGGGTAAGGACACCAAGGGCAAGAAGACCCGCACGAATAAATCGACCGACAAGTATATCCTGCGGTCGCGTCACGCACGCAAGAAGGGGCGCTAATCCATGGCACGTTCTGTTTGGAAAGGGCCTTTTGTCGACGCTTATGTGCTGAAAAAGGCCGAAAAAGCCCGCGAGTCGGGTAAATCGGATGTCATCAAGATCTGGTCGCGTCGTTCGACCATTCTGCCGCAATTCGTCGGTCTGACCTTCGGCGTTTATAATGGGCACAAGCATATCCCGGTAAACGTCTCGGAAGACATGATCGGTCAGAAATTCGGTGAATACTCGCCGACCCGGACCTATTACGGTCACGCGGCCGACAAGAAAGCGAAAAGGAAGTAATCGTCATGGGTAAGGAAAAGAATCCGCGCCGCGTGGCGGATAACGAAGCGATGGCCAAGGCGCGTATGGTTCGCGTCAGCCCGCAGAAGCTGAATGTCGTTGCCGGTCTGATCCGCGGCAAGAAGGTGGAAAAGGCCCTCTCGGACCTGACCTTCTCGAAGCGCCGTGTTGCTGGCGACGTGAAGAAGCTGCTGCAATCGGCGATCGCCAATGCCGAGAACAATCATAATCTGGATGTCGACAATCTCGTGGTTGCCGAAGCCTGGGTTGGCAAGAACCTTGTGATGAAGCGTGGCCGTCCGCGGGCGCGTGGTCGCTATGGCCGCATCATGAAGCCGTTCTCGGAAATCACCATCAAGCTGCGCGAGGTCGATCCGGCCGCTGCCGCGGCTGCGGCGGAAGCCAAGAAAGCTTCCCGCAAGACCGCCAAGGCAGACACCGCAGAGGAGCAAGCGTAATGGGTCAGAAGGTCAACCCCGTCGGGATGCGCCTCCAGGTCAACCGTACCTGGGACAGCCGCTGGTATGCCGACGACAAGGAATATGGCGACCTGCTGCTTGAGGACGTGCATATCCGCGAGTTCATCAAGAAAGAAGCCAAGCAGGCCGGCATCAGCCGCGTCATCATCGAGCGTCCGCACAAGAAATGCCGCGTGACCATTCACGCCGCACGTCCGGGCGTCATCATCGGTAAGAAAGGCGCCGATATCGAGGTTCTGCGCAAGAAACTGTCGCAATTCACCGATAGCGAGCTGCATCTGAACATCGTCGAAGTCCGCAAGCCGGAAGTCGATGCTCAGCTTGTTGCCGAATCCATCGCTCAGCAGCTTGAGCGTCGTGTGTCGTTCCGCCGCGCCATGAAGCGTGCGGTTCAGAACGCCATGCGCATGGGTGCTCTGGGTATCCGCGTGAACGTTGCCGGTCGTCTGGGCGGTGCCGAGATTGCGCGGACCGAATGGTATCGTGAAGGTCGCGTTCCGCTACACACGCTGCGTGCCGATATCGACTATGCGCTGTCCGAAGCCTCGACCCCGTACGGGATCATCGGCGTCAAAGTGTGGATCTTCAAAGGCGAGATCATGGAGCATGATCCTTCCGCCCGCGAACGCCGCGCTGCCGAGGCTCAGGAAGGCCCGGCGCCCCGTGGCCCGCGCCGCGACGCCCGCTAAGGAGTAGAAAGAGATGCTGCAACCGAAACGGACGAAGTTCCGCAAACAGCACAAGGGCCGGATTCACGGCGAAGCCAAAGGCGGTTTCGACATCAGCTTCGGCTCTTTCGCGCTGAAGGCCGTTGAGCCCGAGCGTGTCACCGCCCGCCAGATCGAAGCGGCACGCCGCGCGATCACCCGTCACATGAAGCGTCAGGGCCGGGTCTGGATCCGGGTGTTCCCGGACGTGCCGGTCTCCTCGAAGCCGACCGAAGTGCGGATGGGTAAAGGTAAGGGTTCCGTCGATTACTGGGCGGCACGGGTTCATCCCGGCCGGATCATGTTTGAAATCGACGGCGTGAACGACAGCATTGCACGCGAGGCCCTGCGCCTTGGTGCGATGAAACTGCCGGTCCAGACCCGCATCGTTGAGCGCAGCGACTGGTAAGCCAGTCGCTCTGCGTCGCAGAGAAAAGAAAAGCCCCGCCAGATCTCTGGCGGGGCTTTTGCTATTTGGTTTGCTTTCGCAGCATTAACAGGGACGCATCCCGTCCATGCTGGTTTTACCGTTTTGCATCGCCGCGGTGTCGGGTGCAGGCCAGCGATTCAGCGGACGGTTATTTTTCACATGACGCCGCGCAAGTGATGTCGCGCGACGAACCGTCACAAAGGGCCGCGCCGGCAGCATGGTAACACCGTCGGTCGCCCCTTCGGGCAGGATCAGTTCCAGTTCTTCGGAGGTCATGCCTTCGAACGAATTACTGATCTGTTTTCCCAGATAGAGAGCTCGGTCAGCACCCCATCCGCCTCCAGAATGGCGTGATGTTCCAGCAGGATATGCCAGTATTCGACGCTGTCAGCCTGTTCATCCTTTTTGGCCCCCGGCAAGGAGAGAAGCGCTTTCGCCGGCACGAGTACCTGTTTTTTGCCGAACATCGTTTCGGCTATGGCCGAATCCACCAGAATGCGGTGTTGTGGCGAAACATTCAGCCTGTGCTCACTGTCGCTTCCATCAATCGCCGAGACGGGCAGCGATATCGGGCACCATTCCGGGCATTGCGCCAGTTCATCTGCATTCAGTTTCCTTATGCCCAGCCACAGGATTTTCTGCAGCCCATGATCGAGCGTCCAGACCATTTGTCCCGGGCGAAGTTCTTCAACGGGAGCTGTCCCGTCTTGAGTCCGGATCAGGGTTCCGCGCACAAAGCATGGCGGCTGCTGCAACTCCCCATCAAAGGCCTCAATTGAAAAACGGTCCCACTCCGTGTTATCCCAATACCCAAGCTTTACAGAGGTGATCCTGACCCCATTATCGGCGATGTACTTTTGAACAAGTTCTAGATGGCTGTCGCTTATATCCAGATATGTGCCCCCGTTCTGAAGTGATCGCGTCGCGATATATATTTTCATCGAGGATTTATCGCTGAAGGTGACCACAGAGTCGCGAAACCCGTTGATGTAATCGACACTGGAGGAGAGCCCGCCAAGGTCGCTTCCCTCAACAGCAGCAATCTGAATGCCTTCTTGAAAATAGAAACTACTGCCCCTGTTATCCTCGATCACTTCGTTCTCGTTGACGTCATAATTGAGTGCCTTCGAGATATATCCGTAATGCTGGCCTTCCGCCGCTTTCTGGCCCGACATATGCGGGTCGACGATGAAGACCGAGCCATCCTCAGCGCTCCCAAGTGGTCCGTTATTCCGGAAATTCGTACCGATGACAAAAGGATCTGGTTTTATACGCATTGTCTTCCTGCTGGAGCTTCGTTGACTGGCGGGAGCGGCATTTCTGCCGGGTCCCAAAGTCCGAAGCCGATAACAGGTGGCGTCGCGCAACAGCAAACAACTTTTAATAAATTTTTAATACAATGCGATGATATTATTGAATATTAATTAGAGAAAAGTCGGATTAATCGAGGTTCTCAGAACCTAATATGTCGTGAAGAGAGCCAGTAGAGCGCGTCCAAAGCGTTCCTGACATGATTGCCGATAATTCCAGCATTTCTCGCAGGTTTTCAGGCTTGATGCCTCATGTACGGAGATGCGCAGTCCGGAACGAAAAAGGCCGGATTGATACCGGCGGAAATCCGATCACAAAGAAGGAGTCAGCGGGTCGGATTGTTGTGAGCGAGCAACCTCAAGAAGAAAGCCTTTGTCGCAGCGGCAACCATTCAGGCGAAGCGGATCAGCAGGATGACTCCGGTGGCGATCAGGGCCATTCCGGTCAGGACCCGCGGTTCCGCGCCCTCACGGAACAGGCGGGCAGAGAGGATCTGGGCAAACACCACCTCGACAAGGGCAAGGGTGCGGACATTCGCGGCTGAGGTGAGGGCGAAGCCGATGAACCAGAACAGCGATGCGAATGCGCCCAGGGCACCTGCGGTCAGTGAGCCGCGCCAGTTGGCGGCGATAGCGTTAAGCACGGGCCGGTCGCGCAGGAAAAGCCAGATCAGCATCGCGGCGGACTGGATCGAGAGCGCGACGACAAGAATGAACGAGGCCCGCAATATTGCGCTGCCTTCGGGCAGGCTCAGCACCGCACCGCGAAAACCGATGGCGGAGAGTCCGAATAACGCGCCCGAGGCAATGCCTATGGTGACGCTTCTGGCCCGTGCCCGCGACCACTCTGCACCTGACATCAGGATCACGCCGGATGTGGCAAGCAGGATCGCGCCAAGACGCGCCGGGCCAAGCGGTTCGGCCAGGAAGATCGCGCCGAAGACGGCCAGTGTCACCGGCTCGGTTTTCATTAACGCGGTGGCGACGCCGAACCCCTCGCCGCGCATGGTGACAAGCATGAAGGCCGTCGCTGCAATCTGGCTGAATGCACCGAATGCGGCCCAAGCCAGCGTGGACATGCCAAGCGGCGGAAGGCTGGTCTGGCTTGCCATGATGGCAAGGAACAGCATCGCAAAGGGCAGGCCGAAGAAAAACCGCACCGCCGTCGCGCCGATGGTCCCGATCCGGCCCGTCAGCCCCGCCTGCGCCGCGTTGCGGCCGGTCTGAGCCGCGGCGGCGATCAGGGTGACGAGGACCCACATCGCTCAGCTTTTCCGGACGGTCTCGATCATCAGTGCGACATTCTCGGGATCTGCATCCGGCGTGATGCCGTGGCCCAGATTGAAGATATGCGGCCCGCCCCTGAAGGCCTGGACGATGGCGCGGGTTTCGTCGATCAGCGCCTGACCTCCGGTGACCATATGGCCGGGGGCGAGATTTCCCTGAACGCAGCCATCGCTTTGCACATTGGCGGCGGCCCAGTCCGGCGCGACCGAATTATCGAGCGCCACGCAATCCGCGCCGGTCGCTTTGGCGAAGCCCTTATAGCGTTCGCCCGCCTCGCGCGGGAAGGCGATCACAGGAATACCGGGATGGCGCTGTTTCAGCGCCGTGACGATCCGCGCGATGGGGGCCATGCAGAAATCGTCGAAATCGTCGCCCTTCAGGCTTCCGGCCCAACTGTCGAACAGTTTCACGACCTCGGCCCCGGCCTCGATCTGGGCCGAGAGATATTCGATCGTTGCCTCTGTGATCCGGTCGATCAGCGCCGAGAATGCGGCGCGGTCGGCTTGCATGAACGCATGGGCCGGAGCCTGATCCTTCGTGCCACGTCCGGCGATCATGTAGGTGGCGACGGTCCAGGACGCACCGGCAAAACCGATCAGCGTGGTTTCGGAGGGCAGTTCACGCGACAGGATGCGAAGGGTCTCATAGATGGGCGACAGCCTGTCATGCACCGCATCGGCGGGTTTCAGCGCCTGCACAGCAGAAGCGTCCGTGATCGTGGACAGGCGGGGGCCTTCGCCGGTGACGAACCACAGATCCGCGCCAAGCGCCTGCGGCACCAGAAGAATATCGGCAAACAGGATCGCCGCGTCGAAGCCGAAGCGGCGGATCGGTTGCAGGGTGACCTCGGCGGCAAGATCCGGCGTGTAGCAGAGCGACAGGAAATCCCCCGCCTGCGCCCGTGTGGCGCGGTATTCCGGCAGATACCGGCCCGCCTGACGCATCATCCAGATCGGAGGAGTCGGCAATGTTTCACCGGCAAGGGCACGCAGGATCGTCTTGGTCATGGGACCTCTCTTTCCGCGACCGTTCAACGCAGACGGCCTGGCATTGTCAAGCCGGGCAGGCGGGTCTATGGCTTGCCCATGACAAATTGGCCCAATGAAAACGACAGGCTGAGGATCGGGACGCGCGGCTCGTTGCTGGCGCTCGCTCAGGCGCATGAAACCCGTGACCGGCTGATGATGGCGCATGGTCTGCCGGAAACCGCGTTCGAGATCGTGCCGATCAAGACGATTGCCGACAAGATCCTTGATCGTCCGCTTCAGGCGATTGGCGGCAAGGGGCTGTTCACGCGCGAAATCGAGGATGCGCTGCTGGATGGCCGGATCGACATTGCCGTGCATTCGATGAAGGATATGCCGGTTCTTCAGCCCGATGCGCTTGTGATCGACTGCTATCTGCCCCGGCAGGATGTGCGCGATGCCTTCGTCAGCACGAAATTCGCCAGTATAGCCGAGCTTCCGCAGGGCGCGGTGGTCGGCTCGTCCTCGATGCGGCGCAGGGCTCAGCTTGCGCATCGGCGCCCCGATCTGCAACTGGTCGAGTTTCGCGGGAATGTGCAGACCCGGATGAAGAAGCTGCATGACGGCGTGGCCGATGCGACGTTTCTGGCGATGGCCGGGCTGAACCGGCTTGGTACGCCGGAACTGGCGCAGAGCGCGATTTCCCCCGACGAGATGCTGCCCGCAGTGGCGCAGGGCGTGATCGGGGTTGAAAGGCGGCGTCAGGATCAGCGTGTCGCGGCGTTGCTGGCGGCGCTGAACGATGCCGATACCTCAGCGCGGATCGTGGCGGAACGCGCGTTTCTGGCCGCGCTTGACGGCTCCTGTGAGACGCCGATTGCAGGGCTGGCCGAACTGAACGCCGACCGGCTGTGCCTGCGCGGAGAGATCCTTTTGCCCGATGGTTCGAAACTGTTTCGCGGTGAGCGTGAAGGGCCGGTTGCCGATGGACCCGAGATGGGCCGCGATCTGGCTGAAGAACTTCTGGCGCAGGCTCCGGCTGATTTCTTCGACCTGATCGGGGTCAAGGCCGGGCGCGGCTCGCCGCCTCTGGACTGATGGCGCGGACGCAGGGTTCCCGGGCCGAAATCACCGGCCCCCTGATCCGGCAGGCCGCGCAGCGGCTTTTCGCGCGGCATGGTTTTGCTGCGGTTTCGATGCGCCAGATCGCGGCAGAGGTCGGCGTTCAGGTCGGCACGCTTTACAGCTATACCGACGACAAGCAGGCTCTGCTGACGGATCTGCTGCGGGCGCATATGGAAGCACTGCTGGCAGAGTGGCAGGACGATGCAAGCCTCGACCCGACAGAGAGGCTTGATCTTTTTGTCCGGTTTCATATCGACACCAGTCTCGATCACGCGGATGGTGTCTTCCTGTCCTATATGGAGCTGCGCAATCTGACCGCAGAGAACCATTCCGAGATCACCCTGCTGCGCCGCCGGTATGAGCAGGCTCTGCAGGATATTCTGGATGACGGTGTCGCGGCGGGCCGGATGCGCGTTGAGGATACGCGTCTTGCGACAATGGCGCTGATCGCGATGCTGACCGGGGTGACGCATTGGTATCGCTCCGGCGGGCGGCTGGATCGTGAGGCGCTGCATCGCCACTATGTCGCGCTTGTACGCGGTGCGGTCGGGGCGGGGGCATAAGGCCCTTGCTGTAAGGGCTCTGTCACCCGATATTATCCGGCATGTCGATCTCACCCGCCTTCATGGAAGAATTGCGCAACCGCGTTCCGGTCAGCCGGATCGTCGGGCGCAAGGTCACATGGGATCTGCGCAGATCCAATCAGGCCAAGGGCGACTGGTGGGCACCTTGCCCGTTCCACGGCGAAAAAACCGCTTCTTTTCATGTCGATGACCAGAAAGGGTTCTATTACTGCTTCGGCTGCCACGCCAAGGGCGATGCGCTGACCTTTCTGCGCGAATCGGACGGGCTGGATTTTATCGAAGCGGTGAAGGTACTGGCTGCCGAAGCCGGTTTGCCCATGCCGGATCGTGACCCGGCAGAGGCAAAACGCGCTGATCGGCGCAGCATTCTGGTCGAGGCGATGGAGGCTGCTACACGTCATTTCCGCATGCAGCTTTCGGCAGGAAGCGGGACACAGGCGCGGGATTACCTGACCGGGCGCGGGCTGCAACAGGCCGGGATCGACCGGTTCGAGCTTGGTTTCGCCCCGGATATGCGGCAGGGCCTGTTTTCGGCTTTGCGTGACAAGGGCATTCCGCCGGATGTGATGGACGAGGCCGGGCTGATCATTGTGCCGGATGATGGCGGCACGCCCTATGATCGGTTCCGGGGCCGGATCATGTTTCCGATCCGCGATGCGCGGGGCCGGGTGATCGCCTTCGGTGGCCGTGCGATGGATCCGAATGCGCGGGCGAAATATCTGAACAGCCCGGAAACCATGCTCTTCGACAAGGGGCAGAATCTCTATAATGTCGCCTCGGCCCGCAGCGCGGTCGGCAAGGGGGCTCCGCTGATCGTGGCCGAGGGCTATATGGATGTCATCGCCCTGTCTCTGGCCGGTTTCGATGGTGCGGTTGCGCCTCTGGGGACGGCGATTACCGAGGATCAGCTGCGGCTGATGTGGCGGATCAGCCCCGAGCCGGTGATCATGCTGGACGGCGATGCGGCGGGACAGCGTGCGGCGCGGCGGCTGATCGACCTTGCCCTGCCGCTGACCGGGCCGGGTCAGGCGCTTCGCTTTGCGTTGTTGCCAGCGGGGCAGGACCCTGACGATCTGATCCGGTCGCATGGCGCGGGGGCGATGCAGAAAGTGCTGGATGCAGCGCGGCCTCTGGTCGACCTGCTGTGGGAACGCGAGATTGAGGGCCGCGAATTCGACAGCCCCGAGCGCCGGGCCGCACTGGATAGCAATCTGCGCAAGGCGATTGCCCTGATTCCCGATGAGGCCACGCGCCGGCATTACGCCGATGCGCTGAAAGAGCGCCGCTATGAACTGTTCGGCGGTAGGCGCGGGGCAGGGCGGCTGACACCCGGCAGGCGCGACCGGCGGGCCGTTGATGCGGCACCGCGGGCACAGACGCGGGCGACACCGCTTGGTCAGCAGGATTCGGGCGATCTGATGCTTGAGGCAATGGTGCTGGCGCTGTGTGCGACCTATCCGGGCCTTGCCCTGCGGATGGAATCGCGGATCGAGTTGCTGGAGCCTGCCGATCCCGACCGCTGCGCGTTGTGTCATGATCTTCTTGCAGGCACCCAAAGTGCTGCGGGCAAAGCCGCACTGCAGCGGGTTATGCAGGATCCTTATATCCGGACCGCGCCTCTGATCCGTCAGCCGGGGGACCCGGACAAGGCCGAGGCCGTGCTGTCCAACATGCTTGACCGGATCGAGGCGCGGCGGATCTCACAGGCGGAACTGGCCCGCGCCGAGGCCGAGATTCAGGGGCTTGTCGATGAGGGCCTGACCTGGCGCATGGGCGAATCGGCCCGCGCCCGCCACCTTGCCGAGCATCCCGAGCTGAACGATACGTCGGATCTGAATGAGGACCGCGCGGCGCTTTCGGCCAGGCTGGCCTCATATTATGATATGAAACCAAGGCGCGGCGGGCGCTGATTCGGGCCTGATCGGCTGAACCGAATCGGCTGGTCTTTGAACTCGCCTGCATCTTGTCTAAAACGGTTCCGATCCCCACATGATTCGGGTCTTACCGAATCACTATGCTGACAGGATGCCTATGGCCGCCAAGGACGACGATAATTCCCGCGACGAAAGCCAGGATAACGATCATTCACTGGATGTAAGCCAGGCAGCGGTCAAGAAGATGATCGCGGAAGCGAAAGAGCGTGGCTTTATCACTTACGATCAGCTTAACAAGGTCCTGCCTCCTGAGCAGGTCAGTTCGGACCAGATCGAAGATGTGATGTCGATGCTGTCCGAAATGGGCATTCAGGTCGTCGAGAACGAAGAAGAAGGCGAAGAGGGTGAAGCCGGCGGCGAAGTCGTGACCACGTCGACCTCTCGTGAAGTCACGGTTGCGACCACCGAAACCGAAAAACTGGACCGCACCGACGACCCGGTGCGCATGTATCTGCGTGAGATGGGCAGCGTCGAGCTGCTGTCCCGCGAGGGCGAGATCGCCATTGCCAAGCGGATCGAGGCCGGGCGCAACACGATGATTCTGGGGCTTTGCGAAAGCCCTCTGACCTTCAAGGCCATCACCATGTGGCGGCAGGAACTTCTGGATGAAGACATCCTGCTGCGCGACGTGATCGACCTTGAAACCACCTTTGGTCAGTCGATGGAAGAAGGCGAGGATGAAGAGCTGACCCCCGCCGCAAATGGCGCTGCCGGTACGGCTCAGCCCGCCGATAAATCCGAGCGTGAGCCGGAAACCGATGCCGATGGCAATCCTTTGCCCTCGGATGACGACGACGAGGACGACGGCGCCAATCTGTCTCTGGCGGCGATGGAGGCAAGTCTGAAGCCGCAAGTGCTGGAGACGCTGGAAGCCATCGCGCGCGACTATGAGAATCTTGCCCATATGCAGGATCAGCGCATGTCGGCGACGCTGAACGAAGATGACAGTTTCTCGACCTCGGATGAAAGCGCCTATCAGAAGCTGCGCAGCGAAATCGTGGTTCTGGTGAACTCGCTTCACCTGCATAACAACCGGATCGAGGCGCTTGTCGATCAGCTTTACGGCATTAACCGCCGCATTGTGACCATCGATTCGGGCATGGTGAAGCTGGCGGATGCCGCGCGGATCAACCGGCGTGAATTCATCGACGCATATCGCGGCTCTGAACTTGATCCGGCCTGGATCGACCGGATGCAGGAAAACAAGGGCCGCGGCTGGCAGGCTCTGTTTGAGCGCAGCATGGACAAGGTGGAACAGCTTCGCGGTGACATGGCCGAGGTCGGGCAATATGTCGGCGTCGATATCGAAGAGTTCCGCCGCATCGTGAATCAGGTTCAGCGCGGCGAAAAAGAAGCGCGGCAAGCCAAGAAGGAAATGGTTGAGGCCAATCTGCGGCTGGTGATCTCGATTGCCAAGAAATACACCAATCGTGGGTTGCAGTTCCTTGATCTCATTCAGGAAGGCAATATCGGCCTGATGAAGGCGGTCGATAAGTTCGAGTATCGCCGCGGCTATAAGTTTTCGACATATGCGACGTGGTGGATCCGGCAGGCGATCACCCGCTCGATTGCCGATCAGGCCCGCACGATCCGTATTCCGGTCCACATGATCGAGACGATCAACAAGCTGGTTCGGACCGGCCGTCAGATGCTGCATGAAATCGGCCGCGAACCCACGCCTGAGGAATTGGCCGACAAGCTGCAAATGCCGCTGGAGAAGGTCCGCAAGGTGATGAAGATCGCCAAGGAGCCGATCAGTCTTGAAACCCCAATAGGGGATGAAGAGGACAGCCAGCTTGGCGATTTCATCGAGGACAAGAACGCCGTTCTGCCTCTGGACAGTGCGATTCAGGAAAACCTGAAAGAGACCACTACCCGCGTTCTGGCCAGCCTCACTCCGCGCGAAGAACGCGTGCTGCGCATGCGTTTCGGCATCGGCATGAACACCGATCACACGCTGGAAGAGGTCGGCCAGCAGTTCAGCGTGACCCGCGAACGTATCCGTCAGATCGAGGCAAAAGCGCTGCGGAAGCTGAAGCATCCGTCGCGCTCACGCAAGCTCCGCAGCTTCCTCGACCAGTAGAAATCGTTAACTTTTGGCAATCGGCGCAGTATTTTCTTGCGCCGATTTCCTTTTTTCTCATAGCGTTACCCTATGCAAATGGACGGGTACAGATGACGCTGACGCACTTGCTTTATCGAAGCTCGGGGCGGATCGAGCATTTCCAGGGTGACTGCGACGCTATTCTTGCGGCTGCGCGTGTCAGGAATGCCGCCATGAGCCTGACTGGTTTTCTTCATGCCGAAGACGGTATCTTCGTTCAGTGGCTTGAGGGGCCGAAGCCATTACTCGATCAGGTTGTCGACGACATTCTTGCCGATACACGACACCGCGATATCACCGTTTTCGGGCGGGGCCCGATCACGAAACGGCAGTTCCCGTCTTGGGCCATGGGATATTCGAACGGGCATCAGGCGCCGCTATTCGACTGGCTGGCAGAACGTGAAACCAACAGCCATGATCTGCGCGGTTATGCAGATTCTCTTCACCAGTTTCTGCTTCTCCGGGCGGCCTGAGCGGTTCTGAGCTTGCGATAACCGGCCCTCTTCGTTAGGCACAAAACGAGAACGCAAGCGGGGTGGTATGGGCGACCGGTTTTTGGGACAGCTTTCGTCATGGTTGGCCGATCCGGTCGTTGCCGGTTGGGTCCTGGCCGGGGTGTTGTTAAGTTTTGTCTTGCTGATCCTGCTGTGCTGGCGGGTCTCGGGGAAACTTTCCCGGCACCGTGATGAGGCGCGTCATCTCTCGGCTGAGCTTGCGCGGCGTCAGGATGAAATCGCCCGGCAGAATGCGTTGTTCTCGGAACTTCAGACCCGCTTCGATGCCGAAACGCAGTTGTCTCGGCAGCAGTCACTCCGGGCAGAACAGGCAGAGACACGGCTGGAGGATCGGATCAGCCGGCTGGCCGAATTATCCGAGGAACGCGATGGCCTGAACGATGCGCTGTTTTCCACGCGTCAGCAGGTCGCTGCATTGCAATCCGAACTGGCTCAGCTTCGCCTCGCGGCGGAAAAGGATCGTGAGCGTGCGGCGCATGATCTGAAACAGCTGCGCGATTTGCGCGAAGAAATGACCGGGCAGTTTCGTCTGATGGCAAATGAAACCCTGCGATCGCAGGGTGCCGATATGCAAAAGGCACATGGTGAGCAACTCAATGCCCTGCTGAACCCGTTTCGCGAACAGGTGCTGCATTTTCAGCGCGAATTGCGGGACCGGAACCGTATCCTCGATGAAGAAGGCGCAAGGCTGCGGGATCAGATCGCCAATCTCGGGACAGAGGCAAGCGCTCTGACCCGCGCCCTGAAGGGCGACAAGCAGAAGCAGGGCGCATGGGGAGAGATGATCCTCGAACGCATCCTTGAAGAATCAGGGCTGGAGCGGGGCCTGCATTACGATCTTCAGGTGAGCTGGACCGATGAGGACGGCAAGACCTGGCGGCCCGACGTGATCGTGAAAATGCCGCAGAAGAAAATTCTGGTCGTGGACAGCAAGGTTTCGCTGAACGCCTATGAACAGGCCGTCAACAGCGAGGATGATCTGGAACGGACAGCGGCGCTGAAGCGTCATGTCGATGCGATCCGTGCACATATCAATACGCTTGCCGCGAAGGGCTATGACCGGATGGATGACGGCGCGGTGGATTACGTGCTGATGTTTATCCCCATCGAAGGCGCGTTCTCCGAGGCGTTGCGGGTTGATCCCAACCTCGCCAGCTATGCGATGGATAAGCGGGTCGGTCTGACCACACCGACCACGCTGATGCTGACCCTGCGCACTGTCGAACATATCTGGATGGTGGAGCGCCGCGAATCCAACGCGCTGGAGATCGCGCGGCGGGCCGGGGCCATCTATGACAAGGTTGCCGGATTCGTCGATTCTCTGGATGCGGTCGGCGTCGCGCTTGGCAAGGCAAGCGATGCACATCGCATGGCTGTCGACAGGCTGTCACGCGGGCAGGGTAATGTGATCCGACAGGTCGAGATGCTGCGCGAACTCGGTGCCCGGGCTCAGAAACGCATATCGATGGATCACGACAAGTCCGACGCTCTGCCGGCGCCGGATAAGGAGTAAGGAATGATCGACACGGTTATCGTGGACACGAATGGTCCCGGTATGCATGAAATCACCTCGAAACTGGGCCAGTTCGTTGCGGGGCAGGATGATGGCGTACTGACCGCGCATATCCGGCATACCTCGGCCAGCCTGCTGATACAGGAAAATGCCGACCCGGATGTGCAGCATGACCTTCTGGAATGGCTAGACCGAGCCGTGCCCCAGGCGAATTCTCCGGCCATGTCCTGGGTAACGCATCGTGTCGAGGGACCGGACGACATGGCAGCGCATATTAAGGCGACAATTTTACCGGTATCGTTGTCCATTCCTGTCCGCTCGGGGCGGATGATGCTGGGTCGCTGGCAGGGCGTTTATGTCGTCGAGCATCGCGCCCATCAGCATCGCCGTGAGGTAACGATTGCCTTTACCCGCGCCTGAGCCGATCTGGTATTGATCGGGCTGTTTGACACAAACCCTGTTGCGCTTTCGTCTTACCTTGTGGATAAGTTGGAGGTGACAGCCAGATAAGGGACACAGGATGCGCTGCCCGTTCTGCGGAAACGCCGATACTCAGGTCAAGGATTCCCGCCCCGCCGAGGAAAACGCGGCGATCAGGCGCCGGCGCTATTGTCCGGGCTGTGGGGGAAGATTCACCACATATGAACGCGTTCAGCTGCGCGATCTTGTCGTCGTCAAGACAAATGGACGCCGCGAGGATTTCGACCGCGACAAGATGGCTCGCTCCATCAGGATCGCCATGCAGAAACGCCCGGTTGAACCCGAGCGGATCGAGCAGTTGATTTCCGGCATTGTCCGGCGGCTGGAAAGCATGGGAGAGACCGATATTCCCTCGAAGGTCATAGGTGAGATCGTGATGGAGACGCTTGCCCGCGTCGATAACGTCGCCTATGTGCGCTTTGCCAGCGTCTATAAGAATTTTCAGGATGCGGGCGATTTCGACAAATTCGTCTCGGAACTGCGTCCACCAACCCCTGAAAATTCCGGGTGAACTACGATCAGCGTCACATGGACCACGCGCTGCGGCTGGCCGTGCGCGGTCTCGGGAATGTCTGGCCGAATCCGGCGGTCGGCTGTGTTCTGGTCCGCGATGGCCGCATCGTCGGGCGCGGCTGGACGCAGCCAGGCGGACGGCCTCATGCCGAACGCATGGCGCTGCAACAGGCCGGAGAGGCGGCGCGGGGCGCGACGGCCTATGTCACGCTGGAGCCCTGCGCCCATCATGGCCGCAGCTCGCCCTGCGCGGACGCGCTGATCGCCGCCGGGGTGGTACGCGTCGTGTCGGCGCTGACAGACCCGGATCCGCGCACCGCCGGACAGGGACACCGGAAGCTGAGAGATGCGGGGATCGAGGTCACCGAGCATATCTGCAGCGCCGAGGCCGCCCGGCTTCAGCGCGGCTTTCTGAACCGGATCGAACATGGGCGGCCCATGATCACGCTCAAGCTGGCCTCAAGCCTTGATGGGCGGATCGCCACTGCCAGCGGAGAAAGCCAGTGGATCACCGGACCCGAAGCGCGGCGTCATGTTCATCTTCTCCGCAGCCGTCATGATGCGATCATGGTCGGTGGCGGAACGGCCCATGCGGATCGGCCCTCGCTGAATGTGCGTGGCATTTCCACGCCCCGCCAGCCCGCGCGGGTGATCGTGTCATCCCGGACGCTGCCCGAACTGCCTGCCGAGGATGACCGCCACGGCCCGCTCTGGCAGGTTTCGGGTCCCCTGGACGAGGCGATGAAATCGCTCGCCGAACGAGGGGTGACGCGGGTGTTCTGTGAGGGTGGAGGGCAGCTTGCGGCAAGTCTTCTGGCGGCTGACCTTGTCGATGATCTGGTGTTTTACAGCGCGGGGCTGGTTCTTGGTGCCGCGGGGCGTCCCTCTGTCGGGGATCTGCCATGTGCCGCGCTTAGGGAGATGCCGCGTTTCAGACTGGTACGGTCCTGTCCGGTTGGTGCGGATCTGTTTCAGCTCTGGACCCGGCGATAACAAGCTGAGATCATCGTTAAATGGCTGACGGCAACGCTATCTGCGCCAGATCCAGCTATACCCGGAGACCGCGCCTTGCGCCTTGGCCAGCCATCGCAGGCGCAGCCCGCGCGTTTGCAGCGTCACATCCGCCAGCCGCTCAACCGCGATTTCGGGCGGGCAGGGCAGTCCACTGACCGGGTCCCGATATCTGGGATAGGCGATCAGCGCCGCATGGGTCAGCCCGTCCAGCCCGGGTCGCGCAATGCGCCGCGCAGGGACCGGCCCGAGATCGCGCGTCAGGCCCCACCCGGCATAGAATGGTGAGCCGAGCGTGGTGACCGGGATCCCGCGCAGCAGCGCCTCGAAGCCGAGGGTTGAGGTGATGGTCCAGACTTCATCAACCATCTTCAGCAATGCGAGGGGATCGGTGCGGCGGGTGACGTGATCGGCCAGAAGCGACAGCTCTTTTTCGCGGACTGCGCCGGGCCGAAGGCCTGCCTCGGTGTCGGGATGCGGCTTATAGATCAGCACTGCATCGGGGTTTTCGTCCCGCACCCGGCGAAGAAGCGCTAGATTGCCGGTCTCGCTGCCCGCTCCCAGCCGGATCGAGGCATCGTCCTCGACCTGCCCCGGCACAAGAATACATCGCCGCCCGTCCCGTGCGGGAAGCGCGGCGCAGCCCTGAAGATTATATTTGCTGATCCCCGCGGCGATCAGCGCCGCCCGCAATTGCGAGGCCCGCGCGGCACCTCCGGGTGGCAGATCTGACGCGATAAGCTTTTCCAGCCGCGAAGGATGCGTGGGATCATAGTAAATACCCAGATCGTCGGCGACCAGGGACAGCGGCGGCGTCAGCTCAGCCCCCAATCCACGTGAGCGCAAGAACCCGTCCTCGACCCGCAATGTCGGGGTAGACAATTCTCCCGCGCGATTTGCCCAGACAAGGCTGGTCTCGCCATCCGGCTTATCCGTGAAGCGGACAGGGGCTGCCGATCCGAAGAAACGGTTAATGGCAGGCCGCTTCCAAAGCCGCATTCCATAGGCCAGATGCCCTGCATGGTCCTGCCGCCACGCTTTCGCCTCGGCCTCCAACTGGTCGACGGCACCGTCGAAATCCGTCAGCCTGTCGCGGCAGGGATCGTACCATGTCGGTGCGATCAGATGGCTGGCCGCGAATAATGTTTCGATGTCTGCCGTGCCGCGCCGAGGAAATTCAGCCTCATCATCGCTGAGGCTCCATCCGGCATAGAAAGGCTGACCGAAGATCCGGGGGCGATGACCCACCAGCATCGCCTCATACCCCATCTGCGAGCTATGGGCATAAACTGCCGCTGCATTGCGTAAAAGCGCCCAAGGTGAGACGGGCATGTCGTAGAATGTCTCATTTTCCTGAAGGTCGGCGGGCTGGAAATGACCGGGGCGAAGGCCGTTTGAGGTTTCCGGATGGACGCGGATGACGATGCGCTTGCCCGGATGTTCCGAACGCGCCGCTGTCAGCATCTTCAGGAACTCGGCACGCCCCGCGCCAAGCAGCGAGGCATCGCCTGCGGTTTGGTCGATGACCAGAACATAGCCGGGCTCGGGTGGCTTCTGTTCGGGAAGATGGGCATTATATTTTGACAGATCCGCCGCGATCAGCCGTGCGATCCCGGCGGATGCATTGTCCTTGTGGCTGTCCGCCTGTCCGGACGTGATCAGCTTCTCGATCAGCGACGGAGAGCCCGGATCGAAATGCAGCCCCACAGGGTCGATGATCAGCCCGATCGGGCCGCGTCGCGCAATCCTGCCCCGTGCGCGTCCCGGCAGGATCGAGCGCAGGAAGGCATCCTCGACATGAACCACGCCCAGACCAAATCGCGAAGCAACGGCGTTGCCGCGCCAGGCGGTGGCGGAGGCCCCCCAAACTGCGACCATATTGCCCTTCTGCGGCAGGCCAAGCCGGGGCGTCCATCCGGCAAGTTCGAGGATCCGCCATACGCGTCCGCGAAACATGCCGCCATTGAATGCAAGAAGCCGCCGGGGTTTTGCCCCGACGGCTGCAATGCGATCTGGCATCATCAGTTTGCGATGCTGGAGAGCTGGTTGACAGAAGCCGCGCTTCCGGTGAGCGCACCGAGGATCTTGTCCCATCTGACATAGGGAGCCTCGGTGACATATATCGTGTCGCCGTCGCGGATCAGGAAGTCACGGGCCAGGAACAGCCCGTTCGGACGGGTGAGGTCCAGCACATAGGCCATACGTTGCGTACCTCCCACCGGCTGGCCTAGAACGGCCGAGGCAACCTGTGCCGGTTCATCGCGCAGCACGAATACGCCGGTCGGGTCCGCAGTGACCGTGGACAGACCGCCAACCATTGCAACCGCTTCGATCGCGTTGATCTGCTCATTGCCAAGCGGGACCTTGCTTTGGCTGCCAAGTGCACCAAGCGCGGTGAAGCTGCGCTGATCTTCCTCGACCAGAATGACGTCGCCGGGGCGCAGCGAAATGTCATAGCGCGGGTTGAAATAAAGATCGGTCAGCCAGACCTTGCCAGTTTCGCGACCGCGTTTCACAGTGATCACGGCGACTTCCGGTTCTGCATTCACACCGCCTGCGGAGGCGAGCATGGCGGACAGGGTCCGCGTTGGGCGCTCAATCGGGTAGACGCCCTGACCGAACACCTTGCCCATCACAGAAACAGTAGCGCCGTCACCGGCGACGCGCGTCACCGTAACCTGCGGATCGGGGGTCTGGCTTTCCAGCCGCGAAGTGATGGTCTGTCGCAGTTGGTCGGGGGTACTGCCCGCAGCGCGAACACGGCCTGCATAGGGGACGAAGATGTAACCGTTACTGTCGACCTGAAGCTGTTCAAGTGACGTCGAGCTTTGGCCGAGGCTGGCAAGCAACCCGTCATCGACGTTTTCCCAGATCATCAGCCCAAGCGTGTCGCCGGGCCGGATTTCATCGGCCCCGACCTGACCTGCATTCAGGAAGCCGCTGGAGAACCCATAGGCAGGGGTGAAGTTCGCCGTGCGGGTTACGTGATTATTCACATAGATCACATGCGCATCGCCGCCATTTTCGACAGCGCCTGAGAAGATCTCTTGCTTGTTGGGGCCTGAACGGGGCAGCGAGCAGGCGCTCAGAAAAGTGGCGGAGATCAGTGCGATAAGCATCGGCAGACGTATGCCGCGTCCTGATGCGGTTCCAGTATCCATGGCGATCAAACTGTTTACTCCTGCTTCTTGCCGTTTTCCCGGCGCCTCGCGCGCAAACTAGCCCACGATTCGTTGATTTTCCACATATCTCTGTCATTCATCCTGAATCGGCCCCGGGCTGCTGGCGCATTTCCGCCTTGCCGTTTGCCAGAGCGTCATAAGGATCTTCCGCTGCCAGCATCATATCCACCACCAGTCTGAGGGCCGGCGCCCGGGCGCGTGTGGCATAAAAACCTCCGGGAATCTGGCTGGTTTCAAGCAGATAGTCGCGATAACAGCGATAAGCGACCGGGTTAGGGCGCTGAGGGTGAACGAAAAACTCGGCAAGGCTCTGCTCTGAAACGAGCTGTGGCTTATCGAACACAGCCCTGCCCATCGCCTTCACCGGCAGACCCCGCCACAATGCCTGCTGTGCTGCCGTCGAATTCACCGTGATCACCGATCGGGCCTGTCCCAGAAGCGGCGCAAGCTTGCCGCCCGGAACATGATGCACCCGTTTCGCAACGCCCAGTTCCTGAGCCTTGCGCATGATATCGTGACGCTGGTGACTGCGGCCGTCATCCAGTGGATGGCCTTTGAACACGATATGATGATGGCGCGGCGCATGGGTAGCAAAGGCCTCAAGCACTTCGTCGGTGAACTCCGCCATCGTTTTATAGTCGGAATGCGCTCGGAAGCTGGAATCATGTTCCAACTGCATGAGGACCAGAGAGAACGGATTGCCCCGACGCCGTATGCGCCAAGTTCGGATCGCGTGATCCAACATGGTCATCGGCGTCAGTACCAGACGGCTGAAATTTAGTCTGAATTCTTTCCACAACGAAATATCACGATGGGTACGAAAGTTTGGAAAGCGCTTATTCGCGGCCAAAATCAGGAAATGATAGACAGCGCCATAGAATTTATGCTGGCGCATATCACCCCACACAGCCGGAGGACGCGCAACTTCACCCTGGCGCCCTTGAAGCGCACATCCCATCTGCGGAAGCGTAATCTTCATGAGCCGAGAAAATCCATTTGAGCCGCCCCGCTCATATGTAAGCCAGAAGGGGCGCAGATATCCTTCTTCAAAGGCGTGGAGTGTCAGATTATGTTTCTCGGCAGCCATGCGGGCGGCGGAATGGACCGGGCGCACATCACCATAAAGAACGATATCCGTGACATGTTTCTCAGCAATCAAACGGTCGAGATGCTGCGGCCACTCAGCAACGCTTCCATCATGCCGGATCATCCGTTCCTTCGGTGTCCAGAAAAAAGCGTCGCCAGCATTGAACGCCACCCGCCAGACCTCAGCACCGGCCTCTTGCAGCAACCTTGCCAAACGATCAAAAAACGGTCCGTGCGGCCCCTGTAGCAGCAAAAAACATCGCTGGCCCGGCGCTTCTGACCTAAGGACGGTTGCGTTGGCTGGGATCGTGTTCATTGTTAGATGTAGCATGAAGTCAACAATATTAACACTAGCAGCCACTGTCTGGCAGATTTTCGCCGAGTTGAATACTGTCCCTTTGGATAATAACCTAACGCAATTCGTAACATTTTCGCAAAAATACTGCCGACTATGATACGAATTTCCAACGGTCTGGAGGATAAATGTTTACCGGAATCATAACTGATATTGGCGTTATCGCCCGGGTTGAACAACGCGGCGATATGCGGGCGCGGGTTTCGACCGGATATGATATGTCCGGCGTTGATCTTGGTGCGTCGATCTCTTGCGACGGGGTGTGCCTGACCGTGATTGGCAAGGGCGATGACTGGTTCGACGTTGATATCTCGGCCGAGACGGTTTCGAAGACCAATATCAGCGCGAATGGCTGGGAGACCGGGAAGCGGATCAATCTGGAACGTGCGCTGAAGGTCGGGGATGAACTTGGTGGTCATATCGTTTCGGGCCATGTGGATGGCGTGGCGGAGATTGTCGAGATGCGGGATGAGGGCGACAGCACCCGCATCGTGTTTGAGGCTCCGGCGGAACTGGCGCGGTTCATTGCACCCAAGGGCTCGGTTGCATTAAACGGCACGTCGCTGACCGTGAATGAGGTTGATGGCAGGCGTTTCGGCGTCAATCTGATCCCGCACACGCAAGAAGTGACCAACTGGGGCGAGGTAAGCACCGGCGATTTCGTCAATCTGGAGATCGACACGTTGGCACGCTATGTCGCCCGACTGGCAGAGGCCGGCTGACAGGTTCTGAAAAAGATAAAGTCATCAAATTGTTATCCTTTGTGGGTGTTCTCGCACAGTGTGTTTCGCTAGCAGAGATTTCCTGAATCCGATATCTACAAGGAAATCAATAGGATGAAATTGAACAAGGGAGCCGCGCTCTTTGCGGCTTTGACAATGCTGTCCGGTTGCGTATCCAGCGGGACCGAGCAAAGCGAGTATAACCGCATGAGCTGCCGCGAGTTGGCCTATCACGAAGGCAGGCTGGACGGCGAACTTGGTGCGGCTCGTACCAAATCGCTGACGGGTGGGCTGACCGCCGCGTTGGGCGATGATGAAGTTCAGAGCTACGGTCAGACACAGGCGATTTTCGGCGGTATCGAAGAAAACAGAGCGATCGAGACCAATGATAAAGTCCAGATCGCAAAGGCTCTGAAAGGTTGCTGAGCAGAAAAAAGGGACGCCCTGAGGCGTCCCTCATCCGTATCGGCATAATCGCAATCAGCGCAGGATCGACTTGCCTGCATAGACTGCCGCGTCACCCAGAACTTCCTCGATGCGGATAAGCTGGTTGTATTTCGCCAGCCGGTCCGACCGCGCAAGGCTGCCGGTCTTGATCTGACCGCAATTGGTCGCGACGGCGAGATCGGCGATGGTTGCGTCCTCGGTCTCGCCCGAGCGGTGCGACATCACGCTGGTAAACCCGGCACGCGTCGCCATCGCCACCGCGTCCAGCGTTTCCGAGAGCGTGCCGATCTGGTTCACCTTCACCAGCAGCGAGTTCCCGCAGCCCTGCGCGATACCATCGGCCAGACGCTTGGGATTGGTCACGAAGAGATCGTCGCCGACAAGCTGAACCGAGCCACCCAGTTTTTCGGTCAGCAGCTTCCAGCCCTCCCAGTCATCCTCGGCGCAACCGTCCTCGATGGACAGGATCGGGTAATCGGCGCAGAGCGCGGCCAGATAGTCCACATTCTCGGCGGCGGACAGGGATTTGCCTTCGCCCTTCATCTCGTATTTGCCGTTCTCGAAATATTCGGTCGAGGCACAATCGAGCGCCAGCATGATATCGTCGCCGGGCTTGAAACCTGCCTTCTCGACCGCTTTCAGGATGAAATCCAGCGCGTCGCGGGTGCTGGAAAGGTTGGGGGCAAAGCCGCCCTCATCCCCGATTCCGGTGGACAGGCCCGCCGCCGAAAGTTCCTTTTTCAGCGTGTGGAAGATCTCGGAGCCCATGCGCACCGCGTCACGGATCGTTGTTGCCGAGACTGGCATGATCATGAATTCCTGCACGTCGATGGGGTTATCGGCATGCTCGCCGCCATTGATGATATTCATCATCGGCACCGGAAGCAAATGCGCCGACGCGCCGCCGACATAGCGGAACAGCGGCAGGGCCGAAGTGTCCGCCGCAGCCTTGGCAACCGCAAGCGACACGCCCAGAATGGCATTCGCCCCCAGACGGCCCTTGTTCTCGGTGCCGTCCAGCTCGATCATCAGCGCGTCGATGCTGCGCTGATCGGTCGCGTCCTCGCCAAGCAGGTTTTCGGCGATTTCGCCGTTCACCGCGTCCACGGCCTCAAGAACGCCCTTGCCCATATAGCGCGACTTGTCGCCGTCACGACGCTCAACCGCCTCATGCGCTCCGGTCGATGCCCCGGAGGGGACGGCGGCGCGGCCCATCGAGCCATCCTCAAGGGTTACATCGACCTCGACGGTCGGGTTGCCCCGGCTGTCCAGGATCTCGCGGGCAAAAATATCGATAATGGCGCTCATCTGGTCCTCCAATGCATACCGTTAGCGCGTTCTTACTTGCCAAGACCTGACGCCGAAAGGCGCAAATTTCATGACAACCGGATTTCTGCCCAGATCGGAAGATGGTCCGATGCACGGCGGGCAAGGGCGCTGTCGCCGACTCCGCTGGCGGTGACCGTGATCCTCGACGAAACCGCGATCCGGTCCAGCCGCAATTGCGGCATGGGCGCGGGATAGGACGGGCCGGGGGCGAAAACATGCAGCGAATCGAGCGATTCCAGCCCACGATCCCCGCGCCACTCGTTGAAATCACCCATCATCATCACCGCATCCCCCGACAGCCGCCCTGCCTTGGCCGCCAGCCGCGCCAGTTGGCGGCGGCGGGATGACCGCGCCAGACCCAGATGCACCCCGATCAGGGTCAGTCCGGCCACACGCAGGGCCAGTGCGCCGCGCGGCTCCAGCCCCGGCAGGGGCAGTCGGCGCATCACCGCCTGACAGGCAAGCTCTGGCCGCAGAAGGACCGCCTGACCATGCCAGCCAAGCGAGGTTTCTCCGGTAGTGCGCATTTGCATCGGCACCAGCCCGGTCATCTCTTCGATCATGTCGCGGGGCAGGGCTTCGGGGCGGGCTCCGAAGCGGAAATCGACCTCCTGAAGCGCGATGATGTCCGGGTCGATCTCTGCGATGACCTTCAGATTGCGCTCGGGTGCATGCGGCCCGGTCAGGCCACGGCATTTATGAAGATTATAGCTTGCGATGCGGAGTTTCATGTTCCGCAGAATGTGCGCGTTACGCGTTCCGCTTCAAGCGGAGGTTTCGAGAGATCGGCCCATTCCTCGCGCATTTCGAACGGATGGCGCAGAGCCGCGTCCAGCCTGTGAAACGGCCTATAATCACCGCCGACTGCCGCCTGTATCGCCTGCTCGATCCGGTGATTGCGCGGAATACGAAGGGGATTGGCGCGGGCCATGATCTCGGGATCGGGACCGGATGAACGCCAGTCATCCCGCCACAGATCAAACGCGCCGGTATCGATGAAGGCATCCCGCGCGGTGCCATCCGAGAGGCCGGCAAAGACAATTGTGAAATCGGCGCGTTCCTTCGCCATCAGGTCCAGAAGCCGGTTGACCAGTCCGACCGCCGCGTCACTGGCTGGAAGCCCAAGCTTGGCGCAGAAACGTTTCTTCCACGCAGCCTGATAAAGATCGGGAAAGCCGTGAACCGCGCGGGTGGCCCTTTCAATCGCCTTGTCCTGATCCGCACCCATCAGCGGGATCAGACAAGAGGCGAATTGCGCAAGGTTCCACACCGCGACATGTGGCTGCTCGGCCCAAGCATAGCGGCCATGCAGGTCGATCGAGGAAAATTTCGTATCCGGGTGATACCCGTCCATGAAAGCGGCGGGGCCGTAATCAATGGTCTCGCCTGAAATTGCCATGTTATCCGTGTTCATCACCCCGTGAATGAAGCCGAGCGCCATCCACTGCGCCACCAACCCGGCCTGCGCGCCGACGACCTGTTCCAACAGTTCAGACACGTCGGCGGCATCGGGGTAATGCCGGGCGATGATGTGATCGGTCAGGGCACGCAGCGCCTCGATATCGCCGCGCACGCCGAAATACTCGAATGTTCCGACCCGGACATGGCTGGAGGCGACCCGGGTCATGACGGCTCCGGGCAGGATGGTTTCGCGGTAAACCATGTCGCCGGTGGCAATGGCTGCAAGCGCCCGCGTCGTCGGTACTCCGGCTGCGGCCATGAATTCGCTGTCCAGATATTCCCGCAAGACCGGGCCGAGCCAGCTTTTCCCGTCGCCCTGACGCGAAAACGGGGTCCGGCCCGCGCCTTTCAGTTGCAGATCGAATCTGGCACCGTCAGGGGCGACGATTTCCCCGATCATCACCGCTCTTCCATCGCCAAGCTGCGGCGATAAATGGCCGAACTGATGGCCCGCATAGGCCTGCGCAATGGATGCGGCCCCCCGTGGCAGGGCGTTGCCCGACAGCATCGCCAGCCCCTCCGGCCCGGCAAGCCAGTCGCCATCCAGTCCCAGCCGGTCCGCCAGATCAAGGTTCAGCGCAATAAGCTGCGGATCGGTGCTGCCTTCCGGGGCCACCTGCGCAAACATGCGGGGCGGCAGCGCGGTATAGCTGTTGTCGAAGATCGGTGCGTTCATGCCTTTACACATAGGAGTGCGCCGGAAAATGAAAAGAGCAATCTGGCCGGGGCTTCCCTTGCAGCCCGCGTGTACAGCGCGTATCGCGTGACCAAAGGAGAGCCGTGATGAAATTCCTCGATCTGGCCAAGGTCTATATCCGTTCGGGTTCCGGTGGCGCGGGCAGCGTCAGCTTCCGGCGTGAGAAATATATCGAATTCGGCGGTCCCGATGGCGGCGATGGCGGGCGCGGCGGCGATGTCGTCGTGGAAGCGGTCGAGGGGCTGAATACGCTGATCGATTTCCGCTATCAGCAGCATTTCTTCGCGAAGAACGGCCAACATGGTATGGGTCGGCAGCGCACCGGCGCGGGCGGCGAGGATATCGTGCTGCGCGTTCCCGTCGGCACCGAGATCCTCGAAGAGGATCAGGAAACTGTCATCGCCGACATGACCGAGATCGGGCAGCGCGTCGTTCTGGCCCGCGGCGGCAATGGCGGTTTCGGGAATCTGCATTTCAAATCCTCGACCAACCGCGCCCCGCGCAATGCCAATCCCGGATTGCCGGGCGTTGAACGCACGATCTGGCTGCGGCTGAAGCTGATCGCGGATGGCGGTCTGGTCGGCCTGCCCAATGCGGGTAAATCGACCTTCCTTGCGGCGACCTCGAATGCACGGCCGAAAATCGCGGATTATCCCTTTACCACGCTGCATCCCAATCTGGGCGTTGTCGGCATTGACGGGCGCGAATTCGTTCTGGCCGATATTCCCGGCCTGATCGAGGGCGCATCCGAGGGCAGGGGGATCGGAGACCGGTTTCTCGGCCATATCGAACGCTGCTCGGTGCTGCTGCATCTGATCGACGCGACCTCGGATGATGTGGTTGCGGATGCGCAGACCGTCCTGACCGAGCTTGAGAATTACTCCCGGATCCTGACCGGAAAACCGCGCGTGACCGTGCTGAACAAGATCGACGCGGTCGATACGGAAAGCCTTGCCGAAAAACGCGCGGCGCTTGCTGATGCGCTTGGCGCGGATGTGATGACCATGTCGGGCGCAACCGGGCAGGGCGTGCAGGAGGTGCTTCGTGCGCTCTGGGTCGAGATCGCGCCCTCGCGTGAGGTGACGCAGAAGGAAATCGGAGAATGGCGTCCCTGAGACCTGATATCGCGACCGCGCGGCGGCTTGTTGTCAAGATCGGCTCGGCGCTTCTGGTCGGTCCTGACGGGCTGCGCGGGCAGTGGCTGCGTGCGCTGTGCGACGATGTGGCGCAATGGCGTCAGCGCGGCACGGATATGGTTCTGGTCTCGTCGGGGTCGATTGCGCTTGGGCGGCGGGTTCTCGGCCTGCCGGGCGGAGCGTTGACGCTGGAACAGGCACAGGCAGCGGCGGCGGTGGGGCAGATCAGGCTGGCCCGGGCCTATGAAGAGGCTCTGGCTCCGCATGGCGTCGCAACAGCGCAGATTCTGCTGACGCTGGAGGATACGGATGATCGTCGCCGCTATCTGAACAGCCGGGCGACGATGCAGGCATTGCTGTCCTATGGGGTGGTGCCGATCGTCAATGAAAACGATACGATTGCCACGGATGAGATCCGCTATGGCGATAATGACCGTCTGGCGGCGCAGATCGCCGTGACGGCAGGCGCCGATCAGTTGCTGCTTCTGTCGGATGTGGACGGGCTGTACACGGCCAATCCCAAGACCGACCCGGATGCGCGGCATATCCCGATTGTCGAACATATGACCGCTGAAATCGAGGCAATGGGCGGCGATCCGGTTTCGGGTCTGTCGAAGGGCGGGATGAAAACCAAGCTGATGGCGGCGCGGACGGCGGTTTCTGGGGGCTGCGCGATGGCCATTGCCGAAGGCTCGGTGATGCGACCCCTTTCGGCGGTCGCTCAGGGCGCGCGGGTGACATGGTTCCTGCCCGACGGCGATCCGCAACTGGCGCGGAAACGCTGGATCGCCGCGATGAAGCCCAGAGGAGAGATCGCAGTGGATGTCGGCGCGGCACAGGCGCTGCGGGATGGAAAATCCCTGCTGCCCGCTGGTGTGACCGGGGTTTCGGGCCGCTTTGGCCGGGGTGAGCCGGTCACGGTGGTTGGCCCCGCATCCGAGACACTGGCGCATGGTCTGATCCGCTATACTTCGGATGAGACCCGCGCCATTGCCGGGCATCGCAGCGCCGAGATCGCGGAGATATTGGGCTATGAGGGCCGGGCGGCGCTGATCCACCGCGACGATATGGTGGTGTAGCTTTACGCTACATCGCCTTACATTCAGCGCATGCTATGGTTTTGACGGCTTCGCAAAGCCGGACCCGGCCTATTCAAGTGCAAGCCCGGGTCGCGGGTTCAACTCCCCTCCGCATCATCCCCATAGAAAAAATTCGCCGTCGCACCGCCATCGATCAGGAAATCGCTGCCGGTGATATAGCCGCCCTCCGGTCCCATGATCAGCGCCGCAAGTGCCGCCACCTCATCCGGGGTGCCCGCGCGGCCAGCAGGCATTTTCCCCAGCATGTCGCGATAAAACCCCGCGCGTTCTCCGTTCAGTTCATCATGCGCCAGCGGGGTGACGATAATGCCCGGGCTGATCGCATTGACCCGCGCCTTTCGCCTGCCCCATCTTATCGCCTCGCCGCGGACCCGCAGGGAATTGCAGCGTTTCGACATCTGATATGCATGCAGCGTATCGTCGATGGCCCTGACGAAATCCAGATCCAGAAGCTCTTCCGCCGGGGCGGTGGCAAGCAATTCGTCCTGCTCTGCGGTCAAAGCAGGCATCCGATAGCCGGATTGAGACGAGATCACGATGCCGGAACCGCCTTCCCCGATGACCTCGCCGAATTCCTCCAGCAGCATCGAGGTCCCGTAAAGATCGACCTTCAGGATCGTCTCGACCGGAGCCTGAGACGGTGATACGCCCGCCGCCTGAATCAGCGCCTTCACCTCACCGATCCCGGTGGCGAGCTTCACCAGCTTTTGCACCGATCCGCGATCCGAGACATCGACGGTTGTGGCGGTATTCTCGAACCCGGCCAGTTCCAGAACCTCGGATGCGCGATCAGCGTTTTCCTGTTTCAGATCGGCCAGCACAATATGCCGACCACTGCTGACCCGTCGGGCAATTGCCTGCCCGATCGAGCCTGCACCGGTGACGACGAAGACCTCTTTCATCACTGATAACCTGTCACAGACTGGGTGTCATTCCTCGACGCGCAACATGGTCTTGATGGCGCGGCGCTCATCCATCGCCTTGTAACCCTCGGCCACCTCGGCAATCGGCAGGACAAGATCGAACACCTTGCCAGGTTCGATCTTTCCGGCAAGAACCCGGTCCATCAAATCGGGAAGGAAACGCCGGACGGGGGCCGGGCCACCCAACATGCGCTTCTGTCCGAAGAATAATTGCTGCCCGTCGAAACTGACACCATGCGGAACGCCGACATAGCCGATCGTCCCTCCGGGGCGGCAAACGCCCATTGCCTGAGTCATGGATTCCTCCATGCCGACACATTCCAGCACCGATTCCGCACCGACCCCGTTGGTCAGTTCCATGACCCGCGAGATGCCTTCATCGCCTCGTTCCTCGACAATATCGGTCGCGCCGAATTCGCGGGCCAGTTTCTGGCGGTCTGCATGGCGGGACATGGCGATGATGCGGCCTGCTCCCATCTGCGATGCGGCCAGAACACCCATCAGCCCGACCGCACCGTCACCCACGACGACAGCGGTGCCGCCCTCGCGGACCTGCGCGGCATCGGCGGCATACCAGCCTGTTCCCAGCACGTCGGATGTCGCCAGCATATGCGGAATCATCTCTGCATCCGGCATCTCATTCGTTGCGACCAGAGTACCATCGGCCAGAGGCACACGCGCATAGGGGGCCTGTGCACCGCTCATGAACTCGCGCTGCACACAAGAGGACTGGAACCCGAAATCGCAATGCGGGCAGGTATTGTCGGACAGAACGAAGCTGCCGACGACGAACTGGCCGGGTTTGATATTGCGCACTTCGCTACCGACTTCGACAACGGTGCCGCAATATTCATGCCCCATATGCGTCGGGCCGTCCTGCTCGGACAGGCCGCGATAGGGCCACAGATCCGATCCGCAGATACAGGTGGCCGACAGCTTGATGATCGCATCGGTGGGTTGGAGGATCTTCGGGTCCTCGACCTGCTCGTAACGAACATCGCCGGGACCGTGCATGACAGTCGCAAACATAATGTTTCTCCTTTATGAAAATACCCTATTCGCCGTATTCAGCGTCGGTGACATGCTCCAACCATGCGACGACATTGCCGGACCCGTCAGCCTCGGCGATGGCGATATGGCTCATCGCGCAATCCGGAGCGGCGCCGTGCCAGTGTTTTTCATCGGGCGGGAACCAGACGATATCGCCGGGGCCGATCTCTTCGACCGGGCCGCCTTCGCGCTGCACCCGACCTTTCCCGAAGGTGACGATCAGCGTCTGGCCAAGCGGATGGGTATGCCATGCGGTCCGCGCACCGGGCTCGAAGGTGACGGTGGCTCCGCTGGCGCGGGCAGGCGCTTCTGTCGCGAAGGGGGCGTCGATGCGGACAGAGCCGGTGAAATATTCCCGAGGGCCGGAGGCGGATGGCTTCGATCCGTTTTTCGTGATCCTCATTGAAAGCTCCTTTTCAATCGCGACAGCCCGGCAATCTGCGCCAGTGTGACCGGACCCTGAAATGCTTCTTCAGGACCCGTTTACTGTCCTGCAACGCCAACGCGCGGCATCGGGCTGGCGTTCCCCGCTGCGACATAGTCTCCGTATCAAAGAGAAACGTCCCGAAGCAGTATTCGTGACTTGCGGGAAAAGGTGATTTGCCGTGCCGTCGAACAGTCCACAGCCCGCCCCCCGCCGTGTCTGGGCGGAGGGGAAGGGATATGTCAGCGCAGCAAATGCCGTCGCTTCATCAGGCAGCGCTTAATCCGGCAATACCCGCACCGCGCCCTTATCGGCGCTTGCCGCGAAAGAGGCATAGGCGCGAAGTGCCGTAGTGACATTGCGCGTCCGCTTCTCGACCGGTTTCCAGCCTTTCCGGTCCTGCTCGGCACGGCGGGATTCAAGCTCTTGATCCGTGACCGCCAGATGAATGGTGCGGTTCGGAATGTCGATCTCGATCCGGTCGCCGTCCCGGACCAGTCCGATTGCGCCGCCATTCGCCGCCTCGGGTGAGCAATGGCCGATGGAAAGCCCCGATGTGCCGCCCGAGAACCGCCCATCGGTGACAAGCGCACAGGATTTGCCCAGACCTTTGGATTTCAGATAGCTGGTCGGGTACAGCATTTCCTGCATGCCCGGCCCGCCTTTCGGGCCTTCATAGCGGATGACGACGACATCGCCTTCCTTGACCTTGCCGGTCAGAATACCGCTGACCGCCGCATCCTGACTTTCATAAACAACAGCCGTGCCGGTGAATTTCAGGATGGATTCATCCACACCGGCGGTTTTCACGATGCAGCCATCCAGCGCGATATTGCCTTTCAGCACCGCCAGCCCGCCATCTGCCGAGAACGGAGAATTCACCGCCCGGATCACACCGCCCTGACGGTCCAGATCCAGCGTCTCCCAACGTGCGTCCTGACTGAACGCAACCTGAGTCGGGATGCCGCCAGGGGCTGCGGAATAGAAGCGATGCACCGCCTCATCCTGGGTGCGCGAGATATCCCATTGGTCGATCGCGTTGCCAAGGGTCGGCGCATGCACTGTGGGGCTGTCGCGATGGATCAACCCGCCGCGATCGAGCTGACCGAGGATCGCCATGATGCCGCCGGCGCGGTGGACATCCTCCATATGCACATCCTGCTTGGCAGGCGCGACCTTGGACAGGCATGGCACCTTGCGGCTGAGCGCGTCGATATCGTCCATGTCGAAATCGATCCCGCCCTCATAGGCGGCGGCGAGGATATGCAGCACGGTATTCGTCGAGCCGCCCATCGCGATATCCAGCGACATGGCGTTCTCGAAGGCTTTCTTGTTGGCGACATTACGGGGCAGGACGCTGGTGTCTTCCTGCTCGTAATAGCGTCTCGCCAGCCCGACGATGCGCTGCCCGGCTTCCTCAAACAGGCGTTTCCGGTCGGCATGGGTGGCCAGCGTCGAGCCATTGCCCGGCAGAGACAGGCCTAGCGCCTCGGTCAGGCAGTTCATCGAGTTCGCCGTGAACATGCCCGAGCACGACCCGCAGGTCGGGCAGGCAGAGCGTTCGATGGCAGCGACATCCTCATCGCTGACATTATCGTCGGCAGCGGCAACCATCGCATCGACCAGATCCAGCGCATGCATCTTGCCGTCTTTCAGCACCACCTTTCCGGCCTCCATCGGGCCGCCGGACACGAAGATTGCCGGAATGTTCAGCCGCATCGCCGCGTTCAGCATGCCGGGCGTGATCTTGTCGCAATTCGAGATGCAGACCATCGCATCGGCGCAATGGGCGTTGACCATGTATTCGACGCTGTCGGCGATGATCTCACGCGAGGGCAGGGAATACAGCATCCCGTCATGGCCCATCGCGATGCCGTCATCCACGGCGATGGTGTTAAATTCCTTGGCGACGCCGCCTGCCTTTTCGACCTCTCGCGCGACAAGCTGGCCCAGATCCTTCAGATGGACGTGACCCGGCACGAATTGTGTGAAGCTGTTGACGATCGCGATAATCGGCTTGCCGAAATCGTCATCCTTCATGCCGGTTGCGCGCCATAATCCGCGTGCACCCGCCATATTGCGTCCATGTGTCGAGGTCCGAGAGCGATAAGCCGGCATGGTCGTTCCTTCCATTTGGCAAAGCCGGGATCGCGAGTCCCGACTGCAGCTACGGCGCATAGGCTTAACGGATTTATTTCGCGTTCACCAGAAGGGGTTTCGCATCCGGCCAATATCAATGCTGACAATTTTGCGCTGAGGTGTCGGACGTCGCGATCAGTCGGACGTATCGCGCGTGATGATGCGAAACCGTGCCCGACGCTCTTCCGGCGTTTCGTCGTCGCGCAGGGGGCGGGTCACGGGACGTTGCAGCAGCGGAGGGCGCCACGGTGTCGGGTCTTCATCGAAGCCGCTGGCATTCGGCGGAAGCGGGCGGGCCCCGTCGATCACCGGCATGATCGCATCGCCGACCAGATCGAACCGGCGCGGGGCGCGGCCGATCTGGCCGCCGCAGATAATGCATCCAAGCGCTCGCGTGACATCGCCGAGATCCGAGCGCAGCGGCAGGAACAGCATTTTCGCCGAAAGCGCCGGGCGACCATAGCCCGAGGCGGATTTCAGCGAAAGCTCGGCAATCTGAGGCCCCTTGAACACTGTTTCCAGAACATCGGAAAAGCGTCCCCGGCTGTCGGGGTTCAGCAGCGAGCAGACCGGCATTCCACGCACCTCCATCCCCATCAGATCGACAAGGTGACGCCCGGCCAGACGAAATCTTGCGGCACCCGGCGCGATCCGCTCAAGGATGAAGGCATAATCCAGTGCGCCGCGAATACCCTGCGGCTCGACATCTGCGCGATCCGGCACGGCGCGTCCCTTGCGCAGCCCGTCCCAATAGCCCCGCAGATCGCTGAGGATCCTGTCAGGATCCAGTCCCGAGGCCAGTACAAGGCGAAGTTTCTCGACGGAATGCGCTGCGTCGTCCCGGTCCTCTGCCGGATTCTTTTCGTCAATATCGTCACTCATCACATCTTACCTGCTATACCCGCAGGCAGCCATTCGCCAAACGACCCGCCCGCGCGATGTGCCGGTGACGAGAATTTGCCTGCCCGCGCAGCAACATAACCCGATAGTCGCCAAGTTCAGAATGATTTCTTTACCGTTGGTTAAGCCGAAAGGCTTGATTCTCGGGCGGTCAGACAGGAAAAGGCGCGGAAAACCAAATTTGGGGGCCGTATGGACCGGACCGGGCTTTTGATCATTCTGTCGTCGCCATCCGGTGCCGGTAAGTCCACTCTGGCGCGGCGGCTGACGGAATGGGACCCCAGCCTGTCATTCTCGGTGTCCGCAACGACGCGAGCGCCGCGCCCGTCCGAGATTGACGGCGAGCATTATCATTTCATGGACCGCGACGCCTTCAGGCACATGGTCGATTCCGGGCAGATGCTGGAACATGCCGAGGTATTCGGCAATTTCTACGGCTCTCCGCGCGAGCCGGTCGAACGGGCGATGGAGGCCGGTCTCGATACGATCTTCGATGTCGACTGGCAGGGCGGACAGCAGATCCGCAACTCGGCATTGTCCCCTCATGTCGTCAGCATCTTCATCCTGCCGCCTTCATTGCCGGAACTGGAGCGTCGGCTTGTCGCCCGGGGACAGGACTCGGCCGAGGTGATTGCCGGGCGCATGGCCAAAAGCCGTGACGAGATCTCGCATTGGGCGGAATATGACTATGTGCTGATCAATGACGATCTGGACGCGACATTCGGCAGACTGAAAGCCATATTGACCGCCGAAAGACTGCGCCGCGAACGCCGCAAAGGGCTTCGCGGTTTTGTAAAGGACCTGATGGAAGGAGGGGCAGATGATCTGGGAACTTGATGGGGTGGCACCAGAGATTGCCGCGGATGCGTGGATCGCTCCGGATGCCCAGATCATTGGCCGGGTGGTGATCGAACCCGGTGCCAGCATCTGGTGGGGGGCCGTGCTGCGCGGCGATAATGAGGAAATCCGCGTCGGGGCGGGCTCGAATGTGCAGGATCTGTGCTGTCTGCATACCGATCCCGGCTTTCCGCTTGAGATCGGCAGGAATGTGACCGTCGGGCATCGCGCGATGCTTCATGGCTGCCGCATCGGTGAGGGCAGCCTGATCGGGATGGGCGCGACGATCCTGAACGGCGCATCGGTCGGGCAGGGGACGCTGATCGGTGCTACGGCCCTTGTGACTGAGGGCAAGGAAATCCCGGGCGGGGTGCTGGTCATGGGGGCTCCGGGCCGGGTCGTGCGGGATATGGAAGAAGCCGACCGCGCAAATCTGCTGGAATCAGCAAAACGGTATCAGCAGAACGCGCAGCGTTTTCACGCCGGGCTGAAGCGGCTGGATTAGGCGGGGACGGCGCAAGTTGAACCAGACCGATCTTCACGACGTGATCGCCGCGCTGCCGGTGGCCGTGCTTGCCGTCGATGGTCAGGCCCGCGTCGTTGCTGCGAATGCTGCGGCGAATGCGCTTCTCGGCGATCATCTGACCGACCGGCCTTTTGTGACCGTGCTGCGTCACCCTGTGGTCGTGCAGGCGGTGGATTCGATGATCGATCCGGCCCGGGTCATGCCGCCCGTTCCCGATCCCAGCCTTGCCGCAGTGGAATCCGGGGGCTATCGCAACCGTGTCATCATCTCGGCCCGCGGGCGGGATATTCCTGTCGAGATCACTGTCTCGGGGCTTCCGGGCCGCGAAGGGGCGCTTGTCGTGATCGAGGACAGCTCCGGCATCGAAGAGGCCGAACAGCTTCGCCGAGATTTCGTAGCGAATGTCAGCCACGAATTGCGGACGCCTCTGACCGCGATGATGGGGTTCATCGAAACGCTGCGCGGTCCGGCCCGCGACGATCCCTCGGCGCGGGACAAGTTTCTTGCGATCATGGAGGCCGAAACCGGGCGAATGAACCGGCTGGTGCTGGATCTTTTATCGCTGAGCCGTGTCGAATCAGAGGAACGCAGGCGTCCCGCCGAGGCGGTAGATCTGGGCATTCTGGTGCGCAGCGTGGTTGCCACTCTGGCGCCCCAAGCCGCCGGGCAGGGGGTTTCGATCTCGGTCGAGGGGCCGGATTCCGAGGCAATCGTCTCTGGCGATCCAGACCAGTTGACGCAGGTTTTTCATAATCTTGTCGAGAATGCCGTGAAATATGGCGGTTCCGGCGGCGAGGTGACGCTGCGCCTTGAGAGGCTGGCACGAGAGCCGACGCTGCGCGGCCCGGCCCATGCCGTTTCGGTGATCGACCGGGGCGAGGGGATCGAATCCATTCACCTGCCCCGCCTGACCGAGCGTTTCTACCGCGTCGACAGCCACCGCTCGCGCCAGCAGGGAGGCACCGGGTTGGGGCTGGCCATCGTCAAGCATATCGTCAGCCGACATCGCGGAAAGCTGCGTATCGAATCGGAAAAAGGGCAGGGCTCTCGCTTTATCGTGATCCTGCCGGTCCGCCCCGACCGCCGCTGAGCTTGCCCGCCGGCTGCCGAGGCATTATCTGAGGGGCAGCAAAGGGGGCTAAGATGAGCCATAATCCGATCCGCCCGTGGCGCGACATCGAACGGCGCAAATCCCGCAAGATCATGGTCGGCAATGTGCCGGTTGGCGGCGACGCGCCGATCAGCGTCCAGACCATGACCAATACGGACGGCCATGATGTCCGCGCGACGCTGGATCAGGTGATCCGTGCTGCCGATGCCGGTGCGGATATTGTGCGGATCTCGGCCCCCGATCAGGAAACCACCCATGCGCTGAAGGAAATCTGCCGCGAAAGCCCGGTGCCGATCGTCGCGGATATCCATTTCCACTATAAACGTGCCATCGAGGCGGCAGAGGCGGGCGCGGCCTGTCTGCGCATCAATCCGGGCAATATCGGCAAGGCCGACCGCGTGGCCGAGGTTGTCCGCGCGGCAAGGGATCATGGCTGCTCGATCCGGATCGGGGTGAATGCCGGTTCGCTGGAAAAGCATCTGCTGGAAAAATATGGCGAGCCATGCCCCGATGCGATGGTGGAATCCGGCATGGATCATATCAAGATCCTTCAGGACCATGATTTTCATGAGTTCAAGATCAGCGTGAAAGCATCCGATGTGTTCATGGCCGCAGCGGCCTATCAGCAACTTGCCGAGGCCACCGACGCGCCGATCCATCTGGGCATTACCGAGGCGGGGGGGCTGCGCGGCGGCACGGTGAAATCCGCCATCGGTCTGGGCAATCTTCTCTGGGCCGGGATCGGGGATACGATCCGCGTCAGCCTCTCCGCCGATCCGGTGGAAGAGGTGAAGGTCGGCTTCGAGATCCTGAAATCTCTGGGCCTGCGCACGCGCGGCGTCCAGATCATTTCCTGCCCCTCATGCGCTCGTCAGGGGTTCGACGTGATAAAGACGGTGGAAACGCTGGAAGAACGGTTGGAGCATATCAAGACCCCGATGAGCCTCTCGATCATCGGTTGCGTGGTGAACGGGCCGGGCGAGGCCTTGATGACGGATATCGGTTTTACCGGCGGCGGCGCGGGCTCCGGCATGGTCTATATGGCCGGGCGGCAGGATCACAAAATGTCGAATGAGCAGATGATCGACCATATTGTCGAACTGGTCGAGGAACGTGCCGAAAAGATCGAGGCCGCGAAGATCTCTGAAGCGGCGGAGTGATCCCGACCGCAGGGATTATGGGTATTTGGATGAAGAAGAAGCGGGTCCGGTCCGGGGCCCGCTTTTCTGTCTGTCGGGTCAGCTTTCCGATTCAGCGCGGACATCCTCGATCACCTGAAGGATGCCGGTCCGGGGAAAGCCGCGCAGCAGCGTGTCGCCGATGATGAAGCTGGGCGTGCCGGAAATATTCAGCGCCTGCGCAAGCTGTGCATTCTGATACAGTACATCGGTAACCGCGTCCGAGTTCATTGCGTCGATGATTGCGTCCGTGTCGAAGCCCATATCCTCGGAAATGGTTTTCAGCCCTTCAACCGTGACATTGCCGCGCATCGTATAGAAATGATCATGGACCTGCTTATAGGCATCGTCGCCTTGGATCTGCTTGACCGCGATCGCGAAGCGGGCGGCGAGTTCGCTTTCTTCCCCGAGAACAGGGAAGTCCTTCAGGATTATCTTTATGTTTTCGTCATTTGCGGCGGCTTTCTCGACATAAGGAAAGGCCTGACGGCAGACGCCGCAGCGATAATCTATGAATTCGACAAGGGTAACATCGCCGTCGGGATTGCCGCCTGTCCAGCTATAGCCGTCATTGTAAATCTGCTCGCTGAGTTGCGAGATCATGGCGGCGTCGTTTTCGGCTTCCTCGGCCATGCGGCGCTGTTCGAGCGCATTCATTGCCTCGATCAGGACTTCCGGGTTCTCCATGAGATATTCACGCACCGCGGCGCCGAAGGCTTCTTTCTCGCTGCCGGTCATTGCGTCCAGTTCAACGGCAATGGCGGGCGTGGCTGTCAGCAGCAGCGCGGCGATCAGCTTTTTCATGGTTCAATCCCTTTCGATTCCGGCAGGACAGTGGAGGCAAAACCACCCGAATACAAGCAAAGCCTGCGTGAGCGGCTTGACCCGGCAGCGGCGGCGGGGGCATAGACTTGGGAAAAAACGACAGAGGCGCAGATGCGGCAGTCACAGCGGGGTCAGGTCGATCCCTTCATCGTCATGGATGTGATGGAATCTGCGCGGCGGCTTGAAGCGCAGGGCCGGTTGGTCATTCACATGGAGGTCGGCCAGCCGGCGACCGGTGCGCCACGAGCCGCGCGGGAGGCGCTTCAGGCGCATCTTGATTTGCCTTTGGGCTATACGGTCGCGCTTGGCTTGCCGGAATTGCGGGCCGGGATTGCGCGCCTTTACCGCGACTGGTACGGGCTGGATCTGGATCCGGCCCGGGTGATCGTTACGCCGGGTTCCTCGGGAGCGTTCATGCTTGCCTTCTCGGCGCTGTTCGATGCCGGAGACCGTGTGGCTTTGGGCGAGCCCGGCTATCCGAGTTATCGCCAGATCATGCGTGCCATGTCGCTTCAGCCTGTGGGCATTCAGACTGAGGCGGCGAACCGCTATCAGCCGGTGCCGGATCAGATCCCGGAAGATGTGCAGGGGCTGATGCTGGCCTCGCCGGGCAACCCTTCCGGCACCATGCTTGGGCTGGACCAGTATCGCGGGCTTCTGGATCGCGCAGCCGGGGCAGGTGTCAGCGTCATCTCGGATGAGATCTATCACGGGCTGAGCTATGGCGGGCGCTGCCACTCGGCGCTTGAGGTGAGTGACGATGTCTATGTCATCAACTCATTCTCGAAATATTTCTCTATGACCGGATGGCGTGTCGGCTGGATGGTCGTGCCCGAGGATCATATCCGCACCATTGAGCGGATTGCGCAGAATATGTTCATCTGTCCGCCTCATGCCAGTCAGATCGCTGCGCTTGCAGCGCTTGACGCGGTCGAGGAATGCGAGGCGAATCTTGCCGTTTATGCCGAGAACCGGCATTTGCTGCTGAAGGCGCTGCCGCAGATCGGCTTCAGCGGGATCGCGCCGCCCGACGGGGCGTTCTATATGTATTGCGATGTCTCGGAACTGACGGATAACAGCCTCGGTTTCGCCGCTGAAATTCTTGAGAAAGCCGGGGTCGCGGTGACGCCCGGGCTGGATTTCGACCCCGTTCGGGGGCGCTCGACGCTCCGTTTTTCCTATGCGCGCAGCACGCAGGACATTGCCGAGGGCATCGCGCGGCTGACCCGTTTCATGGCGGATCGCTGATGCGGTTGCTGGTGCTTTTGCTGATGCTTTGGGCGCTGCCGGCAATGGCTCAGGATGCTGTTCGGCTTGATTCTGCGGCATCCTTTGCGCGGGCCGATGGCGATAGCGTAACCCTTCAGCTTCAGCTTTCACAGGCCGCGCCCTACCGGATTACGCTTCTGGACATGCCGACGCGGGTGGTTCTGGATATTCGCGGGCTGGAATTGTCGGGTACTGACCTTGCAACCATGCCCGGAGCCGATCTTTTCGCGGATATTCGCAGCGGCGGATTCAGGCCGGGATGGTCCCGGCTGGTTCTGGAAACGCGTGAGCCCTATCGCGTGGCGCAGGCTGCTCAGCAGACCGGACCCGGCGAGGCCGTTATCCGTATCGGCCTGCAGCCGGTCTCGGCCGAGGACTATGACGGGGCGGTGAATGCCATGTCGGCGTTGTGGGATCTGCCGCTGCCGACGACTCCGGTGGTGGATCCCTCACGGCCTCAGCCTTTCCGGATCGCCATTGACCCGGGGCATGGCGGGATAGATTCTGGAGCGGTCGAAGCGGGGCTGCGGGAAGCCGATCTGATGCTGGCATTTTCCCACGAACTGACGGAAAAACTGATCCGGGCCGGGTTCGAGGTGGTGCTGACTCGCCGCAAGGATGTCTTTGTCGGTCTGGAGGCGCGGATGACCGAGGCCCGCGCCGCCAATGCCGATCTGCTGATTTCGCTTCATGCCGATGCGCTGCCGGACGGGCAGGCTACGGGTGCCACGATCTTTACCTGGAACACCCAGGCGGATGACAGGGCATCGCAGCAATTGGCGGCTCGGCATGATCGTGCCGATCTGGTGGCGGGGCTGGATCTGGAAGGGACGGATGACCAAATCGCGGAAACGCTGATGGATATGGCTCGCGCAGATACTCAGCCGCGATCCGAGGCTTTCGCCCGGTCGCTTTCGGCGCGAATGCGGCAGGCGGGTGTCGCGCTGCATCGCCAACCCGTCAAAGGAGCGGCGTTCAGCGTTTTGAAATCGCCGGATATTCCTTCCGTGCTGATCGAACTGGGATTTCTGACAGACCCGAGCGACCGGGCAAACCTGACCGATCCGGCATGGCGGGCGCGGATGTCGCAGGCGATTGCGGATGCGGCGACGGACTGGCTTGTAAATGACGGCCAGCAGGCAGAGCTTCGGCGGCATTAGGCTCAGGACCGGGCGCGGAAATCCCGGATTTCACCCAAGCTTGTTTTGACCTCACAGCCCCGCAGGTTTAAGAAGCCGCATAATTTTACAAGAGGCAGGTCAGTGATCCGTTTCATCCTTTCCTTTTTCGGGTCTATTTTCTCGCTGATCGTGACCGGCTTGCTGTTCGGCATGCTGATCCTTGGCGGAATTTTCTGGGCCTATGGGCGCGACCTGCCCAGTCATGAACAGCTCAGCCAGTATGCTCCGAAAACGATCAGCCGGGTCTATTCCGGTGAGGGTCGCCTGATCGACGAATTCGCGCAGGAGCGTCGCATCTATGTCCCGGGCGAGGAAATCCCGGATCTGGTGAAGCAGGCCTTTATCTCGGCCGAGGACAAGAATTTCTATGTCCATCGGGGCTATGATATGGGCGGGATCATGGCGGCGGCGCGTGATGCGGTGGTCTCGCGCGGTGAGAATGTGCGCGGTGCCTCGACCATTACCCAGCAGGTGATGAAGAACTTCCTGCTGTCCTCGGATCGGAGCGTGGAACGCAAGGTCAAGGAGCTGATTCTCGCGACACGGCTGGAAAATACGCTGACCAAGGACCAGATCCTTGAGCTTTATCTGAACGAGATTTTCCTAGGTCAGAACAGCTATGGGGTCGCGGCGGCAGCGCAGACCTATTTCAACAAGACCCTGTCAGAGCTTGCGCCGCATGAAGCTGCGACGCTGGCCGCCATGCCGCAGGCGCCGGGGCGATATCATCCCGTCCGCGCAAAGGATCGCGTGACCGAGCGGCGGAATTATGTGCTGCGCGAAATGTGGCAGAACGGCTATATCGACGAAGCGACGATGATCGCGGAATCCGCAAAGCCGCTGCGGTCGGTGCAGAACGGCGATTTCAAGCCCTTCTCTGAAAAGCTGCCGCCACGAGACTACTTCACCGATGAAATCCGCCGTCAGCTTTCCGAAGAATTCGGCGAGGACGAATTCTTCGGTGGCGGGCTGACCATCCGCGCCACGGTTGAACCTCATATGCAGGATGTGGCGTCGGGTGCGCTGCGTGACGCGCTGGAAACCTATGACCGCAACCGGGGCATCTGGCACGGGGTGATCGAGACGATCCCCGCGGAGAGCCTTGGCAGTCAGGCGGATTGGCGGGAAGCGCTGTACGCCGTGCGCGAGGCGCCGCGTGACGTGCCGGGCTGGATGCCTGCCGTCATTCTGGCCATCAACGATGCGGGCGACGCCCGGATCGGGATCGAAGGGATCGAGGAAGACGATGACGGCCACTGGGTACCGGCGCGGGATGCGCAATGGGCCCGCCCGCGCCGCGAGGATGGCTCGCTTGGACCGCGTGCCGGGAATGTAGGCGATCTTGCCCCGGTCGGGTCGGTGGTGATGGTCCGGGCGATGACCGACGACAATACCGGCGAGTTCCTTCGCTGGACCCTGCGTCAGGTGCCCGAGGTGCAGGGCGGCTTCATGGCGATGGACGTCAATACCGGCCGCGTGCTGGCGATGCAGGGCGGTTTTTCCTATCAGTCCTCGGTGTTCAACCGTGCGACGCAGGCGATGCGTCAGCCCGGCTCCAGCTTCAAGCCCTTCGTTTATGCGGCGGCGCTCGATAACGGCTATACCCCCTCGACCATCGTCGTGGATGAGGAAATCGCCATCAACACGCCCGAAGGCATGTGGCGGCCGAAAAACGCCTCGAACCGGACCTATGGCCCGACGCCTCTGCGCACCGGGATCGAGCAGTCGCGGAACCTGATGACGATCCGGGTGGCGCAGGATATCGGCATGAATACCGTCGCCGATTACGCCGAGCGGTTCGGGGTTTACGATCAGGACCAGATGCGGCCTTTCCTGGCCAATTCTCTGGGGGCGCAGGAAACCACGCTTTATCGGATGGTGGCGGCCTATGCGATGTTCGCCAATGGCGGTGAGCGGGTCGAGCCGACTCTGGTGGACCGGGTTCAGGACCGCCGCGGCCGCACCGTCTATCGCCACGATCAGCGCGATTGCGTCGGCTGTACGCAGAATGCCCTGCCAGCCGGCACTGCCCCTGAAATCGACACCAACCGCGAACGCGTGATGGATGCCGTCACCGCCTATCAGCTGACCTCGATGATGGAGGGCGTGGTCAAGCGCGGTTCGGGAAAGGGCGTCAATCTGCCTGTGCCGATCGCGGGCAAGACCGGGACCACGAACGACGCGAAGGATGTCTGGTTCATCGGGTTTTCGTCGAATATCGTCGCGGGCTGCTATCTGGGCTATGACCAGCCGCGCACGCTTGGCAGCGATGCCTATGGCGGGACGCTGTGCGTGCCGGTGTTCAATGCCTTCATGCGGCAGGCCGTGCAGGAATATGGCGGCAGCCAGTTCAAGGTGCCCGAGGGCGGTTACTTCGTGAAGATCGACCGGTTCACCGGCGCACGGCTTCCCGCAGATGCCACCGGAGACAACGTCATCTCGGAATTCTTCCGCGAGGGCACGGACCGCAATACCGGCATGGATTATATCGATGGCGGGTTCGAGGCGCGGATCATGCCCAAGGTTGAGGGCATTCCTCTGACGCTGAAAGAACTGCCGCAAACCAGCAGCGGCAGCACCGCCAAATCGGTCACGACCTCTTCGGGTCAGCAAAGGGTGATCCCGCAAAAGGCCGATTTCGGGACGATTTCATCCGGCGGGCTTTACTGAACATCACCGCGACGACATGATCCGGCCGCCCTTGTGAGGGCGGCTTTCACGGGTTATCTGACCAAACACCCGATCAGGAAGGACATATCCCATGCGCGCCGAAACTGCTGCCACCGTCGATGCAATCCGCAAATCCCTGCGGCTGCTGGCGCAGCGCATGGATTGGGAAACTGCGCCGCACCGGCTGGAAGAGTTGAACGCCATGATCGAGGATGGCGATCTGTGGAACGATCCGGCCCGTGCGCAAAAGCTGATGCGCGACCGGCAGGCGCTGTCCGACGCGGTCGAGGGCTATCGCCGGATCGAGGGCGATCTGGAAGCCAATGCCGAAATGGTCGAACTGGCCGAGGCCGAGGGCGACGCGGATCTGGTCGCCGAGGCTGAGGGCAATCTGAAGAAACTGGCCGAGGAAGCTGCCCAGAAAGAACTTGAGGCGCTTCTGAACGGCGAGGCGGATGGCAATGACACGTTCCTTGAAATCAACGCCGGGGCGGGTGGTACGGAAAGCTGTGACTGGGCCTCAATGCTGGCGCGGATGTATGTGCGTTGGGCCGAGAAGAAGGGCTATGACGTTGAACTGATTTCAGAATCCGCAGGGGAAGAGGCAGGCATTCGTTCGGCCGCCTATCGCATCTCGGGGCGTAACGCCTATGGCTGGCTAAAGACCGAATCCGGCGTGCACCGGCTGGTGCGGATCTCGCCCTATGACAGCTCGGCGCGGCGGCATACCTCTTTCAGCTCGGTCTGGGTCTATCCGGTGGTGGACGACAATATCGAAATCAACGTGCCGGACAGCGATATCCGCATCGACACCTACCGTTCATCCGGCGCGGGCGGTCAGCACGTCAACACCACCGACTCGGCGGTGCGGATCACGCACCTGCCGACCGGGATCGTGGTCACCAGTTCGATGAAGTCGCAGCACCAGAACCGCGAAGCGGCGATGAATGCCCTGAAAGCAAGGCTTTATCAGCAAGAACTCGACCGCCGCAATGCCGAGATCAACGCGCAGCACGACGCCAAGGGCGATGCCGGATGGGGCAACCAGATCCGGTCCTATGTGCTGCATCCCTATCAGATGGTGAAGGATCTGCGCACCTCGCATGAGACCTCGGACACGCAGGGCGTTCTGGACGGGGACCTTGATGCGTTCATGGCGGCGACGTTGGCGCTGGATGTCTCGGGCAAGAGCCGGGCGGAGGCGACCGCCGAGGATTGAGCCCGCACGGCGCGTACACCGGCTGTGCGCATGACTGACTGATATGCAGGGCCGCTGATTTCAGCCGGTCGGGCCTTACCGATACCCCGCCGCCTGCAACTCGAACAACTCGCGATAGCGGCCTTCGGACTGCATCAGTTCCGCATGGGTCCCCTCGGCCTCGACCCGGCCATTTTCCAGAACCAGAATCCGGTCGGCCATGCGGACCGAGCTGAAACGATGCGAGATCAGCACGGCGGTTTTGCCGGTTGACAGTTCCTTGAACCGCTCAAAGACCTGAAATTCCGAGCGGGCGTCAAGCGCGGCGGTCGGCTCATCGAGGATCAGGACCTGAGCCTGACGCATATAGGCGCGGGCAATCGCCAGTTTCTGCCACTCACCCCCCGACAGGTCGATGCCAGAGGCGAAGCGCTTGCCGATCATCTGGTCGTAACCGGCGGGCAGGCGGGCGATCACCTCATCGGCCATCGCGCTGCTGGCGGCGGCCTCGATCCGGGGGCGGTCGTCGCGGGCGCTGATGCGGCCCACGGCGATATTATCGGCGGCGCTCATGGAATAGCGGACGAAATCCTGGAAGATCACGCCGACCGCGGCACGCAGACTGTCCAGATCATAGTCGCGCAGATCCCGGCCATCCAGAAGGATACGGCCCTCATCCGGGTCATAAAGCCGAGATAGCAGCTTGACCAATGTCGTCTTCCCGGCACCGTTTTCGCCGACAAGGGCCAGCGTTTCCCCGGCATTCAGCGTAAAGGACAAATCGCGCACCGCCCATTTCGAGGCACCCGGATAGCGGAAACCGACCTTTTCGAAGGTGAAGCCGTGGCGGATCGGCGCGGGGACCGGGGCGGCACCCGGGGCCGAAACGATCTCGGGTTCGACGGCAAAGAAATCGAACAGATCCTCAAGATACAGCGCTTGCGCGGCGGTGGTCGAAAAACTGGTCAGCAACCCGTTCAGCAATGAGCGCAGACGCTGGAAAGATCCGGCGAGGAAGGTCAGATCGCCAAGGCTCAGCGCTCCCGCCAATGTCGCGCCGACGATCCAGATATAGGCGGCGTAATAGCCCAGAGTACCGATGGCGGTGAAAATCAGACCCCAAAAGGCGCGGGCCTGCGCGATCTGGCGGCGCTCGCGATAGAATTTTTCCGACAGGATGCGATACCGCTCGGCAAGGAAGCCGTGAAGGTCGAAGATCTTGACCTCTTTCGCGGTATCGGGCCAGCTTGCGACCTGACGGATATAGTCCAGTTCGCGCCGCTCGGGGGTGCGGCCATAATCCAACGTATAGTTGCGGGCGTTGAAATGCGCCTCGCCCAGAAAGGCGGGGATCAGCGTGACCAGCAGCAGGACGACCAGCCACGGGTTATAGGCGATCAGCCCCCCGGCGAAGGTGGCGACGGTCACCATGTCCTGCAATTGCCCGAAGATCAGCCCCATCAGCGACATGCGCCCCGAAGCCTGCCGCCGCGCCCGGTCTAGCTTGTCCTGAAAGGCCGCGTCCTCGAAATCCTCCAGATCCAAGGCGGCGGCATGCTCCATCAGATCCATTGTCATCGAGATGGTCAGCCGCTCGGCCAGAAGCGAGTCGATCAGCGCCACCAGCCGGCCCAACAGATCCGAGACGATGGCAAGGCCGAATTCCGCCGCCAGCAGCAACATCAGATGATCGGTCAGACCGGATGAGAACCACTCGCCGATGGTGGCGGGACCGTCGAGCGCGATCAGGCGGACGACCTCATCGATGATCAGCTTGCCGATCCACAGCGAGGTGACCGGCACGACCGCGCGAAGCAGGCGCAGCGCCAATGTAGCCAGAGTCAGCGCCGGGGCCGCTTTCCAGACCATGCGCAGAAAGGGCGGGATGTTCTTCATCGCCGCCCAACGGGCTGCAAAGCTTTTCGGCGGCTCCTTGGGCGGTGGCGGCATCAGGCGGGCTCTGTCATCCGATGATTTGGTTTCGCCTCAAACGCCGTGGCAAGCGCGATCTCTTTCTGGGTGAGCGGGCCGGGGAAATGGCAGGCGGTCAGATGGGTTGCCTCTCCGGCAAGGGCAGGCTGGGTCTGCGCACAGGCGGGCAGCTCTCGCGGGCAGCGGGTGCGGAAGACGCAGCCCGAGGGCGGAGACATGGGCGAGGGCAGGTCTCCGGCCAGAGGGATGATGGTCTTGTTGCGCTCCAGCACGGGATCGGGAACCGGGACCGCTGACAGAAGCGCCTGCGTGTAAGGGTGCTGGGGATCGGCATAGAGCGACCCGGCCTCGGCGATTTCCATGACCCGGCCCAGATACATGACCAGCACGCGGTCGGAGATATGTTTCACCACCGACAGATCATGGGCGATGAAGATCAGCGCAAGGCCCAGTTCGCGCTGAAGAACGGCCAGAAGATTGATGACCTGCGCCTGAATCGACACATCCAGCGCCGAGACCGGTTCATCGCAAATGATCAGCTTCGGCTCGACGATCAGGGCGCGGGCGATGCCGATACGCTGGCACTGGCCGCCCGAGAATTCATGCGGATAGCGGTTGATCTGGTTGGGCAGCAGGCCCACCCGCTCCATGTTCATCTTGACGCGGCGGCGGACCTCATCGCGGCTGAGGCCGGGATGATGGGTGCGCAGTGGCTCGGCAATGATCTGGCCGACGGTCATGCGCGGGTTCAGCGAGGCGAGCGGGTCCTGAAACACCATCTGGATATCGCTGCGATAGCGCATCATCTGGCGCGGGCTGAGACCGATCAGGTTGATGCCGTCCTGCCATTTTGCGGTGCCGGTGGCCGGGACCAGCCCGATCAACGCCCGGGCAAGGGTGGATTTACCCGACCCGGATTCGCCGACAATGCCCAGGGTTTCGCCGGGATTGAGGGTGAAATCCACACCGCCCACGGCATGAAGCAGGCGCGGCGGCGTCCAGGGCATGTCGCCTTCGCGCCGGATCGGGAAGGTGACGCGCAGATCTCGCACGTCCAAAAGCGGCTCAGCGTTGGTCATCGGGCAGCTCCTGCGGGGGTCCGGCGGTGGCGGGGCCGACAGAGATCCCGTCGGTGATTTCGGCATCCGGTCCGGGCGTGGACAGATTGCCGGTTTCGTCGGCGGCGGGCTCGACCGGAAGATCCTGATGCGCGGCCGGTCCGGCGCGGACGATATCTGGATCGACGTGGCAGGCGCGGGTCCGTCCGGGGGCGAATTCGGTCAGCTTTGAGCGGGTTGCGACGCAGTCTTCAAGGGCGAAATCGCAGCGCGGGGCGAAGGCGCAGCCCGGCGGCGGGTTCGACATATTGGGCGGGCTGCCGGGAATGGCGGACAGCTTGGCGCCTTTCTGATCGACGCGCGGAATCGCCGCCAGAAGCCCCTTGGTATAGGGATGGGTCGGATCGGCGAAGATCGCATTGGTCGGCGCCTCTTCGCGGATGCGGCCGCCATACATGACCATGACCTCCTCGCAAGAGCCGGCGACGACGCCGAGATCATGGGTGATCAGCATCAGCGCCATGCCGAATTCGTCGCGCAGATCTTTGAGCAGAGTCATGATCTGCGCCTGAACCGTCACATCCAGCGCGGTGGTCGGCTCATCCGCGATCAGCACATCCGGCTGGCACAGCAGCGCCATCGCGATCATCACGCGCTGCCGCATCCCGCCCGAGAACTCATGCGGGTAAAGCCGCGCCCGGCCTCTGGCGTCGGGGATACGCACCGCGTCCAGCATGCGGATCGATTCCTGCACCGCCACGCCTTTCGACAGGCCGTGATGCAGGACCAGAACTTCGGCCATCTGATCCGCCACGCGCATATAGGGGTTCAGCGAGGTCATCGGGTCCTGAAAGATCATCGCGATATGCTCGGCGCGGATCCTGTTGATGATCTTCGGCTTTGCGTTCAGGATTTCCTGCCCGTCGAATGTGACGCTGCCCGTGGCGCGTCCGTTCTTGGCCAGCAGCCCCATGATCGCGAAGGAAAGCTGCGATTTTCCCGAACCGGATTCGCCCACCACGCCAAGCGTCTGGCCGCGATCCAGCGACAGGTTGATGCCGTTGACGGCGTGGACCTCACCATCATTGGTGGTGAAGCTGACATTCAGATCCTTTACCTCCAGAAGTGCCATATCAGCGGTCCTTCGGATCAAGCGCATCGCGCAGCCCGTCGCCGATGAAGAACAGCGCGAACAGCGTGACGCAGAAAAAACCAAGCGGGAAACCAAGCTGCCAGATCGTGCCATAGCGCATCGTTCCGGCTCCTTCCGAGATCAGCGCCCCCCATGAGGTCAGCGGTTCCTGCACGCCGAGGCCGAGGAAGCTGATGAAGCTTTCGGTCAGGATCATCAGTGGCACCAGCAGCGTGGCATAGACCGCGACGACACCCAGCAGGTTCGGCACGATATGGCGGATGATGATCTTCCATGTCGGCACACCGGTCGCCCGCGCCGCCTCGATGAATTCGCGGTTCTTCAGCGTCAGGGTCTGGCCGCGCACGATGCGCGACATCTCCAGCCATGAAATCAGCCCGATGCCGAGAAACAGCATCTCCAGCCGCCGTCCGAAGATCACCAGAAGCAGGATCAGCACGAACATATAGGGGATGGACAGCAGGATATCGACAAGGCGCATCATCACCTGATCGGTGCGCCCGCCGATATAGCCCGAGGTCGCGCCATAGAGCGTGCCGACCACCACCGCGACCAATGCGCCGACCGTGCCGACCATCAGCGAAATCCGCGTGCCCATCACCGTGCGGGCATAGATGTCGCGACCCAGATCGTCCGTGCCGAAATAATGCCCGTTCTCAAGCGAGGGCGCGCCCTGCGTCGCGGCAGATCCCATGACCATGAAGTCGATGGAGTCGTATTCCCACTCTGCCACCATCAGCCCGAAAATCGCGAAGAGGATGATCAGCACCAGCACGATCAGCGCGACCATCGCTGCCTTGTTCTTAAGAAAACGCTTGCGGGCATCAGCCCAAGGGCTGCGGCCGCGGACCTCTTCCGCCGCCATGTGGTCGGACATGCCCTTTATTTTATCGTTTTCGATCATGGTCATGGCGTCAATACCTGATCTTCGGGTCGATCCACGCATAGAGGATATCGACGATAAGGCTGAACAGGATCGTCAGCGCTCCGACAAGGATCGTGACCCCCATCATTACGGCGTAATCCCGGTTCAGCGCGGAATCCACGAAGCTTTTCCCGATCCCGCCGGTCGAGAAATACATGTCGATCACCACCGATCCGGTGATCATCGACACAAAGGCCGGGCCGAGATAGGAAATCACCGGCAGAAGTGCGGGTTTGAGCGCATGTTTGCGGATCACGCGGCTTTCCGGCAGGCCCTTGGCGCGGGCGGTGCGGATATGGTTGGAGCTCAGCACTTCCAGCATCGAGGACCGGGTGATCCGCGCGATTGAGGCCATATAGGATGTGCCAAGCGCGATTACCGGCATGATCCAGTAATCGGGGTTATCGAAGCTCCACCCGCCGCCGGGCAGCCAGCCGAGACTGAGCGTGAAGATCAGAACGAGGATCGGCGCCATGACGAAATTCGGCAGCACCTGCGCGCCGATGGAAATCCCGACAGCCAGATAATCCAGCCATGTATTCTGCCGGATCGCCGCCGCCGCCCCCAGACAGACGCCCACCACGACGGCAAGAATGAAGGACAGAAGCCCATAGGTCAGCGTCACCGGGAAACCGGCTGCGATGATCTCGTTCACCGTACGGTCGGGATAAACGAAGCTGGGACCGAAATCGAAATGGCGCAGAATACCCCAGACATAATCGACAATCTGCTTCCACAGCGGATCGTCCAGCCCGTATTTCGCCTCAAGATTCGCCAGAACCTGAGGGGGCAGGCCGCGTTCCTGCGTGAAGGGACCGCCAGGAGCGGCATGCATCAGCAGGAATGAAAATATGATCAGCAGCAGCAGCGTTGGGATCGCCACCGCCAGACGTCGCAAAATAAATCCGAACATCCTCTGGTTCCGTCAGGTGCCGCGAGGGCGGTAAGGGGCGCGCTTATAGGGCGCGGAGACCGGGACGGAAACCCCGTCCCGGTCATTGATGTCACGGCGCGATTAATGCGCAGTGATATACATGTCCTTACCGTACCAGTTATCCATCACGTTTTCGAGCGCCAGCCCCTTCACATAGGGCTTGATCATATCGACATTGGCGTAGTGATAAATCGGGATCAGCGGCAGTTCCGCGGCAAGGATCTGCTCGGCTGCAGTATATTGCTCATTCGGGTTGTCCGAGGTCACGGCCTCATCCAGCAGCGCGTCATACTCCGCGTTGTTGAACTCACCGTAATTCGACCCGGTCGAGCGGAAATAATCGAGATAGGTCGAGGCTTCGTTGTAATCCGCACACCATGCATAGCGGGCCAGTTCGAAATCCTGATTCTGCATGCGGTCGGTATGGACCTTCCATTCCATATTGTTCAGCGTCAGATTTACGCCCAGAGGCTTCCACATCTGCTGTGCGACCACGGCGATCTTCTTGTGGTCCTCGGAGGTGTTATAGTTCAGCGTCAGATTCAGCGGATTATCCGGGGTATAACCGGCTTCCTCCAGCAGGCGCTTGGCCTCGGCGGTGCGGTCCTCCTGCGTCATGCCGGCCATTTCGATCTCGGGCATCTCGAAGCCCTCGGTGGCCCAATGGGTCCAGTTATAGGACGGGCGCTGACCGCCCTGAAGCACCTGTTCGACGATGATGTCGCGGTTCAGGCCAAGGGCAAGAGCGCGGCGGATATTCGGGTCCTGCAACTCTTCGCGGCCTTTGTCCGACATATTGACCAGATAGGCATAGGAACAGGAATACGGCATCGAGACCGCCTCATCCGGGAATTCCTCTTTCAGGCGCGGATATTGCCCGGCGGGAATGTCCATCCGGTCCAGCTCTCCGGCCTGATAGCGGGTCAGGGCGACGTTCTGGTCGTTGACGGTGATGCCGGTCATCTTGGTCAGGATAACATTATCGGCGTCCCAGTATTCCGGGTTCTTTTCCATCGTGATGGTCACGCCGAGATTGTGATCGGTCAGCACGAAAGCGCCATTGCCGACCAGATTGCCCGGCTGGGTCCAGTCATCGCCAAATTCGTCCACTACCGATTTCAGCACCGGGAAGGTGGTCGTGTGGCTGGTCATCTTGACGAAATAGGGGGTTGGCTTGGTCAGTTTGACCTCAAGCGTGTTGTCGTCAACGGCAGTCACGCCAAGCTGGTCCGGCGCCATGTCGCCCGCCACGATTTCCGAGGCGTTGACGATATTCATCAGCTCCATGAACCACGCATATTGCGAGGCGTTGGCCGGATCGACCGCCCGCTGCCAGCCATAGACGAAATCGCCGGCCGTGACGGGTTCGCCATTCGACCATTTCGCTTCCGGGCGCAGGTTGAACGTATAGGTCAGCCCGTCCTCGGACACGGTGTAATCCGTTGCCACGCCGGGAACCATTGCGCCTTTTTCGTCTTCGTTCATCAGCCCTTCAAAAAGCTGGCGAAGGACTTGCGAGCCCTCTACATCGGTGTTTTTCTGCGGATCGGTGGTCTTGATCGCATCCAGCAGCCAGAAGTTGTATTCCTGCGTTTCCGCCAGCTCATCGCCCTCGGCGACTGTTGCCGCCAGCGAGGGCAGCGCGAATGTCGTCGCGATGGCGGTGCTTATCAGGAATTTTCTCATAAGGTCCTCTCCCATTGAGTACTGGCGCGTCTGTCGGCGCCGGAATGGGACAAGGTTAGGCAAAAAGAAACCTCGCGCAAGGTCCGTTCTTCCGGGGTGACGGCGCGTCGCGTTCGGCTGGCTGCCGATCGGGGGCTTTACCGGATCTCTGCGAAAAGGGTTGAATGGACGAAACGGAACGCTACAAAACGCAAACGCTTATGGACCCGCCCGGCATTTCGGGCGCGTGTCAAAGGGAGGAAACCTGATGGGTGGGCTTTTGGCCCTGGCGCGCGGCATCGACCGCCTCAACGCAATGATCGGGAAGGCCGTGTCATGGCTGATCCTGCTAGCTGTTCTGATCAGCGCGGGCAACGCGATTATCCGCAAGATGTTCAGCACATCCTCGAATATGTGGCTGGAACTGCAATGGTATCTGTACGGCGCGGCGTTTCTTGGCGCGGCGGCCTATACGCTGCTGGAAAACGAACATATCCGTATCGACATCGTTTATGGCGCGTGGTCGCGCCGGGTACAGCACTGGATCGACCTGATCGGGCATTTGCTGTTTCTGATGCCTTTCACGCTGGTGATGCTGTATTTTCTGTTCCCCTATGTGATCCGTTCTTTCGAACGGGGCGAGGTCTCGGCAAGCGCCGGGGGGCTGATCCTGTGGCCTGCGAAGGGGCTGCTGCTGGTCGGATTTATCCTTTTATTCCTGCAGGGTATCTCTGAGATCATCAAGAAGATCGCGGTGATGCGCGGATTGATCGAAGACCCGCATGAGCTGAAATCGCATCACGCTCCGCTTGAGATCGACGATTCGCTGCGGGCCGGGGCAGGTTTCGCCGATACGGACCATCCGCTGACAGATCCGGATGCCGGTCATCCGCCCGAGAGGAACGATAATCGGGGGACCCGCTCATGATGGAGCTTATCGCGCAGAACATGGCGCCGATCATGTTCGTTTCGCTGATCCTGTTTCTGCTGTTCGGCTATCCGGTGGCCTTTGCCCTTGCCGCGAACGGGCTGCTTTTCTTCGTGATCGGTGTCGAACTGGCCCCGCTTTCCGATTCGATCTATCTGGACTGGAATCTGCTTGGCACCATGCCGGACCGGCTGTGGGGGGTGTTGTCCAATGAGACATTGCTGGCGATTCCGTTCTTTACCTTCATGGGCATATTGCTGGAGAAATCCGGCATGGCCGAAGACCTGCTGGACACGATCGGCCAGCTTTTCGGGCCGGTGCGCGGCGGTCTTGCCTATGCGGTGATCATTGTCGGTGCGCTTCTTGCGGCGACGACGGGTGTCGTGGCGGCTTCGGTGATCGCGATGGGGCTGATCTCGCTGCCGATCATGCTGCGTTATGGCTATGACCGGCGCATCGCGACGGGGGTGATTGCCGCCTCGGGAACTCTGGCGCAGATCATTCCGCCTTCGCTGGTGCTGATCGTGATGGCCGACCAGTTGGGCCGCTCGGTCGGGGATATGTATAAGGGTGCGCTGATTCCGGGTCTGGTTCTGACCGGGATCTATCTCAGCTATATCTTCATCATGTCGATCCTGCGGCCGAACTCGGTTCCGGCTTTGCCGAAAGAGGCGCGGACACTGGGTTCTGGCGTCATGTCGCTGCTGATCGTGCTGTTGATTGCCGTCGGTGTGGCCTTCGGCGCACATCGCTGGCTGTACGAGACGCAGGGCAGCAATGCCGATATTCTTGGCGCGGCGGCGGCGGTCGGCTTCCTGTTTATCGTCGCGATGACTGACAAGGAGGGCTGGCGCTTCGGCGTCAAGATCGTGATCGCGCTGATCGCGGCGGGGATTGCATGGTTCGCCATGAATGCCGTCGTCGAGACCGGATTCGTCAGCGGTCTTGGCACAAATCAGCGTGTCGGTGTGCTGATCACAGCGGTTTTCGCCGCGGCGATTCTGGCGTTCCTGATCTTCTCGGCGCTGATGAAACTGCTTGGCGGCGTGATCGACTTCACCCCGCGCGAGGAAAACAGCCTTGGCATTCTCAGCCGTCTGGCGCAGCAGGTGATTATCGTTCTGGTGCCGCCTCTGGCGCTTGTATTCTTCGTTCTGGGCACGATTTTCCTTGGATGGGCGACCCCGACCGAAGGTGGCGCGATGGGGGCCGTCGGTGCGCTTGTGCTGTCGGCGGTGAAGGGGCGGCTCAGCTATGACGTGATCCGGCAGGCGCTTGCCTCGACCACGCGTCTGGCCAGTTTCGTGATGTTCATCCTTGTGGGCGCACGGGTGTTCTCGCTGACCTTCTATGGCGTGAACGGGCATATCTGGGTCGAGCATCTGCTGACCTCATTGCCCGGCGGCGAATATGGTTTCCTGATCGTCGTCTCGATCATGGTGTTCCTGCTGGCCTTCTTCCTCGATTTCTTCGAACTGGCCTTCATCATCGTGCCGCTTCTGGCCCCGGCAGCGGAAAGCCTTGGGATCGACCTGATCTGGTTCGGGGTGATCCTCGGGGTGAATATGCAGACATCCTTCATGCATCCGCCCTTCGGTTTCGCGCTGTTCTATCTGCGATCCGTCGCGCCAAAAGTGCCTTATACCGACAAGATCACCGGGCTGGTGACGCAGCCGGTCAAGACAAGCCAGATCTATTGGGGTGCGGTGCCGTTCGTCTTTATCCAGATCCTGATGATCGGGGTGGTGATCCTGTTCCCCGGACTGGTCATGCATTACAAGGGTGAGCCGGTGGATCTTGAAAACGTGGATTTCACCATCCCGATGAGCGGTAGCGGCGACAGTTTCGGCGGTTTTGGATCGCTTGGCGGTCTGGGTGGAACGCCCTTCGGCAGCGATGCCGCGCCGGGCGGGCAGGATGCGCCGCAAACTCAGCCCGCGACATCTTCGGGCGGTATCGGGGATCTGGGCGGCCCGCCTTCTTTCGAGGCACCGTCATCGCCATCCGAGGCTCCGGAAAGCGTCGATCCGCTGTCAGGGCCTCCTCCGGGGCTTACCGCGCCGTCGCAATAGCGCGTCATGATATGCACCAATGAAAAACGGGGGCCATGCGCCCCCGTTTTTCTTGTCATGAACCGGATGGATACGGCGATTGCCTGCCATCCCGGGAATGGTCTGCTTATGCCACCTCGGCAAAGACCTTGTTCAGCGCCTTTTCCAGCTTGTCGAACATCTCATCCATTTGCCCTTCGGTCAGCACGAAGGGCGGGCACAGCACGATGGATTGACCCAGAGGGCGGCAGATCAGGCCCATATCGGTGCAGGTATTCGCGATCCGCTCGCTGACCGACAGATCACCCGCAAAGGGGGTTTTCGTCGCCGGGTCCAGACAGGCCTCAAGCGCCCACATATAGCCGACGCCGCGCAGCTCTCCGATATGGTTCGAGCGGTTCATGATCTCGCGCAGGCCGTTCTCCATCCGGGGGGCGAGGCGTTTGACGTTATCCGCCAGCCCCTCATTCATCACCACGTCGATGGCTTTCAGCGCGATGGCGCAGCCGACCGGATGGCCCGAGGCGGTGAAACCATGCGGGAATTCCTCGATCGCCTCAACGGCGGCATCCAGGCGATCCGCCAGTTCCGGCCCGAGGATCACCGCGCCCATCGGGAACATGCCCGCGGTCAGGTTCTTCGAGGAAATGATCGCATCCGGCACGAAATCATAGGTCTGGCTGCCCCAGGTATTCCCGGTGCGCCCGAAGCCGCAGATCACCTCATCCGCGATCAGGGGGATGCCGTGCTTTTTCAGGATCGGCTGGATGGCCTGGAAATAACCCTTTGACGGAGGGATCACACCACCCGCGCCGATCACCGGTTCGGCAAAGAAACCGGCAATAGTGTCGGCACCTTCGCGGGCGATCACCTCTTCCAGTTCCTTCGCCAGACGTGCGGTGAATTGCTCTTCGGTCTCGCCATCTTCGCCGAAACGCCAGTAATGCGGGCTGCCCAGATGGATGAACCCGTCAAGCGGCAGGCCGAACACCTCATTATAGGGCTTGCCAGTCATGGAGGCCGATACGGCAGTCACGCCATGATAGGCATTCCAGCGGGTCAGGATCTTGCGCTTCTGCGGCTTGCCCTCGGACCCGCCAAGGAACCACAGCATCTTGACCATCGTATCATTGGCTTCCGAGCCGGAGTTCGTGTAGAAAACCTTGCCGCGTTCGAAGGGCGAAACCTCGACCAGCTTTTCCGACAGCATCACGGTCTGATCCGACATGCGCCCGAAAAACGCGTGATAGCCGGGGAAGCGGTCATATTGCGCCTTCGCGGCCTCGATCAGGCCCTTATGGTCGAAGCCGGCCACCATGTTCCACAGCCCGGAATTGGCGTCGAGATATTGTTTGCCATTCGTATCAAAGATATAGGGGCCTTCGCCGTGGGTGACGACCACCGTGCCGCGTTCATGGACGCTTGGCAGGTCGGTGAACCCGTAGAAGGAATATTCCTCGGCGCGTTTTTCCCAGCTTTGCGGTTGGGGCATGATATTCTCCTGCAAAGATTTGCGGGCAGGCTATCCTTGCCGTTGCGGCTCGGCAATGGGGTGCGTCGCGTCGCGGGGGCGGCGTGCATTGATGATGGCGCCCGGCGCGGCCAGCGTGACGGTGACGAAGCTGACATAAAGCAGCAGATACCATGAGCCGATCTTGGCAAAGCTGACAAGCTGCGCCTCGTTCTGCCCGGCATACAGCCAAGTGCCGGTATGGGTGCCGATATTCTCGGCGATCCAGAGGAACAGGCTGGCCAGAAAGGCCGAGATCACCATCGGCAGGCGATACCAGCGGCTGATGCGGAACCAGATCCATGTGCGGCCATAGATCAGGATTGTGGCGGCAAAAAGCAGCCAGCGAATATCGGGCAGATAGTGATGGGCGAAGAAATTCACATAAATCGCCACGGCCAGCAGAACCGTTGCCGGAAAGGGCGGGTAGGGGACATAGCGCATGTCGAAATTGCGAATGGCCCGCGCGATGAAGGACCCGACCGAGGCATACATGAAGCCTGAAAACAGCGGCACTCCGGCGATGCGGAAGAAAGCGGGCTCGGGATATGCCCATGATCCGGCCCAGGTCTTGAACAACTCCATCGCGGTGCCGGTGATATGGAACAGCAGGATCACGCGGGCCTCGGCCCCGCTTTCCATGCGCAGCGCCAGAAACAGTGCCTGCACAGCGACGGCGAACAGGAACAAGGCGTCATAGCGCTCAAGCGCCCAGTCGGGCTGCCAGACCGACTTGCTGAGAAGGATCGCGATCAGCAGCAGCCCGCCGAAAAGCGCGGACCACCCCATTTTCAAGGTGAACATGACCAGATCGCGAACCGGCCCCGGCAGCCGGGCGCGGGCCCAGTTGCCGAGACGATGTTCAAGCCGTCTTGTGCGACCCGCGCGGAGGTCGCCCTCGCTCACATCCCCTCGTAAAGCGGGAACCGGGCGCAGAGGTCACTGACTTCGGACGCGACACGGGCTTCGGTCTCGGCGTTGCCGTCCTCGCCATTCGCGGCCAGCCCGTCGACCACATCGACGATCCAGAGTGCGATCTGTCGGAACTCGGCCTCACCAAAGCCGCGCGTGGTTCCTGCGGGCGCACCCAGGCGGATCCCCGAGGTCACGAAGGGTTTTTCCGGATCGAAGGGCACGCCGTTCTTGTTGCAGGTGATATTGGCGCGACCCAGAGCGGCCTCGGCGGCTTTGCCGGTCACGCCTTTGGGACGCAGATCGGCCAGACAGAGATGGTTATCGGTGCCGCCCGACACGATGTCGATGCCGCCCTTCATCAGCTCATCCGCCAGAGCCTGCGCGTTGCGGACGACCTGCGCCGCGTAATCCGCGAAGGACGGATCGAGCGCCTCCTTGAAGGCAACCGCCTTGGCGGCGATGACATGCATCAGCGGGCCACCCTGAAGCCCGGGGAATACGGCCGAGTTGATCTTTTTGGCGATATCGGCGTCATTCGTCAGCACGATCCCGCCACGCGGACCACGCAGTGATTTATGGGTCGTGGTGGTTACGACATGGGCATGAGGAACCGGCGAAGGGTGCACGCCACCCGCGACCAGACCGGCGATATGGGCCATATCGACCATCAGATAGGCACCGACCTCATCGGCGATTTCCCGGAAGGCCGCCCAGTCCCAGACCCGGCTATAGGCGGTGCCGCCGGCAAGGATCAGCTTCGGCTTATGCTCATGCGCCTTCTCGCGGATTTCCTCCATATCCAGAAGGTTATCCTGCTCACGCACACCATAGCTGACCACGTTGAACCATTTCCCCGACATATTGACCGGAGAGCCATGCGTCAGGTGGCCGCCGGAATTCAGGTCCAGACCCATGAACGTATCGCCCGGCTTCAGAAGCGCCAGAAACACCGCCTGGTTCATCTGGCTGCCGGAATTGGGCTGAACATTGGCGAATTCCGCGCCGAAAAGCTGCTTCGCACGTTCAATCGCAAGCGTTTCGACGATATCGACATATTCGCAGCCACCGTAATAGCGCTTACCCGGATAGCCCTCGGCGTATTTATTGGTCAGCACCGAACCCTGCGCTTCGAGCACCGCCTTGCTGACGATATTTTCCGAGGCAATCAACTCGATCTCATCACGCTGTCGTCCCAGCTCTTTGCCGATGGCGGCGCTGATCTCTGGGTCGGCGGCAGAGAGGTTTTCGGTGAAGAACTGGTCGCGATTCATAGGCTGCTCCTTCGGGCACGGTATATCAGTCGTTTAGCGGCTTTTTCTGCGCGGGCAAAGCCCTGCAAGGCGCGATTGCGGCTGGACATGATCGCGCGGCCCGCCATGATGGCGGGCATGAGAATGCATTTCGTTGCCAGTGAAACCGAGACCGCGCAATCGGCGCTGACCGAGCTGACCGAAAGATACGGTCAGCACAGATGGCGTGAGGCCGATGTCGTGGTGGCGCTTGGCGGCGACGGGCTGATGCTGAGCGTGATGCATCAGAACAAGGGGCTGCCGGTTTACGGCATGAATCGCGGCACGGTCGGGTTCATGATGAACGATTACGCTGTCGGCGACCTGCCCGAGCGTATCGCAGCAGCCGAGGAAACCGTGACCAACCCGCTGGCGATGACAGCGACGACGGCTGATGGGCGCGAATATGTCGCTCTGGCGATCAACGAGGTCAGTCTTCTGCGCGCCGGGCCTCAGGCGGCGAAGCTGCGGATCTCGGTGAATGGGCGTGTGCGTCTGGATGAGCTGATCTGTGACGGGGCGCTGCTCTGCACCCCGGCGGGATCGACGGCGTATAATTACAGCGCGAACGGTCCGATCCTGCCGATGGGATCGGATGTGCTTGCGCTGACCGCAATCGCGGCATTCCGGCCCCGCCGCTGGCGTGGCGCGATCCTGCCGCGTGCGGCGGTCGTCCGGTTCGATGTGCTGGAGCCCGAGAAACGTCCGGTCATGGCGGATGCGGATTCGCGCGGCGTCGATTCGGTGCGTGCCGTCGAGATCAGATCAGAGGCAAGCATCAAGCATCGCCTGCTTTTCGACCCCGGTCACGGGCTGGAAGAGCGGCTGACCCGGGAGCAGTTCGTTTGATCCGGTGTGTGGTTCCGTGCTGTGTTGGCAGGAAAATTCGCCCGCCGGTTTTGCGGCGGGCGGTGGGTTTTGGGTATTTTTATGAAGGAGAACGCGGTTGATCAGCGGGCCATCAGAATGGGGAGTTGGGTTTTGCCTAACATGTTCCGCGTCGTGCCGCCGAGGATGGCTTCGCGGAAGCGCGAGTGACCATAGGCACCCATCACGATCAGATTGGCTCCGATTTCCGTGGCGCGGTGGCTGATAATGTCGCTGATCTGGGGCAGGGTGCGTGCCAGCACGGCGATTTCGGCCTTGACGCCGTGGCGGGTCAGCATCTGGCACAAGGGGCCGCCGGGATCGGAGCGTTCGGGACCGTGGGGCGAGGGATCGACCACTGCGATCTCGACGCGTTCCGCGGCTTTGAGCAGGGGCATGGCTCTTCTGACGGCGGTCATCGCCTCTTCCGACTGGCTCCATGCAATGAGGATCCTGCTTCCGAAATCGGCGGGGAGTTTGCCTTCGGGAACGATCAGAACGGCGGCCGCACCTTCGAACAGGGCGGCCTCGGTGACGGCCTCGGCATCGGGTGAGGCGTTTTCGCTGTAGGGGCGGGTCAGTACGACCAGATCCGAAAACCGCGCACGCATCCCGATCAGCGTGGTCAGGCCGCCGACCTGCGCCACGGCGCTTTCGACGGACCAGCGGATATCTTCGGAGCCCAGCCGTTTCCGGACGCTGGCTTCGAGATCCTCGGCGGCGGCCATCGCCTTGTCGATGCTTTCCTGAAAGACATAAGCAGAGGCTCCGGCATAGTAATAGCCGGTCTGGGAGTGATCGACTCCGAGGCAGAAAACATCGAGATGGGCGTCCTCGCGGCGGGTGATTTCTATCGCAGCCTCAAGCTGACGCTGATGACCTTCCGTGGAAACGACTGTCAGTATGGATTTATAGGCCATGTTGATTTCCTTTCGCCGGTTTGGACCAGTCTTCGGCACATCGGGCCGGTTGGCAAGCGACCGGCGGATCCGCCGCATCATCAAATTAGTTTGAGACGCGCAATCGTGACTTGACGCAGATCAAAGTCGGCAGCGTCCGCCGCGTCTAGGAACGGGTTAGTAAAGAATGCCCGTCGTATCGGAGGCGATGCGATTCGGGTGCCTTTCGCCACTGGAAGGGGACAGGAACCCATGTCTGATTATATCAAGCTGATACTACTTGGTCTGATAACGGTGATTGCCGCGATCGCCGCAAGCTATGGCCGCGATCTGGCCTATACGGTCAATATGGCGATCGTGATGCTGTTTGCGGGCAGCTTCTTCATTTATCAGCTTCGCCATACCGAAGAGCCGCACCCGGAGGTCAGCGAACGCGAATACCAGGACGGTGTGATCCGTGCCGGGGTCATCGCCACCGTGTTCTGGGGTGTGGTCGGGTTTCTTGTCGGGGTGACCATCGCGGCTCAGCTTGCCTGGCCGGCGCTTAATTTTTCCGAGACGATGCAGGGCTATCTGAATTTCGGCAAGCTTCGCCCCCTGCATACCTCGGCAGTTATTTTCGCCTTTGGCGGCAATGCGCTGATCGCGACCTCTTTCTACGTCGTGCAGCGGACCTGCGCCGCGCGTCTATGGGGCGGCAAAGCTGCGTGGTTCGTGTTCTGGGGGTATCAGCTTTTCATCGTGCTGGCCGCGACCGGGTATATTCTGGGGGCCACCCAGTCCAAGGAATACGCCGAGCCGGAATGGTATGTTGACTGGTGGCTGACCCTGGTCTGGGTGGTTTATCTTCTTGTCTATCTTGGCACGATCATGAAACGGCGCGAGCCGCATATCTACGTGGCCAACTGGTTCTACCTGTCCTTCATCGTGACCATCGCGATGCTTCACGTGGTGAATAATCTGGCGATCCCGGTCAGCCTGTTCGGGGCGAAATCCGTGCAGGTTTTCGCCGGGGTGCAGGATGCGATGACGCAATGGTGGTACGGCCATAATGCGGTGGGCTTCTTCCTGACCGCCGGTTTCCTGGGGATGATGTATTACTTCATCCCGAAACAGGCCGAACGTCCGGTTTACAGCTATAAACTGTCGATCATCCATTTCTGGGCGCTGATCTTCCTGTATATCTGGGCCGGTCCGCACCACCTGCATTATACCGCGCTGCCAGACTGGGCCTCGACGCTGGGAATGGTGTTCTCGGTGATGCTGTGGATGCCCTCATGGGGGGGCATGATCAACGGACTGATGACGCTGTCGGGAGCTTGGGACAAGCTGCGCACCGATCCGATCATCCGCATGATGGTCGTTGCGGTGGGCTTCTACGGCATGGCGACCTTCGAGGGACCGATGATGTCGATCAAGGCCGTCAACTCGCTGAGCCATTATACCGACTGGACCATCGGGCATGTGCATTCCGGCGCGCTTGGCTGGAACGGCATGATCACTTTCGGGGCACTGTATTACCTTGTGCCGAAGCTCTGGGGGCGTGAGCGGCTGTACAGCCTGCAACTGGTCAGTTGGCATTTCTGGCTGGCGACGATCGGGCTGGTTCTTTACGCGGCCTCGATGTGGGTCTCGGGGATCATGGAAGGGCTGATGTGGCGTGAGGTCGACGATCAGGGCTTCCTGGTCAACGCCTTCGCAGACACGGTTCAGGCGAAATATGCGATGAACGTGGTCCGTTTCCTCGGCGGCACGCTGTATTTGGCGGGCGGCGCGATCATGGCCTGGAATCTCTGGGCGACGGTCGCAAAGCAGGAACCGGTTCACTCCACCACAGCAACTGTCCCGGCGGAATAAGGGGGCCGAGCCATGCAGATTCTTGAAAAACACAAGATTATCGAGAAAAACGCGACCCTGCTTCTGGTCTTTTCCTTCATCGTCGTCACCATTGGCGGCATCGTCCAGATCGCGCCGCTGTTCTATATCGAGAACACCATCGAGAAGGTCGAGGGGATGCGTCCCTATACACCGCTGGAACTGGCCGGGCGCGACATCTATGTCCGTGAGGGCTGCTATGTCTGTCACAGCCAGATGATCCGCCCGATGCGGGACGAGGTCGAGCGCTACGGCAATTACAGCCTTGCTGCCGAGTCGATGTACGATCATCCGTTCCAGTGGGGCTCGAAGCGGACTGGACCGGATCTGGCGCGGGTCGGGGGGCGCTATTCGGATGAGTGGCATCTGGACCATCTGCGCGATCCGCAATCCGTGGTGCCGGAATCGATCATGCCATCCTATGGTTTCCTCGAAGACCGGATGCTGACCGGCGAAGATATGGTCCAGCGTGTGCGGACCGAATCCATGGTCGGGGTTCCCTATACCGATGAGATGATCGAACTTGCCCGGGCGGATTTCATCGCCCAGGCCGACCCGTTCGGAGATTCCGACGGGCTTGAGGAACGCTATCCCAAGATGCAGCAGCGCAATTTCGACCGTCAGCCCGGAATCTCCGAAATGGACGCGCTGATCGCCTATCTTCAGATGCTTGGCACTCTGGTCGATTTCTCGACCTTCGAGCCTGACCCGAACCGTTGAGGAACGTGTGATGGATACCTACAGCATTACCCGCCAATTCGCCGATAGCTGGGCTCTTCTGGCTTTGTTTCTGATCTTCCTGGGCGTGATCCTCTGGGCGTTCCGCCCCGGATCGCGGGCCACCTATAAATATGCGTCGGAAAGCATCTTCCGCAACGAAACGCGGCCGGCAACCGAAGACGCCGAGAAGGAGAAGCAGTGATGGCCGGAACTGAAAACGACGCTGACAAACCCGACAGCCCGCAGAACCCCGAGAACCGGATCGCCTTGGAACGGGCTGCCGCCGATGCCGGACATGCAAAGGACATCGTCGAAAATCCGACCGGAGAGGCGCAGGGCAAGAACCTGCATGAGCCGGGAAAACCGCGCCCGCGCCGCGCCGGTCCCCGGACCGGCAAGCAGCGGGCCGGAGGGATGCTGAAACAGGTCTCATCGACCGGGCATAGCTGGGACGGGATCGAGGAATATGACAACCCGCTGCCCCGCTGGTGGCTGTGGATGTTTTATGCCACGATCGTCTGGGGCTTCGGCTATACGATCTTCTATCCGGCATGGCCGATGATCAATGGCGCCACGCAGGGTATTCTCGGCACCGATTACCGCAAAGAGGTCGCCGCTGAGATCCAGCGTTATGATGAGGCCAATGCCAGTATTCAGCAAAAACTGGTAGAGACCGAGCTGAACGCGATTGCCGCCGATCCCGAGCTGGTGAATTACTCGATGAATGCCGGTCGTGCGGTGTTCGCGACATGGTGCGCTCAATGTCACGGCTCCGGCGCGGCAGGGGCGAAAGGCTATCCGAACCTGCTGGATAATGACTGGCTGTGGGGCGGCTCTCTGGATGAGATCCACACCACGGTTACCCACGGCATCCGGAATGAGGACGATCCCGATGCGCGTTATTCGGAAATGCCGCGCTTCGGCCTCGACGGCATGTTGGACGACGAGCAGATCGATCAGGTGACCCAGACGGTTCTGGCCATGTCCGGGCAACCCAATGACGCCGCGCAGGCCGCTGCGGGAGAGACGGTTTTCCTGGATAACTGCTCGGTCTGTCACATGGAGGACGGCACCGGCGACCGTATGCAGGGAGCGCCAGATCTGACCGATGCTGTCTGGCTGTATGGCGGCGACGAGGCGTCGATCCGGCAGTCGGTGTATGACGCCCGTTTCGGGGTGATGCCGAACTGGTCTCCGCGCTTGTCCGAAGACGATATCCGGGCTGTGTCCTATTATGTCCACAGCCTCGGAGGCGGAGAATAACCATGCGAATTCCGGTGGTCTCAGATCACCGGGATGGCGCCGGCCCCTCGTCCTGTTCGCGCGTTTCCTGAGGGGCCGGCTTCCAACAACAAGGTACAGGGAAACCTGTCCCTTTCTTCATTTCCGGGTGAGGCAGGCTGCGACAAAGCGGCTCATGCATCAAAACCCGCACTGCATATATATAATTGTGGCACGCGGTTGATGCAGGTCAAGGTCCAAGGCGATGGCTGAGCTTATCCGCAGAGAACGAGCCCAAGGAGCCAGTTCATGTCGACCCCGGAAATTGATCCGCCCCGCCTCTATGCCGCGCGAGAGCCGATTTTCCCGAAGGCGGTCAGGGGCAGATTCCGGCGTCTCAAATGGATCATCATGGGGATCGCCCTGACGATCTATTATGTCACGCCGTGGCTGCGTTGGGATCGGGGTCCGGCCATGCCCGATCAGGCTGTGCTGGTCGATATGACCAATCGCCGTTTCTTCTTCTTCTGGATCGAGATCTGGCCGCATGAATTCTATTTCGTCGCCGGGTTGCTGGTGATGGCGGGTCTGGGCCTGTTCCTGTTCACCTCGGTTCTGGGGCGGGTCTGGTGCGGCTATGCCTGCCCGCAGACGGTCTGGACGGATCTGTTCGTGCATGTCGAGCGCTGGATCGAGGGAGACCGCAACGCTCAGATCAGGCTGTACCGGTCGAAATGGGACGCCCACAAGATCCGGCTGCGACTGACGAAATGGGTGTTATGGCTGCTGATCGGACTGGCCACGGGCGGTGCGTGGATTTTCTATTTCACCGATGCGCCGACATTGCTTGGCGATCTGCTGAAGGGTCAGGCGCATCCCGTCTCGTATCTGACGATGGCCTTCATGACCGGGACCACATTCTTCTTCGGTGGCTTCGCGCGTGAACAGATCTGCATCTATGCCTGCCCCTGGCCGCGTATTCAGGGCGCGATGATGGATGAGGACACGCTGACTGTCGCCTATCGCGAATGGCGCGGCGAAGAGCGCGGCAAGATCCACAAGGGAGAGGCCACGAAATCGGACCAGCCTCCGGGCGAAAAGGGCGACTGCATCGACTGTTTCGCCTGCGTCAATGTCTGCCCGATGGGGATCGATATCCGGAACGGGCAGCAGCTTGAATGCATCACCTGCGCTTTGTGCATCGATGCATGCAACGAAATCATGGACCGGATCGACAAGCCGCACGGGCTGATCGACTATATGGCGCTGAAAGACGAAACCGCCGAGCGCACCGGGCAAGAGGGCGATTCGCTGATCCGTCATGTGCTGCGCCCCCGGACCTTGCTGTATTTCGCCATGTGGTCCGCAATTGGCGTCGCGATGCTGGTGGCGCTGTTCACCCGTGCGCCATTCGATCTGAACGTGACCCCTGTGCGCAACCCGATCTTCGTGACGCTGGCGGATGGCTCGATCCGCAATACCTATGAAATGCGCCTGCGCAATATGCAGGGACGCGACATCCCCTTTACCGTTTCCGTAAGCGATGCTCAGGGGGCGGCCCTGCCGGATCTGGATCTGCGCATCGAAGGGGCCGAGGGCGATACGGTTCCGGTTCCCGCCGACACCACAGCGACGATCCGGGTCTATCTGACCGCCGCTCCGGGTTCTGCCATGACGCAGGAATCCAGCTCGGATGTGACATTGGTGATCAGCGATGAAACCGGCGTCGAGGAGGGCGTCGGCACGGTTTTCCACGGAAGGAACTGAGATGACGATTTTTGGCGATATCAACGCTTTCACGCTGAGCCTGCTTCTCGTTCTGCTGCTTGCAGCGGTGTTCTTTGCCCCGTTCCTGCTGTTCACCGGAAAGCGCAGGCTTGGCGGGCGCACGATGTTGCTGGCCTTCATATCGCTGTTCGGGGTGATTATCGGGGTGAATGCCGCGCTTGCGATCTGGGCGGTCCGTACCTTTCCGGGGCTGGAAGTCGCAAACACCTATGTCGCCTCGCAGAATTTCGATCGTGAGCGGGCCGCGCAGGAGGCGCTCGGCTGGCGGGCGGAACCCAGCTATGACGGGCAGGCGCTGCTGCTGAAGATCACGGATGATCAGGGATTGCCTGCGCCGGTCAAGGACCTGCGCGTGACGATCAGCCGCCCGACACAGATGCGTGACGATGTGTCGCCCGCGATGCGCTATAGTGGCGGCGTCTGGATCGGCGAGGTCGCACTGGCTCCGGGCGCATGGGTCGTGCATCTGGAAGCGGATGCGCCCGATGGCACGATCTTCCGTCAGCGCCTTGCGGGCTATCCGGGAAGCAGGGTGAACTGAGATGGCGGAACTGAGCGCGGGCAGGGGGTATGATGCACGGCTGAGCGCCTGCCCGGCCTGCGATGCAGCACCTCTGGCGGGACGGATTGCCGCGGCGGCGCTGCACGGCGATCTGATCCTGTCCATCCCGACAGCACATTGCGCGGCATGCATCACCGATGTTGAACGTGCGCTGATGGCGCAGGACGGGGTTCGCGCCGCGCGGGTGAACCTGACCCTGCGCCGGGTGATGATTGACGCGCCGGGCCACGAGGCCGCAGAATTCATCCCGGTGCTGGAAAAGATCGGCTATGAGGCGCATGAGCTTGACGGCGCGGCCCTGAGTTCAAGCGCGGCTGACCGGCAGGGCCGCGATATTCTGATGCGCATCGGCATTGCCGGGTTTGCGATGATGAATATCATGATTCTGTCAGTGGCGGTCTGGTCCGGCGCGACCGGCGCGACCCGCGACATGTTCCACTGGATTTCCGCCGTGATCGCCTTGCCCACGGTGATCTTTGCCGGGCAACCCTTCTTTGTCAGCGCGTGGTCCTCGCTGAAAGGCGGCAGGCTGGGGATGGACGTGCCGATTTCTCTGGCGCTGATCCTCGCCACGGCGATTTCGCTGTTCGAGACGCTTAATTCGGGGCGTCATGCCTATTTCGATGCGGCGGTGATGCTGTGCTTCTTCTTGCTTGTCGGGCGCTATCTGGATTACCGGACCCGTGCCGTTGCACGCTCTGCCGCCGAGGAGCTGACCGCACTTGAAGTGCCCCGCGCCTCACTGGTTGCCGATGGTGGCGAAAGGATTGTGAACGTTGCCGATCTCGTGCCGGGCGATGTCATCCGTGTGCGTCCCGGCGCCCGGCTTCCCGCTGACGGGCAGGTGATTGCCGGCATGTCAGAGATCGACCGTTCCCTGTTGACGGGCGAAAGCCTGCCGGTGCAGGCCGGACCCGGTGATGCGCTGTCTGCGGGCGAGATCAACCTGACCGGGCCGCTGGATCTTCGCGTGACGGCGGCGGGGCGCGACAGTTCTCTGTCCCGTCTGGCTGATCTGGTAGCGATGGCCGAGGCGGCGCGGGGGCGATATGCCTCGCTTGCCGAACGTGCCTCACGCGCCTATGCGCCTGTAGTGCATCTTCTGGCGCTTCTGTCCTTCGGCGTCTGGATGTTGCAGACTGGAGACTGGCGCGTCTCGCTGAATATCGCGGCGGCGGTGCTGATTATCACCTGCCCCTGTGCGCTTGGACTTGCGGTTCCGGCGGTGGTGACGGCGGCCTCGGGGCGGCTGTTCCGGCGCGGTTTGCTGATCAAGGACGGGACCGCGCTTGAGCGCATGGCCGAGGTCGATATCGTGGTCTTCGACAAGACCGGCACGCTGACCCTTGGCAGGCCGGAACTGGTCGGCGCCTCGGCCTTACCGCCTGCGCTGCGCCCGGTTGCTCTGGCCGTCGCGGCGGCCTCGGGTCACCCGCTGTCACGCGCTCTGGCGGCGGCGCTTGAGGCCGAAGGGGTAACGCCCGCCACGCTGGAACAGGTCGCCGAGATGCCCGGATACGGCGTCACCGCCAGATGGCAGGGCCGCGAGCTCCGGCTCGGCCGCGCCGATTGGGCGGGGGCCGAGACCCCGCAGGATGCCGAGGGACCCGTCACCGTTCTGTCTGTCGCAGGCGAAACGCCGGTCCTTCTGCGCTTTGCCGATACGCCAAGACCCGGTGCCGCTGAAACTGTCGCGGCGCTGAAGGCGCAGGGGCGGCAGGTGGTCATGCTGTCCGGCGACACGGATGCGGCGGTGGCGCATGCGGCGGCGCAATTCGGCATCTCCCGTTTCCGGGCCGGAGTCACCCCGGCGGAAAAAGAGGCCGAAATTGCCGCTTTGCATGCGGATGGTGCGCATGTGCTGATGGTCGGAGACGGATTGAACGACACGGCGGCGCTCAGCCGGGCGCATGTCTCTGTTTCGCCCGCGACGGCTCTGGACGCGGCCCGGGTGGCGTCGGATATCGTGCTGATGGGGCAGGATCTGACCCCCGTTGCCGAGGCGCTCGATCTGGCACAGCGGGCGCGGCGGCGGATCAAGGAGAATTTCGCGATCTCGGTTGCCTATAATATCGTCGCGGTGCCCTTTGCGATGGCGGGGCTGGCGACACCGCTGATGGCCGCGCTTGCAATGTCGGCAAGCTCGGTCTCGGTCACGCTGAATGCGTTGAGGTTGCGCTGATGGAGATCCTGTCCATCCTGATTCCGGTCTCGCTTCTGCTTGGAGGCATCGGGCTTGCGGCGTTTCTCTGGTCGCTGCGGTCCCGGCAATATGAGGACCCCAAGGGCGATGCGCAGCGTATCCTGTCAAGCGAATGGGATGATCGACCGAAACCGCCGCCCTTGGATCAGAACAGCGATCCCTGAGGGTCGCGGTCATTGCGCACGGGCAGCGTGCCATCGGCGAACTCGATCTCAAGCCTTGCCTGTTCGCCTGCGGCCTGTGCCGTGGTGACGATCTGCCCGGTCGCGTCGCGGATCACGGCAAAACCGCGCTCAAGCGTCTGGGTATAGCCAAGCGATACGCGCATCCGGTCCAGCCGCTGCATCGCCTCTTGCCGCTGATGGATGCTGCGGGCGAAGGCGGCCTGCAACCGGCCTTCCAGAGGTGCCAGCCTTTCGCGTCCCTCGGCGGTCTTTCGCCTTGCATCAGAGATGACCCGACTGCGTCCGTTGGTCAGCCTTTGTGCAAGCACATCAAGCCGGTCCTTCCGCCGGGCAGAACCTGTCCGCGATGCCAGCCCGATCTGCCGCGTCACCGTCTCAAGCGATGTTTTCGCCCGGTCCGTCTGCCGCGCCAGCATGGCGGGCGTCAGTCGCAGGCCAGACAGCCTGTCCTTCCGGCGCAGGACCAGATTGCGCAGCGCGGGTTCCAGCGCACCGCCCCGGAAATCCAGCCTCTGCCGCGCCCCCTCGGTCAGCGCCTGAGGCCGGCCAAGTGCCCGGCCCAGATCCACCAGTCGCTGCGCCATGCGTTCCTGCCGCTGACCCATTGCCTGACCCATCCGCAGCCGGGCCTGCTGCAATTGCAGACCAAGCTCGCGCCGCACCGGCACGGCCATTTCCGCGGCGGCGGTCGGGGTCGGAGCGCGGCGGTCAGAGGCGAAGTCGATCAGCGTCGTATCGGTCTCATGCCCGACCGCAGAGATCAGCGGAATGCGGCTTTCGGCAGCGGCCCGGACCACGATTTCCTCATTGAAGCCCCAGAGATCCTCGATCGAGCCGCCGCCACGCGCGACGATCAGCAGATCGGGGCGGGGGATCGGACCCTGATCGGGCAGGGCGTTGAAGCCGCGGATGGCATTGGCGACCTCTGCCGCGCTTGCTGCGCCCTGAACCGCCACCGGCCAGATCACTACATGGGATGGGAAACGGTCGCGCAGCCGGTGCAGAATATCGCGGATCACCGCCCCCGACGGAGAGGTCACCACCCCGATCACGCGCGGCAGGAAGGGCAGGGGCTTCTTGCGCTCGGCATCGAAAAGCCCCTCTGCCGCAAGCGCCTTGCGCCGTTTTTCCAGCATGGCCATCAATGCGCCCGCACCGGCCGGTTCCAGATCGTCCACGATAAGCTGGTATTTCGACTGGCCCGCGAAGGTTGTCAGCTTGCCGGTGGCAATGACCTCCATCCCTTCCTCGGGTTTCTGGCTGAGCCGCGCAACCTGACCTTTCCAACTGACCGACGCGATCACGGCGCGGTCATCCTTGAGATCAAAATAGACATGCCCCGAGCGCGGCATCGAAACCCGCCCGATTTCGCCGCGCACCCGGACCCGCCCGAACTCGCCCTCGATCACGCGCTTCACCGCGCCCGAGATTTCGGAAACGCTCAGTGGCGGGGCATTGCTGCCGGGCGAGGGGTCTTCGAACAGGTCTGACATAATGTTCTTACTGCCGCAGCGACAGCCCGGCTGCAACGGGATTGTCCGTCAGATTCTGCCCGCGCGTTGGTAACGGCACTGGAACTCTTTGACCGGGTTTCCGTTTACCTTTATGAACGCCAAGGTTTCATAGTCGCAATGTCAAGCATCTCAGGTAATCCCCTGCTGGCGATCTTTCTTGGAGTGGCTGCTGCCGCTACCCTGCTATTCGCGACCACATCTGTCTCCGATGCTCAGGAATGCGATCCCAATTACGAAGGTGCCTGCGTCCCCGTCGCAAGCGATGTCGATTGTGCAGGAGGCAGCGGAAATGGTCCGGCCTATGTGCGTGGTCCTGTCTATGTGGTGGGTCGCGACGTTTATGATCTGGACCGCGACGGCGACGGGTAGGCTGCGAGACATAGGCACGACTTGCGCTGTGCTCGGTGCCTCCCTAAGACGCGGCCAGGACCAGATCACGTAAAAGGGGCGCGAGGCATGAATATCCTCATTCTTGGCAGTGGCGGGCGCGAACATGCGCTTGCATGGGCGATCCGGCAAAACCCGAAATGCGACCGGCTGATCGTCGCGCCCGGAAATGCCGGGATCGGGGATATCGCCGAATGCGCCAGCCTCGATATCATGTCGCGCTCTGCGGTGACCGAATTCGCTCAGGAAAACGCGGTCGATCTTGTGGTGATCGGCCCCGAAGCGCCTCTGGCGGCGGGGGTGTCGGATGCGCTGCGGGCGGCGGGGCTGCTGGTGTTCGGCCCGTCTCAGGCGGCAGCACAGCTTGAGGCGTCGAAAGCGTTCACAAAGGAAGTCTGCGATGCCTGCAATGCGCCGACCGCCGCATGGGCGCGGTTTTCCGATGCGGTCGCGGCGAAGGAATATATCGACCGGCAGGGTGCGCCGATTGTCGTGAAGGCGGACGGGCTTGCGGCGGGCAAGGGTGTTGTCGTGGCTGAAACCACCAGACAGGCGCATGAGGCCATCGACATGATTTTCGACGGCGCTTTCGGCGATGCCGGTGCCGAAGTCGTCATCGAAGAGTTCATGGCAGGCGAAGAGGCCAGCTTCTTCGTGCTCTCGGACGGGGTGAACTGCCTGCCGGTCGGGACGGCTCAGGACCATAAACGCGTCGGTGAGGGCGATACCGGCCCGAATACCGGCGGCATGGGGGCGTATTCACCCGCGCCGGTGCTGACCCAGGCGCTTCAGGATCAGGTGATGGAGCGGATCATTCGCCCGACCGTGGCCGAGATGGCCGCGCGGGGCATTCCGTTTCAGGGAGTGCTTTATGCCGGGCTGATGATCGCGGAGGGACATGCGCGTCTGGTCGAGTATAATGTCCGCTTCGGCGATCCCGAATGCCAGCCCATGATGATGAGGCTGGGTGCTCAGGCGCTTGATCTGATCCATGCCTGTGCCGAGGGAAGACTTGATCAGGTCGTGGTCAACTGGGCGGATGATCACGCGATGAGCGTCGTGATGGCGGCGAAGGGCTATCCGGGGGCCTACGACAAGGGCAGCGAGATCGGCGGTCTGGATGTGCTGCCAGAGGATAGTTTCCATATGGTTTTCCATGCCGGCACCGGGGAAAAGGATGGCAAGATCGTGGCAACCGGCGGCAGGGTTCTGGCCGCCACCGGACGCGGCGCGACACTGGCCGAGGCGCATCAGCGTGCCTATGCGCTGATCGACGGGATCGACTGGCCGGAGGGGTTCTGCCGCCGGGATATCGGCTGGCGGGCCTTGTGATCGCTTTTCAGCGATAGGAAACCGCGCTCAGAAATCGACCTTGACTCCGGGCAGGGCAAGCGTCGCGATCAGCTCCCGCAGCTCCTGACGGGCGGCGATATTGGACATTGAGAGGCTCTCGGTTCCGATATCCTTCAGGTCCAGAAGGGTCAGCCCGCGCGGGAACAACTCGCGGAAGATGACCCGCTCGGCGAAACCCGGCGCGACGCGGAAGCCGATCCGTTTGGAAAGTTGCGTCAGCGCAGTGCCGACCTTGCGCTTGTTATGCATCTGCTGTGTCCCCAGCCGGTTTCGCAGAACGATCCAGTCAATCGGCCCGGCTCCGGCTTCCTGCCGCCCCTGCCGGGCGCCCCAGACCATTTCCGCATAGATGGACGGCCCGAGGATCTTGCCATCCGGTGACATCCGCGCCAGCAGGTCGAAATCTATGAAACTGTCATTCAGCGGCGTAATCAGCGTATCGGCCAGCATATGCGCCATCTGCGCCAGCCTCGTATGCGAGCCGGGACAGTCGATCAGCAGGAAATCATGCTCGGGGTCCAGCTTCGACACAGAGACCGAAAGCGGATCGGTGTCATTGGGCGATGCCGCTTCCAGTATGCCGAGGGTCGGGGTCGGCAGGTCCAGCCCCTCTTTCTCAATGAAATGCGCCCGGTTCTCCAGATAGCGACCGAAGCTGCGTTGCCGGATATCCAGATCGAGTGCGGCAACGCGATGCCCCATCCGGGCAAGCGCGGTCGCGACATGCATCGAGGTGGTGGACTTCCCCGACCCGCCCTTTTCGTTCCCGACAACGATGATATGCGCCACGACTGGCCTCCGCGCTGAACCGCGCGGACCCTAGCCGCAGGCCCCGGCGATGAAAAGCCGGGCAGTCAGGAAAGCTGTGGACAAGTCACAGGCAAGATGCGTTCTGCGGGATGTCTGACGGGATGGTCGGGGCATCGGGACGCTCCGGCAGGCAAATAACCTGATCGTGACCAGAAATTGCTTGAACCTATAGCTGCTACAGGTCCTAGTTTCCGCAGATTAAGAACTGGCTTCCTGGCCAGCGATAACTGCTTCAAAACGAAAAATGGGACCATGCTGACAAGACGACATTTCATTCGCACCACCACGGCGTTGTTCTCGGCCTCGATCGCCACCCCTCTTATGGCCAGCACCTGGCCCACCGGAGAGCAGAAAGCGGCCTGGGATGCCGAAGTGACGCCGCCGGGTTACGACCCCGCCACCTCGAATCCCTGGGGGTTGCATCCGCGCTTCCTGCCTCAGCGCGTCACCGCGAATTACGGGCTGGTGCCGGGCGATATCCATGTCGATGCGGTTGCCCGCTATCTCTATCATATCGAAGAGGGCGGCACGGCCATGCGCTATGGCGTCGCCATCGGGCGCGGCGATCTGTATGAGCCCGGCACCTATACGATTGAGCGCAAGGTCGAATGGCCGCACTGGACGCCGACCCAGAACATGATCGAGCGTGAGCCGGAAATCTATGCGCAATACAAGGACGGAATGGAGCCGGGGCCGGATAACGCGCTCGGCTCACGCGCGTTGTATCTCTATGTCGGTGATCGCGATACTTATCTGCGCATTCACGGCACCCCCTTCCCGCGCTCGATTGGCAGCCGGGCCAGTTCGGGCTGTGTGCGGATGGTGATGGCGCATATCAACACGCTGTATCCAAAGGTGGAGATGGGATCGACGGCCTATCTTTACTCGGCCGAGGGAAGCCTCGCAGCGCGAAGCTGAGATCCGGGGAAGCCCCACAGACAGAATGAACCGCCGGACAGAGCGCCCGGCGGTTCATTCGTTTCAGACGCTCGGCGCGTTGCAGATCTGGTTGCCATTGGCGGCACGCAGCGGCACGCGCGTGGTTTCCACCTGCCCGGCATGGTAATACCAATAGCAGCCATCCGAAGGCTCGAATTCGGCGGTGCTCAGATCCTGGTTCGGCCCGGCAATCGCCAGCACCTGCGGCGGGATCGCGTCGGGTTGCAGCGCCTCTTCGACATTTTCGGGCGAGCGTGCGGTGCAACCTGCGGTGATAAGCGCCGCCACTGCCAGGATTGTGTATCTTTTGGCCATGAGCATTTCTCCGGTGCATAGGGCTGGTGGATGGGCGCAACCTTTCATCACCTGCCTTTGAACTCAAGCCTTTGCGTCATGCCCGGATGTCACATGCCGGTGTTGCGCTTCCTGCATCGACAGGCTGTGCAACACTTATCCGAAAGGCTACCGCGCAAGAAAAAACGCCGCCCCTTTGGACGGCGTTTTCATTCTGCTCAAGGTTCGGGCGATCAGAAGCCCAGGCCTGCATATTTGTTCTTGAACTTGGACACGCGGCCGCCAGCATCCATCAGGCGGGCCGAGCCGCCGGTCCATGCCGGGTGCGAGGTCGGGTCGATATCCAGCGACAGCGTGTCGCCCTCGGCGCCCCAGGTCGAGCGGACCTGATAGGTGGTGCCGTCGGTCATCTTGACCTCGATCATGTGATAGTCGGGATGGATCTCTTTTTTCATGACGAGGGTCCTCAGGCGTTGGCGTCGGCCTTGTCGGCCTTCGGCTTGTAGTTGGTGACTTCTGCGATACGGGCCGATTTGCCGCGACGGTCGCGCAGGTAATACAGCTTGGCGCGGCGGACCTTGCCGCGGCGGACCACGGTGATCGCGTCGATATTCGTCGAATAGAGCGGGAACACACGTTCCACGCCTTCGCCGAAGGAGATCTTGCGAACGGTGAAGCTGGCGCCGATGCCGTTGCCACCCTTGCGCGAGATGCAGACGCCTTCATAGTTCTGCACGCGGGTGCGGGTGCCTTCGGTCACTTTGTAACCGACGCGGATCGTGTCGCCGGCCTTGAAATCCGGAATGTCTTTGCCAAGAGCGGCAATCTGCTCGGCTTCGAGCTGTGCGATCAGGTTCATCGCGGTTCATCCTTGTCTTGCGCGGGTTCGTTCCCCGCTTGGTGTGATGCGCCCGAGAGCTGTGCGTCCTTTGCCGGGTCATTCTCGCGCTGATCGCGATATGCCCGCCACAGGTCGGGGCGGCGTTGCTTTGTCAGCCTTTCGGCCTCTGCGCGCCTCCAAGCAGCAATGGCCGCGTGATTTCCGGACATGATGACATCCGGGATCCTGCGGCCTTCCCACTCGGCGGGGCGAGTATATTGCGGGTGCTCAAGCAAACCGTCCGAAAAGGACTCTTCAGCCAGCGATGCCTGATTCCCAACGACGCGGGGTATAAGCCGAACCGCCGCGTCGATCAAGACCTGAGCGGCAAGCTCTCCGCCGGTGAGGACATAATCGCCGATGCTGATTTCCTCGATCCGGTGGGCGTCGAGAACGCGCTGATCCACCCCCTCGAACCGCCCGCAGATCAGCGTGACGCCCGGACCCTGCGCGATGTCGCGGGCGCGGGCCTGTGTCAGCGGCGTCCCGCGGGGCGAAAGATAGATCACCGGCAGATGCATCCCGGCCTCATGCAGGGCGGCGTCCATCACATCGGGACGGATCACCATGCCCGCACCGCCCCCCGCAGGGGTATCGTCGACATTGCGATGCTTGCCGATCCCGTGATCGCGCAGCGGGATGGTGCGCAGGTTCCACAGCCCCTCATGCAGCGCCCGCCCGGTCAGGGACAGGCCCAGAATGCCGGGAAACGCCTCGGGGAAAAGTGTGATCACATTTGCCGTCCACGCGCCCGCCGCCTGTGGCTCGGCCATCAGATCGCGGGGCTTGCGGCTGGCCTGAATGCTCAGCCGGCCGTGGGATTTCGGCGCATCGCTCATTCGTCCGAGCCGGGCGGATCGGCGATGATACGGCCCGCAGACAGGTCCACCGTCGGAACGATCTCTCGGGTGAAGGGCAGCAGCAAAGTCTGCTGGCCGGTGATTTCCAGAATATCGCCTGCGCCGTGATCATAGATCGCGCGGACCCGGCCCAGCAATTGCCCGCCGGGGTCATAGACCTCAAGCCCGATCAGATCGGCGTGGTAGAACTCATCGTCGGGTAATGAGGGCAGGGCGTCCCGCGCGGCCCATAGCGTCGTGCCTTTCAGCGCCTCGGCCTGCTCGCGCGTGGCGACACCCGACAGACGCGCACCAAGCCCGCCCGTGACGGGGCGGGTCAGGGTCACCTCGAAGCTGCGAGCGCCGTCTTCGGTGGTCAGCGGGCCATAGCCTGCGATATCTTCCGGCGTGGCGGTGAAACTTTTCAGCCGCACCTCGCCCCTGACGCCGAAAGCGCCTGCGATGGCACCTACGCAAACCTTGTCAGACATGGGTTATTGCCCTCCGCATATGCCGGCGCGAAGCCAGACCCCGCCCGATTTCTCGCACAGATCCATCTGATGGCCACGCTCAAAGAACATGCCCGCCGCGAAGGCGAGCATCAACAGAATGCCAAGCCGGATCAGCCGGAAAATGAACATTTCGGGGCCAGAGCGTCGGCGGCCCGCCACGGAGGCGGGCCGCGAATGGCTTATTCCGAAGCGGCTTCTTCAGCCGGAGCTTCGGCAGCAGCTTCTTCAGCCGGGGCGTTCTTGGCTTCCTCGGCGGCGCGTTTGGCTTCTTCTTCGGCTTCCTTAGCGGCGGCGGCTTTGTCCTCGCGTTCCTTGATGCGGTCCTGAGCCTTCTTGCCGGGCTGAGCCTTTTTCATGTTCTGGCGGGTGGCTTTTTCGCGCACGCCGGCAGCTTCCAGGAAGCGGGCGATGCGGTCGGTGGGCTGTGCGCCCTGTTCCAGCCAATAGGCGACGCGCTCCATGTTCATCTGGACGCGCTGCTCGCTGTCTTTCGGCAGAAGCGGGTTATAGGTGCCCAGCTTCTCGATGAAGCGGCCATCGCGGGGCATGCGCGAATCGGTTGCTACGATGGCGTAATGGGGGCGCTTCTTGGAACCACCACGGGCGAGACGGATTTTCATGGCCATTGTTTTTCTCCTTTGAAATGGCGTGTTTGCGACGTTTTTCTAATGCGTCACGATTGGAAGGTTTCGTGGTGGCGGATGACTTCCGCGATCACGAAATTGAGGAATTTGCGCGCGAATTCCGGGTCGAGATCGGCCTCGCGCGCGAGGCGTTCCAGCCGCTCGATCTGGTTCGCCTCACGGGCGGGATCGGAGGGCGGAAGGTCGTGTTCGGCCTTGAGTTTGCCGACGGCCTGAGTGCGCTTGAACCTTTCGGCAAGCGTATAGACGATGATCGCATCCAGCCGGTCGATGCTGTCGCGATGTTCCATCAGCAGATCGGCTGCGCGGGCGACAGGATCGGTCATGCGGCCCCCCCGATGCCGGGCACGGCGCGGACACCGCACGTACACAGGCTGTACACAGGGTGAGCATACTTGCTCATGCGGCATCTCCTTTCGGGTGGCGGAAGACCAGAAGCGGATCCTCCGTTTCGGGTCCGGTGGCCTGCGGGTCCTGAACCGCGCCGAGCCGTTTCGCCAGAGCGATGGAGCGGTCGTTTTTCGGGACGATATAGCTGACGATATCGTCCCAGCCATGTTCCTTTCGGGCGAAGTCGCGGGCGGCGATGGCGGCTTCGGAGGCGTAGCCCTTGCCTTTGGCGTCGGGCCGCCAAATCGTCCAGCCGATTTCATGTTCCGGCCAGCCTTCGGGGAACCACATGCCGGCCATGCCAAGCGGCGTGTTGCTGTCCTTTTCGGTCAACACGAACATACCATAGCCGCGCAGAACCCAATGGCCGATCACATGACCGAAGCCGCGCCAGAGCACCAAGGCAGTCTTGTCGCTGCCGCCGCCGACGAAACGGGCGCGGTCGGTCATCGCGAAATCGCGCCAATGCGGCCAGTCGGAGGCGACGGGAGCACGCAGAATGAGGCGCTCTGTTTCGAGTTGCGGAGTCGCGGACAGGGTGATCATGTCTGTGCCTCCGGCCCGGCGGGGGCTCTGCCCCCGCGCCCCCGGGGTATTTCGGTGAAGAAGAATGTGGAGGTCATTGCGCGTCCTTTGCCGGGGTTGGGATGGCGTAAATGTCGCGCTTGATCCCGTCGGGGAAGGTTTCGCGGCGCTGTTTCGTGCCGCCGAGCGATTCTGTCAGGCGGCGGGCCGGGATGTTTTCGTCGCGGAAATGGGTTTCCACATGCGACCAGCCGAGGCTGTCGCGGGCGAAACCGAGGACCGCGCGGGAGGCCTCTTGCGCGATGCCCTGACCGCGTGCGGAAGGCAGCAGCCACCATGTGAGTTCATGGCCGGGCCAGCCCTCGGGATGGACGATGCCGCAGCCGCCGAGGGCTTCGCCCTTTGCTTCGATGACGAATTTTCCGAAGCCTTTCAGCGACCAGTGGCCGATATCGCGGCAGAGAATGCCATAAGCCTGATAGGGCAGCAGCGGGCCGCCATAGAATGCCGAGGCGTCCGCATCGGCGAAGAAGGCCGAATAGGCGGCGTGGTCGCCTGCTTCGGGGAGGCGCAGGGTCAGGCGGTCAGTGTGAAGGATCGGGGCGGTCATGCGGGCACCGCCTTGTGGCGATAGATCAGGCAGGGTGTGTCGCGCACAACGCCTTCGGATTCGATGACCGCGCCCATGCGTTCGGCCAGACGGCGCGAGCGGGTGTTGTCGGCGTGGATCTGAGAGATCAGCGGCGCGAAGCCCATTTCACCTTGCGCATGGTCGCGGGCGGCCACGGCACCTTCATAGGCGAGGCCCTTGCCCTCAAAACCGCTGAATATCTGCCAGCCCAGTTCGGGTTCCGGCCAGTCGATATGATTGATCACGCCGATGCGACCCGCGACGCGGCCAGTGGATTTTTCCTCGACCGTCCACATGCCATAGCCTCGGATCAACCAATGGCCGATCGGCGACAGAAGCGTCGACCATGCCTGCCATTCCTTGAACGGACCACCGATGAAGCTGGTGCGCTCTGACATGCCGAAATCGCGCACCGCATCCCAGTCGGTCCGGCGCGGTTCACGCAGGATCAGGCGCCCGGTTTCGAGAACCGGGACCTCGATGCGGATGGTGGCGGTGTCGTGCGGCATAGGCGTTATTTCTTCCCGAACAGCCCGGAAAGTCCGCCGGGCAGGCCCGCGCCGCCAAGCTGGCCGCCAAGGCCTTTGGGGTCTTGCAGCATCTTCGTCGCCTCGGCCATTTTCGTCGGATCGACATTTTCCGTGTCGGGCAGCCCGCCGCCCTTGCCGGTCATGGCCCGCATCGCCTGTTTCAGCATCCCGCCCTTCATCTTGCCGAGCTTTTTCATCGTATCGGCCATCTGCTTCTGCATTTTCAGCAGGCGGTTCAGTTCCGATACCTCCATCCCCGCGCCAGCCGCGATGCGTTTCTTGCGCGAGGCCTGAAGGATGGCGGGGTTGGCGCGTTCCTTCTTGGTCATGGAATTGATCAGCGCGATCTGGCGGCGGATCATGGAATCGTCCATGCCCGCTTCCTCGGCCTGTTTGGCCATTTTCTGCATGCCGGGCATCATCTGCATGATCGAGCCCATGCCGCCCATTTTCTGCATCTGCTCAAGCTGACTGCGAAGGTCATTCATGTTGAACATGCCCTTCTGGAAGCGCTTCATCATGCGCTCGGCCTGCTCGACCTCCAGCACTTCCTGGGCCTTTTCGACAAGCGCCACGATGTCGCCCATGCCGAGGATACGGCCGGCGACGCGCTGCGCGTCGAAGGATTCGAGCGCGTCCATCTTTTCGCCGAGGCCCACGAAGCGGATCGGCTTGCCGGTGACGGCACGCATGGACAGCGCCGCACCGCCGCGCCCGTCGCCATCCATCCGGGTCAGAACCACGCCGGAAATCCCGACCTTGCCGTCAAATTCGGTGGCGACATTCACCGCGTCCTGACCGGTCAGGCCATCGACGACCAGCAGGGTTTCGCGCGGGTTCGCGACATCGCGGACGGCCTGAACTTCGTCCATCAGCACTTCGTCGATATGCAGACGGCCCGCCGTGTCGAGCATATAGACGTCATAGCCGCCAAGCGTCGCCTGCTGCTTGGCGCGTTTGGCGATCTGGACGGCGGTTTCGCCCTTCACGATGGGCAACGTGTCCACGCCGATCTGGGTGCCGAGAATGGCAAGCTGCTCCATCGCCGCGGGACGGTTCGTGTCCAGCGAGGCCATCAGAACCTTCTTCTTCTCGCGATCCTTCAGCCGCTTGGCTAGCTTGGCGGTGGTGGTGGTCTTGCCTGAGCCCTGAAGCCCGACCATCAGGATCGGGGCGGGCGGGTTGCCGATGCGCAAAGCGTCGGGTTCGCCCTCGCCCTGAAGGGTCTTGATCAGCTCGTCATGGACGATCTTGACGACCTGCTGGCCGGGGGTGACGGATTTCGTGACCGCCGCGCCGGTGGCCTTGCTGGTCACCGCCTTGACGAAACTGCGGGCGACGGGCAGCGAGACATCGGCCTCAAGCAGGGCCGTGCGGACCTCGCGCATGGCGGCGGTGACGTCATCCTCGGACAGGGCGCCCTGCTTGGTCAGCCGGTCGAAGACACCGCCAAGACGGTCGGAAAGATTCTCGAACATGCGGGCCTCCTGAGGTCCATTGCAGGGCTGCGCGGGTGCGAAATGCACGAACGCCCCCGTGGGCGCAACGCGCTGACGGGGGGCGATCCCCGCGCAAGGTCGGGGACCGGAAGGGCAGACCTTCCGGGAATTACGGTGCGGGATACGGGCGGGGGCGGCAAAAGTCAAGCCAGGCGGCGTTAACGCGATGTTCAGCGCGTGGCACTAGCGTCGATGGCGAATCGAGAGGAAGCAATGCCTGACCATATCGTGATCAACTCGGTGCCGATGATGGGCGATCTGGTGGTGCCCGCCGTCATGCATATCTGCCGGACCATGCCGGAGGTGAAGATCACCTATCGCAGCGATGCGGCGGTGGCGGATCTGTCCGATCTGCGTACCATCGGCGTCCGTTCCGGGCCCGAGCCTGTCGGCGAAAGGCTGGCGATCCGCTGGCTTGGGCGGATCGGGGTGACGCTGGTCGCCTCGCAGGACTATATCGCGCGTTTTCCTCTGCCGGACAGGGCCGAGGATCTGCGGCACCACGACTTTGCCTCGAATGATTTCTGCGATGCGCAGACGCCCTGGTCCCGCTGGCTGCATAAACATGTCGAGGCGCCGAATATTGTCTTTCGCACCAATGACGAAACCCTGCTGCGGCAGGCGATCAAATCCGGACGCTGTACCGGGTTTTTGCCGGTTTCCAGCCTGATCTGGTCGGGTGAGTTGGTCGAGCTGATGCCGGCGCGGGATGAGTGGGCCTCGCCCCTGTGGCTGGTCCATGACCGCCACGCGAATGCGGCCTGCCGGTCGGTCGCGAAGGAACTGGCGGATATGATGTCGCGGCAGTTGATGTGAGGGCGCAACCGCATCTGCGGCGTCATGCGCAATATGCGAGCGGTTCTGGCGGACCGGCGGGCGACCGGGCAGGGTCAGAACTGCCTGCGGGCACGCAAGGCTGCGGTGATCGTGCCGTCATCCAGATAATCCAGCTCTCCGCCGATCGGAACACCCTGCGCCAGCCCGGTCACGGTCATATTCGCGGGCAGCGCATCGGCGATATAATGCGCGGTGGTCTGCCCTTCGACGGTCGCGCTCAGCGCAAGGATCACCTCGGTCACGCCCTCCTCGCTGATCCGGGTCAGCAGGCGGGGGATGCCGAGATCGTCCGGGCCGATATCGTCAAGCGCCGAAAGCGCACCGCCCAGAACGTGATAGCGGCCCCGGAAGGCGCGGCCACGCTCAAGCGCCCAGAGATCGGCGACATCCTGAACGACGCAGATCTCTCCGCTTTGCCGGGCCGGGTCGAGACAGATCGGGCAAATCTCGCTTTCGGTGACATTGCCGCAGCGTGCGCAGGGCCGGGCGGTTTCGGCGACGCGGGCCATCAGCGCGGAAAGCTGCGCCATCTGTCCCGATTTTCGCCCCAGCAGCCACAGTACGATGCGACGCGCCGAACGCGGCCCCAACCCCGGCAGTCGCGCCATCGCCGCGATGAGCGCCTGAATATCGGCATCACCCCCGGACATGGAAGCCTAGAAAGGCAGCTTCATGCCCGGAGGAAGGCCCAGCTCCTGGCCGAAGCGGGCCATTTCCTGCTGCGCCTTGTCCTGAGCGCGGCGCTGCGCATCCTTGATCGCGGCAAGGATAAGATCCTCGACCACTTCCTTTTCCGAGGCCACGAAAATCGACGGATCGATATCCAGCCCGGTCAGCTCACCCTTGGCGGTTGCCGTGGCCTTGACCAGACCGGCTCCGGCCTCTCCGGTCACGGTCATGCGGGACAGCCCTTCCTGCATTTCGGTCATCTTGGCTTCCATGTCCTTCGCCGCGGACATCATCTTGGCCATGTCGCCAAAGCCACCCAAACCCTTGAACATATTCTTGTCTCCGCGTGTCAGTTCAGCGCAAGTTCCGCCGGAAAGATCATCCTCCGGCGATCAGCAGTAAAGCCTAGGTGGCCGGTCAGCGGGCCGCCTTCAAGGAGGAACGGCACCTTATCGCCGACAAAGCGGGAAACGGCCAGATCGCGCTTCATGTCCGGCCTATATTTACCGCTGTTACGATCATCTTCAGGAATTGAGAAAAAGAAGGTCGAATGCCGCCTTCCGAAGATCGCTGTCAGCGCGACAATGACGCCCGAAATGGCAGTTATCAGCGCCATGACAGCGAATCCGATTGTCGGGCCGGGATCGTCCTTCGCCCGCGTCATTCACTGTCCTCGAACGGATCCCATTCCTCGGCTTCAGCAACCGGGCCGGTTCCGTCATCATGCTGGAGGCTGCCGTCGCGGTCCTCCTGCAGACCCGCTTCCACGGCAGGCTCAATCCGTTTCGCCGACAGAAGCCTTGCCCCGGGAAAGGCTGAAAGGGCAGCCTGCACCATCGGATGGTTCCTGGCCCGGGACAATGCCTCGGCCTGAGCCTCGGCGCGGGTTTCGGCGATGGTTGGACCACCGCCCTCATTCACCACGGTCACGGCCCATCGCTGACCGCCCGTCCAGCCCCGCAGCCGTTCCGCCAGCCGCGAGGCAAGGTCGCGCGGTGCGTCATCGGTCGGCTGGAATTCAATCCGCCCGGGGCTGTAGCGGGCCAGCCGGACATGATCCTCAACCATGATCAGCAGGGGCATGTCGCGCATCCGCCGGATCAGCTCCAGCACGCTGTCGAAATCGGGAAACCCGGCAAGCAGCGATTGCGGCGCGGTCTGCATGGCGGTCGCATATGCGGTCCCGTTGCCGGTGGGCACAACATGCTGAGCAGGCGGCATCTGAGCCGGTTGGGACCGCACAGGAGCATGAGACGAGGCGGAAGATGCGGGCGAATCCGCGCGGCCATTGCTGGCGGGGGCAGGGCGGGTCAGCTCTCCGGCGGCCTGTGCTGCCTGTATCTTGCGGATCAGGGATTCCGGGTCGGGAAGATCGGCGGCATGGGTCAGCCGGATAACCGCCATTTCGGCTGCCATCATGGAGTTCGGCGCGACGGAAACCTCTTCCAGAGATTTCAGCAGCATCTGCCAGAGCCGGGTCAGCGCCCGCATTGGCACCTGCTCGGCCAAAGCTGCGCCGCGCGTACGCTCTTCGGGGGAAATCGTGGGGTCTTCCATCGCGTCCGGGGTGATTTTGACCACGGACACCCAATGGGTGATCTCGGCCAGGTCACGCAGCACGGCGACCGGATCGGCGCCATCGGCATATTGCGCCTGTAGTTCGGCCAGTGCCTGCGCCGCGTCGCCGCGCAGGATCATCTCGAACAGGTCGATCACCCGGCCCCGATCCGCCAGCCCCAGCATGGCGCGGACCTGTTCCGCAGTGGTTTCGCCCGCCCCGTGACTGATCGCCTGATCCAGCAGCGAGGTGGCGTCACGGGCCGAACCCTCGGCCGCACGCGTGATCAGTGCCAGAGCGTCATCGGTGATCTGCGCGGATTCAGCGGTCGCGATGCGGCGCAGCAGATCGATCATCACCTCGGGTTCGATCCGGCGCAGGTCGAAACGCTGGCAGCGTGACAGAACCGTCACCGGAACCTTGCGGATCTCGGTGGTGGCAAAGATGAATTTCACATGCGGCGGCGGTTCCTCCAGCGTCTTGAGCAGCGCGTTAAACGCACTGGTCGAGAGCATGTGAACCTCGTCAATAATATAAATCTTGTATCGCGCCGAAGCAGCCCGGTAATGGACGCTTTCGATGATTTCGCGGATATCCCCAACGCCGGTCCGGCTTGCGGCATCCATTTCCAGCACATCGACATGGCGACCTTCCGAGATCGCCACGCAATGTTCGCACTGGCCGCATGGTTCGGTGGTCGGACTGCCTTTGCCATCCGGACCGATACAGTTCAGTCCTTTTGCGATGATCCGTGCCGTGGTGGTTTTCCCGGTGCCGCGAATGCCGGTCATGATAAAGGCCTGCGCGATCCGGTCGGCGGCGAACGCGTTTTTCAGCGTGCGGACCATCGCATCCTGACCGACAAGATCCGAAAATGTCTCGGGCCGGTATTTCCGGGCCAGTACCTGATAATTCTGTTCGCTGTCGGTCATCTCGCCTCGCCTGGGTCGCTGCACCTTAGCCTTGGAGCGGTTTCGCCACAATATCCGCCGCAACCTCGCGTTGTTCTGTTCACAGGGCATTTGAGGAAAATTCTAGGTTGTGTTTATTTGCATGAACTCTTCTTTAGGTTTAATAGTTTTGGGATATCTACATGATAAGGTAAATGAATGCTGAAATTAATCCTTGCGCTCGGGCTGATGGTGGCGGTGTCGGGCTGTGCGACGATCACGCGGGGCAGCAATGATGTGCTTGTGGTCAACTCCACACCCCAGGGTGCCCATGTTCAGCTGAGCAGCGGCGAAACCTGCGATAATACGCCCTGCAGCTTCAAGCTGCCGCGCAAATCGGAAATTGATGTGCTTGTGACCAAGTCCGGCTGTGAGGCGCGGCGGATCCGGGTCACGAACAAGGTTGCGGGTGCTGGCGGGGCTGCGATGGCAGGAAATGTGCTTGTCGGCGGCATTATTGGCGCGGGGGTAGATGCGGGAACCGGCGCGATGCTTGACCTTGTGCCTAATCCTGTTGAGGCTGTTCTTGACTGCGGTTGATGCAGTCTGACGTAACCCTCAGGCAGTTCTTATCTTTGTTTGTTGCGCAATGCGATGCATTTGCCGGGCCGAAATTCTGCGCTTTTGGTGAAACAGGCTGATCTGATGGCGGTGTCCAGCCATCATCTGAAGTTTCTGAGTTCGGCAGAGCAGCAACAGGTTCAGCGCCAATTTCGCAGTCAGCGAAGGGGAATAAGCGGGCTGATCTGAAAAGAAACAGATGGGTGAGAGGCTGGACTGCGACCCGAACGGAATTCGTTGCGGCTGCTTCCTTCCGGACCTGACCGGGTTGGCGAAGCGTTCGCCCGCGCCAACCTCTCGTCGATGTAACTAGGGGCTGTCGGGCGGGGATGCAACCCCTGCCTGGAAGCTCAGCGAAAAGCGGCGAAAGCCCTCATCGGAAGCGGGGTATTGTTGCGCCGGGACGGGGCAGAGACGGGGATCGGCATCCGGCGCTGTCTCGAAAACGGCGCGGGTGGCATGTGATGCGGAAAACCGGAACCAAGGGGTGAGATCAGGGATGATCTTGGACGTTCCGGCAAGGTGCCGCGCCACAAGATCGCGTATCCTCAGACGTGCGATTTCGGGGATCAGGCAGGTTTTCGTCCTGGTCAGAGCTGCATAGGGCTGGCCCCCGGCCATGCGGTAGCTGTTGGTGACAAGGGTGAAACGATCCGAGGCACTGATCGGTACGCCTTGAAAGCTCAGATCGCGGATGCGGTGCTGGTCGTCGATCCTGTTGCCCGGCGCGTCGAACCCGGCGGGACATGTCAGGTCGATATGGTAATCGAGTCCGCCGATCATATCTGCCTGAAAACCCGGCACTTCTGGATCGATAAGCCGGGCGTCGGTCTCTTCGGGCCGGATATGGCGGAAGAGCCGCGCCGTGCGTTCAAGCCAATCCGTGATCTCTGCTCCGGTCATTGGAATTGCAGCGATATAGTTCGGGAAGGGATAGATGTGCGACAGATCCGCCAGGGTCAGAGGCCCGGCCGGAATATTTATGAAATGCTTTGGACCGCCGCGGCCTCCGGTCCGAAACGGCGCGATCGAGACCAGTGGCGGCGCGGCATCGGGCATGATCTCTGCCATGTAGTCCAACAGGGCGGCTTCGACCAGCCGCAGGCAGGGGTCGACGCCAAGAAGCGCATAATGGCTGGTCAAGGTGGCGTTGCTGTGGGTGATCGCCTGCTCAAGCCGCTTTTCGATATCCGAGGATGAAAACGCCGTGGCATGTGAAAGCCGGGGGCATGGCAGATTGGCGGCCGGAATCGTGGTGGCCTCTGCGCATTTCACCTGCCAATGACCCTCCGCGCCGTGCAGGGTCAGTGTCATTGCCGCAAGGTGAGAACCGCCGAAGCCAGCCTCGACAATGGCCGCGCGGCTTTCCGTGGCCGGGCGGACGAAGACTTCATGAGTATGCCCGGCAATGACCGCATCCACCGCCGGCAGTTCCGCAATTGCCCCTGCCGCGTTTTCCGCCCGCTTCTGCCCGCCCGACCCATAACCGCCGTGGCTGAGGGCGATGATCGCATCGACACCTTGCGCACGCAGAGATGAGACGGCGCGTTTGGCCGCATCGGAGATGTCTTCGGTGCGCATCTCGCGTGACAGATCGGGTTCCCATTCGACCGTTTGGGGGGGCAGCACGCCGAAGACGCCGATCGCGATCCGATGCGTATCGCCCTGCGTATCAGGCAATTCGCGCGTCAGGACGACGCTTTCCGTCCAGGGCATCGCGCCCTGATCCAGCCCGGCATTCGCCAGCGTCACCGGATAGGCCGCATCGCGCAGCACCCGGCGGAGAAAGCCGATGCCCTGGGAAAAATCATGATTGCCAAGCGTTGCCGCATCATAGCACAGCAGATTGAGCGCGGCGATTGCGGGGTGGGATTCATGCGCCCCCAGTCCGGCACGTGCGATTTCGTCGGCCAGAGCCGATCCTTCGATCAAATCGCCATTGTCGAAGAGGAGGACATTATCGAAGCGCTCCCGCTCTGCCGCGATAAGCGGGGCAAGCCGCGCCAGTCCGCCGCTTGTTTCGCTGGCGTCAAGGCGCATATGCAGGTCGGTCGTTGCGAGGATGCGCAACACGATCTGGCGGGATTTGCGGGTCGTATGGATCGGTTTTCGGTGAATTTCAGTATCCTGCATGAACGCATCGCATCCGGGAATGAATAATCGTGCATTGGCGAACTCTTTCCGAAATAACTAAAAAACCATATTAATTACAACTATAGATTGTATTTGTTGAAGTACTGTCGGATTTGCCAGCTTGCGAATGATGCGCCACTTTCCTATCACGGCCTTTGACGATCATAAGAAACCACAGCGAGACCTTATGAAGTTTTCAACACGCGTGGACCGCCCGGTGCTGGCAGAGCAGATGTTCAAGATTATCTCAGACTTTGAACGCATAGAACGAATTCTTATGCGTCGTGGGGCGTCGGTTCAGCGTGTCGCAAATGGCTCGGATGCAACAATATCATGGGATCTCAAATTCGACTGGCGCGGGCAGAGCCGGGCGTTGCAGCTTTTGCTCGTGCAGTTCGACCGTCCCGAAAAGCTTGCGCTTACCGGAAAATCGAAGCCCTTCGATATGCGATTCGATCTGTCGGTCGTGGCGCTGTCGCGCGTGAAATCGCGGCTGATCTTTGAAATGGAAGTCTGGCCACGCAATATGCGTGCGCGTCTGGCGGTGCAGACGGCCAAGCTGGGCAAGGCGCAGCTTGACAGGAAATTCGCCGAAAGGGTTGCCAGTTTCGTAGACGACGCCATCGCCTGATGACGCATGGGCTCAGCTATCGGCGCTTTGTTCTGCTCTGAGCGGATCGGCGGGATAGACGCCAAGCATATTGATCATCGAGGTGAAATACCCCAGCTCATCCAGCGCCCGCCTGACATTGGGATCGTCCGGGTGGCCCTCGATATCCGCATAGAATTGCGTCGCGGTGAACACGCCATCGACCATATAGCTTTCCAGCTTGGTCATGTTCACCCCATTCGTCGCAAACCCGCCCATCGCTTTATACAGCGCCGCCGGAATGTTGCGGACGCGGAAGACGAAGCTGGTGAGCATCTGCCCGTGACCATCCCGGTTCGTGCGGCGGCTGTAATCCGGGTCCCGTGACATGATCAGGAAGCGGGTGGTGTTGTTCTTCCGGTCCTCGATTTCGTCGGCCAGCCGGTTCAGCCCGTAAATCTCTCCGGCCAGCGGCGCTGCGAGTGCGGCAATGTGACGCTGACCCTGTTCGGCAACGATTTTGGCCGATCCTGCCGTGTCCAGACCGGTCATGCCCTGAATGCCGTGCTGACGCAGAAAGTCGCGGCACTGACCCAGCAGGACGGTATGGCTCATTGCGTCGGTGACCTCGCTCAGGGTCACGCCGGGCAAGGCGAGCAGGCTGATATGAACGCGTACAAAGGCCTCGTCGATGATATGCAGGCCGGATTCGGGCAGCAGGTGATGGATATCGGCGACGCGGCCATAGGTCGAGTTCTCGACCGGAAGCATAGCCAGATCGGCCTGACCCGAGCGGACGGCCTCGATCACATCCTCAAAGGTGCGGCAGGGCAGCGCCGTCATATCCGGGCGTGCGTCCCGGCAGGCCTGATGGCTGTAGGCTCCGGGCTCGCCCTGGAAGGCAATGAGATTGTTCTGTCCGGTCATCTGCTTGGCTCCCGATTGACTGATCGGCAATTGCGGGTGAACTATACCTTGAACAGGCCGAAAGAAAGCGGATAGATACGGCCAGAAATTTGAACACTACCTAGCGGGGACGGCAAATGTTCAACACCATGACCATCACCAAGACTTCAGGGGCGCTGATCGGGTCGTTGCTTGCCCTGCTTCTGCTGTTCTGGGGAGCCAATTCCTTGTTTCTTGTCAGACCGCCAGCCGGTGCCGATCATGGCGAAGAGGTTGCGCAGGCCTATTCCATCGAGGTTGAGGGCGGCGGTACCGAAGAGGTGGTCGAGGAAGAGATCGATTTCGGTGCACTCATGGCCTCTGCCGATGCCGGAGCCGGTGAGCGTGTCTTCGGCAAATGCCGCGCCTGCCACAAGCTGGACGGTACGGATGGAATCGGTCCGCATCTGAATGGTGTTGTCGGTCGTGCCGTGGCGGGAATCGACGGGTTCTCTTATTCCGGCGGTATGGTCGATCACGTCGCCGAGGCGCCGGAGTGGACGCCAGAGGCGCTGCAGGCATTCATCGAAGATCCTTCTGGCGTCGTTTCGGGCACGAAGATGACCTTTGCGGGGATCTCGGATGCGCAGGACCGCGCCGATCTGATCGCCTATCTGCAAAGCCAGCCCTGATCTGATCTTCGGTCGGTTTTTTAGACGCCCGGTCCCGCGAAGGGGCCGGGCGTTTTGCGTTGCCGTTCACGAAAACGCGGATTGATCCGCACCCGTCCTGCGGCGTAGCCTGTGGGGCAGCACAATGTGAAGGAAGATCATGACCCGCCATTCTGCCCGCCTCTCCGCCCTGATTCTGCCGCTTTGCCTGGCCGCTCTGCCCGGTTGGGCGCAGGACGCCGCCGAAGCCGCGCCCGGAACAGAGGCCGCGCAGGCAGAATCCGCCGCGCAGAACGAGGATGTCACCGTCACCCATGCGCTTTCCGTGTTCGGGACCCCGGCATTGCCTGCGGATTTCCAGCAGCTTCCCTATGTGAATGTCGATGCGCCGAAAGGGGGCGAGATTTCGATTGCTGCCAGCGGGGGCTATGACAGTTTCAACCCCTATACGGTCAAGGGTCGCCCCGCCGCCCTGTCCAGCGTCATGAATGAGCGGATCATGCAGGTCGTTCATGACGAGGTCGAGACCATGTATTGCGTGATCTGCGAAACCGTCGAGTTTCCCGAAAGCCGTGACTGGGCGATTTTCAATCTTCGGTCCGAGGCGCAGTTTTCGGACGGCACGCCTCTGACCGCCGATGATGTGCTGTTCACCTATGAAACCCTGCGCGACAAGGGGCTGTCCTCTTTCCGTACGGTGATCGCTCAATCCATCGCCGGGGCCGAGGTGCTGGACGATCACCGGATCCGCTTTGATTTCGTCGATGGCTATCCGCGTCGGGACGTGATTCAGGGTGCGGGGAACCTGCCGGTTTTCTCAAAGGCGGATTTCGAGGCGAAGGGCCGCGATCTGTCCGACAGCAGCGATGAGCCCTTTATCGGCTCGGGTCCCTATATGTATGGCGGCGGTGCGATGGGCCGCAGCGTGACATGGCAGCGCAATCCCGATTACTGGGGCAAGGATCTGCCGATCAACAAGGGGCGCTATAATTTCGACCGCATCACGATCCAGTATTTCGGCGACAGCGATACCGCGTTCGAGGGGTTCAGCGCCGGGGAATATACGCTTAGACGTGAAAGTTCGGCGGATAAATGGGCGACCTCCTATAATTTCGATGCAGTCCGGGATGGCTATGTCGTCAAGGCCGAGCTTCCGAGCGAGGACAAGGCTTCGGCGCAGGGGTTTTTCTTCAATATGCGCCGCGAGAAATTTCAGGATGTACGGGTCCGCAAGGCCATCGGCATCATGTTCAATTTCGAATGGGCGAATACGACGCTGTTCCACGAGCAATATACCAGAACAGAATCTTTCTGGGAAAACAGCTATCTGAAGGCCGAAGGTAAACCAAGCGAGGGAGAACTTGCGCTGCTGGAGCCTCTGGCCGCCGATCTTCCCGAGGGGGTCCTGACGGACGATGCAGTGACTCCCGTGGCGGGGGGTGAGCGTCAGTTGAACCGCCGCGATCTGCGTGCTGCGGCGGCGCTGCTGGATGAGGCGGGCTGGACGGTGGGCGACGATGGAAAGCGCCGGAACGCCGATGGTGAGTTGCTGACCGTCGAGTTCATGGAGGATAATCCGACATTTCACCGCATTATCAATCCATTCATCGAAAATCTTCGTGCATTGGGCATCGACGCGACGCTTGCCGCTGTTGATGACGCGGAATACCAGAACCGGCGCTATGAATTCGATTACGATATCGTCGTCGCGGTCTCTCTGACCGATATGGTCGCCGATGACGGTCTGTATCAGATGTTCGGAAGTCAGGGCGCGGATGATGTGTTCAACGCCGCCGGGCTGTCGAACCCGGCCATTGACAGCCTGATTGCCTCGGCAGTGGCTGCCGAGACCGAAGAAGAGATGATCACCGCGACCCATGCTCTGGACCGCGCCTTGCGGGCGCTGCATATCTGGGTGCCGAACTGGTACAAGCAGGAAAAGACGATCGCCTATTACGATCAGTATGCCTATCCCGATCCGCTGCCGCCTTATCTGGATGCGGATCTGTATTTCCCGTTCTATTTCGATTTCTGGTGGTATGACGAGGCGAAGGCGCAGCGTTTGCGGGATGCCGGTGTGCTGCGCTGAGGTCTGCTTGCGGTGATGTGTCTTGATTTCTGACGGGATAAGGCTGAAAACGCCGTAACGCTGAAAAAGGCCGGACGCATGGCGAACCGGTTGGCAGGTAGGGCAAAGGGCAGGGCATGGCAGCCTATATTCTGCGGCGATTGCTGCTGGTCATACCGACATTGCTCGGGATTTTGCTGGTGAACTTTGCGCTGATCCAGTTCGTTCCCGGCGGGCCGATCCAGCAGGTCATCGCGCAGGTTCAGGGTGAGGGCGATACGGCTGCAAGCGCCGGTTCCGGGCAGTCCGGTGCATCGGTCGAATATGCGGGTGCGCAGGGTCTGCCGCAGGAATTCCTGGATGAGCTGGAATTGCAGATGGGGTTCGCGGAAATCGTCTGCGAACCGGGATATGAGGGCGAACCCAGCCTTGGCGCGGATGAATGCAGCAAGGAAAAGATCGGGGCTGCACGGCGCTTTCTGATCATGCTGGGCAATTACGCGACCTTCGATTTCGGCGATAGCTGGTTCCGCTCGCAAAGCGTCGTGGATGAGATCATCCGCACGCTGCCGGTTTCGATCACGCTGGGGCTCTGGTCCACGCTTCTGGCCTATCTGATCTCGATTCCGCTGGGGATCCGCAAGGCGGTGCGCGACGGGACGGCGTTCGACAGTTGGACCTCGGGCGTGATCATCGTGGCCTATGCGATCCCGGCATTCCTGTTTGCAGTGCTGCTGATCACGCTGTTTGCTGGCGGCAGTTACTGGCGCATCTTTCCCTTGCGCGGGCTGACCAGCGACAATTTCGAAACCCTGTCGATGTTCGGAAAGGTCAAGGATTATCTGTGGCATATCGCGCTGCCGGTGATTTCGATGTCGATTTCCGGCTTTGCGACGCTGACCCTGCTGACCAAGAACAGTTTTCTGGATGAGATCAACAAGCAATATGTCATGACCGCCCGCGCCAAGGGGCTGACCGAGCGCCGGGTGCTGTATGGCCATGTGTTCCGCAATGCGATGCTGATCGTGATCGCGGGGTTTCCGGCCATGCTGCTGGGGATCTTGTTCGGGTCCTCAATCCTGATCGAATATATTTTCTCGCTGGACGGGCTTGGCCGTCTTGGGTTCGAGGCCGCAGTGCAGCGGGATTATCCGCTTGTCTTCGGGACGCTGTATATTTTCGGGCTGATGGCGCTTGTGATCGGGATCGTCTCGGATCTGATGTATGTGCTGGTCGATCCGCGCATCGACTTTGAAAAGAGGGCGGGCTGATGGCGATGTCCGAACTCAATCGCCGCCGCTGGCGGAATTTTCGCGCTAATAAGCGGGCCTTCTGGTCGCTGATCCTGTTCTCGATCCTGTTCGTGATCTCGCTCTGTGCGGAAATCGTCGCCAACGACAAGCCGATCGTGGTGTCCTATCGCGGCGATCTGTATTTCCCGGTGTTCAAATTCTATCCCGAAACCACGTTCGGCGGCGATCTGGGGACAGAGGCGCTGTACCGGCTGGAAGATGTACAATGCCTGATCGTCTCGGGCGGGCGCGAGGAATGCTGGGATGAGGACCCGGCCAGCTATATCGCCGCAGTGCGCGATGGCAGCGCGGATGTCCCCGAGGCCGAACAGGGCTGGATGATCTGGCCGCCCATCCCCTATCACTACCGCACCATCAACCGCGTCGGACAGGCACCAAGCGCGCCGGACCGGAATCACTGGCTGGGCACTGACGACACCTCGCGAGATGTGGCGGCACGGACGATTTACGGGTTCCGCACCTCGGTTCTGTTTACGCTGATCGTGACCTCGGTCGCTTCGGCGATCGGCATCGCGATGGGGGCCATTCAGGGATATTTCGGCGGGCGGACAGATATTTTCATGCAGCGCGTGATGGAGGTCTGGCAGAATATCCCTCTGCTTTACGTCATCATCATCATGTTCGCGATTTTCGGGCGGGATTTCTGGCTGCTGGTGCTGATCATGATCATGTTCGGCTGGCCTGCCCTTGTCGGCGTTGTCCGGGCCGAGTTCCTGCGGGCGCGGAACTTCGAATATGTCCGCGCCGCCCGTGCGCTTGGCGTCGGCGACCGGGTCATCATGTTCCGCCATATCCTGCCGAACGCGATGGTTGCGACCCTGACCATGCTGCCATTCATCATCACCGGGACCATCTCGATGCTGGCGGCGCTTGATTATCTCGGCTACGGGCTGCCCTCGGATTCGCCCAGCCTGGGTGAGCTGGCGCGGGTGGCGAAGGCGCATCTGGACGCCCCGTGGCTGGCCTTCACCGCCTTCATGACCTTCGCGATCATGTTGTCGCTTCTGGTCTTCATCTTCGAGGGTGTCCGCGACGCATTCGACCCCAGAAAGACCTTCAAATGAGCGGAGACCATAAGGATCGCGATCCCGCCCGTATCGCAGCCGAGGCCATGCAATCGCCTCTGCCTAGCAAGACGCCGGTGCCGGTCGATCTGGATCATGTCGAGCCGTCCCCAAGCGGTGCGCCTGACAGTGCCACCACTACCGAGACATTCACGCATCCTTCCAGTATCCCCGACGAAATCGTGCTGGAAATCCGCGATCTGCATGTCGGTTTTAGTCAGGATGGCCGGATCGTGCCGGCGGTGAAGGGTGTCAGCCTGTCTGTCGGGCGCGGCGAGACGGTGGCTCTGGTCGGCGAATCCGGATCGGGGAAATCGGTGACGGCGCTGTCCACGGTGCAGCTTCTGGGCGATTCCGCGCTGCCCGAGGGCAGTGTCAGCTATGACGGCAAGGAACTGATCGGGGCGCCGGAAAAACTGCTGCGCGAGATTCGCGGCAATGATATCAGCTTTATCTTTCAAGAGCCGATGACCTCTCTGAACCCGCTGCACACGCTGGAAAAGCAGCTTTCCGAGAGCATCGCGCTGCATCAGGGGCTACGCGGACAGGCGGCGCGGGCGCGGATCGTCGAATTGCTGACCCGCGTCGGGATCCGTGACCCCGAGACCCGGCTTCAGGATTATCCGCATCAGTTCTCGGGCGGGCAGCGTCAGCGGATCATGATCGCGATGGCGCTGGCGAATGGCCCCGAATTGCTGATCGCAGATGAGCCGACGACCGCACTCGATGTCACGATACAGGCGCAGATTCTGGACCTTCTGGCGCAGCTCAAGCGGGATGAGGGGCTGTCCATGCTGTTCATCAGCCATGATCTGGGCATCGTCCGCCGCATTGCCGACCGGGTCTGCGTGATGAAGGACGGGGTGATCGTGGAACAGGGTCCGGTCGAGGCGATTTTTTCGGAGCCGCGCCACCCCTATACCCGCAAGCTTCTGGCCGCCGAACCGACGGGCCGCGCCGATCCCGTGCCTGAAACGGCCCGTACTATCGTTCAGACGGATGATCTGAAAGTATGGTTCCCGATCAAGCGCGGCCTGCTCCGTCGGACGGTCGGGCATGTGAAGGCCGTGGATGGCGCGACGCTGTCGCTGCGCGAGGGCGAGACGCTTGGCATTGTGGGCGAATCGGGGTCGGGCAAGACGACGCTGGCGCTGGCGATCATGCGGCTGATCGAAAGCGACGGGCCGATTCTCTATCTGGGCGACGATATTTCCGGCTGGCGTGCCAGTCGCCTGCGCCGCTTGCGCCGCGATATGCAGATCGTGTTTCAGGACCCGTTCGGCAGCCTGTCTCCGCGCATGACGATTGAACAGATCATCGCCGAGGGGTTGGGCGTTCACGGCGTCGAAAAAGGCCGGAATCGGCGCGAGATGGTCGCCGCGATCATGACCGAGGTCGGGCTGAACCCCGACAGCATGCATCGCTATCCGCATGAGTTCTCCGGCGGGCAGCGTCAGCGCATCGCCATTGCCCGCGCCATGATCCTGCAACCGAAAGTGGTTGTGCTGGACGAGCCGACCAGTGCCTTGGACATGACGGTGCAGGTCCAGATCGTCGAGCTTCTGCGGAAATTGCAGCGCGATCACGGGCTGGCGTTTCTGTTCATCAGCCATGATCTCCGGGTTGTGCGGGCCATGTCGCACAAGATCATGGTGATGCGTGCCGGTGAGGTTGTCGAGCAGGGAAGTACCGGCAAGATCTTCGACGCGCCGGAAACCGAGTATACATGTCAATTGATGGAGGCCGCGTTCCGCGATCGTCCCGTATGAAGATCCTGCTTGTTCATCAGAATTTCCCCGGCCAGTTCCTGCATCTCGCCCCCGAATTGGCGCGGCGTGGGCATGAGGTTCTGGCGCTGACCGATCAGAAGAATGACCGGCCAAGCCCGGTGCGTGTGGTGAAATACAAGACCCCCGTCGATATCACGTGCAGCCAGACATTCGCCGAAACCTATGCCAATTATGTCGAGCGCGGCTTCATGGCGGCGCGGGGGGCGCGGGCCTTGCGCGACCGGTATAATTATTATCCCGATGTAATTTTCGGCCATTCCGGCTGGGGCGAGACCCTGTTCCTGCGCGAAATCTGGCCGGACGCGAAGCTGCTGGTTTATGCGGAATTGTTGTACCGCACACGCGGGCACGATGTCGGCTTCGATCCCGAAGTCGTTAAAAATCTGGATAATTCCCGCTTCGCGACCACGGCACGCAATGCGCATCTGGCGATGGGTATCCTGCAATGCGACGCGGCGCTGTCTCCGACCCGTTATCAGGCGGGCAGCTTCCCTCCCGAGCTACAGTCGAAAATCACCGTGATCCATGACGGAATCGACAGCGAGAAGATGCGGCCCGAGCCGGATGCCGAAGTCACCCTGCCGAATGGCAGGGTCCTGCGGGCCGGGGATGAGGTGCTGACCTATGTGTCCCGTTCACTTGAGCCCTATCGCGGTTTTCACATCTTCATGCGGGCCTTGCCGGACGTGCTAGAGGCGCGGCCCGATGCTCAGGTGGTGATGATCGGGGGCGATGGGGTCAGCTATGGCGGAAAGCCGCACGACGCCGAAAGCTGGAAAGCAAAGATGCTGGCTGAAGTCGGCGACAGGCTGGATCTCAGCCGGGTGCATTTTCTGGGCCGGGTCAACTATGGCGATTACCGCCGCGTAATTCAGGTCGGGCGGGTCCATTGCTATCTGACTTATCCTTTCGTCCTGTCATGGTCGCTGACCGAGGCGATGTCGGCGGGTGCCTATATCGTCGCATCCGGCACCGAGCCGGTGCGTGAGTTGATCCGGGACGGCGAGAATGGCAGGCTGGTGCCGTTTTTCGATATTCCGGCCCTGTCCGGAGCGCTGATCCGGGGGCTGTCGAATGAAGACCCCGATGCCGGAGCGCTGCGCCGTGCTGCGCGTCAGACCATTCTTGACGGCTATGATCTACGCCGTCACAGCCTGCCGCGCCTGGTTGAATGGGTTGAACGGTTTGGCCCGCCTCCGGGACCCGCGCCGGGAGGTTCCGGCCTGTCCCGGCTAGAGAGCGGGCAGGGTGATCCGGGCTGACAGCCCGCCCAGATCGTCGTCGCGTCCCAGTTTCAGCGTGCCCCCATTCAGCGCCGCCAGATCGGCCACGATGGCCAGACCAAGGCCTGAACCCGCGCCGCGCTCGTCCAGCCTTGTGCCACGCGACAGGGCGCGGGCGTAATCCTCATCCGCCATGCCCGGGCCGTCATCGCAGATCGTGACCGTGATCCGCCCCTCATCCAGACCGGCGCGGACCATGATCCGGCTTCTGGTCCATTTCGAGGCGTTCTCCATCAGATTTCCCAGCATTTCCTGCGCGTCCTGCTGTTCGACAGGCAGGGAAAAACCGGGCGGTATCTGCTTCTCCAGCGTGATTCCGGCATCCTGCAGGGTGTGGCGCAGCACCAGAGAGATATCCTCGACCACCGGGGCGAGTTCGGTTCGCTGACCCAGAACGCGGCGACCGCCTGCCGCGCTGCGGGCGCGTTTGAGATGCCAGCCGATCTGGCGATCCATCCGCTGGATCATCGCCTGACGCGGATCGTCGGCGGCCATCTCTCCCTGAAGCGCCATCAGCGGCGTTTTCAGCGAATGCGCGAGATTGCCGATCTGTTCCCGGGTGCGGGCAAGCTGTTCGCCGTTGCGCAGGATCAGCGCGTTGATTTCATCTGCGACCGGCTGCAATTCGGCGGCGTCGGGACGGGGCAGGGCATTTGCCGAACCGCTATGGACCTTGCGCAGATCCTGACCCATCCGCTTCAGCGCAGAGAGCCCCGCCGTTACCTGCAACAGCACCGCAAGCGCCAGCCCGACCCCCAGAACGATCAGCGTCAGCGCCAGAGGACGCCGCACAGCGGCCAGAGCGGTGTCGATTTCGGCCTGAGGAACCGTTACCGTCGCGGTCAGGGTTTCATCGCTGCCCGGCACGGTATAGGCGCGGCGCAGCAGGCGCAGTTCGGCATCGCCGGGGCCGGTCGCGGCGGCGCCTGTGACATCGCCGCCATTCGCAATGGGCAGGGTGGTGTCATAAAGCGAATCCGAGATGACGATGGCTGTGCCGTCCGCTTCGATCTGCCAGTACCAGCCAGATATGGGGGCGGAAAACCGCGGATCACCCGGCACGTCGTAAAGCTGCGCCAGACCCTGCTGGTCGGCGCGTGTCCCTGCAATGAGGGAATCCGCGACAGCGCTTGCCTCGGTATCGAAACGGTCGGTGATGAAGTCGCGCAGAATGCCGCCGATGATCAGATAGGCAGCCAGCAGCGCCGCAGTCAGCCACGCCGCCGACAGCCAGAGCAGCCTGCCACGGATCGAGTTCCAGCCGATCACCTGGTGCGGGCTTTCAGAGCGTTCCGGTCAAGCAATACATATCCTTCGCCCCGGCGTGTTTCGATGACGCCCTCTCCGACTTTCTTCCGCAGCCTGCCGATAACCACTTCGATGGATTTGAAATCCCGGTCAGCATTGGCGTCATACAGATGTTCGGCAAGCTCCGAGCGCGACACGACCCGGTTCTTGTGATGGATCAGATAGGACAGGATCCGGGTCTCGAACGCGGTCAGCTTCAGTGGCGACCCTTCACGGGTGATAACGCTTAGCTGGCTGTCCAGTTTCAGCACACCCGCCGAGATAACCGTCTGGGCGTGACCCGCCGCCCGCCGGACCAGAGTTTGCGCACGGATCACCACCTCATCCAGCCGGAACGGTTTGACGGCATAATCATCTGCACCTGCACGAAACCCGGCCACCTTGTCGGCCCATTCGCCCCGCGCCGTCAGGATCAGAACCGGCATGGTGATACCGGATTCGCGCCAGCTTGTCAGAACCTCGATCCCCGGCATACCGGGGAGGCCGAGGTCCAGAACCGCCACGTCATAGGTTTCCGTGGCACCGAGAAACTCACCCTCTTCGCCATCTGCCGCGCAATCGGTGACAAAGCCTGCATCCTGCATGGCCTTGCTGAGCTGATCGGACAGGGTAGAATCATCTTCGATAATCAGGCACCGCATTTACTCGTGATCTCCTTCATCGTGATGTCGCGCGGCGGTCAATCCCCGGCCGCGCACATCCAGAATCCGCCCGGTTTCGGCATCTAGGCGAATGCGGATGACATTGTTTTGCGGGCTGAGCAATGTCAGCTCATGCACCGCATGCACCCCCGAGGCGAATTCGAACGCTTTCGGAGAATCCAGACGTGCGCCAAGCAACCGGCCGTGGAAGCGTTCCTTCACGATCATGACGATCTTCGGAAATGGCATCAGCTCCGCCAGCTTCACAGGCTCGGCGGTCAGCGGTGTGCACAGGGCCAGACATATCAGGGCGACGCGGATCATTTGGAAATAGTATGTGCCAGCAGGTAAACCAAAGCCAAATACTCCGTTGGTGAATGGTTCGTAAACGATTCGCTAATCAGGTCACATCCGGGGCAATTCCCCGTGCGAATTTGAAAGGAAGTAAAATGATCAGCAAACTGAAAACATCCGTTGCGAGCCTTGCATTGATCGCGGCTTTCGGCACCGGTCTGGCTTTCGCGCAGACGGAGGCTCAGCCGCAGGTCCAGCCTGCCCCGGCGGAAAACGCCGCGCCGGGTGGCTCGGAAACCCAGCTGCCCGCGATCCTTCAGGGTGAGGGCTTTACCGATGTCGAAACCCGTCCGGGACGTCGCGGCGGTGCCTTCGCCAAAGGCACGATTGCAGAAAGCGGCAAGGATTTTCAGGCGATGATCGGCCCGGATGGGCAGCTTGTGGCGATCCGCACGGCTGAAGGGTCCTCATTGCCTCAGTCTCTGGTCGATGAGATGCTGTCGCAGGCGGCGCGGGACAATGCCGTGACCGCTGAAATCACCGAGCTGAATGCGATCGGCACCCGTGGCGATGCGGTGATGATCTCGGGACAGGATGCCTCGGGCGACACGGTCCGCATCGAATTCGGCGCGGATGGCGAGCTGGTGCATTTCTCTCGCGGTGAGGAAAAGCACGATGGCGACGGTCCGCGTGGCGATATGCGCAAGCCGATGGGACCGGGCGGCGATATGCATGACGACAAGGAACGTGAAGGCGACAAGGAAGCCGATCACGACCACGAAGACGATGACAAGGCGGATGACCATCCCGAACGCAAGGATGCACCGCGCGGCGACCGTGGCGAGCGGCGTCCCGGCGGCGATCCTGCCCGCATGATCCAGCCTTCTGCGCCGGAAGGCCACCAGCCGATGCCGATGGGCGAACGTGCTGCGCCTGAGGCCGGTGGTGCTGCTCAGCCCGGCGATGCGCCGCAGCCGGTCGATGAAGCCGCGCTGCGTTCAGCGGTCGAGGAAGCCGGATATACCGAGCTTGGGACCATCCGTCCCGAAGGTCCCGGTGCCACGGTCGAGGCGGTGAACCCGCAGGGCGAAGAAGTTGTCGTGACGGTCAGCCCGGAAGGCGAGGTCGTCCGCGAAACTGCTCGCTGATCACCGCCAGCCGGTAACAGCATTGGGGCGCGGTCCGAAACGGCCCGCGCCTTTCTTGCGTTAGGGCTGCTGCAAGGCGTTCAGCAGAAGCGACAGGGCATGTTCGACCGTCGCCATGCGAACCTGCTTGCGCCCAAGAGGCCCGAAATCGATGGTTTCCGTGCGAATGCCGTTGGGATCTGCGATGCCGAAACAGACCCTGCCTTCCGGTTTGTGATCCGATCCGCCCGGCCCGGCGATGCCGGTCACCGAAACCGCCAGCCCCGCCTCTGAGCGGTCATAAGCGCCCTTCGCCATTTCAGCGGCGACCTCTTCACTGACTGCGCCAAATTGCGCCAGCGTGTCAGAGCCGACGCCAAGCATCTCGCGCTTTGCGGCGTTGGAATAGGTAACGAAGCCGCGATCCACCACATCGGATGATCCGGCGATATCGGTCAGTGCCGCCGCGATCATCCCGCCGGTACAGCTTTCCGCCGTGGCGATCATGACGCCTTTGTCACGGGCGGCGTTCAGCACATCCGAGGCCCGGCTCACATCAGGAATCCGTGGCTGATCCCGGCTGCGATGATCGTGGCGATCCCGGCGAACAGCCCGGCCCAGAGGTCATCCAGCATCACGCCGCGCGTGCCGCCCTCACGGTCGGCGCGTCCGACCAGCCAGGGCTTCCAGATGTCGAACAGGCGGAAGAACAGGAAGGCCGCGACCCAGCCGGGATAGGGAAAATCGGTCGAGGGCAGTCCCATATACCAGAAGCCGAAAGAGGGAAAACACAGCGCCAGCCACTGCCCCGCAACCTCGTCGATCACGATCTCGGAGCGGTCCGGGTCCTCCATCCCCGCCGTATAGCGCGGCACGGCCCAGAAGCCGAGCGCGGTGACGGCGGCGGTCGCCAGCAAGAGCAGCGGGAAATGCCCGACCCAGTGGATCAGAACGCCGAGGGCGATGGCGACCAGAGACCCCCAAGTGCCGGGGGCGGGTCGCATATTTCCTGCGCCGAACCAGGTACAGAGCAGCTTTTCCATGATCATTCCTTTATCAGCGTGGCGGTGGCGATGGCGGCGATGCCCTCGCCGCGCCCGGTGAAGCCCAACCGCTCCGAGGTGGTTGCTTTCACCGAGATGCGCGTGGGCTCGGTCCCGGTGATCTCGGCCAGCTTCGCCTGCATTTCTTTCGCATGGGGGCCGATCTTGGGTGCCTCACAGATCAGCGTGACATCCGCATTGCCGATCCGGAAACCGCGTTCCCGCGCCAGTCCCGCTGCGTGGCGCAGGAAGATCACGCTGTCGGCCCCTTTCCATTGCGGATCGGAGGGGGGGAAGTGACGCCCGATATCGCCCTCTGCCAGAGCGCCATAGATTGCGTCGGTCAGCGCATGCATCCCGACATCGGCATCGGAATGGCCTTTGAGGGCGCGGTCATGGTCGATCCTGATGCCGCACAGTGTCACATGATCGCCATCCTCGAAGGCGTGAACGTCGAATCCATTGCCGAGGCGTATATCCATATCGGTCCCCAATATGCGGCGGGCGCGGTCGAAATCCGGCCCGTAGGTGAGTTTCAGATTATCCTCGGAACCCGGCGTGATGGCCACCTCATGCCCGGCGCGGCGGGCCAGCTCCACATCATCGGCGGCCCCTTCCGGAAACGCGCGATGGGCGGCAAGAATTGCGTCCAGCCGGAAACCCTGAGGCGTCTGGGCCCGAAAAAGCCCCTCGCGGGATTGCATGGCGACGACATGCCCGTCCTCGCCGCGCCACAGTGCATCGCTGACCGGAAGCGCAGGCGCGGCGGCGATTGACCCTTCTTGCAGCGCATCGGTTACGCCCGAAATCACCGCTTCGCTGACCAGAGGCCGTGCGCCGTCATGGATCAGCACATGGGTGATATCGCTGTGCTCCAGCACCTCAAGCCCGGCCCGGACGCTGTCAGAGCGCGTCGCGCCGCCTGCCACCAGCGTGACCGCACCGCTCAGCTCGGCCACGCCCTGCGCCATGTCGTCGGGATGCAGAACCACGACAATGCGCCGGAAGCCGGAAAATGCCGCGATGCTGCGTGCCAGCACGCTGCGCCCCGCCAGATCGCGCCATTGCTTCGGTGTCCCGCCCATGCGGGTGCCGCGACCTGCGGCGGTGACGATGACGGCGAATGTATCGGGACGTTTCATGGCCCGAAGCTCTATGCCACAGATGCGGGTCGTGCAATCGGGACGATTGTCCCCTGTCTCTCGGCGCAAGCCCGGGGTAGAAAGGCGGCGGATCAGGAAAGGAACCGCGACATGACCGAAGCCAGCCCCGCAGATATCGCCAAGAATGCCGCCGCCGAGGCCGCCGTCGCTCTGGTCGAGGACGGAATGAGGCTGGGCCTCGGCACCGGATCGACGGCCGTGTTCATGGTCCGGCGGCTGGCGGAACGGGTCAAGGCTGAAGGTCTGACGCTGCGCTGCGCCGCGACCAGCAAATCCACCGCTGAACTGGCCGAAAGCCTCGGCCTGCGGATCGAGGCGCTTGACGAGATCGGCTGGCTCGATCTGACGCTGGACGGCGCGGATGAGGTCGATCCGGATCTGAACCTGATCAAGGGCGCGGGCGGTGCGCTGCTGCGCGAAAAGATCGTCGCGATGGCCTCTGACCGGATGGTGGTCATGGCCGATGGCAGCAAGGTCGTCGATGTCCTAGGCGCGTTTCATCTGCCGGTCGAGGTTATCGAGTTCGGCTGGCAGACGACTCAGGCGCTGATCGCGCGGGTGCTGGATGAGCAGGGGCTGGATCACCGTCCCATCCTGCTGCGCCAGTCCGATGATGCGGCCTACAGGACCGATGAGGGCAATCTGATCCTCGATCTGGCTCTGGAGCGGATCGAGGACCCGGCGCGGCTTTCTGCCGCGCTGAATGCGATCCCCGGCGTGGTGGAAAACGGGCTTTTCCTGCATATCTGTGATCTGGCGATCATTGGCAGGCCTGATGGTTCCGTTGCCGAACTGACCGCAGAGGGAAGCGAAGAGGAAGTGGAATGAGTTTCGACTATGATCTTTTCGTCATCGGCGGAGGCTCCGGCGGGGTCCGCGCGGCCCGGATCTCGGCAGGCTATGGCGCGAAGGTCGGGCTGGCCGAAGAAAGCCGCATGGGTGGCACCTGCGTCATCCGGGGCTGTGTGCCGAAAAAACTGATGATATTTGCGTCCTCTGCCCCGGAATTTGCAGAGGAGGCGCAGGCCTATGGCTGGCGCGATGCCTCTGCGGGCGCATTTTCATGGGATGCGTTCAAGGGAAGGCTGGATACCGAGCTTGACCGGCTGGAAGCCGCCTATACGCGAGGTTTCGAAAGTGTCGGCGGCACGATCCATCATCAGCGGGCCCGGATCGTCGGCCCGCATGAGGTGGAACTGGCGGATGGGTCGCGTTTCAGCGCCAAGCATATTCTGATCGCCGCCGGTGGCCGCCCGCAATTGCCCGGAATCGAGGGCGAAGCACTGGGGATGATCTCGGACGATCTGTTCCTGATGGAGCAACTGCCAGGGCGGGTTCTGGTGGTCGGAGGCGGTTTCATTGCCTGCGAATTCGCCACGATCCTGAACGGGTTGGGCGCTGAGACCGTGCTGGCCTATCGCGGCGACAAGGTGCTGCGCGGTTTCGACACGGATGGGCGACTGCTTGTGACCGAGCAATTGCAGCAGATCGGTGTGGATCTGCGGCTGAACCTGTCTCCGGTCCGGCTGGAGAAAGACGGGGACGGGATCAAAGTCAGCTTCGATAACGGCCCGGATACGCATGTCGATGCGGTGATCTTTGCCACTGGCCGCAATCCTTACACAAAGGATCTGGGGTTGGAGGATGTCGGCGTGCAGCTTGGCCCGAATGGCGAAGTGGTCGTCGATGAGTGGTCGCAGACCAATATTCCGTCAATCTATGCCGTGGGCGATGTGACGAACCGGGTCAATCTGACTCCGGTCGCGATTCGCGAGGGGCATTCCTTCGCGGATACACTGTTCGGCAATAAGCCCCGCTATCTGGATCACACCCTTGTGGCCAGTGCGGTTTATACCCGCCCGCATGAAATGGCCTCGATCGGCATGACCGAGGATGAGGCGATCCTGCGTGGCGGTGTCGAGGTTTATGATGCGCGTTTCCGCCCCATGCGCTCCGCGTTCGCGGGATCGGATGCACGCGTTATGATGAAGCTGCTGGTCGATGAGGACTCGCGCCGGGTGCTGGGTTGTCATATCTTCGGTCCCGAGGCCGGAGAGCTGATCCAGCTTGCGGCGATACCGATCACGATGGGCGCGACCAAGGAGGATTTCGACCGCACGGTTGCGGTCCACCCGACCATCGCGGAAGAACTGGTCACGATGCGCCAGCCCACGCGCCGGCACGACGAACCGCAAGGCGGCGACGCCTAGCTTAAGCGGGGTCAGCTTGACTTTTCAGGCTATGTCCCCAGTTTCATGCACGACGACAAAGACAGGAAGAGGCAGTCAGATGGCACAAGGCCCCTGGGGTGGCGGCAGCAGCGGAGGCAATGGCAGCGGTGGCAAGGGGGGCAATGAACCCCCGCGCGGCCCTCAGCGTCCCTGGGGTCAGGGCGGAAATCAGGGCGATCCCGGCAAGCAGCGGCCAGAACCGCCGCGCCGGCCCGGACAGCGCCCGGGTGACATGCCCGAAATCGAAGAGCTGATGAAAAAAGGTCAGGACCGTTTGCGCGTCCTGATGGGGGGCCGAGGCTCGGGCAACAACAATAATGGCGGCGGGCCACGCCGTCCGCGAGGCTCGGGGTTCCGCTTCGACCGCCGCATGCTGATTATCGGCGGGCTGGTCGTGGTCGGGATGTGGACCGCGGCAAGCTTCTATACGGTCCGTCCGGAAGAACGCTCGGTTGAGTTTCTGTTCGGTCGCGCCGTCGGCACGGGTGAGCCGGGTCTGAACTTTGCGCCCTGGCCTGTCGTGACGAAGGAAGTTGTGCAGGTCACCGGCGAGCGCGTGACCGAGATCGGTTCCGGGCGCGTCGACAGCAGCCGCTCCAGCTCTGGCAGCGGCAGCGCGATTGCCACCACCGATAGCGGCCTGATGCTGACCCGCGACCAGAATATCGTGGATATGGAATATCAGGTGGTCTGGAACATCTCCGACCCTGAGAAATACCTGTTCAACCTTGCCGATCCCTCGGGCACGATCCGGGCCGTGGCGGAATCCTCAATGCGCGACATTATCGCGCGGTCGGAACTTGCCCCGATCCTTAACCGCGACCGTGGCGCGATTGCCGAGGATCTGAAACTATCGGTGCAGCAGACGCTGGACAGCTATGAATCAGGGGTGAATGTAATCCGGGTCAACCTTGACCGGGCCGACCCTCCGGGCGAGGTGATCGACGCGTTCCGCAAGGTGCAGGCCGCGCAGCAGCGCCGCGATGCACTTGAAAAACAGGCCGATGCCTATGCGAATCAGGTGCTGGCACAGGCCCGCGGTGATGCGGCGGCGGCCATCGAACAGGCCGAGGGTTACCGGGCCGAGGCGGTGAACAACGCGCAGGGTGAATCGGCGCGGTTCAATTCGGTCTATGCCGAATATGCGAAAGCCCCGGAAGTGACGCGCAAGCGGATGTATCTTGAAACGATGGAGCGTGTGCTCGGCAGCGTCGATAAGGTGATTATCGAAGACAGCGGCTCGGGCGGGGTGGTGCCCTACCTGCCGCTTGACCAGTTGCGTAGGCAGGGCGGTCAAGGCCCGTCATCGGGAAATAATGGTGGAAACGCAGGCGCTGCGCCTTCCTCAACCGCCCCATCCTCAGATAACGCCGCCAGCATGTCGGCAATTACGACCACGACCGGAGGAAGCAACTGATGGCGCGCGTCCGCAGAAACTTTATTCGCACGCTGGCCGTACCGGCCCTTATCATTGTCGCACTGATCGCGGCTTTTTCTCTTTATACGGTCGATGAGCGTGAGAAGGCTCTGGTGCTTCGGCTTGGCCGGGTGGTCAATGTCAAGGAAACACCCGGTCTGGGCATGAAGATGCCCTTCCTCGACGATGTGGTGAAATATGACGACCGGATGCTGGGTCTTCAGACCACGCCGCTGGAAATAACGCCTCTGGACGATCGCCGTCTGATCGTGGACGCTTTCGCCCGCTGGCGGATCGCCGATGTCGTCCGCTTCCGTCAGGCCGTGGGGACAGGCGGGACCGATATCGCGCTTGGCCGTCTCGATCCCATCGTGCGCACCGCGATTCGCGAGGTGCTGGGTGAGGTGCCTTCGACCGCCGTTCTGTCGGATGACCGGACCTCGCTGATGAACCGGATCCGGGATGAGGCGCGTCTGAACTCGGAAGGGCTGGGGGTCGAGATCATCGACGTTCGCCTGACCCGGACCGACCTGCCAGAGCAGAACCTTGCCGCGACCTATGAACGGATGCGGGCCGAGCGTGACCGTGAGGCTGCCGATGAAATCGCTCGTGGTGAGGAAGCCGCGCAGCGTGTTCGCGCCGCCGCCGACCGGACCGTGACCGAGCTGACCTCGGAAGCCCGGCGGAATGCCGAGATCATCCGGGGTGAGGCCGATGCCGCGCGAAATGCGATCTATGCTGACGCGTACAGCCGCGATCCGGAATTCTTCGCCTTCACCCGCTCGCTGACATCTTATGAACAGGCTCTGAAGGGTGAGAACTCTCAGCTTGTCATGCCGCCGGACGGGGATTTCTTCGCTTATCTGCGCAATGACGGCGCTGCCGGTGCGACCCCGGCGACCCCCGCCGAGGCACTGCCGCAGGAAGAAAACCTCTCGACGCTGCCGGAGGCCGGGCAGGGCGCAGATGCCCGCGCTCCGATTCAGGCGGACAGCGCGGTGACCCCGCGCCCCATCGAGATGCCCTGGGATGCCGAGCCCGGCGCGGGTCTGGGCGATGCGTCCGCTCTGGCCGATGAGTCGCCGGTGCCTCAGGCGGAAGGCGAGGGCGGCGATGCAGCGGCCCCGGATGCGGCGGAAAGTGCCGTGACCCCGGATGAGGGCGTTGCTGTCGAACTGCCCGAGACCGGACAGGATGAACCTGCGCAAACGCAGGAAGCACCGCCTGCCGAGGATGCCGTTCAGTCCGGGGAGGCGGGTGAAAACAGCGCTCCGGCAGAAGAAACGCGGCAAGGCGACAACTGATGAAAAAGGGCGGCATAGGCCGCCCTTTTTCATGAAATCACGATGAGTTCATCGACGCGGAGCGTGATTTATTTGCAACGTCTTAACATCTGGCGTTTGTAGAAAACGCAAATCGACCCCGAAGAGTCGTGCGCCGGACATCTGGCGCTCTAATGGAAAGGATCATTCGATGCGCAGCCCAATTTCCCGTTTTCTGGCAACCGTTTCCGTTGCGGCACTGACCCTTGGTGCACTGCCTGTCGCGGCGCAGGACACAGCCCCCGCGCAGGCACAACAGACCCAGGATCAGGCGGCAAACAGCAATGAGGCACCGCTTGCCGCCCCCGAAACCGAGGCGCGGCGTCAGGCCGTCATGCCCGACAGTTTCGCCGATCTGGTCGAAGAGGTTTCTCCGGCGGTGGTGAATATCAACACGACCTCGGTGGTCGAACAGCCGACCGGCCCGATGTTCCCCGAGGGCAGCCCGTTTTCGGATCTGTTCCGGGATTTCGGCTTTCCGATGCCCGACCAGAATCAGCAAAACCCCTTCGGACAGCGCCGTCAGCCTCAGCGGGCAAATGCGCTTGGTTCGGGCTTCGTGATTTCGGATGACGGATATATCGTCACCAATAACCACGTGATCGACGGTGCCGATGAGATCGAGATCGAGTTCCGCGATGGCGCCCGCCGCGCCGCCGAGGTGATCGGGACCGATGCGCAGACCGATATCGCCCTGCTGAAGGTCGATGCCGAAGATCTGCCCTTCGTGGGCTTCGGCGACAGCGACGATGCCCGCGTAGGTGACTGGGTGCTGGCGCTTGGCAACCCTCTGGGTCAGGGTTTTTCGGCCTCGACCGGGATCGTCTCGGCGCGGGGCCGGGCGCTGACCGGGGCATATGATGACTATATCCAGACCGATGCGTCGATCAATCGCGGCAATTCCGGCGGCCCGCTGTTCAACATGGATGGCGAGGTGATCGGCGTGAATACCGCGATCCTGTCGCCGAATGGCGGCTCTATCGGGATCGGCTTCTCGATGGCCTCCAATGTGGTGGAAAACGTGATCGATCAGTTGCTGGAATTCGGAGAAACCCGTCGCGGCTGGCTGGGTGTGAAGATTCAGGCCCTGACCCCGGAAATTGCGGAATCGCTTGGGCTGGATAACGAAAACGGCGCGATGGTCGCCGATGTATTCGACGGTCCCGCCTCGGAAGCAGGCATCCGCTCGGGCGATGTGATCCTGCAATTCGACGGCAATGCGATCGAGGATGACCGTGATCTGGTCTCGCGCGTCGCGCAGGCTCCGATCGGAGAAGCGGTCGAGGTTCAGATCCTCCGCGACGGCGAGACGCAGAATCTAGACGTGACACTGGGCCGCCGCGAAACTGCGGAAGGCATGACCAGCGGCAGCGGGAATACGACCCCGGGTGGCGAGCAGCGCGAAACGCTTGGCATGTCGCTTCAACCTCTGACGCCGGAACTTGCGACTGAGCTGGGTCTCGACGAAGATCAGGAGGGGCTTGTCGTCACCGATGTCGAGCCTGCATCCGACGCCGCCGATAAAGGGCTTGGGCGCGGCGATGTGATCACCGAGGCAGGTCAGCAGCCCATCGCCTCTCTGGGCGATCTTCAGGACCGTATCGACGAATCGCGTGAGGCCGGACGCAATTCGATCCTGCTGATGATCCGCCGCGGGGGCGAGCCGCGCTTCGTCGCGCTGTCCATCGCCGAATAAGGCATCAAGACGTACAGACAGTGCAGGGCGGGGGCGTGCTCCCGCCCTTTTCTTTGCGGGCAGGATGGCCTATTTCGCCCGCAATGACAGGAGCAAGCTATGGCCAGAATTACCTATATCGAGCATAACGGCACCGCTCATGAAATCGACGTCCGCAACGGGATGACCGTCATGGAGGGCGCACGCGATAATGGCGTCCCGGGTATCGAGGCGGATTGCGGCGGGGCCTGCGCCTGCTCGACCTGCCATGTCTATGTCGCAGCCGAGTGGGTGGACAAGCTGCCCGCGAAAGACCCGATGGAAGAAGATATGCTGGATTTCGCATGGGAGCCGGATCCCGAACGCTCGCGCCTGACCTGCCAGTTGAAAGTGACGGATGAGCTTGACGGGCTGGTGGTCAATCTGCCCGAAAAGCAGATCTGATCGTGATTCCGGCGTTCTGACCCGGATTCTCTCACCGAAAATCAGTGATTTACTTGTCAGCGCGGCCATGTCGCGCTAGCCCGGCAGAAGACAGATGTCCTGACCTAGCGGAAAGGACGGGGATATTTCTTCTAAGGGGCTTATCATGGCCGATCTGGTTCTGACCGTCACCTGCCCGACCCGGCGCGGTATCGTCGCGGCAATCTCGGCATTCCTGTCGGATCATGGCTGCAACATCACCGATTCCGCGCAATTCGACGATATGCAGGCGGGCCGGTTTTTCATGCGGGTCAGCTTCAGCGATCAGGAGGGCGTCGGGCTGGACCGGCTGCGTCAGGAATTCGCAGCACTCGCCGGGGAATTTGGCATGGAAGCCGCGATATATGACGCGGAACGTCCGATGCGGGTGCTGCTGATGGTGTCCAGTTTCGGGCATTGCCTGAACGATATTCTGTATCGCTGGCGGATCGGAGCGCTTCCGGTCGAGATCGTGGGGGTAGTGTCGAACCATCTCACCTATCAGAAGCTGGTGGTAAACCACGACATCCCCTTTCACCATATCCGTGTCACCAGCGACAACAAACCCGAGGCCGAGGCGCAATTGCTGGAGATCGTCCGGGAGACCGGGACAGAGCTGGTCGTTCTGGCACGCTATATGCAGGTTCTGTCGGACAGGCTGTGCAGTGAGCTGTCAGGGCGGATCATCAATATCCACCACTCCTTCCTTCCCAGCTTTAAGGGCGCGAACCCCTATAAGCAAGCCTATGAGCGCGGCGTGAAGCTGATCGGCGCCACGGCGCATTACGTCACCGCCGATCTGGATGAGGGCCCGATCATTGAGCAGGATACGGTCCGAGTGACCCATGCTCAGTCGGCTGCGGATTATGTCAGCCTCGGCCGCGATGTGGAATCTCAGGTGCTGGCTCGCGCGATCCATGCGCATATCCATCACCGCGTATTCATGAATGGCGGGCGCACGGTCGTTTTCCCGGCCTCGCCGGGAAGCTATGCGTCGGTGCGGATGGGCTGAGGCGCATAGGAAAAGCGCCGTCACGCATCACTGTCCTGAAAACACCCGCGCCATTGCCGGACTGACCCGAGCCCGCCGGATCACACCGGAAGCTGGCGGCTGGTCAGCCCTTTCGGTTCGGTATGGGCCTTCGCACCGGCGGGGCGGCGGCGTGGGGTTGGTTTTTCGCTGCCGGAGTTTTCGTCGATGAAATCCAGCACGATGGGCCGGATATTCAGACGCCAGCTTTTGCCCGCGAAGATCCCGTAATGGCCCGCGCCGGGTTCGAGATGCTGCTGCTTCTTGTTCTCTGCCAGCCCGGTGCAGAGATCGAGCGCCGCGACGCACTGGCCGGGGGCCGAGATATCGTCATTCGCGCCTTCCACGGTAAAGACCGCGACATCCTTGATCTTGCCGATATCCACCTGTTTGCCATTCACGGTGAAGCGGTTTTCGGCGATTTCGAGGCCTTTGAAAATCCGTTCGACGGTCGAAAGATAGAACTCTGCCGTCATATCCATAACGGCCAGATATTCATCGTAGAACTTGTTGTGGCGGTCAGCTTCCGAGCCTTCGCCCCGCGCCTCCGCGAAGATCTTGTCGATGAAGGCGGATGCGTGATGTTCCGAGTTCATCGCGATGAACGAGGCAAGCTGCGCCAGCCCGGGATAGACCAGACGTCCCGCGCCCTTATATTTGAAGCCGACCTGCTGGATGACCAGATATTCCAGTTCACCCATCGTCATGCGGTTGCCGAAATCGGTGACTTCGGTCGCGGCGGCGTCGGGATTGATCGGGCCGCCGATCAGGGTGAGGGTGCGGGGCTGCGCTTTGGGGTCTTCCTCGGCCAGCAGCGCCGTGGCGGCAAGCGCCAGCGGAGCGGGCTGGCACACTGCAACGACATTCAGATCCGGGCCGAGATGGCGCATGAAATCGACCAGATAGTCGGTGTAATCCTCGATATCGAACTTGCCCTTCGACACTGGGATATCGCGGGCATTATGCCAGTCGGTGACATAGACATCCGCATCGGGCAGCAGCGACACCACGGTCGAGCGCAGCAATGTCGCGTAATGGCCCGACATGGGCGCGACGAGGAGGATCTTGCGGGTATGGGGTTCACGGCGGGCGACGCGGAAATGGATCAGATCGCCGAAATCCTTTTTCAGCACACGTTCGACATGCACGATATGGTCCTGACCGCCCGGCCCGGCGATTGCAGGGATATTCCAGTCCGGCTTGATGACCATGCGTGAGAAGCTGCGTTCGGTGACGCGGCCCCATGCGCTCATGATGCGGAACATCGGATGGGGGATCATTGCGAAGGCGGGATAAGACGCCATCGCACGGGCCGATGCGCCCAGCCACTCATTCGTGTTGCGGATCGTTTCCATCGCATCGTAGGAAATCAATCCCTTGAGAAGAGGTTGCTTGGCCATATTTGCACCATGTCCCTATGCACCCCGGCGTTAAACTGCCCCCTTTTTCATCGGGCGCGTGCCGGTTAAGATTGGAGTGCGAGAGTAGGGGGGAATATCGGTTATGGCAAGTGACGAAGCAGGCAATGACGCGGGCCGTGGCAAGGATGCTGCACCGCGGAAACGTCCCGCCCGCAGGACAACAGCCGCAGGCAAGACCGCGGCTCCGGTGAAAAAACCGGGCAGCACGGCGTCCGCGGCCAAGGCTGTGACCGGGTCCACGGCGAAGGGAACTGCAAAGACAACGGGCCGGGCGAAGACCTCCGGCAGCCGGACCGCTGCTGCGGCCAAGTCCCCGTCTTCACGTCGGAAACCGGCGACAGCCGGATCGGCGGCGTCGCAGGCAAAAGCCTCTGCGGCGAAGAGCGCACGCGTTGCGCCCCCCGCCGCTGCCGAGGTTGACCTTCAGAAAGGCGCATCGGTCAGAAGCAGCGATGCCGGAGCCAAAGCGGCTGCGGCATCATCGGGCGGTTCTGCTGCTGCCGGGGTCCCGGAAGCGCCCGCGCCCGCCGCAAGCTCGCAGCTTGCCGAGAACATGGAGCGGATCGAATCTCTCACTCAGCGTCTCGCGGCGGCTTTTGCGCAGCGTCCGATGCATGATCCGGGCGTCGAGGCTCCGGGTGCCGATCTGATGGTGAATGCCGGGCTGGCTTGGGCGAAGATGTGGACCGAGCAGCCCGCGCGTATTCTGGAACAACAGGTGAAATACTGGGGTGCGACGCTGGCTCATTACGCCGAGATGCAGTCCCAGTTCGTGCGTGGCAAACTGACCGCGCCCGAGGATGACAAACCGGAAAGCGACAAGCGTTTCCGCAATCCGCTGTGGCAAAGCCATCCCTATTTCAACACGGTCAAGACGCAGTACCAGATCAATGCTCAGGCCATGCGCGATGCGGCGGGCGAACTGGATATGCTCGATCCGGTGGATCAGCACAGGCTTGGATGGCTGACCAATCAGATCATCGACATGTTCGCCCCGACGAATTTCTTCGCCACCAACCCTGACGCAATCGAGCGGGCACTTGAGACCGAGGGCGAAAGCCTTGTGAAGGGGCTTGAGAACCTCGTCCGGGATGTCGAACTGAACAAGGGCGAGATGGTCGTATCGCTGGCCGACCGCGATGCGTTCTGCGTGGGCGAGAATATCGGAACCGCACCGGGCCGGGTCGTGAGGCAGGAACGGCTTTATGAGCTGATCCAGTTCAGCCCGACAACCGAAAAGGTCCATGCGACTCCGATCGTGATCTTCCCGCCCTGGATCAACAAGTTCTATATTCTGGATCTCAAGCCGGAAAACAGCCTGATCCGCTGGATCGTCGATCAGGGCTATACGCTGTTTGTGGTGTCATGGGTCAATCCCGATGCCAGCTTCGCCGGGACAGGGCTGGAGGATTACGTCAGCGCCTATCTCTCAGTGATGGATGCTGTCGAGGAAATCACCGCAGAGCCGAAGCTGAACGCCATCGGCTATTGCATCGGCGGCACGACACTGTCGCTGACGCTTGCTCTGATGGCACAGCGCGGCGATGATCGGGTGAATGCCGCGACATTCTTCACCACGCTGACCGATTTTTCCGAACAGGGAGAGTTCACGCCCTTCCTTCAGGATGATTTCGTCGAAGGCATCGCGTCCGAGATCGAGCGCAGCGGAATTTTCGCCTCGCATCTCATGAGCCGCACCATGAGCTTCCTGCGGGCAAATGATCTGGTCTGGGGTCCGGCGATCCGGTCCTATCTGATGGGAGAGGCGCCTCCGGCCTTCGACCTTCTGTACTGGAATGGCGATGCCACCAATCTGCCGGGGAAAATGACCGTCGATTACCTGCGCGGTCTCTGCCAGAAAAATCTTCTGGCTGGCGACGGGTTCCCGATCATGGAGCACCGCGTGAAGATCTCCGATATCACACTGCCGCTCTGCGCCATTGGCTGCGAAACCGACCATATCGCTCCGTGGAAATATAGCTGGCGGGGGGTAAAGCAGATGGGGTCAAAGGATAAGCGCTTTATCCTCTCGGAATCCGGCCATATCGCGGGGATCGTGAATCCGCCCTCGAAGAAAAAATACGGCCACTATACTGGCGGGGAGGATTTCTCGGGTGAGCCGGAGAACTGGAAAGACGCGGCAGAGTTCACCCCGGGAAGCTGGTGGCCGACTTGGGAAAGCTGGCTGAAGGGCTTCTCGGGAGAGCTTGTCGATGCCCGCGAACCCGAAGAAGGCTTCAGTGCAGCGCCCGGCAGCTATGTTCATCAGAAATACTGATTGAGTCCCCGTTAACTATAGCAAAATTTTTGCTGCAGTGCAGAAAAAAAGGTTGAAATGCTGCGGTGCGGCATCTACCTTGTAGCTACGGAATTAAAAAGGCGGTCTCCCTCCCTGGCCGCCGTAAACGGAGAGAAAAATGGCTAAGGCACCTGACTTCACCAAGACCATGCAAGACATGATGGCGAACTTCCCCGTCGACACCTCGTCGATGCAGGACGCTTTCAAAACCCAGTCGGCGCTGAACGAGAAAATGGCACGCGCTGCTCTGTCGGCTGCCGAGCGTTCGACCGAGATTTCGGCTCAGTGGGCCAAAGACACCATCGCCCGCGTTGGTGAACTGACCGCTCAGAAAGACGACGCCAGCGGCTATGCCAAAGCGTTCACCGATTTCGCCAACGCTTCGACCGAAAGCGCTGCCGAGCATATGTCGGCTTTCGCTGAAGTCGCGAAAAAACTGCAGATGGAAACCGTTGACCTGCTGATGTCCGCTGGCAAGGATCTGGCCGAAGAAGGTCAGAAAACCGCCGAGAAAGCGACCCGTCAGGCTCAGGACGCTGTCAAGAAAGCGACCGCTGCGACGACCCCCAAGGCATAATCGCATGTCAGCTTGACGATTGGGGTGGCCTTCGGGGCCGCCCCTTTTTCTTTGCAATCAGCGCCGTTTGGCCTCAAGATGCTGCAAATGCATTGAAGGGGAAAGCCGATGGCCAAAGCAGATACCGCGGCGCCATTGCTGATAAAGCGTTATGCCAGTCGCAGGCTCTATAATACCGAGACAAGCGATTATGTGACTCTCGAAGACATCGCGCGGTTCATACGGGACGGGCGAGAGGTCAAGATCGTCGACCTGAAAACTGGGGACGAGCTGACGCGGCAATACCTTCTTCAGATCATCGCAGAGCATGAAAGCCGCGGTGAGAATGTGCTGCCGGTCGATGTGCTGACAGATCTTGTCCGCAGCTATACCAGCCAGGCGCAGAGCGTGGTTCCCCAGTTCCTCGCTGCCAGCTTCGAGATGCTCCGCGAAGGTCAGTCGAAGATCATGGAGAATATGGCCTCGATGCCGACCCCGATGTCCTCCATGCCCGGCTTCGACCAGCTTCAGCGCCAGCAGCAGGCTTTCCTGAAGGCGATGATGGGCGGCTGGCGCAGCGCAGGCTCGGGTCCCGCACCTGACGAGGGCGATGACGATCAGGGCGGGACAGAAAAACCCGACATGGAAGATATCCGCAAACAGCTTGCTGCTTTACAGGACCGCATTTCGAAAATGTGAGGCTTGCACTGCCGGAAAACAGCCGCTATCCAGCGCGGACACGGACGGTTGGCCGAGTGGTCGAAGGCGCACGCCTGGAAAGTGTGTAGGCGGGGAACCGTCTCGAGGGTTCGAATCCCTCACCGTCCGCCACCTTGGTATAAAACCGGGAACGCCGGTTGCCGCCGATTTCCCTCCTTTTGTGGCCACCAACGTCCGTAGCAGGGTGTTTTTGTTGCCCTTGATGTAGATTGCGTCGTCCGCGACCTCGACGCGCTGCGCAAAGGCCCGGACGTGTTCCCGCCGATAGCCGCCTTTTCCGAGCCGCAATCTGCGGCGGGCTTCGTCTGCCAATTCGCGCACGGCTGCGCCGGTAAGGCGCTGATGGGTGGAGCTTGCCAGCATGGCTTCGATCCGCGTCGCGTCGGCGTAGGCCTGATCGCGCAGCGCTGTAAGGCCGGCGATCCGCTCGCCCAGGGCGGATTCGGTGGGATCAAGCGAACCGGATTCGATAGCGTCGTAGAGCCGCTTGAGGCGCATGTCCGCCTCGGCGGCGCGCTGGTTCAGCTCGGCGATGTGCTGGCTGCGGCGCTCGGCGCCTTCCTGACGGCGGTCCAGCAGTGATGCCAGCACGTCCTCGATCCGCTCGGGATCAAGCAAGCGTTCCTCGATATGGTTCACCACCATCCTGTCGAGCTTGTCCATCGGGATCGCCCGGCCCTTGCAGCCGGTCGCGCCCTGTCGCGCCCGGATCGAGCAGGCGTAATAGCGATAACGGCCGCTCTTGCCGGTGCGCAGGGTCATCGCGCCGCCGCAATTGCCGCAATAGCAGATGCCGGTCAGCAGATTCGGGCCACTGACCACGCGCGGCGGCGTCACCTTGGGATTATTCGCCTGCAGGCGGCTTTGCACGGCGTCAAAAGTCTCACGGTCGATCAGCGGCGGCACGGGCACGGTGACAACCTCTTTCTCCGGCTTCACCTCGCCGCGCTTGGAGCGTTTGTTGAACTGATGCTCGCCCATATAGGTGCGCCGGGTCAGGACGCGGTGAAGCTGGCCAATGCCCCAGCGACCGCCATTGCGGGTGAAGATGCGATTGCCGTTCAAATGGTTGACGATGGCCTTGACGCCCATCGGGCCGGACATGCCGTCACCCTCCAGCGCCAGGCGGAAGATCAGCCGCACGGTGTCGGCGTGCAGCGGGTCGATCTCCAGCTTCTTCTTCATCTTGGCGCCGCGTTGTTCGGCATCGACGACGCGATAGCCAATGGGCGGCAGCGAGCCGTTCCAGAAGCCCTGCCGGGCGTTCTCTTTCAGCGCGCGCAGGACATGCTTGGCGTTTTCCTTGGACTGGTATTCGTCGAACAGCGCCATGATCTGCCGCATCATCACATGCATCGGATCGTCGCCCATCTCCTGCGTGATGGAGATGAGCTTCACGCCGTTCTTGGCCAGCTTCCTGACATAGAACTCCAGCTCGAAGTGATCGCGGAAGAAGCGGCTGAACGAATGCACCACTACGATATCGAAAGCGGCGGGTTTCGACGTGCCCGCCTCGATCATGCGCTGAAACTCGGGGCGTTTATCATTGGTGGCTGACCCGCCCGGTTCGACAAAGGTTTCGACGAGCTGATAGCCGCGCGCCGCGCACCATGCCTTGCCCTGCCGCTTCTGATCGGGGATCGACACGTCATGCTCGGCCTGCCTTGCGGTCGAAACACGCAGGTAAAGCGCGGCGCGCAGGGCGGCAGTCGGGGTTTGGCTGTTCATGGCTGACCTCCTTCCACCTTGCGCGGTTCCAGCAAGGGCAGCTCCAGCGCCACGCGGTCATAGAGTACCTTTGGGGCCACCTTCCGGCCTTCGCCCTTCTCCATGCGGACAAGGCCGTAGGTGACCATCTTCTTGAGCGTGCGCGACAGGTTCGGTTTGGCGCACCCGGTGAGCTGGGACAACTCTTCCAGCGATCCGGGGGCTTGCTCGTGAATGACGCGCAGCAGCTCGCGGTTTCCGCTGGACAGAATTTGCGCGAAAGATTCAGTCGAGGTGAACCACACTTTCGGATCGTCCGCCGCCGGCTTTTCCTCGCCGCGCGCGATCCGCAGGGTGCGGGCTTTCATCTCGTCATAGTCGGCGATCCCGACTTTCAATGTGGTCATAGCACACCTCGCTCCTTCAACACCGCATCGACCGCCTGCCAGAAATCGGCCAGCAAGGTAGCCGCATCCTCGTAAGCGTAGGGCCTCACGGTCTGGAGGCGGTGGCGATGGTCCATCGGCGCACCGCACTTGCCCCGGCCGACCGGATGGGCGTTGTCAAAACCAACCAGTCGCTCACCCGAAGGCCCGTGAAGCGTAAGCGAGTAATCGAGACCATGCGGCTTTTCCGGTGAGACCGGAACGCGGGTGATGACGAATTTCACCCAATGGCCGCCCTCGGGATCGACAACCAGCACCTGCCCATCAAGGTCCAGCAGCGTGTCGAGGCCCGGATCACGCCCCTCGCTCATGACTTATCATTATCCTCTGATGATAATAAGCTCAAGCTCTGATTGCCAGGGGGGCTGTCTATCGGTCCGAATAACCGGTCGAGCACATCGCCGAAAAACTGCTCGAAGATGTCCACCTCGGCTACTGTGACCGGCACATCTTCCGGCCAGTCATCAATGACAGGCAGCGTCTCGACATCGACGATGCGCAGCGGTAATCTGCGCCGTTCCCGCCCGTTCGGCGTGGGGTTGTCGGCATAGTCGAACAGATCGTCCGGCAGCGTCTCGGGCGCCGGAGTTCGTGGCCGCCCTTTATGGGCGCGGTGCTCTGCGCACATAGAATCCTCCGTGGTTCAGGTGGCTTCCGGCACGATCACAGCCCCGGAATTAGTCGAACCATGGAGGGAGTTTGACGGCCCGTAGCGTGCCGCAATTGTGGTCATGCGTCGGCGGCACCCCTCTGAGGAGCAAAGCGGATTACTGAGTTCAACCTTGACATCCCGTGCTCAGTGATACTGTAAATAGGCGGTATTTCAGAAGATTAGGCTCCAGACCCATTGATTTCGGGCTGTTTGCGTGATTCAGGCTCTGCAAGGAGACCTGATTTATGAGCAACCTTTTCTGGCTGACTGACGCGCAGATGGAGCGTCTGAAACCCTATTTCCCGAAATCCCACGGCAAGCCACGCGTTGACGACCGGCGTGTGCTGAGCGGCATAATATTCATCAATCGTAATGGCTTGCGATGGTGCGACGCGCCGACGGACTACGGCCCCGCCAAGACGCTCTACAACCGCTGGAAGCGCTGGAGCGAGAACGGGACCTTCGCCCGGATCATGGTGGGCCTCGCCGCCGAGAGCGCCGAACACAATACGATCATGATCGACGCGACCTATCTGAAAGCGCACCGCACGGCCTCGAGCCTGCGGGTCAAAAAAGGGGGCGCGGGCGCCAGATCGGGCGAACGAAAGGCGGCATGAACACGAAACTGCACGCCGTCACCGACGCGAAGGGCCGCCCGATAGGGTTCTTCATGTCCGCCGGACAAGTCAGTGATTACACCGGGGCAGCGGCACTTCTGAACAGCCTGCCGGAGGCGGATTGGCTGCTGGCCGATCGGGGCTATGATGCCGACTGGTTCAGAGATGCCTTGAAAAACAAGGGGATAAAGGTTTGCATCCCGGGTCGGAAGTCGCGCAAGAAACCCGTCAAATACGACAAGCGGCGCTACAAACGCCGCAACCGCATCGAAATCATGTTCGGCCGACTCAAGGATTGGAGGCGCGTCGCCACCCGATACGACCGTTGCCCCGAGACCTTCTTCTCTGCAATCCTGCTCGCCGCGACCGTCATCTTCTGGTTATGATCAAGAACGAGTCCTGAGCCTAGTGAACAAGCTCGACGCCGAAGCCCGGGCCGAACGACAGGGCCGGACCGCGGAACTGATCTCCCGCCTCGACTTCCTGATCCTAGACGAACTTGGCTATCTCCCGTTCGCCCAGACCGGCGGCCAGCTCCTATTCCATCTGATCAGCAAGCTTTACGAGCGGACCTCGATCATCGTCACCACCAATCTCGCCTTCGGCGAATGGCCCAGCGTCTTCGGCGACGCCAAGATGACCACCGCGCTCCTCGACCGGCTCACCCATCATTGCGAGATCGTCGAAACCGGCAACGAAAGCTGGCGCTTCAAGAACCGGGCGTAGGGCAAGCGGAACCCCCGCTGGCCCGTCGCCGCGGCGTTACATGAAGACTATGCAGCGACGGGCCAGCTCAGCTCCAGAGGGGTCAATTTTGGACGCCGATAAGGGGTCACGATTGGATGCCGATTGACATCCGTTTGGCATAGGCGGTGCGATCCGCCCAAGGAAGGACATCTCCGCCGCGCACTATCTCCTCGCGGATGATCGCGCGGCCGGATTCGGGGGTTGTATGGAAACCGCGGCGGGCAAGCTCGGTGATCAGGCTGGTCTTGCCCGCACTTGGGCCGCCCGTCACGACGAAGAAACGGTCGCTCATGGGCCATCCTCGGTTTTGAAGGGGGAAGGGCTGCGCGGCGATCGACGCACTGAACGCCGCGGATCAAAGCAGCATGGATTTTCGTAGGGAAAACAGCACCGGTCTGTGCGGCAGAGGCAAATTCTCTGACGAGAAAGGCAGAACTATCTGGTGCTTTTCATGGATATCGTGGTGGAGCCAAGGGGAGTCGAACCCCTGACCTCTTGAATGCCATTCAAGCGCTCTACCAACTGAGCTATGGCCCCACCGGAGGTCTGCAGCGGCGCGGTGCGTCGTTGCGTGGGGGGTCTATATGAGGTCGGAATGGTGGGTGCAAGGGGAATTTCGTCGCTGCAAGGAAAAAGAAAACGGGGCTGGTTCGCCCCGTTTTCGCTTTGCCTGCAAGGGCTGGTTCAGTGGTCGCGGCCCAGTATGCGGTCAAGGCTGAGAGGGCCCGGACCGGCGAAGGCGATATAGAGAAACACGAAGCAATACAGGATTGCGGCGTCTCCCCCGTTCAGTGCCGGAACCGGATGCTGAGGCGCGTGGGCCAGCCAATAGGCGAAGGCCATCAGGCCGGACAGGATAAATGCCACCGGGCGGGAAAACAGGCCGAGGGCCAGCAGCGCACCGCCGACCAGCTCCAGCATGCCTGCGATCCAGAATTGCGACATGACGGGCGGGAAGGCGCTGCTGCTGGCGGGAATGCCAAGGATCTTCTGCGAGCCATGTGCAAGGAAGATCAGCGCCGCAACGATGCGCAGCACGCTGCGCATCAAGGGGGCATAGGGGGACAGGGATTTGAAACTCACATTCGCCTCATAGATTGGTTAAAGCATCTCTTTCGGCGAAAATGTTCGTATTAACAATCCCTTCGATCAGTCCTCGTCGTCTTTTGCGACATCGGCGATGTCGTCCAGAGAGACGTCGTCATCGTCGTCGTCATCCTCCAGAAGATCGTCGTCCATATTGCTGCTGTCGTCATCGTCCAGATCGTCTTCGATCAGATCGTTGGACTGATCCTTGTCCTTCGACGCTGTTTTCTCAGAGACCAGCGAACGGCTGCGACCCTGGGCAAGACTTTCCACCGTGAACTCGGTCGAGCACACAGGGCAGGTCATCGGGTCGTTCTGCAGATCGTAGAAGCGCGATCCGCAATGCGGGCACAGGCGCTTCGTGCCCCATTCCTCTTTGGGCATGGTATTCTCCTTACGCCGCGGTTAGGTAAATCCGGGTTCCCCTGCCACAAGCCCATTGGGCTGTAAAGACCTATCCTGTCAGGCAATGCAGCAGCAGATACAGATCGGCGATATAACGGTTCTGATCCGGCGCAATTCAAGGGCGCGGCGGATGACGCTGCGTGTCCCGCGCACGGGCGGAGATGTCGTGCTGACATTGCCGCCGCGCGTCACGCTGGAAGAGGGGCGGGGCTTTGCGGCCTCGCGGGCGGACTGGCTGCAGCGGACTCTGGCGGAAAGGCCGCCCCCGCAGATCGTCGCGGATGGGGCCGTGATCCCGGTTTCGGGGCAGGCGGTGACGGTGATTGTGCTGCCGGTCAAAAGGGTGCGGTTCAGCGATGCGGTGCTGGCGGTGCCTTCGGGCAAGCCGGTCGGGCCGACCGTGCGGGCATGGCTGAAGCATCATGCGCATGCGGCGCTGCGCGAATCTGTGGACCGGCATGCCGCAAATCTGGGCCGGCAGCCGCGTGCCATGACGCTGCGCGATACGCGGTCGCGATGGGGCAGTTGTACTTCGGATGGCCGACTGATGTTTTCCTGGCGGCTGGCGATGGCCCCCTATGAGGTGCTGGATTACGTGGCCGCGCATGAGGTCGCGCATCTTGCGCATATGGACCACTCGCCGCGTTTCTGGGCGGCGGTTGAACGGCTGATGCCGGATTACGCCCGGCACCGGGCATGGCTTCGGGTGAACGGGTCCGGTTTGCAGGCATGGCGGTTCGAGGATTGACCCCGGAGCGCGATGTGATCACACATACCGCATGAGCGCCGCCCGCCTGACCGATCCCACCGCGCATGAGCGGCTGTACCGCAATCTGCGCGGCCGCATCCTTGTCGGAGAGTTGCCGCCCGGGCAATCCCTGACGCTGCGGGGCATTGCCTCGGAATACAGCGTGTCGATGACACCGGCCCGCGAGGCTGTGCGCAGACTGGCCGCCGAGGGGGCGCTGACGCTTTCCGCATCGGGCCGGGTCATGACGCCCGAACTTTCCGTCGAGCGGATCGAGGAACTCGCGGCGCTGCGTGCGCTGATCGAGCCGGAACTGGCCTCCCGCGCCCTGCCACGCGCCCATTTCGCGCTGATCGAGCGGTTGAGCGCCATTAATAACGGCATTGCCGAAGCGGTGATGCGTCATGATGCGGTCGGCTATATCCGCAGCAATTTGGATTTTCACCGCACGCTGTATCTTCGGGCGCAGGCTCCGGCGATGCTGGCGATTCTCGAAACCGTCTGGCTGCAGCTGGGGCCGACGATGCGGGCGCTCTATGGGAAGGTGCAGCGCAATTCTCCGCCGCGTCATCACCGCATGATCATCGCGGCGCTGAAGGCGGGGGACGATCCGGCGCTGCGCCTGTCGATCCGGGCCGATGTGACCCACGGTTTGCGACATCTGACGGCGGAAAGCGCCGCGCGCTGATTTTTGCCCCCCGTTGACCTTTGGGGCGTAGCGGGGCTATCGCAGTCGGGAACAATCGGATGACTATGATGAATCTTTTTGCCGAAATTCACGGCGTCGTTTCGGACGCGCTGAATGCGATGATGGACGCGGGCGAACTGCCTGCCGGTCTCGATCTGAAAAACGTTACCGTAGAGCCGCCGCGCGATCCTGCGCATGGCGATATGGCGACGAATGCCGCGATGGTGCTGGCCAAGCCCGCCGGGGCGAAGCCGCGCGACGTCGCCGAAAAACTGACGGCGCGGCTGACCGGGGATGCACGGATCACCTCGGCAGAGATTGCCGGGCCGGGTTTCATCAATCTGCGGCTGGATCCGTCGGCATGGCACGGCGTGGTTCGCGCAGCGCTGAAGGCGCCTGAGGGCTATGGCCGCTCGGATCTGGGGCAGGGGATCAGGGTTAATGTCGAGTTCGTATCCGCGAACCCGACCGGCCCGATGCATGTCGGACATACGCGCGGTGCTGTTTTCGGCGATGCCCTTGCCAATCTGCTGGATTTTGCCGGTTACGACGTGACGCGGGAATATTACATCAATGATGGAGGCGCTCAGGTCGATGTGCTGGCGCGTTCCGCCTATGAGCGTTACCGCGAGGCGAATGGACAGCAACCCAGCATCGCCGAGGGGCTTTATCCGGGCGATTACCTGATCCCGGTCGGGCAGGCGCTGAAGGAGAAATACGGCGACAGCCTGCTGGACAGGCCCGAAGATGAATGGCTTGCCGATATCCGCGAATTCGCCACCGAGGCGATGATGCAGATGATCCGCGAGGATCTGGCATCGCTGAATGTGAAGATGGATGTCTATTCATCCGAAAAGGCGCTGTATGGCTCGGGCCGGATCGAGGCGGCTATCGACCGGCTGCGCTCTGCCGGGCTGATCTATGAGGGTGTGCTGGAACCGCCTAAGGGCAAGCTGCCCGATGATTGGGAGGCGCGGGAGCAGACGCTGTTCCGCTCGACCGATCATGGCGACGATCAGGACCGGGCGGTGATGAAATCCGACGGAAGCTGGACCTATTTCGCCCCGGATATCGCCTATCACTGGGATAAGGTGGATCGCGGTTTCGATCAGCTTATCGACGTGTTCGGCGCGGATCATGGTGGTTATGTCAAGCGGATGAAGGCGGCGGTGAAGGCGCTGTCCAATGGCCGCGTGCCGCTGGATATCAAGCTGATCCAGCTTGTGAAGCTGTTCAAGAATGGTGAGCCCTTCAAGATGTCCAAACGCGCCGGGACCTTTGTCACCCTGCGCGATGTGGTCGAGCAGGCGGGCAGGGATGTGACCCGCTTCCATATGCTGACCCGCAAGAACGACGCGCCGCTGGATTTCGATTTCGACAAGGTGCTGGAACAGTCCAAGGATAATCCGGTCTGGTATGTGCAATATGCCTCAGCCCGGGTGCATTCGGTGATGGCGAAGGCGGCGGAAATGGGCGTCGATATCTCTGATGCCGCGCTTTCCGGGGCGGATCTTTCCGGGCTGAGCCACCCGGCAGAGCTGGAATTGCAGCGCAAGCTGGCCGAGTATCCGCGCCTGATCGAGGCTGCCGCCACCGCGCATGAGCCTCATCGCGTTGCGTTCTACCTGTACGATCTGGCCGGAGCCCTGCATTCGCTGTGGAATCGGGGCAATGACGAAACCAGTCTGCGCTTCATTCAGGAGGGTGATTCCGAGGGCACAGCGACAAAAATTGCGCTGCTGCGTGCCGTTGGCGTTGTCATTTCGTCAGGTCTTGCTATTCTTGGGGTGACTCCGGCTAAAGAAATGCGCTGATAAATGCGCCAGATGCCGGATCGGGCAGTAATCAACAGCCGGTCATCCGGCAGGCAGGCATCGTATGGCAGTAACCGATTTCGGCTCGCGCCGTTTTGCGGAGTCCGCGCCCCGTCAGGCGCGGCAATACCCTTATCAGCATCAGGCTCAGGATGAGTATGATGATGAATATGGCTGGTATGAAGAGGACCAGCCCTACGATCAGGACTATCTGGAGCCCATTGGCGCAAGGCTGGGACGGCTGACCCATTATCTGGGCGCGGTTGTGTCGGTCATCCTGCTGATCGGGCTTGTGGTCTGGGGATATAAGCTTGTCGCGCGGGATGTCTCGGGCGTGCCGGTGATCCGTGCCGTTCAGGGCGATGCACGCACCGCGCCGGACGATCCGGGCGGTGAGATGACACGGAATGGCGGTCTTTCGGTGAATGAGATTGCGGCAGGTGTCGAGATGCCGCCCAATGCCGAAATAGCCATCGCCCCTGCGCCGACCGGCCTGCTGGAAGAAGATGTCGCGATGGGCGAGCTTGCCGAAACCGCGGCGCTGGAAGCCGTTCCCGCTGAGGTCGCGCCAAGCGTCCCGCAAGAACCGGTCGTGGCGGTTACCGATGCCGAGGCCGCCTCGGGTCTGGCAGCCGATCTGATCGCGGATGGTCAGACCGATCTTGCCTCGCTTGGGATTGTTGGCATGGGCGAGGAAGCTGCTTCGATGACCGCCGAAATTCAGGCGGACCCGCTTCCCGAGGCCGCACCGGCGATCAGCGCACCGCGCCCCGCTCCGCGTCCGGCCAGCATCGCTGCCCGCGCCCGGACCGCGCCCGCTGCCGCGCCGCAGGACACGGAGACCGCCGAGGCCGCCCCGGCCTCGCGCCCCGCGATTGAAGAAGCCGTTGCCGAGGCCGTCGCTGAAGCACCTCAGGTTCAGGTCAGCTCGGGTGCGCCTCTGGTGCAGATCGGTGCCTTCGATTCGAACGGTATCGCGGATAGCGAGTGGAACCGGATCTCGGGCCGCTTCTCGTCGCTTTTCTCGGGCAAGGCGCCGGTGGTCCAGACGACCGAGCGGAATGGCCGCACCTTCTATCGCCTGCGTGTCGCCGGGTTCGACTCGCGTGACGATGCGCGTCGCTTCTGCGCGGCGCTGATCGCGGAAGGGACCGACTGCTACCCCGCCACGGCGCAATGACCACTGCGGCGATATTCGGGCTTCTCGGCACCGAACTGACACCGGCCGAGCGGGATTTCTTCCGCTCGGCCGATCCTTGGGGATTTATCCTGTTCGCCCGCAATGTCGCGGATCCTGACCAACTTCGCCGCCTGACCGGAGATCTGCGCGATGCGGTGGGCCGAGATGCGCTCATAACTGTCGATCAGGAAGGGGGCAGGGTGCAGCGTTTGCGTGCGCCCCATTGGGCCGAATGGTCGCCGCCGCTGGAAGATGCCGAGCGCGGGGCGCAGGCCATGCGGCTTCGCTATCGCCTGATCGGGAAGGAATTGCGGGCGGTCGGGATCGACAGCAATTGTGCGCCGACGCTCGATATCGCCTCGGACAGCACCCATCCTTTCCTGCAAAATCGCTGCCTTGGCCGCAATGTCGATGACATCGTGCCCCGTGGCCGTGCCGCCGCTGAGGGCATGCTGGAGGCGGGCGTCCTGCCGATCATGAAACATATGCCCGGACATGGCCGCGCCGTGGCGGACAGTCACAAGGAAACCCCTGTGGTCAGCGCCACGCATGAGGAATTATCCGGGACCGATTTCGCGACGTTCCGCGCCCTGAATGATCTGCCGTTGGGAATGACCGCGCATATCCGCTTTACCGATCTGGACGATGCGCCCGCGACCGCATCAGGCCGGATGATCCGGGTGATCCGTGAAGAAATCGGCTTTGACGGCCTGCTGATGACGGACGATATCTCGATGAACGGGCTGTCAGGCTCAATCGGAGACCGCAGCGCCGCCGCGATCCGGGCGGGGTGCGATCTGGTGCTGCATTGCCACGGCCAGATGGATGAAATGGAACAGGTCGTCGCCAATGCCGGAGAGATGACCCAGTCCGCTGCCGCTCGCGGTGACCATGCGCTGAGCTTCCGGCGTGCGCCCGATACCGCCACTGCCGAGACGCTTCTGGCCGAATATCGCGCTCTGGGCGGGCAGGTGGCGTGGGCGCAAGCTTGACAGCCGGTCCGGCGACGCCGATTCTGCGGCCTTGAATCAGGAACCGAGGTCCGCTTGGCCGATAATGTCACCCCGCTGCGCCCAAGGCGCAAGGACAGCAAGGCACCTCTGCCGCTGGAGGTAGCCGCCGCCGTCGAAGAGCGCCGCGCGGAAGAGGCGCTGATCGTCGATATTGACGGCTATGAGGGGCCGCTTGACCTGCTGCTGACACTGGCGCGGACGCAGAAAGTGGATCTGATGCAGGTCTCTATCCTGCAACTGGCCGAGCAATATCTGAACTTCGTGGAAGAGGCCCGCAAGCTGCGTATCGAGCTTGCGGCGGATTATCTGGTCATGGCGGCGTGGCTGGCCTTCCTGAAATCCCGCCTGCTTCTGCCGCCCGATCCCGAGGAGGACGGCCCGACCGCCGAGGATCTTGCCGCGCATCTGGCATTTCAGCTTGAGCGGCTGGATGCGATGCGCAAGGCGTCGGCCCGGCTGATGGGGCGCGACCGGCTGGGGCAGTCGCGTTTCGTGCGCGGCATGCCGGAACAGATCGCCCGCAGGCGCAGCGTGACCTATGAGGTCGGGCTGATCGATCTGATGCGGGCCTATGCACGACTGAAGACGCGGGACGAATTCCGCCCCTATGCCTTCGACCGCAAGGATGTGTTCACGATGGAACAGGCGCTGGAGCGTGTGCGCCATCTGATCGGCTTCGCGGGCGAATGGACCTCGCTTGCCGAATTCCTGCCCGATGGGTGGGGCGCGGGTGAGCGCGGGCGCTCGGCCACCGCTGCCACTTTCGCCGCGACGTTGGAGCTTGCGCGTGAGGGCAGGCTTGAGATCCGCCAGTCGGATACATTCGCCCCGATCACGATCCGCCGCAAGACCGGCCCGAAAGAGCATTCATGACCATGAACGACGACTCCGGCTTCCCAGCCCCTCCGCTTGACGAACAGGAACGGATGGTCGAGGCGATGCTGTTCGCTTCGGCAAAGCCTGTCAGCCTGCGCGATCTGGCCGAGCGGATGCCTCATGGCGCTGACCCTGCGGAAGCCGTGGCCCGTCTGCGTCGCCGCTATGAGGGCAGGGGCATCGAACTGGCCCGCGTCGGAGAGGCGTTTGCCTTTCGCACCGCGTCCGATCTGTCCTTCCTGATGCAAAGCGAAACCGTCGAAACCCGCCGCCTTTCCCGTGCGGCGACCGAGACGCTTGCGATCATCGCCTACCACCAGCCCGTCACCCGCGCCGAGATCGAGGAAATTCGAGGTGTCGCGACCTCACGGGGGACGCTGGATCAGCTCATCGAGCAAGGCTGGGTGCGGGTCGGACGGCGAAGGATGACTCCGGGGCGGCCGGTGACATTTGTGGTGACGGAAGACTTTCTGGACCATTTCGGGCTGGAAACCGCCCGCGATCTTCCCGGATTATCCGAGCTTCGCGCGGCAGGTCTTCTTGACAACCGCCCGCCGGGAGAATTCGCGGCCCCTCTTGTCAGGGACGATGAGGATGACGATATCGGCGATAGCGACAAACCCGGTGATTTGTTTGGCGAAGAGGAATAACCGATGAATTTCAATGGTCTTTTGAATATGGTGCTCAGGCAGGTGACGCACCGGGCGACGAATTACGGTATCGACCGTGGTGCCGAAATGCTGGCCCGGCGCGGAAAAAAGGTCGAGGATATGACCGATCAAGAGCGCGAGGAAACCGCGCGTTCGAAACGCAGCACGAAGGATATGGTGCAGCGGGCGCGGAAAATGGCGCGGATCAGTCGCCGTATGCGCTGAACTGCTTGGCCAGTTTCAACCCCTGGCCCTGATAATTCGACGCGATTTCCTGACCGTAGAGACGTTCGGGACGTTGAGCCATGCGTTCGTAAACCAGCCTGCCGACGACCTGACCATGCTCAAGCGCGAAGGGGGCCTCATGGCAGCGGACCTCCAGAACGCCGCGTGCGCCTGCACCGGTCGCACCGATGCCGAACCCCGGATCGAAGAACCCCGCATAATGCACCCGAAATTCGCCGACCATCGCCAGATACGGGGCCATCTCGGCGGCATAATCGGCAGGAATCGCCACCGATTCACGGCTGACAAGAATATAGAACGCGCCGGGATCGAGGATCAGCCGTCCATCGCTGCTGTGCAACGCATCCCAGAAATCGCGCGGATCATAGGCCCCGATCCGGTCCAGATCGACCACACCGCTATGCGGCTTGGCGCGATAGCCGACCAGCTCGCCTTGCTCGGGGCGCAGATCCACGGAAAAACCAAGCCCCTGATCGATCAGAGCGTGACCCTCAACCAGCGGTGAGGCCGCGTGCAGGTGGCGCAATTCATCATCGTCAAGAACCGCATGCCCCGAACGCAGCCGAAGCTGGTTCAGCCGCATGCCCGGACGCACCAGAACGGAAAAGCTGCGCGGGCAGATCTCGGCATAAAGCGGGCCGTCATACCCATCGGGCAGGCGGTCGAACTCGGTCCCGTTATCGGTGATCAGCCGCGTCAGAAGATCCAGACGCCCGGTCGAGGATTTCGCATTGGCCACCGCCGAAAGCCCCTTCGGCAGGCTGAGACGTTCCGCCAGCGGGACCAGATAGACGCAGCCTTTCTCCAGAACGGCCCCGTTCGACAGGTCCATCTGGTGCATTTCGAAATCGGACAGGCGGTCCTGAACCCGGTTGTCGCTGCCGGGCAGGAATGACGCCCGCAGCCGCCAGGCCCGGTTGCCCAGACGCAGATCGAGGCTTGCGGGCTGGATCTGTGCGTCGGTAATCGGCGGTTGCGCGGAAATGGCACCATTCGCGATGAGGCTGCGGATTTCGCTGTCAGGTAAAACGCCGTTCATTCCGATCTCCCGATACACGAAAGCCCATCCCGCCGGGATGGGCTTTCGAAAATGGTCGGGCTGGCGAGATTCGAACTCACGGCCTTCCGTCCCCCAGACGGACGCGCTAACCAGGCTGCGCCACAGCCCGACGTCGGCCATATAGTGCGAAGCGGACCCGGGACACAAGAGGCCGCGACAGAAAAATCCGTCACCGGATACGCTTAAGAATGATGCGCAGATCGCGCCTTCAAAATCCGCTCAAGAAGCACCGCGCTGTCCCGAGGCGGCATCGCCGCCACGCCGCGCAAATCGGTGCAGATCGAGGTCAGACGGGCAAGCCACAGGCTGCTCGGCGCGGGTTTGGGCCGTGCCGCGACACGGGAAACAGGCCGGTTCGGCGCTGCCCGCGCGGCATCGGGTTGAATGGTGTCAGATGGTTTCAGATCGGGAAATAAAGGAAGCGATTCGGAATCTGGCATCGGCTGATTTTTGCTTTTTCTTGTTGTCGCGGGCGTTTTTGGACCGGAGGAACTTCCCGCAATATCCTGTCTGGCGGATTTGGCCTTGGCTGGACGCGCAGTCGCCATGTCAGGCGCCTCAGCCGATCCGGCATCGCCGGTTGCGCCCTCAAGCCGAGCCGCACCGCGCGTCTTCAGTGCGGCCCCGCGATCCGATGCCATCTGTTTCTTGGCATCGCGGATGGATACGCCTTCTTCGCGCAGCACCTCGCATAAGCCAGCAGCCATCCAGATATCTTCCGGCCGGTAATAGCGCCGCCCGTCGCGGCGCTTGACCGGAGAAAAAAGCGGAAACTGGGTTTCCCAATAGCGCAGAACATGCGGCGCGACTCCGACCAGTTGCGAAACCTCGCCAATGGATCGGAATGCCTCGGCCGCTTTGCGCATGTCAGCCCTTATTGCCCGAAGCGACCCGGTCCTTCATCAGATGAGAAGGGCGGAAGCTGAGCACCCGGCGCGGGGTGATCGGAACTTCCTCACCGGTCTTGGGATTGCGGCCGATACGTTCATTCTTGTCGCGTACCGAAAATGTACCGAAGGATGAGATCTTGACCTGCTCGCCGCGAACAAGCGCGTCGGAAATATGGGTCAGCACGCTTTCTACCAACTGGCCCGATTCATGACGGGACAATCCAACCTCCCGGAAAACGGCTTCTGCCAGATCCATCCGGGTCAGGGTGCTATCGCTCATAATTTACCTCGTTCGGCTGCGCATCAGGATGCGGATTCGATAATCTGGAGTCAACAAGCGAGCCTCGGTTCCGTTCCCGAAATTTGACAAATAAGCAGCGTTTTTCGCGCCTTGACCAGCGTATCCCGGGCAGAAAGCGACAAACTGCGACGATTTCTCTCAGCAGGGAAACCTTATGGCTGCGATGTCGTTGAACGCATGGAAATGCTGCATATCTTCATTCGCAACAAGAATTGTTAACAAGGAGATCGGAATGTCTGTTGATCTGAAAAGCCTGACGGATAACGCACGGAAAACCTCGATTGAGGTGCTGAACGGTCTTGTCGCTGACGGGATTGCGGTCAGCCGTGCGCTGAAACAGGCCCATTGGAACGTGAAAGGCCCCGGCTTTATCGGCTTCCATGAGCTGCTGGACAGCGTAAAGGATCATGTCGATGCCGGTGTGGACGAACTGGCCGAACGGGTTCAGCAACTGGACGGCACCGCGATCGGCACGATCGAGGAAGTCGCGAAGAACAGCTCGCTGAAGGCCTATCCCACGGATTTGGTCGCGCTTGAGGACCACGCCAAGGCAGTGGCCGAAATCCTGCGCGATTATGGCGGCAAGCTGCGTCAGGGAATTGAAACCACGGATGATGCCGGCGATCCCAATACCGCCGATATCCTGACAAGCGCCTCGAACGATGTCGACAAGGATACGTGGTTCGTTTCGTCCTATCTCGGCTGATCCTGCCGACAGAAATAAGGCAAAGGGCGCTGTATGCGCCCTTTTCTCGTTTGCGGGCGCTTGCCGGTCGCGGTAGATGGCGCGTTCAGGAAAGGACTTCGCCATGACCACCAACCGCCCGGAACTGCCGCCTGAGATCGCCCGCCGCCGTACCTTCGCGATCATCAGCCACCCCGATGCCGGCAAAACCACGCTGACAGAGAAATTCCTGCTGTTTGGCGGTGCGATTCAGATGGCCGGACAGGTCCGCGCCAAGGGCGAGGCGCGGCGGACGCGATCCGACTTCATGAAGATGGAGCAGGATCGCGGGATATCGGTCAGCGCGTCGGCCATGTCCTTCGAATATCGTGATTTCCGCTATAATCTGGTGGACACGCCCGGCCACTCGGATTTCTCCGAGGATACCTATCGTACGCTGACGGCCGTGGATGCGGCGATCATGGTGATCGACGGGGCGAAAGGTGTCGAAAGCCAGACAAGGAAACTGTTCGAGGTCTGCCGCCTGCGTGACCTGCCGATCCTGACCTTCTGCAACAAGATGGACCGCGAAAGCCGCGATACATTCGAGATCATCGACGAAATCCAGGAAAACCTGGCCATCGACGTGGCCCCGGCAAGCTGGCCCATCGGCATGGGGCGCGATTTCATCGGTGCCTATGATCTGCTGCGCGACAGGCTGGAGATCATGGACCGCGCCGACCGCAACAAGGTCGCCGAAACGGTGAAGATCTCGGGCATCGACGATCCCAAACTGGCCGATCATATCCCCGAGGCGCAACTGGCCAGGCTGCGCGAGGAAATCGAGATGGCGCGGGAATTGCTGCCCGCCTTTGATCGCAAATCCTTCCTTGAGGGGCATCTGACCCCGATCTGGTTCGGCTCTGCGATCAACAGTTTCGGCGTGCGTGAGCTGATGGACGGTATCGGCGATTACGGCCCCGAACCGCAGCCGCAGAACACCGCCGGACGCCAGATCGAGCCCGAGGAAAAGAATGTCAGCGGTTTCGTGTTCAAGGTTCAGGCGAATATGGACCCGAAACATCGCGACCGGGTGGCCTTTGTGCGGCTTGCCTCGGGGCATTTCGAACGCGGGATGAAGCTGCTGCATGTGCGGTCCAAGAAGCCGATGGCGGTGTCGAACCCGGTCCTGTTCCTTGCCGCCGACCGCGAGCTGGCGGAAGAGGCATGGGCGGGGGACATTATCGGCATCCCGAACCACGGCCAGTTGCGCATCGGCGATGCGCTGACCGAGGGCGAGGCGCTGAAATTCACTGGCATCCCCTCATTCGCGCCGGAATTGCTGCAATCCGTCCGGGCGACCGATCCGATGAAGGCCAAGCATCTGGAAAAGGCCCTGATGCAGTTCGCCGAGGAGGGCGCGGCCAAGGTGTTCAAGCCTCAGATCGGATCGGGTTTTATCGTCGGCGTCGTGGGAGCACTACAATTCGAGGTGCTCGCCAGCCGGATCGAACTGGAATACGGCATCCCGGTGCGGTTCGAGGCGTCGCAATTCACCTCGGCCCGCTGGCTTGCAGGACCTCAGGACAAGGTTGATGCCTTCGCGAATACTAACAAGCAGCATATGGCGACGGATCATGACGGCGATCTGGTTTATCTGACGCGGCTGCAATGGGATATCGACCGGGTCGAGCGGGATCACCCCGATCTGAAGCTGACCGCGACGAAAGAGATGATGATCTGACGCTGACCGGGGCGCTGCCCCGGACCCCGGGATATTTGGGCCAGTGTGAAAGATGGCAATAAAAAAGGGGCCGCACTGGCCCCTTTTCATTTATGTGAGCTGTCTCAGGCCAGCATTCCCATCGGGTTTTCCAGATGGCGGACGATGGCTTCCAGAAGCTGCGCTCCGAGTGCGCCGTCAATGACCCGGTGATCGACCGAGAGGGTCATGGACATGACGTTGCGGATCACGACCTCGTCGCCTTCGACGACCGGGGTCTTGATTCCTGCGCCGACAGCCAGGATTGCACCGTGAGGCGGGTTGATCACCGCGTCGAAATTCTCGATCCCGAACATGCCGAGATTCGAGATCGCGAAGCTGCCGCCCTGATATTCATGCGGGGCGAGCTTCTTGTTTTTCGCGCGGTTAGCGAGGTCCTTCATCTCGGCTGACAGGGCCGACAGCGTTTTCTGCTGTGCGTCTTTCAGAACCGGGGTGAACAGCCCGCCCTCGACGGCGACGGCAACGGCCACATCCGAGGGTTTCAGCTTCAGGATGCGGTCGCTGGCCCAGACGGCATTGGCGTCCGGCACTTCCTGCAGCGCAAGAGCGCAGGCCTTGATGATGAAGTCGTTAACCGACAGTTTCACGCCGCGCTCTTCAAGCTGCTTGTTCAACTGGGCGCGGAACTTCATCAGTTCATCCAGCTTGGCCGAGCGGCGCAGATAGAAATGCGGGATGGTCTGCTTTGCCTCGCCGAGACGGGCGGCGATGGTTTTGCGCATCCCGTCCAGCTTCATCTCTTCGGTCTCGCGATCCGCATACATCTTGAGGATGGTTTCCGCCGAGGGACCTGCCGGGGCGGCTGCGGCTGCCGCGGGTGCAGCAGCTTTCGGCCCATCTGCCTTGGCCGGAGCCGCGCCGGGTTTGGCGCTTTCGACATCGGCCTTGACGATACGGCCATTCGGGCCGGAGCCCTTGATCTGGCTGAGGTCCAGACCCTTATCCGCAGCGATCCGCCGGGCCAGAGGCGAGGCGAATACGCGGTTGCCATCGCCGGATTTCGGCGCGGGCGGAGCCTTGCCAGTTTCGGCTTTGGGCGCCTCTGCCGGTTTGGCGTCGGCTTTTGGGTCATCCTTCGGCGCATCCGCCTTGGCCGCACCGCCGCCCGAGGATACTTCGCCGATATCGTCGGCGCTTTCGCCTTCCTCAAGCAGAACGGCAATGGGGGTGTTGACCTTCACCCCTTCGCTGCCTTCGTCGATCAGGATCTTGCCGATCGTGCCTTCATCGACCGCCTCGAATTCCATCGTGGCCTTGTCGGTCTCGATCTCGGCGATGATATCGCCGGAATTGACGGTGTCGCCTTCCTTCACCAGCCATTTGGCCAGCGTGCCTTCCTCCATCGTCGGAGAAAGCGCGGGCATCAGGATTTCTGTGGGCATCTCGCTTGCTCCTTACTTGTAGGTGACTTTCTTCACCGCCTCGACCACCTCATCGGGGGTGATCAGCGCGTGTTTTTCAAGATTGGCGGCATAGGGCATCGGCACATCCTTGCCGGTGCAGTTGATGACCGGCGCATCGAGATAGTCGAAGGCGTTTTCCATCACATAGGCCGAGAGATGGTTGCCGATCGAGCCGACGGGGAAGCCTTCCTCGACCGTCACCATGCGGTTGGTCTTTTTCACCGACTCGATGACCGTGCCGTAATCCAGCGGGCGCAGCGTGCGCAGGTCGATGACCTCGGCTTCGATCCCGTCCTGTGCCAACTTCTCGGCGGCTTCCAGCGAATGAGCCATGCCGATGCCGAAGCTGACAATGGTCACATCCTTGCCCTCGCGGGCCACGCGGGCCTTGCCGAAGGGAATGGTGAAATCTTCCAGATCCGGGACATCGAAGGTCCGGCCATAGAGGATCTCGTTTTCAAGGAAGATCACCGGGTTCGGGTCGCGGATCGCGGTTTTCAGCAGCCCCTTCGCATCGGCGGCGGTATAGGGCATCACCACTTTCAGACCCGGAATAGCCGAATACCATGCCGCGTAATCCTGACTGTGCTGAGCCGCAACGCGGGCCGCCGCGCCGTTCGGGCCGCGGAACACCATCGGTGCACCCATCTGACCGCCGGACATATACAGTGTCTTGGCCGCCGAGTTGATGATGTGGTCAATCGCCTGCATGGCGAAGTTGAAGGTCATGAACTCGACAATCGGACGCAGCCCGCCAAAGGCCGCGCCGACAGCGATGCCGGTGAAACCATGTTCGGAAATCGGCGTGTCCACGATGCGTTTCGCGCCGAATTCATCCAGCAGGCCCTGCGAAATCTTGTAGGCCCCCTGATATTCGCCGACTTCTTCGCCCATCAGATAGACGGTTTCGTCGCGGCGCATTTCCTCGGCCATTGCTTCGCGCAGCGCCTCGCGGACGGTTTGCTGCTTCATGCTGGTGCCTTCCGGCCAGTCAGGAGAGCGATCCGGGGCAGGGGTCTTGACCTCGGCCACCGCCGACGGGGTCTCGCCGGTTTCGTCCTTTGAGTTCTCGCCTTCGCCCTTCTGTGCGGGCGGTTCGGCATCGCCTCCGCCGGATGAGGCGGCCTGAATATCGTCGGCGCTTTCGCCTTCCTCGATCATCACGGCGATAGGGGTGTTGACCTTGACCCCTTCCGAGCCTTCCTGAACCAGAATCTTGCCGAGAATGCCTTCATCGACAGCTTCGAATTCCATCGTGGCCTTGTCGGTTTCGATTTCGGCGATGATGTCACCCGCCGAAACGGTATCGCCTTCTTTCTTGACCCATTTTGCCAGCGTCCCTTCTTCCATTGTCGGGGACAGGGCGGGCATGAGGATTTCAGTAGCCATTCTTATTCCCTCCCTTACGCGTCTTCATCCTGGGGTGCCACATTGGCATAAATATCGGTCCACAGCTCATCCAGAGCCGGTTCCGGGCTTTCCTTGGCGAATTCAGCGGACTTGTTCACGATGTCCTTGATTTCCTTGTCTATGGCCTTGAGATCCTCTTCCGAAGCGTGTTTGCCCTGAAGCAGCATCGCGCGGACACCCTCGATGGCGTCGCGTTCCTCACGCATCTTCTGGACCTCTTCGCGAGACCTGTATTTCGCCGGGTCGGACATCGAGTGGCCGCGATAGCGATAGGTCATGATTTCAAGGATATACGGCCCCTTGCCCGCGCGGCAATGCGCGACGGCTTTTTCGCCGGCTTCCTTGACCGCCAGAACATCCATGCCGTCCACCTGCTCGCCGGGGATGCCGAACGCCTCGCCGCGACCGAACAGCGTGGTCGATTTCGTCGAGCGCTTGACCGAGGTGCCCATCGCATACTGGTTGTTCTCGATGACGAAAACGACCGGCAGGTCCCACAGTTCGGCCATGTTATAGGTTTCGTAAACCTGGCCCTGATTGGCCGCACCGTCGCCGAAATAGGCGAAGGTCACCCGGCCGTTTTCCAGATATTTATCCGCGAAGGCCAGCCCCGCGCCGATCGGCACCTGAGCCGCAACGATCCCGTGACCGCCATAGAAATGCTTCTCTTTCGAGAACATATGCATCGAGCCGCCCTTGCCCTTGGAATAGCCGCCCTCGCGACCGGTCAGCTCGGCCATGACGCCGTCGGGGTCCATGCCGCAGGCAAGCATATGGCCATGATCGCGATAGGAAGTGATCCGCTTGTCGCCTTCCTCGGCGGCGGCTTCCAGCCCCACCACCACGGCTTCCTGCCCGATATACAGGTGGCAGAAACCACCGATCAGGCCCATGCCGTAAAGCTGGCCGGCCTTTTCCTCGAATCGGCGGATCAGAAGCATGTCGCGATAATATTTAAGCAGCTCTTCCTTCGAGACATTCGGCTTCGCGCTTTTCGACGTGCCTGAGTCTGCGCTGCCTGAGCTTTCGCTCTTGTCGGCAGTGGCCTTATTGGCTGCGGGTTTCCTGACCATGCGGGTTCCTCCTGCAAGCTGGCGGGATAGTTCAGCGTTAAACTATCCGTAACCCATCGCTGCGGGGGCTGCAATCCGTGAGTTTTGTAATGACCGCTTAACGGATGATAACCTCATCCGGGCGCATAAGCCCAAGCACCTCACGCGCCCGTTCATCCAGCAGATCGAGATCGAGATAATCGTCCGAAAGCCGCCGCGTCAGGTTTTCCATTTCGTTAACTTGTAACTGCAACTGGTCGCGTTCTTCGCGCAGCGTCTCGGTTTCGGCTTCAAGCTGGATGCGGCGCATCAGCCCGGACGGACCCTGTACGGCGGCAAAGGCGAAATACAGGCTGGCGAGAACCGCCAGCAAAACGATGATGATCGCCGGAAGCGACAGGCGCTGTGACATTTTCTGCCCCGAATTGCGGTCTTCTCTGGACCCTCTGGACATATTTGCATGAATGGCGGCGCTGTGGAAGCGCGGCGATAGGCGATTTCACCGGCGGATTTCTGCCGATCCGTCCTGACGAGGCGAAGATGCAGGGCAGGTCATTGCCGGAGACCGGGCAGACTGGTGAATACATGGCAGGGGACTTGCGACAGGGATTCATCCAGCCGCCGCTCTGCCCTGTTGGCTGCGAGCTGGGGCGCTTAGCGCCCGCCCAACAGATCCGCCAGCACCAGCCCCATCACCCGCGCTGAATCCAGCATGTCGCGAACGCCGATCCATTCATCGGGCTGATGGGCCATTTCCAGCACGCCGGGACCATAGGCGATGCAGTTTTTTAGCTTGCCGATACGGTCGATATGTTTCTGATCGTAAGTGCCGGGGCTGACGACGTAACCTGCCTCAACCCCCAATACGCGTTCGATGGCGGCGGCGGTCGTGCGCACCACCGGTGCGTCGCGTTCGGTCATTGACGGGATGACCTCGAACAGGTCGCGGATTTCATAGCGGAAATTCGGACGCCGGGCGCGGACGCGCTCCATCAGCGCGGTGATTTCGCGTTTCACCTCGGCCAGATCCTCTTCGATCAGAAAGCGGCGGTCGATGGTGATGCGGCAGCGGTCGGGGACGCAGGGCGCGGGCAGGCCGGTATAGTCTGGCCCCTGATCCGGTTCGCCGCCGTGGATCGAATTGATATTCAGGGTCGAGGATCGCGCACCTTCGGGGATCACCGGCATCTCGGTGCGCTTTCCGGCCAGAAGCGGCCAGAGCGTCGCCTCCATTTCCTCCAGCACCGCGCCCATATGGCGGATGGCGCTGTCGCCGAGGAAGGGCATCGAGCCATGCGCGATGCGGCCGTGGGTTTCGATTTCCGCCCACCAGACACCGCGATGACCGAGGCAGATACGGTCCTTGTGCAGCGGCTCGGGGATGATGACGTGATCGACCTGCGCAAAGCGGCCCTGCTCGGCCAGGAAGGCGACGCCGCCATAGCCGCCGGTTTCCTCATCCGCCGTGGCCGAGATTTCGACATGGCCGGCATGGTCGGGATATGTGGCGACGAATGCTTCGGCGGCGATGATGGATGCGGCCAGCCCGCCTTTCATGTCGCAGGCGCCACGGCCATAGATGCGGTCCTCGGCTGCATCGTATTCGGCGCCGAAAGGATCTCGGGACCAGCCCTGACCGACCTCGACCACATCGTGATGAGAGTTGAAATGCACGGTTTCGCCGGGTGCCGCGCCCTTGTGGCGGGCGATCAGGTTCCAGCGGGGATATGTCGTGCTGTCGCCGGGCGTGCCGGTGGCGCGGACCAACTCGCATTCGAAACCCTTCGCGGACAGGCGGGAATCGAGATATTCGCAGATGTCCCGGTAATTCGTTCCCGGCGGGTTCAGTGTCGGAATGCGGATCAGATCCTGTGTCAGGCGGATCAGATCGTCGCGTCGGGACAGAATGGCGTCGGTCAGGGTCTCCATGAGCGGCAGATTGACGCGGCGGGGCGGCGCTGTCCAGATGGGAGAATGGCAGAGCAACAGAGGGCAGGCGTCCGACCGCGGGTGGACGCAGCTACATCTGCTGCGACGCGATTTATCGTGCAGCCACATGGAAGGGTGGTCCCGCGCGGACCGGCAAAGAAGCGTCCGCCCGTGCGGGCGGTCGGACGCTTGCCCGGCGGGCCTGCGGCCCTTGATTCCGGGCCGGGTCATTGACGGCCAGGTCGAATGATCCGGCTTAACCACCCCCTCCGATCATCGCGCTGGAACCACCGATTTCCCGGAACAGGACTTGTATGCCCCGCGTTTCACCCTAAAGTTTTGTTAACTGACGTTTTCAGGGGATATCCGGATGGCATCGCTCGATCAGAAAATGACCGAAACCCAGCAGCAGATCGCTGCGACGCAGGAAAAGATGGCGAAAGTGACCAGCCAGCTTGACCGCGCTTCTGCGCAAAGCGGGGTCGAGGACCCCTCGATCGACATCGCCAATGCCACGCTGGCCGATGTGAACGCCCATACCGAGACCATGAACGCGAATATCGCCGAACTCATTATGGGTCTGGACGATGTGACGGCAGGCTTCTCGAAGGATTTCGAGGAAATGCGCTCGAAAACCGGCTGGGAAAGCTTCGTCGGGATTTTCGCACGCGGCAAATCCGAGGCGATGCGGCAGGAACGTCTGCGCACGGCCTCGATTGACGACAAGCTTCAGGACCTGATCTCGAAATCCGATGTGATCACACGTCTGTTGCAGGACCAGCTTGCGCAGCTCAACGATCAGAAGGCGAAGGTCGAGACCAACCTGTCCGGTACGCTGGAAGAGCGCGAGGCGACGGTCGCGCAGCTTGAATCGCTGCGGGACCGGATCAAGGCGATGGACCCGAAGCTGATCGAACTGGAAAACAAGGTTGCCAGCACCACCGATCCTTCCGACCGTACAAGGCTGGAAACCGAACTGGCCAATGCCAATAAGGAACATAACGCGCTTGTGCAGGACGAACAGGTCGCGCTTGCCAAGTCGCAGACGCTGGAACGCTATATCGAGGCGGGCAAGACCTGGGTGGACAGCCTGCAAAATCAGGCCGCAACGCAGATGGTGCTGATCAACAAACTGCAGACGGACACCAAGCAGCGCGTGGTTCTGTATGACGCGCTGACCAAATCGCTGAAAACCGCGCAGCAGCAGGATGTCGCCCACCGCATCAACGAAATCGGCGTGAAAACCGATCAGGAGGCGCAGGCCCAGATGGCGGCGATCGGTACGGCCACGAATGACCGGATGGCCGATATGCTGGAAGCGCATGGCGATCACATGGTTTTCGCCCGCAAGGTGCTTGAAGAAAAAGCCAAGGCGGATGAACGCTTTGCGCGACGTTTTTCGGAAATTGTCGAGAAACATGACAGCAATCTCTATGGCGGCTGATGGCATTTCCGGGGCTGCCCTGCGGCGGCCTCGAAAATGACACTGACCCGGATGCAGGGACGAGGCGCGGCTGACGGTATCGCCTCGCGGCAGAGGTGAGAATGAGCAAGGACCGCACCGGCAATCTCGACGCCGATCATCGCCGCATCGAGGATGACCTCATCGCGCGGCGCTATTTCGAAAAGCTTCGGCTGATCTCGAAAACGCTGCCTGCGGTGCTTTCGGAAACCGTACGCGACGGGCTGTTCACCCGAACCGAAACCGAGGTGATCGGCTATTATCTGCGGGCCATCCTGGCCTCGGCGGATGCGCTGTCGATGAAATATCTGGTCTCGGGCCGGGTTGAGGGGCCGTTGAGGCAATTCCTGACCATCGACGTACATGAATCCGGCTATCCGGTCTGGTCCGAGATCGCCCAGATGGCCGCCGATGCCGCGCAGGCCGAAAGCCATCTGGCGCGGACACCGGATGCGAAGGCGATCAGGGACGATATGATCCGCCAGATCGTCGGCGATCTGACCATTCCGACGCGGCTGCAATATGCCATGTCGCAGCGGCTCTATTATGAGGCGCTGGCGAAAGGCGGGGTGTTCTGGCCGCAGATGCATCCTCAGGGCTATTGGCTGTCCGACGCGCGGAACCGCCGCCGCTGGCTGCTTCACTGGGCCGTCTATGACAGCCAGTTGAACATGCCGGTGATCTATCTGATGGATTGCGACGATAGCGGCCGCAGACCTCTGGTCGAGGATTCCAAACGCTGGCCCGAGGTGCAGGCGCATCTGATGGCGCAATCGGTGACGACGCTGCAACTGGTGACCATCGCGCAGGGCTTCGACCGCGATTTCGACAAGCTGCACCCGTATCGTCTGCGCCGCATGTTGCTTGGCCCGATCTATTCGCAGCAATTCACCACTCAGGAAGGTCCGATCAAGGATGTTCTGGACAATGCCCGCGCCCCATCAGGCGAGGATTGGGCGGTGGCGCTGACCGTCGAGGATCTTCAGGCAGAACGCGCCATTATGGAATCGACCGGGCTGTTCGGCGTGACCGAGCGGCAGATCTTCAGGCTGGACCCTCTGGGTCTCGGAGGAGCCGGGCAGGGGGCAAGTTCCGTCGGCCGTGCCCTGATTCTGCCTGCGCGTCCCTATCAGTCGCTTGCCGAGCTGAACCCCGAAGGGTTCCGGCGCATGCGCAAATATGTCCCGCTGCCGAATGGCCGGGTCACGGCCTATCGCTGATGCCGGGCGATCCGCAGATCCTATGGCGGCGACTGGACAGGCCGGGCCATGATGCCTGCCGTATCCGGAGCGACATGAACGGGCAGGGTCTCGACGGGGTCGCCGTCTGGCTGGATGGTGGGGGCCCCGCGCATCTGTCCTATATCGTGACATGCGACGAGGCGTGGCGCACCCGTTCGGCCCGTATTCAGGGCCGGGCCGGGCGGCGCGATCTGACCTTGTCCATCCATCGCGACGATCTGGGCATCTGGCGCATCAGCGGAGAGGAAGTCCCCGAGCTGAACGGGCTTCAGGATATCGATCTGGGCTTCACCCCCGCCACGAACACGCTGCCGATCCGCCGCTTGCGTGCGCAGAGCAAGGACAGCGCCGAGATCGGGGCGGCATGGCTGGACCCGTCTGACTGGACGCTGAAACTGCTTCCGCAGCATTATCGCCGGCTGGATACGGGCTGGCATTACGCCTCGGGCGGGTTCGAGGCCGATCTGACCGTAAATGCGGACGGCTTTGTGACCGATTACCCCGGAATGTGGATTGAAGAGGACGCGCATGGACGCTCGTAACGAAATGGAACTGCCCGAGGCAGAGATTCGCAGCCATTACGCGCAGGCCCTGTCGCTGCTGAGCGGGTTCGATCATGCGCCGAGGCTGGGGAAGGCCACGGCGCAGGCGCAGCCAGAACGCTCACCGGGCATTCCGCGTCGAGTGTCGCGGTTCCGCTCCACCACGCCGGGGCTGGCGGGACGGTCCACGACGCGGGCCGAGGGGATCCAGCTGATCGACCGGATCGAATCCGTGGGCGGCGACGATCTGCCCTCGCCTGCTGCGGCGACGGTTGCGCGGGCGCTGCGGCGAGGGCTGGCGATCTCGCTTGCGGTGGTGGATGAGGTCGCGGCGCGGTCCGGTGCGGCAGAGTTGAAACGGGCCAATCTGGAAGGCCGTCTGCCGAATGACCGGCGCGGCGAGTTCGCCGAATTGCTGGCGGTGGAATCGCTGGCGGCCTTGTCGGTCTTCGCCAATGCGACAGTGTTTCTGCTGGCCGAACATGCCGGGCCGGAAACGGTTGAGGGCATCACCGCCGATGAAATCCTGACCGACAACCCGACCACGGCGCTGCAAGGCGCCTTGTGGGAGCTGGATCAGAACCTGTCGCGGACTGCGCATGACGACAAGACGCTGGTTGCGGGGGTGATCGCCTATGCCGAGGCTCTCTCTGCCGCCGTTCAGGCCCGTGCCGAGACCGCCCCGCGCAGCGCCAGCTTCACCGGCGCAAGCTGGCGCGTGGCGGCGGATGATTTCCCGATTGCCGGTTTCGCACCCGCGACCAAGGCGCGGGGTAAGCCGGTGCAGTTGGCCTTCAAGACCCCCGAGGAGGTTGTCGGCAACGCTATCGCAAAACACCAGATGATGCGGCTGTCGCGGATGCTCGTCGCCTATGATTTCGACCGCCGGATGAACCCGTTCGTTGAACTGGGCGGTTTCATCTATACTTTCCTCGGCGACGGCAAACCCGGCACCGGGAAGACCACGCTGATTCAGATGATGGCCGGGCTGATCAATGATTACTGCAACGTGGCGGGCTATCCGTTCCGCTATGCCAATCTGTCCATCGATAACGTGGACTCCTATCAGGGTAAATCCGGCCAGAACGCCCGCGCCTTCATAGACAGCGTGATTGACCCCGGCGTGATCGGTTTCGGGACCATCGACGATATCGATCAGATCGCGGGCAAGCGCGGCGACAAGCAGTCCTCTTCGGGTCAGCAGGAAATCACCGCCGTGCTGATGGAGGCCTTTGCGGGGGCCTCGACCATCGTGCGCGGGAATGCGACTTTCGGGATGTTCTCGAATTATGCCGAATCCATCGACGATGCGCTGCGCCAGAGGGCAGGGGCGCGGTTCCTGATCGACGGTCCCAAAACGCGCGAGGATTATATCGACATCCTCGCTTTGCTTCTGGGCAAAAGGCACGACATCCCGGTCGGCGATCACGATCTGATGAAGGCGCAGGCGATCAAGACCGCCGTGGCCGACAGTCTGGAGCGTCATAACCAGCCGCAAGAGGTCGGGCTGGCGAAGGTCTGGACCGAGGTCACCGCGCAGACCGGCCCCTTGGACAGCCTGGCCGAGTTCGGGACCTATCTGCATGCGATCTCGGTCGCTGATGAGCGGTTTACCGGCCGCGCCATCAAGAACATCACCGACGCGATCAAGGCCCGCGCGATGGATTTCGACATGCCGGATGAATGGTTCGAAACGCCCGATCCATTCCTGCATCAGCCTTATGAGCGAAAGCTTGAGATGATCGAGGCGCTGCGTCAGCCCATCACGACCGAGATGATCGCGCAGGAAATCAACCGCTACGCCGACAGCGAATGGCGATATGCGGATTCGAGCGATGAGACGGCGATCAAGGAGGCCGTGCGGAACATGGAACGCATGGAAGAGGCGCAGAAGCGGTATCGGGGGGAGGTGTGAAAACCTTCCGACAAAAACTCCAAAGCTGGTGGAATGCGCCGTTTAGGGTTCACCGTTGGTTTTGCTGGAGTAGGTTGAAGCGATGGAACGCTTCACCAGTCGTGTGGGGCATACTTTTGACAGTCTATGTCTTGCTGTATGCAGCGTTTCTGGGATTTGGAGGTGAGTGCACGGAAAAGCCAAATTGTTCATCACGTCTCGCTAAATTCGCGTATCTCGATTTCAATGAAGTTGGCGATACGATAGCCGGGTTCGGCAGCCTGCTAGCCTTTGCGTGGCTAATTGTAACGGTGATGCTCCAATCGCAGGAACTTAAGGCACAGAGAAAGGAATTGCAGCAACAACGTTTAGAGTGGAAGAAAATCAGTGAGGCGCAAGATGCTCAAGTCCGGATTCTGGAAAAGCAAGGTGAGATTTTTGCGGACGAATACCAAGCTAGACGGCAGCAAAATGCTAAAAAGGTTTTTGATGAACGGATTAAAGACCTGCTTTCAGATCTAGCGACGCTCTATGATCTTCAGGTTTACGGAGCGAGATATGATTCGAATCAATCATTGGAGCAAGGCGTTAACAGCGTACAGGTTGCACTAGACGAAGTGTGCTCACACCCGCATCGAATGGAAGATCCTAGCCAACTTTTAAGTTTGGCGCATAGGCTGGAACAAAAAACGAAACAGCTTACGGAAATTGTCGATCAATTATCGGAAGACCAGCAGATTATGGTAAAACGTCTGAAAATTGAAGATCTTCCGAAGAAAATTTCAAAATTGATGAATGATGTTGCATTTTATAACCCTAGTTTTCTCCCAGACAAGCAAGATCAATGGTGATATTTCGCTGCGAACTGTTTGGTTATTGTGATTGCGATCATATCGCCGCGGTCAGGCCTTCACTGCGTGATCCGGTACATAATCATAATAAGGTAACCGCATGAAACGCCTCATCGAAAAAGGTCTGATGTTCGGCAATCTCATCCGGGTGGACAGCCCTGCATGGGTGCAGCGCTATAACCGGGCGCTGAAGCTGGTCACAGGCAAAGAAACCCAACTGGCCGAGTTTCATATCGACCTTGCGGGGTACTCGCCCGAGATCGGGGATGAGATCGGGGAGATGGATTACCTCAACCCCGAGGGTGCGCATCGCCAGTTCATCCTGCTGACCACCGAACAGAAGACCGCGCCGCTGCTGAATGCGGATCTCTCGGTGCTGCGGGATCTTTTGCAGCAATTCATCCGCGATAATGAAAGCCAGTTGTTCAGTCTCACCGCCCGCGATGCGGTGGTCGGAGAGATGGACGATATGGTCTGGCAGGTCAGTGTGCCCTCCGATCTGTTGCAGATCGGGCGGATCCGGATCGGGGCGGATACGACCGGAAATCATGTCGCCAATGCCGACAGGCTGACCGCGCTGATCGAGCGTTTCCGCACCGAGCCGGATGCATGGTATGACGATGTGCTGATCGCGCGGATGATCGAGCAGGCGAAGGAAACCGGCGATGTCATCCGCAACCCGATCCATCTGGAGACGGGGGATTACGAGGTGCCGGATTTCTGGACCTCGCAATTCGGCGGGGTCTATGTGTTCCGCAGCCCGCGCGAGGATGCGATGATCTTCCGCGATCCGCGCGTTTTCACCGACCCGAAATTCGATATCGACCTGCCGAATGTCAGAATGATGAGCCTGCAGGACATGAATGCCATTGCCATGTGGATGGCCCGCAACGCGCTTGCCGAGCCGATCGTGACGGCGAAAGGCACGGATGCGGCGGCGATCCTGCGGCAGAAGATCGATTTTATCCTTGTCGATGCCGCCACAAGGCTGGGGATCGACACGGGCGACGGGACGCGCTCGGCGCTGCGCAGGGCGGCGGCGCGGATGGGGCATGGCCTGCCCGAAGAGATACGCGGGCTGAGTGCGCTGCTGCGCTATGCCGAAGAGGGTGGGGCCTGGCCGGTGATCGACAGCGCCAGCCCTGCTTATTTCTATGCGATCCGGGGCAGTGCGACTCCGGCCCGCGATCTGATCAACCAGTTGCTGACCGAGCTTGCGCCGCATGATGTGCGGTCTCTGTTTATCATGAACAAACCACTGTTCTATCAGCAATATCAGACCTGGGATGAGGCCAAGAAGGAATATGTGGTGAACCATCTTGCCCGCGAATATCAGATCGACAAGCAGGGCACCCGCGACGCATTGTTCGGACCCGAACCGGGGATGGAGGAAGCCGCCCCGGTGGCTCCGGTCGTGGCAGGTCCCTGGGGGCGGGCGAAAACCGGTGCAACATTGTCGGAAAGCGCGGGCAGCAGAGCGGCGCGGCCCGGCTCAGCGGGCTTTCGTGGCCCGTGGGGAGGCTGAGACATGGCGGTGATCCGGCTGGCAATCGTGCTGTTCATCATCGAGGCGGTGTTCTACGTTCTCATCTCGGTCTATCTGCGCTCGACCAAAGCCGAGTCGCTGGAAGATGAATGGGACCGCCGTCACCCCGACCGCGCCGGAAACAGCCCGGAACGAAGGAAGTTCGTCCAGCGTTCGATGACGGGGTTTCAGAAAACCCTCAAGGCGCGGCTGGTCGCGCTTGTCTTTGTCGTGCCGACGGTCGCCATCGTGGTGATCGCATGGGCCGTTAACGTGCAATAAGGAGCCGCGCCCGATGTATTATATCAAGGTCACTCTGGGCGTCGTATTCGGCGTCTTCGTCTTTCTGTTTCTCGATTATGCCCTTCCCAGCAAGGATACGGTCCGCATTACCAACACCTATAACCGTTTGACCGAGGTTGGCCGGAATGCGATTTTCTATGCCTCGGACGATACCGGCACGGTCGAGAACGCCTCGGGGCAGCGCGATATCCGTTTCATCGAAACGGTGCGCCCGAATGACAAGGTTTTCGTCTACCGCAACGAGGATACCGGCCTGATCTGGCCGCCCTATTTCAAATATGACAGCTCGAACCTGCATGCCGAGGCGACGAATCTGCGCTCGGATTCGCGCGATCCGATCTGGGTGAGCATTACCTCTTATGGCTGGCGGATTCCGCTGATCTCGATCTATCCGAATGCGATTTCGGTGACGCAGGTCTCGGGCCCGTCCGAGGCGCCGCTGAACTGGCCCGCCATGCTGATCCTGATCGTTCTCGGAATCCTGCTGATGCTGCTCTGGCGGATGTGGAACCAGTTCCGGCAGCGCACGATCGACCCGGCGGCCAGACGTGTCGGTGAGGCGGTGGACCGCGTCGATGCACGCGCGGATGCGGCGGTTGACCGCGTGTCGGATGAATTCAACGAGGCCCGCGAGGGCTTTACCGGCTGGCTGAACACCTGGAAGGGCAAGCCGCGCGATCCGAAGGAATAGGCGTATCGTCGGGTATGCGATGGGCTGCGCCCCGGTCTGCTGCCGGATCGGGGCTGTGGTTCCGCTTGTCGCCTGTGTGATCCGCGGATACCGTGCGGGTCTGACCAGATATGGATAGATCATGGCCCAGAAAAGCAATCCCGGCACCGATCTGACGCCGGAATGGTTCGAGCGGATCCGCATCAACACCCCTGCGGTGGAACGCCGCGCAGCGACATTGCCGACGCGGCGCTCGATCAAGAAAGACCATCAGGCGGCATGGCTGCTGAATGCGATTTCCTGCATCGATCTAACCACGCTGGCCGGAGACGATACCGAAGACCGCGTGGCCCGGCTGTGCGCCAAGGCCCGCCAGCCGGTCGCGCCCGATATGCTGGCCTCGATGGGCGTCGAGGGGCTGACCACCGGCGCGGTCTGTGTTTATCCGACGATGGTCGCGGCGGCGAAGAAAGCCCTTGGAAACAGCGGCATTCCGGTGGCCAGCGTTGCGACGGGGTTTCCCGCCGGGCTGATGCCTCTGGATCTGCGGTTGGCCGAGATCCGCTATGCCGTGGATCAGGGCGCGGACGAAATCGACATCGTGATCACCCGCGCCCATGTGCTGCGCGGCGAATGGGCGGCGCTTTATGATGAGATCCGCGCCATGCGAGAGGCCTGCGGAGCGGCCAGGATGAAGGCGATCCTTGCGACGGGCGATCTGAAATCATTGGAAAATGTCGCGAAAGCCAGCCATGTCGCGATGCAGGCGGGCAGCGATTTCATCAAGACCTCGACCGGGAAGGAAGGCGTGAATGCGACGCTGCCTGTCTCGCTGGTCATGTGCCGGGCGATCCGGGATTATCAGGCGCAGACCGGCCACAAGGTCGGGTTCAAACCGGCGGGCGGGCTGAAGACCTCGAAGGATGCGCTGTCCTGGCAAATGCTGATGGTCGAGGAACTTGGCCGCGACTGGGTGCGGCCCGATTTGTTCCGTATCGGGGCCTCCTCGCTGCTGGCCGATCTGGAGCGCCAGATCAGCCATTACGTTACCGGCCGCTATGCGGCGGCCCACCGCCTGACAATGGCCTGAGGGAATTATACCGACTGTGAGCGAAATCATGCAGACGATGGATTACGGCCCCTCGGTCGAGGAGAGCAGCGCCGTGCGCGACTGGCTGGCGAAGCGCGAGCGTTTCGGTCATTTCATAAATGGCAGCTTCACCGATGCGGGGCGTGGCTTTGTCACGACGGACCCGGCCAGCGGCGAAACGCTGGCGCAGATCACTCAGGGCACGGCGGAGGATGTGGCCGCCGCCGTCAAGGCCGCCCGCAAGGCGCAGCCGAAATGGGCGAAGCTGTCGGGGCATGAGCGGGCGCAATATCTTTACGCAATCGCCCGCACGATCCAGAAGCGAGAGCGTTTCCTGTCCGTGCTGGAAACGCTGGATAACGGCAAACCGATCCGCGAAAGCCGGGACGCCGATATTCCGCTGGTGGTGCGTCACTTCTATCACCATGCCGGATGGGCTTCGATCATGGGTGATGAGTTCCCGGGCTATGCGCCGCTTGGCGTTGCCGGGCAGATCATCCCGTGGAATTTTCCCCTGCTGATGCTGGCCTGGAAGATCGCACCGGCGATTGCGGCGGGCAATACGGTCGTGCTGAAACCGGCGGAGTACACGCCGCTGACCGCTCTGGCCTTTGCGGAAATCTGTCAGGAGGTAGGTCTGCCAGACGGCGTGGTCAATATCGTCACCGGCGACGGCGAAACAGGCGTCGCTCTGGTGGCGGCGGATGTGGACAAGATCGCCTTCACCGGCTCGACCGAGGTTGGCCGTGCCATCCGCGCCTCGACGGCCGGGACCGCAAAGCGGCTGACGCTGGAACTTGGCGGGAAATCGCCCTTTATCGTCATGGAGGATGCCGATCTGGATGCCGCCGTGGAAGGCGTCGTCGATTCCATCTGGTTCAATCAGGGGCAGGTCTGCTGCGCGGGCTCGCGGATTCTGGTGGCCGAATCTGTTGCGGACCGGTTCGAGGCTCTGCTTCAGCGGCGGCTGGGGACGCTTCGGGTCGGGCCGCCTCTGGATAAATCGACGGATATCGGCGCGATCGTGCATCCGGTGCAGAAGGACCGGATCACCGGATTATGCAGGCAAGCGGTCGAGGCAGGCGGCGATCTGATCGGCGGTGCGCCGTCAGAGGGATGTTTCGTCGCGCCGGGCTATCTGCGCGACATCTCCCCGGCGAACCCCGCCTGGAGCGAGGAAATATTCGGTCCCATCGCCACGCTGACCACGTTCCGCACCGCGGATGAGGCGATCAGCCTGGCCAATAATTCCCGCTATGGCCTTGCCGCTCAGATCTGGTCGGAAAGCGCCACGGTGGCCACGGACCTGGCGGCGCAGGTGAAATCCGGCGTGGTCTGGATCAACGGCGCGAATATGTTCGACGCGGCGGCACCTTTCGGCGGAATGCGGGAATCCGGTTTCGGGCGTGAGGGCGGATATGTCGGGCTGTTGGAGTATCTCGCAGCGCCTGCCGCACCGGCTGCCAAGGAAAAGTCCCCGAAACCCCCGAAGGCGATGCCTGACGGTTCGGGTTCCGGCAAGGGGATCGACCGGACCGAGAAACTCTATATCGGCGGCGCTCAGAAACGGCCCGATGGCGGGGCCAGCTATCGCGCGGCCTCGGGCGATCTGGTGCCGCTTGGCAACCGCAAGGATATCCGCAACGCGGTCGAGGCCGCCGCGAAGGCCGGGAAATGGGCCGCGATGGGCGGGCATGGCCGGGCTCAGGTCATGTATTTCATTGCCGAAAACCTGTCCCTGCGCCGCGAGGAGCTTGCCGGAAAACATGGCAGGCAGGCGGTGGATACAGCCATTGCGCGGCTGTTTTTCTATGCGGGATGGGCGGATAAATATGACGGGCGGAATGTGCAGACAAAGCCCGGATATCTGGTCAATGTGATCCCTCAGCCCTTTGGGGTAGTCGGCCTTGCCTGCCCGAACGATGCGCCGCTGCTTGGCTTCGTCAGCCTTGTTGCGCCGCTGATCGCGATGGGAAATGCCGTGGTCGCTATTCCGGCTCAGGATGACCCGGTTGCGGCATTCGATCTGGCGCAGATCTTCGATACGTCGGATCTGCCGGGCGGTGTGGTGAATATCGTCTCGGGCGCGAAGGACGAGCTTGCGGCGGTGCTTGCCGCGCATGATGAGGTTTCCGCGCTGTGGTTCTGCGGGGCGAAAGGGGCTGATGCGGTCGAAAAAGCCTCGACGGGCAATCTCAAGCCGGTCTGGTCATTCCCCAACCGGGACTGGTCCCGGGACGATGCGCAGGGCCGGGTTTTCCTGAACAGGTCCGTGCAATGGAAAACCGTCTGGCTGCCCTATGGGGCGCTGCCGGCAGGAACCGGCAGCGTCGTTTACTAGGCGGAAATACCGCGCCGGGCAGGGGTCACGCGGATTGCTTCTGCCCGATCAACCTGCCGTTTTCATCGACTTCCTCGGCGATAACCGTGAAGTTCAGCAATTGATGCTGCCCGAAGCTTGAAAACAGCGGCACATCCGTCGCATCCCGCCCATAGCCGACCGGCAGCCGTCCGATACGCCGCTGATTATTGCGGGGATCGAAATTCCACCAGCGGCCGGACAGGTACACCTGCACCGAGGCGGCGAAATCCATCGGATCAGGCGGCACCGGAACGCCGAAATCGCCGAGATAGCCATTCACATAACGTGCCGGGATATTCAGCGCCCGGCAGAATGCAATCGCCAGATGCGCGAAGTCGCGGCAGACTCCCTTGCCCTCGCGGAAGGCGTCGCGGGCGGTGCGGGTCGGATCGGCATCCTGATAATTAAAGGTGATATGGTTATGCACCCAATCCATCACCGCCTGAACACGCGGCCAACCCGGAGAAACCGTGCCGAACAAATCCCATGCAGGCTGCATCAGCAGATCAGAATCGCAATATCGCGATGGCATGAGGAATTGCAGCACGTCATCGGGCAGCGCCTCGACCGGCAATTCTTGCGCGTCGGGCATTTCCGGTTCGGGCAGGCCGGAATCGGCGATGATGGCGGTCTGCCTCATCAGGAAGCGCCCCGCAGGGGTGCCGAGCCGCCGCGAGAAATTGCCGAAATCATCGACAAATGTCGAGAACGGCACTTCTGGCGTGGTCGAAAACTCCTCGGTGCCGCGCAGATCAAGCTGCCGCTCGGGACGCACTGACATTTGCAGCAGAAGCGACAGCGGGCCGTCGCTTTCTATTTCAATGTCATAGCCATAGCGGATGAACATCACGCGATTTTCAGATCGAGCGTGACATCCGCATTCAGCAGTTTCGACACCGGGCAGCCGGATTTAGCACCTTCGGCAGCCTTCCGGATCGCGTCGCGGTCGCCATTGCCCGTGACGGTCGCGGTCAGCGCCGCTGTCTTGATCGCGAAACCGTCGCCGTCCTTGTCCATCGAGATGGCAGAGCTGGCCTCGATCGTGACATCGGTCACGCCTGCCTCTTGAAGCTCTTTCGACAGCGCCATCGCGAAGCATGAGGCATGTGCCGCGCCGATAAGCTCTTCGGGGTTGGTGCCCGGCTTGTCCTCGAAACGCGTGGCGAAACCATAGGGCTGAGACGACAATGCGCTGGACTGGGTGGAAACCTCACCCTTGCCGTCCTTGATCGCGCCCTGCCATTTTGCGGAACCGGTCTTGGTAATCATGAAATCCTCCTTTATCCCGGATATAACGCGTGGGCCGGACGGCGGTTCACCCGATTCACCTATGTTATACGGTCGGAGGCCCGATTGCCGGTTTATGAGCTTGCCGCGCTCGGCGCCGCTGTTTGCTGGGCCGTGACCGGCCTGATCGGAGCGCCCGCCTCGGTCCATCTGGGGCCGTTTGCCTTCGGCTTATACCGTCAGACGCTTGTCGCGCTTATTCTGGCGGTGATCGTCTGGATGAGCGGGCTGTGGCAGGATGTGACCACGGCGCAGGTCATGACACTGGCCCTGTCGGGGATTGTCGGCATCTTCGCCGGGGATACGATGCTGTATTTCACGCTGAACCGGCTTGGGCCGCGTCGGGCAGGGGCGTTATTCGCGCTGAATGCGCCGATGGCGGCCATACTGGGCTGGATCCTGCTGGATGAGGATCTGAGCCTTGCCGGATGGGCCGGCGTGTTCCTTTGCGCCGCCGGTGTCAGCATCGCGGTTCTGGGCCGTCCCGGACGCAGCGGCTCGCATCGTTTCGAGGCGGTTCACGGCAATGTCGTGGTCGGCATCCTGTTCGGCCTCGGCTCGGCGCTTGGTCAGGCGCTTGGGTCGCTGATTGCGCGGCCGGTCATGCAGGAGGGGTTCGACCCCGTCGTCGGAACGCTGATCCGGGTGTTTTTCGCCGTGCTCTGTCTGGGCTGCGTGATGGCGCTGCCAGTGGCGCAGGTGAAGCCGCATGGCAGAATGACGCCACGGATTTTCCTGATGGTCGCCGGTTCCGGCATCGTCGCGATGGTGATCGGCATGTCGCTGATGCTGTTCTCGTTGCAGGGCGGAAAAGTCGGGATCGTATCGACGCTTTCGGCGCTGTCTCCGGTATTTATCCTGCCGGTTCTGTGGATTGTTATCGGCGCAAGACCAAGCGCGGCAAGCTGGCTTGGCGCGGCAATCGCCGTGGCGGGAATGGCGCTGATTTTCCTGCGCTGAGTATCCCCGTCAGGCGTGGCTCAGCCGCAAATCCGCTCCCATTCGGCCATCGCATAGCGGTCGGTCATTCCGGCAAGGTAATCCAGAACGATTCTGGCACATTCGGTTTCCGATCCGGCAAGCGCCTCTGCCTGCCAATGCTCGGGCAGGGCCTGAGGGCGGGACATGAAAAGCGGGAACAGATCGTTCAGCATGGCGGTCACCAGCTTGCGCTCATCGACCACGGAAGGGGCGCGATACATGCGCGTGAACAGGAAAGACTTGATTGCCTTGAGGTTCTGATAAAGCGGCTTCGAGAAGCGGATGATCGGCCCGTCCATCTCGCGGATTTCGGTGACGGATACCGGCTGAAGCGAGACCAGCCGGTTCTGCGCCACGGCAATCACATCCTCGACCATGACGCCGAACACCCGGCGCAGCGCCTCATGGCGGCGGCGGGCGGGATCGAGGCCGGGATGCAGCCGGTCCACCTCGGCAAAGGCGGGGCCGACAACCGGCAGTTCCAGCAGGTCGGTTTCGGTGAACAGCCCCGCCCGCAGCCCGTCATGGATATCGTGGTGATTATAGGCGATGTCGTCGGCGACGGCAGCGACCTGCGCTTCGGCGCTTGCATTGGTGGAAAGCTCCAGATCCCACTGGCCGTTTACCTCGGCAAGCGCATAGGGATAGGGCGCTGCGACCGGCCCGTTATGCTTGGCGATGCCCTCCAGCGTTTCCCATGTAAGGTTCAGCCCGTCGAAACCTGCATAGTGACGCTCCAGCCGTGTGACGATGCGCAGGGCCTGAGCGTTATGGTCGAACCCGCCATATGGCTCCATCAGGGCGGCAAGCGCATCCTCTCCGGTATGGCCAAAGGGGGGATGGCCCAAATCATGGGCAAGGGCCACAGCCTCGGCCAGATCGGTATTCAGGCCAAGCGCGCCCGCAATGGTCCGGGCGACCTGCGCGACCTCGATCGTGTGGGTCAGGCGGGTGCGGAAATAATCGCCGCGATAGGCATCGCCTTCCTGCTCGACGAAAACCTGCGTCTTGTGCTTCAGCCGCCGGAAGGCCGAGGAATGGATGATCCGGTCCCGGTCGCGCTGCCAGGGGCTGCGGAAGCTGGACAGGTCTTCCGCGTGACGCCGTCCGCGGCTGTCATCCGGTTGGCAGGCATAAGGCGCGGTCATGGCAGATCCTTGCGGGGGCTTCCTTGCAGCATTCCGGGGCGAACCCTATATTCCTGACAGGAATTGCGAAACGGGAACGCCCCATGAACCTGCCCCCTCAAGTGACCGAGCGCGCCTTTGCACGGCTGGCCGAGATCAATGACGGAAATACCGCCCCTCAGGCGCTGCGCGTGGCGGTGGAAGGAGGCGGTTGTTCCGGGTTCCAGTACGATATCCGGCTGGACGCGCCTGCCGATGACGATCTGGTGCTGGAAGGCAACGGGCAGCGTGTACTGGTCGATCCGGTCTCGCTGCCGTTTCTGGCAGGGGCCGTGATCGATTTCGCCGATGAGCTGATCGGTGCGCGTTTCGTGATCGAGAACCCGAATGCCGCCTCGTCCTGCGGGTGCGGCACGTCTTTCTCAATCTGAGAAATCAATCGCAAAGCACTGAGCGCAGGCGAAACTCCCGGTCAGGGAAATACATCGGCTCGGGAACGGGATCATAACCCGGCGGCGCTCCTGTATATTGCTCCTGCGGTAAATCCCCCTCACGTGCCTCTTTCTGCTGAGCGCGGTCGAACAGATCCTTGCGCCAGGAGGGGACGCGGCAGAGAATGCGGGGCTTGATCGTGGTGATCTCGATATCGCCCCGATCTTCGATCAATGTCAGCGAATGACCGTTCAACTGCGCTTCACCGGCCATGAAGTTCAGTGCTTCGGGCAGTTCGGTCCATATGGTGTCATCCCCGAAAAACTCCGATTCGCCTTGCCATTCGCTGCCCGAGGCGATGCGGATCTGCCAGTCTCCGGGCGGGACCAGCAGACGGAAGAACGCGCCGCTGCGCACATAACCGGCCATTTCCGGGCTGTCGGCGCCCGGACGCGACAGGAAAACGGCGTGATCCATCTGCCCTTCGCTGCGAATTTGCAGAGGCAAAGTCGCAGGCAGGCCGCTGCGGTTCCACATGATGCCGATATCGGGCCTTGCCCCGTCCTGCGCGACCGACAGCATGGCCGACAGAGCCAGAAGCAGGGACGAAATCATGATCGCGCGGCGCAAATGGCATCTCCTTTCCTCTCTACCTAGGAACCCGTCTGCCGCTTGCCAATCCTCCCGCCCCGGCACATGATGCCGCCATGAAAATCGCAAGCTTCAATATCAATGGTATCAAGGCGCGGATGAACGCGCTGAGCGACTGGCTGTCGGCGGCGCAGCCCGATCTGGTGGTGCTTCAGGAAATCAAGACCGTGGATGAGGGTTTTCCCGCCACCCATTTCGAGGATATGGGATATAACGTCCTGACTCACGGGCAGAAAAGCTTCAACGGTGTTGCGGTCCTGTCGAAGCTTCCTCTGGAAGATCAGATGCGCAGCCTGCCCGGTGACGATGCCGACGAACAGGCCCGCTATATTGAGGCGACCGTGGTCGGTGACCGCGCGGTGCGCATTGCGGGGCTGTATCTGCCCAATGGAAACCCCGCTCCGGGTCCGAAATACGATTATAAGCTGGCCTGGATGGAAAGGCTGCGTTTGCGTGCTGCAGAATTGCTGGCGACGGAAATGCCGGTGGTGATGCTGGGGGATTTCAACATCATCCCGCAGCCCCGCGATGCGGCAGAGCCGGGCGAATGGGTGAAGGATGCGCTTTTCCTGCCCGAAAGCCGCGCCGCATTTCGCCGCATCGCAGCGCAAGGCTGGACCGATGCGCTGCGCAATGCCGATCCGTTCGGGCAGCGCGGTCCCTTCACCTTCTGGGATTTTCAGGCCGGAGCATGGCGGCGCGATAACGGAATCCGCATCGATCACCTGATGTTGTCCCCTCAGGCCGCTGATATCGTTAAATCATCCGGCGTCGATAAAGAGGTCCGGGCGGGCGAAAAACCCTCGGATCACGTACCTGTCTGGGTTGATCTGGCGGCATAGGGTCCGGCTATAGCCCGCGGATCTTCGTCATACAGCGTTTACAAGCCTCTTTCATCGGGTATTGTTTTCGCAGTCGCAGAAACCGGGGGAAGATCATGGCCGACATCAATAAGATCCTTGTGGCGAATCGTGGCGAGATTGCCATTCGGGTCATGCGTGCCGCCAATGAGTTGGGAAAGAAGACCGTCGCCGTCTATGCCGAGGAAGACAAGCTGGGTCTCCACCGTTTCAAGGCGGATGAGGCCTATCGCATCGGTGAGGGGCTCGGGCCGGTCGCGGCCTATCTGTCGATCCCCGAAATCATCCGGGTTGCGAAAGAAAGCGGCGCGGATGCCATACATCCGGGCTATGGCCTTCTGTCCGAAAACCCCGATCTGGTGGATGCCTGCACCGAAGCCGGAATCATCTTCATCGGTCCCAAGGCGGAAACCATGCGGGCGCTTGGTGACAAGGCCAGTGCGCGGCGCGTGGCGATCAAGGCGGGCGTGCCTGTCATCCCCGCGACCGAGGTTCTGGGCGAGGATTTCGACGCGATCAAGAAAGAAGCCGCCGAAATCGGCTATCCGCTGATGCTCAAGGCGTCATGGGGCGGCGGCGGGCGCGGGATGCGTCCGATCAACGGCCCCGATGAGCTTGTGGAAAAGGTCCGCGAGGGCCGCCGTGAGGCCGAGGCGGCTTTCGGCAATGGCGAGGGCTATCTGGAAAAGATGATCACCCGCGCCCGCCATGTCGAGGTGCAGTTGCTGGGTGACAGGCATGGCGGGCTGTATCATCTGTATGAGCGTGACTGCACCGTGCAGCGCCGCAATCAGAAAGTGGTCGAACGCGCCCCCGCGCCCTATCTGACGCAAGCGCAGCGCGAAGAGGTCTGCGCTCTTGCCCTGAAGATCGGGCAGGCGGTCGGCTATGAGGCCGCCGGGACGGTCGAGTTCCTGATGGATATGGAAACCGACGCGTTCTATTTCATCGAGGTCAATCCCCGCGTTCAGGTCGAGCATACCGTCACCGAAGAGGTGACCGGGATCGACATCGTGCAGGCCCAGATCAAGGTGGCCGAGGGCGCGACTCTGGCCGAGGCGACGGGCGTGCCGTCTCAGGATCAGGTGACGCTCTCGGGTCACGCGCTGCAATGCCGGGTGACGACCGAGGACCCGCAGAATAATTTCATCCCCGATTATGGCCGCATCACCGCCTATCGCTCGGCCACCGGGATGGGGATCCGTCTTGATGGCGGAACGGCCTATTCGGGCGGGGTGATTACGCGGTTCTACGATTCGCTGCTGGTGAAGGTCACGGCATGGGCGCAGACCCCGGATCAGGCGATCCGCCGGATGGACCGGGCCTTGCGCGAATTCCGGGTGCGCGGGGTCAGCACGAATATCGATTTCGTCATCAACCTGCTGAAACACCCGACTTTCCTGTCGGATGAATATACAACCAAATTCATCGACACTACGCCCGAACTGTTCGAGTTCCGCCAGCGTCAGGACCGCGCGACGAAGATCCTGACCTATCTGGCCGATATCTCGGTCAACGGGCATCCGGAAACGGCCGGACGTGCAGCACCTCCGGCCGAGATCCGCCCGGCGGTCGCGCCCGCGCCGCGCGTTGATCCTCCGCCCGCAGGGACGCGGCAATTGCTGGAGGAAAAAGGCGCTCAGGCCGTGACGGACTGGGTGGCCGGTCAGCAACGCTTGCTGATGACCGATACGGCAATGCGCGACGGGCATCAGTCGCTGCTGGCGACGCGGATGAGGTCCATCGACATGATCCGGGTCGCACCTGCCTATGCAGCCAATCTGCCGCAACTTTTCAGCGTGGAATGCTGGGGCGGGGCGACCTTCGACGTGGCCTATCGCTTCCTGCAGGAATGTCCGTGGCAGCGCCTGCGCGATATCCGGGCGCGGATGCCGAACCTGCTGACGCAGATGCTGCTGCGTGCCTCGAACGGGGTCGGCTATACGAATTACCCCGATAATGTGGTCCAGAGCTTCGTGAAACAGGCAGCCGACTCTGGCGTCGATGTGTTCCGCGTTTTCGACAGCCTCAACTGGGTCGAGAATATGCGCGTGGCGATGGATTCCGTCATCGAAAGCGGCAAGATCTGCGAGGCGGCAATCTGTTATACCGGGGACATCCTGAATGCGGACCGGGCGAAATACGATCTGCAATATTATGTCTCGATGGGGAAAGAACTGCGCGATGCGGGGGCGCATATTCTCGGGCTGAAGGATATGGCCGGGCTGCTGAAACCCGCCGCGGCCCGCAAGCTGGTCACCGCGCTGAAGGAAGAGGTCGGGTTGCCGATCCATTTCCACACCCATGATACATCCGGCATGGGCGGTGCCTCCTATCTGGCAGCGGCGGCGGCGGGTGTCGATATCGTGGATGGTGCGATGGATGCGCTTTCGGGCAATACCAGCCAGCCGACTCTGGGTTCCGTGGTCGAGGCTCTGGCCGGGACGGATCGCGATACCGGACTGAATATCAGCGCCGTGCGTGAGATCTCGAATTACTGGGAGCGTGTGCGCGAGGATTACCGCGCCTTCGAATCCGGGCTTCAGGCTCCGGCCTCCGAGGTGTATCTGCACGAAATGCCCGGCGGCCAGTTCACCAATCTGAAAGCGCAGGCGCGGTCTCTGGGGCTTGAGGATCGCTGGCATGAGGTCGCGCAGGCCTATGCCGATGTGAACCGGATGTTCGGGGATATCGTCAAGGTCACGCCGTCTTCGAAAGTGGTGGGCGACATGGCGCTGATGATGGTGTCTCAGGGGCTGAGCCGGGCGCAGGTGGAAGATCCCAATGTCGATGTGGCCTTCCCCGATTCCGTGATCGACATGATGCGCGGCAATCTTGGTCAGCCTCCGGGCGGTTGGCCCGAAGCATTGCAGAACAAGGTTCTGAAGGGTGAAAAACCCATGACCTCACGCCCCGGAGCCAGCATGGAGCCGGTCGATCTGGACGCCGCCCGGGCCGATCTGTCCGAAAAGCTGGACGGTGCAGCGGTCGATGATGAGGATCTGAACGGATATCTGATGTATCCGAAGGTCTTCCTCGACTATATGAGCCGACATCAGGTCTATGGTCCGGTGCGGACCCTGCCGACCCGGAATTTCTTCTATGGGATGGAGCCGGGGGATCAGATCAGCTGCGAAATCGACCCCGGCAAGACGCTGGAAATACGCCTTCAGGCCATTGGTGAGACCGATGAGAAGGGAGAGGTGAAGGTCTTCTTCGAACTGAACGGCCAGCCGCGCAATATCCGTGTGCCGAACCGCAGCGCCGGGGCCTCTGCCGTGGCCCGACCCAAGGCGGATCCGGGCAATGACGGGCATATCGGTGCGCCGATGCCGGGGGTTGTGGCAACGGTTGCGGTGACGATGGGGCAGGCGGTGAAGACCGGCGATCTGTTGCTGACGATCGAGGCGATGAAGATGGAAACCGCGATCCATGCCGACCGTGATGGGGTGGTGAAGGCGGTTCATGTCGCGCCGGGACAGCAGATCGACGCCAAGGATCTGATGGTCGAGCTGGAATAAGGCAGAGGGGCGCTGCCCCTCTTGCCCCTGCGGGGCAATTCACCCCGGGATATTTATGCCAGGATGAAAGAGGCGTCGCTTTGGTGGCGCTTCTTAAAGCGATTTCAGCCAGGCGATCAGGGCGTCGCGGTCCTCTTTGGGCAATTCGGTCACGGCGTTGCGGGCGGTTTCCGCTTCGCCGCCATGCCAGAGAATGGCCTCCAGCAGGGTCCGGGCGCGACCGTCATGCAGATAGGATTCGGTCCCGGTCACCTGTTTGTTCAGCGAGATGCCCCAGAGCGGCGCGGTCCGCCATTCGCGCCCGGTCGCGCGGGATTCGGGGCGGTTATCCGCCAGACCCTCGCCCATATCGTGCAGCAGAAGATCGCTATAGGGCCAGATAAGCTGGAAGCTCTGTTCGGGCTGGTCCTTCAGCCGGTTGGTGACGTATTTCGGGCTGTGGCACGAGGTGCAGCCGATGGAATAGGCGATTTCCTTGCCGCGGAGCACCTGCGGATCGTCGAGATTGCGGCGTTCCGGTACGGCGAGGTTGCGGGAATAGAAGGTCACGAGATCGAGCGCCTCGGTATCGACCTCCAACCCGTCGCGAATGCCCGGTTCCTGTCCCGGAGGGGCGCTGCGGCAGTCGGACTGGGTTTCGGTGCACTCGCCGGACGGATCGGGGAAAAGCGGGGTGGACAGGCCCATATCGCCGGCGAAGGCGGATGCGGATTGCTCGCGGATGGTGGCATTGCCCGCCTTATGGCCGAAACGGCCAAGCATGGGCTGGCCGAATTCGCTGGACCAGACGATTTGCGGGCGGCCCGATATGCCGTCCCCATCCGCGTCACCGGGGTCGGCGCGGGCAATGATATCGGCGGCGGGGATCGCCTCGATCAGGCCGAGGCCGATCATTTGCGGCGCGACACGGGGTGAGATCAGCAGCCCCTCATCCGGGGCACCATAGGCCGGGCTGTCGATGCTGTAATGCGGCCTGCGCAGGGTAACGGCTTCGCCATCGGCGAGCGTCACAGTGCTTTCCGTCCATGCCACGCCCATCTTTGCCTCGGCAAGATAACCTTCCAGCGACAGATCCTGAAGCTGGCCGCCATAGACCGGATCGGGCAGGGTGGGGATATAGCCGGGGATCGCGGGAATATCGTCTCCGCCCATCACCGACAGGCGCAGAAAGGCAGAGACGCGGCTGTCATCCGGGCCGTCGGGCAGATGGCCGCGACCATCCTTGATATGGCAGTTCTGGCAGGCGCGAGCGTTGTAAAGCGGGCCGAGACCGTCGCTGCCCTTTGTCGATGAGGGTGCCCCGACCCACAGTTTGCGGAAGATGCCATTGCCGACCTTGAAATCGAGTTCGTGTTCGAAGGGCATATTCGGCGAGAATTGCGAAAATGCCTCGGCAGTGTCGATGAAGCGCGTTGTGGCCGCGCCTCCGGGATTCTGCTCGAATGGCTCGGGCGCGGAGAAATCGTCGGCCGGGCGGGTCACGGCGTCGATGCGTGCGGATTCGGCTTCGGTCCGGGGGATGACGTTCAGATGCGGTTCGGATTGCCACACGGCCTGTTCCGGGGCATCGGGCGCCGAGACCGGAACGGCGCGGACCGGATCTGACTGGGCAGCCGCCGGAACCGCGCCAATTGTCGCTGCGACGATCTGCCGCATGACCACGCCGACGGCCCCGCCTGCGAAAGTGACAAGGGCGGAGTTGCGCGTCTTCATGTCGTGACCGGGTTGCGTCCTTGGGGTAAACGGGGCGGGCGATGCCGCCCCGTCGGGTGTTACTCTGCCTGATCGGCAGGCTTCGCGTTCAGCAGGCCGAAATTCTTCGGGCCAAGTTCGTCATGCAGCGGGATCTGGGTTTCGAGGAAGTCGATATGGCCTTCCTCATCGGCGATCAGCTCTTCGAACAGATTCTTGCTGATATAATCGCCGACCTTCTCGCAATGATCGCGTGCCTCGATATAGAGGTTACGCGCATCATGTTCGCCCGCAAGATCGCATTCCATCGTCTCTTTGACGTTCTGGCCGATGCGCAGCGGGTCGAGTTTCTGCAGATTCGGATGGCCTTCCAGAAAGATGATTCGCTGGATCAGCCTGTCTGCGTGATGCATTTCCTCGATCGATTCCGCGCGGGATTTATCAGCGATCTTGCCGTAACCCCAATCTTCCTGAAGGCGGTAATGCAGCCAGTATTGGCTGACTGCGGTAAGTTCCGATCTCAGAGCTGCGTTAAGGTATTCAATGACCTTTGCGTCGCCCTTCATTTTTATTCCTTTCTTGTCAGCCCGACGCCCCTTTCCGGCGCAGGCCTGTCAGCACTGCCGGCACGGGTTGCCCCTTGCCCACAGCGAACCCATCCGCCGCACGCATTTCGGCGACGAACAACTTCATGCAGCCGCCGCAATCGGCGCGCTTGCCGAGCGCGTGATAGATCTTGCCCGGCGTCACGATAGTATCAGGGTCCGCTGCCCGCATCCAGCCGACTGCCGCCTTAATATCGCGGCTTGAGATGTTCATGCAGTGGCAGACAATCATGACAAAAACCTTTGGGATTAATACCTTACTGGAAGACTGCGTTAGGGTTGTCGAGGCTGTCCGAGCCCTCGAACTCGATCTGGTTCAGACCCAGAGCAGCAACCGCCCGTTCGATATCCTTGGTCTGTGCGACAAGCGCATCGACGGCGGTCATGATGATTTTTTCACCCTCGGCGTTGCCGGGGGCCAGCATCTGGTCATAGGCCATGTCGCCATCGGCCTTGTCGCGAAGTGCGGTCAGCGCGGTCATGGTTTTTTCCAGACCGGCTTTCAGCGCGGTATCGACCTCGGCATCCTTTTCGGCGACCAGTTCCGACAGGGACGGTCCGCTGATTTCGGACCCGTCGACGCGGGTGTAATGGCCCAGATAGACATTCTGAATGCCGAGACCGTCATAATAATGGCTGTACTGCGTCTGGTCCGAGAAGCAGTCATGTTCTTCCTCGGGATCGTTCAGCATCAGGCCAAGCTTCATACGTTCGCCCGCCTGTTCGCCATAGGACAGGCTGCCCATGCCGGTCAGGATGGCGTTCAGCCCGGCCTGAGGATCGCCGGTCACGGCTGCGCGGGCCTCACCCTCTGCGGACCAGTTGGCGACCATTTCCTCAAGATCCGAGACCAGAAGATCGGCGGTGGCGGTCAGATATTGCGCACGGCGGTCGCAATTGCCGCCGGTGCAGCCCTCACCCTGGATATAGTCGGTATACGGACGCTCGCCCGCACCCGGTCCGGTGCCGTTCAGATCCTGACCCCACAGCAGAAATTCGATGGCGTGATAGCCCGAGGCGACATTCGCCTCGATCCCGCCTGCCTCATGCAACTGGCCGGAGATCAGTTCCGGGGTGATCTCGGTTGCGTCGATGGTTTCGCCCGACAGATCCAGCGAGGGATTGGCGATGACGTTAAGCTGCGCCAGTTCGTTATCTTCGGCGGAGGGGGTGTTTTCCGCGACATAGTCGATCAGCCCCTCATCCAGCGGCCAGGCGTTTACCCGGCCCTCCCAGTCATCGACGATGGGATTGCCGAAGCGATACGCCTCGGTCTGCTGATAGGGGACGCGGGCGGCGGTATAGGCCTCACGCGCGGCGGTCAGGGTGTCTTCCGAAGGGTTTTCGATCAGCGCCGCAATCGCGTCACGCAATGCCTGAGCGGTGGTCAGGCTGTCGCCATAAGCCGCTTCGGCGATGTCGGCATAATTCCCGACAACCTCCTCGGGGATGGCGGCACTGGCGGTCTGCGCCAGCAATGCAAGGGAAATCGCGGTCATCGTCGTGCGGATCATGTCTTCTCCAGAAACGTTGTGGATGTGCAGTTTCGCATATCCTGTCGGCGCTTATTCCCGATCATTTTTATCGGGAGCGCCTTGTAAGTCAAACTATTTCTCTCGGAAACTCTGCGCCAGCCTGCCGCAGCCCGGCCCGGATCAGGCTGAATTTTCGTCCAAAGCTGCCAAATCGCGGCAAAAACCGCCGACAGGGCGCTTGACGGGGGTGGCGACAATGTCAGAACTGGCGTTAACCGAATGGAGAGAAGCTTGAAGACCCGCGCCGCAGCCATGCCTTAAACCGGCAGGCAGCCAGAGATCATCCGGGTCGCTCCCGACAGTCCCGGGCGGGAATCGCGCCCGCACGCAGACATCAACAGAGAGGATCTGACAATGAAAAAAACGCTGACCCACCTCGCGGCGCTTGCCCTGACGACCGCCCTTGCAGCCCCCGCCCTCGCGCAGGATGCCGCGTGGCCAATCGAGCCGGTTCATGTCTATGTCGGCTTCCCCGCCGGGTCCTCTCCGGATCTGCTGGCGCGGATCATCACCGAGCCGCTTGCCGAAAGGCTGGGTCAGCCGGTTGTGGTGGAAAACAAGCCCGGCGCGGGCGGAGTGATCGGGATCCAGCAGATGCTGGCCAATGCGGATGACGGTCATGCGATCGGCACCTCGATCAACGGCCCGCTGACCACAGCGGCCCGGATGATGGGCGATACCGGATTCGATCCGCAGGCCGATATCGCCCCCATCGCCCTGATCGCCACCTCGCCGCTGGTTCTGGCTGTATCGGCCACAGCCGAGGCAGAGGATCTGGCCGGTTTCATCGAGCTTGCAAAGGCCGATCCCGGCGCGATGGCCTATGGCTCGGTCGGGCAGGGGTCAGGTGCTCATCTGACGGCGGAACTGTTCAACAGCGAAGCCGGGATCGAGATGCTGCATGTGCCCTTCACCGCCTATGCCGAGGTCACGACCTCGATCATGGGCGGAGAGATCGATGCGGGGTTTATGGCTCCCTCTGCCGCGCTGCCGCATGTCGAGGCCGGAAATATGAAAATGCTTGGCGTCACCTCGGCCGAGCCGTTCGGCCAGATCCCGGATGTGCCGGTGATTGCCGGAAATGCAGGGATGCCGGATGATTTCAAGGCGGAACTGTGGAATGCGTTCATCGCCCCTGCCGGGACCGATGCGGCGGTGATCGAGCGGCTCAACACCGAGATCAACGCCATCCTTGAAGATGAAGAGGTTCAGCAGAAATTGCTGGCGATGGGCTGGCAGGCCGCGGGCGGATCGGCCGAGGATCTGACGCAGCGCATCGCGGACGATACCGCCATGTGGGGCGCGGTGATCGACCGGATTGAGGCGCAGTAATCCGTCATGCAGCGGGACTGGCCGGATATCTGGGGCGGAGCGGTTCTGGCCGTGACCGGTCTTTGCGTGGCGATCTGGTCCGGTCTGCGGCTGGATTTCGGCACGTTGCGGGCGATGGGGCCGGGATTTTTCCCGACCGTTCTGGGCGTGGCGCTTGCCATGCTAGGCGTGGCTGTTGCTGTTCCGGCCCTGCGGCGCGGGGCCGAGCCGGTGCCGGTCCGCCTGGGCGATCTGGCGGCGGTGATCGCATCTATCCTCATCTTCGGTCTGGGGATGGAGTGGCTTGGCATGGTCCCGGCCTGTTTCATCGCCGTGCTGACAGCCTCGGTTCCCGCACCATGCAAGGGCTGGCTCTGGCGGCTGGTTCTGGCGGTCGCGGTGACTGCGGTCACCTTCGTTGTGTTTGAACTGGGCCTGCAAATGGGCCTGCCGGTCTGGCCGGGCCAATGACGGCTCTGGACGGGATCGCCTATGGGTTCGGCGTCGCCCTGCAACCGGGCGTACTGATCTATTGCTTGCTTGGCGTGACGCTTGGCACATTTATCGGCGTTTTGCCCGGGATCGGTGCGATGGCGGCGATCTCGCTGCTTCTGCCGATCACCTTCTATATCGCCCCCGAGGCCGCTCTGATTATGCTGGCCGGAGTCTATTACGGCGCACAATATGGTGGCGCGGTGGCCTCGATCCTGCTGCGCCTGCCGGGAACGCCGCAATCGGCGGTGACGACGCTGGACGGCTATCCTCTGGCGCGTCAGGGCAAGGCGGGCGTGGCGCTGTTCGTGTCGATGGTCTCGTCCTTCATCGGCTCGGTTCTGGGCATTATCGTGCTGGTCGTACTGGCAGGCTGGCTCAGCCGTGCGGCGACCGCGTTCGGTGCGGCGGATTATGCGGCGATGATGATCCTCGGTCTTGTCGCTGCCTCGACGATCGGGTCCGACCGCCCGATGAAGGGATTTGCGATGGTTGTGCTCGGCCTGATTCTGGGCTGTGTGGGGACCGATGTGAATTCCGGTGCGCAGCGTTTCACCTTCGGCCAGACCGAGCTGCTGGACGGTATCAACCTTGTCGCCCTTGCAATGGGTCTTTTCGGCGTGGCCGAGGTCGTCGGCAATATCCGCGATGCCGAGCGTCAGGGCGTGCCGGAAAAGGTCCGCTTCAGCCAGATGATGCCGACCCGCGAGGATCTGCTCAGGATGCCCCTGCCGATGCTGCGCGGCTCGACACTGGGGGCGTTTTTCGGTGCATTGCCGGGAACTGGATCGACCCTGTCCTCATTTCTCAGCTATGCGATGGAACAGCGCGTCTCGCGCCATCCCGAGCGCTTCGGCAAAGGTGCCATCGAGGGTATCGCCGCGCCCGAGGCCGCGAATAACGCCGCGTCGATCACCGCATTCGTACCGACATTGACGCTTGGCATTCCGGGCGATCCGATCATGGCGCTGATGCTGGGGGCATTGGTGATTCACGGCGTTCAGCCCGGCCCGCTGATGCTGGATGCCCGCCCCGAGATGTTCTGGGGCCTCGTTGTCAGTTTCGGTATCGGCAATCTGCTGCTGCTGATCCTGAACCTGCCGCTGATCGGCATATGGGTGTCGATGCTGCGCATCCCGTTCCGCTATCTGTATCCCGCGATCCTGATTTTCGTCTGTCTGGGAGTTTATTCCGTGCGCGAATCCGGCTTCGATATTGTCGTCGTGGCGGTGGTCGGCATTGCCGGTTATCTGATGGCTCTGGCGAAATTCAGCCCGGCGCTGCTTCTGCTTGGGTTCGTCCTGGGTCCGCTGATCGAGACCAATCTGCGCCGCGCATTGCTGATCTCTCGCGGTGACCCGATTGTGTTTCTTGAACGGCCCATCGCCTGCGGATTCGTTATCGGAACGCTTGTCCTGATCCTGCTGACGATCTGGCAGTCATGGCGTCGCCGAGCCAGAGCGCGGCAGGTGGCATGACCCGCTTTGCCGGTGGTTCTATCCGGGAGTCGAGTAAAGAAGTCTTGACCGTGTCGTGCTACTTTATTATAAATTTGGAACGTTCTAAATCGGGGAAGGGGAACCGACTATGAAATGGGGTCTGATCGGGGCGAGCTCTATCGCGGAAAACCGGATGATCGGGGCGTTTCGCGAAAGCGGGGATGAGATCATTGCCGTGCAAAGCTCGAATGCCGGACATGCCGCCGAGTTCGCCGCGCGGAATGACATCGCGCAGTCGGTGACGGATCTTCAGCAGCTTCTGGAACAGCCGGGGCTGGAAGCGGTGTATATCTCCTCGACGAACGAAAAGCATTTTGATCAGGCGATGGCGGCGATTGCAGCAGGCAAACATGTGCTGTGCGAAAAGCCACTGGCAATGACGATTTCCGATGCGGTCGGCATGGTCCGCGCCGCCGAAAAGGCGGGAACGGTCTTTGCCACGAATCATCACCTGCGCAATGCTGCCAGCCACCGGGCGATCAGGGATCTGATCCGTCAGGGCGCGATCGGAGAGGTGCTGAGTGCGCGGGTTTTCCATGCGGTAAACCTGCCCGAGGCGTTGCAGGGCTGGCGCATCGACAGCAAGGGGGCCGGGGGCGGTGTGATCCTGGATATCGTCGTGCACGATGCCGACACGATCCGCTTTCATCTGGGCGAGGGTCCTGAAGAGGTCACGGCAATGACCTCGACCGGACGGCTCGGGAAGGGTGTCGAGGATGGTGTCATGTCGGTCTGGACCATGCCATCGGGCATACTGGTCCAGACGCATGAAAGCTTTACCCACGCCCATGCCGGAACCGGGATCGAGTTTCATGGCACTGACGGGTCAATCTTCGCGCGTGGCGTCATGACGCAGAACCCGAACGGAGAGATCATCCTGCGCCGTGGCGGCGAGGCCACGCCGGTCAGTTTCCAGCCCGAGGATCTGTATCAGCGCGGCGTCCGCGCCTTTGGCGACGCGGTGCAGGGCAAGGGTCGTCCTGCGGCGGATGGGCGCGACGGGGTGGCGTCTCTGGCGGTGGCTCTGGCCGTGTCCGAGGCGGCAGAGACGGGTCAGCGTACCCGCGTGGATTACGGGGGATTCTGATGTCAAAGATCGTTTCGCCTGCCGATGCTGCCGCCCGGATCGCGGATAATGCGGTGATCTCGGTGTCCTCCTCATCGGCTTTGGGCTGTCCGGATGCGGTTCTGGCCGCCATCGGTACGCGTTTCGATGCCGAGGGCCATCCGCGTGATCTGACCACGCTGCATCCGATTGCGGCGGGCGATATGTATGGGGTCAAGGGTGTCGATCATATCGCGAAGGACGGCTTGTTAAGCAGGATTCTGGCGGGGTCCTATCCGTCCGGGCCGTCCTCTTTGCCGATGCCTGAGATCTGGCGCATGGTCGTGGAAAACCGGGTGGCAGCCTATAATGTGCCCTCGGGGATCCTGTTCGACATGAACCGCGATGCGGGCGCACGGCGTCCGGGCGTTCTGACCCGGGTCGGGCTGGACACATTCGTCGATCCGGTCCGCGAGGGCTGCGCGATGAATGACCGCGCCGCCTCCGAACCCATCGTGTTCCGGCAGGAATTCGGCGGGCAGACATGGCTGCATTTTCCGAATATCATCCCTGACGTGGCGATCATCCGGGCGACCACGGCGGATGAACACGGCAATCTGACCTATGAACATGAGGGCGCCTATCTGGGCGGTCTGGAACAGGCGATCACGGTGCGCAATCATGGCGGTCTGGTGATCGCGCAGGTCAAAAGAGTCACCGCGCGGGGCTCTCTGAGGCCGCATGACGTGCATGTCCCCGGCCATCTGGTCGATTTGATCGTCATTGCCGAAGATCAGCGCCAGACCACGGAAACCGACTATGATCCCGCGATTTCCGGCCAGATCATGCGCCCGTGGGACAGTTTCTCGCATGCCGAGCATGGCGTCGAAAAGATCATCGCCCGCCGCGCCGCGATGGAGCTGAGGCATGGCCAGACCGCCAATCTCGGCTTCGGCATCAGCGCGATGGTGCCGCGCATCCTGCTGGAAGCGGGGCATCCCGATGCGGTGACATGGGCCATCGAACAGGGCGCGGTCGGAGGCATGCCGCTGACCGGCTTCGCCTTTGGCTGTGCATCGAATGCGGATGCCTATGTTCCCTCGCCCCAGCAATTCACCTTCTTTCAGGGCGGCGGGTTCGATCTGTCCTTCCTCTCTTTCCTTGAGGTTGATACCGAGGGGAATGTGAATGTCTCGAAACTTAGCAAGAAGCCTTATCTGACAGCGGGTTGCGGCGGGTTTGTCGATATCACCGCCAATGCGCCGGAGATCGTCTTTTCGGGCTTCTTCGAAGCGGGGGCCGATCTGGACCTGACTGCCGAGGGGCTGCATGTGCGCAGCCCCGGCAAATTCACCAAGATGGTCGAGTCGGTGGAACATGTCACCTTCTCGGGCCGCCGTGCTGTCGAGACGGGGCAAAAGGTGCTGTATGTGACCGAACGCTGCGTGATCCGGCTGACTGCTGACGGGCTGATCGCCACCGAGATCATGCCGGGGATACAGCCGCAGCGCGATATCGCCGAGGCCTCTCAGGGACGCGTGAAGATCGCCGAAAACGCGGTCACCATGCCGAAATCCCTGCTGGCGGAAACCGCGATGGAGCTGCCCTTATGACCGCTTCCCTTGATCTGAAGGTCGAAGACGGGCTGGCCACGCTCAGCCTGAATAACCCCCGCCGGCTGAACGCCTTTACCCCGGAAATGCTGGACATGCTGGACCGGCATTGCGCCTCGCTCGATACCGATCCGGCGGTGCATTGCGTGATTCTGCGCGGAGAGGGCGAGCGTGCCTTCTGCGCCGGGGCCGATATCAAGGCATGGTCGGTGCTGCCGCCCTTCGATTTCGCCCGTGACTGGGTGCGCGGCGGGCATCGCATCTTCGACCGTCTGGCTCGGCTGTCGAAACCGAGCATCGCGGTGATCCATGCTCATGCCTTTGGCGGCGGTCTGGAACTGGCCGTGTGCTGCGATATCCGGGTCATGGCGCCGGATGCGACTTTGGCGCTGCCGGAGGCCCAGATCGGCATCGTGCCCGGCTGGTCCGGTACGCAGCGGCTTGCCCGGCTGATCCCGGTGCCGGTGCTGAAGGAGATGGCGATTTTCGGGCGGCGGATCGACGCGCAGCGGGCGCTGTCTCTTGGGCTGGTTGCCGAAATCTCGGACGATCCGCTGAGTGCAGCCCGTTCCATCGCGGCAAAGCTGCAGGATGCCTCTCCCCGCGCCGCCGAGGTTGCAAAATACATGATCCACGCCGCCACTGGAGAGGATCGCGACGCGATGATCGAGGCGCTTGGCAGCGGCATGATCGCTGCCTCCGACGACAAGGCCGAAGGCGTCGCCGCTTTCGCCGAGAAACGCAAACCCGCATTCCCGGGGACATGACATGACCGAATTGACCGTAATTCCGGCAGCGAATGCCGAACTTCCCGAACCGCGCCGCAATCGCCATCTTATCAATGGCGAATGGCAGGACAGCGCCGATGGGGCGCAGTTTGAACGGCTCTCCCCCTCGCATCTGGTGAAGGCGAGCCTGTCGGCCAGGGCCGGACGGACCGAGACCGATGCCGCCATTGCCGCCGCACGCGCTGCATTCGATGACGGCAAATGGCGCGGCATGCCGGGCAAGGACCGCGCCACGCTGCTGAACCGCGTGGCGGACCTGATCGACGCCAATCGCGAGCGTATCGCGCTGATCGAGGTGCTGGAATCCGGCAAGCCCATCGCGCAGGCAAGGGGTGAGATCGAAGGCGCGGCCGATCTGTGGCGCTTCGCTGCCTCGCTGGCGCGGACCGTGCATGGCGAAAGCCATAACAACCTCGGCACCGAGATGCTTGGCGTGGTGCTGAAGGAACCGATCGGCGTTGCCGCGATCATCACGCCGTGGAATTTCCCGTTCCTGATCGTCAGCCAGAAACTGCCCTTCGCGCTTGCCGCGGGCTGCACGGCGGTTGTGAAACCCTCGGAAATGACGCCCTCGACAACGGTTATCCTCGGTGAGTTGCTGATCGAGGCCGGTGTGCCCGCAGGTGTGGTGAATATCGTCCTGGGCTTCGGCGATCCGGTCGGCGAGATGATGTCATCCGATCCGCGCGTGGATATGGTCAGCTTCACCGGCTCGACCGGAGTGGGCAAGCGGATCGTGGCGGCGGCCTCGGGGACGCTGAAAAAGGTCTCGCTGGAACTGGGCGGGAAAAACCCTCAGGTGATTTTCCCGGATGCCGATCTTGATGCGGCGGCGGATGCCATCGTCTTCGGGGTATATTTCAACATGGGTGAATGCTGTAACTCCGGCAGCAGGATCATTGTGCACGAAGATATTGCCCGCGCGTTGCTGGAAAAGGTGAATGCGCTTTCGGCGCGTGTCCCGTTCGGCGATCCGCTGGATGAGCGCACTCAGGTCGGTGCGATTATCTCGGATGAGCATCAGCGGAAAATCGACGCCTATGTGAAACAGGCCGAGCAGGCCGGAGCGCGGGTCGAGATCGGCGGCGCGTCTTTGGGCGTGCCCGGGCTGGAGGGGCGTTTCTATCAACCGACCGTGATTTCGGGGGTGACGCCTGACATGGCGATTGCCCGTGAAGAAGTGTTCGGTCCCGTCCTGTCGGTCCTCACCTTCACCGAAGAGGCAGAGGCGATCCGGCTGGCGAATGACGCAGCCTATGGCCTTTCCGCCGGGGTCTGGAGCGAAAATATCCATACCTGCCTGAATTTCGCCCGGAATGTTCAGGCAGGCACGGTCTGGACGAATACCTGGATGGACGGTTTCGCCGAAATGCCGTTTGGCGGGGTTAAGGAAAGCGGTCAGGGGCGCGAACTCGGGCGCTACGGGCTTGAAGAATATCTGGAAGTCAAAACTATCCAGTTGCGCGTTGCGCGTGGACGGTCATTCTGGGTGCGTGACAGGTAACCATCGCAATGTTAGCGATAGAGATGTTAGCGATAGAATAGACGCAAAAGGGAGGAAACCATGCGTTTGAAACTGAAACTGGCCGGAACGGCTGCGGTGGCGCTCGGGCTGACGGCAAGTGCTGTAAGCGCGGCCGATGTCGAGGTGCAGCACTGGTGGACCGCCGGTGGTGAGGCTGCGGCGCTGAATGTGCTGAAGGAAAATCTGGAAGCTCAGGGAATCGGCTGGCAGGACATGCCCGTCGCCGGGGGCGGCGGTGAGGCCGCGATGACCGCGCTGCGGGCGCGTGTAACCTCGGGCAACCCGCCGACTGCCGTGCAGATGCTGGGTTTCGACATTCTCGACTGGGTCGATCAGGGCGATGTTCTGGCCGATCTGAACGAAGCCGCCGAGGCCGAGAACTGGGATGAGGTCATCCCGGAAGCGATCCAGAAATTCTCGAAGCCGAACGGCAACTGGATTGCGGCGCCGGTCAATGTTCACTCGACCAACTGGGTCTGGGCGAACAAGGCCATGCTGGACGAACTGGGAATCGCGCAGCCGACCACCTGGGACGAATTCATCGCCGCCCTTCAGACGGTGAAGGATTCGGGCAAGGTCGCTCTGGCGCATGGCGGTCAGCCCTGGCAGGAAGCGACGATTTTCGACAGCGCCGTGCTGGCCTCTGGCGGGCCGGAATTCTATCAGGCCTCGATGATCGATCTCGACCCTGAGGCGCTGAACTCGCCCGAGATGGTCGACGCGTTCAACAAGATGGGCCAGCTTCGTGAATTCGTGGACGAGAATTTCTCGGGCCGCGACTGGAACCTCGCCTCGGCGATGGTGATCAATGACGAGGCCGCCTTCCAGATCATGGGCGACTGGGCCAAGGGCGAATTCCTGCGCGCCGATATGGTGCCGGGCGAGGATTTCCTGTGTTTCCGCGTGCCGGGAACGGAGGGCGTCGTGACCTTCAACAGCGACCAGTTCGTCATGTTCCGTCAGGACGACGAAGAGGCCCGCGCGGCTCAGCTTGCAATGGCGAAAGCGGCCGAATCGCCCGAGTTCCAGGCGGCGTTCAATCAGGTGAAGGGCTCGGTTCCTGCGCGGACCGACGTGTCGGCTGACGGGTTCGACGCCTGCGGACAGCAGGGCATGAAGGATCTGGCCGCTGCATCCGAAAACGGCACGCTGCTTGGCTCGATGGGGCATGGCCATGCCAACCCCGCCTCGGTCAAGAACGCGATGTATGACGTGATCACCGCGCATTTCAACGGCGAGTACAGCAGCGAGGAAGCTGCCGAGGAACTGCTCAACGCCGTAGAAGGCGCGATGTAAGCGGCTCTCCCTGCGCGGCGGCTGTCATGGCCGCCGCGACAAGGCTGACTGACCCGTGTAATCGTTCTTGAAGGGGGAGGAACCTCAATGGCCCGGTCCGACCGCGCGCCACAGGATCTGCGCACCGTTCTGCAGAACTGGCTGCCGAAGATTGTCCTGTCGCCATCGCTCGCAGCGATGCTGATTTTCGTCTATGGATTCATTGCCTATACGATCTATCTGTCCTTCACCGGCAGCAAGATGCTGCCCAGCTATGATCTGGTCGGGTTCGAAAACTACGCCCGGCTGTTCGGCCTGTCCGCCTGGACGACGGCGCTGATCAATCTGGCGATCTTTGCGACGCTGTATATCGTCATCTGCATCGTGATCGGGCTGGTTCTGGCGATCTTTCTCGACCAGAAGATCCGGGGCGAGGGGATGCTGCGCCCGATCTATCTCTACCCGATGGCGCTGAGCTTCATCGTGACCGGGACGGCGTGGAAATGGCTGCTGGATCCGGGGATCGGGCTGGAAAACACAATGCATCTCTGGGGCTGGGAAAGCTTCGAGTTCGGCTGGATCAAGGATCGTGACATGGCGATCTATACGCTGGTCATCGCGGCGGTCTGGCAAAGCTCGGGTTTCGTCATGGCGATGTTCCTCGCCGGGCTGCGCGGCATCGACAATGAGATGCTGAAAGCCGCCCAGATCGACGGGGCCTCGAACTGGAACCTTTACCGGCGCATCGTGATCCCGCTGCTGCGGCCCGCTTTTCTGTCGGCCTTTGTGATCCTCGCGCATCTGGCGATCAAATCCTATGACCTTGTGATTGCCCTGACCGGAGGCGGTCCGGGCCGCGCGACCGAGCTGCCCGCGACTTTCATGTACAGCTACACCTTCACCCGCAACCAGATGGGCGTCGGTGCTGCTTCGGCGGTGATCATGCTGATGGGGATCGCGGCGATCATGGTGCCTTACGTCTATGCCGAACTGAAGGAGCAGAAGTGATGTCGATGGGCGCTCAGGACCAGGCCATCCGCACCGGCCGCATCACACGCATGTTCATCTATGTCGTGCTGATCTTCTTCGCTTTGTTCTATCTGCTGCCGTTCTTCATCATGATGATCAACTCGGTCAAACCGCTGGAGGAGATTACCGGCGGCAACATGATGGCATTGCCAAGCGAATATACCTTCGCACCGTGGGTCTCCGCCTGGGGCAGCGCCCAGATCGGGGTCGAGGCGACCGGGCTGAAGCCCTATTTCATGAACTCGATCCTGATGGTGGTGCCCGCCGTGGCGATCTCGACCGTGCTGGGGGCGATGAACGGCTATATTCTGACGAAATGGCAGTTCCGCGGATCGAATATCTTGTTCGGGCTGATGCTGTTTTCCTGCTTCATTCCGTTCCAGATCGTGCTGATCCCGATGGCGCGGGTTATGGGGACCATCGGGCTGGCGGGCACGACCTCGGGTCTGATCCTTGTTCATGTGGTTTACGGGATCGGGTTTTCGACCCTGTATTTCCGCAATTACTACGCCGCCTTCCCGACCGAACTGGTCCGCGCGGCAATGATGGACGGGGCAGGGTTCTTCCGCATTTTCTGGCGGATCATGCTGCCCGTGTCAGGTCCGATCGCGGTGGTCTGCATCATCTGGCAGTTCACAAATATCTGGAACGACTTCCTGTTCGGCGCGTCCTTCGCCGACCTGGATTCCATGCCGATGACCGTGGCGCTGAACAACCTCGTAAACAGCTCCACCGGCGTCAAAGCCTATAATGTCGATTTCGCCGGCGCGATCCTGGCAGCACTTCCAACGCTGCTCGTTTATATCGTCGCGGGCCGCTATTTCGTGCGCGGTCTGATGGCCGGCTCAGTGAAGGGATAACGCGATGCCGTTTCTGAATATAGACAACGTCACAAAATCCTACGGCAATGTCGAAGTGCTGCACCGCGTCGATATCGGCGTCGAAGAGGGTGAGTTTCTGGTCCTTGTCGGGCCGTCCGGTTGCGGGAAATCCACCCTGCTGAACATGATCGCGGGGCTGGAGAACATCACCAGTGGCGAGATCTCGATCAAGGACCGGGTGGTGAATGACGTGCACCCCTCCAAGCGCAATATCGCGATGGTGTTTCAAAGCTACGCACTCTACCCGAACATGACCGTCGGCGGCAACATCACCTTCGGGATGGAGATGCACGGCATCCCCAAGCCCGAGCGTGAGAAGAAGCTGGATGAAGTCGCGAAGCTTCTGCAGATCGATCACCTGCTGGACCGCAAGCCCGGCCAGCTTTCGGGCGGTCAGCGGCAGCGTGTGGCGATGGGCCGGGCGCTGACCCGCGACCCGGATGTGTTCCTGTTCGATGAGCCGCTGTCCAACCTCGATGCAAAGCTGCGCGTCGATATGCGCACCGAGATCAAGAAGCTGCATCAGCGGCTGAAAAGCACCATCGTTTATGTGACCCATGACCAGATCGAGGCGCTGACCCTGTCCACCCGCATCGCGGTAATGAACAAGGGCTATGTCCAGCAGCTTGGCACGCCGAAGGAAATCTATGACCAGCCTGCGAATATGTTCGTGGCGGGTTTCATGGGCAGCCCTTCGATGAACCTTCTGCCTGCGGTTCTGCGTGAGGCCGATGGCGAGCTGGCGGCCGAGCTGAAGGATGCGCAGGGTCAGCCGGTGCAGTTGAAACTGTCTCAGAACGGCGAGGCGTTCCGCAGCTTCCTCGGGCGCGATGTGGTTCTGGGGATCCGGCCCGAAGCGATCACCGATGCGGATGGGGTGGACCGGAATGCGCGGAATACGCAGGGTCTGCGCAATATGGTCAGCGTGACGGAACCGGCGGGATCGGATACCTTCGTCGAGACGGAACTGTCCGGCAAGCCCTGCATCGCGCGAATGCGGGCGGATGTGGATGTCCATGCCGGGCAGCCTTTCGATTTCGTGGTGAATCTGGATAAGGCGGTTGTGTTCGATCCCGAAACGGAAAACCGGATCGGGGGCTAGATGGACGCGGATCTTGTCATTATCGGATCGGGGATGGGCGGCGCCACGCTTGCCGCCGCTCTGGCCCCCTCGGGCAAGCGCATCCTCGTCATCGAGGCCGGAGAGCGTTTGCAGGACAGTCCCGATGCCCGCGACGGATATGCGATTCACGGGCGCGGCGTGTTCCGTCCGGATGAGACCTGGCTGGACGGGCAGGGCGACGCGTTCAGCCCCGGCAATTTCTATTATGTCGGCGGGAACTCGAAATTCTACGGCGCGGTGCTGCTGCGCTACCGTGAGGCGGATTTCAGCCCGATCCGGCATATTGGCGGCACGACGCCGGGCTGGCCTGTTTCTTATGCCGAGATAGAGACATGGTATCAGGCTGCGGAACAGATGTACCGGGTCCGGGGCAACGCCTCGGACGATCCGACCGAGCCGCCCCATTCCGGCAGCTATCCCTTCCCGTCGGTTCCCGATGAACCCGAAATCGCCGATCTGCGCACCCGCCTGCGCCGGATCGGGCTACATCCCTCATATCTGCCCTTGGGGGTTGATCTTGATCGTTGGTTGGAACGTGCCAATACCGGATGGGACGGCTATCCCGACACGAATGGCGGCAAGATGGATGCCGAGACGATCGGCATGGCCGAGGCATTGCGGCACCCGAATGTGACCCTGCTGACCGGCACTCGGGCGGAGTTGCTGGAATGCGGCACTGACGGGCGGATCGGAGCGGTGCGTGTCACCGGCCCGGAGGGTCCGGGGCGGATCGAAGCGCCGCTCTTCGCGCTTGCCGCCGGGGCGGTGAATACGGCCGCGCTGCTGCTGCGCTCGGCGGATGAGGAGCATCCGGTCGGGCTGGCGAACCGCTCGGATCAGCTTGGCCGGAATTTCATGAACCATAATTGCTCGGCGGTACTGGCGATCCACCCGTTCCGGCGCAATCGCAGCATCTATCAGAAAACGCTGATGGTGAATGATTTCTACGAAACCGGAGGCCCGCAGGGCGAGCCTCTGGGCAATATCCAGATGCTGGGACGCGTCACCGGCCCGATCCTTGCCGCCGGATCGGGCCTGCCGCTGCCACTGGCGCGGATTATCTCGTCCCGTGCGCTGGATCTTTACGCTATGTCAGAGGATCTGCCCGATCCCGAAAGCCGCGTCACCCTTCGGGGCGACCGGATCGTGCTGGACTGGAAACGGTCGAACTGGGATGCGCATCTGGCGCTTGTCGCGCGGCTGAAAAGCGAATTGCGGCGGGCGGGCTATCCTCTGGTGCTGTCGAAACCCTTCGATCGCCGGACCCCCTCGCATCAATGCGGGACCGCGAGGATGGGCCGCGATCCGGGCAGCAGCGTGACGGATATCTATGGGCGGACGCATGATCATCCAAACCTGTTCATCACAGATGCAAGCATTCTGCCGACCTCGGCGGCGGTCAATCCAGCGCTGACCATTGCCGCGCTGTCCTTGCGGGCGGCGGATCACATCAGCGGAAAGGACTGGGCATGAGCGGCGTTGCCCTGATCACTGGCGGTCAGCAGGGGATCGGTCTGGGGATCGCGACCGCGCTGCGCGATGCGGGCTGGCGGCTGGCGATTGCCGCCGAACAGCCCCCCGAAGCGGTGCGCGACGCGATGAGCGCCCTGCCGGAAGCGCGTTATTATCAGCATGATCTGGCGGAGATCGACACGATCTCCTCCCTGCTGGATGCGGTCGAGGCGGATCTGGGGCCTGTGACCGCGCTGATCTGCAATGCCGGAGTACCGGCGCGGATACGCGGCGACATGCTGGAGATGCTGCCTGAAAATTTCGACTGGACGATGAATATCAACCTGCGCGGCAATTTCTTTCTTGCTCAGCAGGTCGCCCGGCGGATGCTGGCGCGGCCAGGCGGGGAATATCGCGCGATCATCTTCGTTACTTCGGTCAGCGCCGAAATGGTCTCGGTCGAGCGTGCCGAATATTGCATGTCGAAAGCCGGAGCGTCGATGATGGCAAAGCTGTTCGCGGCGCGTCTGGCGGGCGACAATATCGGCGTATTCGAACTGCGTCCGGGGATTGTCGAAACCCCGATGACGGCGGCGGTTTCAGGGAAATACGACGCGCTGATCGCAGGCGGGCTGGTGCCTGCGGGGCGGTGGGGGAAACCTGCCGATATCGGGCGTGTGGTGCTGCCGCTGCTGCGCGGCGAGATGGCGTTTTCAACGGGCAGCGTGATTGCCGTGGATGGCGGATTGTCCATCCCAAGACTTTGAGGGGAGGCCGGACATGGCCGAAGGTTACGATTTCATTATCATCGGAGGCGGCAGCGCGGGCTGCGTGCTGGCCAACCGGCTGAGCGAGAACCCGGATGCAAGCGTCCTGCTGATCGAGGCCGGGCCGCGTCCGCGCCACCCGTTCTATGCCATGCCCGCCGGTTTCGCGAAAATGACCAAGGGCATCGGAAGCTGGGGCTGGTCCACCGTGCCGCAGAAACACATGAGGGACCGGGTGATCCGCTTTACGCAGGCGCGGGTTCTGGGCGGCGGCTCCAGCGTGAATGCACAGATCTATACGCGCGGCAACGCTCTGGATTACGATGAATGGCGGCAGATGGGCTGCGAGGGCTGGTCCTATGAGGATGTGCTGCCCTATTTTCGCAAATCCGAGGATAACGACACTTACGACAATGAATTCCACGGGCAGGGCGGACCGCTTGGCGTGTCGAAACCCGCCGCCCCGCTGCCGGTATGCGAGGCCTATTTCAAGGCCGCCAGCCAGCTTGGCATTCCCTTCAACGAGGATATGACCGGGGCCGAACAGGCCGGGGTCGGCTATTATCAACTGACCCAGAAACATGCGCGGCGGTCCTCGACCTCGGTGGCGTTTCTTGATCCGGCGCGGGGGCGTCCGAATCTGACGGTGATGTCCGGGACGCAGGTTCTGGGCATCGTGGTCGAAAACAACCGCGCCACCGGCATCAGGATCGCGGACGGCTCCGGGGTCCGGCAGATCGGTGCTGCAAACGAGGTCATTCTGTCTTCCGGCGCAATCGGCTCTCCGCGATTGCTGATGCTGTCGGGGATCGGGCCGGGGGATCACCTGCGCGAGACCGGGCTGGATGTGGTCTTGGACCAGCCCGAGATCGGTGCGAATCTTCAGGATCACCTCGATCTGTTCACCATCTGGGAATGCAGCGGCCCGCACAGCTATGACCGTTTCGCGAAGCCGCATCTCTCGGTTCTGGCCGGGCTGCAATATCTGCTGACCCGCAAGGGCCCGGTGGCCTCCAGCCTGTTCGAGACGGGCGGGTTCTGGTTCGTGGAAGAGGGCGCACGCTCTCCTGATGTGCAATTCCATCTGGGTCTCGGCTCGGGGATTGAAGCGGGTGTCGCGGCGATGCCGGATGGCGGTCTGACGCTGAACTCGGCCTATCTGAGGCCGCGTTCGCGCGGGACGGTCCGGCTGGCAAGCGCCGATCCCAAGGCCGCGCCGCTGATCGACCCGAATTACTGGGCCGATCCGCATGATCGCGAGATGTCGATCCGTGGCCTGCAACTGGTCCGCCAGATCATGTCGCAGGATGCGCTGAAACCCTTCCTGACCCGCGAGGTCCTGCCGGGGCCGGAGATCCGGACCGAGCAGGAGCTTTTCGAACATGCCTGCGCCAATGCCAAGACCGACCACCACCCGGCGGGCACATGCCGGATGGGGGCGGATTCGGGCGCGGTGCTCGATCCGCGTCTGCGATTTAACGGGATCAGCGGGCTGCGCGTGGCCGATGCCTCGGTTATGCCCCGTCTGGTTTCCTCGAACACCAATGCGCCGGTTATCATGATCGCGGAGAAAGCCGCCGACATGATCCGGGCCGATCATGGAGTCTGACCGATGAAACTGCCCTTGCCCGATGGTACATTACAGGAATTCCGATTCTCGAAAGAACCACTGACGCCCCGCGCCCCGGGTCGTGCGTTCAGCCGCACGGCTTTCGCCGCCGCCCATATCGCCAGCGATCCGCTGGCCGAGCGCGATCCCTGGACCGGACCTCCGGCGGTGGACTGGGAGGCGACACTGGCGTTTCGCCGCAGCCTCTGGGATCAGGGTCTGGGACTGGCCGAGGCGATGGATACGGCGCAGCGCGGCATGGGCGTGGACTGGGAAACGGCGCTTGAACTGATCCGGCGCACGATGGCCGAGGCGAAGGCGCACCCCCTGAAGCCGCGTGTCGCCTGTGGTGCGGGAACGGATCACAAAACGCCAGAGGAACTGCCGGATACCGCATCCATCATCGCCGCCTATGAGCATCAGATGGCCTGCATCGAGGATGCAGGCGGGCAGCTTATCCTGATGGCGACGCGGGCGCTGCCTGCGATCGGCGCGGGGCCGGATGAGTATCGTCAGGTCTATGACCGGCTGATCGGACAGGCCCGCGATCCGGTCATCCTGCACTGGCTGGGAGATATGTTCGACCCGGCGTTGCGCGGATATTGGGCCTGTCAGGATATCGCCGCCGCCTCGGACGCCGTGCTGGCGCTGATCGAGGCGCATGCGGGCAAGGTGGACGGGATCAAGATATCGCTTCTCGACCAACAGCATGAGGAATCGTTCCGCGCAAGGCTGCCCGAGGGCGTGAAGCTGTATACCGGAGACGATTTCAACTATGCGGCGCTGATCGCCGGGGATGGCCAGCATCATTCCCATGCGCTTCTCGGGGCGTTCGCGGCGATTGCTCCGGCCGCCGCGCAGGCGCTTGAAGCGCTCGCAGCCGGGGACAGGGCAGGCTATGATGCGCTCATGACGCCGACGATTCCCCTTTCCCGCGAAATTTTCCGGGCGCCAACGCGCTTCTACAAGGCGGGGATCGCCTTTCTGGCCTGGCTGAACGGAATGCAGACGCATTTCATCATGCCTGCCGGGTTCCAGTCCTCGCGCCCGATCCTGCATTATGCCGATCTGTTCCGGCTGGCGGCGGATGCGGGTCTGTTGCACGATGCTGATCTGGCATCGGCCCGGATGCGCAATCTGATGGCGGTTCACGGCATCGGGGAATGAAGCGCAGGCCGACCATTCTCGATGTGGCCGAGGCTGCGGGCGTGTCGAAATCGACCGTCTCGCTGGTGCTTCAGGGCAGCGATCTGGTCCGGGATGAAACCGCCCGGACCGTGCGCGAGGCGATGGCTGCGGTCGGTTATGTCTATAACCGGGCCGCCGCGAATTTGCGCTCGGCCTCGACGGGGCTGGTCGGTCTGGTCATCAACGATCTGCGTAACCCGTTCTTCACCGAGCTTGCGACCACCATGCAGATGCGGCTTGCCGATGCGGGTTTCGCCACGGTGATCGGCAATGCAGATGAGGACCCGCTGCGGCAGGAACAGCTTGTGCGCTCGATGCTGGAACATGGGGTTGCGGGGCTGGTGATCTCGCCCAGTTTCGGCGATCCGGGAAGTGTCACCGATCAGATCCTGACGGCGGGCGTGCCTGCCATGCAGCTTCTGCGCAGGCTGGAGGGAAGCGAGGGCCGGCTGCCCTTCGCGTCCTTCGACTATACGGATGGAGGCCGCCTTGCCACACGGCATCTGCTGGATCAGGGCCTGCGCCGCATCGCCTTTGTCGGCGGAGCGCCCGGGCGGCAGATCACCAAGGAACGTGCCTCGGGCTATCTCGAACAGATGCACGCCGCCGGGCTGACTCCGCTGACGCTGCATGGCCCGACCAGTCGGCGCAGCGGGTTCGATTCTGCTGCAGAGTTGCCGCCCGAAACCGAAGCGGTTCTGTGTTTCAACGATCTGGTGGCATTGGGGCTGATGAACGGGCTTGCCCATGCCGGGCGGCGTGTGGGGCAGGATATCCGTCTGGTCGGCTTCGACGATATCGCCGAATGCGCCGAGGTCTGGCCCGCTTTGTCCTCGGTCAGTTGCGATATCGCGCGGTTTGGCGATGATATGGCAAGACGATTGCTAAGCTGGCTTGACACCGGCGCGGCACCGCCAAACGAAACCCGTGCGCCCGTCGGGCTTGTGGTCCGGCAATCCAGCCTCGGAGGCAACCATGAATGAGCGTGAGATCCTGAATGCCCTTTTCGCGCGGGCCGTCGCCGTCGCTGATCCGATGCGTTTCATCGCCCCGAACCTGCCCGAGCGCCCTGCCGGGCGTGTGCTGGTGGTCGGGGCGGGGAAAGCCTCGGCGCGGATGGCCGAAGCGGTCGAGGCGGAATGGGGACCCTGCGAGGGGCTTGTGATCACGCGTTACGGCTATGGCCGCCCGACACAGGGAATCGAGATTGCCGAGGCCGCGCATCCCGTGCCCGATCAGGCCGGGGTGGATGCGACGCAGAGATTGCTTGATCTGCTTGGCGGGCTGGAACCGGACGATCTGGTCCTGATGCTGATCTCGGGCGGAGCCTCGGCGCTGCTCTGCGCCCCGGCCGGAGAGATGACGCTGGCCGAGAAACAGGCGGTGAATGCCGCGCTGCTGGCATCGGGAGCGCCGATCGGCAAGATGAATGTGCTGCGCAAGCATCTCAGCCGGGTGAAGGGCGGCCAGCTTGCCGCTGCGGCGGCACCTGCGCGTGTGCTGTCGCTGATGATCTCGGATGTGCCGGGCGACGATCCGGCGATGATCGGATCGGGGCCGACAATCGGCGATCCGACCACGGCAGAGGATGCGCTGGCAATCGTCAATCGCTGGCGGATCGGGTTGCCCGACAGCGCGAAACGGGTCCTTGACGGCGACACCGGCGTGATCGCGCCGGGCGATCCCCGGCTTGCGAAGGTCGAAAACCGCATTGTCGCCGCGCCTGCGCAATCCCTTGCCGCTGCCGCCACCGTGGCGCAGGGGAACGGCATTGCCACGCTGCTTCTCGGCGACGATCTGGACGGTGAGGCACGAGAGGTTGCTGCCGCGCATGCCGCTTTGGCGTTGAAGCTTCAGGCAGAGATGTCACCCGGCGATAATCCGATGGTCGTCCTGTCGGGCGGAGAACTGACCGTGACCCGACGCGGAGACGGTGTGGGCGGGCCGAATGCGGAATATGCACTGGCGCTTGCGCTGTCTCTGAACGGGGCGAAGGGGATCCACGCGATTGCCTGCGATACGGACGGGGTGGACGGCGCGGCAGAGGTGGCGGGCGCGGTCATTGCCCCCGACACTCTGGACCGCGCGGTATCGGCAGGGCTGGACGCGGCGAAGGCGCTTGCGGAAAACGACGCGCACAGCTTTTTCGGTGCGTTGGGCGATCAGGTCGTGACCGGGCCGACCCTGACCAATGTGAACGATTTCCGCGCCATCCTCATTCACCCGGCATAGGGCTTTCGGCGGCGCTGCCTGTCTTGCGCGGCGGGGCACGCAGCGGACCCGACATGCTGCGGATCGCGACATAGAAGCTTGGCACCATGAAGATGCCGATAAAGGTCGCGGCGATCATCCCGCCCATAACCCCGATCCCGATCGAGTTCTGCGCCGCTGCACCCGCCCCGCTTGCCGTCGCCAGAGGCACGACGCCAAGGATGAAGGCCAGAGAGGTCATCAGGATCGGGCGCAGCCGCAGCCGTGCGGCCTCGGTCGCGGCGGCGATGGTGGACCGGCCCTCCAGCTCCAGCACGCGGGCGAATTCGACGATCAGAATCGCGTTCTTGGCGGCCAGCCCGATTGTCGTCAGGATACCGACCTTGAAATAGACATCGTTCGACTGCCCGAAGATCAGCGCCGCCAGAACCGCGCCCAGAACCCCCACCGGCACGGCCAGAATAACCGCCATCGGCACGGTCCAGCTTTCATAGATCGCCGCAAGGGACAGGAACACTACAAGCGCCGACAGCGCATAAAGATAAGGCGCCTGATTGCCCGATTGCCGTTCCTGATAGGAAAGTTCGGTCCAGGCCACACCGAACCCGCCGGGCAGTTCGGCGACAAGTTCCTCCATCGCGTCGAGCGCCTCGCCCGAGCTGGTCCCCGGTGCCGCCTCGCCGGAAATCGAGATCGCATCCGTGCCTTCGAACCGTTGCAGACGCGGGGCGACCGGTTCCCAGCGATAGCTGCTGAAGGCGCTGAACGGGACCATCTCACCATCGGCATTCCGCGCATACCATGCTTCCAGATCCTCTGGCTGCATCCGATAGGCGGCATCGCCCTGTACGATGACCGGGCGCAGCGTCGCGCCAAGCGAGAAATCATTCACCTCGCGTCCCGAAAAGATGATCGACAACATGCCGTTCACTTCGGAGAGACGCAGCCCCAGAGCCTCGGCCCTCTGCGCGTCGATATCCAGACGCAGTGCGGCGTCGTCCTCATCTCCGCGGCCCCGGACATTGGTCAGGCGCGGATCGGCCTCTGCCGCCGCTTCCAGTTGGGACGATGCCGCCCGCAGCCCCTCGATCCCCTGTCCGGTCTGGTCGATCAGGAACATATCGAACCCGGCCTGATCGCCGAGACCCTGAATCGCGGGAGGCTGAAGGAAGTTGATCTGACCGGCGCGGTTATCCGCGAATCGCTGATTGGCCCGAAGCGCCAGTGCCGAGGCGGACATATCCGGATCGCCGCGCTCTTCGAAATCCTTCAGGCGGACGAATAGCATCGCGCGGCTCTGGCTGCTGCCGCCGAAGCCCCAGCCAAGAGCGCCGAAAATCGATTCGACGGCGGGTTCCTCATTCAGAAGATATGCCTCGATCTCTTCGATCACCGCCTCGGTCTGCTGTGCGGTCGATCCTTCGGACAGACGCACCTGCACCATCATCACGCCCTGATCCTCGGTCGGCAGAAAGGTCGAGCTGAGCCGGCCGAAAAGCTGCCACGCCCCCGCGCCGATCAGCGCCAGTATCAGAAGCGCCATCAGGGGACGGCGCAGCAACCGGCCGATGATCGCCGCATAGCCATTCGCCAGCCGGTCGAAATTGCGGTTGAACCAGCGGGCCGGGGCAAAGCCGATCTCGCCCCGATGCGGGCGCAGCATGGTGGCGGTTTGCGCGGGTGTCAGGATCAGCGCGGCCAGCAGGGACAGGCCCATCGCGGTGATGATCGTGACCGAAAACTGCCGATAGACCACCCCGGTGGAGCCCGCCATGAAGGCCATCGGCAGAAACACGGCAGACAGCACCGCTGCGATGCCGATCAGCGCCCCCGAGATCTGCCGCATGGATTTCTCGGTCGCCTCGACCGGGCCGATTCCGTCCTGTGCCATCACACGCTCGACATTCTCGACCACCACGATGGCGTCATCGACCAGCAGGCCGATGGCCAGCACCATCGCGAACATGGTCAGCGTGTTGATCGAATAGCCAAGCGCACCCAGAACTGCGAATGTCCCCAGCAGAACCACCGGCACCACGATCACCGGGATGATCGTCGCCCGCCAGCGTTGCAGAAAGATCAGGATCACGCCGACAACCAGAACGATCGCCTCGATCAGGGTTTCGTAGACTTTCTCGATCGACAATTCGACAAAGGGAGAGGTGTCATAGGCCACGCGCAACTCAACCCCTTCGGGCAAAGCATCGTTCAGGCTGGCCAGCACCTCGCGGACGCCCCGTGCCGTGTCCACCGCATTCGCGCCGGTCTCAAGATTGACGCCGAACCCGGCGGCGTTCATACCGTTGAAGCGGCTGTCGGAACCGTAACGCTCCTTGCCGATCTCGATATCCGCGACATCGCCAAGCCAGACCGTTGATCCGTCCCGGGCAGTGCGCAGCAGGATGCGGCGGAAATCATCGACATTCTCAAGCTGGCTCTGCGCGGTGATGGTCGAGGTGAATTGCTGCCCCGGCAGCACCGGCTGATCGCCAAGCGACCCCACCGATACGGTCGAGTTCTGTGCCGCCACGGCCGAGGTGATATCCGTCGGCAGCAGGTTATATTGCGCCAGCCGGAACGGATCCAGCCAGATCCGCATCGCATAGCCCGAGCCGAACACGTTGATCTCACCCACGCCATCGACGCGCTTGACGGGGCCTTCGACGATTTCCTCCAGCATATTGCCCAGTTCAACCGTCGAATAGCTGTTATCGGTCGAGACCAGAGACCCGACCATCAGGATCGATGACGAGGACCGAGAGACTCGCACCCCGTCATCCTGCACCGGCGTCGGCAGACGCGATTCCACGCTGCGCACATTCGATTGCACATCGTTCAGCGCGTCGGTCGGATCGACCGAGTCGTCGAAGGTCAGTTCCAGCGATGATCGCCCCTGAGATGAGCTGGATTCGAAATACATCATCCCGTCAATCCCGGTCAGCGAATCCTCGATGGGGGTCGTGACAGAGTTCTGCACCGCCTCGGCGGTTGCTCCGGGATAGCTGGCGCTGATGCGGATCGTGGTCGGGGCGATATCGGGATATTGAGAAACCGGCAGGCCGAACAGGCTGAATATCCCCGCCAGCATGGTCACAATCGCCAGCACCCAGGCGAAAACCGGACGGTGGATGAAGAACTGCCCCATCGCCTCAGCCGCCTGTCTGCGCTGCGCCGTTTGCGGGCGCAGGGGGCGCAGCACTGCCTTCGGCCAGTTCCGCGGGGTCGCCATCCGCCTGCGCCGAGGCTTCCTCATCGCTGGCTTCGGCAGCCATATCGCCGATTTCGCGCACCACCCCGTCCGCGTCGATGGTCACCGGAACCGTGGTCACCTCGGCCCCGTCGCGCAGATCGTCCAGACCGTCGAGGATCAACGCATCGCCCTCGGTCAGGCCTTCAGTGACGATCCAGGCATTTTCATGGGTGCCCTGTTCCGTCAGCAGAACCTGCTCGGCACGGCCATTGCGGGCGACGAAGGCCGTCAGATCGCCGCTGGCGGCGCGGCTTGTGGCGCGTTGCGGCACAAGAAAAGCGTTCATGCTGCCAATGGTCAGCGTCACCCGGACGAACTGGCCGGGCAGAATGCGGCGGTCGGGATTGGGAAAGCGGACACGGATCGGGACCGTCCCGGTCGTGGCCGACACCTGAACCGAGGGGCTCAGCATCCGTCCCGGCTGATCGTAGCTTTCGCCGGTTTCCAGAACCAGCCGCGCATCGGGTTCGGTTTCCGGGCGTTGCAGGATGCCCTCGGCGATATTGCGCTGCGCCCGCAGGACAAGCGCACGCGATTGCAGCACATCGACATAGATCGGGTCGATCTGCGCGACATAGGTCAGCGGCTCGCTCTGGCCGGTGCTGACGATATCGCCAACGCTGAACGGAGTGACCGCGACCACGCCGCGTATCGGGCTGGTGATCTGGGTCCGCTCAAGCGCCAGCCGGGCCAGATCGCGCTGCGCACGCGCCGCGCCAAGCTGAGCCTCGGCGGCGGCAAGTTCCACCTCTGCCACCTCGACCTCTGCAAGGCTGACCCCCGAGCCGCTGAGCCTGCGATACCGCGTCAGCGTCGCCTCGGCCCCCGCCAAAGCCGCCTGCGCCGAGGCAACGGCGACATCCTGCGCGGTCAGCTCGGCGGCGAGGGTCTCGTCCTGAATTGTGAACAGCAGCGTCCCGGGCTCGACTTCGGTGCCGGCCTCATAGGGGATCTCGGTAATCTCGCCGCCCACGCGCGGTCGGATCGCGGCAAGCTGATATGCGACGGCGCGGCCCGGCAATTCGACCGTCACCGGCACATCGCCGCGATTCATCGGTGTAACCCCGACCTCTGTCGGCCCCGAGGGCGCCTGCATCATCTGCGCAAAGCCGGGCGTTGCAGCCGCGGTCACGCCGAAAACTGACAAAAACGCCCAGATGACTGCGCGGCGGGTCCGGTTGGGCTGGCGATTGCTTGGCATGAAATTACCGGGCTGAGGACAAATAAACTATGCCACGGCGGGCAGGGTGGTCGGCAAGTCGTATTCTGGTCACGTTACCGTATATGGCGGCACCCAAATGAAACCTGAACGGCGCGGAAAAGTTTCTGTCCGCGCGTTCATGCGCGACCGGACTGGCCTGCGGGCTTTGACAATCGCGGTATGATCGCGTCATTTGCCGGCAAATGGCTGAAACGGGATGTGAAAGACATGATCGACCTGTTCATCATCGGCGGCGGCATCAATGGCTGCGGCATTGCCCGCGATGCGGCAGGGCGCGGCCTGACGGTGCGGCTGGCTGAAAAGGACGATCTGGCGCAGGCGACCTCCTCGCGCTCGACAAAGCTGTTCCACGGCGGGCTGCGCTATCTGGAATATTTCGAGTTCCGGCTGGTCCGCGAAGCCCTGCATGAGCGGGAACTGCTGCTGCGGGCCATGCCGCATATAAGCTGGCCGATGCGCTTCGTGCTGCCGATCCTGCCCGAGATGCGCTTTGAATCCAGCACGCCGACCTCGCGGCTGCTTGGGGTGGTCATGCCGTGGCTGCGCGGGCGCAGACCGGCCTGGCTGATCCGGCTTGGCCTGTTCATCTACGACAATCTGGGCGGGCGGAAGATCCTGCCGGGGACGCGGCAGCTTGATCTTACCGGGGACGTGGCGGGCAAGGCGCTGAAACCGGGGCTGAATCTGGCCTATGAATATTCCGATTGCTGGGTTCAGGATGCCCGGCTGGTGGTCCTGAATGCCCGCGACGCCGTCGCGCGTGGGGCCGGGATCATGACCCGCACCCGTGTCGTCTCGGCCCGGCGTGAGGGCGATCTGTGGCGCATCGAAACGGTGAACGCGGCGGGCGAACGCGAAGAACATCTGGCGCGGGCGCTTGTGAATGCGGCGGGGCCGTGGACCGGGCAGGTGATCCGCGATGTGGCAGGGCTGGACAGCCGCGAATCCGTGCGGCTGGTGCGGGGCAGTCATATCGTGGTGCCGAAGCTCTATGACCATGATCGCTGCTATTTCTTTCAGGGACCGGATGGGCGGATCATCTTCGCCATCCCGTTCGAGCAGGATTTCACCCTGATCGGCACCACCGATGAGGATCACGAAAGCGATCCCCAGTCGCCCGAAATTTCGCAAGATGAGAACCGCTATCTCTGCGATTTCGCCAGCCGGTATTTCGCCCGCCCCGTGACGCCGGAACAGGTGGTCTGGACCTATTCCGGGGTGCGCTCTCTCTATGATGACGGGGCAAGTTCGGCCACGGCGGCGACGCGCGATTACGTGATGACTCTGGATGAGGACGGCGCACCGTTGCTGAATGTGTTCGGCGGCAAGATCACCACCTATCGCCGCCTTGCCGAAAGCGCGATGCGCAGGCTTGAGCCGTTTTTTCCCGCAGCCGGTGGCAAGTGGACGGCGGGTGTGGCGCTCCCCGGCGGAGATTTCCCGGTGGACGGCGTCCCGGATCTGGTCGCGGAATTGCGTGCCGCCCATCCCGCGCTTGACGAAAAGCAGGCGCTGCGCCTGATCCGCGCCTATGGGACTGAGGCGCGGCAGATCCTTGCGGATGGCCCCGGCGCCGATCTTGGCGGCGGATTGTCCGAGGCCGAACTACACTGGCTGATGACCCGCGAATGGGCTGAAACCCCCGAGGATGTAATTTGGCGGCGCAGCAAGCTGGGTCTGCGTATGACCGACCAGCAGATCGCTGCGCTGCAGAGCCGCATGGATCACGCCAGAGCGACCGAAGCGGAAGCGTAACAGTCTTTCAGATTGATTTTGAAAAAGCCCCACGCGGGCTTAAAAATTCTGCAAAACATACTGAAAACGCATAAAAATATACTCCTTCTTTCCTTTAGGGCAGCTTGCTGGGATCTGAAATGGCCCGCTTTCCCGCGCTGACGGCGAAACGGCCATTGCAAATACCCCGGCGGACATGTCCAAATCGGCTGAAACCGGAAGGCCAGATTTCGAGGAGGGACGTTATGCCGGATGAAGACATCAGCAGGGATCGCCGTCAGGAGGCGCTCGATTATCACGAATTTCCCAAGCCGGGGAAGCTTGAGATCCGGGCGACGAAGCCAATGGATACCGGGCGCGACCTGTCCAATGCCTATTCTCCCGGCGTCGCCGAAGCCTGTCTGGAAATCGAGAAAAACGCGCTTGAAGCGATGCGCTATACCGCGAAAAGCAATCTGGTTGCGGTGGTCTCGAACGGCACAGCGGTGCTGGGGCTGGGGAATATCGGTGCGCAGGCCTCGAAGCCGGTGATGGAGGGCAAGGCGGTTCTGTTCAAGAAATTCGCCGGGGTGGATTGCTTCGATATCGAGGTGGACGAAACCGACCCGGAGAAACTGGCCGAGATCGTGTGCAAGCTTGAACCGACTTTCGGCGCGGTCAATCTGGAGGATATCAAGGCACCGGATTGTTTTCTGGTCGAAAAGATCTGCCGCGAGCGGATGAATATCCCGGTTTTCCACGATGACCAGCACGGCACGGCCATTGTTGCCGCGGCTGCGGCTAGCAACGCGATGCGGCTGTCGGGAAAATCCTTCGAAGATATCCGCGTGGTGGCGCTTGGCGCCGGTGCGGCGGGGATTGCCTGCCTGAAAATGCTGATGGTGCTGGGGGTCCGCAAGGACAATATCACCATGCTGGACAGCAAGGGCGTGGTGCATACGCAGCGCAACGACCTGAACCCGGAAAAGCAGGAATTCGCCCGCGACACGGAAATGCGCACCACGATGGAGGCGATGGAGGGCGCGGATCTGTTCCTCGGCGTCTCGGGTCCCGGTCTGCTGACGGCCGAAATGGTTGCGAAAATGGCCGATAACCCGATCATTTTCGCCCTTGCCAACCCGACCCCGGAAATCATGCCCGAAGAGGCCCGCAAGGCCGCGCCGAATGCGCTGATCGCCACCGGGCGCAGCGATTATCCCAATCAGGTCAATAACGTCCTGTGTTTCCCGTTCATCTTCCGGGGTGCGCTCGATGCCGGGGCGACGGAGATCAACGATGAGATGAAAGTGGCCTGTGTCGAGGCGATTGCGGCGCTTGCCCGCGAAACCACCTCGGCGGAGGTCGGGCAGGCCTATCGCGGCGAGACGCTGACCTTCGGGCCGGATTATCTGATCCCGAAACCCTTCGATCCGCGCCTTCTGCCGACCATTGCGACGGCTGTCGCCAAGGCTGCCATCGAATCGGGCGTGGCCACGCGCGATCTCGATCTGACGGATTATCACCGCAGGCTGCAGGGCAGGGTGTATCGCAGCTATAACATCATGCGGCACGTCTTCGAGGCCGACCGCGTTGTCAATCGCCGTCTGGTCTTTGCCGAGGGCGAGGATGAGCGCATCCTGCACACGGCCCGTCAACTGATCGAGGACGGCTATGACACGCCGATCCTGATCGGACGGCCCGAGGTGATCCAGCAGCGGCTGGACCGCGAAGGCATCAGGCTGGATCTGGATGCGGTCGAGGTGATCAACCCCGAAAGCGATGCGCGGTATCGGGATTACTGGAGCGCCTATCATAAACTTATGCGCAGACGCGGTGTGACCCCGGATCTGGCCCGCGCGATCATCCGCACGAATACCACGGCGATTGCGGCGATGATGGTGCATCTGGGGGATGCGGACAGCATGATCTGCGGTACGTTCGGGGAATATCGCTGGCATCTTCGTTATGTCAGCGAAATCCTCGCACGGGGCGCGGCGCATCCGGTCGGAGCGTTGTCCCTGATCATTCTCGAAAAGGGACCGCTTTTCCTCGCCGATACGCAGGTTAATCTGGACCCCGAACCCCAGCAGATCGCGGAAACCGTGATCGGCGCCGCGCGGCATATGCGCCGTTTCGGCATCGAGCCGCGTATCGCTCTGTGTTCGGCCTCACAATTCGGCAATCTCGACAGTGCGACAAGCCGGAACATGCGGGCCGCGATGGAGATTCTGGACGCGATGGATCTCGATTTCGAATATGAAGGCGAAATGCCCGCCGATGTCGCGCTCGATCCCGAATTGCGCGAGCGGCAATATCCCGATGGCCGCCTGACCGGCGCTGCCAACGGGCTGGTTTACGCCAATGCCGAAATCGCCAATGCCGCGCGGAACATGCTGCGATCTGTCGCGGGCGGGCTGGAGGTCGGGCCGATTCTGATGGGGATGGAGAACCGCGCCCATATCGTCACGCCCGGCATTACCGTGCGCGGGCTGATGAATATCTCGGCCCTCGCCGGCAGCAATGTGTCCAGCTATGGCTGAGATTTCCGCAATGTGATCACGGGTCCGGCAGGCATTCTGCCGGGCCTTTTTTCATATCCGGGCAGGGTATCACTTTCCGGTTTTTCTTGAAGCAGTTGGGGATTTTCATTGGTTCCGCCCGGCTGCGCCCTTCGGATACTCTGACCGACAGACAGCGAGGAGACCCCCAATGCAGGACTTTGCCATCATCTGGGACTGGATCGGATTTGCGGTAAGATGGACACATGTCATCACCGCAATCGCCTGGATCGGTTCGAGCTTTTATTTCGTTGCCCTCGATCTCGGGCTTCGCAAGGTGCCACATCTTCCCGTCGGCGCTCATGGCGAAGAATGGCAGGTTCATGGCGGCGGCTTTTATCACATCCAGAAATATCTGGTCGCGCCCGACAACATGCCGGACCATCTGATCTGGTTCAAATGGGAGAGTTATTCGACCTGGCTTTCCGGCGCTGCGCTGCTGATGGTCGTCTACTGGGTCGGCGGTGAGCTGTATCTGATCGACCCGGCCAAGGCCGAGCTGGCGCTGTGGCAGGGTATCCTGATTTCGGCGGCGTCCCTGTCGATCGGCTGGCTGGTCTATGACCGGCTGTGCAAATCGGGTCTGGGAGAGCGTCCGACCTTCCTGATGCTGCTGCTGTTCCTGCTGCTGGTGGCGATGGGTTACGGCTATAATCAGATCTTTACCGGCCGCGCGACCATGCTGCATCTCGGTGCGTTCACCGCGACGATCATGACCGCGAATGTGTTCTTCATCATCATGCCGAACCAACGAATCGTGGTGAAAGATCTCCAGGAAGGCCGCAAGCCCGATCCGAAATACGGCAAGATCGCCAAGCTGCGTTCGACGCATAACAACTATCTGACCCTGCCGGTCGTGTTCCTGATGCTGTCGAACCATTATCCTCTGGCCTTCGCAACCGAGTATAACTGGCTGATCGCGGCTCTGATCTTCCTGATGGGCGTGACCATCCGGCATTTCTTCAACACCATGCACGCCACGGGCAGCATGAAATGGTGGACCTGGGCGGCGACGACGGTTCTGTTCATCGGCGTGATGTGGCTTTCGACCGCGCCTCTGTGGCAGTCCTCCTACGACGAATCCGAAGCGCAGGTGCTGAGCCCCATGCAGCAGAAATTCGCGGATGCCGAAGGGTTCGACGATATCATGACCATTGTTCCCGGACGCTGCGCCATGTGCCATGCGCGGGATCCGGGATATGACGGCATTCACCGTGCGCCCAAGCAATTGCTGCTGGAAACGCCCGATGACGTCACCCGCGCCGCGCGGCAGATCTATCTTCAGGCGGGGCTGACCCATGCCATGCCGCCGGCCAATGTCAGCTTCATGGAACCGGCCGAGCGTCAGGCCATTGTTAACTGGTATCGCAATGCCACGGGACGGGACCCCGTGGCACTGGCGCAGAATTAAGCCGGATTGCGGGCCGGTATTGCAGGCCGGGCCGACCGGCCGCAATCGCCGATGTGGCATAAGAAGCACAATATGCCGCAATTACCTGAGTTTTATAGTCAGGGTTTGTTGACTGTCCGGTGAAGGGAGATCAGGAGGGGCACTTAACATTTATTGTAAGGTTTCCCCATGCCCCACTCGCCCGCCCGCCTGTCCATTCTTGCAACGGTCAGCACCTTCGCGCTCTGCGCGACCGCCCTTGCTCAGCAGACCGGCACTGCCGAAACCACTGCCGTGGACAATCCGGTCTTCGTTCTGGGGACGGTCTATCTGGATGCCGAGGATGTTGCGGGCTATGTCGCAAGCGGTGCTCAGGTCTCGAAATCGCTGACGCCGATCTCGGAACAGCAGCAGGCGATCTCGGTGGTGACGCGGGACCAGATCGACGATCAGGGTGCGCAGAATCTCGGTCAGGCGCTCAGCTACAGCTCCGGGATCAATGCCGAGCCGTTCGGCGCGGATCCCCGTTTCGATGCGCCGACCATGCGCGGGTTCGAATCCTCGGGTGCCCAATATGTGAACGGTCTGCGCCAAAGCCGGTATTTCGGCGGGGTGAGCTATGAAACCTACGGGATGCAGCAGATCGAGGTCATGCGCGGCCCGTCATCGGCGCTTTATGGTCCGGGCAGCCCGATCGGCATCATCAACCAGGTGCAGAAACGTGCCCAGTCGGCAGATTTCTCGGAAGTGGGTGTCGGCTATGACAGCAATCAGAGCGGTCAGGTCTTTTTCGACATCAACCGCGCCGCCTCGGATACGCTGTCATGGCGTTTCACCGGGATCGGTCGCGATGAGCAGACCCAGATCGATGAGCTGACCAATGAGCGCGCCTATCTGGCAGGGGCGTTGCGCTGGAACCCGGATGCGATGACCACCATCGATGTGATGGCGTCCTACACCAAAGATTCCCCGATCTCGCCCACCGGCGTTCCCTATGCGCTGACCGAAATCGCCGATGGGGACGATCTGCGCGAGATGTATACCGGGCAGGAAAACTGGGACGACAGCGACCGCAAGATGTGGAATATCGGGGTTGAGGTCAGCCGCGATCTGGATAATGGCTGGACGCTGAGCCAAGGGTTCCGCTACGAGAAATTCGACTGGGACTATACCGGCACCTATGTCAGCACCGGCGCGGTCGTGAACCCGGACGGGACGTTCCTGCGCGGATCGAGCTGGCAGAGCGAAAGCACCGAAAGCCTCAGCCTCGATACGCGCCTGAACGGAGAAGTCACGACAGGGCAGGCGGTGCATCAGCTTCTTGTCGGTGTGGATGTCCGCAAATATGACGCCGATGAGACCAGCCAGATTCAGCGTGATACCACCATCTTCAACTGGCGCGATCCGGGCGCCTATGTCGCGCCGCCCGAAATGACAATCGCCCGCAGCAGCGGTGAGACGACGCTGAAGCAGGTTGGCGTCTATGCGCAGGATGAGATCATCTATGGCAATTGGCACGGCACGGCCGGGCTGCGTTACGACTGGGCAAAGCAGACCGGCGATCAGTACGATGTGCCGTCGGAATATGAGGAAGATGAAGTGACTGGCCGCGCGGGCCTGTCCTATGTCTTCGCGAACGGGCTGATGCCTTATCTCAGCTATGCGACTTCGTTCGATCCGCAAACCGGGCTGAACGAAAACGAAGATCCGCTGAAGCCGACCAAGGGCTATCAGTGGGAAGCGGGGGTAAAATACCAGCCGACCTCGTTTGACGGGCTGATCACGGCATCGGTCTATGATCTGCGTCAGACCAATGTGAACCAGTATGCCGGACGCAATGATGCGGGTAATCTGCTGTATTATCAGGTCGGCGAGGTCAAATCCCGCGGTCTGGAACTGGAGGCCACGGCAGAGCTGAACGCTGCGTGGAAGATCCGCGCCAGCTATGCCTATAACGATACCGAACAGCAGGGCGGCACCAATACCGGCCAGCCAATGTGGAACGCGCCGCGCCATTCGGCAAATCTGTGGGTGGATTACGATTTCGCCAACGGGCTCGAACTGGGCGGCGGGCTGCGCTATATCGGTGAGCGTGACAACGTCAACAATACGATTGAACTCGACTCCTATACGCTTGTGGATGCCGCTGCCCGCTATACGCGCGGCAATGTCGAGGCCAGTCTGAACCTGTCGAACCTCACCGATGAGACCTATCTGGCCACCTGCAGCTGGTTCGGCTGCTATTACGGAGAGGGCCGCACCGCCTCTGCGAAGGTCACCTACAAGTGGTGACCGGACGGGCCGCCACGTATAGGCCCGACCGACGCCATCTTCTTGCCGCCGCCGCTGCGATGCTGGCGGCGGCGGGTTTTTCGCCCCGGATGGGTTCCGCGCAACCGGCCGCGCCAAGGCTCGCCGCGATTGACTGGGCGATGATGGAGACCGCGATGTTCATCGGTCACATGCCGGTCGCCGCTGCCGAGTTGTTACAGTTTCGCGAAACCGTGCCGCCGGGTCTTGTCCCCGGTGAGGTGGTAGATCTGGGTCTGCGGGGCAGTCCGAATTACGAGTTGCTGCAACTGATCCTCCCCGATCTGATCCTGAGTTCGCCCTATTACACCGCCTATGAGCAGCGTTTGCAGCAGATCGCGCCCGTCATCTCGCTGGAATTCTTCGTGCCGTCAGAGCCGCCTCTGCCGAAGGCGCTTCAGGCGCTGAGCCTGCTTGCCGAGGGAATCGGCGATCCCGACGCGGGCAGGCGTGCGCAGCAGAAGGCCGGGCAGGCTCTGGCCTCGGCGGCATCCGGTTTGCGTGATCTGGTGGATCGCCCGCTTTGTCTTGTCGAGGTCGGCGATTCCCGGCATTTGCGGACATTCGGTTTCGACAGCCTGTTCGGCAGTACGCTGGATCATATGGGGCTGCAAAACGGCTGGTCCGGCCAGACCGAATTCAGCTTTCTGGCGCCGGTCCCGATCGAGCGGCTGGCGGATTTTCCCGATGCCGCCATTATCGTCATCGGTCCGGTCCCGCCCGAGGCGCTTCGCAGCCTGTCGCGCAGCGTTCTGTGGCGGGCGCTTCCTGCGGTCAGCGAAGGCCGCGTCTATCAATTGCCTGCGCTGAATGCCTTTGGCGGTGCGTGGTCGGCGGTGGCCTTTGCCCGCGCTCTTGAAACCGCGATGCGCTCGGGTCCGGTCGGGGCGCTTGCATGAGCGGCGGGATTGTCACGTCATCCCGGCCCGTCCGCGGCATGGTGCCGGGGATCGTTCTCGCGGTCGCCTGTGTCGCGCTGCTGCTGTGGCTTCTGTCGGCGCTGCGTCTGTTGCCGCTGGCGGACTGGCCCGGCTGGCCGCTGCGCGCCGAGGCGATGAGCCTCGATCAGATCAGGCTGGCCTTCGGGCTGATGCCGCGCGGCGTGATTGCGCTGATCGCAGGTGCCGCGCTTGGCCTCTCCGGAGCGATCCTGCAAGTCGTGTTCCGCAACCCGGTCGCCGATCCGACGACTCTGGGGATTTCATCGGGCGCACAGCTTGCCCTTGTGCTGGCGACGGTGTTTTCCCCGGCGCTGCTGGAGGCCGGTCGCTGGCCCGTGGCGATGGGCGGTGCGGCGCTTTCGGCGGGGATGGTTCTGCTGATCGGCGCACAAAGAGCCTTCGCTCCGGTCACGATGGTGATCGCCGGAATGCTGGTCGGCATGACCGCCAGTGCGATTGCGACCGCGATCACGCTGGCGCAGGGCCGGTATCTTCTGTCTCTGGTGATCTGGAATGGCGGCTCATTGGTGCAGCAGGACTGGTCCGGGGTGCGGGTGCTGGCGCTGATCCTGATCGGTTGCGGCGCGGCCGCCATGCTGATGGCCCGACCGCTGCGGGTGTTGTCGCTTGGGGCGCAGGGCGCAAGCGGGCTTGGAATGAATGTCGTCATGGTCCGGCTGGCGGCGGTGACGGTCTCGGTGATTCTGGCGGCCTCTGTGTCCGCCGAGCTTGGGCTGATCGGTTTCGTCGGGCTGGCCGGTCCCGCTTTGGCCCGCACGCTCGGGGTGCGCGGGATTGGCGGGCTGCTGGTCGCCGCGCCGGTGATCGGGGCGCTGATCCTGTCGGTCTGCGACGGGCTGGTGCTGGCCGTCGCCGGGCTGAGCGGAGAGATGTTCCCGACCGGCGCTTTGACCGGGCTGATCGGCGGGCCGTTGCTGATCTGGCTGCTGCCCCGTCTGCGCGGCTCGACCCCGCCCGGAACCGAAAGCAATGAGGGACCCGCGCCAAGGCGCGATCATCCCGGACGGCTGCTGTTCGTTCTGGCAGGCGTGCTTGTCGTCTCATCTCTGATCCTTGTCTGGATCGGCCGGGTTCCGCAAGGATGGGCCGTGCTGGACTGGGACAGCTTCACCGCCTTTCTGCCGATGCGCTTGCCCAGACTGATCGCAGCAGGGGCTGCCGGTGCGGCTCTGGCGCTTGCGGGCGCGATCCTTCAGCGTATGACCGCCAACCCGCTTGCCTCGCCCGAGGTTCTGGGCGTCTCGGGCGGTGCGGCACTTGGCTATGCCGCCACGGTCTTTATGATTGCTGCTCCGGGCAGCGCGATGCTGGCTGCCGGAAGCATGGCGGGGGCGGCGGTGGCGCTTGCGCTGCTGGCCAGCTTCACCTCACGCCGGGATATGCCGCCTGAAAGGGTGCTGCTGGCCGGGATTGCCGTTTCCGCATTCTCGGCTGCGGTGCTGTCTGCGGTGATGGCAATCGGCGATACGCGCAGTTTCCGGGTGCTGGCATGGCTCAGCGGGTCATCCTCTGGCGTCGGCATGAGGGGGGCGCTGATGCTGGCCGGGATCGCCGTATCGCTGCTGATCGCATCTTTGCTGGCGCGGCGCTCGCTTGCCTTGCTGCCTCTGGGCGAGGGCGTCGCCAGCGGACTTGGGCTGAAGCTGCGGCAGGCGCGTCTGGTACTGATCCTGCTGGCCGGGATTGCGACGGGGGCGGCCACGATCCTTGTCGGGCCGATGTCCTTTGTCGGGCTGATGGCACCGCATATGGCGCGGCGGGCAGGGCTGGCGCAGCCGGGGCCGCATGTGGCGGGTGCTGCGCTGATCGGCGCCATCCTGATGATCGCCGCCGATTTCGGCGCCCGCATGGCGGGTTTCCCCTATGAATTGCCGCTTGGCCTGTTCGCATCGCTGATCGGGGCTCCGTGGCTTATCTGGTTGATTATGAGGCGCGTATGACGACAGAGCCGGTTTTCCGCATTGACGGACTCAGCGTCGAGGTCCCGGGCCGCCAGTTGCTGGACGGGCTGTGGCTCGATTTGCCCGCCGGTCAGGTGATCGGGCTGATCGGACATAACGGCTCGGGCAAGTCCACGCTTCTGAAGTCGCTGGCGCGGCAAATCCCATTCACCGGCGATGTCGCGTTCGAGGGCCGGATGCTGCGCGACTGGCCCGCACGCGACCTTGCCCGGCGTCTGGCCTTTCTGCCCCAGCATCCGCCCCCTGCCGAGGGCATGACGGTGCGTGAACTGACCGCGCTTGGCCGCTATCCCTGGCACGGAGCGCTCGGGCGCTTTTCCGCCCCGGATCGCGATGCGGTGACGGCGGCACTTGAGGAATGCGGGCTGGAGCCATTCGCCGATCGTCTGGTCGATACGCTGTCGGGCGGTGAGCGGCAGCGGGCGTGGCTGTCGATGATGGTCGCGCAGCAGGCCGGAACCCTGCTTCTGGACGAGCCGATCTCGGCGCTCGATATCGCCCATGCGGTCGATGTACTGGCTCTGGTGCGCCGCATGACGCGCGAACAGGGCCGCACCGCGATCATCGTTCTGCATGAGGTGAACATGGCCGCGCGGTTCTGCGACCATATCGTCGCGCTCCGGGGCGCGAAACTGGCCATGCAGGGCACCCCGCGCGATCTGATGCAGCCTGGAACGCTGCGCGATATTTACGGGCTGCGCATGGAAATCCTGCAACGCGAGGACGGCCAGCCGGTCGCCATTCCTGCCTGAAGCCTTACAACTGGGCGATTGCCTAACCCGGTCCTGCCGCGTAATGAGGAGGGGGCCGGTGCTTGCCGGTTTTCTATATCATCTCCGCAAGGAAATGATAAAAAAGGAAAACAGCGAAATGTCTGAGATTGTCTTTCCTGTCATCCTCAGCGGAGGCTCGGGCACGCGTCTCTGGCCCTTGTCGCGTAAATCCTATCCCAAGCAGTTTGTGGAGCTTCTCGGCGACGAAACCCTGTTCCAGCAGGCGGGGCTGCGCTTTTCCGGGGCGGAGGCCGAAGCAGAGGGATTCCAGCCGCCCGTCATCGTCACTGGAGGCGATTTCCGTTTTGCCGTGATCGAACAGCTTTCGAATGTCGGCGTCGATCCGGGCGCGGTCATTATCGAACCCGAGCCGCGTAATACGGCTCCGGCCGTTTTGACCGCTGCCTTCTATCTTCTGGCCCGCGATCCCGAGGCGATCATGCTGGTGGCCCCATCGGATCATGCGATCCCGGATGCTGATGCGTTCCGGCAGGCGGTCCGTCGCGGGCTTCCGGCAGTTGCGCAGGGAAAGATCGTCACATTCGGCATCACCCCGGACCGGCCCGAAACGGGCTACGGATATCTGGAACTCTCCGATGCGCCGGACGGCTCGGGCGAGACATCCGATCTGGTGCGCTTCGTCGAAAAGCCGGATGCGGCAACGGCGGTCGACATGCTGGAATCGCGTCGGTTTCTGTGGAATGCGGGGATTTTCCTTGCCCGTGCCGCCGATATGGTCGAGGCGTTCCGCAAACACGCCCCCGATATCGTCGAACCTGTCTCGACCGCATTGAAGGATGCGACCTCGGATCTGGGTTTTCTGCGTCTCGCACCCGATGAATATGCGAAGGCACCGTCGATTTCGGTCGATTATGCGGTGATGGAGAAGGCGGATAATCTGGCCGTCGTGCCGTTTTCGGATGGCTGGTCCGATCTTGGCGGATGGGATGCGGTCTGGCGCGAGCAGGGGCCGGATGAAAACGGGGTTGCCGTCTCGGGCGAGGCGCAGGCCATAGATTGCCGCGACACGCTTCTGCGCTCTGAATCGGAAGGGCAGGTGCTGGTCGGGATCGGTCTGGACAATCTCATCGCCATTGCCATGCCCGATGCGGTTCTGGTCGCACCGAAGGACCGGGCGCAGGATGTGCGCAAGGCAGTCGATCTGCTGAAGGCGAAAAACATCCCGCAGGCAGAGACCCTGCCGCGCGATTACCGCCCCTGGGGCTGGTATGAAACGCTGGTTCTGGGGCCGCGTTTTCAGGTCAAGCGCATCGTCGTCAATCCGGGCGCCTCGCTGAGCCTGCAAAGCCATCACCACCGGGCGGAACACTGGATCGTCGTCGAAGGCACCGCGCGGGTGACGGTCGATGATCAGGTCAAGCTGGTGACCGAGAACCAGTCTGTCTATGTGCCGCTTGGCGCGGTTCACCGGATGGAAAATCCCGGCAAGCTGCCGATGGTGCTGATCGAGGTTCAGACCGGTTCTTATCTGGGTGAGGACGATATTATCCGCTATGAGGATATCTATGCCCGTGGGCAGGGGGCGAGGGGCTGATGGCTGCTCTGAGCTGTTTCAAGGCCTATGATATCCGGGGCCGTCTGGGCGAGAATCTGGATGCGGACATCGCCTTTCGCATCGGGCGCGGCTTTGCGCGGGCGCTTGGGGCGAAGCGGGTGGTTCTGGGTCGCGATATCCGTGCCTCAAGCGTTGAGCTTGCCGATGCGGTGGCGGATGCGCTGATCGCCGAAGGGGTCGAGGTTCTGGATCTGGGCCTTTGCGGGACCGAGGAAATGTATTTCGCCACCACGCATTTCGATGCTGACGGCGGCATCGAGGTGACCGCCTCGCATAATCCGATGGATTATAACGGCATGAAGATGGTCCGGGCCGGGTCGGCTCCGCTTGACGGGGCGACGGGTCTGGATGCGATCCGCAAACTGGCCGAGGCGGATGATTTCAGGGCGGCTCTGCCCGGTGGCAGCCGCCGCGATGTCTCGTTCGAGGCGCGGGCGGCCTATGTTGCGCGGGTTCTGGAATTCGTGGATGTCACCGCGCTGCGCCCGCTGAAAATCGTCGTGAATGCAGGCAATGGTGCGGCGGGGCCGACCTTTGACGCGATTGCCGACGAGCTGGCGCAGCTTGGCGCTCCGCTGGAGTTCATCCGCATCCATCACCAGCCCGACAGCAGCTTTCCGAACGGTATTCCCAACCCGCTTCTGCCTGAAAACCAGCCGGTGACGGCCAATGCCGTACGTGAGGCAGGCGCGGATCTGGGGATCGCCTGGGATGGCGATTTCGACCGCTGCTTTTTCTTCGATGAGACCGGCAGCTTCATCGATGGCGAATATATCGTCGGTCTGCTGGCGGCGGCATTTCTGGCCCGAGAGCCGGGCGCACGCATCGTCCATGACCCGCGCATCATCTGGAACACGCGCGATATCGTCGAAAGCACCGGTGGCACCGCGATCCAGTCCCGCACCGGCCATGCTTTCCTCAAGGCCGCTTTGCGGGAACATGACGCGGTTTATGGCGGCGAGATGTCCGCGCATCACTATTTCCGCGATTTCGTCTTTTGCGACAGCGGCATGATCCCGTGGCTTCTCGTAACCGAGCTGATGGGCCGGGCGAAGAAGCCGCTCTCGGATCTGGTGGCGGATCGCCGTGCCGCCTTTCCGTCATCCGGTGAGATCAATTTCGTCGTCGCCGATCCTGACGCCGCTCGTGCCCGTGTCGAAGAAATCTTCGGAGCGGAGGCGCAGGGCCGGGATGAAACGGACGGGTTGTCGCTGGACATGGGGACATGGCGGTTCAATCTGCGATCTTCCCAGACGGAGCCCGTGCTGCGACTGAACGCGGAATCGCGTGGAGACCGTGATTTGCTGGATCGGAGCGTCGCGAAATTGCGGCGGTTGATCGATGAGGGCGAGTCGTTCGGGGGCTGAGGCAGGGATATGTCTGTTGCGCAAAAGACACATCTTTTGTTAAATGCCAGCAGCCCGGAAACCTTCCGCTTACCTTCGCGTTATGGCGGCGTGATCCGGGATAACGACCGCCGCCTGGTCCCGGAGCCGCCACCTCGGCTTCCGCCGGATCACACCTCTCCCCTCTTTCAATACTGTATGTCTCAACCACGCGTCATGCGCATGGTTCAGGACAATATCGGGTTGAAATGCCGCTCGAAACAGGCGCAGCTTTCTGCCACAGAATGATGAATCGTCATTCCGACAGGCGCTGTGAAACAGGAGCATCGTCATGGCTAATCATATTTTCGGCCGCTGGGCCTCGGCGCAGCTTCCGGTCGCGGCGCGTGGCGATGGTTGCTATATCGTCGACAGTTCCGGCAAGCGCTATCTCGATGCTTCGGGCGGGGCGGCAGTGTCCTGTCTGGGGCATTCCGACCCGGATGTGCGGGCGGCCCTGCATGCGCAGCTTGACGAACTGGCCTTCGCGCATACCGGGTTTTTCACCTCGGAGGCGGCAGAGAAACTGGCTGACCGGCTGATCGCCCATGCGCCGGACGGGCTTGAGCGCGTCTATCTTGTCTCGGGCGGGTCCGAGGCGGTCGAGGCGGCGCTGAAACTGGCGCGGCAATATTTCACCGAGACCGGACAGCCCGGACGTCACCGGGTGATCGCCCGGCGGCAAAGCTATCACGGCAATACGCTCGGCGCACTTGCAGCGGGCGGCAATGCGTGGCGGCGGGCGCAATTCGCGCCTTTGCTGGTTGAAACCTCGCATATTTCCCCGTGCTATGAATATCGGGACAGAGAGGACGGCGAAACGCAGCATGATTACGGTCAGCGCGTCGCGAATGAGCTGGAGGCCGAAATTCTGCGTCTCGGCCCCGAGAGCGTCATGGCCTTCATTGCCGAACCTGTGGTCGGGGCGACATTGGGCGCGGTGCCTGCCGTGCCGGGATATCTGTCCCGTATCCGTGAGATCTGCGACCGCTATGGCGTATTGCTGATCCTCGATGAGGTGATGTGCGGCATGGGCCGGACCGGGCATCTCTTTGCCTGCGACGAGGATGGCGTCTCGCCCGATATTCTGTGTATCGCCAAGGGTCTCGGCGCGGGATATCAGCCGGTCGGAGCGATGATCGCTTCGGGCCGGGTCTATGACGCGATTGCCTCCGGGTCGGGGTTTTTCCAGCATGGCCATACCTATATGGGCCACCCGATGGCGGCGGCAGCGGCGGGCGCGGTTCTGGATGCGATCCTTGGCCGCGATCTTCTGGCGCGTGTGAAGATGCAGGGCGAAAGGCTGGATCATGCGCTGCATGACGCGTTCGGCCAGCATCCTCATATCGGGGATATCAGGGGCAGGGGGCTGTTCCGCGGCATCGAACTGGTCGAGGACCGCGCCACGAAAACCCCCTTCGATCCCGGGCGCAGGATCCATGCGAAGATCAGGCGCCTTGCCTTCGAATCCGGGCTGATCTGCTATCCGATGGGCGGGACGATAGATGGCAGGCGCGGCGATCACGTCCTGCTGGCGCCTCCGTTCATCATTGGGGATGATCAGATCGGGGAGCTTGTCGAAAAACTTTCCGGCGCGATTGATGACGCGCTCGCCTGAGACAGCCGGGGGTGCAGATGCCGGGATGGCCCGCAAAAGCGATCCGACCGGGATGAACGGGCCGGATCGCATCCCGCTTAAAGCTTCGACATGTGGTCCTGAAGGCTCGCCTTGCGCTCGGAATAGCGGTCCACGAGATAGGGCGAGATATCGCGCGTCAGCAGGGTGAATTTGACAAGTTCCTCGACCACATCGACAACGCGGTCGTAATAGCTGGACGGTTTCATGCGTCCGGCTTCATCGAACTCGTCATATGCTTTCGCGACAGAGGATTGGTTCGGGATGGTCAGCATCCGCATCCATCGCCCCAGAACCCGCATCTGATTCAGCGCGTTGAAGCTTTGCGATCCGCCAGAGACCTGCATCAGCGCCAGCGTCCGCCCCTGAGTGGGCCGGATCGCGCCAAGCGACAGGGGGATCCAGTCGATCTGGCTTTTCATCACGCCGGTCATCGCCCCGTGGCGTTCGGGGCTGGTCCAGACCTGCCCCTCGGACCACTGGCAGGCCTCGCGCAGTTCGGCGACTTTGGGGTGATCGGCGGGGGCGTCATCCGGCAAAGGCAGGCCGCCGGGGTGAAAGATCCGGGTCTCGCAGCCGAAATGGATCAGCAGCCTCTCGGCCTCTTCGGTGAGAAAGCGCGAATAGCTGCGCTCGCGCAGAGAGCCGTAAAGCAGAAGAATGCGCGGTTTGTGACGCGCCGGCTTGTCCTGCGAAAGGCGCGCCGGGTCGATCATCTGAACCGCATTCGGATCGAGATTGGGCAGGTCAGTCAACGATCTCTCCGTTTTCGCTGATGATCATCTGCCCGTCTTCCTTGTAAAGCGGCCCCGGCGGCAGGCGGTCCAGCAGCGGTAGCACGGTTTCCGAGGGGCGGCACAGCCGCACCCCCTTCGGCGAGGCCACGATGGGCCGGTTGACCAGGACCGGATGTTCCAGCATCGCATTCAGGATCGTGTCGTCATCCACCCCGTCTTTCAGCAGCCCAAGTTCTTCAGCCGGGGATTTGGTCTCACGCAGGGCCTGCCTGGGTGTCAGCCCGGCAGCGGCGAACAGGGCCAGCAATTGCGGGCGCGTCCACCCTTCCGACAGATAGTCGATGACGACCGGCTCGGTGCCGGATTTGCGGATGATTTCCAGAACATTGCGCGATGTGCCGCAATCTGGGTTGTGGTGAATGACGATCATGCTGTCTCCGTCGGAAAGCGGTTGCGTGTGCGGTTGGCGAAGGCGACCAGTGACAGCATCACCGGCACTTCGACCAGCACCCCAACCACGGTTGCAAGCGCCGCGCCGGAATTCAGCCCGAACAGGCTGATCGCGACGGCCACGGCAAGCTCGAAGAAATTCGAGGTGCCGATCATGGCGCAGGGTGCCGCGATCTTGTGCGGAACCCGCATGACCCAGGCCGCGCCATAGGCGATGGCGAAGATGCCATAGCTCTGGATCAGGATCGGCACGGCGATCATCAGGATGATAACTGGCCGGTTCAGGATCACCTCGCCCTGAAGCCCGAACAGGATGGCCACCGTGGCGATCAGCCCGATCATCGACAGCGGCTTAATCCGGGCCGAGAAGGCCTCGATAGCCTGCTGCGATCCCAGCATCCGCCGCGTGATCAGCCCTGCCGCAAGCGGCAGCACCACATAAAGCACCGTCGCCAGAACCAGAGTCTGCCACGGTACGGCGATTTCGGTCACGCCAAGCAGCAGCGCCACGATGGGTGCGAAAGCCACCACCATGATCAGATCGTTCACCGAGACCTGAACCAGCGTATAGGTCGCATCGCCCCGCGTCAGTTGCGACCAGACGAAAACCATCGCCGTGCAGGGCGCGGCCCCCAGCAGGATCAGTCCGGCGATATATTGCTGCGCATCTTCGGGCGCGATCCACGGCGCGAAGACGTAATCGAAGAACAGCACCGCCAGAAACGCCATCGTAAACGGCTTGATCAGCCAGTTCACCGCAAGGGTGATCAGCAATCCGCGCGGCTGGCGGGCGACTCCGGCGACCGCGCCGAAATCGACATTGACCATCATCGGAAAGACCATCGCCCAGATCAGCACCGCCACGACCAGATTGATCGAGGCGATTTCCGCACCGGCGATGCTCTCGACCAGACCGGGAGACATGCTGCCGATGATCAGACCGGCGGCCATCGCAAGCGCGACCCAGAGGCTGAGCCAACGCTCGAAGATACCGAGGGCGCTGCCCCCGGTCATATCTGTGTCTGTCATGGGATCAGTTCTCTGTCTCGGAATGTGTGGTCTTGCCGATCTCATCCAGCTTGTGCTGCAACGACATGCGGTCAAGCGAGGCAATCGGCAGATTGGCGAAGATCGAGATGCGGTTCAGCAGCATCTTGTAAGCCTCTGAAAAGGCCAGATGCCGTTCCGTGTCATTGCCCTCTGCCGCCGCGGGATCGGGGATGCCCCAATGTGCGCTCATCGGCTGACCGGGCCAGTACGGGCAGGTTTCTCCGGCAGCGTTGTCGCAGACGGTAAAGACGAAATCCAGCTCGGGCGCGCCTTCGGTCGCGAACTCGTCCCAGCTTTTCGAGCGCAGCCCCTCCGTGTCATAGCCAAGCCGTTGCAGAAGCTGCACGGTGAAGGGATGCAGCTCTCCTTTTGGAGAAGACCCGGCAGAGTAGGCTTTGAACCGGCCCTTGCCCTCTTTGTTCAGAATGGATTCGGCGAAGATGGACCGGGCGGAATTGCCGGTGCAGAGAAACAGGACGTTATAGGGTCTATCTGACATTTTGTTGCCTCAGCAGTCGCATATGATCTTGTCCAGAACGGGTTGGCACAGTTCCGGCGCACCCCGGCAGCAATCCTCCATCAGGAAGGCAAGCAGGCCGCGCATGGTTTCCATCTCGGCGAAATAGCGGATCGAACGGCCCTCGCGTGCCGATCTGACCAGCTTCGCCGTCGAGAGGATATTGAGATTATTCGACAGCGTATTCGCCCGCACCTCCAGCGCGGCGGCGATATCGCCCGCCGTCATCCCGGCAGGCCCGGCCTTGATCAGCAGGCGGAACACATCCAGCCTTGTGTCATGTGCCAGAGCGGAGAGTGATTCGAGTGCCATAAACTGTTCCATATTTCATGTAATATCGAATCATTAAGAATAACGCAATCTTCTCATCGCGATTGACGCAAAAAAACCTCCGGCGCAGTCTGGGATTGACGCAGGGGGGCTGTCTGACGCATATTTCAGTTTAAATGAACGTATGTTCAAATAACGGGAGGGGAAGCTGGCGATGTTTACGCATGGCATGGAATTCGATCTGGGCGAGGATATCGGTGCGTTGCGCGATATGGTGCATCGCTTCGCGCAGGAACGCATCAAGCCCATCGCGGCGGAAACCGACAGCAAGAACGCTTTTCCGAATGAGCTTTGGCAGGAGTTCGGTGAACTCGGCCTGTTGGGGATCACAGTGGCCGAGGAATATGGCGGCTCGGGCATGGGCTATCTGGCCCACACCATCGCGACCGAGGAAATCGCGCGGGCCTCGGCCTCGATCAGTCTGTCCTATGGGGCGCATTCCAATCTGTGTGTGAACCAGCTCAAACTGAACGCTTCCGAGGAGCAGAAGAAGAAATACCTGCCGAAGCTGTGCTCCGGCGAGCATATCGGGGCGCTCGCCATGTCCGAAGAGGGCGCGGGTTCCGATGTGGTCGGCATGAAGCTGAAGGCGGAAAAGCGCAATGGATATTACGTGCTGAATGGCGCGAAATACTGGATCACCAACGGGCCGGATGCCGACACGCTGGTGGTCTATGCCAAGACCGATCCCGAGGCCGGATCGAAAGGCATCACCGCCTTCATCATCGAAAAGGGCATGACCGGCTTCACGCAGGGTCCGCATTTCGACAAGGTCGGGATGCGCGGATCGAACACCGGAGAACTGATCTTCGAGAATTGCGAAGTCCCCTTCGAGAATGTTCTGGGCGAGGAAGGCAAGGGCGTCCGTGTGCTGATGTCGGGCCTCGATTACGAACGGCTGGTTCTGTCGGGGATCGGGACGGGCATCATGGCCGCCTGTCTGGATGAGGTTGTCCCCTACAGCAAGGAACGCAAGCAATTCGGCAAACCCATCGGGGATTTCCAGCTTATGCAGGCCAAGATCGCCGATATGTATGTGGCGATGAACACCGCAAAGGCCTATGTCTATGAGGTCGCGAAGGCCTGCGACGCGGGCAAGGTCACCCGGCAGGACGCGGCGGGAGCGGTGCTCTATGCCTCGGAACAGGCAATGGTGCAGGCCCATCAGGCGGTGCAGGCGCTCGGCGGGGCGGGTTTCCTGAATGACAGCGTGGTCAGCCGCCTGTTCCGCGACGCCAAGCTGATGGAAATCGGGGCGGGCACATCCGAAATCCGGCGCATGCTGATCGGCCGGGAATTGATGGCCGGGGCATGAGATAGGTAAAGACTAAATGGCCCAAAGCTTCCTATATGAGAATTGGCCTGACGATCTGCGGAAAGCCGAACTGGCTTCTTTAGCGGGATTGTTGCCAAATGCTTGGCTGGCTGTTGTCACACGCCTTACCCGAACCGATCAGGTCACTAATGTAAAAGTGCACGACCCAAACAATGATGGCGAATTCTGCCACCTTGGGGATCTCTCGCAGCAAGATAAGCTTGCTGTCCGATTATTTAGATATCTGTCGTCCGAGCAACTTTTTGCGCTGCTTCTTTCGGGACAAGGAGATATGCCGCTGGCAAGGTTCAATAGCGTTGTCCGTGCAGATCACCTGAACTCCGCATATACTTCCATTGCAGCGCAAAAAGTTCCTGAAGGTTACGCCAGCGTTTGTGGGCGTAGCTATGCCTTTTCGGAGTGGCTCGGTTTCAAGGCGACCGGGAACTCGGAGCCTGCATTATGTCCTACGCTTGAGCGCTTCATCATTAATGAAGCGGCCTTCGTTGCCGAGCGTGATTTTGTAAATGGCATTAAACACGGTAGAGCGCGTGCTGCGAGTAATACAAGTGCGCTTGGTATCAATGTTGAACATGATGGTGCGTGGCACGAACTCTTACCCGCTACCGAAGTAATATGTGTAGAGACTTGGCGGGAAAAAAAGACGACCAAGGGAAGCGAATTTTTGCATTCTCTTTCTTTTGAAACATTTGATTTTCGTGAAGATATCGGGGTTCTGTACGTTAATTCGCTTATCGTGTCAGCTATCCTCGCTTGGCGTATTGCCACGCTTGAAATGCTTATCGAGAAGGCTTCAAAAGTGAATGTTAGCTTTCCGTTTCCTAATAAAATTGAGGGTTCGAACTCTATTATGAGATTCAAAGGCTTGCCTGCCGAGGACTTCGAGCGCCGTTCCAATATTGGGGACGATTATGGGACAAGCTGAGCACTTGAGCACATACATCAGCTATCCGCTCCAAGAGCGCAGCAGGAAGTGCTGTAAGATGGAGTTGCTAATAGGCTGCGGTAAGCTGATTTCCGGGCAGGCGATAACGGAAATAACATGCCGTAGCAGTACGCATAACAGTCCGGGCATCGGCATCGCCGACGCCCGGAATTTTCGGAATGGCGGGAAAACCCGCTCAGAATTTCCTGATATAGCTGATGCCGAACACGGTCGGATTGACATCGACATCGCCGATATCGTCCCCGTTCAGCTCAACATCCGAGTTGATGTCGATATAGCGCAGATCGGCCCGGAATGCGCTTTGGTCGCTGAACCAGTAATCCGCGCCCAGATGGGCCGCCAGACCCCAGCTATTCTTGACCTGAAGATCGGCACCCGCCAGCGGTCCCCGCGCATCGGCGTCGTAAAACCCGGTGAAGTTCACGCCAAGGCCGATAAAGGGCTTGAATTGCGGCGTAGCGTCGAAGTGATATTGCAGCGAGACGACCGGCGGCAATTGCTTGACCTTGCCGATCTCGGTCCCGTTGGATTCGATGCTGTGGCTGAAGGGCAGCGCACCCAGAACCTCGATTCCCAGATTGTCGCGGATGAAATACTCGAAGGTGATGCTGGGTCGCGTGCTGTCGTCGATATCGGTCGGCACCGCGCCGCCCGCCAGATCGCCATTATCGGATTTCGGATTCACATTCGCGATCCCCAGACCGATGGTCCAGTCTCCCTGCGACTGGGCGAAGGCGGGGCTGGCCGCTGCCAGGGCAGTGGCCGCGATTGCTGCGGTGGTCAGGATCTGACGTCTCATGGCAAACCTCTTGCTTATACGTACCGCTGCACCCAAGGCCCGCGCGGTCCCCGCAACCATGATCTGAATCAACTCACCGCCAGAGAGCGGTGCATTGCGACAATCCGACGCGGCAGAACCGCCGGATATCCTTGGAGGCATGCTGCATGATCCCTCGTATCGCCATAACCGGCTTCGCTTTGGCAGCCGCGCTTTCGGCATGGTCCCTTGCCGCCGCGCAGGATTTTGCCACGGAAGATGTCGCCGCCGTACCTCCCGATGAACCGGCGGAAGAACTGGCCCTTGTCGCGCTCTGTCTGGAGCAGGCGGATGCGGCCCCGGACAGCCGTGCGGGACGAAGCGGGACGGGCTGTATCGGTCTTGCCGCGCAGGCCTGCATGGCGCAGCCCGGCGGCGATTCCACCGCTTCGATGATCGGCTGCACGGCACAGGAAACCGCGTTCTGGGACGGGATCCTGAACGAGTCCTATCAGGAGCTCATCGCAGAGGCGAAGGGCTGGACCCATCCCGGCGATCCGCGCGTGACCACCGAAATGGCACCTGAGATCCTGCTGCGCCAGATGCAGCGCGACTGGATCGCCTATCGGGATTCGACCTGCGACTGGAATGCCCGGCCGTGGCAAGGTGGCAGCATTGTCGGCGTCATCCGCGCCGGCTGCCTGCTGGATGAGACCGCCCTGCAGGCGCTTCGCCTGCGCCGGGCGCTGCACGATGAACAGGGGATGCGGTGAGGCCGTTGGGCAGAACCGCATCAGCCGCCCGTGGGAAGGAAGACATATGAAACTGAAATCGACAGCCATCCCTTCATCCGACGCGTTCCGCGCCAATCGCGAGGCGCATCTGGCCCTTCTGGACGCCGCGCGTGAGGCAGCGGAACTGGCCGCTGCGGGCGGTGGCGAGGCCTCGATGCAGCGCCATATCGACCGTGGCAAGATGCCGCCGCGGGAACGGGTGGCCAATCTTCTGGACCCCGGCTCTGCCTTTCTGGAGATCGGGGCGACGGCGGCGCATGAGATGTATGACGGCGCGGCACCCGGCGCGGGCGTGATCGCCGGTGTGGGGCGCGTGCACGGTCAGGATGTGATGGTCGTGGCCAATGACGCGACGGTCAAGGGCGGCACTTATTACCCGATGACGGTGAAAAAACATCTCCGCGCACAGGAAATCGCCGAAGAATGCCATCTTCCCTGCGTCTATCTGGTCGATAGCGGCGGCGCGAACCTGCCCAATCAGGATGAGGTCTTCCCGGATCGCGACCATTTCGGGCGCATCTTCTATAATCAGGCCCGGATGAGCGCGAAGGGCATTCCCCAGATCGCCGTGGTGATGGGCTCCTGCACGGCGGGCGGGGCTTACGTTCCCGCCATGTCCGATGTGACGATCATCGTCCGCGATCAGGGCACGATCTTCCTTGCGGGGCCGCCTCTGGTGAAGGCCGCCACCGGAGAGGTGGTCAGCGCCGAGGATCTGGGCGGCGGCGATGTCCATACCCGCCTGTCGGGCGTGGCCGATTATCTGGCCGAGGATGACGCCCATGCGCTTGCCCAGGCCCGCCGCGCGATCAGCCATCTGAACCGGCGCATGCCCGAAACCGTGGTCTGGGACAGCCCCGAGGCGCCTGCCTATGACCCCGAGGAGATCCTCGGCGTGGTGCCGGGCGATCTGCGCACCCCTTACGATATCCGCGAGGTGATTGCGCGGGTCGTGGACGGCTCGCGTTTCGATGAGTTCAAGGTAAGGTTCGGCGAAACCCTTGTCACTGGATTCGCCCATATCGAGGGCTGCCCGGTCGGGATCATCGCCAATAACGGCGTGCTGTTTTCCGAAGCCGCCCAGAAAGGGACGCATTTCGTCGAACTCTGTTCGCAGCGCGGCACGCCTCTGATTTTCCTGCAGAACATCACCGGCTTCATGGTCGGTCGGAAATACGAAAACGAAGGCATCGCCCGGCATGGGGCCAAGATGGTGACGGCGGTGGCGACGACCAATGTGCCGAAAATCACCATGCTGGTGGGCGGCAGTTTCGGGGCGGGCAATTACGGCATGTCGGGCCGCGCCTATTCGCCGCGCTTTCTGTGGACATGGCCGAACAGCCGGATCAGCGTCATGGGCGGCGAGCAGGCGGCAGGTGTGCTGGCCACCGTCCGCCGCGACGGGATTGAGCGCAAGGGCGGCACATGGTCCGCCGAGGAAGAGGCCGAATTCAAGCGCCCCACGATTGAGATGTTCGAACGGCAGAGCCACCCGCTTTATGCCTCGGCACGGCTCTGGGATGACGGGATCATCGACCCGCGCAAGACCCGCGACGTGCTGTCCCTGTCGCTGCGCGCCAGCCTGAACGCGCCGATTGCGCCGACGCGCTTCGGCGTCTTCCGGATGTGAGTGTGGCGATGGTGGATGCCTCCGGCGGGGATATTTCAACCAGGATGAACGGGCGATGACGGTCAGTTTCAAATTCGGAGATTCGCGCGAATTGAACAGCGCCCTGCTGGAACTGGTGCGCACTGGCGCGAAAACCGCGACCTGCGGAGCGTTGCGCGATTTCCAGAACAAGGGCGAGGCACTGCCCCGGGTGGGCCGCCGCGATGTCGCGCTTGACTGGGACGGCAATCCGGCCCTGCTGATCGAGACGGTCGAGGTGACGATACGCCGCTTCTGTGACATTCCCGAAGAATTCGCCCTTGCCGAGGGAGAGGGCGATTACGATGCATGGCGTCAGGCCCATATTGATTTCTTCACCCGCAATGGCGGTTTCCATCCAGAGATGGATCTGGTCTGCGAACGTTTCCGGCTGGTGGAGACCTATTGATGATCAGGATTTGGCAAGGCGATATCACCACGCTGGATATGGACGCCATCGTCGATGCGGCGAATGAAACCCTGCTTGGCGGCGGCGGTGTCGATGGCGCGATCCACTGTGCTGCCGGGCCGGGATTGCTGGAAGAATGCAGGAAACTCGGGTCCTGCCCGACAGGCGAGGCGCGGATCACCCGGGGCTACGACCTGCCCGCCCGCCATGTCATCCATACGGTCGGCCCGGTCTGGAAGGGCGGCGGCAGCGGCGAGGATGAATTGCTGGCCTCGGCCTATCACAGCAGCCTCGATCTGGCGCGTGAACATGGCCTGCGCAGCATCGCCTTCCCGGCCATCTCGACCGGCATTTACGGTTTCCCGGCAGATCGTGCCGCCCGCATCGCCATCCGGACGATCCGGGATCACGATGCCGGGCTTGATGTCACTCTGGTTGCCTTCGACGCGGCCAGTGCCGAAACTCTGCGCAAGGCTTTGGGATGAGGATTTCTTCTTCACCCAAATACCCTGCGGCAGTCGCCGCAAGCGCGGCCCATAGCGGAAAGGAGCCGTCATGTTCCAGAAGATCCTGATCGCCAATCGCGGCGAAATCGCCTGCCGAGTCATTGATACATGCCGCAGGCTGGGTGTGGCCACCGTTGCCGTTTACTCTGACGCGGACCGCGCCTCGCGGCATGTGGCGATGGCGGATGAGGCCGTTCATCTGGGCGGGCCTGCCCCTGCCGACAGCTATTTGCGGGGTGATGCGATTATCCGCGCCGCGCAGGAAACCGGGGCCGAGGCGATCCATCCGGGCTATGGGTTCCTGTCCGAGAACCCCGACTTCGTCGATGCGGTCGAGAAAGCCGGGCTGGTCTTTATCGGCCCCTCGGCGAAGGCGATCCGGGCGATGGGGCTGAAGGATGCGGCCAAGGCGCTGATGGAACAGGCCGGTGTGCCGGTCGTGCCGGGCTATCACGGCAAGGATCAGGACCCTGCTTTCCTTGCCGAGGAAGCCGGGCGGATCGGCTATCCGGTGCTGATCAAGGCCGTCGCGGGTGGCGGCGGCAAGGGCATGCGGCGGGTCGACGATCCGAAGGATTTCGCCGATGCGCTTGCCTCGGCGCAGGGCGAGGCCAGGACCGCCTTCGGCAATGCCGATGTGCTGATCGAGAAATATATCCTCCAGCCACGCCATATCGAGGTGCAGGTTTTCGGCGATGGTGTCCGTGCCGTCCATCTGTTCGAGCGGGACTGCTCGCTTCAGCGCCGCCATCAGAAGGTGATCGAAGAGGCTCCTGCGCCCGATATGCCCGCCCGGGTCCGAAAGGTCATGGGCGCGGCGGCGGTCCGCGCCGCCGAGGCCATCGGGTATAAAGGGGCGGGAACCATTGAATTCATCGTCGATGGCAGTGACGGGCTGCGCGAGGACGGGTTCTGGTTCATGGAGATGAATACCCGCCTTCAGGTCGAGCATCCCGTGACCGAGCTGATCACCGGGGTCGATCTGGTCGAATGGCAGTTGCGTGTCGCCTCGGGTGAGACCCTGCCTGCCAGACAGGAGGATCTGTCGATCACCGGCCATGCTTTCGAGGCGCGGCTTTATGCCGAAGACGTGCCCGCCGGGTTTCTGCCCGCGACCGGCAGGCTTGCCCATCTGCAATTTCCCGAACATGCGCGGATCGAAACCGGCGTGCGTCCCGGCGATGAGATCAGCCCGTGGTATGACCCGATGATCGCCAAGATCGTCACCTATGGGCCGACACGGGCAATTGCGCTCAGGGCGCTTGAGACCGCGCTGATCGACACAGAGGTTGCGGGCAGTGTCACAAATCTGGAATTCCTGATCGCCCTGACCCGGCATGGCGGGTTTCGCAAGGGAGAGGTCGATACCGGGCTGATCGCCCGCGATCTCGACGATCTGATCGCCGGGTCGGAGCCCGATCCGCGCAGTGTGGCGCTTGCGGCGCTTGGCGTGGCCGGGCTGGACGATCCCGAAACCCGCGCCGGTGTCACCTTGTGGCAGCCCATGCGGCGCACCGTCACATGGGAGGGCGGCGAGGCTGTGCTGGAGGCGCTGGGTCCCGGTCAGGCCCGTGTCACGCTGGACGGGGTGACGCATGAGATCCGCCAGCAGGGTGGCCGCTGGTGGGTGGATGGCAGCCCGCGGCGCTCAAGGGTTGTGCGGCATCCGGCGGGGGTCAGCGTGTTCGGGGGACGCTCGGTGACGCTGAAACCGCTGGACCCGCTGGACCGGGCCGGTGCCGAAGCGGGCAATGCGCTGACGCTGTCGCCCATGCCGGGGCTGGTCAAGGCGGTATTCGTCGAGGCCGGGCAGGCGGTTCAGGAAGGCGACCGACTGGCCGTGCTGGAGGCGATGAAGATGGAACATACGCTGACCGCCTCACGCGACGGGGTTGTCGCCGAGGTGCTGGCGGCGGCGGGCGATCAGGTCGAGGCGGGGGCCCCTCTGATCCGGCTTGAGGAACAGGAGGAGGCGGCATGATCCGTTTGCACCATATTCCGGGCTCACGATCCGACCGGATCCTGTGGCTGCTGGAAGAGCTTGGGCTGGAATACGAACTTCGCACATGGTCGCTGACGGATGGCTCGCTGCGGACCCCGGAATTTCGTGACCTATCCCCGGCGGGCCGTATCCCGGCGCTGGAAATCGACGGGCGGGCGATCTTCGAATCCGGCGCGATTGTGCAATATCTGACCGAGCGCGAGGGCAGGCTGGCACCGAAATCCGGCGAAACCGAACGCGCGGATTTTCTGGAATGGGTCAGCTTTGCCGAGACCCAAGCCTATCAGCTTCAGGCGCTCAATATCCATCATGTGTTTTTGCGGCCCGAAGCGGCACGTTCTGTCCCGCATATGAAGCTGGATACGATGCGGCTTGCGGTGACTGCGAAGGCGCTTGAGCGGCATTTGCAGGATCGGGAATATATCCTGAAATCAGGGTTCTCTGCCGCAGATTGCATGTTCGGGTTTAATCTTTATGCCACGTTCCGCTTTCTGCATGAGACCGATTTCCCGAATTTCGCCGCGTATCGCGACCGGATGATGGCGCGGCCCGGCTATGCGGCGGTGAAAGCTTCGGGCGAAAACCCGCTTTACACCCGCGATTTCTATGAGCTGCCCGATGGCTGAGCGGGTCGAGATCTTTGAAATGGGCCCGCGGGACGGGCTGCAGAATGAAAAGCGGCTGATCCCGGCTGCCGAAAAGATCGCGCTTATCGATCTGCTGTCGGGCGCGGGGTTCCGGCGGATCGAGGTGACCAGCTTCGTCAGCCCGAAATGGGTGCCGCAAATGGCCGATGCGGCGCAGGTCATGGCGGGGATCGGGCGCGTTGCCGGGGTCAGCTATGCGGTGCTGACGCCGAATATGAAGGGATATGAAGGCGCGAAGGCGGCCTACTCCGATGAGGTGGCGGTGTTCGCCTCGGCCTCGGAAGGGTTCAGCAAGGCCAATCTCAACGCGACGATTGATGAAAGCCTGGAGCGTTTCGCCCCGGTCATGGAGGCTGCGAAGGCGGATGGCATCAAGGTGCGCGGCTATGTCAGCGTGGTGACGGATTGTCCTTTTGACGGGCCGACTCCGCCCGGCAATGTTGCCCGCGTGGCGGCGGCGCTGTCGGCGATGGGATGCTATGAAATCAGCCTTGGCGATACGATCGGGCAGGGGCGTCCCGAAACCATCGACGCGATGCTGACGGCGGTGCTGGACCATGTGCCCGCCGAGCGGCTGGCGGGGCATTATCACGACACTGCAGGGCGCGCGCTGGCCAATATCGATGCGAGCCTTACGCGCGGTGTCAGGGTGTTCGACGCCGCTGTCGGCGGGCTTGGCGGTTGCCCCTATGCGCCGGGCGCCAAGGGCAATGTCGCGACCGAGAAGGTGGCCGCGCATCTGGCCGCTGCGGGATATGAGACCGGGCTGGACATGGAACAGATTGCCCGCGCCGCCGATTTCGCGCGGGGATTGCGGCAGGGAGAAAGCGCATGAGCTATGACACGATCCGGATCGAGACCGACACGCGTGGAGTCTCTGCGCTGACGCTGGCGCTGCCGGAAAAGCGCAACGCCCTGTCCGAGCGGATGCTGGAAGAACTGACCGATGCGGCGGGCGCACTGAGCGCCGATGATGAGGTGCGCGTCGTCATCCTTGCCGCCGAGGGTCCGGCCTTTTGCGCGGGCGGCGATCTGGGCTGGATGCGGCAGCAGATCGACGCCGATGCCGCGACACGGCGGGCCGGGGCGCGGAAGCTGGCGATGATGCTGCATGCGATGAACACCATGACGAAGCCTCTGATCGGGCGGGTGCACGGCAACGCATTCGGCGGCGGGGTCGGCATGATGTCGGTCTGCGATGTGGTCGTCGCGGTGCGCGAGGCGAAATTCGGCCTGACCGAGACAAAGCTGGGGCTGATCCCGGCCACCATCGGGCCGTATGTTCTGGCCCGGATGGGTGAGGACAAGGCGCGGCGCGTCTTCATGTCGGGCCGGATCTTCGGCGCGGAAGAGGCGGTGACGCTGAACCTTGTTGCCCGTCTGGCCGACCCCGGCGATCTGGACGCGCTGATCGCGGCAGAGGTCGCGCCGTATCTGGACTGCGCCCCCTCTGCCGTGGCCGAGGCGAAGCGGCTGACGAGGGCGCTTGGTCCCCGGATTGACGAGGCCGTGATCGACGACACGATTGACCGGCTGATCGCGGTCTGGGAGGGCGATGAGGCCCCCGAGGGCATTGCGGCGTTTTTCGACAAGCGCAAGCCTCGCTGGCAGCAAGGGTAATCCCTGCGTTTCGGTTATGTGAACCTGACGTAAAATCTGGTTTCCGCCTGCCGGTTTCGGGATGCGCCGGGGTTGAAGTTTTCTCTGCGCGGCTTTGATTGAGTGCCGAACCCCAAAGACTGGCGCGAGAGGTCGACGATGAAAGCCTTCCAGATGACCCGCTATGGCGGGCCGCACGTGGCGGAACTGCGTGAGATCGACAAGCCCCGGCCCGGACCCGGCGAGGTCCTGCTGAGGGTTCATGCGGCGGGGCTGAACCCGGTGGATTTCAAGATCCGGCAAGGCGATCTGAAAGCGGTTCAGCGTTTTCCTTTGCCCGTGACGATGGGCAATGAACTCTCGGGCATCGTCGAATCTGTCGGCGAGGGCATACAGGGATTTGCGCCGGGTGACCGGGTTTTCGCGCGGATGCGGAAGGACCGGATGTCGGCTTTCGCGGAATATGCGGTGGTGCCCGGCGATCTTCTGGCGCGGGTGCCGGAAGGGCTTGATCTGGTCACGGCGGCGGGCGTGCCTCTGGCCGGGCTGACGGCATTGCAGGCTCTGCGCGATGAGATGGGGCTGGGGCCCGGAAGCCGTGTCCTGATCACCGGCGGTGCGGGCGGTGTCGGGAGTTTTGCCATCCAGATCGCAAAATGGCTGGGGGCCGAGGTCACGACGACCGCATCCGAGCGCGGACGCGAGCTGGTCACGCGGCTTGGGGCGGATCACGTGATTGATTACACGAAAGAGCGATTTCAGGACCGGCTCAGCGATATGGACGGCGTTTTCGATCTGCTTGGCGGGGACTCTCTGGAAGCCTCGTTCAAGGTGGTCAGGCCGGGCGGTCTGGTGATCTCGGTTGCCGGTGTTCCAGAGCCGGTGACGGCCCGCAAGGATCTTGCAGCCGGTCCGCTGCTGACGGGAATTTTCTGGCTGATTTCAAGGAAACTGCGCAAGATAGCGCGGGAACATGATGTGCGCTATCGCTTTCTGTTCATGCATCCGAGCGGATCGGAACTGGCCGAGTTGGCCGGGCTTGTCGAAACCGGCAGGCTGATCCCGGTGATCGACCGCGTCTTTCCCTTCGCAGAGATCGGCGAGGCGATGGCCTATCTTGAAGCGGGCCGTGCGAAAGGCAAGGTCGTGGTCAGGATGGCGGAGGCCTAGGGCCGGACGATACGGGGAATTCCGCCATTTGCGACGGGCGGTCCCGGTCGGTCCATCGCGACATTGCGCGTGGCGCACCTCGCGTGTATCACGGCGGAAATCGCGAGCAAATAAAGGAAAACGCAGAATGCGCAGGGTTGTCATCACCGGGCTGGGAATGGTCACGCCGCTGGCCTCGGGCGTCGAAGCCACATGGGAGCGCCTGCTGGACGGGCAGTCCGGGGCCGGACCGATTACCCGGTTCGATGCCGGGAATGTGACGACGAAATATGCCTGCGAAATCCCGGTCGGCGATGGCAGCGATGGCACCTTCAACCCCGATGACTGGATGGAGCCCAAGGACCGCCGCAAGGTCGATGATTTCATCCTGTATGGCATGGCTGCCGCGACGCAGGCGGTCAGGGATGCGGGCTGGGAAGATATTTCGGATGAAGAAAAGCTGCGCACCGGGGTCATGATCGGCTCGGGGATCGGGGGGCTGACCTCGATTGCCGAAACGGCGGTTCTGATCAAGGAGCGCGGGCCGAAGCGGGTTTCTCCGTTCTTTATTCCCGGGGCGCTGATCAATCTGGTTTCCGGGCAGGTCTCGATCCGGTTCGGGTTCAAGGGGCCGAACCATTCGGTTGTGACGGCTTGTTCGACGGGCGCTCATGCCATCGGCGACGCGGCGCGGCTGATCATGCTGGGCGATGCGGATGTGATGGTCGCGGGCGGGGCGGAATCCCCGATCAGCGAGATCGGCATTGCCGGGTTCAATGCCTGCAAGGCTCTGTCCACCAAACGTGCCGATGATCCGCAGGCCGCAAGCCGTCCCTATGATGCTGAACGCGACGGGTTCGTCATGGGTGAGGGCGCGGGCTGTGTCGTGCTGGAGGAATATGAGCACGCGAAGGCACGCGGCGCGAAGATCTATGCCGAGGTGCTGGGTTACGGGTTGTCGGGAGATGCGTATCACATCACCGCGCCCTCGGAGGATGGCGACGGGGGTTTCCGCGCCATGCAGGCGGCGCTGAAAAATGGCGGGCTGGAACCGGCCGATATCGATTATGTGAACGCACATGGCACCTCGACTATGGCAGATACAATTGAGCTGCGTGCCGTAGAGCGCCTGCTTGGGGATCATGCCGGGAAGGTCACGATGTCGTCCACGAAATCCAGCATCGGTCATTTGCTGGGCGCTGCCGGTGCGGTCGAGGCGATTTTCAGCGTGCTTGCCGTGCGCGACCAGATCGCTCCGCCGACGATCAATCTGGATAATCCCGCGGTCGAGCCGGTGCTTGACCTTGCCGCCAATGCCGCCGTGCGCCGCAAGATCGACGTGGCGCTGTCCAACAGCTTCGGATTTGGCGGGACGAATGCCTGCCTGATCGTGGGGAAGGTCCGCGACTGATGTGGAAGAACATCGTATCGAATTTCCTGACGCTTGCGATTGTGATCCTGATCGCGGTGGCGGGAGCGATTGCCTGGGGCCGGGCGCAATATTCCGGCGCCGGTCCCAGCCAGATCGCGCAATGTGTGCAGATTGCGCGGGGCGCCAGCCTTGCCGCCGTCAGCAAGCAGCTTGAGGGGCAGGGCGCGATCTCGAATGCCTATATTTTCCGTGCCGGGGCCGATGCGGCTGGCAAGTCACGGGAATTGAAATTCGGCTCTTATCTGGTTCAGCCCGAGGCCAGCATGGAGGATATCGTCGGTGTCATCACCGAGGGCGGTCCTTCGACCTGCGGCACCGAGGTGATCTATCGCATCGGGGTCCGGGCGGATTCGGTCGTACTGCGGGATATCAACCCGCAGACGGGCCAGTATGAAGAGCGGGTGAAATACGATCCCGCCGTCGAAACTAAGCCGCAGCCCATCGCCGATGCCGAGGATCAGCCCGATGCGCGTCTGCGCGTTGCCATCGCCGAAGGGGTGACAAGCTGGCAGATCGTCGAGGGGCTGAAGCGGGCCGATTTCATGTCGGGTGAGATCTCAGAGGTGCCCGATGAGGGATCGCTTGCCCCTGACAGCTATGAGGTCGCGCGTGGCGAGGATCGTGGCGAGTTGCTGGATCTTATGGAGGAACGTCAGGCGGCGATCCTTCAGGCAGCGTGGGATGCGCGGCTTTTCGGTCTGCCCTATGACAGCCCGGAAGAGGCTTTGATTATGGCCTCTATCGTCGAGAAGGAAACCGGCATCGCCGAGGAACGCGAGGTTGTTGCCAGCGTCTTCGTGAACCGGCTTGAGCAGGGAATGCGGCTGGAAACCGACCCGACCGTGATCTATGGCGTGACCGAGGGGCGCGGCGTTCTGGATCGCGGCCTGCGCCGGTCCGAGCTGGACACCCGCACCGACTGGAACACCTATCAGATCGACGGTCTGCCGCCGACTCCGATCGCCAATCCGGGACGTGCGGCGATTCAGGCGGCGCTGAACCCTGCGCAGACGGATTATATCTTCTTCGTTGCGGATGGCTCGGGCGGTCATGCCTTTGCGCGGACGCTGGAAGAACATAACGCCAATGTCGCCCGCTGGCGTGAAATCGAGGCAGAGCGTGCGGCGGGGCAGCCGACAACGGGCGGCTAGTTTCGCGTTGCCATGCTGTTTCAGGAACCCCCGCCCGGAACCCGGCGCGGGGGTTTTTTGTTGTCCTGCAACGTCTTTGTCTGAACTTCCCATCATGGAGACATGCTATGAAACTGTCGGATATGTTTTCGTCCCTTGCCCGCAGCGCCGAGGATTTCGAGAAGCGCATCGCCAAATGGCAGGAAGATATGCGCGAGAAGAATAACGATCTGGAAGAAAGTGCCCGGAAATGGCGCGAATCCGCCGAGCAGCGTCAGGCAGAGCTGAACAAGCAGATTCAGGGCTATTTCGACGAAGCCAGCACCGAGGTCAAAGCCCAGTGGCAGCAGGCCAAGACAGACTGGGATAAGGCCGTTGCCGATACCCGCGCCAAGGGCGAGGAGATGCGGCAGAAGGCGCAGGCCATGCAGGCCGAGGAAACTGCCGATTGGTACGAGGCCTATGCCGCCAATATGGTCGCCTATGCGCAGCAGGTGCAGGATGAGGCCAGCAACGCCGTGGCCGCCGCGACCGAGGCGCGTGCCAAGGCGGATGGAAAAGGCGCGTTGGATAAGGCCTGAAGCGCATAGGGTCCGAATTCTGGGGGGCGGTGGCTTTGGCTGCCGCCTTTTTTCGTGCCGCATGGCGGTTTGATTCTGTCGTTTTCAGGGAGCTTCGCCGGGGTGTTGCGCGGCTGCGCCCGGATGGTGTTGCGCAGCGTTCCGGCCTTTTATCCTTGCGTGAAAGTCGGTTAACGGACACAATTAATAATTGTGCGATTGACTTTGCGAACGCTCGTGGGTAGAAATTTCACATGCTGGGAGAAATGGGCAAGCGGCCGGGTCACTGACCTCTGGCCGTTTTTTCGTTTCTCGGCTCGTGCGGACAGATCACGAGGCGGGGCATGGGTGCATGACAGTAAATTTCGATCCGGGGAAGGGACAGCCAGAGGGGCCGTTTCTGCCCCGCTCGGGCATGGATGATATCGACATTGCGGGGCAGTTGTTCCGGGGCTGTGCCGAGGATCTGACGATCCTGCGGCAGAAGATCCGGGATGGCGAGACGGACGGGCTGAAGGATGCGGTGAAAGTCGCACGAGAGCTTCGTTCGGCCACGCATCTGATGATCGAGGAAAGGAACAAGGTTGAAAAACTACGCAAGGAAGCTGCCGGAGCCGTCGGGGATGGCGTGTTCGACCTCGATGCCGCACGGGATGAAATCGGGCGCCGCCTGGCTTGCCTCCGCCGCGCCGGAGGAGGTTGACGCGTTTCTGGACGGGTTGAGCGATAATGCGTTGGCGAGCCTGCCGTGGTTGTTCGAGTTCTGGGCCTTGCCACATCAATTGCCGCCCGCGGGCGACTGGAAAAGCTGGGTGATCATGGGCGGGCGCGGTGCGGGCAAGACCCGTGCCGGGTCGGAATGGGTGCGACGCAAGGTCGAGGGTGCCGTGGCGGACGCGCCGGGGGAATGTTCGCGGGTGGCGTTGGTGGGGGAGACCTTCGATCAGGTCCGCGAGGTGATGGTGTTCGGCGATAGCGGCATTCTGGCGTGCTCGCCGCCCGACCGGCGTCCGGTCTGGGAAGCGACGCGGCGGCGGCTGGTCTGGCCGAACGGGGCGGTTGTGATGGCGTTCTCGGCGCATGAACCTGAGGCACTGCGGGGGCCTCAGTTCGATGCGGCCTGGGTCGATGAGCTGGCCAAGTGGAAAAAGGCCGGGGATGCATGGGACATGCTGCAATTCGCGCTGCGGTTGGGTGCGCATCCGCAGCAGGTGGTGACGACGACGCCGAAGAATGTCGAGGTGCTGAAGCGGATCCTGCAAAGCGCCTCGACGGTGACGACCCATGCGCCGACCGATGCGAACCGGGCCTATCTGGCGGAAAGCTTTCTGGCCGAGGTCGAGGCACGTTATGGCGGCACAAGGATCGGGCGGCAGGAGCTGGAGGGCGTGCTGCTGGAAGATGTCGAGGGGGCGTTATGGACCACCGGCATGATCGAGGGCGCCCGGGTCGATCTTCTGCCTGCGCTTGATCGGGTGGTGGTGGCGGTCGATCCGGCGGTGTCCTCGGGGGCGGCGTCGGATGAATGCGGGATCGTCGTTGCCGGGGTGGTCACGAAGGGCGAGCCGAAGGACTGGCGGGCCTATGTGATCGAGGATGTTTCCGTGAAGGGCAGCCCGGTCGAGTGGGCGCGGGCGGCGATTGCGGCGATGGACCGGCACAAGGCCGAGCGCCTGGTGGCCGAGGTCAATCAGGGCGGCGATCTGGTCGAAACCGTGGTCCGGCAGGTCGATCCGCTGGTGCCGTTCCGGGCGTTGCGGGCGGCGCGGGGCAAGGCGCTGCGGGCCGAGCCTGTTGCGGCCTTGTATGAGCAGGGGCGGGTGAAGCATCTGCGCGGGCCAACGCTTGGCGCCTTGGAGGACCAGATGTGCCGGATGACGCTGCGCGGCTATGAGGGGGCGGGGTCGCCGGACAGGCTGGATGCGATGGTCTGGGCGATCCACGCGCTGATGATCGAGCCTGCGAGCGGGTTCAGGCGGCCGATGATGCGGAGTTTGTGAGCGGGGCAGAGGGGCAGCGGGAGACCGCGGGGGGACGCTGCTGGTGGTTTTGCAGGGTGCTTTATAGGGCATTCCCGTTGGACGGTTGTTCGGCGTGGACGGGCGAAGAAGCGTCCGCCCTGGGGGCGGTCGGACGCTGGCCCGGCGGGGCTGCGCCCCTCGATTCCGGGCCGGGTCGTCAGGACTGAGTTTGGGAATTGGGTATTTATGTGAAGAAGAAGCATCGTCGGTCGCGTTGGTCGAGCGATGAGGCGTGAGGGGCCGTCCGGGTGGGGCGGCTTTTTTTCATGGAACGGAATGGAGGCGAGGCATGGCGTTTCGTTTGTTTTCACGGCAGGCCGGGGCCGCGCCGGTGATCGAGAAGAAGGCGAGTGCGGCGGGGCGGGTGGCCTCGGTGGCTGCGGCTGCGGCGGGGCGCGTGGTCTGGTCGGCGCGGGATACTGGCTCGCTGACACGGGGCGGGTTTATCGGCAATCCTGTGGGGTTCCGGGCCGTGCGGCTGATTGCCGAGGCGGCTGCGGCGGTGCCTTTGATCTGTCAGGATGCCGGGCGGCGCTATGACACGCATCCGGTGCTGGAATTGCTGCGCAGGCCCAATCCGGGACAGGGGCGGGCCGAGCTGTTCGAGGCGTTGTACGGGCAGATCCTGCTGAGCGGGAACGGCTATCTTGAGGCGGTTGGTTCGGGTGACGGGCTTCCGGCAGAGCTGCATGTGCTGCGGTCCGACCGGATGAGCGTTGTGCCGGGGGCGGATGGCTGGCCGGTGGCGTTTGAATATGCGGTGGGCGGGCGCAAGCATCGCTTCGATATGACCGGCAGTCCCGATCCGGTCTGCCATATTCGCAGCTTTCACCCGAGCGACGATCATTACGGGCTGTCTCCGTTGCAGGCGGCGGCGGTGGCGGTGGATGTGCATAACAGCGCCTCGGCATGGTCGAAGGCGCTGCTGGACAACGCGGCGCGGCCCTCGGGGGCGATTGTCTATAAGGGGCCGGATGGGCAGGGGAACCTCTCGGCGGAGCAATATGAGCGGCTGACCATCGAGATGGAGACGCATCATCAGGGCGCACGGAATGCGGGCCGTCCGATGCTGCTGGAAGGCGGGCTGGACTGGAAGCCGATGGGGTTCTCGCCCTCGGATATGGAGTTTCACCAGACCAAGCAGGCCGCCGCGCGCGAGATCGCGCAGGCTTTTGGCGTGCCGCCGATGCTGATCGGGATACCGGGGGACGCGACATATGCAAATTATGCCGAGGCGCATCGGGCGTTTTACCGGCTGACGGTGCTGCCACTGGTCAGCCGCGTGGCGGCCTCGGTCGCGTGGTTCCTGTCCGAGCATCAGGGGGAAGAGGTCGATTTGCGGCCCGACCCGGATCAGATCCCTGCGCTTGCCGGGGAGCGGGATCAGCAATGGAAGCGGATCGGTGAGGTGTCTTTCCTCAGCGATCCCGAGAAACGCGCCTTGCTGGGTCTGCCGCCGGTGGAGGGCTGAGATGGAGGGGTCGCGCTTTGTCGAAAGCCTCGATCCGCATCATCTGCGGTTCGAGGCGCAGGAACGGGTCATGGCGCTGCAATTCGGGGCCGTGGAAAAGCGGCTGGAGCGGATCGAGGCGCTGATCGAGGGGCTGGAAAAGCGGCTGTGGATGACGGTCTACGGCGTGGTGGCCGTGATCCTGACGCAGGCCGTGCAGTCGCTGATCGAATTTGCATCTAACGGAGTCTGAGATGGAAAGCGGTTTGGAGATGAAATTCGCCGGTGGCAGGCCGGTGATGCGCGAGGGTGCCGTAATCGAGGGCTATGCCAGCCGGTTCGGGATGCCTGATCAGGGTGGAGATATCGTCGGGGCTGGGGCGTTTGGTGCCTCGCTGGCGAGACTGGCTTCGCGGGGCGACAAGGTGCGGATGCTGTGGCAGCACGATCCGGCGAAGCCCATCGGCGTCTGGGACGAGATCCGAGAGGATGCGACGGGGCTGTTCGTGCGCGGGCGGTTGCTGGAGGGCGTGACGCTGGCGCAGGAGGCTGCGACGCTGATCGGGGCGGGTGCGATTGACGGGCTGTCCATCGGGTATCGCACGATCCGGGCCGAGAAGGACGGCAAGGGTCGCCGGGTGCTGCGCGAGGTTGAGCTTTGGGAGGTCTCGCTGGTCACGTTTCCGATGCTGCCCGAGGCCAAGTTGGGCCGGAAGGGAGAGACGCCGGAGGATTTCGCTGCGGCGCTGATTGCAGCGACGGAGGCACTGCGGGGCTGAGCCCGGCGCGGTGCCATGAGGTTCGGGCGGGGGCTGAGGCTTCGTCCGCACAGCCGGGCCACTGGTCCGATCATCAGTAAGGAGAGGCCGATGACAGAGGTCACGACCGGGGCGCAGGGCGCTCCCGGCGAGCTGAAGGGTGCGCTTTTGGGTTTTGTCGAGGAACTCAGAGGATTTCGCCAGGATATCGAGAAGAAACTGACTGCACAGGATGAACGCATGAGCATGTTTGAACGCAAGACCGCATTCCGCGCCCGCAGCCCGCTTTCGACGGAGGCCGCGCCGGAAGTGCCGCATCAGAAGGCGTTCAATGCCTATCTGCGCAATGGCGACGATACCGGGCTGCGGGGTCTCTCGGTCGAAGAAAAAGGGCTGACGGCAGCGAGCGATGGCGGGTTTCTGGCGGCTCCGGCAGTGTCTGAAACGGTTCAGGATGTGCTGTCCGGGTCGGTTTCGCTGCGTGCGCTTGCCAATGTCGTCACCGTCGAGGCGGCAAGCTATGATGTGCTGGTTGACCGCGACGAAATGGTGACCGGCTGGGCCTCTGAAAATGACGCCGCCGAGACCGCCGCGTCGACGGTCGAGCGTGTGACCGTTCCGTTGCATGAATTGTCGGCGATGCCGAAGGCAAGCCAGCGTCTGCTGGACGATGCTGCATTCGATGTGGAAACATGGCTGGCCGGGCGCATTGCGCAGAAATTCATCCGCGCCGAGACCTATGCTTTCCTGCATGGCAGCGGGATGGATCAGCCTCTGGGTCTGCTCAAGGGTGCTTTCGACAGTTCCGGCATTGGCGGGATCGGCACGATCGGTGAGATCAAGACCGGCGCGGCGGGCGGGTTTGTCCCGGGCAAGGGGGCCGAGACGCTGATCGATCTGGTTTATGCGCTTCCGGCGGCGTATCGCGCCAATGCGGCCTTCGTGATGAGCTCGAAAACCGCCGCTGCGATCCGCAAGCTGAAAGATGCGGATGGGCGGTTTATCTGGGCGGATAGTCTCAGCGCCGGAGAGCCTGCGCGGCTGCTTGGCTATCCGGTGATGTCCGTCGAGGAAATGCCCGAGATCGCGGATGGAAGCCGCTCGATCCTGTTTGGCGATTTCAGGACGGCCTACACGATTGCCGAGCGCCCGGAACTGCGTGTTCTGCGCGATCCGTTCTCGGCCAAGCCGCATGTGCTGTTCTATGCCAGCAAGCGTGTCGGCGGCGGGCTGGTCGATGGCCGTGCCATGAAAGCCCTGAAGTTCGGCGCCTGATCTTTCGGGCCGTCGAGGGCCGCGCCGGCCTTTCCCTGCCGGTTCAGCAACTGTCCGCGCATGCCCGGGGCGGTGTGCCGGCGCGGCTTTCCCTGTGAACATCCGGCCAGTTTGGCCTGTTTCGGACGGGAGGTTCGGGATGATACTTGTCGAGGAAACGACACCGCCAGATGCGGTTCTGCCTGTCGCCGCATTGCGGTCTCATCTGCGGCTCGGCTCGGGTTTCGAGCTGGCGGAGACCGCCGATGAGGATCGCGCCCTGGCCGGGTTTCTCCGCGCCGCGATCAGCGCCATCGAGGGGCGCACGGGCAAGGTGCTGCTGCGCCGCGCCTATCGGATGGTGATCGGGGGCTGGCGGGACCCGGCGGCTCAGGCGCTGCCGATGGCGCCGGTCAGCGCGGTTCAGTCGGTCGAGATCCAGCAGGGGGGCGATCAGCCCCGCGCGTTGCCGCCGGATCGCTGGGTTCTGGTCGATGATATCATGCGCCCGGTGATCCGGCCCCGCGGCGGTGCATGGCCCGTCATGCCGCAGGGTTCCTGCGTGGTTATCTGCTTTACGGCGGGGTTTTCGGAAAACTGGGAGGGCGTGCCTGCCGATCTTGCGCAGGCGGTGCTGATGCTGGCCACGCGCTATTACGAGGATCGCGGAGATCAGTCGGCACGTCATGCGTTTCCGATGGGGGTCAGTGCGCTGATCGAACGCTGGCGTGCGGTGCGGGTGCTGGCCGGACGGGGGGCCCGCTGATGGAGGCGCCGCGTCTGAGTGTTCCGCTGGTGCTGGAAACCGGAGAGCGCGTCGGGGACGGGATGGGCGGCTCGCGGATTGTCTGGCGGGCTGTCGGGGTGGTGTACGCGCGGATGAAACGCCGCTCGGGCCGGTTGCGCGGGGCGCAGGCCGGGGCCGAGACGCTGCTGCTCTGGACGATCACGCTGCGCGGCTTTCCCGAGGGCGATCCGCGCAGGCCGGTTGCGGGGCAGCGTCTGCGCATGGGGGCGCGGATCTTCCGGATCGACGCCGTGGCAGAGGCCGATCCGGCGGGCCGCTTTCTGGATATCGTGGCAAAGGAGGAACGCGCATGAGCTATCGCGCATCCGCAGCGCTTCAGGGCGCGGTTTATCAGTGCCTGCTGGCGGATCCCGCAGTGGCGGAGCAGGTCGGCGATGCGGTTTACGACGCTGTGCCGATAGATCCGCCAAGCGGGGTTTATATCTCGCTGGGACCCGAAAGGGTTGTCGGCCTGCCCGATTCCGGCGGTGGAGCGGCCCGGCATGATTTCGTGGTTTCGGTTCTTGCCGGGACCGATCAGGCGGCTGGGTTTGCCGCTGTCAAACGCGCCGCCGATGCGGTGAGCGCCGCACTCGAAACGACCGAGTTGACGACGCAGACCGGCCATGTCGCCGGTCTGTGGTTTCTGAATGCCCGCGCCAAGCGGGTGGAAAACAGCGCCGAAAGGCGGGTCGATCTGACCTTCCGTGCGCTGATGGATCTGGCCTGAGGAGAAAATCATGGCAGTACAGAACGGACGCGATCTGCTGATCAAGATGGATATGAGCGGTGCCGGAGAGTTTGAGACCGTTGCCGGTCTCCGCGCCACCCGTATCGGGTTCAACGCCGAGACGGTGGATGTCACCAGTCTGGAAAGCGCGGGCCGCTGGCGTGAGTTGCTGGGTGGGGCGGGTGTGCGTTCGGCCTCGGTCTCGGGGTCGGGCGTGTTCCGCGATGCGGCAAGCGATGGCCGTGCGCGGCAGGTGTTCTTTGACGGTGAAATTCCGCGCTGTCAGGTGATCATCCCGGATTTCGGCATTGTCGAGGGGCCGTTCCAGATCACCTCGCTGGAATATGCGGGCAATCATAACGGCGAAGCGACCTATGACATCGCGCTGGCAAGTGCCGGTGCGCTCAGCTTCGTGGCGCTGTGATGGTGAACCCGATGCGCGGTGAGGTCGAGATCACGCTGGACGGGGTGCCTCATGCGGCAAGGCTGACCCTTGGTGCGCTGGCAGAGCTGGAAACGCAGCTTGCGACCGGCTCTCTGGTCGAGATGGCGGGGCGGTTCGAGACGGGCCGGTTCTCGGCAGCGGATGTGATCCATGTCATCGTGGCCGGTCTGCGTGGCGGCGGCTGGTCCGGTACGCGGGACGATCTGCTATGCACCGATGTCGCGGGCGGAGCGGTTGCTGCTGCGCAGGCGGCGGCGCAGCTTCTGGCGGCGGCGTTCGTGGTGCCGCAATGAGCGGGGCGTCAGGGCTGGACTGGCCGGGGCTGATGCGGGCCGGGATGCAGGGTCTGGGTCTGCATCCGGGGCAGTTCTGGTCCCTGACTCCGGCCGAGCTGGCCCTGATGCTGGGCGTGGGGCCATCCGCGGCAGCGATGACACGATCGCGGCTGGACATGCTGATGCAGCAATGGCCCGATAATCAGGAGAAATCTCATGACGGAATATGAAACCGGCGGTTGCTGCGGCTGCGGCATGTCGGGACGAGACATCGAGAAAACCGCCGAGATCACCGGCAGGCTCAGTGCCGAGCTTGACCGGGCGCAGAAATCGCTGTGGTTGACGGGGCGAGAGGTGGACAGCTTCGCCAGCGGGATTGGCGGCGGGCTGAGGCGAGCCTTCGACGGCGTGATGTTCGACGGCATGAAGCTGAATGACGCGCTGAAAAACGTGGCTCGCAGCATGGCGGACACGGCATATGCGATTGCGATGAAGCCGGTCGAGCAGGCGGTTGCGGGTGCTCTGGCACGCGGGATCAATCAGGCGGTTTCTCCCTTTGCCGATGGTGCGGCGTTTTCTCAGGGCCGGGTGACCGCCTTCGCAAAAGGCGGTGTTGTCAGCCAACCGACGCATTTTCCGATGCGGGGCGGTCTGGGCCTGATGGGAGAGGCCGGACCCGAGGCGATCATGCCGTTGCAGCGCGGTGCGGATGGGCGGCTTGGGGTTGCCGCTTCGGGTGCAGCTGCGCGGCCTGTGAATGTCAGCATCACCGTGAATACGCCGGATGTGGCGGGGTTCGCCCGCTCTCAGAGTCAGATCGCGGCGCAGATGGGCCGCCTTCTGTCGCGCGGTCAACGCAATATGTGAGGCGCTCATGTTTCATGAAATCAGGTTTCCGGCCAATCTCTCTTTCGGGTCGGTCGGTGGTCCCGAGCGGCGGACCGAGATCGTCACGCTGACCAACGGCTTCGAGGAACGCAACACGCCCTGGGCGCATTCCCGCCGTCATTACGATGCCGGTCTGGGTCTGCGCTCGCTGGACGATGTCGCGGCGCTGATTGCGTTTTTCGAGGCACGGGGCGGGCAGATGCACGGGTTCAGATGGAAGGACTGGGCGGATTTCAAAAGCTGTGCGCCGAGCGGCGAACCGGGGTTTCGGGATCAGCGTCTGGGGCTGGGGGACGGGCGCAGGGATGCGTTTCAGCTTGTGAAGGCATACAGCTCGGGTCCCGGCAGCTATGTCAGGCCGATCCGCAAGCCGGTGCTGGGGACGGTCCGGGCGGGCATTGGCGGGGACAGGCTGCGTGAGGCGGTGGATTATCACGTCGATACCGCGACCGGCATTGTCACATTCGCCCGCTCTCCGGGTGAGGGGGCAGAGGTCACGGCGGGTTTCGAATTCGACGTGCCGGTGCGCTTCGCGGCGGATCGGATCGCGGTGTCGGTGGCCTCTTTTCAGGCGGGCGAGATGCCGCAGGTTCCGGTGATCGAGGTGCGGCAATGACGATCACGACAATGGCGCGGGCCTGGGCGATCACGCGGCGGGACGGGCTGGTTCTGGGCTTTACCGATCACGACGATGAGCTGCGTTTCGACGGGATCGACTTCCGGCCCGATGCGGGGCTGAGCGCTTTGGCGGTCATGCAGGGTTCTGGCCTGTCGGTGGATAATACCGAAGCCGTGGGCGCGTTGTCGGACGGGGCCATTCACGAGCGCGACATTCTGGCCGGTCGCTGGGATGGTGCCGAGTTGCGGCAATGGGAGGTTGACTGGTCTGATCCGGGCAAGGCGAGGCTGGTCTTCCGGGGGCATCTGGGTGAGGTCTCGCGCTCTGGCGGTGCGTTCCGGGCCGAGCTGCGCGGTCTTTCAGAGCCGATGAACCAGTCTCATGGCCGGGTTTTTCACCCCCGTTGCGATGCGCTTCTGGGGGACGGGAGGTGCAAGCTGGATCTGGACCGTCCCGGTTTGCGCGGCACGGCGCGGATCGAATGGATCAAGGACGGGCGCATCGGTTTGGCCGGGCTTGAGGGCTTTGAGGATCGCTGGTTCGAGCGTGGCGAATGTCTGATCCTCAGCGGTGCGGCAGAAGGTTTGTCCGCGCAGGTGAAGAATGACCGTGCCCTGCCGGGTGGCCGGCGCGAGGTGGAACTGTGGGTCGAGCCCGGCATTCCGCCTGCGGCGGGTGATCAGGTGCGCCTGACGGCAGGCTGCGACAAGGCGGCGGCGACCTGTCTGCGGAAATTCGCGAATTTCCCCAATTTCCGTGGCTTCCCGGATCTTCCGCAGGAGGATTGGCTGATGGCTCCGGATGCAGATCGCGGGCGTGGCCATGAGGCGCATGATGACTGAGCGCGGGGTGGAAATCACTGCCATCGCGCGGAGCTGGATCGGCACATCCTATCAGCATCGCGGCTCTTGCCAGGGCGTCGGCTGCGATTGTCTTGGGCTGGTGCGTGGCATCTGGCGGGGCATTCACGGGCAAGAGCCGGGGCCGGTGCCGTTCTATACGCCCGATTGGGGCGAATATGACGGGGCCGAGCCGCTTATGGCGGCGGCGCGGCGGTATTTCCTGCCTGACGATGCACCGCCTTTTCCGGGCCAGATCCTGCTGTTCCGAATGCGGCGCGGGGCCTGTGCCAAACATCTGGGCGTGGTGTCGGAAGGCGGTCATGCGCCGTCTTTTATCCATGCCTACGACCCTCATGGCGTTGTCGAAAGTCCGCTTTCCGCGCCGTGGCTGAAGCGCATTGCGGCCCGGTTCCGCTTTCCCGACTAGGAGGAGTTTGAAATGGCGACGATCCTGCTTTCTGCCGTGGGAGCCTCGATCGGGGCGGGTTTTGGTGGCACCGTTCTGGGCCTGACCGGCGCTGCGATCGGGCGGGCCGTGGGGGCCACGATCGGCCGGGCGATAGATCAGCGTCTGCTGGGGTCCGGCTCTCAGACCGTCGAGACCGGACGGATCGACAGGCTGCGATTGCAGAGCGCGGGCGAAGGTGTGGCGATCCCGAGAGTCTGGGGGCAGATGCGTCTGCCGGGCCATGTCATCTGGGCATCGCCGCTGACCGAGACATCGTCGCGGCATGGCGGCGGCAAGGGGCGGGGACCGAAGGTCAAAGAGATTTCCTATCGGCTGAGCGTCGCGCTTGCTTTGTGCGAGGGACCCGTAGCCGGGGTCGGCAGGGTCTGGGCCGATGGCAAGGAGGTCTCTCCCGAGGATCTGAACATGCAGGTCTATACCGGCGGCGAGGACCAGTTGCCGGATCCGTGCATCAAGGCGCATCTGGGCGATGCGGCGCCATGCTATCGTGGCGTGGCCTATGTCGTGCTGGAGCAGCTTGACCTGCAACGCTGGGGCAACAGGCTGCCGCAGCTCAGCTTCGAGGTGACCGCTCCGGCGCGGAGCGGGGGCGGTTTGTCCGGTCAGGTCCGGGCCGTGGCGATGATCCCCGCGACCGGGGAATATTCGCTGGCGACCACGCCTGTCCGCTATGATCTGGGCATGGGCGAGATCCGGCCCGCGAACAGTGCGACGGCGCTTGCCCCGACGGATTTTGCGGCTTCAATGGATATTCTGGGCCGCGAATTGCCGGATGTCGGGTCGGTTTCGCTGGTGGTGTCATGGTTCGGAGACGATCTTCGTGCGGGGCGTTGTTCCTTGCGTCCCAAGGTTGAGGATGCGTCGCGGGACGGGGACAGCATGCCGTGGCGCTCGGGCGGGATCGCGCGGGATCAGGCGCAGGAGGTCGCGCGGCATGAGGGGCGGCCGCTCTATGGCGGCACCCCGGCCGATGGCGCGGTGCTTGAGGCGCTGAGGGCGATTTCGGCATCCGGGCGCAAGGCGGTGTTCTATCCGTTCATCCTGATGGAGCAGCTTGCCGGAAACGCGCTGCCCGATCCGTGGAGCGATGCGGATGATCAGCCTGTCATGCCCTGGCGCGGGCGGATCACTGCCGAGATTGCTCCGGGGCGCGAGGGCAGTCCCGATGGCACTGCCGCGAACAGCGAGGCGGTCCGGCGGTTTTTCGGCTCTGCGCAGGCGGATGATTTTGCGGTGGTCGAAGGCCGGATCGTTTATGGCGGGCCGGATGAGTGGTCCTATCGCCGTTTCATCCTGCATTATGCGCATCTGTGCAAACAGGCAGGCGGCGTGGATGCGTTCCTGATCGGGTCCGAGATGCGCGGCCTGACGCAGCTTCGCGGGCCGGGGGATCATTTCCCGGCGGTCGAGGAATTGCGCCGTCTGGCTGCCGATATCCGCGCGATTTTGGGACCGGATGTGAAGCTGAGCTATGCGGCGGACTGGTCGGAATATTTCGGCTATCACTCCGGCGGCGGCGAGGTTTTCTATCATCTCGATCCGCTCTGGTCGGACAGGAATATCGATTTCGTCGGCATAGATAACTATATGCCGCTGTCTGACTGGCGCGATGGGGAGGATCACGCGGATGCTTCATGGCGGCGGATCGACGCGCCGGGCTATCTGGAAGCGAATATTGCCGGGGGAGAGGGGTATGACTGGTATTATGCCGATCCCGCGCATCGCGATGCCCAGATCCGCACGCCGATCAGCGACGGGGCGTATGGCGAACCCTGGATCTGGCGTTACAAGGATCTGATGAACTGGTGGAGCAGGCCCCATCATGAGCGGATCGGGGGGCAGCGCATGGCCGTTCCGACCGGCTGGAAGCCGCGTTCCAAGCCGATCTGGTTCACGGAAATGGGCTGCGCTGCCCTGGATAAGGGGACGAACCAGCCGAATAAGTTTCTGGACATCATGAGTTCGGAATCGAGCCTGCCGCATTATTCCTCGGGGCGGCGGGACGATGCCGTGCAGGCGGCCTATGTCGCGGCGATGATGCGATATTGGGGCGATGCGGCCAATAATCCGCAGGGCAGCTATGGCGGGCCGATGGTCGATCTGTCCCGCGCTCATGTCTGGTGCTGGGATGCGCGGCCCTATCCGGCATTTCCGGGCCGCACCGATCTGTGGTCGGACGGACCCGCATGGGAGCGCGGTCACTGGCTGAACGGGCGGGCCGGAGCCTGTGCGCTGTCCTCGGTCGTGGCGGATATCTGTCATGAGGCAGGTGTGACGAATATCGACGTGTCCGGCCTGTCGGGCGTGGTGCGCGGCTTTGTCGTCGGTGGCAATGAAACGGCCCGGGCGCGTCTTCAGCCGCTGATGCTGGCATATGGGTTTGACGCGGTCGAGCGTGACGGGGTGCTGCGCTTTGTCATGCGCGATGGCCGGATCAGTGCTGCGCTGAGCGAAGACGAGCTGGCCGAAATGGAAAATGCCGCGCATGAAACAGCCCGCGCCTCGGAGGCCGAGATGGTCGGGCGGGTTCGTCTGACGCATCTGGCGGTCGGCGATGCCTATGCGGCGTCCACGGTAGAGGCGGCCTTGCCGGGCGATGCCTCGCCTGCCGTGTCGGACAGTGAGTTTCCGCTGCTGATGACCTCGGGCGAGGCGCGGGCGATTGCCGAACGCTGGCTTGCCGAGGCGCAGATCAGCCGCGAAACGATCCGGTTCTGCCTGCCGCCCTCTTTGGGCGGGCTTGGTCCGGGGGATGTAGTGTCGCTGAAGCGCCGTCAGGATGAGACCGCCAGACGCTGGCGGATCGACCGGGTCGAGCGGGCCGGAGCGATCACCGTCGATGCCGTGCTGACCGAGCCGGGAAGCTATCGCCCCGCTGATTCGCAGGGTGAAGGGCTGATCGTGCCGCGATACCGCCCGCCGATGCCGGTCTGGCCGGTTTTCATGGATCTGCCGCTGATGCGCGGCAATGAGATCCCGCATGCGCCGCATCTGGCCGTGTCCGCCTTGCCCTGGCCGGGGTCGGTGGCGGTGTATGGGTCGGTCTCGGAGGATGGCGGGTTCGCGCTGAACACGACGCTGCGGCAGGGCGCGGTGATCGGACGGACGCTGAACCCGCTGCGCCGGGCGCGGGCCGGGCTGATCGACCGGGGCGAGGGGCTTGTCGTGCGGTTGGCCTCGGGCCGGTTCGGGGATGTGTCGATGGCAGCGCTGTTGCAGGGGGCGAATGCGATTGCCATTGGCGATGGCTCGCCCGACGGTTGGGAGATCCTGCAATTCGGCCGTGCCGTGCCGGTGCCGGGTCTCCGCAATGGCTGGTCGCTGGAAGAACGGCTGCGCGGTCAGTTTGGCACCGATGCGCTGATGCCGGAGATCTGGCCCGAAAACTCGGTCGTCGTGCTGCTGAATACGGCGCTGCAACAGCCCGAGCTGGAGCCCGAGGCGCTTGGGCAGGTCCGTTACTGGCGGATCGGCCCGGCGCAGCGTGCTCCGGACGATAGCAGTTTCCGCCTGCGTCAGACGCGGATTGCGGGGGCGGGGCTGCGTCCCCTGTCGCCCTGCCATATGCGGCTGGAGGGGAACCGGCTGAGCTGGATACGGCGGACGCGGAAATCCGGCGATCGCTGGGATCTGCGCGAGGTGCCGCTTGCCGAGACGCGGGAGGCCTATCTGATCCGCGCCGAGACCGGCGGCGAGATGCAGGAATTCGAGACGCGGGACCCGTTTCTGAGCCTGCCCGATGATCTGGCGCAGGCCGCAGGGCAGGGGCAGTTGACGCTTCATGTCGCCCAGATCTCGGATGATTACGGACCCGGACCTTTCACCACCAGGAGCTTCTGATGACTGATCATGCAACTTCCCGTTTCTCGCTGCCGCTTGTTCAGGCGTCTCAGGCGCAGAAACATGTGACGGTGAATGAATCGCTGGCCCGGCTGGACGGGCTGGTGAATCTGGTTCTGAACAGCGTGACGCAGCATGAGCCTCCGCTGACCGCCGCAGAGGGGGCCTGTTTCGCGGTTCCGCCGGGCGCATCGGGTGCCTGGGCGGGGCAGGAGGGGCGCATTGCGATTGCCTCGAATGGCGGTTGGGTCTTCGTTGCGGCACAGGCCGGGATGCGTGGCTTCATCGCCGATCAGGGGGTGCAGGCGATCCATGACGGCAGTGATTGGGTGCCGGGTGCGCTGACGCTTGGACTGTATGGCTCGGCCCTTGCGGCGCGGATGGCGGAAACCGAGATCGCGATTTCAGCGGGCGGGGCTGTCGTGACCGATCTTCTGATCCCGAATGCCGCAATGGTGATCGGCGCGACGGCGCGGGTGACCGAGGAAATCACCGGCTCGCTGGAAAGCTGGCGCATGGGGACAGAGGGGGCAACCGACCGTTTCGGGTCGTTGCTTGGCACTGGCGCCGGAAGCTGGGCGCGGGGCATGCTGTCCCAGCCGGTGACCTATTGGCAGCCCTCGCCGGTCATCCTGACGGCGACGGGCGGGATGTTCACGGGCGGGCGTGTGCGCATTGCGGTTCACTGGCTGGAGCTGACCTTGCCGTCATGACGGGTTTTCAGTATCGCGGCTTTCGGTTAGCTTTCCCGGCAAAGGAGACCGCCATGAACAGCCCCGCGAAAACCCAGAGAGACGCTGCGACGCCGCTGTCAGGGGTGGCGTTGTGGCACCAGATCTGTTCCGAGGCGCGGAACGCCGTCACGCAGGAGCCCTTGCTAGGGGCTTTGGTTCATGGCGGGCTGCTGCATCACGACAATTTGCAATCGGCTCTGGCCTATCGCTTTGCGCTGAAGCTGCAATCCGGTGAAATGTCAGAGCAATTGCTGCGTGAACTGGCCGATTCCGCCTATGCGCAGCGTCCCGAGCTGGTCGCCGATGCCGAAGCCGATCTTCGCGCGGTGTATGAGCGCGATCCGGCGACGCATCGGCTGATCCAGCCTCTGCTGTTCTTCAAGGGGTTTCAGGCGTTGCAGGCCTATCGGATCGGGCATTGGCTTTATTCCGAGGGGCGCAGGGATATGGCCTATTTCGTGCAGATGCGCTGTTCAGAGGCTTTTGGCGTGGATATTCACCCCGCTGCCCGTGTCGGGGGTGGGGTGATGATCGACCATGCCCACTCGATTGTGATCGGTGAAACGGCTGTGGTCGGAGAAAATGTCTCGATGCTGCATTCCGTCACGCTTGGCGGCACCGGCAAGGCGGATGGCGACCGGCACCCGAAGATCGGGGATAATGTGCTGATCGGTGCGGGAGCGAAGGTTCTGGGGAATATCTCGGTCGGGCGCGGCAGCCGGATCGCGGCGGGATCGGTGGTGCTGCATGATGTGCCGCCCTGCAAGACCGTTGCCGGCGTGCCCGCGCAGATCGTCGGCGATGCCGGTTGCACCGATCCGGCATTCGCGATGGATCACCTGATTCAGGTCACCGGAGCCGAGGAAAAGGACGGTTAAAGCCCCAACACCCAGTCCGGCACGATCTTCGTGGCCGGGCCGGTGATATGTTCGTGGAAATCGCGGCTGACCGAGGAACGGTCCAGATTAAGCTCGACGCAATGGGCATTGTATTGCCGTGCAAGCTGGACGAAACCGGCGGCGGGATAGACATTCCCCGATGTGCCGATTGCCGCGAACAGATCGGCGCGTTCCAGTTCGGCGGAAATCTGGTCCATGTGATAGGGCATTTCCCCGAACCAGACGATATCGGGGCGTGCCGTCTTCCTGCCGCAGGACGGGCAGGGCGTGTTCACATCTATTTCCATCGGGCTTGGCCAGCGGTGATCGCATGCGGCGCAGAGTGCCCGGTTCACCTCTCCGTGCATGTGGATCACCGAGGGCGATCCTCCGCGTTCGTGCAGATCGTCCACATTCTGCGTGACAAGTGTCAGATCGTGTTCCTGCGCCAGATCGGCCAAGGCGCGATGCGCGGCGTTTGGCTGTGCCGCTGCGACGGCGCTGCGTCTGGCGTTATAGAAACGATGGACCAGCACCGGATCGCGGGCATAGGCCTGGGGCGTGGCGACGTCCTCGACATGGTGATCTTCCCACAAACCGTCTTCGGCGCGGAAGGTTCGCAGACCGCTTTCGGCGGAAATCCCGGCCCCAGTCAGGACGACGATACGCATATCAGCGGCAATACACCTCTGCCGCGCCGGCGAAGCGCTTGTAGCGGGCCCAGAATGCGTTGTCGCGGTCGCTTTTCGACATGCGCACGACCTGAGCCTCATGCGGGTCGCGGAAGAAGCGGGCCGCGCGGCGCTGATCGGAGCGCGACAGCATCTGGTCGGCGACTTGCTGGGCGCAGCCGCATAGCGCTGCTTGCCGCGCACCACGCTCTGAACGGACGCAGGCGCTGTCAATCGGGCCAGCCATTGCAAGCGGCGTGGTCAGAACGACCGCAGCAGCGGCAATAAGAATGCGATTCATCTCTGTCTCCTCGGGTCTGCCTGAGTGCCTTGTCGGCTTGTTGGAGGCGGTGGAATGCACACACCGCTCGGTGCGCACAGACTAGCAAGAATGCGGCTTTTGCTCAATCTTCGTCTGGGCGAAGGGATGGCCGGGTTTCCGGCGCTGCGCCCTATATGTTGTGGCATGCCTCATGTGCTGCGGGGGCACAGTGCGAATCACCCGATTGCGCGGGCATCGTCCGGGGCGCCGTCATGGCGCGGACCCGCATCAGATGATTTCGAAACGGTCCACATCTATCATCCCGCGATCCGTGATCTTCAGATGCGGGATGACCGGCAGGGCGAGAAATGCCAGTTGCAGGAAAGGTTCATGCAGAGTGATCCCCAGATCCTTTGCAGAGAGGCGAAGTCGGGACAGGGCGTCATGCACATCCTCGAAACGCGCCCTGCTCATCAGCCCGGCGATTTCCAGCGGCAATTCGGCCTTGATCCGGCCCTTGTTCACGACGACGAAGCCACCGCCGATTTCCGCCAGCCGTTGCGCGGCGAGCAGCATGTCGTCGTAATCCATCCCGACCAGAGCGATATTGTGGTGGTCATGACAGACGGTCGAGCCGATCGCGCCCGATGCGATCCCGAAGCCGCGCACGAAACCATTCGCGACATTTCCGTTCCTGCCGTGACGCTCGACAATCGAGATCCGGGCGAGGTCCCGCGCCGCATCGGGGCGCAGATCCCCGTCGGTCATCGGGATCTTCTCATGCAGATGATCGGTGATGATGCGGCCGGGCTGGATGCCTATCACCGGGCAGTCGCCGGACCCGTTAAGCCGGAAGCTCTCTGCCGAGAGGTCGGGCAGATGGACCGATCCGAGCCCCACCGGCGGGGGTGAGCTGCGCGAGGCGAACGCGTCGGGGTTTGCCGGAAGGCCGCCGCAGATGACGACGCGGGGGGTACACTGCGCGACATCCTCCAGCACGACGATATCCGCGCGTTTCCCCGGCGCGATCTGTCCGCGATCCTTCAGGCCGAACGCCTCTGCCGCTGATAGGGACGCGGCGCGATAGACCGCAAGCGGGTCGCAGCCATGCGCGATCAGGCGGCGGATCATGCTGTCGAGATGGCCTTCCTCGGCAATATCCAGCGGGTTCCGGTCATCCGTGCAGAGGCACATATAAGGGGCCGTCAAAGGCGTCAGAACCGGCGCAAGCGCGTCGAGATCCTTCGACACCGATCCTTCCCGGATCAGGATGCGCAGCCCTTTCTGCAGCTTCTCGACCGCTTCGGCGGCGGTCGTGGCTTCGTGCTCGGTCCCGATCCCGGCGGCGATATAAGCGTTCAGATCGCGGCCTGACAGAAGCGGTGCGTGGCCGTCAATATGGCCGCCCTGAAACGCGCGCAGCTTGTCCATGCAGACCGGGTCTTGCGACAGAACGCCGGGATAATTCATGAACTCCGCCAGCCCGATCACTGCGGGATGAGCGGCAAGGGGCAGAAGATCCTGTGCATTCAGCGCCGCGCCGGAGGTCTCCATCGCCGAGGATGGCACGCAGGAGGACAGGTTCACCCGCAGATCCATTAGTGTGGTTTCGGAGGCTTTCAGGAAATAGTCTATCCCCTCGATCCCTGTCACATTCGCGATCTCATGCGGATCGCAGATTGCGGTCGTAATGCCGCGAGGGGTAACGCAACGGTCGAATTCAGCCGGGGTCACGCAGGAGCTTTCGATATGCAGATGCGTGTCGATAAAACCGGGCACGAGGATCGCGCCGCTGACATCCATTTCCCGAGCGCCGTCATAGCTTGCACCGATCCCGACAATGGTATCGCCACAGATCGCCACGTCACCCGCGATATATTCGCCGGTGACCATGCACCAGACCTTGCCGCCTTTCAGAACCAGATCCGCAGCGACGTCGCCCCGGCCCTGTGAGATTCGCTGTTCGAGGCTTGGGGATGGTCGGTCCATTTCGGCAACTCCTGTTTTCAGCCCATCATCGGATCTGAGAAGGCTGCCGTAAAGATCGCAGCCAGTGCCGTAAACGCGATTCCGCAGGCGGAAACGGAAAGGTTAATCCGCATCCCCCGCGCCGAGGCAGGCCGGATCGCCTGCAAACATCTCGGCGAAGACAGATCTTGCGCCATAATCGCTGATATGATTGATATCGGAGTACAGATACTGCCCGTTGTTTTGCGTCCGGCAGGCCCCCGAGCTGCAAAGCCGGTCATGCGGGAACAGCACCCTGACATTCAACGGCAGGTTCGCCGGAGAAAAAACCGCCAGAAGCTCACCGGTTTCCTCAAGGAAATCCGTCTGGCTGACCCCGTCTATGCCAGAGAGTAATGTCGGAACGCCGCCTCGGAAATTATTGGTAAGCAAGGGCATCGGCGCAACGACGCAGACATGATCGAAATTCCGGGAAAGCAGTCGCAGAAGCGATGTGATTTCATCGCGGATAGTCCGGCGGCGTGACTCATCATCCGTATCGTTATGGTCGATCAGCGTCACACGGGCATTCTGATGCGGCGTTCTCTGGACCGGGTTGTCGGCGAAATAATCGCTGCCGTAATAATAAATCGCCCATGAGGCCGAAAGCAGCACGGTATCCGGCTTTGGCCACGCGCTGCCGATATAATCGAAAAGCGCCCGGTAATAGCTTCGGCATGAGGCGTTTGCGCTTTTGGAACGGTTCTCACGGTTCACCCGGTCAGAAGGGAAACAGCCGCCGCGTGTCAGGCCGATCAGGCGCCGCTCCTGCCGGGCCAGAGCATCGGCAAGCGGTGCAGAGAAATGGAACGCGTTGGAATCGCCGAGAAGCAGCACATCTTCCGACAAGGGTGGCGGGGTCAGGCAGTCCTCAAGATCAGAGCAATCGCTCAGCCCGCTACGTTCCAGCGATGACAGAAGCGTCGAATCGTCCTGCGCCAGATCGAACCGCAAATAGCCGTCCCGCCGGTCTCCGACCACGCCGAGAATGGCGAAATAGGCGATGCAGGCTGCTGCGATGCGAAGAACCGCCGCCGATGACATGGCACGACCGGTGCGGAAAGGGGTCTCGATGAATTTCCAGCTTAGCCACGCCAGCGGGAACACCGCGACGATGATTACCAGACGGCTCAGCAAATCAGGCTCGTCCGGGCTGGTATAGCTTAGAAACGCCAGCATTGGCTGGTGAAATAGATAGGCGCTGTAGCTGATCAGCCCGATCAGCACCAGCGGGCGCAGAGATAGCAGCCGGGCGGTGCGCGTCCCCGGCTGCGCATAGATCACGACAAGCGCTGTTCCCATGACCGGAGCCGCTGCGAAGGGGCCGGGAAACAGCGTTGCCTCGTCGAAAGTGAATACCGAAACCAGCACAAGCGCCAGCCCGACCGCCGCAAGCATATCCCCGTAGGGTCGCGCATCGCTTTCTTTCCGCTGCGACAGGATCAGCATCGCCGCCACGCCGACCAGAAGTTCCCATATGCGGGTGCTGAGCTGGAAATAGGCGCGTTGAGGAGCATCGATGCTCTGCCAGATCGACCAGCCGAAGCTGAGCAATATCAGCCCGGCGGTCACCGGAAGAAGATGCCTCCTTAACCGCCTGAACAGGAATCCGAAAAACAGCGGGAAGAGGATATAATACTGCTCTTCTATCGCCAGGCTCCATGTGTGCAGAAGCGGTTTGAGCTCTGATTCAATGTCGAAATAGGCACTTTCCTGCAGGAAAAGAAAATTTGATAAAAACAATGCACTGGCGGCAAGGCTTTGCGAGAAATCCTTCATGTCGCGGGGGAGAAACCAATACCAGGCGGCGACAGAGCAGACCGTCAGTGTCAGGAATAACGCAGGCAGAATGCGACGTGTCCGCCTTTCGTAGAATCGCGCGATACTGAACCTGTCACGCTGCAGGTCATGAAGGATAATTCCCGAGATCAGATAGCCGCTGAGCACGAAGAAAACATCTACCCCGACATAGCCGCCAGAGAAGATGTCGAAATCTGCATGGAACAGGATGACAGGAATAACGGCAACGGCCCGCAAACCGTCGATTTCCGAACGGTATTTCATAAACTTAGTGACACCTGGGTAACGTAACTGGCCGACGAATAGGCCAGAGTGCGATTCTGTTCAAGCTTCTGCGTCGTCGGTGCGCGGGCCGGAATGAATTCCTCTTCCAGCGTCGCATTCGCCCCTGTATATGCGGCCCATGACCGACCTGAACCTTATCCGCAATTTCTCGATCGTGGCCCATATCGACCACGGAAAATCCACACTTGCCGACCGGCTGATCCAGTTGACCGGCACGGTTGCCGAGCGTGACATGAAGGCGCAGCTTCTGGACGCGATGGATATCGAGCGTGAGCGCGGCATTACCATCAAGGCCAATACCGTGCGGATCGCCTATCCGGCGAAGGACGGGCAGACTTATGTGCTGAATCTGATCGACACGCCCGGCCATGTGGACTTCGCCTATGAGGTCAGCCGGTCCATGCGTGCGGTCGAAGGCAGCCTGCTGGTGGTGGATGCGACGCAGGGGGTTGAGGCGCAGACTCTGGCCAATGTCTATCAGGCCATTGATGCGGATCACGACATCGTTCCGGTGCTGAACAAGATCGACCTGCCGGCGGCGGAACCCGATCGCGTCAAAGAACAGATCGAGGATGTGATCGGCATCGACGCATCCGAGGCCGTGCCGATTTCTGCCAAGACCGGTCTGGGCATCCCGGAGGTGCTGGAGGCCATCGTCACCCGTCTGCCCGCTCCCACGGGCGACCGCGATGCGGCGCTGAAGGCGATGCTGGTGGATAGCTGGTACGATCCTTATCTGGGCGTCGTCGTCATGATCCGGGTCATGGATGGGGTGATCCGCAGGGGCGATCAGGTGAAGATGATGCAGACCGGCGCCAGCTATCGGCTGGACAAGCTGGCCGTGCTGACGCCTGCGATGAAGGATATTGCGGAACTCGGCCCGGGCGAGATCGGCGTTTTCACCGCATCGATCAAGCAGGTCCGCGACACTCGCGTCGGCGACACCATCACTCATGAGAAGAAACCGACCGACAAGCCGCTGCCGGGCTTCAAGCCCGCGCAGCCGGTGGTGTTCTGCGGCTTGTTTCCGGTCGATGCGAATGATTTCGAGGCGCTGCGCGATGCCATCGAAAAGCTGGCGCTGAACGATGCGTCTTTCAGCTATGAGATGGAGACCTCGGCCGCGCTTGGTTTCGGGTTCCGCTGCGGGTTCCTTGGCCTGCTGCATCTTGAGGTGATCCGCGACCGGCTGGAACGCGAATACGATCTGGATCTGATCACTACCGCGCCGTCAGTCGTTTTCCGCCTGCATATGCGCGATGGCGAGGTGGTCGAGTTGCACAACCCCGCCGATATGCCCGATCTGACTCTGGTCGATCATATCGAGGAGCCGCGCATCAAGGCCACGATCATGGTGCCGGATGAATATCTGGGCGATGTGCTGAAACTGTGTCAGGACCGGCGCGGCATCCAGCTTGATCTGACCTATGCCGGGTCGCGGGCGATGGTGGTCTACGATCTGCCGCTGGCGGAAGTCGTGTTCGATTTCTATGATCGGCTGAAATCGGTGACCAAGGGCTATGCGTCATTCGATTACCAGATCAGCGAATATCGCGAGGATTATCTGGTTAAGATGTCGATCCTTGTGAATGACGAACCTGTCGATGCGCTGTCGATCATGGTCCATCGCGACCGGGCCGAGGCGCGGGGCAGGGTGATGGTCGAAAAGCTGAAAGAGCTGATTCCGCGGCACATGTTCAAGATCCCGATTCAGGCGGCGATCGGGTCGCGTGTGATCGCGCGTGAAACGCTGAGCGCGATGCGCAAGGATGTGACCGCGAAATGCTATGGCGGGGATGCGACGCGGAAGAAGAAACTGCTGGAAAAACAGAAGGCCGGCAAGAAGAAGATGCGCCAGTTCGGGAAGGTCGAAATCCCGCAAAGTGCGTTTATTCAGGCCCTGAAGATGGATGGGTAAGCCGGTGGCAGGCCGCGGATGGCCTGCCATTTTTTACCACGATGCCTTCTTTTGCTAATGTGGGGTGCACAGATAGATGCGGCTGACCGTTGTCAGGTCGCAATTGCTTGACGCGCCCATCGACTGACACTGGGTTCGCGTCCCTTCATAGGCTTGAGCACTGGCATAGCCCCAGGAACTGCATTGAGAGATCGCATTTTTTTTGACAGCGCCCCAATCGATCAGGGCGGCTTTCAGCGCATCCGCTTCATACGCCATTTCCACGAATGTATTGACCTGACTGTCAGGCGACATCGCCGGAGGCGGTTCGACCGAGCATCCGGCGGCGAACAGAAGCGGGGCGCAAAGCAGCAGTTTTTTCATCGGAGTTCCGTCTCATGATGAGGAAGGCTGGTCAGCCACTCTTTTCACGAAACCCCTAATTCTTCGTTAAGCCGCGATGGGGCGGCAGAACGGTCCGCTATTTCCGGCGCTTGCCGTTCTGCGGCATCCACGGGAACCACATGGCAACCCAGGTATCCACCCAGATGCGCTGCCAGTCCTCGATCATCTGATTCTGCGCCTTGCTCATCTCGGCCAGCATCTGGTTTCGGGTCGAGCCGCTGATGCTGTTGGCGGCGGAAAGCCATGCGCTCATCCAAGGATTTTTCATCGGGTCTCTCCGGTGCAATGTCGGGGGCAGTGACTCAATGCGGTGAACGGCCTGTGGTTCCGGCCGAAAACAGGAAAACCATATCGGGAATCGACCGTGTTATCCAGCATTTCCCATGTAAAAAGGCCGCCAAACCGGGCGGCCTTTTCATCTTGTTCAAGAAAACTCAGGCGGCGCGGGCGACCAGAACGTCATCGACTTTCTTCTGCGCACCGGCAGCATCGATACCGCTGACAGCGGCGACTTCGCGGGTCAGCCGGTCCAGAGCCGCTTCGTAAAGCTGACGCTCGGAATAGGACTGCTCACGCTGATCGTCATTGCGGTGCAGGTCACGGACCACCTCGGCAATGGCCAGCAAATCGCCCGAGTTGATCTTCTGTTCGTATTCCTGCGCCCGGCGCGACCACATGGCACGCTTGACGCGGGCCTTGCCTTTCAGCGTGGTCAGAGCCTGCTCGATCAGATCGGGGCTGGCGAGGCTGCGCATTCCGATTTCGGCAGCGCGTGCAGTCGGGACACGAAGGGTCATCTTGTCCTTTTCGAACGAAATCACGAACATTTCCAGCGCCATACCGGCAACTTCCTGCTGCTCGATCGAGACGATCTTGCCCACGCCATGAGCGGGGTACACAACAAAGTCATCGGGGCGGAATTCGGATTTCTTGGTTTTGGACATTCTTTTTCCTTCCGGTTAATACCGCCATTCTCAGGGTGCCGGCGGCAAAAACGGCCCTACGGCGGGAAACCCCCTTCCGTCAGGCCGGATTTTCTGATGTACATATATCCGCCGGGCAGACGACGGAGACCTTCCTTTCCATGCCGGAAAACGCGGTTTTCCGGTCGATTGTGAAGGAATTATATCACAAAAAAAGGCCCGAAAAAAGCCGCTCTTCTGCAGTGCAGTATAGGCCCGGAAACGGGCGGAATCCATCAGAATTTCAATCCCCTGAGCGGACCGGCCAAAAGCGCATGCCCGGGCGCGGGATCAGAGAATCAGTCGCCCTCACCGGGATTCGGGCTGAAATATTTCTCAAGCTTGCCGGTGACACCGTCCATTTCTTCATATCCCGGCATCGGGTCCTTTTTCTGGGTGATGACCGGCCATTGTTCGGCATATTTCCGGTTCATCTCGACCCAGGGTTCCATATCCGGTTCGGTGTCGGGACGGATGGCGTCGGCGGGGCATTCGGGTTCGCAGACGCCGCAATCGATGCATTCGTCAGGGTGAATCACAAGCGTGTTCTCACCCTCATAGAAACAGTCCACGGGGCAGACCTCGACACAGTCGGTATATTTGCACATGATGCAATTGTCGGTGACGATATAGGTCATTCCTGCGTCCTTCTGGCGTTCGGTGCTTCACCTAGACCGCGGTGCAGGGCCTTTCAAGGCAATAACTCATGGATTTTCCGTGTGTGGGTGCGATCAGCCGCGACGCGCGGGCATTGCATCGCGAATAGCGGTTTCAGCCAGCCGGGACAGTGTTTTGCGATCCTTGCCAGAGACGGGAATCGGTTCGTGCAGCAGGATTTCGACGTGACCCTGTTGCGCCACGGAAAGCACAGCAAGAATATGCGGCCCCAGAGGCATATCGCCCCACCAGCCGTAAAAGCGCGGATCTTTTTTTTCCGGCGCATGGTAAATGGCGGTCACCGGCTGGATCGCCAGATCCTGCGGCAGTTCCGGCGCGAGGAAACCCTGAAACAGCGTCGGCTTGAACGGCAGCACCTGCATTCCGTCGCTGGAGGTACCCTCGGGGAAGAATAGCAGGCGATGCCCGGCGCGGGTTCGCGAGGCGAATTCCTGCGCCTGCCCGGCGGCCAGACGCCGGTCGCGGGCGACGAAATGCGTATCGGTGACCCGGGTCAGGATATTGATACCGGGCCATGAGGATACCTCGGATTTGGCGACGAAAAACACCGGCATGGCGGCGTTCAGCGTGAAGATATCCAGCCAGCTTGAGTGATTGGCCACGACGGCGCCGGGGCCCTGCATCGGGCGTCCATGCCGGGTCCAGCGTAGGCCGATGCAGAACAGGACGCAGCGGCAGACCCCCTGCACGAACGGTCCTGTCACCGGGCGGCAGGGGCCGGAAAAGATGCGCTCGAAGAATCGCAGCAGGATCAGAAGCGGCACGCCGAGGATCAGCACGGCGATGGCGGGCAGCCCCCGCCTCAGGATCCGCAGCCAGCCGCGAAAGCCGGGCCGGGGCATGACAGGAGGCGCACCGCCTGCCCAGGTCGGGCCGCTCAGCCCCGTTTCTGCCATTTCGAGGTATAGAAATCGCGATGTTTCTGCGACATGGCCGAGGTATCCATCATCAGCAGAACATCGGTCGTGTTGAAATCGCGGTCCAGATAGGCCCCGTCCCCGACTGTGCCGCCAAGCCGCAGATAGGCCTTGATCAGCGCGGGCATCCCCAGCATGGCCGCGCGGCGGTCGAGTTGTTCCGGCGGGATCAGATCCATTCTTTGATAGGCTTCTTTGCGGGCGACCGGGCGCAGATCGGCGGCGGCAAGGTGATGCGCGTGCAACCAGCCAAGCGGCTGAGCGATCTCGTCGATATCCGTGCCGTGGAACGAGGCCACGCCGAACAGGATCTCGATCCCCAGCTCCAGCACATATTCCGACAGCGCGTTCCACAGAAGGAACATCCCCGCGCCGCCGCGATATTCGGGCAGGATGCAGGACCGGCCCAGTTCCAGAAGCGGGCGTCCCGAGGCCCGCAGCCGGGTCAGGTCATATTCGCTGTCGCAATAGAACCGGCCGAATTCACGCGCACGGGTGCCGGGAAGCAGGCGGTAGACACCGACAACATGGTCAAGCTGCTGCACATCGCGGCGCAGATCGACCAGAATCAGATGATCGACGGCCTCATCGAATTCGTCCCGTTCCAGACGGGCTTCGTGATCGACCAGTTTTCCATCCGCCCCGAGCTCCTCGACAAAGACCCGATAGCGCAGGCGCTGCGCCGCTTTCAGATCCTGTTCGCTGGTTGCGATGCGGATATCGAAGAACTTGCTGTCGGGATCCATGTGCCGCCGTGGTGATAGGTTGAACTGTGTCTAGAAAAGCCACGAAGCTATTGCAACAGGAAGAAAATATCCTGAAGTTGATGTGAAAATAATTGACACAACTTTAAGTTGTTCTAACGTGCCGCTATGTCAATCTCAGCCCTGATTCATATCGACAAGCTCAAGCGAGACTTTGCTTCCGTCGATCACACGCTTGCCGGCCTCGGCAAAATTCACCGTAATGCGGTCGCCGATGCGCGACTGCACCTGACCCTCGCCCCAATCGGGGGCGCCCGGATGGCGTACGATCATCCCCGGTTCCAGAAATTCGTTCATCTGAAGGCTTCCTTGTCATGACTTACGATCTGACCGAAACAGATTTCGCCGCCCGGCCCGGTCGCGATCTTTCCGCACGGGTGGCCGCTCTGCTCGGGTCGCGCCTCTGCCATGATCTTGTGTCGCCTTTGGGTGCGATCTGCAACGGGGTGGAGCTTTTGCAGATGGCTGGGGACTGGCCGGGTCTGGCGGAAAGTGAGGAAATGTCGATGATCGACGGCGCGTTAAGCGCGGCGCGGGCAAGGCTGTCCTGTTTTCGCGTTGCGTTCGGCTCGGTCGGGGCTTCTCATTGCATTCGCGCGAAGGAATTCGCGCATCTGGTTGCAGAGATAGAGAAATCCGGAAAGATGCGGATTTCCCTGCACAGCGATTCCGATCATTCGCGGCAGGATGTGAAAATGGTCCTGCTGGCGCTGATGTGTCTGCACAGTGCGATGCCGTGGGGCGCGTCCATCGTGGTCCGCCAACAGGCTGCGCATTGGCACTTGCGTGCCGAGGGCAGCCGGACGCGCCACGATACTGCGCTGTGGAGCTGGCTCGGCAGCGATGTGAACAGCCCGGATCTGTACGATCCGCCCGCGGCAGAGGTGCACTTCCCGCTTCTGGCGATCACCGCCGCCGAGGCGGGGCGGATGATCCGCTGGTCGCTTTGCGATACCGGGGCCGAGATCAGTTTCTAAACGGGCAGGAAACCGCGTGATCACAGGATCACGCGGCGGGATTATATCCGTGTCGCGCCGTCGCCGGTGACCAGATATTTGAAGCTGGTCAACTGCTCGGCCCCGACAGGGCCTCGCGCATGCATCTTGCCGGTCGCGATGCCGATTTCCGCGCCCATGCCGAATTCGCCGCCATCGGCGAATTGCGTCGATGCGTTCTGCATCAGGATCGCACTGTCGAGGCTGGCGAAGAATTTGGCGGCGGTCGCGTCATTCTCGGTCAGGATCGATTCCGTGTGACCTGATCCATAGCGGCGGATATGGGCAATCGCCTCATCTACCCCGTCGACCAGCCGCACCGCGATAATGCTATCGAGGAATTCGCGCCCGAAATCATCCGGGCTGGCCGTGACCGTCCCGCTGACCGAGGCGAGTTCATCTGCGGCCCGCACCTCAACCCCTTCGGCCAGAAGATCCTGCACCAGCACATCGCCATGACGTTCGCGGAAGCGGCGGTCGATCAGCAGGCATTCGGCGGCTCCGCAAATGCCGGTGCGGCGGGTCTTGGCGTTCACCACCACCCGACGGGCCTTTTCAGGATCGGCATCGGCGTCGGCATAGATGTGGCAAATCCCTTCGAGATGCGAAAAGACCGGGACGCGCGCCTCGCTTTGCACCAGCCCGACCAGACCTTTTCCGCCGCGCGGGATGATCACGTCGATCAGCCCCTGAGCACGCAGCATCGCGGCAACCGCCTCGCGGTCGCGGGTCGGGACAAGCTGAATCGCCGCTTCGGGCAGGTTCGCCGCGCGAAGCCCGTCCGTCATGCAGTCATGCAGTGCCGCCGAGGAATGGATCGAATCGCTGCCGCCGCGCAGGATCACCGCATTGCCGGATTTCAGCGCCATCGCACCGGCATCCGCCGTCACATTGGGCCGGCTTTCATAGATCACGCCCAGAACCCCAAGCGGAGTCGAGACGCGCTTGATATGCAGCCCGTTCGGGCGATCCCATTCGGCCAGCACCTTGCCGACCGGATCGGGCTGTTCCGCGATCGAGCGCAGGCTGTCCTGAATATCGCGCAGGCGTTCCGGGTTCAGGGTCAGCCGGTCCGTCATCGCGGGCGAAAGCCCCTTTTCCCGCGCATAGTCCAGATCCCGCGCATTCGCTTCAAGGATCTGGGCCTGACGCTGAGTCACCGCATCGGCGGCAGCGATCAGTGCCGCATGTTTGCGCTCTGCCGTGGCGCTTGCCAGATCGGCAGAGGCGTCACGCGCCGCGCGTGCCATGCGGGTGATCAGAGCCTCGGCGCTTTCTTGTGCCCCGTCCATGAGCTTTCCTTTCGGGCTTTCAGCCAGAGATTGGTCTATTGGCGGGCATCCGCAAGGGCGGCGATGCCCGGCAGATCCTTGCCTTCCATCCATTCCAGAAACGCCCCGCCCGCCGTCGAGATAAAGGTGAAATCACCCGCCACCCCGGCCTGATTGAGCGCCGCAACCGTATCTCCGCCCCCGGCAACCGAGGTCAGCAGCCCGTCGCGGGTCAGCCGCGCCGCTTCCTGTGCGCAGGCATTGGTCGCAGCGTCGAAGGGCTTGATTTCAAACGCACCGAGAGGCCCGTTCCAGATCAGGGTTTTGCAGGTCGCGAAAACGCCGTTGATCTGCTCCACCGTCTGCGGTCCGGCATCGAGGATCATCGCATCCTCGGGGCAGGCATCGACCGGGACGGTCTCGGAGGGCGCACCTTCGCGGAACTCTTTTGCCACGACGACATCCACCGGAAGATGGATCGCGCAGCTGGTGCGGGCGGCCTTTTCCAGGATCTCTTTCGCGGTTCCGGCCATGTCACGCTCGGCAAGCGAGGTGCCGACGGCGACGCCTTTCGCGACAAGGAATGTGTTTGCCATGCCGCCGCCGATCACCAGATGATCGACCTTCTCGATCAGATTAGCCAGCAGATCCAGCTTGGTCGAGACCTTCGCTCCGCCAACCACGGCAACGACAGGCCGCACCGGCTCACCGAGGGCTGCATTCAGCGCGTCCAGTTCTGTCTCCATCAGCTTGCCTGCGGCAGAGGGCAGCAGCCGGGACAGCCCCTCGGTCGAGGCATGGGCGCGGTGAGCGGCAGAGAACGCGTCATTGACATACACATCCGCAAGTGCCGCCAGCGAGGCGGCAAAGGTCGGATCGTTCTTTTCCTCACCCTCGTAAAACCGGGTATTTTCCAGAAGCACGACATCGCCTGCATGCATCGCCGCCACAGCGCGTTTCGCCGGGCCGCCGACAGCTTCTTCGGCGAAGGTGACTTTTTCCCCGAGCGCTTCTTCCAGTGCGGGAACGATCTGGCGCAGCGACATCTCGGGAACATTCTTCCCTTTCGGACGTCCGAAATGGGCCAGAAGAACGGGTTTGCCGCCTGCGTCCTGAATGGCGCGGATGGTCGGCACAATTTTGTCGATACGTGTCGTGTCGGTGACCTGACCACGATCAGTCGGGACATTCAGATCGACGCGGGTCAGAACGACTTTCCCGTCGAGGTCCAGATCTTCAATCCGGTTGAACTTCATGGCTGCCTCCGGTTCACATAAGCTGAGGCGGTTTTGCTGTATCCTCACGCGCTCGTCAATGTCGCGTCGTCGCGCGACCCACAAGTTCGTGCGTTGCAGGGCCGCCGCCAAGAGTCTAGGTCTTGATGCGACCGACTGCAGAGGAGGCCCGGATGGCCGAAATCAAAGATCCCGAAAACACCGTCATCATCGAGTTGAAAGACGGCCCTGTCACCATCGAATTGTTGCCGGACGTTGCGCCGAAACATGTCGAGCGGATGAAGGAACTCTCCCGCGCCGGGAAATACGACAATGTCGCTTTCCATCGCGTGATCGAGGGCTTCATGGCCCAGACCGGCGATGTCGAGCACGGCAATATGGAACAGGATTACAACGCGCGGCGCTGCGGCACGGGCGGTTCGGAACTGGACGATCTGCCGGCCGAGTTCTCCAAGCTGCCCCATGACCGGGGAACGCTTGGGGCGGCGCGTTCGCAGAATCCGAACAGCGCGAACAGCCAGTTCTTCATCAACTTCAAGGATAATCATTTCCTGAACGGTCAATATACCGTCTATGGGCGCGTGATCGACGGCATGGAGCATGTGGATGCTATCGCCCGCGGCGAGCCGCCGGCCAATCCCGACCGGATGATCTCGGTCAAGGTTGCCGCCGATGCGTAATATCTTCCTGATCTCCGCTTTCATGCTGGCCGCCGGAGGCGCTGCGGCGCAGGGCCTGCCGGGCGTTTCCGACGGGCCGGGGCCCAATCTTGTGATCGAGGTCGCCGATGCCTCGGGCGCGGCGAAGGGGACGATCACCCTCGATCTCTATGCGGACAAGGCACCGCAGCATGTGGCGCGTCTGACCGAACTGGCCGCGTCAGGTGCCTATGACGGGGTAGTGTTTCACCGGGTGATTGACGGGTTCATGGCCCAGACCGGCGATGTCGAGCATGGCAAGCAGGACGGCGATACCGCAATGGCGGGGATGGGCGGTTCGGAACTGCCCGATCTTCCGGCGGAATTCAGCGATGTCTCGTTTCAGGCCGGAACCGTCGGCATGGCCCGCTCGGCAGATCCCGACAGCGCGAACAGCCAGTTTTTCATCGATCTGGCTCCGGCGACCTTCCTTGACGGGCAGTACACGGTTGTCGGGCAACTGGTCGATGGCTGGGATGTGCTGAATGCGATCAAGAAGGGCGATGCTGCGGCAAATGGTGCCGTCAAGCAGCCTGACTATATGGCGAAAGTCACCGTTCAGGAATGACGCGGTGACAGCGGCTGTTCAGGCCGTGTGCCAGTGAAAGCGCCGCCGCGAGACCATTCGCGGCGGCGTTGTTCTTTGCGCCAATCAGTACAGATGGGCTGAAATCAGCTCTCTGACCCGGCTAAATGCTGCCTGTGCGGCATGTGCGGCGGCGGCAGTATCCGCCTCGGACCAGTAGGGATCGTTCAGCGCGAAGATGAACTCACGCCAATCCGCAGCCCGGCCCTCGGGAGAGGGGGCAAGATGTGCTGCGCCGTTTTCCTCGGTGATGCCAAGCTTCTGCGCCGCTTTCGCCAGAAATGCCGCGCCGAGCTTCGAACCTTCCGTCACATAAAGCCAGCCCGCCGCTTCTGCCCGGTCGATTTCCGAAAGATCGCAGCATGCCAGCAGACCCTCTGTCAGATCGACCCCAAGCGCATCGGCATCGGTCCTGACCGCGTTCAGCCGGCTGCGCGATTGCAGATCCGGGATCAGGTTTTGCAGATCTTCCCGGTGATAGAGCGGCTCGACATCGGCGAAAAGCTGATACTGGACCTTCAGGAAATTCCGGTATTTCGCGGCGCAGTCGAAAGCACCGCTTTTCTGGATCAGATCGTCAACGCCGTCATGCGTGATCTCTGTGGTCTGACGCAGGTATTTGGTCAGGGGAAGCTCTGCGGCGGGCGCGGAAATCTGGGTTGTTGTCGTCATAGTCGTTTCACTGCCTGGATCATGATGGCCGGGCCTATTCTGCCCGGTGGGATGGAAAACCCCGGCGATGCAGAAGCGCCGCCGGGGGAAGGATCAGAACTTCATCGTCAGCGCGGCCCGAACCGTCCGGCCCGGCGCGGGCATATAGCTTTGCGCCAGAGGGTCGAGATAATACCGGTCGGTGATGTTCGAGACCGACGCATTGAACATGGCAGTCTCACTGACATCATAGTTCAGGAACGCATCGATCACGGTGACGGGCTTGTATTCGACCTGAAGCGTCGTCGCACCTTTATGCCAGGGCTGATCCAGCCTTTCCGTCGGCCCGGATGTATAGTTCACACGGCTGCCGAGGGTCAGTCTCTTATCCAGAAGACGCGCTCCGAGCGTCAGGCTGACCGCGTTTTTCGGCGGGTTCTGGGTGTTTGCATAAGATCCCATGAAGCTGCCGGGCGTACAGTCCGGGGTGTCCTGAGTTTCCCTCCACGGCTGGCGCTCACCGATATCGCGCAAATGCTGCGCGAAGCCCGCATCGCAGGTTTCCGTATCGAGATAATGCGTGATCGCAAGATCCGCGAAGAAGCGGCCATTATCGAATTTCGACTGCAACTCCAGCCCGTTGACCGAGAACCGATCCGCATTGCGCATATACATGCGCTCGGACAGTTCCGGGTCGTAGAAGCGGGTAATGTAGTCGTCGATCCTGTTGTCGAAATAGGCCAGCCGGATCGCGCCGGTTCCGCCGGTCCCCAGCAGATCATAGCGGGTGCTGCTGATCCCGATTTCGAATGCATGAGAGCGTTCGGCTTTCAGATCAGAGACCGGAACGACCTGCAATGTTCCCATCGACGTGTCGAACAGAGACGGTGTGCGGACGGCTTCCTTATAGCTTGCATAGACGAAGCTGCCGGGAACGAACTCATATTTCGCCCCGACCGAGGGCGAGATCGCGTCATTGCGGCTGCTGATCTTTTCGCCATACCGGGTCAATACGCCCGCGCGGATATGCGTGGCTTCGTTGCGGTCCTGCGTGCGCCCGAGCGTATAGTTCAGCCCGCCCCATGCGGTCAGTTTTTCGTTCGGCTGATACTCGATCCGGCTGGTCAGATTGACTTCCCAACGATAGCCGTCACGGATGACTTTCCGCTTGTCGATATCTTCCTGCGTGATCGTGACCCAACCCTGCGGCTCCAGATTTTCCTTCAGGAATGACGCGCCGAGATTCAGTTTGAAGTCACCCGCATGCGTCGCGAATTTCGACTCATTGGTCAGTTCAACCCCGATCTTGGTATTATCCATCGGCGTCCAGTAGGAATTATATTTCAGCATCAGCGAATCCGGCCCGATCGCCATGCTCGGCTGATTGGTCCGCGCATCCGTCGCCCAGATTTTCGCCGAGAGGTCGATCAGGTCGTTATCCGCCGGATTATAGCTGTAGCTCAGCGTCATGGCGTGAAGTTCAACCGTGCTGAGCGGCATCTGCACGCCCTTATCCTCAGGCCGCCATCTGTACAGGCTTGAAGGCATGATGCCGCCATATTTCCCATCCAGATAGCGATAGGTCAGCGCGATTTTCTGATCCTCGCTGAAGCGATAGCGACCCTTCAGCAGAACGGATTCCGTTTCCGAAGACGTGTTCAGAACCTCTTCGCCCGGAAGGAAGTTCTTCGCGGTTGAGCCTTCTTCCTGCGGGTTGCCCTGCCAGTCGATATAATAGCGCTTGTAGTTTTCATGCCCGTCAGTGCCGGTGAAATAATTCCCCTGCTCGCGTGTGGCATAGGCACCCAGAACATCCCAGTTGCCGCCCATGAAAGCCGCCGCGATGCTGCCGGACTTGCTGTCCGAGTTCAGGATATTGCCACGATCCTTGCGTGGCAGTGCCGCAAGCATGTCGCGCGACTTGCCGGGGTCCAGCCGGTGAAAGGGACGATGCGGGGGATCGATGCCGTTATCCTGCAACTCACCCCGGATGCGGATGCCGAATTTCCTGTCGGGAAGCAGGATATCCTCGGGCACGATGGTCTGCATATTGACGCTTCCGCCAATCGCGCTCGCCGTGCCGGGATCCGAGGTGGTGCCCTTGTTGATCTCGACGCTGCTGATCAGATCAGGGTCGATATAGCTGCGATTCTGCGTCCCCGCATAGCCGCGATAGACGTTCAGCGATTGCTGCGTCCCGTCAACCGTGACGGCCACCCGGTTCTGTCCCTGAATGCCGCGGATATTAACGTCCAGACCGCCGCCATTACGGCTGTCTCCGACCTGAACTCCGGGCTGACCGCGCAGCATATCGGCTGCGGATGAATTGCCGAACCGGGCCAGTTCCTGACCGGAAATGTAATCCGATGAGGCTGCCTCATCGTAAACCGCGGCTGCGCGTTCATCTTCGGGGCGAAGATGGATCGGCTTCAGAACATATGCGTCCTTGGACAAAGCTGCGCTGCCGGACGTCGTCCCTGTTTCAAGAAGCGCAAAGGCCTCGCTCGGTTCCGCATGCGCGGTGCTTGCGGATGCCAGAATGAATGCCGGGCTGGCAGAGGCCATCAGGGCCGCGATCAAGGCGCGTCGCCCCGGGCGGGGAATGATATTTTGATCGGTCAGGCGCATGCCCCCGAATCTCCTTTCGTCGTTTTTCGGATTTGGCGGCGACCGGAGTCGTTGCCAGCTACATCTGTTAAGACGAAGAGAATGGCCGTTTATTCGTCTTAAAGTTGTATAATTTTACATATATGCACTTTATTAATGTGCTGCCGGGGGATCCGAACATTGCCCCGCGAAGCTTTGATTATAGCTTCCGGCGCTCCGACATCATGTCGCCGTCATCAAGAGCGCGGCGCAGAACGTCATAGGCCTGATGGATCAGGACCCATGTTCTTGAGGCCGAAAGACCGATGGTTTTCGCGGTTTCGCTCATCGTCATGCCCTTAAACTGATAGAGGATGAAGGCTTGCCGCGTCTTGTCGGGAAGCCCGGCAAGCACGTCCTCGACGATGTGAATCTGTTCGCGGTAAAGAAATTTGGCATCCTCGGCCGGCTGCGGATCGGCGACGGATTCCACAAGCCCGGCTGGTAGATCGACCAGATATTTGTGATGAGCCTTGCGGCGACTGTCGACGGAAAGATTTCGCGCGATCTGATGCAGATAAGCCCCCGGATTGGCAAGTTTTTCATCCATGCCCACCCGGATCAGCCGCAGGAAAACCTCTTGCGTCAGATCGACCGCATCTTCGACGCTATGTCCGCGCCGGACAAATCCGCGTCTGATTTCATCGGCATAGCGTTGGAACAGGCTGTCCAGTGTCCACGTCATAAGCAATCCGGGGCAGAGTTGCGGTATCGGGACGTGGGTGCGCTCTGCCTGGTCCGAATTTCGGCGGCGATGCTTAGAAGAAATAACGCAAGCCGTCGAGGGGGAATGAGCAGATTATTGCAGACAAATCAGACAGTAGGCCGATGCAGATTCTGTGGAAGCACCGGGGTTATGCGCCAATCTTCATGCAGATCAGCGCTCTTCCCGGAGCAGATCAGTCGGCGCGGCGGACAGAGATGCTTTGAGACACCAGCGTCGCCATCTGCACGGAGGACAGAAACGCCACATCTGTTGCATCGCGACCGACGGCGATGATGGCCATATTATCCGCATATGCCATGCCGGTTGCATCGATCAGATGCCACGCGCCATCCAGAAAGATCTCTGCAACCGCGTGGAAATCCGGCGGATCGACATCAGGTGCATAGACGCTGGCCATCCGGGCGGGAATATTCGCAGCCCGGCACAGCGAAATCAGCAGATGCGCATAATCCCGGCAGACCCCGCGGCGCTCAAGGAAGGTATCGACCGCCGTCGTCTCGGGGCCGGAAACCCCGGAGGTGTAATCCAGATTCTCCTCGACCCAATCGCGCATCGCAGCCACACGCGCACCGCCCGACAGGTTCCCAAAGCATTTGTGAACGAAATTCCCGAAACGCTCGGACGGGCAATAGCGCGAGGGCAGGGTATAGCGCAGCGCGTCTCCGGGCAGTTGCTCGAACGGTGTCGCTTGCAGTGAGGAAAAATCGGGGCGGGGCCGCTCAATCAGGACGGTGGCGCGGTATTTGCAGGACAGATGCTCGCGCGGGCGGATGACGATACGCTCGCCGATGCCCTCATCGCCGGGCACACGCGCGAAGCTTTCCAGATCGCCGAGATCGATATGCGCATCGAGAATGGTCTGTCCGAACGCGCCAGCCGTTTCGACCGACAAAACAGCCGGGCCGGGCACTTCAAGATCATATTCGAGTGTGGTTTCCACCGATATCTTCATGAACCGATCCTTCCATTTGACGTTCTCTGGCTGCTGCCCTGAAAGCAGGAGTTGAGGGATATCATGATCGCGATTCAGCTTCCATGCAGCTATGCTGTCAGTCCTGTGACAAGGCCGACCGGGATCTGCCTGTCATGAAAGCATTGTAATCGGAGCCTATCGAGTTCGCATGTCGGAAATCTCCTTTGATCGCGTCTCTCTCCGTTTCGATCGGACGCTTGCCGTGGACGATGTCAGCGTCACGCTTGGTTCGGGCAGGTTTGTCGCCTTGCTTGGTCCGTCGGGCTGCGGCAAGACCTCTTTGCTGCGGCTGATCGCAGGGCTGGTCCGCCCGGATGAGGGTTCGGTGACGCTTGGCGGGCAGGTGGTTGCCTCTGATGACAGATTTGTCGAGCCGGAGCAGCGCGATCTGGGCATGGTGTTCCAGTCCTATGCGCTCTGGCCCCACATGACGGTTGCGGGCAATATCGGCTTCGGGCTGAATCGCCTGCGCCGCGATGAGCGGGAAGACAGGGTGCGGGACGCGCTGCGCATGGTGGGCATGACACAGATGGCGGCGCGAAAGCCGCATGAGCTTTCCGGCGGGCAAAGGCAGCGCGTGGCATTGGCCCGAAGTCTGGCGGCGCGGCCGCGCATTCTGCTTCTGGATGAGCCTCTGGCCAATCTCGATGCGCATTTGCGTCAGTCCATGCTGGGTGAGTTCCGGCGTATTCACGAGGCAACCGGCTGCACGATGGTTTTCGTGACGCATGACCAGAACGAGGCGATGGCGGTCGCCGATCTTGTCGGCGTGATGGATCGCGGTCGGCTGGAGCAGATCGGATCTCCGCACGATCTGTTCGACCGCCCGGCCACGCCGATGGTTGCCCGGTTTGTCGGGCAGGGCCGTACCCTGCCGGTGAGTGTCTCGGGCCGAAGCGCGGAGGGTTTTTGCCGGATCGTTATCGGTCGGGATGAGGTGACGATCCCGGGTTGTGTGGATCGGGGTCCGGCATGGCTTTGCCTGCATTCGCGCGATCTGGTGCCATCTGCTGACGGGCTGGACGGCAGGATCGGTTCTGTACGCTTCGAGGATGGTCACTATATCGCCGATGTCATGCTGGATCAGTTGCCCGAGGCCGATTCACTGCCTGTTCGGCTGAATCAGCCCGCGCGGCAGGGCGATCAGATTCGCATCGCATTGCGCGGCGGGTGGGTGCTGCCGCGTGAGGGAACTGCCCCCGTGCCTGTCGCGGAGAGGCTTCGGCAAGGGCAGGCCGTTCCCGCGTGAGGTCCGGGGGGCTGCCGCTTTTATTGCCGCGTTTCTGTGGGTTTGGTCTGGCAGCGTTGGCAGGGCGACGGCATAAGAAATGCAGATCGTTGCACATGTCGGCTTTCTGCCTCATCGCTGAAAGGAACTGTCACGAATGTGTCAGAGCTGATCGCTAGGCAAGCAGGGAAGCGACAAAAGGAATCAAGAAATGCGTTTTGCAACTCCTCTCATACTTGCAGCAGCCAGCGTCACGACGCCTGCCATTGCAGATCCCTCGGGTGAGATCACCGTCTATACCTCTCAGCCGCAGGAGCAGATGGCCCTCGTGGTCGAGGCCTTCAATAAGGACTATCCCGATGTCGAGGTCGAAATCTTCCGCACCGGCACGACCGAGCTGATGTCGAAGCTTCAGGCGGAATTCGCGGCGGGGTCTACCCCTGCCGATATTCTGCTGATCGCCGATGCCGTGGCGATGACCCAGTTGAAGAATGATGATCGCCTTCTGGCCTATGAGGATGCGCCGGTCGAGGGGATCCCGGAAGATGTGATCGACCCGAATATGACCTTTTTCGGGACCAAGCTGATCACGACGGGGATCGTCTATAATACCGGGATGGTCGAAACCGCTCCGACCTCCTGGGACGATCTGCGGGCTGCCGATGTCGCCGGCTCGCTGATCATGCCCAGTCCGCTGTATTCCGGCGCGGCGGTCATTCATGTCGGCACGATGGTTCAGCAACCGGAATTCGGCTGGGGCTTCTATGAAGAGCTTGCCGAAAACGGCGCCGTTGCCGGGCAGGGTAACGGCACGGTCATCGAGGCTGTTGCACGCGGCGAGAAAGCATATGGGATCATCATCGAATACATGGCGATGAACGCCAAGGCCGATGGGTCGCCTGTTGATTTCGTCTGGCCGGATCAGGGTGTCAGCGCCATTACGCAGCCTGTCGCCATCGTGAACGGCACCGATAATGAAGAGGCCGCCAAAGCCTTTGTCGACTGGCAGCTGTCGCAGGCAGCGCAGGAACAATCGGTCGGGCAGGGTTATTTCCCGATCCTTTCGGACATGTCCGCGCCAGAGGGTTATCCGGCGCTGGACAGCCTGAATATTCTGCCGCTGGATGCCGACCAGCTTATGGCTGACGATCAGGCCAATAAAGAGCAGTTCGCTGAACTTTTCGGCGGCTGATACGCGGCGGGACATTACGGGAAGGGGCGGCGTTCATCTGATCGTCGCCCTTCTTGCCGTCTGTGTTCTGCTGACCGGCGCATGGCCTCTGATCCGGCTGTTCGCGCTTTCCATTGCGCCGGGCGAAGAGGGCCAGATTCTGGGCCTCATGCGCGATACGCTGTCGGGCAGGGGGTTTCAGCGTGCGTTCTGGAATACGCTGTCGGCCTCGGTGGGATCGGTGCTGGTTTCGACGGTGATCGGCGTTGCGCTTGCCTTCGCGACCGGGCTTTCGCGTATTCCGGGTCGGACCCTGATCAGTTTTCTGGCGCTGTCGCCCTTGCTGATCCCTTCGCAGATCATGGCGCTGGCATGGATCGAGCTGATGGGAAGCGGCTCGCCGGTTCTGTCGGTAATCGGATTGGCCCCGGCCCCCGGTTCGCGCAATCCGCTTTATTCGGGTGCGGGCGTCGCCTGGCTGATGGGGCTTGAGCATATGCCTCTGGTGTTCATCGCGGTCCGGGCAAGCCTGTCGTCCATTCCTGCGGATCTGATCGAGGCGGCGCGGATTGCGGGCTCGCCTCCGGGTCGGATCACGCGGCGCATCGTCCTGCCGCTTGTTCTGCCCGCGATTGGCGCAGGTGCCGTGCTGGCCTTCGCTGCGGCGATCGGGAATTTCGGCGTGCCTGCCCTGCTTGGTATTCCGGGCCGGTTTTCGGTCCTGACGACACTGATCTATCAGCGACTGAACGGCTTCGGGCCGGATGTGATCGGCAGCGTTGCAGCAATTGCCCTTGTGCTGGTGTTTCTTGCTGCCATCGCGCTGCTGCTGCGTCAGATTATCCTGCGCGGTTTTGCGGTGCCGCTTCCCTCTGGCGCATGTTTTTCCGGTTTTGATATGGGCCGGGGAAAATGGGCGATCATGGCGCTGCTGTGGCTTGGGCTGATCTGGTTGTCGGTCCTGCCCATCATCGCACTTGTTACAACGGCGCTGATCCCCGCGCTTGGAGTTCCCTTCGGACTGGACACGGCGAGCCTTAAGAACTTCACCGAAATCATGGCCAATCCCGCGCTTGGTCGCGCTTTCGTCAATTCCTTCAGCCTTGCCGGGATCGCTGCGATGGTCTCGGCCGCGATCAGCATATTGCTGGGATGGCTGGCATTCACGGCGGGGAACCGCGCGGCCAGGCTGCTGAGCTGGCTTGCCGACGCCGCATTCGTCGTGCCGGGAACGGTGCTGGCGCTGGCGATGATCCTTGTCTATCTGCGCCCGCTGCCGGTGATCGGTATCTCTGTCTACGGCACGGCGGCGATCCTGCTGATCGCCTATCTTGGACGGTTCCTGCCGATGGCGCTGCGTCCGGTCGAGGCCACAATCGCTGCCTCTGATCCCACTTTGGATGAGGCCGCCCGCGTGGCCGGGATCGGCATTACACGCCGGATCGTTTTTGTTGCGGCTCCGGCACTGGCACCAACGGCGATGGCGGGTGCGATGCTGATCTTCATGACCGCGATCAATGAGCTGACCTTGTCGGCGCTGCTGTGGTCCGCCGGTCAGGAAACCATCGGCGTTCAGATTTTTTCGATGCAATATGAGGGAAATTCGACCGGCGCGGCTGCATTGTCGGTGATGTCTCTGGCACTGGTCGGCCTGCTGGTGATCGTTACAGACCGTCTTGGGCGACGGCTCCCGCCTGGAACCTTGCCATGGCGTGCCGGTTAGGGCGATTGCGGTTCAACCCGGTTTCATCGCTGTGCAGGCCAGACCTCGCAGGATGTCATTCCCCTGTCGCGAATCGTCTGTATCTATGACTTGGAAACGTTTCCACTGAGTATGCTCATGTCGCGACGACCCCGAGTCACCATCAAGGATGTTGCCCGCGAGGCGGGGTGCGGTGTGGCGACTGCCAGCAGGGTGCTTAACAAATCCGGACCGGCAAGCGCCGAGACCTGCGACCGGGTCGAGGACGCCGCGAACAGGCTTGGGTTTTCGTTCAGCGCAATCGGGCGTGCGCTGCAAAGCAGTCGCTCGATGACGATTGGCTGCCTTGTGCCGTCGCTTGCCAATCCGGTTTTCGCCGAGGCTGTGCAGGGCGTGCATATGACGCTGGCAGGAACGGGTTATCAGCTTCTGATCGCCAGCTCCAATTATGACGGGATTGCCGATGAGGACGCGATTGCGACTTTCCTCTCGAAAGAGGTCGATGGGCTGATCGTGACGATGGTCGGACCGGGAGGCAGTCGGGCAATGAAGATGACCCGAGAGCGGGCCGTTCCGGCAACATTGATGTTTCACGATCCGGTCGGGGGCTTCACAAGCGCCTATGTCGATAATTTCGCGGCATCGCGCGAGGTGGCCCGGCAGTTGCATCGCCTTGGGCACCGGCAGACCTGTTTTCTGGCCCTGCGCTTTTCCTGCTCGGACAGATCGCGCAATCGCTTTGCGGGATTTCTCTCAGAGTGCCGTAAACGCGGAATGCCCGATCCCGTTCTGATCGAGCTTAGCGAGGAAGATGCGAAGACGCCGGAGAATCTGGCGCGGATCATTGAGCGGATTCCAGATGTCACGGCGATTTTCGCCTCGAATGATTTTCTGGCGATTTCGCTTCAGCGAGCGGCGCGGATACTGGGCCTGCAGGTGCCGCGCGATCTTTCGGTGGTCGGTTTTGACGGGATCGAGACAGGGCGAATGCTGGAAGTGCCGATTGCGACGATAGAAACAGCGCCTGAAGCGATGGGTCGTCAGGCGGCCACAACGCTTTTATCCGCCATGCAGGGCGAAACGCTGCCTCAGCTGCCTGCTCTGCCATTTACTTTCCGCACCGGGGCTACGCTCGCCCCGCCGCGCCCGGAAAGCGACAACGGCCGGGGTGCAGCCCGGCCGTTGTCAGTTCACCCCAGTCTGGAACAAAACCTGAAGAGGACGAACCGATGAAATATATCGCCATCGCCGCAGTCGCCACAACCGCAATCGCCGCGCCGTCACTGGCCGATGAGGCCATCTGCTATAACTGCCCGCCGGAATGGGCGGATTGGGCTTCGATGCTGGAAGCGCTCGATGAGAATGCGGATGTGCAGATGCCGCATGACAACAAGAACTCGGGCCAGACCTTCGCCCAACTTGTCGCCGAAAAGGAAAATCCGGTTGCGGATGTCGCCTATTATGGCGTGACGACCGGCATCAAGGCAGGCAATGAAGGGCTGGTCGAGCCCTACAAGCCCGCCGGTTTCGACGAAATCCCCGAAGGGCTGAAAGACCCCGAGGGCAACTGGTTTGCCGTTCACTATGGCACGATAGGGCTTTTCGTGAATGTCGATGCGCTTGGCGGTGCCGAGGTTCCGCAGTGCTTCTCGGATCTGCTGAAGCAGGAATATAACGGTATGGTCGGCTATCTCGATCCGTCTTCCGCCTTTGTCGGCTATGCCGGCGCGGTTGCGGTGAACCTGTCCAATGGCGGCGATCTGGGCAATTTCGATCCTGCTATCGAATTCTTCAGCAAGTTGGCTGACAATAATCCGATCGTGCCGAAACAGACATCTTTCGCGCGGGTGGTCTCGGGTGAGATCCCGATCCTGTTCGATTATGATTTCAACGCCTATCGCGCCAAATACGAAGAGGACGGCAACTTCGAATTCGTCCTGCCCTGTGAAGGCTCGGTTCGGGTGCCTTATGTCATGAGCCTCGTGGCCAATGCACCCCATGCCGAGGCGGGCAAGAAAGCGCTTGATTATATCCTGTCCGATGAAGGGCAGGCGATCTGGACGAATGCCTATCTGCAGCCGGCGCGTCCGGTAGAGCTGCCCGCCGAGGTCGCGGAAAAATTCCTGCCCGCAAGCGAATATGAACGCGCTCAATCGGTTGATTACGCCGAAATGGAGCAGGCGCAGGCGGCATTCGGCGAACGTTACCTGTCCGAAGTCGAGTAATCGCAGGCCGGGCGGCGGGGTATTTACCTGCCGCCCATCCCTCAAGGGGTAAGAGATGACATCGCGTCAGTTCGTTCTGATCTGCCTGCTTCCTCTGGCGATCTTCACCCTAGCCTTTCTGTTGCTGCCGCTGGTGCGGCTGGTACAGGTCTCGGCCGGAGGAGAGGCGGGATGGGGGACATATTTACAGATCCTGCAAAAACCGCGCTATCTGACCTCGCTTTTTCAGACAGTTGCGGTGTCTGTTGCGGTGACGATTGCCGCCCTGGCGATTTCGACCACGGCGGGGCTGTTTCTGGTGCGCAACAGATTTCCGGGCCGCAACCTGCTTTTGTCGATCCTGACCCTGCCTCTGGCATTTCCCGGAGTGGTGGTCGGATTCATGATTATCCTGCTTGGCGGCAGGCAGGGGCTGGTTAACCAGTTGCTGCCGGGCCATTGGGTGTTCGCCTATTCTCTGTTTGGCCTGTTTCTGGGCTATCTTTATTTTTCGATCCCGCGTGTGTTGCTGACCGTCATGGCCGCCGCCGAAAAGATCGATCCCGCGCTTGAAGAGGCGGCGAGGACGCTCGGCGCACCCTCTTATCGCATCGTTCTGGATGTGCTGCTGCCCGCGCTTGCTCCGGCGATGGTTGCGGCGGGGGCGATTGCTTTTGCCACGGCAATGGGGGCATTCGGCACCGCATTTACGCTGGCCACCGATATCGATGTGCTGCCGATGGTGATCTATACCGAGTTCACCCTTTCAGCGAATTTCGCGATGGCGGCGGCGCTGTCCGTCGTGCTTGGGGTTGTGACATGGTCCATGCTTCTGATCGCCCGCAGCTTTGCCGGCAATGCCGTTGCGGCGGGGGGATGACATGCTGAACTCGCCGGCACGGCTGATACAACTGACGGTCACGCTGCTGGCCTGCGCCTTTCTGCTGGTGCCGACGATCCAGTCGGTTCTGGCCGGGCTGACGGTGAATTATTTTCTGGGCCTGTCATCCGGTCTGACCCTGAAATGGATCGGAGAGGTCTGGGCGCTGTATGCCGACAGTATCTTCCTGTCGATTTGGCTGGCGCTTGCCTGCCTTTTCTGTACGCTGTTGATCGGAGTTCCCGCCGCCTATGCACTGGCGCGTAATCCCGGACGCATTTCCCGCATTCTGGAAGAGTTCATCTCGTTGCCGCTTACGATTCCCGGGCTGGCGCTTGGTCTGGCTCTGTTGCAGCTTTACGGCTCAATGCAGGGGTTTCGGTCGCATTGGAGCTTCATCCTGACCGGCCATGTCCTTTACACGCTGCCCTTCATGGTCCGGGCGGTGCTGTCTGTCCTGTCGGCCATTGATCTGAAAATGCTGGAGGAAGGTGCCGCCTCGCTTGGCGCAACTCCGTGGCGGCGTTTTATCGATATCGTTGTCCCGAATGCGATGCCGGGTATCCTTGCCGGGGCGCTGACCGTGGTGACCTTGTCCATCGGTGAATTCAACCTGACATGGATGCTGCATACGCCGTTTCTGAAGACGCTGCCGGTGGGGCTGGCGGACAGCTATGCGTCGATGCGTCTTGAGATCGCCTCGGCCTATACGCTGGTCTTCTTTGTCATGATCGTGCCGCTTTTGATGGCCATGCAATGGGCAAGCGCCCGCAGCCAGAGAATCGGCTCATGACCCTGACACTCCGCAATGTCGCCAAAACCTTCCCCGGAGGCACGCGGGCGCTTCTGCCAAGCGATCTGGATATCGCGCAGGGTGAGATCGTGTCGCTGTTGGGGCCGTCAGGTTGCGGCAAGACGACGCTTCTGCGGATTATCGCCGGGCTGGAAACCGCGGATCCCGGTGCAAGCATCTTGTTCGACGGTGAAGATGTCACGGCGCTTTCGGTCGATCGCCGCAAGGTGGGCATGGTCTTTCAGTCCTATGCGCTGTTTCCGAATATGTCGGTGCGCGGCAATATCGGCTATGGGTTGAAAATGCAGGGCTTGCGCAAATCCGAGATCACTGCGCGGGTCGATGAGGTCATCGCGCTGTGTCGTCTGCAACCCTATGCGGAACGCGCGGTCACGCAGCTTTCCGGCGGTCAGCGGCAGCGCGTCGCTCTGGCGCGGGCCTTTGCACCGAGGCCGCGCATTCTGTTACTGGATGAGCCTCTCTCGGCGCTTGATGCGGCTTTACGGACGCAGCTTCGTGATGAGCTTGCGCTGCTTTTGCGGGAATTCGGCATCACCGCGATTTTCGTGACGCATGACCAGAATGAGGCGATGGCGATTGCCGACCGCGTTGCCGTCATGAGCGAGGGCAGCATCGCTCAGATCGGTACGCCAGAGGCGCTGTATCGCAAGCCCTCCACCGCATTTGTCGCAGGTTTCGTAGGTGATGCCATGCCGCTTGGCGGGTGTTTCGACGGCGATCTTCTGCATCTCGATGGGGGAACGGTTCGGCTTGGCGGGGGCGCTCTTGCCAATCAGTCAGCTTTTATCCGGGCCGAAGATATCATTCTGGACCCGGACGGCCCTGTTCAGGCAAAGGTCGAGGCCGTGACCTTTCTGGGTACCCATTACCGGGTTGCCCTATCCGGGATTTCGGAGGGCATCCTTTTTGCCCGGCATACGGGACTGAGCGCACCGAAGCCCGGTCAGCAGGTCCGCATCTCGATCCCGCCGGACGCAATCATCATTGTAGACAACGAAAGAGAGGCCTCCTGATGCCCGGTTTTATCCAGATCACGGATACGCATATCGTGCCAAAGGGCGAAGTCGTCGGCGGGCGTTCCGAGACGGCCGCCGCGCTGAGCCGAGCGGTCACGACGATCAATGAAAGACTGTCATTTCTGCCCGAAGTCGAGTGCGCCATCCTGACCGGCGATCTGACCGAACACGGCACGGCGGAAGAATATGCGCATTTCCTTGAAATCATGACGCGGCTCGATCTTCCCTGGCTTGCCATTCCGGGAAATCACGACCAGCGTGAGGCGATGCGGAGTGCCTTTGCCGATCAGGGCTGGATGCCTGCCGATGGCCCGATCCAGTGGCGCCGTGATTTCGGTTCGTTTTCCCTGATCGGGCTGGATACGCTGCTGGAGGGTGCGCATCATGGCGAGATGTCCGACCAGGGTTTCGCCTATCTCGATCAGGAACTGTCGCGGATCGGGGATCAGCCAGCCGTTATTGCCACGCATCATCCCTGGATGCATAGCGGTATCCGCGTGATGGATGCAGATAATCTGCATAATGGCGACCGGCTGATGCAGCGTCTTGAGGCGCATCCCGGCCCGGTTCGGATGATCTCGGGCCATGTCCACAGGGCGCTGACAGCCCAGATCGGGAAAGTCACCTGTCAGATCGCTCCTTCGACCTGTCATTCTGTTCATCTCGATCACAGGGCTGACGGAAAAAGCGAGATGGTGCTGGAGCCGGGTGCGGTGACGGTCTATGCGTGGCTTGAAACGCCGGCTCCGACTTTGGTTTCCGACATATTACCCGTCGGAGAGTTTCCCGGACCCTGGCCGTTTGTTGGCTAAGCTCGCCGCAATCAAAGGGCAGAGGGTCACCATGTTTTCGGGAATGCAAACAGTATAAGCCCGTCCCTCCGGATGGTTTTCACCCACCGACCGGCTTGCGCCGCATCTTCTGCTGGTGCAGGACTGCGGATGCGGTGATGGCCGCTTGAATTTCGATCATGCAGAGGTGGCTCGGCGGTGAAGATCAGGCTTTTGACCGGGCGCAAGGTGCTTCTGGCCGGAAGCGGGCGGCTCAGCGGGATCGTCAAGACGCCGGTGGAACGGCCTCTGGCGCTTGGGGCTGAGGGGTTTGAAAGCGACGAGCAGGCTGACCGGCATGTGCATGGCGGGATTGAAAAGGCCGTGCATCATTATCCTCTGGATCATTATGCGCTGTGGCGGGAAGAACTTGGCGATCTGCCGCCGTTGAGGCAGCCGGGGGGCTTCGGTGAGAATATCTCGACCACCGGCATGACAGAAAAAGATGTGGCGGTGGGGGATATTTTCCGACTGGGGACCGCTTTGCTGCAAGTGTCTCAGGGGCGGCAGCCCTGCTGGAAGCTGAATTTCCGCTTCGATGTTTCCGACATGGCGCGGCGGGTTCAGATGACGGGCCGCACGGGATGGTATTACCGCGTTCTGCAACCGGGAACCGTCTCACCCGACGATCTGCTGGTGCTTGCCGACCGGGTTGCACCGGACTGGCCTCTGATCCGTCTGTGGCGGGCGCTTTATGTCCACCGCCTGAACCAGAGTGAACTGGAGGGGATTGCGGGTCTGGACGTGCTGGCCGATGGTTGGCGGAAATATGCGGTCCGGCGGCTGAAAAGCGGCCGGGTCGAGGATTGGAGCAAAAGACTGGACGGCACGGAATGAAACGCCCGCCTTTGGTGATCTCGGTTCAAAGCCAGGTAGTTCTTGGCCATGTCGGTAACTCGGCCGCCGTGTTTCCCATGCAGGCGGCGGGGCTGGAAGTCGCTGCCGTACCGACCGTGGTGTTCTCGAATACGCCGGATTATCCCACGCTGCGCGGACGTGCCATGCCGCCCGATTTCTTCGCCGACCTGCTGCGCGGCGCATGGGAGCGGGGATTGCCCGAACGGGCCGGATTCATCCTGAGCGGATATATCGGATCGCCCGAAGTCGCCGCGCAGATCGCGGATTTCGTCGCCGAGGCGAAGGAGAGGAACCCGGCGCTGATTTATGTCTGCGATCCGGTGATGGGCGATGCCGGGCCGGGGCTGTATGTACCCGCCTCGATTGCCTCGGCGATGCGGGACAGATTGCTTCCGATGGCCGATATCGCCACGCCGAATCCGTTCGAGTTGTCATGGCTCAGCGGGCAGCCCATCGAGACGCTGGCCGACCTTCAGGCTGCCGCGGCGGCGCTGTCGCTTGCCCCTCAGGCGCGGCTGATCGCGACGGGGTGCGATCTGGAGGATACGCAGGAAGGCTATATCGAAAGCATTATTCTGGGACCGGACCAGCCGAGCCGTCACCCGACTCCGCATCTGCCGGTGGCATTACCGGGAACGGGCGATCTCTTCACGGGCATTATCGTTGCATGTCTTGGCCGGGGGATGTCCCTGACCGCGTCCGTCGAGGCAGCGCAGAAACTGACCGCCCGTGCGCTCGATCATGCGGTGAAACTTGGCGCGGGTGAGGTCGTGCTGAGCGAGCCCTTATTCCGGCAGGCCCTGCTGTCGCCCGAAGATCCCGCATCGCTGCCGGGCTGAGGCCAGACGCGATCAGGCGGCAAGATCCAGCTTTTCGGGGTCGATGCCGCGCTTGATGGCCGCATCCCGCACCGCCTGACGCAGCGAGGGGCTGCGTTTCAGCAGGCTTCGGAAACGCTCTTCATCCAGCCTCAGCAGGGTAGAGGGTGCAATGGCGCGGATCTCGGTGCGCGGGGTGCGCTTCATCAGCAGATTCATCTGGCCGAACATCTCGCCGCGACCCAGACGGTGATGACCGCCTGCGGTTTCGATCTGGACCGCGCCGGATGAGATGAAGAACACCGCGCGTTCGGCGGTCTCCTTGCTTTGAATGATCTGTCCGGGCGCGGCGTATCGCGTCACAAGCGCACGGGACAGGGTTTTCAGCGCCGCATCGTCCAGCCCGGCAAAGACCGGCAGGCTGCGGACCAGTTCCAGCTTCTGAACGGCAAGATCGAGATGCGGGCGCGATTCGAAGCGCTGACGGCGGGCCGAGATATCCTGATTGAGCGACATGAACAATTCGGCACCGATCAGCCCGTCCTCGTAGAACGATTCATATTCGCGTTCCTCAAGGCGCAGCGCGGTGCGGCGGATCATGCGGCGCTCGATATCCTCGGCAAATTCCGGGAATTGCAGCCGCATCCCCTCAAGCGCCTGCTCGACCTCCTCCAGACGGCGGGCCAGCATCTCATGCAGCAGATCCGCGACCCGGCGGCCATGAATACGGCGGATGCGGCGGTCCAGAAAACCATGCAACCCGGCGATGATCTGGCGCTGCGCGACAAGCACCTCGAACCTGTCCGCCGTCAAACGCTCCAGCCTGCGCGACAGGCCGAAACGGTTATGCAGGATCAGCGCCAGCCGGAAACCCGGCCCGGTCTTGAGAATATGCCGCCCCGCGCGGGCATAGCCAACGCGGCCCGCATGGCGTGCACCCTCCATCACGCGGTCAGCCTCGGTCAGGACGGTTTCAAGTATACGCGCCGAGATCTCGCGGTCATGAAAGGCCTTCAGAACCATTTCCCGTTCCGCCCCGGCAAGGGCGATCAGGCCAAGCGTCACCCGGTCCCGGTCAAGAATCGCATCGGATTCCTCGGCTTTCGTGACGGCGTCGTTCAGCCGCTCGGCAAAGCGCTTTGCCTCGGAGCGCACCGTCTGCCGCGTCAGGCGATAGCTTTCCGCCGTCTGGGCCATATCCTCGCGCACCTGTTGCAGGGCGACGGCGATCACCTGATTGGACAGGGCGGCATCCAGAGGCGATAATTTGCTGAGGCCAAGCCGTTTGATGACGCGGCGCAGCGTGGTCCCCTGAACGAACAGGGTGAACAGGGTGAAACCGGTTGCCATGATGCCAACCTGCCGCTTGACATCGGGCGGTACGAAGGCGCTTTCGGTCACGGCAAGCGCAAGCGCCAGCGTGACGGCGCCGCGCAGTCCACCCCAGAGGATCGCCACGCGATAGGGGCGCTGCACTTCGGGCGACAGGCGCAGCAAGGTCAGGACCGGCAGCACCCCCCACAGGATCACCGCGCGGGCAAGGAAAGCCGCCAGAACGACGATGGCGATCAGGGCGGCGTCCCGCAAAGTTGCATCGCCGAGAAGCCGGGGGATCAGCAACGCCGCAAGAATAAAGATCAGCGCCCCGGCCCAATGAGCCAGCGTTGCCCAGATTTGGCGCAGATTGCTCCAGATCCCGGGGGACATTTTGGCCGGTCCCAGAAAGTTCAGCGTCATGGCCGATGTAACCACGGCAATCACACCCGAGGCATATCCGCTTTGCTCTGCCGCGATAAAGGACAGGTAAGGCAGCGCGATGGAAATCGAGATCACCGCCAGCTCATGCTCCGAGACCAACGCCATCACGGCCACGGCGGCACGTCCGGCCAGCAGACCGATCAGTGCTCCGCCAAGCATCAGAACAGGAAGCTGCATCAGCGCGGTGCCGATGGTGGGGTCCGGGATGCCTCTCATGACAAATCCCATGAACAGCGAGAACAGCGCGATTGCGGCCGCGTCGTTCAGCAGGCTCTCACCCTCGATGATCCGGGCCAGCCGACGCGGTGCCGCAAGGGACCGGAAAATCGCGACGACCGCTGACGGGTCCGTAGTCGAGACGATGGACCCGATCAGGAATGCCGCTGCGACCGGGATTTCTCCGGTCCAACTCAGCGCGGTTCCGACGAAGACCGTCGCCACGAGCACCGCCACGACGGCCAGAACGAGGATCGGCACCCAGTCATCCGCCATCCGCCTGAGATTCATCTCCAGCACCGCCTGAAAGATGAGCGTCGGCAGGAAGATATAAAGGAACACATTCGAGCGGATCGGCAGCATCAGGACCGCTGCGGCCTGCTCGTTGAACGCGTTGGTCAGGGTCGTCGTCAGAAGGAAGCTAGCTCCGGTTGCGATGATGACGCCCAGAAGAGCAAGCACCACGCTGAACGGCAGGCGCAGACGGATTGCCAGAGGCTCGGCCAGTCCGATCAGAAGAAACAGAGAGGCGATGATCGCCGTGATGACTACGATATCCATGCTTCTCTCTTAGGCGGAGCGTTGCAGGCTTCAACTGAATTATTCTTGATGAGCCGGACGGTTCCGTTCTTTATTTCGGGTCACAGGCTTATGGTCAATATTGCGGCAGTTCCGACCTGCTGAGGGGCTGATTTGGCAGAAGATGTAACAGCCCCGGATTATACCTGATGTGCCGAAACCGTGACCGGGTCCGATCGGAAAAATCATGCCGGAAGGGTTGGAACAGGCACGACGACGTTCTATTTTCAGGGCTTGTCGGATATGTTTTTTCCGCATCGTTGCGGCCCCGGAAAACAGAGAGGCACAGATGAGCTATCCTGTCGATATGGAAACCCGTCCCGATGTCACGGCATTTTTCGACGATGCCAGCAACACGATTTCCTATGTCGTCCGTGACCCTGACTCGCAAAGCTGCGCGGTGATAGATTCCGTGATGGATATCGACTATGCCGCCGGTCGGATCAGCTATGACCATGCCGACCAGATCATTGCCTTCATCCGGGATAACGGGCTGGATCTGGAATGGCTGATCGAAACCCATGTGCATGCGGATCATCTGTCCGGCGCACCCTATATCCAGTCGAGACTGGGCGGATTGCTGGGGATCGGTCGGAATATCACCCTGATACAGGAAATGTTCGGCAAGATCTTCAACGAAGGGACAGAGTTCCAGCGCGACGGCAGCCAGTTCGACCGGCTTTTCGTGGATCAGGACCGCTACAAGATCGGCACGATGGAGTGTTTTGTCATCCACACGCCCGGCCATACGCCTGCCTGCATGACCCATGTGATCGGGAATGCGGCTTTCGTGGGCGATACGCTGTTCATGCCGGATGGTGGCTCGGCCCGGGCGGATTTTCCCGGCGGGGATGCCGGTGAGCTGTATGACAGTATCCAGAAACTGCTGAGCCTGCCTGACGATATGCGGCTGTTCATGTGCCATGATTACGGCCCGAACGGGCGCGAAATCCGTTGGGAAACCACCGTGGCCGAGGAGCGGGCGCAGAATATCCATGTCGGCGGCGGCACGACGCGCGAAGAGTTCATCCATTTCCGCACCGAGCGCGACGCGGCCCTTGCGATGCCCCGGCTGATTATTCCCTCGCTTCAGGTGAATATGCGCGCGGGTGAGTTGCCTCAGCCGGATGAAACGGGCAAACGCTATCTGAAAGTGCCGCTGAACGAGCTTTGAGGGGTGGAAGATGGATATCAGGAAGATCGACGACCGGATTTCGGTGTCGCCGCAAATTCAGGAAGATGAGCTTGCCGGGCTGGCGGAGATGGGGTTCCGCAGCGTGATCTGCAACCGCCCCGACGGCGAATCCCCCGATCAGCCCGATCAGGCCCGGGTCGAGGCGGCTGCCAAGGCTGCCGGGCTTGGGTTTCAGGCTATTCCGATCACGCCGGGACAGCTTGACGCGGATACGGTGGCAGAGTTCGGGCAGGCTCTTGAGGCTTTGCCGGGGCCGGTTCTGGCCTATTGCCGTTCCGGTACGCGCAGCGCGACGGTCTGGGCATTGTCGCAAAGCGGTCTGCGCAGCCGCGACGATATCCTTCGCGCGGCCCGTGAGGCGGGCTATGATCTGGGCGGGATCGCCGGGGCATTGCGCGATCCGGCGTGATCCTATCGCAGAAGGGCGGACCAATCCTGCCGTTCCAGCATCCACTGCGCGATCCTGTTGACCGATCCGGTTCCGACCAGACATGCCAGCAGGATCAGCCCTCCGCCTCCAAGCATGGCGCGTGATCTTGCGCCGGGAAGGAGGGCAAATACCGGCGGCAGAAGCAGCGACAGCAGAATGAACGGCGCTGTCATTCCGATGCCATAGGCCAGAAGCAGGGAAATGCCCTGTCCCATTTCCTCGGAGACGGTGCGGAAAATGGCTGACAAAGTGGGTCCGACACAGGCGATCCATGCGAAACCGAAAGCAAGGCCGAGGCCTGACCAGACCGCAATGCCGGTCAACCTGATGGCAGGCGCGACACCTGCGAGGATAAGACCGGCAACCGCCAGACCACATGCCGCAAGCAGTTGCAGCGTGGTATAGGCTTGCAGGAACATCCGGCCCAATGCGGTGCTGCCCAGACATATCAGCAGGAAAATCATCATAAACCCGCCCGCAAATGCCGTCCCGCTTGCCAGCCGGTTCCGCATGGCGGCAGGTCGCGACCCAAGCAGCAGGCCAAGATAGAAAGGCAGCATCGGCAGGATGCAGGGCGTCAGAAACGATGCCAGCCCGGCAAGGACAGCCTGAGTGAACCCGATCTCGGTCATGATCCCTCTCATCGCGGAGCGGGGGACGAGTCAATCCGTCTTGCGATCTCCTTTAGCTTTCTGCAACGCTGACGGGATGGAGAAGGATTCGGTCAGGCTGGACAAGTTTCTGTGGGCGGCGCGGTTTTACAAGACGCGGGCTCTGGCGCAGCAGATGATCGACTCTGGACGGGTAAAGGTCGATGGCGACCGCGTGAAGCCCGCCCGCGCCATTCGCCCCGGCGTTCATATCTCGCTGCGGCAGGGCCGGACGCGCCGTCTGATCGAGGTGATCGGTGTCAGCGACAAACGCGGCTCGGCTCCGCAGGCGCAGCTTCTTTACCGGGAGATTTCTCCGCCCGAGGAAATCGGCCTGTTCGACGATGAGTGACGGTCCGGCCAGAGGTGTGAGGTAACTCCGGGCAGTCTGAGGGACACCCAAGAGAGTGAAACCCCATGCACATTTGTTCCTGACCTGTTCCGCATGCGCCGGAATGTTCGGCCTGATCGGGGCAGACATATTAACCCTTTCCGGGCGGTTCCGCGGGACAGCGTCAGCCCCTAGCTCAATGCGCTGAAACGATATTCCGGGGCCTGCCGGGCCTTGCGGAATTCGATTTGCCTGAGTTCCACGCATGAGATGCTTGCATCGCGCCGTGGCTTTGGGGCAGTTTAGTCCAACTAAGGACCCGTGAACATGCGGGCCAATGTCCAACAGGAGTAGCAAATGAAAAAACTTCTCGCGATCAGCGCCGCCGCGATGCTGATGGGATCGGCTGCGTCGGCTGCCAATCTGGTTTACTGCTCGGAAGGCTCGCCGGAGGGGTTCGATCCGGCGCTGTACACGTCGGGGACGACGTTCGACGCCTCGTCGCGGAACGTCTATGACCGGCTGGTGCATTTCGTGCATGGCGAGACCGAGATCGAGCCGGGCCTTGCCGAAAGCTGGGAAGTCAGCGAGGACGGGCTGGAATATACGTTCAAGCTGCGTGAAGGCGTGAAATTCCACACGACCGATTTCTTCACCCCGACCCGCGACATGAACGCCGATGACGTGATCTTCAGCCTGACCCGTCAGGGCGAGGATGGCGGCGAATATCACACCATGACGGACGGCGCGAGCTACGAATATTTCAACTCAATGTCGATGCCGGATCTGATCGAATCGATTGAAAAGGTCGATGATCTGACCGTGAAAATCACTCTGACCCGCCCCGAGGCGCCGATGCTGGCAAACCTTGCCATGTCCTTCGCCTCGATCGGTTCGAAGGAATATGCGGATAACCTGATCGAAGCCGGCACGCCGGAAATGTTCAATCAGCAGCCCATCGGGACCGGCCCGTTCAAATTCGTCGCCTATCAGAAGGACGCGGTGATCCGCTATGCCCGCAATGACGAATACTGGCGCGACCCGGCGGCAATCGAGAACTTGATCTTCGCGATCACGCCGGATGCCTCGGTCCGTTACCAGAAGCTGAAAGCGGGCGAATGCCATGTCATGCCCTATCCGAACCCCGCCGATCTTGAGGCGATGAAGGCCGACGAAAATATCAACGTCGTCAGCCGCGAGGGTCTTAATGTGGGCTATATGGCGTATAACACCCAACAGCCCCCCTTCGATAATCCCGATGTCCGCAAGGCCCTGAACATGGCCATCGACAAGCAGGCCATCGTGGACGGTATCTTCCAGGGTGCGGGCAGCGTGGCGAAGAACCCGATTCCGCCGACCATGTGGTCGTATAATGACGCAATCGAGGACGATCCCTATGATCCGGAAGCCGCGAAGGCCGCTCTGGAAGCTGCGGGCGTGACCGATCTGTCGATGAAGATCTGGGCTATGCCGGTGCAGCGTCCCTATAACCCCAATGCCCGCCGCATGGCCGAGATGATTCAGGCTGACTTCTCGGCAATCGGCGTGGATACAGAGATCGTGTCCTATGAATGGGGCGAGTATCTTGAGCGCTCGAAAGCCACGGATCGCGACGGCGCGGTTCTTCTGGGTTGGACTGGCGATAATGGCGACCCGGACAACTTCCTTGCGGTTCTGCTTGGCTGTGACGCAGTGGGTGATGCCAACCGTGCGCAATGGTGCAACGAGGAATTCGACAGCATCATTAAGCAGGCCAAGGAAGAATCCGATCAGGCCGAGCGGACCCGGCTGTATGAAGAGGCTCAGGTCATCTTCAAGGATCAGGCACCCTGGGCGACCATCGCGCATTCGGTCGTGAATGAGCCGATCAGCACCAAGGTTCAGGGCTACAAGATCGATCCGTTCGGCGGCCATGTCTTCTATGGCGTCAGCCTGACCGAGTAAGCGACGACAAAGCTTAACGGCCGGGCGGCGTCGCGCTGCCCGGCCATTTTCATTGCCACGC